>NZ_CAKAPD010000004.1 GCF_916715725.1 uncultured Rothia sp. | reverse complement strand
TCCCGTGGGGAGGAGCCGCCGCTTGCGTGTCTGAAGGTTTACAGGTTTGGGGTTTGCTGTTTGGAAGTTAAAAGGCGATGCCCCCGACCCATACTATCGGGGGCATCGTGGAGTGGCGGTGCGGGCTATGGCATTCCGCGCACTCTCTTCACCGCGGGTAGAAGAGCTCGTCCTCTGCCGGAATCAGGACGGGCGGCGGTGAAGTCTGGGTGAACCTACCGGTGATTGTCTGTCTCGGGTTCATGTGTGGAGGCAGGAGGTGGTTCAAAGCTTTACTTGCGGCGCGCGGTGATCAGCGCGTCGATGGAGAACTTGCCTGCGCCGGTGTATTTCATGGTGTTGTTGTTCATGCCTTTAAGCTTGATAGGTAAAGTTTTACGTTTCAAGTAAGTTTAGTTTGTAGAGAAACAGAGTGCAAAAAGTGGCGAAAATGGGCTCAAGAAGTGACGTGCACCTCAAAAATCGAGGCTTTAAATGACGTTTTGTGACGGGGATCCACGCCCCAAAACACCCGCGAACCGTCTTCCGGAGCTCAAAAAACGTGAGACCCTATAAAGAGACACCGCCACAGACGCACCCCCGCCTGAACGGGGTAGCAGAGTCAGAAAGGCACAGCATGCAGACTAAGCCCTCAATTATCGCCGTCGATATGGATGGAACCTTCCTCACCGACTCCAAAACCTTCGACACCGAACGGTTCGCGCGCATCCTGCCCCGCCTGCAGGCGCATGGAATCCACTTCGTCGTGGCGAGCGGAAATACTCATGCCAAGCTGCAGGATTATATGCGTGGCTTCGAAAACCAGGGCCTTACTTACATTGCTGAGAATGGCGCGTATCTTGCCGATGATAGCGGTCGGCTGGCGGTGCATCCTTTCGTGGAAGAAGACGTACCGCGCATTATTGAAACCGTTCAGGGTCTAGACCAGATTGGTCTGTTGGTCTGCACTACCGAAGGTATTTACCTGCCCAAGGACCGTTGCGACCAGATTGTGCACATGATTCGCGGCTATTTTGAAGACACCGGCCAGGAGCTTCCCGAAACCCTCACCCTGGAGGACTTTGCCGCGTTTTTCTTCCCTGGTGCGGTCATGATTGACTCCATTGAAGACTTTGAGGGTGCCCCCATCAAGTTCCCGCTGTTGACTCCTCCGAAGCAGACCCAGCAGCTGAGCGTCTACCTGCGTGAGGTTCTTCCGCAGACCGTTACCCCGATGGTCAGCGGCTTTGGGGCCATCGACCTGGTGCGTACCGGCGTCAACAAGGCGACCGGTCTTAAGGATCTGTGCAAGCGTTTGGGTGCTGACCCGGCGGGTATTCTTGCCTTCGGTGACGGCGAGAATGACATGGAGATGCTCCGCTATGCGGGCTGGGGTGTTGCTATGTCTAACGCTCCCAAGGTTGTGCAGGATGCGGCAGATGAAGTGATTGGCACGAACGAGGAGCAGGCAATTCTGGGGTACCTGGAGCAGCTTCTGGATCGTTTGGAAGCCTCGCACTAGGGGCTTTATTGCAAGCCACGGAGGGGGCCTCCGTACAGGGGCGGTGTGAACCTGGGTAAACCTCAGGTAAACGCCACCCCGAAATATTCTGGCAAGGTCGACAGAAGCCCTTGCTCGTAACGAACAGGGCCCGTGAGCGCAGAGTCTATCCGATAGAATTAACAAAATTAGTTTTGTTCCATCTAAGGAGAGAATGATGGCGGGAAACCCGCTTATTAATTCAATGACGAAGAACGTCACCCAGGGTGACTCTCGCTTCGGTCGCTTTGGCGCTGGTGCGCAGGCTCAGCCGAACAACCAGCAGGCGTACGGTCAGCAGCAGGGCTACGGCCAGCAGACTTACGGTCAGTACGGTCAGCAGTCCTACGGCCAGTACGGCCAGCAGGGCTACGGTCAGCAGCCCTATGGCCAGCCCCAGTATGGTCAGCAGGCACAGTACGGCCAGAACGCTTACGGCCAGCCCCAGTATGGTCAGCAGGCACAGTACGGTCAGCAGCCCTACGGTCAGCAGGCACAGTACGGCCAGCCGTACGGTGAGGCTGACTACGGTGTAGCGGCTCCCACCTACTCGGAGTCCATCCCCGCCGGTGAGCGCCTGACCATGAACGATGTCATGGTTAAGACCGGCATCAACCTGGGCCTGGTCGCTGTCGGTGCCGCCGTTGCATGGTATGCACCGGTGCTGCTGCTCCTGGGCATGGTTGGCGGTCTGGTCCTGGGCCTGGTGAACTCCTTCAAGAAGAAGGTTTCCCCGGTCCTGGTCATGACCTACGCACTCATGGAAGGTCTGCTGCTCGGCGGTCTGTCCGCTGTTGTGGACATGCGCTACCCCGGCGTGGCAATTCAGGCGGTTCTGGCAACCCTCGTGGTTGCAGGTACCACCCTTGCTCTGTTCGCAAATGGCAAGCTGCGCGCAACTCCTAAGCTCAACAAGATCTTCATGATCGGCGCTATTGGTTACATGGCGTACGGCTTCATCTCGATTCTGGGTGCGGGTATCTTCGGTTCCTCGCTGAACAGCTTCTCTATCGGTGGTATTCCGCTGGGCCTGGTGGTTGGCCTGTTCGCTGTTGCGCTGGCAACCTACTCGCTGCTGCTGGACTTCACCACCACCTCCGAGGCTGTGGAGGCTGGCCTGCCCGAGCGTGAGTCTTGGCGCCTTGCTTTCGGCCTGACCGCTTCTCTGGTCTGGCTGTACGTTGAGATCCTGCGTGTTCTCATGTACCTGGCAAGCATCTTTAGCAACGACTAAAGCTCACTTTGAGGCGGCGGTACCGTGATGGTGCCGCCGCCTTTGCCGCTTTACTTCCCTGCTGTATCGAGGCGCGGGGGAGAGCACACAATAACAACACCACACACCGCCTCCGATGGGGTAGCTGAAGCTACCCCGCACGAGTGCGACACCGATAACGATTTGGAGACACCGTGAAAATTACACCTGTTGCAGAAGAACATGTAGCCGAGGAGGAGCGCGGCTACCGGGTTCCTTTTGCCATGGAAGTTGCCGGTGCTTGGGCGTGGCGCATCATTATGATTGCCGGTGCCGGCTGGATCCTTTGGAAGGGTCTGGGGCACGTCTCCCTGCTGGTTATTTCTCTTCTGGTGGCTTTGCTTCTGGCGGCTCTGCTGAGCCCCGCTGTGATGCTTCTGCGTAAGAAGGGTGTTCGTGCCGGTGGCGCGGCGGCTATTGCCGAAATCGGTATGATTCTGGTGCTCGCCGGTATTATTTCGCTGACCGGTCAGCAGATTCTGCGTGGTTTTGTGTCCATGGCGGATAAGGCGGTGCAGGGTTACCAACAGCTGGTTGGTTGGCTGAAAGGGCTCGGCTATGAGTTTGGTGCCGATCAGCTGAATCAGTTGCTGGATCAAGCAGAAAGTGCCGTCAGCAATAACCCCAGCTCCGTGCTGCACGGTGTGTCTCAGGTGGGTTCGACTGCGGCTGAGGTTGCGACCGGCACCCTGCTGACTCTGTTCACCCTGGTCTTCTTCCTGATGGAGGGCGAGCGTATCTGGCTGTTCGTCACCCGCCTCTTCCCGAAGGATGCGCGTGCCGCAGTCAACGGCGCGGGTCGCGCGGGCTGGAAGTCCCTGGGTGCGTACGTGCGCGTTCAGATTCTGGTGGCGGCTATTGACGCTATCGGCATCGGTATTGGTGCCGCAATTCTGGGTGTTCCGCTGGCTATCCCGCTGGGTGTGTTGGTCTTCCTCGGTTCCTTCGTTCCGGTGATTGGTGCCCTCATTTCCGGTGCTGTGGCTGTGCTGCTGGCGCTGGTTGCTCTGGGGCCGGTGCAGGCGCTGATTATGCTCGGTATTGTTCTGCTGGTTCAGCAGCTTGAATCCCACATTCTGCAGCCGCTCATTATGGGTAAGGCTGTCTCCCTGCACCCGCTGGCGGTTATTTTCTCGGTGGCTGGTGGCTCCATGATTTTTGGTGCGGTGGGTGCTCTGTTCGCCGTGCCGACTCTGGCTGTGGTCAACTCGGTGGTGCGTTACCTGGCGAACCGTGACTGGGAGAAGGAGGCGCCTCGTGAGGAGGAGTTCCTCTTCCCGCATGAGTTGGAGCGCCGTAAGAAGGCTGAAGAGTCTGAAAAGGCGAAGGAAGCTAAGACTTCCGAAAGCTCTGAAGAATCTAAGGAATCTGAGAAGGCTTAGAACTCAAGTCAATGTGACTAACCGCGGGCTAGACGCTCGCACATCACCTAGAGTAGGGGCTGTTTCTGCACTATCTGTTGAGAGTGTAGGGGCAGCCCCTGCTTTATGCCTGTGCATCCTCTAGAATGGAGTGTGCACTGTGCCACCGCGCGTCTTTCAGCGTGCGGGGCTAGGTGCCGCCAGAATACGTACCATCAGAATGGAAACCTCGTGAGCGTAGATCTCGACTCCCTGCCCGTGACCCTCACCGACATTGAACGTGCCGCAGAGCTGCTCGAAGGCGTTATTGAACGCACCCCCGTCGCCCATTCGCGTGCGCTGAGCCAGCGCCTCGGTTCAGAGGTTTTCTTTAAGTGCGAGAACTTACAGCGTGCCGGTTCCTTCAAGGTGCGCGGTGCGTACGTGCGCATGGCGAAGCTCTCCGAGGAGGAGAAGAAGCGCGGCGTTGTGGCGGCGAGCGCGGGTAACCATGCGCAGGGTGTGGCTCTGGCGGCTGACCGTCTGGGCATTAAAGCCCGTATTTACATGCCGCTGGGTGCGGCGCTGCCGAAGATTACCGCGACCCGTGATCACGGTGCTGAGGTTGAGTTGCACGGCGTGACCGTGGATGAGGCTCTCGCGGAGGCAAAGCGCTACGCCGATGAGACCGGCGCGGTGTTCGTGCACCCCTTCGACAATGAAGACATTATTGCCGGTCAGGGCACGATCGGTCTGGAGATTCTGGAGCAGGTTCCGGACGTTGACACCGTCATTGTGGGCGTCGGCGGCGGCGGTCTGCTGGCTGGTCTGTCCGCTGCTATCCGCGCGAAGGAGCAGAAGCTCGGCAAGAAGATCAAGATTATTGGTGTTCAGGCGGAACACGCGGCAGCGTACCCGCTGTCGCTGGCAGCGGATGCTCTGGTGCCGCTGAAGAAGGTTTCCACCATCGCTGACGGTATTGCGGTGGGCCGCCCCGGCCAGATGCCTTTCTCCATCATCAAGGAGCTGGTGGACGATGTGGCGACCGTGAGCGAAGACGATATTGCTCGCGCTCTGATCTTCCTGATGGAACGTAACAAGCTTGTGGTGGAGCCTGCCGGTTCGGTGCCCGTGGCGGCGCTGATGAACGGCAAGCTGAAGGAAGAGTACGGCGACCTGGGTACGGTCGTGTGTGTGCTCTCCGGCGGTAATATTGACCCGATGCTGATGCTGAAGGTGATTCAGCGCGGTCTGTCTGCGGCTGGCCGCTACATGACCGTGAAGATGATGCTTTCTGACCGCCCGGGTGAGCTGGCGACCATCTCCCGCATCATCTCTGAGAACGACGCGAACGTGACCGGCGTGGACCACACCCGCGTGGGTGGCTCGCTCTCCATGGGCGACGTGTCGATTACCATCGACATGGAGACCAAGGGTGTGGAGCACTGCCGCCAGGTTATTTCTGCCCTGGAGGATGAGGGTTTCAAGCCCATCATCGTTTACTAAGCCGATATATTTATTAGCCGACGAGCTGTAATAGGTGCGTCTGAGCTTTATCGGCAGAACGCAAGAATAGACAAAAAACAGTGCGGGGTGCTGACCGTTATAGTCAGCACCCCGCACTGTTTGTTTTAAATCTAGTGCTGTCTCGCAGTCCTAGCTTCTTAGCTAGTCTCTTAGCCCTGGTAAGGGGTCACGGAGACAATCTTGGCGCTCAGTTCCTTACCGTTCGGAGCGGTGTAGGAAACCTCGTCGCCCTGCTTAGCACCCATAATTGCTGCGCCGAGGGGAGACTTCTCGGAGAAGACCTTCAGGTCGGTGCCGGCAGGGAGGGTGTCCTCAATTTCGCGGGAGCCGAGCAGGAACTTCAGGGTGCGGCCTGCAACCTCAGCTTCGATGACCATGCCGTGGCTTACCACGCCGTCATCAACGGGCGCCTCACCAATCTGTGCGGTTTCGAGCAGGTGCTTGAGCTGCTTGATACGCGCCTCGTTCTTAGCCTGCTCATCGCGTGCTGCGTGGTAGCCGCCGTTCTCGCGGAGGTCACCCTCATCGCGTGCCTGCGCGATGCGGTCAACGATTTCCTGGCGGTACGGGCCGGAGAGGTGCTCCAGCTCCTGGGTGAGGCGGTCGAAGGCGTCCTGAGTGAGCCATGCACCGGTGTTTTCAGCCATGCGTGTCCTTTGCTTATGCGCCGGCTCTGCCGGTGCGAAACGAATAAACCCGCTACCGCGTGCCGCGTTCAATGCGCGGCGGTGCCGGTAACGGAATGAATCAACAGACCTATTCTAGAGCACCGGAGGATTTTCGGCTGTTATGCCGGTCGTATCTTCCCCTCTGAACGCATCTTCGTCGGTACGCACGCCGGTAGCTGAACACTCCGCCAGCATCAGCCTGTTTCATGCCCGTGAATCTGCTGATATGACGGAACGTTTCACGACGTCACACGGCGTCATCTGCGCTAGTGCACCGGCGCTATCCTTGGGTATCATACGAGAAGCTACAACCGTAAAATTTCTGCCGTGTAGCGCTCGTATTCGCGAGTCACAGACACATCATCGACCCCTGGCGCATCACCTAAAGGAGACCACCGTGAGCGAAGCCATTGAACAGCTGAAGGCAAACCTGCCGACTCACCCTCCCGTGGACTCCCTCAAACCGCTGGAGGAGGACTACACCGGTCTGCGCATCCTCGCGGTGCACGCCCACCCGGATGACGAGTCCTCCAAGGGTGCCGGTACCGCCTCGGCGTATATTGCTCGTGGCGCCCGCTTCATGGTGGCGACGATGACCGGCGGCGAGCGCGGTGACATCCTGAATGAGGAGATCGATAAGAGCCCGCGTGCGCACCGTGACCTGCCGGGTCTGCGCCGCGCTGAGATGGCGGCTGCCCGCGAGATTATGGGTATTGAACACCGCTGGATTGGCTTCTTCGACTCTGGTCTGCCCGAGGGCGACCCCATGCCGCCGCTTCCCTTCGGTAGCTTTGGCACCATACCCCTGGACCGTGCCGCCGCGCCGCTCGTGCGTCTGGTGCGTGAGTACCGCCCGCACATCATCATCACCTATGACGAGATTGGCGGCTACCCGCACCCCGACCACATCATGACTCACAAGGTTGCCGTGGAAGCATTCGAGAAGGCAGGCGACCCGGAAGCCTACGTGGGTGAGGGCGATCCCTGGACCCCGCTGAAGCTCTACTACGACCGCGCATTCAACCCCGAACGCACCCTAGCCCTGCACGAGCATCTGCTCGATACGCACGGTGAGAGCCTGCTGAGCGGCTGGATTGAGAACCTCGCGCACCGCGCCTCCTCGGGGGAGGCACCTCGCCACGAAACTACGACCCGCATCCTGGTGACCGATCACTTTGAGCAGCGCGATCAGGCTTTGCGCGCGCACGCCTCGCAGGTGGACCCGAACGGCGTGTTCTTCGCCGTTCCCAGTGAACAGCTGAAGGACATTTGGCCCTGGGAGGACTACACGCTGGCCGCCTCGCATACTGAGGTTCAGCTGCCCGAATCTAGCCTGGACGAGGGCCTGAGCGACTACTACGTTATCTAGGCTGGGGTGCATCGCCCCGCGCGTTACAATGATGCCCTTCACCCACGATATGAGTCGTGGGTGAAGGGCATCATCCATTCTTAGGCACGCGATGTGTGCAGCCCCTGTATGCAACCTCGCCTGCCGCTACCAGCCGCCACAAATTTTGAGCCGATTCTCAGCCCATCCGTGATGCCGATTGCCGCGAAGGTACGGCGCGGCGGCGTAGAATAAGAGCTCGGGCTCTTTCGTGATGAGCCCGCTGAATTATCTGCCACGACAGCCGAATGAGGTATGAGCTATGAGCGCCAACGCCCTGCCCGTGATTACTGTGCACGGCCACGCCAGCAACCCCGGCACTGTCACTGAGCCTACCGTCTATGAGCAGGCTCTGGCGCGCTCGCTGAGCCCCGAATCCCTGCCGGCACATATTGGAGTACTGGTGGACGGTAACCGCCGCTGGGCGGCTCAGCGCGGCTTGAGCACCCGTGAGGGCCACGCCGCCGGTGCGGAGCGAATTATTGATTTTCTGGCGTGGTGTACTGAGCTGTCGATTCCGCAGGTGAGCCTGTACATGCTCTCCACTGAGAACCTGAAGCGCCCCGAGAAGGAACTGACCGGTCTGATCGCTGTGATTGATGCGTTCCTGGTGCGTCTGGTGGATTCCGCCTGCGGCCCGGTGCGCGCCATCGGCAACATTGACCTGATTCCTCGCCAGCTGCACGAGCGCCTGGACTGGGCGATTGAGCAGACGGCGCACCTGCCCGGCGTTCGCGTGAACATTGCGGTCGGCTACGGCGGTCGCCAGGAGATTGTGGACGCGGTCCGTTCGGTTCTGCGTGAGGCCGCCGCTGAGGGTGCCTCCTTGGAATCGCTTGCTGAACAGCTGAGCGTGGAGGATATTTCTTCGCACCTGTACACCGCCGATATGCCCGACCCGGACCTGCTGATTCGCACTTCGGGCGAGCAGCGCCTGTCCGGTTTCATGACCTGGCAGAGTGCGTATTCTGAGTTTTATTTTTGCCGTGCCCTGTGGCCGGATTTCACGCGCGTTGATTTTTTGCGTGCCCTGCGGGATTACGCGAACCGTTCCCGCCGCTTCGGTTCCTAGAACTTAGATGCTCTAGCATCTATGTACTCTGGTGCCGCTGGCTAGTAGTTACCGGTAGTACAGCCTCCAGCAATACAGAATGGACGTTCTATGCTCGCTGAGCTTTCCCGCCTCTACAACGCAGGCGGCGCCTCCGTTATTGCCGCTCTGGTGCTCGGCAGCTACCTGCTGTATTTTCTGTGGTGCGCCCTGCGGCTGTGGCGTATTGACGTGCGGGAGCACCGTCTGCCGCACCGCATCCTGATTCCTTTGGCTATTGCCACCTATACGGCGTTGCCGGTGTCTTTGCTTTTTGCCGGTCGCCCCGCCGATATTTGGCGTGTGATGGGTGCCGGTCTGGTGCTGTGGTTCTGCTACGGGCTTCTGCGTATTCTGTCGTTCGGGGCGCTGGGCCGCGGGGATGTGAAGCTTGCCAGTATTCTGGGCGGCGTGCTCGGGTACCTGTCCTGGGCGAACCTGGGGTGGGCGTCGCTGGTGACGTTCCTTGCCGGTGGTCTGGTGTCTTTGGCTCTGGTTCTGTTTACGAAGGTGCGCGGTAGCACCCGCATTGCCTTCGGTCCGTTTATGCTTCTGGGTGCGCTGGTGGCGTTGGCGGCTCCGGTATATTCTCTGTGGTAGATTCCGAAGTGGGGTGACCGCCCGGCTACGTGGCGGGCTTGTTCTTCGTATGGTTCATTCTCCGTGCGGCTCGCGGCTGTTTGCTCTGCTCTCTAGCACCTATTTCTCGGCAGAACTGCCGGGGCTTTTGAAAGGTTGATGTTATGCCTACTCCTCCCTATATCCGTAAGCTGCGTGAGCGGATCGGCTCGGATTACCTGTGGCTGTCCGGTGCGACGGCTGTAGTGTACCGTGAGCAGGATTCTAAGGTGCTGCTGGTGCGCCGTAGCGATAACGGGGCGTGGACCCCGATTACGGGCATTGTGGACCCGGGGGAGAGCCCCGCACTGACCTGCCTGCGTGAGGCGCAGGAGGAGGCGAACGTGCAGATTGAGGTTCTGGAGTTGGCGCAGGTGAAGGCTGACCCGCCGATGCAGTTCGGTAATGGTGACCGCTGCCAGTTCTTGGATCATACGTTCTTGTGCCGCTGGGTTTCTGGCGAGGCGAAGGTGAACGACGAGGAGTCTTCGCAGGTGCGTTGGGTGGATGTGTCTGACCCGGCGGAGCGTGCGTTGCTTTCGGAGCGGATGCTGGACCGTATTGATGCGGCGCTAAACTATGACGGCCACTGCCGTTTTGGGTTGGAATCGGTGCCGCCGGAAGAACTTTAGACCGGCTACTAGACTCCGTAAAAGCCGCCGAATGAGGCGTGTAGATACAGAAGGAGGGGCGACCCGCCGTCATGGCGAGTCGCCCCTCCCAGCATTTTTACAACAGTTTGTTACATGTTATTGGGTGGTTCTTCCTGCTTTTCTGTGGGAGTGAGGGGCTGGAGGCCTAAAATTTGCCGTGGCTTTATTTTGTTTTTGTCTTTTTTACTTTAAGTTGTGCCTATGTGTCGAGTTATGGGTGGTGCGCATGAGATGCTTTATATATGACGCGGGTTACATTGGGAGTGACGGCCCCGTATTAGTCAGTAACCCGAAAAAATCCGTTCACGTGATGTTCTGGTGAGCGTGGTCGCTTTCCTTTTACTCTGCCTATAAATCTTTAAGGCATGCCATTTTTCTGTGAACTAGGCTCATTGTGTTCATCGCAATTCTTGGTCGCTATTTTGACGCGCCCTGGAAGGAGTAAAGCATGACAACACACAAAATACCCTGGAGAATCTACGTAGCCCTTATCGGCTCTCTGGTAGGTACAGGAATATATTCCTTCGCCCTACCCATCGCGATTCTCGCTAGTACAGGCGAAATTGGGCTGGCTGGCGTGATGGCAGTAGCCATGCAAATCCCTAATATCGCCTTGGCATATCCACTAGCAACCCTATCTGATAGTCTGCCTCGAAAACCTATGATCGTGATTGCCGGGGCAGTAAACATCCTCAGCATCCTTACCTTGGCGTTGATGATTGAGCAGCATATGCTGTCATGGTTCACCATCGCCGCACTAGGATTTGTGAGTGGTGTCTTCTCTGAACTGGCTGCTGCCTCAGAAGCAGGATATATTCCGCAGCTTCTCGGACGAGAAAACCTTCTTTCGTACAACGCACGTCGTGAAATTTGCGAGGGAATATCCGCAATCATTGCGCCCCCTACAGCAGGATTTATTGTTCTTGTCGCGGGCGCAACGGTCGGTCTTATTGTCCCGGTGCTCCTTTTCGGGGCGGCAACTATTTCATACGCAACGTTGCCTTCCGTAGAGATGGAAACTAAAACTGAGCAACGCGAAACCGCACAACATGGGTTTATTCACCGGATGTTCGACGGCATCCAATACATGTTCTCCGGCGCCCCGCAGAGACTTATCCTTGTCTACACGTTTTTCTTGGCGGCAGCTACGGCATCGTATTCACTCATCATTATTTACCGCCTGTATGAGGAGCTCACTTTTGAAGCCTCAGTGGTAGGCATGATTATGGCCTGCAGCGGTATCGGTGGTATCGTCGCGGCGCTCATCATCGATCGTTTCCTCTCTTTCGAGAACACACGAGGAATGCTGCTGGTCGCCAATGTCGTATCCCTGCTCGGAATACCGCTCGTCACCATCAGCAATAACCCCGTAGTGCTCGGAGCCTTGCTCTTCATTCTGGACGTAGGATGGGCATCAGCTTTCATCTTCTCCAACAATCTGCGTGACTGCATTACACCGAATGAGCTACTGGGGCGTGCCAGCTCCCTTGACGGTGCCGTGTTTGGATTAGGAACGCTGTACTCCATGGGCGCGGTAGCACTGATGCTTGACCATCTCGGCTCCTTCAACGCTGCGCTTGTCGTCAGTATCCCGGCTGTACTCTGCCTCATCTACACGCTGGTCCACTATAAACAGTTCAAAGTGTTCAATATTGTTGAACAATAGTGAGAACCCGCTACCAACTCAATGACGGGGCAGAGAACACATACAGAGGGAGGGGCGACCCGCCGTCATGGCGAGTCGCCCCTCCCTCTATGGTTAAGCCGCGAACCTCAGAGGAGGTTCAGGCGGGGTGAGATTAGAAGTTGCCCAGCATCTTGGTGACGTCCAGAGCCGCATCCAGCTGCTCCTCAGTCACTTCGCCGCGCTCCACATAACCCAGAGCCACAACTGCCTCACGGACAGTCACCTTGTGAGCCACCGAGTACTTAGCGATCTTCGCAGCAGCCTCGTAACCAATCAGCTTGTTCAGCGGGGTCACGGTCGACGGCGAAGCCTCAGCCAGGAAGCGGCAACGGTCAACGTTAGCGGTCAGACCGTCAATCATCTTCTCAGCCGAAACACGGGAAACATTAGCGAGCAGGCGGATCGACTGTAGCAGGTTAGCAGCCATCACCGGGATACCCACGTTCAGCTCAAACGCGCCGTTAGTGGAAGACAGAGCAATGGTTGCGTCGTTACCGATAACCTGAGCGGCAACCATGATGGTAGCCTCACAAATCACGGGGTTGACCTTACCGGGCATAATCGAGGAGCCGGGCTGCAGATCGGGGATGTGCAGCTCGCCGAGGCCGGTGTTCGGGCCCGAACCCATCCAGCGGATGTCGTTGCTGATCTTCATCAGGCCGTACGCCAGGGTGCGCAGCTGACCGGAAACCTCAATCAGGCCGTCACGGTTAGCCTGAGCCTCGAAGTGGTTACGAGCCTCGGTCAGGGGCAGGCCGGTCTCCTCAGCGAGCAGCTCAATCACGCGAGCGGAGAAGCCGTCCGGGGTGTTAATGCCGGTACCCACAGCGGTACCGCCCAGGGGAACCTCAGCCACGCGAGGCAGGGAAGCGTTCACACGCTCAATGCCGTAACGCACGGTTGCGGCGTAGCCGGAGAACTCCTGGCCCAGGGTGATAGGGGTTGCGTCCATCAGGTGGGTACGACCGGACTTCACAACGTCCTTGAACTCTGCGGACTTGCGCTCCAGGGACTCAGCGAGCACCTCGAGAGCGGGAATCAGGTCCTTCACCAGAGCCTCGGTCACAGCAACGTGCACGGAGGTGGGGAAGACGTCGTTGGAGGACTGGGAAGCGTTCACGTGGTCATTGGGGTGAACCTCAATGCCCTTGGATTCCAGAGAACGGGTTGCCAGGGTTGCCAGAACCTCGTTCGCGTTCATGTTCGAGGAGGTACCGGAACCGGTCTGGAAGACGTCAATGGGGAAGTGGGCGTCGTACTTACCGGTTGCTACCAGATCCGCTGCGTCGCGGATAGCCTGGGCGCGCTCAGCGTCGAGCACCTTGAGTTCCTCATTGGCGGTCGCGGCTGCCTTCTTCACGAGGGCAAGCGCACGAATATGAGCGGATTCGAGGGTCTGACCCGAAATCGGGAAGTTCTCGACTGCGCGCTGGGTCTGTGCACGGTAGAGTGCATCAGCCGGAACGCGAACTTCGCCCATGGTGTCATGTTCAATGCGGTATTCAATGTTTTCAGCCATACCTCTAGGATAGGCGTTCAAAGTGGCTTACGTCGCCTCGAAAAGGTGTCAAAAGAGGAAAAACGCTCATAAATTTTGAGGCGTGAGAAGGCACGTAAAAACCCCGCCCCGGTAGATGTGCGAACACGCTACCGTGGCGGGGGTATCCCATAGAAAAATCTGTTCTTAAGTGCGAGCATGTGGGTTCTCGCGCTAAGGCTCGTAATGAGCGGAGAAGAGGAAACCTAGTCCAGGTTCTCGGCAACCACAACGCGCGGGGGAGTCTTCACGACCACCGGAAGCGTCTGAGTCGGCGGGTTCTGCGCGTCGTTCTTCTCCTCCGGCAGGGTCAGGTCCTGCGAGCTGAACACCAGCTCTGCCTTACCTTCCTTCAGATGGTAGAAGACACCAATCACGGCGACCTTACCCTCAACCACTGCATCCGAAATGATGTGGGACTGCTCAATAATTCGGATGGCGGTCTGGCGGGTGTGCTCACGCACCATGTCGTTGACGACCGGGTTCTCCGGCAGCTTCGGGGACATCACCGAAGGCAGGATGTGCTGCACCAGGTTACGGATGAAGCCGTGCGGCATCTCACCGGACTCCAGGGACTTGCTGGCCGCAGTCACAGCACCGCAGGAGTCGTGACCGAGAACCATCACGATAGGGGTCTCAAACTCATCAACCGCGTACTCCAACGAACCGAGCGCGGCATTCTCCAGCACATGACCGGCGGTACGCACCACGAACGCGTCGCCCAGGCCCAGATCAAAAATAATCTCTGCCGCGAGGCGAGAGTCACCGCAACCGAAAATCGAGGCGAACGGGAACTGACCCGATGCCAGGTCGGTACGGCGAATCGTGTCCTGGTTGGGGTGCTCATTGCTACCCTCAACAAAACGGCGGTTACCGTCCTTCAGACGCTTCCATGCTTCTGCGGGAGTCGGTTGGATGCCAGCCATGTGATGCTCCTTAGCGGACAAATACAGATAACGCCTGCGCCAGAGCAAACGAATCTGCGAACGGGTATGTGGGGCTTCAGGCGCTCGTGCTGAAGCTCAGCTCCTTGCCGGGAGCCTCCCGGAGAAAGAACCTACCTCAAATATGCCTTAAATATGCGAAAAATAGCTAGTTTGGCACGCCTTCACAACACCCAAAATCAGCGCCTCAGAGCACAAGAAACGTCGAAGAGAGACGCAGCCCTCACCGATTTGCCGCATCTGCTCACCTTAAAGTCAACACGCACGCAAACTCGTTCAGAACAAGAAAAACGAAGCCTGAGCGCGCTATCCTGAAAGGAGCACTACTGCGTCGGCGACTTCGTGCTGGAAAGAACCAGCCAGCCGACGGTGTATTCAGAAATCTCGAAGGTGAGTCTATGACTACGAACAACAACCACGGCGATCGCAACCTCGCAATGGAACTGGTCCGCGCGACTGAAGCAGCAGCAATTGCTGCAGGCCCCTGGGTCGGCGCAGGCGAAAAGAACCTCGCAGATGGTGCAGCCGTAGACGCAATGCGTTACCGCCTCTCCACCGTCAACTTCAACGGCACCGTCGTCATCGGTGAAGGCGAGAAGGACAAGGCTCCCATGCTGTACAACGGCGAGAACGTCGGCGACGGCTCCGGCCCCTCCCTCGACGTCGCGGTTGACCCCATCGACGGTACCCGCCTGACCGCACTCGGCATGGACAACGCCCTCTCCGTGATTGCTGTGGCAGATGGCGGCACCATGTTCGACCCCTCCGCAGTGTTCTACATGGAGAAGCTGGTCACCGGCCCCGACGCCGCAGAGTTCGTGGACCTGCGCCTGCCCGTCAAGCAGAACCTGCACCTGGTCGCTAAGGCTAAGGGCAAGAAGGTCAGCGAGCTGACCGTATGCGTGCTGGACCGCCCCCGCCACGCCAAGCTGATCCAGGAGATTCGCGAGGCAGGTGCCCGTACCCGCATCATCCTCGACGGTGACGTCGCCGGCGCTATCGCAGCCTGCCGCGAAAACACCGGCGTGGACCTCATGCTCGGCACCGGCGGCACCCCCGAAGGCGTTGTCGCAGCGTGCGCTATCAAGGCAACCGGTGGCGTTATCCAGGGCCGCCTGGCACCGACCGACGAGGCAGAGCGTGAAAAGGCACTGGAAGCCGGTCACGACCTGGACCGCGTGCTGACCACCAACGACCTGGTCACCAGCGACAACTGCTTCTTCGCCGCAACCGGTATCACCGACGGCAAGCTGCTGCGCGGCGTGCGCTACAGCAAGAACGTTGTGACCACCCAGTCGCTGGTCATGCGTTCCTCCTCGGGCACCGTGCGTACCGTTGAGGCTGAGCACCGCCTCTCCCGCCTGCGCGAGATCCTCTCGCACACCAAGAGCCCCGGCGAAGCCTAAGCCTTTGAGGTAGCCCCCAAACATACGGAGCCGCCCCCAACCGAGTGATTCGGTTGGGGGCGGCTCCCTTGTATATTTAAGCCCATATATTGGCTCGTATATTTAGCTTTTAGCTCTCAGAACCTACCCAGATTGGGGCGCCTGAAGTCGTTAGCGAGAGCGGAAGGACTGAACCTTTGCCTTCGCCTTTGCCACTGCATCGCAAACCGCAGGACGAGCCTTGTACGCCAGGGTGTAGGCGCGGTAACCCAGCGAGGTGACCGGCACATCCCAGGTACCCGGGTACTCCACGGACTCGCCGCCGAAGGACTTCTTGAACTTCGTGAAACCGGCCCACTCGTGATCCGGCTGATCCTCCGGCGCGATGCCGAAGAGGTCAACGTACTTCAGGCCCTTACGCTTAGCGTCCAGGATTAAGTTCGTCATCACCACAACACCGGCACTAAGGGTGCGGTGCTCGAAGGATGCCGCCGCGTGCGCGTAGGTGCGGGTATCGTCCGAATCGTACACGAACGCCGCCGCAATCGGGGTGCTTTCGCCGTTCTCGCCCGCCAGCTTCGCAATGTAGAGCGACGCCGCACCGGCGGGCATCAGCACGCGAGCCGCCTGCATCAGGTAGTCGTCGTGCTGACGGTTGAAGCCGTTACGCTCCGCGGTCTCCTCGAGGAAGCCGAAGAGAATCGACATATCCGAGGGATTGGTCGACACCTCAACGGTCACGCCCTTCTTGTGGATATTACGATGACGAGTACGATAACCGGAAATCATTCCCTTGATGATCTCATCCTCGGTGCCCGAGAGGTCAATAATCTGCGTGTGCGAAGGCTGCACCTGGCGAGGAGCCAGAACCGCACCGCGACGAGCCAGGAACGCCGCAGCATCCTGATCGCCCCAGATGGCGGACTCAGTAGGCTCAATACGCACAAACAGACAACGAAGCTTCGCGGCCTCTTCCTTCAACGAGGCAAGAGCCTCGTCGAAGGCCACAGCGCTCGAAGCAACCGGTCCGTACGGGCTGTACAAGTAGCGGCCGGTAGCACCGCCCTCAACGGTCGCAAGGTACGACCAGCCGTTACCGCTCTTACGAATTACGGTGTGACCATTAGATTCCTGAAAACGTGCCCAAATATCGGACTGAAGAATATTGCTCATACTTCTAGTGTATCCGAGCTTAGGGAACGTAAGCCTGCGGCTCCGAGGAAGCCTCGGGAGCAGGTGCCGGGCGAGTCGAGGAGGTGCTCTCCTCAGCCTCATGCTCGGCAGCAGCCTTCGCCTTCGCCTCGGCTACGCGGGTGCGCAGGGCGGCGCCCTTGTCCATAGCGCTCTGACGCAGATCCTGAGAGAACTGACGCAGGTCGTCATGCACCTGGCGGGCGAAAGAATCAGTACCCGAACCCAGGATGCGCAGGGCCAGCAGACCCGCATTGCGAGCACCGTTAATGGACACGGTAGCCACCGGAACACCGGCGGGCATCTGGACAATCGACAGCAGCGAGTCCATGCCTTCGAGGTTCTTCAGGCGCACCGGAACACCAATCACCGGCAGAGCGGTGACGGAGGCGAGCATGCCCGGCAGGTGAGCGGCACCGCCGGCACCGGCAATAATCACGCGGATACCGCGGCTGTGAGCCTTCTTGCCGTACTCAATCATGTCCTCGGGCATGCGGTGAGCCGAGACGACGTCAGCCTCGTAGGGGATGCCGAACTCGTCCAGAACCTCGGCTGCGGCCTCCATGACCGACCAGTCCGAATCCGAACCCATCACAATGCCAACGATGGGCTGGGAGGAATCATAGGGAGACTGAGACATAATCCTCATATCCTTTCAGGATGCGGTGGCGAACCACCATCACTAGGGGGTACCGGATATGCAGGATGCACTCACCCCGCGCACCGGCTAAAACAGGGGCTACAGGGGGCGGCCGTCACGCAAAATGGAGGCGGCATTCGCGGCGCTGTGGCGCAACTCGTCAAGCTCAGCCACCGTGCCAGTAATGTTCACGTGACCAATCTTGCGTCCCGGACGGGTTTCCTTGCCGTAGAAGTGAATCTTTGCGCGCGGCTCAGCCGAAAGCGCCAGCGGGTAGACGCCGAAGATATCCTCGTTCTCGCCGCCCAGGTAGTTCTTCATCACTGCAACGCCCTCCAGCACGGAGGTATCGCCCAGCGGCAGATCAAGCACCGCACGCAGGTGCTGCTCAAACTGGCTGGTCACCGAACCGTCCTGAGTCCAGTGGCCGGTGTTGTGCGGGCGCATCGCCAGTTCGTTGATGTAGAAGCCTGCGGGGGAGCCGGGCACCTCAAAAAGCTCAGCAGCCATCACACCGGTGACACCCAGCTCGGAAGCAATAGTCACGGCGGCGGAAGCGGCAGCCTCAGCAATCTCGGGGTCCAGATTCTGCGCGGGGGCAATGACCTCGTCACAGATGGAGTTCACCTGGATGGTCTCAACGACCGGCCAGGGGCGCACCTCGCCGCTTTCACGGCGAGCAACCAGCGCGGAGAGCTCACGGGTGAAGGGCACCTTCTCCTCAGCGAGCAGGGCGGAGAAATCAGTGCGGGAAGGCAGCTGCTCGAACCACTCGGCGCTGCGCTCGCGAGCATCGGCGGGGGAATCCAGAACGAGAACGCCCTTGCCGTCGTAGCCGCCGCGCGGGGTCTTCAACACCACGGGCCAGCCGATCTCATCACCGAAGGCGAGCAGCTCGTCCAGGGTAGAAACCTGAGCCCAACGCGGGTTCGGCAGACCCAGGCGCTCAACGGCCTGGCGCATCAGGAGCTTGTCCTGGGCGTACTGCAGGGCTTCGGGGCGGGGCTGAACGTTCACGCCCTCTGCCATGAGGGTGCGCAGAAATTCGGTGGGCACGTGCTCATGGTCGAAAGTGATGACATCCTTGCCGCGAGCAAATTCGCGGAGGGTGTCCAAATCTTTGTAGTCCCCGACGGGTGCGGTACGTACCGCCGCCACGGCGCCGACGGTGGGCGCCTCCGCAAGAATCTGCAGGTCGAGGCCAAGGTTAGTTGCTGCGGGTGCCATCATGCGGGCCAGCTGGCCTCCACCGATGACGCCAATTACGGGTCCAGTCACAGGGTAAGTCACAGCACCTAAGTGTACCGGTTTCAGAGTGCTTATGGGAGCAAGACCACATTAAGGTCACAGAATGGGTGTCAGAGAGGTGAAACGATCCAACGCATAGATTCTTGCGCGGTCGATGTAACGCGGCGGATACGCGGGTAAAGCCCTCAAGCTTGCCTCTTTGGCATCATCAGGGGCGAGGTGAACGGAGGCGTCCCGATAGCTGGGAGGTCCATGGAAAAACTCTCAGAGGTACAGAGAAGACAGCAGGACTGTATTAACATATAAGAGCTTGTAAAAGAGGCTGAAGCATTCGACCGTCGCCGCGTAACTAGCGCCCACCGTCGCATATCGCCCCTTTTTCCCGATAAAACTCCGCTAGATAGGCCCCGTATGAGCGCACAGACGAAACCGACCCTCACCGAACGCTTGAAATCCCTCTGGGACAGCTACGGTATTGAGGTGCTCAAATTCGGTACCGTGGGCGGCGCCGCCTTCATCGTGAACTCTGTGACGGTGTGGATGCTGATGATGACCATCATGTCGGAGTCCCACACTAAGGCGAAGGTCGTTGCAAGTGTTGTCGCAACCATCTTCTCCTGGCTCATGAATCGCCTGTGGACCTTCCGCGACTCCCGCTCCGAGAACTGGAAGCGCGAAGCTATCGAATTCGGCTTGGTCAACCTGCTCGGCATCCTCGTTGAGGCAGGCTGTGTGGCATTCAGCACCTACGTGCTGAACCTGCGCACCCCCGAGGCGTCCTTCATCTCCGGTACGATCATCGGTACCATCCTGGGCACCATCCTTCGCTACTTCCTTTACCGCTTCTGGGTGTACGGTTCGCACCGCCAGAAGGTTGACGAAGGTGAAGGCACCGACCACGAGGAGCTCGGCCGCATGTTTGACGATGCCGCCGCTATCCTCGACGGCGAAGAGCCCGCAGCACGTAAGGCAACCTCTGAAGCGGCTGCATCCGAGGCGCAGTCGAAGCCCGGTTCGCAGAACTCCTAGACCCGCCTAAGGCCGACCATCAGCTAAGACTTGTTCCAAAAACTTATCCCCCGATACACGCTGTATCGGGGGATAAGTTTTTTAAAAATCTAGAAACTTTGGAAGACTCACTAGGCGCGGGAAACTAGCTGCGGGGAATCTCCACTGCACGCTCGGAATCCATCAGAGACGCCAGCTGCTCATCCTGCCAGTCCACGCTCGGGTCAGCCACAAACACCGCATGACCGGAGAGCAAAATCGCCAGAACCTCCAACAGGGCGCTCATGGTCGCCTCCGACGCATCAAAAGCGTAATCGGGGCTCAACTCCAGCGCGAGCGCACGCTGACCCGAAGGCAGCGCATAACCCGCCGTGCGATAAATCTGCGCCTGTGCAAGCGCCTGCTCGTACGCCTCTGCGTATGTGAAGCCCTCAAGCACCTCTGCCGAGTCATCCGGAAGCATACCGGAGTACTGGTCGCCAAAGCTACGCACCAGCGCGCAATAATCGAGCACCTCATCGGCATAGGAGGACAGCGCCTGCAGGTCACCGGTGTAAGAAAGCGCCAGCGGGGCACGATCAACCGCCAGAAGGTACGCGGGGTCGTTCGTGTAGCCAGCCTCCTGCTCGGTGCAGACTGCGGCAACCAACGGCTCATCCTGGTTCAGCAGAGCGCCCACACGCAGCGCCGCCAAGCCCAGAACAATAGTGCGCCAGTGCAGGGGAGCCTGAAGGTCAAAGTCCTCACCAGGCTCCAGTTCGCATTCTTCAACCAGCAGGTTTGCGCTCTTATCAACCCAATTCATGAGGACCCTGCCGGAGAGCTCGATGCGCTCGCCATTTACCGAATACCAGATGAGGGCGGGAGTCTGCTGGCTGCTGAGCTTCTCAAAGAAGCGGTTCAGAGTTGTGGGCACGGAGGCGCCGGTGGGGGAGAGAGTAACCATGGGTTTCACTCTACCGCACCGTGTGGTGGGGCGCGTGGAGAAGCCGACGCGGGAGTAAAAGATACAGGGGTAAAGTAAAAACGCCTAAGGATGCCTTAAAAAATCTAATGGCTCAAAATGTTTGACAGCCCTAATGTCTCATTTTGGAATGTGGCATAAATATAAATTGGAAATGTAAATGGTTCGCAATGCCTCGAAAAATATTCAGAAACCGCATGGTGAAAAAGATAAGTTTTTCTTATCTAATTATTAGAATCTTTCCTCGCACTCGAGATGGGGTGGGTGGGGTGGTCGTCGTGAACCCTTATATTTGCGGTCAGCATGCGGAATTTACGGGCGATGGAAACCACTCCTGGAGAAGGGAAAACCTGGGTGTCCCTTAGGTGTGAGCGAGGGTAAGTGGTGCGTGGGAAAATATATAAAGGTCAAATTTACATTAAATATGACGCCCCTAACACATACATCTAAATATTGTTTAAGTCTAGTTTGACGAAACGGCGTGTCGCACGTCTAATAGATATATAAGCGTGTTTGCCTTGGAGGGACCGTAGAGGCCAAAGCGAACCATGCCACACCATACACACTAAGATTCCGTCGACGACGGATCCGCAGACTCATTAAGCTCACAATGAGAACACGGAAGGAAAACCCATGGGCTCCTACATTGCATCGGACCGCTCCATCGCGGCCGCGCGCGCATCAGGCGCTCAGCACCGTAGCATGAATCCCACTCAATCTCTCGAAAAAGCCACCGACACCTTTCTCGCAGACGCAGAACGAAACATGCCTGCCTGCACCGACGTATGGACCGCAGCGGCAGGACTCTACGGAACCGAAGGCGAAGACGGAGAACTCGCCTGGCAAGCTGAAGCACTCTGCGCCCAGACCGACCCCGAAGCCTTCTTCCCCGAGAAGGGCGGCTCCACCCGAGACGCCAAAAGGGTATGCGGTGTATGCCCCGTGCGCGAAGAATGTCTACAATATGCAATGGACAATGACGAGCGCTTCGGAATCTGGGGCGGGCTGTCAGAACGTGAACGCCGCCGACTGCGCAAGCAGGCGAGCTAAGCCAGGAAGGTACCATCTACATGCAGACCGCACGACTGTGCTCCCGCCAGACCTGCCAGCGAGAGGCGACTGTTACTCTCCACTACTCCTACGCAGATTCCACGGCACTCATTGACGCGCTCTCTGAATTTCGCGAACCCCACGCCTACGACCTCTGCGACGACCACGCCGCACGACTGACGGCACCTCAGGGTTGGCGAGTGGTCTACAAGGTACCCCTCCAGGGTGCGGACACCACCGAATCCTAGAATTCGAACCCAAGATTTAAACACCCGAATGCAAAGAACCTTCCGTGAATTCACACGGAAGGTTCTTTGCGTATGAGAAACTGGCAGATAGTACAGACACCCGCAACTCACTCAAACACCATTCACTCGAAGAAGAACGCGAGATCAATGAGCAAAGAAACACACCGAGGAATGTGGGGCGCACTGCGCCCGGCCATCCGCCGCAATAGCGCCGAAGAACTTCTCAAGGCCCGCCGCGCAGAGACCGTCACCAGCGAACCGGCACCGCACACCGGCGCATTCGGTCGCATCGCAGCAGACGTACCCACCGTCGCTGAAGAACCCGACCTGCCCACCGGTTCCGTACCCGTCGTCCCGGCACGCAGCAAACTTCGTGAGCAGGGCGTCGGCACCCGCGTGCGCACCCGCACCAACGTCTCCACCGGCTTCGTACCCCTCGTCCGCGATTCGAAGAGTACCCCCAAAAACCCGACCCTCAGCGACCTCAACCGCGAAACCATGCAGCGCGCCGCCGAAGCAGAAGCAGCGGCAGCAGCAGAAGCCGAAAAGGCCGCTGAAGCAGAAACCGTCGCCACCGCGGAGGCGGCAAGCGCCTCCACCGCCGGACGCAAGTACCGCACCGAAACCACCCGCACCGGTCACACCCATGCGGTCGCAGACCCCAACGCGCCGCTGTCCTCCCTGGCAGCCTCGCCCGAAGCGGCAGAACGCGCCGCAGCACGCGAAGACGCCGTGGAAGACACCCCGCGCTTCCTCAAGCTCCGCGCAACCCTCATCGCGCTCACCGTACCGCTGACCGTACTCATGATCGCGATCCGCGCCGTAGCCTCCGCACCCTTCCTCTGGCTCGAATACCACCGACCCGGATTCCCCGAAGACAGCTACGGCTACTACCTGGTCGAGAGGATGCGCCTGGGCTCCTACGGCGTGGACTACATCAACAACTTTGCGCCGCGAGAATACCTTGCCCGCGTCACCACCGGCGCCGACAATACCCTTGCCTTCACCGAAGCAGAAGTGAACCACATGCACGACGTGAAGTGGGTACTGCTCATCGCCACCGTAGCCGTTGCCGTGCTCTTCCTGCTGACGCTCTTTAGCAGCATCTCCCTGCGCGAGCGCGCCCCCGGAACCATCCGCCGCAGCCTCTTTAGCGGCGCATGGATTACTCTGGGACTCATTATGGTGCTCGGCGTCGTGGGCGTCTTCGGCTGGGAATGGCTGTTCACCACCTTCCACCAGGTATTCTTCCCGCAGGGCAACTGGGAGTTCTCCGTGCGAAGCTCCCTCATCCGCCTCTACCCGCCGCAATTCTGGATCGATGCAGCAATCACCGTAGCGGTCCTCGTTGCCGCGCAGATTACCCTCCTGCTCGTGACCACCTGGCCCACCAAATACCGAAAGCTCAAGGCAGAACGCCGCCGCCAGGAACGTCAGGAACTGCGCGTCAAGCTCGCCTCCGCACGCGTCGGCGACAACTAAAAAACATCAGCCACTTCACCGCACGAACCAGCGCGGAAAGGGCACAACAAAGGGGGCTGGGCTCTACCACACGGTAGAACCCAGCCCCCTTCGCTATACCCAAGCTCGCATCGCCCGATCCTAAAACCCCAGCCTAAAAACCGAGCCTAAATCCAGGACTTAAACCACATATGCGAATACCACTGCTCATACGGAATTACCTGAGCAGTCCACAGCGGCATAAAGTACGCGCTCAACACCAGTACACCCACCAGGTAAATCGCCACCAGCGTCACGCCCAAACGAGCACGCAACACCGAACCACGAGCACCCGACAGCGCCAGACCCAAAACACCCGCCAACAGCAGGATCAGGAACGGCTCAAAAGACAGGGCGTAGAAGTAGAACATCGTGCGATTCGGGTACATAAACCACGGGAAATAGCCAGCACCGAACACAACCAGCAGCGCACCAAAACGCCAATCCCGCTTCAGCAGCAGAACCAGAAGCGCCACAATAATCGCCGGAATAAAAGCCCACCAAATCGCCGGGTTACCGATATTCAAAATAGCCTCGGAACAGGACTTCACGGTACAGCCAGAAGAACCCAGCTTCGGCGACTCATAGTAGTACGAGGTCGGGCGGCCCAAAACCAGCCACTGCCACGCCTGCGAAGAATACGTATGCGGGCTGCTCAAACCAGAATGGAACTTAAACGCCGACACATGATACTCCCACAAGGAACGCAGATCCTCAGGAAGCCACATGACGCCCTTGCCCGGGTTCTCAACAGCCCAACGGCGGAAATACGCATTCGACGACTGGAACCAGCCCGCCCAAGTGCTCAGATACACCAGCAGACCCACACCAATCATCTGGAAGAACGCGGGGATGCCGTCACGCACCAGCGCCGTCAAACCCCA
Source organism: uncultured Rothia sp. (assembly GCF_916715725.1). Lineage (GTDB taxonomy): Bacteria > Actinomycetota > Actinomycetes > Actinomycetales > Micrococcaceae > Rothia. Next base: position 142,590 of record NZ_CAKAPD010000004.1, on the reverse strand, counting down.
CTTGTCCAGGCCAACAATACGGCGAGCATTAATATCCCAGAACACCGTCAGCAGACCCATCGCCGCAATAAAGAACAGCGAATTCCACTTCACACCCACCGCAGCACCGGCGCACACACCGGCAGCAAAACGCCACAGGCGCAGACCCATACTCGGGCCCCACGGCATCGGCGGAAGCACACCGCTATTCTGGCGTGCCGCCTCCGCAATATTGCGCGCCAACACGCGCCGCGCCTGAATACGGTCAAGCACCAGGCACACAAAAGTCGCCAAAATCCAGAACATCTGGAAAATATCCAGCAGAGCCAGGCGAGACTCCACCAGCATCAGGCCATCCACAGCAGCCAGCAGAGCCGCAATAGTCGCCACCGTCATCGAACGGAACAGCAGCCAGCCAGCATACGCAATCAACGCCACCGACAGGGTGCCAATCACCGCAGCAGAAACACGCCAACCAAAGGGATTATTATCACCAAAAATCGCCATGCCCGCGGCAATCATCCACTTACCCAACGGCGGATGCACCACATACTCCGGCGAATCCGTCAACAGACCCGACGGGTGACCCGCCGCAAAGGAAGCATTAGCGTCCTTCGACCAGCTCAACTCATAGCCATAATGCACATACGAGTAGGCATCCTTGGCGTAGTACGTCTCATCAAAAACAATGGCATTCGGATGCGCCAAATTATAAAAACGCAGAATGCCGGCAACCAGCACAATCAATGCGGGCGCCAACCAACCCCATCGCGGGGCACGAATATAGGCAACAGCGAGCGCATCCAGCAGAGAATCGAGGCTGTAACGACCACGCTCAGACGAAGAACGGGCAGAACCAGCCGAACCAGCCGGAGCGGCAGATGCGGGAGAAAGTAGCTTAGGTATCTTCACCCCATCAATCCTAAAGGGTCAGAACGCACGATGCACCATTTCAGCCCGTGAACGGCTTATATGAAGCACCCTGAACCTGCTCCTGACGCAGCGCCCCGCCCGGTGCCTCACCCGGCAAGATCACCCGGCGCCGGATTGAGCGCGGGCGTTACACTTAGTGGGTACACGAAGACCAGACACAGACACGAGGCCTGCCATGACCGCACCCGCAGAATACACCGAAGAGATTGTCGACCCCTCAGAAACGGTCGAGGCACCCGAGACTGACACCGCTGACGCTACTGTCACCTCTGAAGAAGGCGGCGTGCTCATCCTCGGCGGCACCCCCATCGGCAACCTTGCCGACGCCTCCGACCGACTGCGCTCGGCTCTTGCCACCGCAGACCTCATCGCCGTTGAAGACACCCGCAAGCTACGAACCCTCGCCTCCGGGCTTGGCGTGCGCACCCGCGGTCGCGTCATCGTCAACCACGACCATAACGAAGAAGAACGTAGCGCAACCATCGTGCAATCGGTACAGGACGGTCAGCGCGTGCTACTGCTCTCGGATGCGGGCATGCCCACCATCTCCGACCCCGGCTACGTTGCCGCCGCAGCCGTCGCGGAAGCCGACCTGCCCGTCACCGTGGTGCCCGGCCCCTCCGCTGCACTGACCGCGCTCGCGCTCTCCGGCCTGCCCACCGGACGATTCACCTTCGAAGGCTTCCTCGCCCGCAAGGGCTCCGAGCGCACCCGCCGCCTTGCATCGCTGGCGGGGGAGGAGCGCACCATGATTTTCTACGAATCCCCGCACCGCACCGCCGCAACCCTGGCAGACTTCGTGCAGACCTTCGGCGCTGACCGCCGCGGAACGGTCAGCCGTGAGCTAACTAAGCTTCACGAAGAGGTTCGACGCGGTACCCTGGCTGAGCTTGCCGAATGGGCTGACTCTGAACGCGTCCGAGGCGAAATCGTCATTATTGTTGAGGGCGCACAAGCCCCCGAAACCCCCGAAGCGCAGGACGTAGTGCAGCTGGTCCTCGACCGCGTGGCTGGCGGCGAGCGCCTCAAGAGCGCCTGCACCGCGGTTGCCGCCGAGACCGGCACCTCCAAGCGTGACCTGTACGAGGCGGCATTGGCTGCCCGCTCCGAATAACCCAGAAACACCCCGCAGCTTTACCCCGCAGTTTTATCCCAAGGATTTATCAATGTGTCAGAGCCACCCCGGTCCTGAAATCACCCAGGAGTACCTGAATTCCCTCGCCGCCCTGGCGAACTACACCCTGCCCACCCCCATGGCACTCCAGGCAACCGCACTGCCTAACGGCTGGGAACCGGTGCCCGGTGAAGTACCCGCACCCTATAAGGCGGAACTCTACACCGGCATCAGCGACGCCGAAGGCGGAGAAGGAACCCGCCGCCGCTCCACCACCGGCGAGAACGGCCGCAGCCGCAACCTGGTCTTCCCGCCCGCCCCCGAGCCGCTACCGTACCCGATTGTGGATAACCACACCCACATGGACCTGCTCGACGGCGAAGTAGAAATCAGCGCCCGCGACGCACTCGACGCCGGCGAGAAGCTCGGCATCGCCGCCATCGTGCAGGTCGGATGCGATATCCCCTCCTCCCTGTACGCGGTCGCCGCCGCGCAGGCTGATGAGCGCGTCCTCGCCGCCATTGCGATTCACCCCAACACCGCCCCCGAACTGGCTGCAGCCGGTCAGCTGGAGGCGGCGCTCGCCACCCTCGATGAGCTCGCCGCCGCCGACCGTGTGCGTGCTATCGGTGAGACCGGCCTGGACTATTTCCGCACCGGTGAGGAAGGCAAGGAGGCGCAGCACTACAGCTTCCGCGAGCACATCCGCCTGGCGAAGAAACACAACCTGGCACTGCAGATTCACGACCGTGACGCCCACGAGGACGTCGTGCGCATCCTGGATGAAGAGGGCGCGCCGGAACGTACCGTGTTCCACTGCTACTCGGGCGGCCCGGAGCTTGCCGCGATCTGCAATGAGCGCGGCTGGTATATGAGCTTTGCCGGCACGGTGACTTTCAAGAACTCGAAGGGTATTCAGGAATCGTTGGCGATGGCTCGCCCGGAGCTGATTCTGGCTGAGACGGATGCACCGTTCTTGACCCCGCATCCGTTCCGAGGCCGCCCGAATGCCTCCTACATGACGAACTACACGGTGCGTTTTATAGCGGCTCACCGCGGTGAGGAGCTGGAGGCGCTCTGCCGCCGTATTCGTGAGAATTCTGAGCGGGTTTACGGTCAGTGGTAGGCGTGCACAGCATGTAGCTGATAGCTACTCCGGATCGCCTGCGTATTGCCTTGGCTCCAAAGATGCGTTTGGCGAATGCAAAGAACGCCCTGGACGCCACCATTGATGAGGTGAAGCAGCGGCTGGGCAAGGCGAAATAAGTAGGCCTCTTTGAGAAAGCCTTTCTTTGCCATATATGTATGGCGGGGAGAGGCTTTTTTGTAGCTATTTTCAGCTCTAGTGCGTGAGGTAGCGCGTAACGTGCGAGATATAACAGGGGGCTGTACGCCAATTGTTGGGTGCTATCTTCACTTGAGTGATAGTGTATTTCATACATACGATTCATCACTCACTGACTAGGCGACGTGTTATCGTGCGTGCATATTTTCTGCGCGCTTTGTGTTTGTCGTTGCCAAGTCAATACGCGGCACTCATGCGTGGCTTCTGTCGTTTTAGATAAGGACTGTGTGGGTGTGCCACAGCAAAGGGAAAATTATGGCAAAAATCCTGAAATACGTTCTGGGGCTGGATGACGCTAACCGGTTTGATTCTTTCTTCTCGGTGGGGGCACCCGCTCAAGGTTTTCAGCGTTATTCTGCGGTGGATAACCGTGATAATCACGTCACTGATGCACAATTCGATAGCAAGCTGTTCTTGACTCGTTACGGTAAAGAGCCGAGGCCTGCCGAAAAGGGTTGCGCTTTGAGCCACTACCACATGTGGAAGGACTTCCTCGCTTCGGATGCCGACTGGGCTTTGCTGGCAGAGGACGATGTTCTCATTTCCCCTGACCTGCAGCCTGTAGTGGAGAGGATTATCGAAAAGTATCCTCACGTGCAGATGGTTAACCTGGGCGATATCTACGCTTCTGAAGCTGGCAAGCTCAACCCGCAGGTTGATTACCCCCGTCTTTCGTTGCTTTCTCCTTTTGTGTACGGCAAGTACCGTATGGGTAGTGCCTATGGTTCAAAGCCTCTGTATGGTGCTGCCTTGTATCTTCTTTCGCGTTCTGGGGCTGAACGACTCGTAGAATGTTATGGCGAGACGGTTCCCGGCGTTGTTGCTGATGATTATTCTCTCTACCGAGAATGGGGAGTGGACGTATATTTGGTGCAGCCCGGCCTGTGCGGTTGGGAAGGTACCAGCCTCATTCAAACTTCTGGCGTTCGTCACTTGGAAAGTCTCAAGAGCACGCAGCATGGCACCGGTTTTATCGACCGGTTGCGCATCGCTCTGGCGCCGAAGAAGCGTATTGCGAACGCGAAGAATATTCTGGATGCCACTCTCGAAGATGTGAAGCAGCGTCTAGGACGATAATCCAGAGACGGTAACCCAGAGACGGATTGGGCTACTACTATCGCATAAAAATGTGAATACGTGGATCTTCTGCCCTGTCATTTATCCCCTCCCTATCGTGTATATGCGGTAGGGAGGGGATTGTTTTTGCTGTGCACTGGTACACGCGTGCCGTACCGCGTTTTAACCTGCGGACACAAGAGATTGGTGCATGGTGAATGATAGAATTTTTTCTACGTTGCACAGTAGTGTGCGTATTTATCACACGCTCAATATTCAGACTTCATGCCATTAACGCACCGATTTTTAAGATGGATGAACTTTCCTGTCGTGCAGGGGGTCTGATGTTCTGAAAGCTCGCCAATAACCGACGCAATCTTCTATTGCTTAGGTTTTCTGGATGAGCTGTTGAAAGGAAAAAATATGGCAAAGATTCTGAAGTATGTTCTGGGCCTGGACGGCGCGAACCGTTTCGATTCGTTCTATTCGGTGGGTGCGCCGGCGCAAGACTTTATCCGTTATTCTGCGGTGGATAATCGCGATAATCACGTCGCTGATGAAGAATTTGACGTTGAGTTTTTCCGTAGCCGTTGGCATCGTGACCCTAGCCCCGCGGAGAAGGGCTGCATGCTCAGCCATGTGAATATGTGGCGTGACTTTATTGCAAGTGACGCCGATTGGGCGCTGATTGCCGAAGACGACATCCTTATTTCTCCGGATGCTGAGGCGGTCGTGAACGCAATCATCACGAAGTACCCGCAGGTTCAGCTGGTGAACCTCAGCGATTCTTTTGCAAATGATGCCGGCAAGCTGAACCCGCATGTGGAATACATCCGCCTGTCCCTGCTGTCTCCTTTTGTGCACGGTAAGTACCGTATGGGTAAGCCGTACGGTACCTGGCCCCTGATTTGCACCGGCTTGTATTTGATTTCCCGTTCGGGCGCTGAGCTGCTGCTCAAGCAGCTTGAGGACAAGGTGCCGGGTACCGTGGCTGATGATTACAAGCTGTACCAGCAGTGGGGTGTGGATGTGCGTTTTGTGCAGCCGGGCCTGTGCGGCTGGGAGGGTAGTAGCGTCATCTTGGAATCCGGTAAGCGTCATCTGGATAAGGTGAATAGCCTCCAGCACGGTACTGGTCCTCTGGATCGACTGCGCATTGCTTTGGCTCCGAAGAAGCGTATTACAAACGCTAAGAACGCTCTGGAAGCCACTCTTGATGAGGTAAAGCAGCGTTTCTCGCGGTAATCTAAACTGTAACCTCCCCACCATCCACCTATGTGAAGGAACGCTGTGAACGATCTGCCCCTGCTCGGCCCTGCTGAGATTCGTGAGCTTGCCGAGATGCTCGGGATTCGCCCGACGAAGACTCTTGGGCAGAACTTTGTGATTGACCCCAATACGATTCGTCGTATTGTCAGCGCGGCAGAGATTTCACCGGAGGAGACGGTGCTGGAGGTCGGTCCGGGCCTGGGCTCGTTGACCCTCGGCATCCTGGATGCGGCGAAGGATATGGTGGCGGTTGAGATTGACCCGCCGCTGGCTCAGCAGCTTCCGCACACGATTGAGAAGTTCCGCCCCGAGAAGGCGGGCGATATTGACGTGGTGCTCATGGATGCCCTGAAGGTCACCGAGCTGCCCCGCACCCCGGATGCACTGGTCGCTAACCTGCCCTATAACGTGGCTGTTCCGGTTCTTCTTCACCTGTTTGCGCAGTTCCCGAGCATCCGTCACGCCCTGGTGATGGTTCAGGACGAGGTCGCCGACCGCCTGTCGGCGACCCCGGGTTCGAAGATTTACGGTGTGCCCTCGGTGAAGGCTAACTGGTACGCCGAGGTGTACAAGGCGGGCGTGATCGGTAAGAACGTGTTCTGGCCTGCCCCGAAGATTAACTCGGGCCTGGTGGGTTTCCGCATGCGCGAGGAGCCGCTCTCTACCGTTGACCGCGACCTGGTGTTCACGATTATTGATGCGGCATTCGCTCAGCGCCGTAAGACTCTGCGCGCCGCGCTGAGCTCCTGGGCGGGCTCGGGCGCGCGTGCGGAGCAGATTCTTGTGGCTGCCGGTATTGCCCCGACGGAACGCGGTGAGAAGCTGGACATTCACGGCTTTATCCGCATTGCGGAGGCTTCGCTGACTGTCCCGGCTGAGCCTGTAGCGGAGTAGCTTCGCCCGCTGCGGAGTAGTTTCTACCTGCTCTGAATTTTCACTGACGTTCTCACGCGATTTCCCGCACGAAAGGTGTATGCGCTGATGAGTACCGCCTCCCAGACTGCTATTTCGGTTGATGCTCCCGGTAAGGTCAATCTGTACCTTGCCGTGGGAGATGTGCGCCCGGACGGCTACCACCCGCTGACTACGCTTTTTGCTGCGGTCTCTCTGACGGAGACCATCACGGTTTCTGAAGGGGCAGCACCGGGGCTGAGCTTGAGCATGGATATTGTGCCCGGCTCCCTGGTGGACCAGCAGATGCAGGCGGGGCAGTTCGACCCCGCCGCTGTGCCGATGGATGAGCGGAACCTCGTCTACCGGGCCGCCGAGCTAATTCTTGCTGAGCACGGTATTGATTCCGCTCCGGCGCTGCACCTGCATATTGCGAAGGCTGTGCCCGTGGCTGGCGGTATGGCGGGCGGCTCAGCGGATGCGGCTGCCGCCCTCATCGCCACGGACCGCTACCTGCACGCAACCGGCCGCACGGCTACGCTCCTGACACCGGCCGATTATGAGCGCCTCGCCGCACAGCTAGGCGCAGATATTCCCTTTAGCGTGCGTGCCGCGCTCGGGCAGACTCTCGCCCTGGGGCATGGGACCGGAACCGAGCTGCAGAACGTTGCGGCGCCTCAGGAACCTCTGCATCTGGTGATTGTCGCCGCGCAGTTTGGTCTCTCAACCCCCAGCGTATTCAAGCAGCTGGACGCCGGCCGCACCTCGGGTCTGTACCCCGCCTCCGGTGAACTGGTGGAACCCGTAGAGCTTCTTGAAGCTCTGAACTCTTACGACGGTTCGGAGGCGGCGCTCGCCTCCATAGCACCCCTGCTGCGTAACGACCTGCAGGCTCCCGCGCTTTCGTGCGCGCCGCAGCTGGAGCAGACCCTGAGCCTGCGCGATAGTGAGGGCGTGTACGCCTCCCTGGTGTCTGGATCCGGCCCGACGGTGCTTCTGCTGGCTTCTTCGCAGGCTCGGGCGGATGCTCTTGCGTCCGCTCTTCGCGATACGGGCAACCACGCTGTGAGCGCAGTCATTGCGGTTCTGTATCATTAGTATTTGACACATATATACGATCTAATATTCATTCGCTTCCGCTAGCTACTATTCACTGTCTTGAAAAGTCTCGCACTTTCTCTCCCGAATATGTTGTTCGGCATTGGGAGAAGCTTTTCGAATCTATTCACCGTTAGTAGCCGCTGCAACGGATAACCGAATATATACAGAATGCCGGTTCTAGATTGAATCTAGAACCGGCATTCCTCTATATCAGTAGGCGTTAGCCCAGCAGTTCGGAGAGTTCGAGCCAGCGCATTTCTAGCTCGTCAATCTCGTCCTGAAGCGCCTGCTGCTGCTCACCGAGTGCCGCCAAACCGGCGTAGTCCGAGGCATCGTGCGCGCTCATCTGCTCGGAGAGTTTCTCCTGCTCCGTGGCAAGCTTCGCCAAGCGGCGCTCAATTGCACCGGATTCCTTCTGCGCCGCACGCTGCTCGGCACCGGAAACCTTCGGCTTAGCAGCTGTCTCAGCCTCCTGCGCTGAAGCTTTCTGCGTCGGGGAGGCGGAACGCGCCTGTGCGGAACCGGCGGCAGAGCCACCAGCACCTGCCGCCGAGAGCGCCAGGTACTCGTCCACACCGCCGGGCAGATGGCGGAACGAACCGTCAATCACGGCGTACTGCTGGTCGGTCACGCGCTCCATGAGGTAACGGTCGTGGCTGACCACCAGCAGGGTGCCCGGCCAGGTGTCCAGCAGATCCTCCATCGCGGCGAGCATATCGGTATCCAGGTCGTTGGACGGCTCGTCGAGAATCAGTACGTTCGGTTCATCCAGCAGAATCAGCATGAGCTGCAGGCGACGCTTCTGACCACCCGAAAGGTCCTTGACCGGGGTAGACAGCTGTGCACTGGTGAAGCCCAGACGCTCCAGCATCTGCGAGGGGGACAGCTCCTTACCATCGGCAATGTAGCTACGCTTCTTGCGACCAATCACATCCGAGACGCGGTCGTTAGCAACCTCGTTGAGTTCATCGAGCTGCTGGGTCAGGGTCGCAATCTTCACAGTCTTACCGTGCTTGACGCGGCCCTCGGTCGGCTTCAGATCGCCGGTCACCAGGGAGAGCAGAGTGGACTTACCTGCGCCGTTCACGCCCAGGATTCCGGTGCGCTCGCCGGGGGCAATACGCCAGGTGACCTTTTTCAGCACGGGACGCTTACCGCCGGGCATTGAGGGGTCGTCGTAGACGACGGAAACGTTTTCGAGGTCGACCACGTCCTTGCCGAGGCGGGAGACCGCCATCTTCTTCAGCTCCACGGTGTCACGCACCGGCGGAACGTCCGCAATGAGGGCGTTGGCGGCATCAATGCGGAACTTCGGCTTGGAGGTACGCGCGGGCGCACCGCGGCGCAGCCAAGCGAGCTCCTTGCGCATCAGGTTCTGACGCTTCGCCTCCGCTGCGGCTGCCTGACGGTCACGCTCCACACGCTGCAGGATGTACGCTGCGTAGCCGCCCTCGAAGGGCTCGACGATGCGGTCGTGCACTTCCCAGGTGTCGGTACAGATTTCGTCGAGGAACCAGCGGTCGTGGGTGACGACCATGAGTCCGCCAGCATTCTTGGACCAGCGGGACTTCAGATGGTTAGCGAGCCAGGTGATGGCTTCAACGTCCAGGTGGTTGGTGGGCTCGTCGAGCATCAGCACGTCCCACTCCTGCGCGAGCAGGGAGGCGAGCGCTACGCGTCGACGCTGACCGCCAGAAAGAGAAGAAACCGGCGCGTCCCAGGGCAGGTCGGAGACCAGACCGGAGATAACGTCGCGGATGCGCGCCTGCGACGCCCACTCATATTCGGGGGTGTCGGCCACAATCGCGTAGCCGACCGTGTGGTCGTCGTCGAGTACGTCGGATTGGTCGAGGTAGCCGATGCGGGTGCCGCCGCGCACGGTGACGCGGCCGGAGTCTGGTTCGAGCCGGCCGGCAAGGATCTTCATGAGGGTGGACTTGCCGTCGCCGTTACGGCCGACAATACCGATGCGGTCGCCTTCGTTCAGACCGACCGTGATGCCTTCAAAGATGGTTCGGGTAGGGAATTCGAGGTGCAGCGATTCGCCGCCAAGTAGATGTGCCACGCCTTCTAGGGTACAGGGTGAGTCTTCGGTTCAAGTAGCGCTCCAAGCTTTGATGAGGGGCTACATCAGTGTTGAGAAATGCCGCGGGGTTTTGCCTGGGTGCGCGGCGAGGTTGAGGACAGATATTTGATAAACTGAGGAAAGCATTTCCTGCATTGCGCTGTTCTGTGCCCAAAATGGCGGCTAACGACGGTGGGGACCTTCGGGGGACTATCGGCGATGTATGGATAATCCGCCATGGTGTAATGGCAGCACAGCGGCCTTTGGAGCCGTTTGTCTAGGTTCGAGTCCTAGTGGCGGAGCGTAAGCACTCAACGGCACCGTTGATTAGAGAGTTAGCGGTCCGCGCTCGCTCCTCGCTCTTACAACCTCGTCTAAGGAGTCTTCCCAGTGAATACTGAACTGGCACCCTCTGCGGTAATTGTTCTCGCCGCAGGCGCTGGTACGCGCATGAAGTCCGTTACCCCCAAGGTTATGCACGGCATTGGTGGTCGTTCCATGGTTGAGCACGCTGTCGCCGCTGCACGTGACCTGAACCCTGAGCGCCTTGCTGTTGTGGTGCGCCACCAGCGCGATAAGGTTGCTGAGCACGTTTTGGCTTTTGATTCTGAATTAACCATTGTTGACCAGGATGAGATTCCCGGTACCGGCCGCGCTGTTGAGGTCGGTCTGAACGCTCTGGATGCTCAGGAAACCGTTTCCGGTACCGTTTTGGTGACCTACGGCGACGTTCCTCTGCTGCGCCCCGAGACCCTGCGTGAACTGATTGCTTTCCACGAGGAAGATAAGAACGCTGTCACCGTGCTGACCACCCACGTGGATGAGCCCGGCGCTTACGGCCGTATTGTCCGTAACCAGGCTGGCGAAGTCACCGCCATTGTTGAGGCGAAGGACGCTTCCCCCGAAGAGCTCGAAATCACCGAGATCAACTCCGGTATTTACGCTTTTGATGCTGCAGTCCTGCGTGAGGCGCTGCTTGAGGTGACCACCAACAACGCTCAGGGCGAGAAATACATTACTGACGTTCTGTCCATTGCTCGTTCGAAGGGTCACCGCACCTCCGCTCTGGCTATTGAGGACCGTTGGGAGGTCGAGGGCGCTAACGACCGCGTGCAGCTGGCTCAGCTGGGTCGTATGCTCAACAACCGCATCCTCGAGGCTCACATGCGTAACGGCGTGACCATCGTTGATCCTGAGAACACTTGGGTTGACGTCACCGTCACCATTGAGAACGACGTAACCCTGCTGCCGGGCGTGCAGCTGCACGGCTCCACCACCGTCGCTACCGGCGCCACCATTGGCCCGGACACCACCCTGACCGACATGACCGTTGAGGCTGACGCTACCGTCATCCGCGCTCACGGTTTCGGTGCTGTCATTGGTGAAGGCGCAACTGTTGGCCCCTTCGCATACCTGCGCCCCGGTACCACTCTGGGCAAGGACGCTAAGCTTGGCACCTTCTGCGAGGCTAAGAACTCGCAGATTGGTGATGGCGCAAAGATTCCGCACCTGTCCTACGTTGGTGACGCCACCATTGGTGAGGGCGCAAACATTGGTGCTGGCTCTATCTTCGCGAACTACAACGGTCTGGTGAAGAACCGTTCCGTTATTGGTGCTCATGCTCGCATGGGCTCCGCAGGCATTTATGTTGCACCTGTTACCGTCGGTGACGGTGCCTACTCCGGCGCGGGCGCGCTGATCCGTAAGGATGTTCCTGCGGGCGCCCTCGCCTACTCTGAGACTTCCCAGCGCACCATCGATGGCTGGGTCCTGAAGAACCGTGCCGGTACCGAACCCGCCGAGGTAGCTAAAGCTGCTGGTGCGCAGGAACCGGCAGAATCCTAATTCGAGGAAAGAACAACACCATGAGTAGCGAGATTACCAACCCCGGTGAGCGCAAGCTTGTAGTGGTCTCCGGTCGAGCACACCCCCAGCTTGCCGAGGAGATTGCACAGGCACTTGATCACGACCTGCTGCCCACCTCCGCATACACCTTCGCCAACGGCGAGACCTACGTTCGCTTTGAGGAGTCGGTGCGCGGTGCGGACGCTTTCGTGATTCAGTCGCACCCGGCACCCATCAACGAGTGGCTCATGGAGCAGCTCATTATGATCGATGCGCTCAAGCGCGCATCCGCTCGCTCTATTACCGTGGTGTCTCCTTTCTACCCCTACGCTCGTCAGGATAAGAAGCACAAGGGTCGTGAGCCTATCTCGGCACGTCTGATTTCTGACCTGTACAAGACTGCTGGTGCTGACCGCCTGATGTGCGTGGACCTGCACACCTCGCAGATTCAGGGTTTCTTCGACGGTCCGCTGGATCACCTGTTCGCAATCCCGGTGCTGGCTAAGCATATCCGTGAGCGCGTTGAGGACCTGTCGAACGTGACCGTGGTTTCTCCGGATACCGGTCGTGTGCGTGTGGCTGAGCACTGGGCTGACCTGCTGGATGGCGCACCTCTGGCATTCGTGCACAAGACTCGCGACATTAATGTCCCCAACCAGGCTGTTTCTAAGACTGTTGTAGGTGACATTGAGGGTCGCACCTGCGTGCTGATTGACGACATGATTGACACCGGCGGCACCATTGCTGGCGCTGTGAAGGTCCTCATGGACAAGGGCGCGAAGGAAGTTATCATCGCAGCAACTCACCCGGTTCTGTCTGACCCGGCTGCTGAGCGTCTGTCTCAGTGCGGTGCTGTGGAGGTCGTCGTGACCAACACCCTGCCTGTGCCGGAAGAGAAGCAGTTCGATAACCTGACTATTCTCTCCATTGCTCCGTTGATTGCTCGCGCTATCCGCGAGGTCTTCGACGAGGGTTCTGTGACCGAGATTTTCGATCACTAAGCTTCTAAAGCCTAACGAAAGTCCCCCGCTGACTACTGTCGGCGGGGGACTTTCTACTCTTGAGGCTAAGTTGTAGAGGCTAAAGCTAACCCGGCTGGAACAGATATCTGTTCCAGCCGGGTTAGCGCTGTATTTAGCCTCGTATGGTTAGCGATGCGCCTGTGCGAGCCAAGGCAGAATCACGCGCAGGGACTGCTCCACCTCGTCCACTGCGACCTTAGCGGCTGCGGGGCCACGGCGGTAGGGGTCTTCCAGCTTGTCGGTATCAAGCGGGCGGGCGCCGTAAGAGTAGAGGTAGGACAGCGGTTCGGCGCGGCGAGCATCTTCGCGGATACGTGCAACCTGCTTGAGCAGCTTAATCTTGGAGTGGTGTTGGGGCCACTCGCGCACAATCCAGTCGGCATGCACCTTCTCAGCCACCAGGATGATGGTGGCGTTCTCAATAATCTGGCCGTTGAGCTGGCGGGACGCGAAACCTTCGGGGTTGTAGCCGCGCTCAATGAGTTCGTTGGCCACGTGTTCGTAGACGCCGTGGCCGACGAGGGCACCGGTGCCTGCGCTGGCGAAAATCCACTTGTCTTCCAGACCGTACTCGGCGGCAAGGTGCTTGGAGATGACCTCGCCGGATGCGCTACGGGCAATGTTGCCGGTGCACACGAAGAGCGCTTCGAAGGGGCCGTCCTTACGTGTGCTGTCAGCCTGGTTGAGGGTGCTGGGGGAGAACTTGAAGAGGGAGGGGCGTTCGCTGCGGGGTTTCGTTGTCTGGCGGGAAGCCTGCGTATTCTGGCTGTTGGCTTCTTCGGGGTTGGCAAGCTCTTCGGCATCAACGGTGGGCGCGTTGCGCTGACCCACGCGGATAATGTTGGGTCCTGCGGGCTTTTCGTCTACGTCGAGAATGTCACCGGGGGTAGCCTCGATATCGGTGTGGGTGAGGGGCTGCGCGGAGACGGTTGCGGTGCCGTCGGCGCTGAGCTCTTCTTCCGGGGTGACTTCCTGTACGGTTACCTTGGTGGGGGAGTGATCTTTATAGTCCTCGATGGCTTCGCGGAGCGAACCGTCGGGGGTGATGGTACGACCGGCTACCCCGCGGCGGTTCTTGCCTGCCAGTTCGGGGTTGCTCTTAATGAGGGAACGGACTCCATCGGCAATATTCGCGGAGGAAGAAGCGGGGGGTGCCGGGTGCTCCTCGGCGGTTTCTGCGGAGTTGGTTTTGTCCTCGGAGGACCCCCACGCGTACTTGTCCTTGAGGGACTTAATGTTGAAGATGCCCATCAAAAAGCCTTTTCTAATTGACGTACCCAACAGTGAACAGGGAAGCCGGAAGTGTCGGGTTGGTTGAATGAATAGTATCTATCATACCGAGTTACTTGCACCTTCAACGGTTCCTTTTCCTGCGTGTGGCGAATACCCTACAGATGTACATAATGTTGACGTAACTATTGAGTATTCTCGAACGAAAAATGACCTAAAGTACAGAAAACTTTCTGAGGGCGAGGAAAGCCTGCGTGTTAGAATTATGGCTAGCATCTACTCATCACTCCTCAAACTCATGGGCTCGTCTATATCTTGTGACGGGTCGAGAAAGGCATCATGAACCTTCTCTCAAAAATCCGCTCAGAATTGGGTCAGCTTAGTTATTCCTTTAAACGGCGAAACACCCCTAAACTCTGGCGAGATCAGGTTGAAGCCATTCGTTTTCTCAAAGTCCATAACCTTCCTGCACCGCGTCTTAAAGGTCCTCGTCAGGAAGTGTGGGCTGTTTCTGTCGTTAAGAACGAGCTAGATATTTTGCCCTCTGTGCTCGACCATCTTTTTGCCCAGGGAATTGATCGGATTATTGTCGCTGACAACCTCTCGACTGATGGTACTCGTGAGTACTTGCGTCAGCGAGCAAACGAGGATTCGCGACTTATCTTTGCTGAAGATAACTGCGACCGGCATATTCAGTCTGAGAAGATAACCTATCTTTCGCACTTGGCTTGGCGTAGTGGCGCTCGCTGGATTATTCCTTTTGATGGTGACGAATTCTGGTATGCGGAGGATGAGAAGCTTGGTGATTTCCTGCGCAACGCACCCGATAACATGGGCATCTACTATGCAGGATTCCACCACACTGTACCTACCGTTGATTCGCCTGAGAACATCGTGGACACCGAATTGGTGATGGACGCTTCCTACCCCTTCCCGGGTAAGTGCGCTTTCCGTTCCCACCCCTTCGCTGTGGTCATCCCAGGTAATCACGATGTGTGCCGTCTTGGCGATATTGAGCAGCGACTTGAGATTGTTCACCTGCAGTACCGAGGCATTGCTCAGATTGCCCGTAAGGTACGCGTGGGAACCGAGACCTCCCGTCGTACTGGTGAGGATTTGAGCTACTTCGCGCCTCACTGGGAAGCGGGTAGCAAGCTCAGCGATGCTGAAATTGCTGAGGTATGGGAGAACATTTCGCATGGCCGTCCCGATGAGCGTATTAAATTCGTAGCTAAGGGGCCGATGGTGTGGGGCAAATTCCTACAGTGGCGTTACTGGAATGAAGACGGTTCGATTGCTAAGGGAGATGCTTAATGACAGCGCCCGTACGCCCAGCATCCAGGATTATGTTGGATTCTCTGACTGCTGTGCGCGGTCCGGCGGCACTTCTTGTGTTCGGGTACCACGTTATCCACGGGACTCAATGGGCTAACTGGCTTCCGGGTGCGCGCCTCGGTTATGTGGGTGTTTCGCTCTTCTTTATTCTTTCTGGATTCGTGTTGGCATGGTCGTATAACAAGAACGCTGGGGCGAAGAACTTCTATCTTCGCCGCTTTGCGAGGGTATACCCTCTGCATCTCTTCTTCTATTGCGTGGCGTTGCTGGGTCTTCTACTGTTCGGAGTGTCTAACTCTGCTGGAGACCTCAACCCGCTGAGTGCATTGCTGAATCTGGTTCTGTTGCAGGCATGGGTACCGTCCTGGGAAGTTATTTTCTCAAATAATGCGGTGAGCTGGTCACTCTCCTGCGAGGCATTCTTCTACCTCATGACCCCGTTCGTACTGAACCGCCTGGATGGTATGCGCTACCGTGTGAAGGCTGCTCTACTGGGTGGCTGGTTCCTACTGATGGCAACGGTCTCCTATATTCTGGCCGCCCAGTCGAACTTTATGGACGTGGTGGTGTACGCTAACCCACTTCTGCGCTCGGGCGAGTTCGCACTCGGCCTGGCTCTGGGCCTCTTTGCTCTCAAGGTGCGTGATGGTTACCGCGTTCCCGTGATTCACGGTTACCACTGCTTGGCCATGATTGCTATAGCTCTCGGCGCCATGTACGTCAGCTCGAAGTTCTACCTGCTACAGACGGCTCATGGCCTGCTACTGGCACCGGTCTGGGCGGTATTGATTCTTGTATTGGGGCTCTGGGATATCCAACGTTCCGCTCAGCCTCGCGAAAAGAACGTGTTCTGGAAGATTGGGGTCGTTGCTGGTGAAGCAAGTTTCGCATTCTACCTGGTGCATGAGCTGGTGCTGGCTTACGTGCGATCGGTACCTTCGGCTGCATCCGCTCACGGCGGTATAACGGGTCTGGTGTACGTCGTAGTTTCTCTTATCATCGCGAGTATTCTCGCGCTGCTGGCTCATTATTATATTGAGCGTCCAGCTCATCGTTTCATTGTGAAAAAATATTCACAGAAGGTATAGGTTTTATTGTGAAGAGTGTTTACTCTAAAATTCGGGTTTTTTTCCCGGGTAAAAAGTTTAGGCTCTTGGTACTAAACATTTTGGGTCTCTTTGCGGTATCGCTTTTTGAGATGCTTGGTGTGGCTCTCGTGCTTCCTCTGGTGAACCTCGCTATGGGAACCCCACGTGAAGGCTTCATCCTGAAAGTTTCTAACTTCTTCGGCGATCCGGATACCCCCACCCTAATTGTTATCTTCGGCGTGGCTCTCGTCGCAGCATTTGTTTTCAAGGGTGTCTTCTCCCTAATTATTCGTCGCTGGAGCCTCGGCTTCATCGCCACCCAGCAGAGCGCTGTTTCAGTGACTCTGCTAAACCGCTACATGCGCGAGCCCTACCTGGACCACCGTAAGCGTGGTACCGCCCCGGTGCTGAACTCCGTAAATGATGTGGTGGGTCAGGCCTACGGTACCTTTGTCAACGGTGTGCTTGGCTTTATCGGTGACTTACTGTCAATTATTGTGTTGATGGTAATGCTACTAGTCATTATGCCGGTGCCTGCTCTTCTCGCCTTTATCTACTTCGGTCTGGCTTCGTTCGTGCTACAGGCTGTGCTCAAGCGCAAGAACCGCGAACAGGGCGTCATCGTACTGAATGCGACTAAGGGCGCGCTGGACGCGGCTATCGAAGCTGTAGTGGGCTTCCGTGAAATCCGCATGTACGGTGTGACTGAACGCTACACCTACCGCTACCAGGAAAAGCGAATTGACTCTGTTAATGCGTCAATGCGTAGTGCTTTCCTCTCCGATTTCCCGAAGTACACCTTGGAAATCATCTTCATTGTTGGTATTGCTGCTCTCTTGGCCTTTATGAGCGCTACGCAAGGTGCTGATAGCACTGGCTATTTGCTTCTCTTTGCTGGTGCCTGCATTCGTATTTTGCCTAACTACACCCGTATGGTTGCCTCTCTTGGTAGCATCCGTGCAGGTGAACATGCGAGTGATACACTGCTGGAAGAGCTTGAACACCTTACCCCTGAAGAGCGTATGTTCAAGATGCCCTCCGCACCGGTCGTCCCGAAGGATCACGACTACATCAACAAGAGCATTGAGCCTGTTAATATTCAGATTGATAATCTGACCTTCCAGTACCCTGACGGTGATAAGCCTGTGCTGAAGGACATCACTCTTGATATCCCGATGGGCTCCTCAATTGCTTTTGTGGGTGGTTCTGGTTCGGGTAAGACTACTCTGATTGACCTTATTCTGGGTCTCTTTGCACCGACCCGTGGTCAGGTGCTGCAGAATGGTGAGTCGATTCTGAAGGACCTGCGTTCCTGGCACCAACATATCGGCTACGTTCCCCAGGATGTCTTTATCGCAGATTCCACTGTGCTGGAGGCTGTAGCATTCGGACTAAAGCCTGAGGAAATTGACGTGGAACGTGTCAAGTACTGCCTCGAAGTGGCTGCTCTGACCGAGGTTATCGACTCTCTGGAGAATGGCCTGGAAACTAAGATTGGCTACAACGCCACCCGTTTGTCGGGTGGTCAGAAGCAGCGCCTGGGTATCGCCCGTGCACTGTACCGTAACCCGAGTGTGTTGATTCTGGATGAAGCAACCAGCGCATTGGACAACGAGACCGAGCACAAGATCACGAAGACCATCGAGCGTATTTCTAAGGACATTACGGTCATTATCGTGGCTCACCGATTGTCGACGGTTCGTAATGTTGACCAGCTGGTTTATCTCTCCAAGGGACAGATTGCTAATCAAGGTACCTTTGTGGAGGTGCAGCAGGCCAACGCTGAATTCGCTAACCTGGTGAAGCTGGGCCAGTTGCCGGATTAGTCTCATAGGTTGCATATCTAAAGCAGAAGGGGCTCTCGTCATGAACGAGAGCCCCTTCTTTTGTTTATGTTGTATTTTTTACCGTCTGGAAATATCCGTGTTAAATACCTGTAGCCGTCTTTTCTTTGAGCAAATGAACGATTTCTTTAAACTCTTGAGGTAAAGAGCCAATAGATGTAAGAGGGCCAGTTGGATGCCAAGTGACGGTTTCATGGTTAACTTCGCCGCGCAAAAGTGCTTCCCATAGGGGGGTAGCACTTTCAACGGTTATATCACCATTACGTCTCCAATGGTATCCCATCTCTTCAGGCAGATTGGTGGCTTCCAACGCCTTAGCCCCTTGACGTAGCTTGCGCGTAAATTGTTCTTTTGAACGCCAGGGGTAGTGGATGATAGCAACTTCATTAAGCTTCTGCTTACCCGGTGCAATGACCTCATGGTTGCCCATTTTGATAACTGCATTCTCCCAGCGTGAGAAACACACTTTCAGATCCCAGTGGGGAGTTGGATCAATCCTGAGAGTAGGTCCTTCAATACTGGGAAAAACGTTGTACAGCTTCGTCAGCTCGACAGTATGACCCTTTTGCGAGCGTAGGACTTCCGATAGCGGAGCAGAAACACCATACCAAAATTCATCAGCGTCGAAAGGGATAATCCATTCAGCGCCCGCTTCCATCACCCGGTCAGCAAGCCAAGTCATTTTCTCTGACTGGTAGTAGGCTAGCTCACGGTCCTGAATAACGTGCACCGGTAGATTCTTGCTGAGTTCGAGCAGCAGCTCATAGGTCCCATCAGAAGAGCCATTATCGGCTGCTAAGATATGGTCCACACCTTGATTGAGTAGATGTCGGATCGTCTGCTCGACGATATCTGCTTCGTTTTTCACCATGGTTATGCCCCAGATGAAGGGACCAGAGGGGAGATCCGCGTGGGTAAATGTTTTGTTGAGTGAAGCGTAACGCTCTTTAAACTCAGCACTCTCACGGAGCTCAATCGCTTCGCGTTTTTTATCACGATTAATTTTTAGCAGGAAAAGCTGATGCTTGAGGGATTTAAGAGCGTTAATCACAGCAGTTCACCCGTAATCCAGTTTTTACCTTCGGGATGATGCACAGCAACCCAATGAGTGCGGTGCATCTTTGGGCGGCTCTGATAGGCACGATCGTCTACAGGAATAACTTGATGAATATCAGGGGAAAGGACAACCTTCTGAGCTAACAACTCACCGATGTAAGCCCCCCAATAGCCGAAGGTCGTATTGGTTAGAATCAGGTAAGGCGCGCTAGCCACAAGGGCCAGGTCATCGAACATGCCAGATCCCTGCTTTTCGAAAATGCAGGGCGCAACTGAGCTCAGATGTGAGAGATTTTCCTCGCACCACTGAAGATCATCTGATACAAAAATAATTTTTGAAGGAGTAACGGTATCCTGAAGCTTCTTCAGTGCTTCCTCCACATAGGTCACCGTATCAATTCCGAAAACCTCACTAATTTGAGGCACGGAATAGTAATCGCCTCGGCGAACATTAATGACGAGAGAATTTTCATCCACTACATTCTGCATTCTTGCAAGGCGCTCACTAAAGGCCTCTGAAGAAAGAAGATATTCGCGAATAAAAAAGTGCAAATCTTCTTCGCTGATATCTTTCTCAATATCCGTCGGGAAGTAGCCGCTACGGCGGGTGAAGAACGTGTACTCTGACAAAGGAGCCGTAATAGAGGCAAGTTTCGGGAATTCCTCGGTCCATGCCTCCATACCGGGACCGTAGAGCAAAGATGCTTTATCGGTACCGTGATGGCGCAGAGTCGCAGCGCGGGCCCATAGATACAGCCAATTGCCTCCCCGGGAGATAGGGTAGGAAAGGAGAATAAATTTTTCACCGCGACGTAGAAGGTTAATATATTTCCCCAAATACTTATGGCGAATAGAGCTGTAAGCTGCAGTGACAGCACGTTTGAAAGCGGGTTGCTGAACAGTGTATACGGCGACCCTTTCTGATTCATTGATGGGTTGGATATCAGAATCCACGAGAAAGTCCCCTTTCGAATGTGTAAGATGGCGAGTTGATAGTGGGTGAGTATTTGTTACCTGTATAGGTAATCGAAAAGTGCAGCTGAAAAAGTAGTGAAGTTGTATAATCCTAGAGACGATAGCACCCACCGCTACGGTGGTTTCTATTATCCCTCTCACTCAAGAAAGATTGTAATACATGACCTTCCTTCCCCGCGTTTCTGCGGTTATTCCTTTCTACGGCGAGCCGGAACCGGTTCTTGCCATTATTGACACTCTGCGTACTCAGCAGGGCATTGACCCCGCCGATATCGAGATTATTGTCTCTGATGATGTTTCTCCCACCCCCTTCCCCGAGGTTGAGGGTGTGACCGTGGTTCGCCGCCCCGTCAACGGTGGTTTCGGTAAGGCTGTGAACTCCGGTGTTGCTGCCGCGACCGGTGAATGGGTTTTCATCCTCAACAGCGACCTGGAGCTGGATAACAGCTTCGTCTCGCGTATGCTTGCAGCCGTGGAACGCCACGGCGAGATCCTGGCTAGCCCGCAGATTATTGGCCACGACGGCAAGCAGCAGTGGGTGGCTCGCAAGTTCCCCACCGCGGCACATGTGGCATGGGAATGGTTCACCCCGCTGGCTCGTTTCAAGCCGACCAACTGGTGGCACCGCGGTGTTGGCCACGATGTTGAGGCCTGCACCGGCACCTCGGACGCGAAGGTCGACTGGGTTATGGGTGCGTGCATGGTTGTTCCTCGCGCGACCTTCAACCGCCTTGGCGGCATGGATGAGCGTTTCTACATGAACAGTGAAGAGGTGGACTTCCAGTATCGCCTCTCGAACGCTGGCGTGGACCGTTACCTGATTCCTTCGGTGACTGTAACCCACGAGGGTGGCGGATCTTCGCCTTCTGAGCGTCGTGTACAGTGGCTGACCACTGCTCGTTTCATTTATGCGGATAAGTGGGGCTGGGAGAAGAAACTTGCTGTTGCTCTGCGTGCTACCAGCTACGCGAACTTCCTGGTGAACTCGGTACGCGGCCTGCGCAATAAGGACGTGGATGCTCGTGGCTTTCTCGCCACCGAGCTGGAGCGTATCGCCAAGGCAGAGCGCCGCGAGAATTAGACGCGAAACGTGCGGGATCTACAGCGGTAGTTACGCAAGATTTTGAACGCGACATCACAGAAGGCACATATAGAACGTAGGAGGCGACACAGTGCACTCGAGTGTGTCGTCTCCTGCTTTCGTTGTAAAATTTCAGTAGGTATGTTTTGCCTCAAGTTCTAGGTGAAACTTTCCGTTCCTCTTCACTCCAACACATAGCACCGCACGGTTTTACCCTGCGGGTTCGTATAGCAAACGCCGACAGGATTCAATCCTCATATGACTCAGCCCAAACTTCTACTGCTCTCGCCCGCATTCCACGGGTACTGGAAGGCAATTCAGGCATCTCTGGAAGTGCACGGATACGAAGTGCGCACCCACATCTACGATGCGCCGGGTACTCTGCCCGAGCGTATCCTCAACAAGCTTGCCCACGAGCTGCCCGAGAAGTACCGCCCCGAAAGCTTCGCAGCGCAGGCAACCCGTAAGGCTATTGACGCTTTCAACGAGTTCCGCCCCGATATTGTGCTGGTCATTAAGGGCGATATGCTCTCCCGCGAATGGTGGGACCTGCTGGAGACTTCCGGTGTTCGCTACGGCACCTGGCTCTACGACGAAATGCGCCGCATGAGCTACACCGAAGAGGACCTGCACCACCTGGGCGCGCTGGCAAGCTACAGCCCGCTGGATGCGCAGCACCTGCGTGAGCAGGGTTTCGAGGTACTCGACATGCCTAACGCCTACGACACCCACTGCCCGGTTGTCCCCATGCGCGAGGACTCCATCAACTTCGTGGGCGCTAAGTACCCCAACCGTGAGGAGACCCTGCAGGCCCTCGTCGCCGCCGGTCTGCCGGTTCGCGCGTACGGCCGTGCCTGGTCGCGTCACCCCTACGATATTCTGCGCACCAAGCAGTTCAAGGACTCCGGTGTTCCCGCCGGCCGCGACATCGACCGCTCCGAGGCGTACGGCATTATGGCGTCCTCCCCGGCAACGCTGAACATCCACAATAACCAGGATGGCTTCACCATGCGTACCTTCGAGGCGCCCGGCGTTGGCGCCCTGCAGGTGATTGACCGCCCCGACGTGGACCGCTACTACATTCCGGGTGAAGAGGTTTTGGTGTACGAGAGCATCGATGAGCTCATCGAGATTTGTACCCGCATTTTCCGTGACCCGAAGTGGGCGCGAAAGATTCGTGAAGCCGGTCAGAAGCGTACTCTGGCCGAGCACACCTTTGATCAGCGCGTCAAGATTTTGGAGCAGCTATGGGCCTAACCTATCCCCTCGACATTGATGCATGGGCCGCCTGGCAGAAGCGCCAGAATACCCTGCGTTGGGCTAAGGGCGAGGCCCGCAGCCTTATCGGACGTCTGCGCGGGGGCGCGGCTGAACAGGAAGCACCTGTTGGCGGTGTTCTCTACACCCGCGGCGCTGTACCCCGCGTGCTCATCGTGCTCGATTCTTTCTCCCCGACGAGCCGTAACTCCCTGCTGGAGCCGCTCAAGTACCTCGAGAACGTGGGCGTGGCCCTGTGGGTCCCCGAGGACGCCTCGGAGTACCTCAACGGCCAGTACGCCACCGAGCGTTACGGCCGTGATGCCTGGACCGAGCAGGAAGTGACGGGCGACCAGCTGCAGGGGCTCCTGCCCGGTGTGCGCGTGGTTCTTTCCCTTGGTCATTACCTGGCACGCGGTGCGGCAGCCTATGAGTTCTCTCGCGCGATTGGCGCTGAGTACTGGGTTGTTCAGCACGGCCTGCTGGTGCCTCAGGCACCGCCGCTACCGGTTGGATGCACCCTGCTGGCTTTCAGCGAAGCGGACGCCCAGTTCTGGGCATCGGGTCGCCGCGATGTCACCACTCACGCGGTGGGTTCGCAGCTACTCTACCTGGCGGCACAGAAAGCTGCCGGTGCTGAAGCGCAGAAGCAGAACGACCTGGAACCGATTTTCCTGGGACAGATGCACGGTGCGGAACTGCCGCGCGCATCCTTCGCGTACGCTTCGCACTCCTTCTTGAAGAAGTTTGGTGGAACCTACCGCCCGCACCCGAGCGAGAAGGACAAGCTGTCGGTGCTGACCCACAAGCTGTGGGAGAAGGAAGGCATCCGCATTGACCGCTCCGGCACTCCGCTGAACGAGGTGCCAAACCCGGTGGTGTCCATCTTCTCTACCGGTGTTTTGGAGGCTGCAATCCGCGGTATCCCGGCGTGGGTTTACCACCCGGCACCGCCGGCATGGCTTGTGGAATTCTGGGACCGCTACGGCATGAACCAGTGGGGTCAGGAACCGACCCCGGCACCGGTTCAGCCGAAGAAAGAACCGGCACAGCGTATCGCTGAACTCATGATTGAAACTTTGGAGGCATAATGCGTATTCTCTGCGTCATCCCCGTGCGCGGTGGCTCAAAGGGCATTCCGCGTAAGAACCTGCGCCCCATCGCGGGTAAGCCGCTGGTCGCATGGACCATCGAGCAGGCACTGGCTGCTAAGGAAGAAGTAGCCGGCGAGCACGAGCTGCGTGTTGTCCTCTCCACCGACGATGCTGAGCTGGCTGATATCGCCCGCGAGTACGGTGCTGAGGTACCGTTCATTCGTCCGGCACACCTGGCTGAAGACACCACTGCAACCGAGCCGGTCATCGAGCACGCCATCGAGTTCTACACCGAAAACGGTTGGGAACCCGAGGCTGTCATGCTGCTGCAGGCAACCAGCCCGGTGCGTCTGCCCGGTACTCTGGCTCGTGCGGTCCGCCAGTTTGCGGAGAACGGTAAGGACTCCATGGTCGGTGTGATTCCGATTGGTCCGTTCATCTGGACTTGGCACGCTGACGGTGAGCCCACCGCAGCGTTCGAGATTATGGCTCGCCCGCGCCGCCAGGAGCTGACCAAGGAAACCTTCCGCTACCGCGAGAACGGCTCGATGTACATCACCAAGACTCACGTGTACATGGACCACCACAACCGCCTTGCGGGTTACCCCGGCGGTACCATTGACTTGTTCATGCTGGACGAGGTCGAGGGCGTCGACATTGATGCACCGATTGACTTCTCCGTGGCAGAGCACCAGCTCACTCAGATCCTGGCCGAAGGCAAGTAACCTTCACCAGCGGCAGTACCTCGTCTGCCGCTCCCGGCTTGACCGGCACTCAGGCATTCAACTAAACACTCAAACGAAAAGGTCAAAATCGTGATTATTGAACGCAATATTGCCCCCTACGTGGTCTTCGCTGAAGACCCGATTCTCAACGCACTGCAGAAGATTTCTGCTAACGGCCAGCGCATCATCTTCCTGGTGAACGAGTCCGGTATTCTGCGTGGTTCGCTCTCTGACGGCGACTTCCGTCGTTGGCTGATCGCTAACCCGACCGCATCCCTGGAGACTAGCGCCCTGGACGCTGCGAACACCAACCCGCAGACCGCACCGGCTGACGCTGACCCCGAGACCCTGCGCGGATACTTCGCGAAGGGCATCAACCACGTTCCGCTGACCGACGAGCGCGGTCACCTCGTGGCGCTGGCAATGGACGAGCAGGACGTTCTGCGCATTGGTAAGCACACCATCAGCGAGGATTCCCCCTCCTTCATCATTGCTGAGATTGGTAACAACCACCAGGGTAGCGTTGACTTCGCTAAGGAACTGGTGGACCTGGCTGTTGAGTCCGGCGCGGACGCTGTGAAGTTCCAGCTGCGCGACATGGACGCTCTGTACCGCCAGCGCGGCGCAGCAACCGCAGGTGAGGACCTGGGCGTTCAGTACACCCTGGACCTGCTGTCCCGCTTCTCCCTGACCGTTGACCAGATGTACGAGGTCTTCGACCACGTCAAGCAGCACGACATGGACATCATGTGCACCCCCTGGGACGCACCCTCCGTTCAGGCACTGGTTGACTACGGTATCCAGGGCATGAAGATTGCTTCTGCCGACCTGACCAACCACGAGCTGCTGCGCGACGTGGCTTCCCGCGGCCTGCCCATGCTGGTCTCCACCGGTATGAGCCGCGAAGAGGAAATCCGCGAGTCGGTTGCCCTGCTGCGTAACGCTGGCGCATCCTACGCTCTGCTGCAGTGCCAGTCCGCATACCCGGCACCCTTCAAGGACGTCAACCTTGCGTACATGGACCGCCTGGCTGAAATCGGTCAGTGCCTGGTCGGCTACTCCGGCCACGAGCGTGGCTACCACGTGCCGATTGCTGCTGTTGCTCGCGGCGCGAAGATTATCGAGAAGCACTTCACCACCGACAAGACCCTCGAGGGTAACGACCACACCGTCTCCCTGCTGCCCGAGGAATTCAAGGCAATGGTTCAGCAGATCCGTGAGGTTGAGACCGCTATTGGTTCTGCTGCTCCTCGCGAGGTGTCCACCGGTGAGCTGATGAACCGCGTGAACCTGGCAAAGTCCCTGGTTGCTACCCGCCACATCGCTAAGGGCGAGGTCGTGACCGAGGCTGATGTTGCTGTGAAGTCCCCCGGCCGCGGTCTGCAGCCGAACTACCTGCCGCAGCTGCTGGGCCGCACCATGCAGCGCGACGTTGAAGAAGGCTCGTTCTTCTTCGAGGGTGACCTGAAGGACGACCTGGTGACCCGCCGCGACTTCAAGTTCGACCGCCCCTGGGGTCTGCCGGTTCGTTACCACGACTACAAGCCGCTGATTGAAGAGGCTAAGCCGGACTTCCTGGAGTTCCACTTCTCCTACAAGGACCTCGAGATTAACATCGACGACGTCTTTGACTCCAAGCTGGACATGGGCTTCACCACCCACCTGCCCGACCTGTTCGCAGGTGACTTCCTGGTGGACCTCGCGTCCAAGGATCCTGAGGTGTGGGAGCGCTCCATCGCTGAGGTCCAGCGCACTATCGACATCACCCGTGACCTGACCCGCTACTTCACCGTAGACGAGGACCCGGTCATGGTTGTGACCATGGGTGGCTTCACCAAGGACAAGCACATCCCCGCTGCTGCACGTGCTGAGAAGTACGAGCGTATCGGTGAGGCTCTGAAGCGTCTGGACGCATCCGGCGTTCGCCTGGCTGCTCAGACTCTGCCCCCGTACCCCTGGCTGATGGGTGGTCAGCAGTACCACAACCTGTTCCTGGATCCGAAGGACACCGCAGAGTTCTCGCGTGCATTCGATACCGCACTCTGCCTGGATATCTCCCACACCATGCTTGCATGCAACTTCCTGAACATTCCGCTGTCGGAGGCTGTTGAGCAGCTGGCACCGCTGTCCATTCACCTGCACCTGGTGGACGGCACCGGCGTTGACGGTGAGGGCGTTCAGGTTGGCGAAGGCGATGTCGACTGGGCATCCCTGGGTAAGCAGCTGCGTGAGCTGGCGCCGAAGGCATCCTTCATTCCCGAAATCTGGCAGGGCCACATCAACAACGGTGAAGGCTTCTTCACCGCACTGGACCGCCTCGAAAAGTGGCTGTAGGATTAGCGTCTATGGCCAAGTCTCAGACCGTAAAAGCTCGGGAGGGTGAAATTCTGGATCAGAATTTCATTACTCCCGGGCGTTTCCGGGAGCTAGACGGGTTCCGTGGCCTGGCTGCTATTACCGTGGTGATTTATCACCTGGGTATTCCGGCTACTCAAAATTACCCGCGAACCGCCCCCTCGCCTTACGATATTCCTCTGGGCGAGCTGGGTGTTCAGCTCTTCTTCATTATTTCTGGCTTTGTAATCCTGCTCAGCGCTATCAAGAGCGGGTCGGCACTGAAGTTCGCGGTTTCGCGTTTTTCTCGTATTTACCCGACATACTGGTTTGCGCTGGCTGTATCAGCGCTGGTGTATTTCATCTATGGAAACCCCGGACGCCATATTACGATTCCGCAGACCCTAATCAACACAACGATGTTGCAACGCTTCCTGCGTGTGGATAACGTGGATCAGGTGTACTGGACGCTGGCAGTTGAACTGCAGTTCTACGTGATGGTCGCCCTGTACCTGATTATCAGGAAGGGAAAGATTTACCGTGGGGAGCTGACTACGATTCTGCTTACCTGGTCGGTTATCGGTACGGCTCTGTGTCTGCTTTTCCACCCTGAGGCTTCTCTCGGTGGAGCACCGAAGATGATTGTGTGGGCTGCGGTTGCGGAACATTCTTCGCTCTTTAGTCTGGGCATGATGTTCTTCATGTACAGTCATGATCGAAAGTTCACCTGGCACATTCCGTACTTTGCAATTCTGGCTTCCCTCAACGCAGCGCTGATGCATGATCTTGCTCATGGAATCGGTGTGGCGCTGATTAGCCTGGTGTTCTTCATCGTTGTATACCTGAAGAACGTTCCGGTACTTGCAAAGGGTCCGCTGAATTTCTTGGGACGTATTTCCTACCCCCTGTACTTGGGCCACGCTATGGTCGGCTATATGCTGGTGGATCTGTTCTACCCGGTGGCTGGTCCCTGGGGGGCACGTATTATTGCATTGGTTTTGGTGGTTTGCTTCGCCTACCTGGTGCATATTTCCATTGAAACTAAGGTTTCTGCATCCTTCCGTTCTTTCCTCACTCGAAAGTTGACTAAGGCATGACCTCTACACCAACGGCTCTATGGGTCGTTCCGGTTCCCGATTTTGGCGGGGTAGCTCGGCACGTTGTCGATATGGCACGTGCCGGGCTCCCCGGCTTTAACCTGGTGGTTCTCGCACCCGAGGGTAAGCTCACGAACCGCCTTGAGGAACTGGGCGTCACCGTCATCAAAGCTGACTTCGGCCCCGACTACGGTTTTAAGACTTCCTTTGCTTCTCTACAGAAGGCTATTGAGCAGGTCCGCCCGGATATCGTGCACAGCCACCTGGCGTATGCGGACGTTGTAGCGACCGCTGTAGTCAACGCGCTACGCATCCGTAGCGTCATCAAGCGCGGCACCTGTGTGCCGAAGCTCCTGACCACTGAGCACGGTATCGCCGGTAATGACTCCGTGTATCACGGTAGCTCTTGGCGTTCTAAGCTCATGGAGACCGTACACCGTGTGCGTCTGTGGGGTACCAATCAGGCGATTGCTGTTTCTCGTTCTACCGCTGATCAGATGCGTGCCAAGTGGGGCGCTCGTGGCGTGGAGCTGGTGTACAACGGCGTGGATATTCCCGAGGTGCACGCGGCTGTTGAGCAGCAGTGTGTGCCTGCTGATGGCGGTCCGCGTATTCTTTCGCTGTCTCGCCTGTCCCCTGAGAAGGGTATTGACGTGCTGCTGGACGCTTTTGCGCAGCTTCGTGCTGATTACCCGCAGGCTCATCTTGAGATTGCGGGCTCTGGCGATTTGGCTTCCGAGTTGCAGGCTCAGGCTCAGCGCCTGAAGCTGGGTGATTCGGTGACCTTTAGCGGTTTCGTTAACCCGATTGAGGCGATGGGCCGCAGCGACATGATTGTTCAGCTGTCGGTGTGGGAGAACTGCTCCTACACTCTGCTGGATGCTAAGGCAGCCGGCTTGAAGACGGTCGCTACCGCTGTGGGCGGCAACCCGGAGATTCTGGGCGCCGATGAGCTGGTGGACCGCCAGAGTGCAACTCTGACTCAGGATGTTCTGCAGGCTATGCGCGCGCAACTGCAGAAGGGGGAATCGGTGCCTTTTACCTGGATCTCAAACGCGCAGATGGCTGCTCAGACCGCCGAGATATACGCTCGTATTTTGGAGAAGAAATGACTGTAGCTCACTCTCAACCTGCATCTGGAACCCAGTATCCAGGTGCCGCATCGAGCAATGCCACTCGCTTTGGGCAGGCTGCGAAGGCTGAAGCAAAGTACCTTGCTGGTAGTGTGTCCAAGCTATCGATGCTCGATTTCTGGGCGGGGTTCGGCCTGATTTTTATTGGTATTACAACAGCGTTCTTCGCCATGCCAGTTGGAACTGTTGTGGTGATGGTGCTTGTACTCTACAACTTGACTAAGCCTGCCAAAATCGAGAACACCTACAACGGCTTGTTCTTTACGATTCTTCTGTTGGCCATTGGCTGGGCACTATTTGAGACTTTGACGTTCAACAGCTTCCCTGTTGAATATGCGATTCGTCGTGCTGTGCGTATGGCGGTTGTGGTACTGCTTGCTCTGCAGATTGCGCAGAAGAAGATTGATATCCGTTCTCTACTGTTTGGTGTGGCCTTTGGCCTCTTGATCAACGTCATTGGCTTCTACGCGGGTATCGCACCTGATAACTATGGTGGTACGTTGACCGGTTGGCTCAATGATAAGAACCAATCGGGTCTGTACTATGCGCTTTTCGGTTTCCTCTTTGTCGCTATGGTCAGAAAGACAAGCCACCGTATTGCTGCTATTGCTGTTAGCGCGGGCATGTTGTGGCTGACTGGTTCTCGCACTTCATTGGCGGCGTACGCATTCGCCGTCCTGTGGTTGTACTTCTCCTACCGTCTGAATCTCTTCGGCAAAGCTGTTCTGGCGTATCTGTTCTATCTAGGCGTGAACTACCTGGAAGATAACTTTGCTCGTGCTGGTGCTTTCTCGGATCGCCTCGGTAGTGACCTATTGCGTCAGCGAATTGACGAAGGAATGTACCGCATGATTGATGTGGTTCCGTGGTACGGCGGCGGTTTGGGTACTGCACAGGTTCCGCTACAAGACCGATACTTTTACTTCCACAACTCATATATGACGCTGGTCCAGGAGGCCGGATGGGTCTATATGATTGTGGTTGTATCCTTGATGATTTCTGCCGCATTCATCTGGAAGCAGCAGCGTACTCAGCGCATTGTTATTGCCGAAGCCGCAATGGTGATTATCATTATTACCTCTCAGCGTCTTGGAGAGGTGATTCTGACTGTGCCGTGGGCTATCGTGGTGGGTCTTGCATTGCTGTACCTGAACCCGGATAAGGATCTGGATGCTTCAGATAGCGGACAGCAGGAACCAGGTGCTATGCAGAAGGTGCAGAGTAGCGATAAAAAACCTGCGCTGCAGAACGGCGAGCTCATCGAGAATGAAGCTCCTGCCTCTGTAACCCATCAAGAAACGCCTAAGAAGTTGACTACTTCTAAATCGTTTGACGTCAGTTCTATCCGTCAGCAGGCGAGGAAAGTATAACGATGAAAGAACTCTACATCGCCACCAATAACGGTGACATGGGCGGCGGCGAGGTCATGCTCCTGAACATTGCCCGCGCAGCCCGTAGCCTTGGCTACAAGGTCACTATTGTGGGTCCTTCCGAGCCGAAGCAGCTTGTAGAAGCTGCTGCGGATGAGGGGTTCCCCCGCATTGTCTTGCCAGCTAAGAACCGCGCACAGTACATGGTGGCTCTGCGTAGCTGGCACGCTCGCCATAAGGACGTTCTGTTGTGGTGCAATGGTCTGGTTCCCGCAGCGGCAACGGGCGGCCGTAAGAACCGCATCGTGCACCTGCACCAGCTGCCTACCGGTGTGAACGCGAAGCTCGTACCCTTTGCCCGCCATAAGGCGTCTGTCACCCTGGTGCCTAGCCGCTATGTGGCTCGTGCCTGCCCCGGTAGCGAGCTGTTCGCGAACTGGGTCAGTGGCGTATCCACCGAGCTGGATCACCGTGTGGGGGAGCGCCGACTTCGCGTCGGTTACCTGGGGCGTTTGACTCCGTCTAAGGGCATCGCGACCCTGTGCCAGGCGATGAGTTCCTTGAACTCTAACGGTATTGAATACGACCTGGTGATTGGTGGCGAGCCTGTCTTCGCATCTGATGAAGAACGTGCTGAGGTTGAGGACGCCCTAGCCCGTGTTGCTACGTTCAGCACGCGTTTGGGCTGGACTACCCCAGACCGTCTTTTCGGTGACATTGACATGCTTGTTGTACCTTCGATTGCCCCTGAGTCCTTTGGCTTGGTGGTCGCTGAAGCGATGAGCGCGCGCGTCCCTGTGGTGGTCAGTGATGCTGGTGCTCTGTCGGAGGTGCTGGGCGGCGCGTCGTACCCGTACGTTGTGCCTGCTGATCAGCCGGTAGCTCTTGCGCAGGCCATTAAGAGCCTGGGTACTG
Source organism: uncultured Rothia sp. (assembly GCF_916715725.1). GTDB lineage: Bacteria > Actinomycetota > Actinomycetes > Actinomycetales > Micrococcaceae > Rothia. The sequence continues at coordinate 111,436 of NZ_CAKAPD010000004.1, read as the reverse complement.
AGCTTCGAGAAGATACGGATGCCCTGGCGGAGCGAACCTCCGAGCTGTTCTGGCGTTGGCAGGAGAATTACTCGCCTGAAGCAGGCAAGGTCCGTGTTGGTGAGATTCTGGAGCGTTTTATCCGCTAAGGTGCCTCTAAACGTATAGGCCATTCCCAACGGATATCCTCTCACTCAAACCCCGAAGGAAAATTATGACGACTACTCACCGCTACAAGGCTGCGGTTATCATTCCGTCTCGCGGTGGTGCAGATATTCTGCACTACCCGCTGGATGCGCTTGCCGCCCAGACCGAGAAGGACTTCCAAGTTATCGTGGTCCTCGACGGCGATATCGATAACAGTGAAGCTGTGCTTGACCGCTACATTGCCGAAGGCAAGCTGAACCTGACCAAGATCGTTTTCGAGGAGAACCGTGGCCGCGTGGCTGCGCTGAACGCTGGCCACCGTGCGGCTGATGCGGATGTCCTCATCCGTTGCGATGACGATCTTGAGCCGGCATCCGACTACGTCGAGGCGCAGATCCGCCTGCACCGTGATTATGACGGTGTGATTGGTACCTTGAAGAACGTGTACCCGGACACTCCCTACTCTCGTGTGTACGGTAACTTCCGCGATGCTCGATTCAAAGAGGGCGCCCTCAGTGTAGCTGAAGAAGGCCGTTGGCTGTACTGGAACGGTAACTCTTCTATCTCTGCGGAGTACTTTGAGCGTACTGGCGGCTACGACCCCGCGTACCGTCTCTACGGCTGGGAAGACGTAGACATGGGCAAAATGGTTCATGACGCTGGTGGCCGCATCATCATCTCTGATGAGGTTGAGGTCAAGCACTACGCCGAGGCTACCACCACTGCTGTGCGTGCCCTGCGTGCCCTGCACTCGGGTTCTGCCCGCACTATCTTCGTGCGTAAGCATGGTGAAGAAGCACACCCCGCCCCGAATCCGACGGGTCCGTGGGGTTTGCTGGTCAAGACCCTCGCTCGTTTCACCACGGAGAAGACCATTAAGGCTCTGGGCGATGCGAGCGATAAGATTCTGCTGAAGCTGCCCGCTAAGGCCGCTGAGAAGCTTGTGGCACTGCAGGTTGAGGCTGCATCTTACGCCGGTATTCACTACCCTGAGCGTGCTCAGAAAGTCTTTTAGGAGGAAAAGAAAATGTCACTCACTCAGCTCTTGACCTCCGCTCCGTTTACCGGGCCGAAGAACCCTGACGCGGTGCTCGCGGATATCCCGAAGAGCCTCAAGAAGCTTGCCCATCTGGCGCGCCGTTACGTGCCGCTGGTCAAGCCTGAGGCTACTGAAGAGATAGCAATTGCCCACGACTACCTGACTCAGCGTGGCGGTGCGGAGCGTGTTGTGCTGGCAATGCATCGTGCATTCCCTGACGCACCGATTTACACGACTTTGTACGACCCGGAGGGCACCTTCCCGGAGTTCAAAGATGCGAAAATCATCACCAGCCCGCTGAACAAGATTGGTTACCTACGTCGTAACCACCGCATGGCTCTGCCAATTCTGCCGATTGCTTCTTCTTTCCTGAAGGTACCGGCTGAGCGCGCTGTGGTATCGACGACCGGTTGGGCGCACGGCTTCAACTTCGCCGGCCGCAAGTTCATTTACTGCCATTCGCCGGCGCGATGGCTGTACTTGAGCGATCAGTACCTGGGCGAGAAGAGCACCGGTCCCGTGCCGCTGTTGCTGAAGACCTTGCGTCCTGCACTGATGCTGTGGGATCACTGGGCTGCTCACCGCTCGGCTGTGTATGTGGCGAATGCGAGCGTCATTAAGAAGCGTATTGAGAATGTCTACGGTAAGAAGGACGTTCCGATTTTCTTCCCGCCGCACTCGGTAGACACCACCGCACCGGTTGAGCCTATCCCGGGCCTGGAAGAGTTCACCGAATCGGACGATTATTTCCTGATCGTTTCTCGCCTGCTGCCCTACAAGAATGTTGATAAGGCTGTTGAAGCCTGCAATGAGTTGGGTAAGAAGCTGCTGGTGGTTGGTCGCGGCCCGGAAAAGGAACGCCTTGAAGCGCTTGCAGGCCCCACTGTTCGTATCGTTTCTGGCATTTCGGACGCCCAGCTGCGTTACGCGTACCGGCACTGTCTGGCTCTGCTGGCTATCTCCTATGAAGACTTCGGTATTACTCCGTTGGAGGCTGGCGCCAGCGGTAAGGCTGTGATTGCGTACCGTGCGGGCGGCTTCCTGGACACCATCCAGGAGGGCAAGACCGGCATGTTCATCAACCAGCCGACCGTGGAGCAGCTGGTGGAAGCTCTCAAGGCTTTCAACCCGACTGACTGGGACGCTGACTATATCCGCGAGCACGTTGACGGTTTCTCGGAGGCTCGTTTCATTAGCCGTCTAAAGACGTACGTGCAGGCTCTGCCCGAAGACTAAAAAGAGCTAGGCTGCTCATAGAAGAAGGCGGGGCGGTAGAAACTTTATAGTTTCTACCGCCCCGCCTTCTTTGTGTCTTCTGGGAGGCCTAGCGGGCTTCTAGGAGCCCCTTGGCTAGCAGCTCGGGGATAAACCCCTCGATCTGCGGTCCCATGGTCTCTACGGGCTGTTCATACATTTCGCAGAGCAAATCGATAGCTTCCTGTAGAGACATTGGGTCCTCAAAGATACTCCAAATAATGGAGGCAGAATCCTGAAGAACAGACAGCTCACCATTGGCAAGATTTGCAAGATACGTTGCTGTGGGGGAGTACTTAGCGAACTCTTCAGAATGAACGTACGCGATGTTCTCGGGGATACCGTAGACGGTCTGGAGGGAATCTACCGGGTTGCTCATTTTTTCACCTTGATTCCGAAACGTTCAAAGAACTTGGCACGAATTTCAGCCTTGGTGGGGGTACGTCCCAGCTGCATCGCCAAGTGGTCCTTATTCACGAAGAAAATATTTTTGAGGGTGCGTAGCTTATCGTGCAGGGTGGTCGCCGCCTGCAGGCGCCCAACCCACTGAATATAGTGGGGGACGTCCTGAGAGACAGACAGCCACAGCAGGTAGTCGCGGTCGTCACGGTACTGCTCCAAGCCGCCCATAGCCGCGCTATACGCCAGGGATGAGTCAAGCTCCTCCGCGCGGGCTCGCAGGCGCTGCCAATCGCTGTACGAGAGCAGAGAGACCAGATAGTTAATATCTGCGCTGTAGCGTGATGCTGCGCGGGCGCGGTGAAGCACCACGAGAAGACGCGCGTCCAAATCACTGGGGACAACGCAGGGACGGTGAGCAATCATACGGGTCTTGCGTGCCGCCCAGACGCGTTCAAAAGCCTTCTCATAATCGCCGTGGCGTCCAAGACCGGGGAAGAAACGATGAATATCGGTCAGACCCCATGAAGCGTGGTAGAGCGTCATCGCGTGTTCGAACACGGAGCCTGTCTCGAAATGGGCTTGGATACGCCATCCATCTGCCAAAAGGATCTCTACAAAGCGGTCCACGTGAGAGGGACGGACCAGCAGGTCGGCATCGGAACTGTACCTGCCTTTGCGGTAAATTTCCTGGGAGAAAGCGTAGCCTTTGACATGCATAATATCGATGGAGTGCATGTCGGCAATTCGCTGGAAGTAGGCGTGCGCAAGCCGAATCCGTGCCGCAAGAGGAGTGGTCTGCGGCTCCGGCGTATTGGGTGAGTGAGTGGTCACAATAGCCTTTCGGTGCACATGTATACCAGATAAGTATAAGGCGGGACGGGCAGAAAAACTGCCCATCCCGCCCTAAGTCGCTCCCTATGTTTTAGGGCGCTTATTACGTTATTACTTCTTGGTCGAGGACTTCTTTGACGACTTCTTGTCGCCTTCCTTGCCGTAACCGTAGTAGGTTGCATAGCCAACGTAGGCACTTGCGTAACCGAAGCCGTAGTAGGAGTTACCCAGACCCTTACGGGGAGCACGGTTCAGAACCATACCGAGGAGGTTAGCGTTGACCTTCTTCAGGATGTTGGAAGCTTCAGTCATCTGTTCACGGTGGCTTCGGCCGATAGAACCAACGAGAATCACGCCATCCACGGAGTGGGAGAGCAACGAAGCGTCGGTCACGGGCAGCAGCGGCGGAACGTCGACGACCACGATGAACTCTTCGGAGAGTTCGTTAATCAGCTGGCGCATCTTATCCGAGCCCAGAAGTTCGGAGGGGTTCGGGGGGATACGGCCTGCAGGCAGGACGAAGAGGTTCGACTCACCAAGCTGGTGCACAGCGTTAGCAATCTCAACCTGGCCAGCCAGAACCTGGGTCAGACCAACCTTAGCGTCCAGCTTCAGCTTCTTAGCCACAGTCGGGCGGCGGAGGTCGGCGTCAATGAGGATGACGGGTGAACCCGCATCAGCCATTGCGCGAGCCAGCGACAGCGACACGGTCGACTTACCTTCACCGGGCACCGCGGAGGTGACGATGAACGAACGCGGGGGAGTGTCAACGTTCACGAAGCGCAGGTTGGTGCGCAACTGACGAATGGATTCCTGAGCGATGTGGTCGTCGGTGTCGCCCTTAACGATGTTGTCTTCGTTCAGGTCGTCACTGACGGGCAGAACACCGAGGACGCTTGCGCCGGTTGCCTTGGTAGCGTCGTCACGGGTACGGATGCGCTGATCCAGTGCACGGCGCAGGAAGATTGCCGCGTAGACCAGAACCAAACCGGTGCCAGCACCGATGAGCACGTTCTGCTGGTAGTTCGGAGCTACCAGCGGCGGGTTCACGCTCGCGTTATTCAGCGGAATCACGCGAACGGTGTTGCCACCGGTCGGGGTTGCGCCGGTGTTTTCGCCGTTCACCAGAGCCTGAGCGTTACCGGGGTTCTGCTCAATTTCCTTGATGTAGTCGGCAGTAGCCTGCAATGCACCGTTAGCAAGCAACTGTGCATTCTTCGGGGAAGAAGCCTTAGCGCTCACGGTAATCAGTGCAGCGTTTTCACCTGCAGTTGCGGTGAGGCTACCGCGAATTTGACCGGTGGTCATCGATAATTCGGGGTTGTTCTGCTTAATCTTCTGTGCCACGGCCTCAGAGGAGACGATAGCTGCATAGGAGCGAGCGCGCTCCTTAGCGGCTGTAGAGCCAGAGAGAACATCCACCGTACCGGATTCGCCCACGGTCACGTAGCCCGAGGAGGACGCGGCGTAGACCTTCGGCTGCAGTGATGCATAGCCGAAGCCCGCTGCGGCACCGACAACGATGCCAATAATCAGCAGCCAGAGGTTAGCCCTCGTGGTGCGGAAAAATTCCAAAATGGTCATGGTAGTGAGAATACTCCAGAAAGTTTGAGTTAGTGTACCTGCAACGTGGAGTGTTGTTGCAGGCGGTGAAGGGATACGAAGATCCCCTGGTGGGTTATTAGCGGAGCAATCCGAGCAGGTAGCTACCGTAGCCGCTCTTGACGAGGGGGGTAGCGATGTCGCGCAACTGATCATCGGAGAGCCAGCCGTGGCGCCACGCAATTTCCTCCGGGCAACCAACTGACAGGCCCTGACGGCTCTGAACGGTGCGGATGAAGTTAGTGGCATCAGCGAGTGAATCAAAGGTTCCGGTATCGAGCCACGCAGTGCCACGAGGCAGAACCTCAACCTTCAGTTTACCCTGTTCCAGGTAGACGCGGTTAAGGTCAGTGATTTCCAACTCACCGCGCGGAGAAGGCTTAATCTGACGTGCATACTCTACAACCTTCGAGTCGTAGAAGTACAGACCCGGAATTGCGTAGTCGCTCTTGGGGTTCTCGGGCTTCTCTTCGATAGACAGCGCGTTGAAGTTCTCATCGAATTCCACCACACCGTAGGCGCGAGGGTCAGCAACCCGGTAAGCGAAGACGGTTGCGCCGTCCTTCTGCTCGTAGGTGGCAAGCTGAGTACCCAGGCCGGGGCCGTAGAAGATATTGTCACCGAGCACGAGTGCTACAGGGTCGTTACCAATAAAGTCAGCACCCAGAATGAATGCCTGTGCCAGGCCATCCGGAGAAGGCTGCACCTTGTATTCGAGATTAATACCGAAACGGGAACCGTCACCGAGCAATCGCTGGAACTGCTCCTGATCGGCAGGAGTGGTAATAATCAAAATATCGCGGATACCCGCCAGCATGAGAGTGGACAGCGGGTAGTAAATCATCGGCTTGTCATAGACCGGAGTGAGCTGCTTGCTAATACCCTGAGTGATAGGGTGCAAACGGCTTCCGGTACCGCCGGCAAGAATAATTCCCTTCATAACTTCTTATTGTGTCATGTTTATCTCGTTGTTGAGGCATAAAAATCACCGTTTAGCCAGGTAAAATCTACCGTATGGCTCACATTCTTGTTACCGGCGGTGCCGGTTTTATTGGTTCGAACTTTGTTCACCACCTCATCGATAACACTGATCACACTATTACTGTGCTGGATAAGATGACCTACGCCGCAAATGCTGCGTCTTTGGAGGGTCTTCCTGAATCCCGCTTCAAGCTCGTCGTAGGCGACATCGCCGACCGCGAGCTGGCTGACGAACTGGTCGGCAAGGCAGACGCTGTCGTTCACTACGCTGCGGAATCGCACAACGACAACTCCCTGTCCAACCCCGAACCGTTCATCCACACTAACCTCATCGGTACTTTCAGCCTTCTGGAAGCAGTCCGTAAGCACGGCACTCGCTACCACCACATCTCCACCGACGAGGTCTTCGGCGACCTCGAGCTGGACGATCCTGCAAAGTTCACCGAAACCACCCCCTACAACCCCTCTTCTCCTTACTCCTCCACCAAGGCAGGTTCCGACCTGCTCGTGCGTGCATGGGTCCGCTCCTTCGGTATTGAAGCAACCATCTCTAACTGCTCCAACAACTACGGCCCCTACCAGCACATCGAGAAGTTCATCCCCCGCCAGATCACTAACATCCTCTCGGGCCTGACCCCGAAGCTGTACGGCGAGGGTCTGAACGTTCGTGACTGGATTCACGCATCCGACCACTCTTCTGCTGTGCTGCGCATCCTGGAGCAGGGCAAGATTGGTGAAACCTACCTCATCGGTGCAGACGGCGAAGAGAACAACATCACCGTTCTGCGCACCATCCTGCGCCTGATGGGTAAGGATGAGAACGACTTCGAGCACGTGGTTGACCGCCCCGGTCACGACCTGCGTTACGCAATCGACGGTAGCCGCCTGCGTGCAGAGCTCGGCTGGGAGCCGAAGTTCACCGACTTCGAGTCCGGTCTTGCCGACACCATTAAGTGGTACACCGACAACCGCGGCTGGTGGGAGCCCCTGAAGGCTGAGGTTGAGGCTAAGTATGCAAAGGCTGGCCAGTAATGACCAAGGAATTGAAGGTTACTGAAACCGAGATTCCCGGCCTGCTCATCATTGACCTGCCGGTTCACGGCGATAACCGCGGCTGGTTCAAGGAAAACTGGCAGCGCGAAAAGATGGTCGCAGCCGGTCTGCCCGACTTCAACCCGGTGCAGAACAACATTTCCTTCAACGCTTCGGTAGGTACCACCCGTGGTATCCACGCCGAGCCGTGGGATAAGTACGTTTCTGTTGCAACCGGTCGTATCTTCGGTGCGTGGGTTGACCTGCGCGCCGGCGAGTCCTTCGGCAAGGTCGTCACCGTTGAGCTGGGCCCGGACACCGCAATTTTCGTGCCCCGCGGCGTGGGCAACTCCTTCCAGACCCTGGAAGAGAACACCGCCTACACCTACCTGGTGAATGACCACTGGTCGGCGGACGCAGTATCCGGCTACAGCTTCCTGAACCTTGCCGATGAGACCGTCGCAATTGACTGGCCCATCGACCTGGCGAAGGCTGAGCTCTCTGAGAAGGACCGTAACCACCCGCGTCTGAACGAGATTAAGCCCCTGGAAGCCGACCCGATCCTGATTATTGGCGCGGGCGGTCAGCTCGGCACCGAGCTGGTTCGCCAGCTCACCGAGCAGAACGTACCCTTCCTGGCTGTGGACCGCGACCGCCTCGACCTGGGTAAGCCCGAGCAGTGGCGCGACGCATTCCGCTGGCGCTCCTTCCGTGCGGTCATCAACGCTGCAGCGTACACCGCAGTGGATCAGGCAGAAACCCCCGAGGGTCGCCGCGACGCCTGGGCAGCTAACGCCCTGGGCGTGAGCGCTCTTGCCTCCATCTGTGAAGAAGCTAACCTGCCGCTGGTACACGTATCCACCGACTACGTCTTTGACGGTTCCCTGCCCCTGGGTGAGGAATACCCGGAGGATCACCCCTTGGCACCGCTGAGCGTCTACGGCGCATCCAAGGCAGCCGGTGAGGTTGCCGCCGCCGCGTGGCGTAAGCACTACACCCTGCGCACCAGCTGGGTTGTCGGTGCTGGCAAGAACTTCGTGGGCACCATGGCCTCCCTGGCAGAGCGCGGCATCGACCCGTCCGTGGTCGCCGACCAGTGGGGTCGCCCGACCTTCACCCAGGATTTGGCAGCTGCTGCTCTGCACCTGCTCTTCTCGGGCGCGGAATACGGCACCTACAACGTGTCGAACACCGGCGAGGTCATCAACTGGGCGCAGTTCGCCCGCGCGGTGTACGAGGGTACCGGCCACGACCCGGCACGCGTCAGCGACACCACCACCGAGGCCTACTTCGCCAACGTTGAGCTTTTCGCTCACCGTCCGACGAACTCGGCAATGGACCTGTCCAAGCTGATTGCTGCAGGCTTCACCCCGCGTGATCACCGCGAGGCGCTTGCCGCCTACTTGGCAGAAATGGGCTCCTAATCCTCTAAGGAATTGGCTCTATATCTGCTGACAACAGCATAAAAGGCGTGAAAAGCGCCATATCACAGGTTCCCGGCCCTTGAAGAAGAGCCGGGAACCTGTACAATATTGTCTTGGCCAAGGCGGTGGAATACACGAAACGTGTAGGTCCGTAACTGACGGTGGCTGGTTGGAAAGAGATTTCTGGCGCCAGTCCCTATTCCACTTGGCGCATAACTTCTAACCAAGAAAGGGTGGACAACTCATGTCAGATACCATCAAAATTTCAGCTACCGTACGTAGCGACTTCGGCAAGGGCTACGCGCGCCGCATCCGCATGGCAGGCGACATCCCCGCCGTCATCTACGGCCACGGCGAAGAGCCCAAGCACGTAGTACTCCCCGGCCACGCAACCACCCTGGCTGCCCGCGTCCCCAACGCTATCCTCGACCTCGACATCGAAGGTGAATCACACCTCGCAATGATCAAGGACATCCAGCGTCACGCAATCCGCCCTGAACTGCAGCACATCGACCTGCTGACCGTTAAGCGCGGCGAGCGCGTTGAGATTGAGGTTCCTGTACACGTTGAAGGCGAGCCTGCTGTTGGCGCCGTTGCTAACCAGGAAGAAACCGTTCTTCTGGTTGAAGCTGACGCATTGAAGGCACCCGAAGCTTTGACCGTGAGCATCGAAGGCCGCGAAGCTGGCGCTCACGTTCTGGCATCAGACGTTGAACTGCCCTCAGGCGTAACCCTGGTTGCAGACGCTGAACTGCTGATCGTTAACGTTTCTGAGCCCGAGGAACTCGACGTTCCCGAGCCCGGTGAAGAAGGCGAAAACGCACCCGAGGGTGACATCGTTGAAGCTTCCGAGGAATCAGATCAGGCTGGCGAAGCTCACGACTCAGATAACTCAAAGCACTAGACCGCGCCCTGCGCCTAGCGCAACAATGATTTGTGGATGGCCCGCCGCTACCTCTCTTCTGAGGTGGTAGCGGGCCATACTCATAGAATGGTGTAGTCCATGAATTTTCTAAAAACCTTTTACAGCGCCGTGGAAAGGGCGAAGATATGTCTGATGCGTGGCTCATTGTTGGTCTGGGGAACCCGGGCCCGGAGTACGAGAAAACCCGCCATAACATCGGCCAGATGGTGGTTGATGAACTGGCGCGTGAAGTAGGCGGTGGCTTCAAGAAGCACGGACGCGCGCGCGCCCAGGTGCTGGAAGGACGTTTGGGTATAGGCGGACCCAAGGTAGTGCTGGCCAAGCCCCTGACCTATATGAACACCTCGGGCGGCCCGGTATCGGCTCTAGCCCAGTTCTACGATATTAACCCCGACCGTATCATCGCGGTGCACGATGAACTGGATATCCCCTTCGACACCATTAAGCTCAAGATTGGTGGGGGAGAGGGCGGCCATAACGGTCTGCGTGATATCACCAAGGCGCTGGGCACCAAGGACTACTACCGCGTGCGTACCGGCATCGGTCGTCCGCCCGGACGCATGGACACCGCGGACTTCGTGCTCAAACCCTTCAGCAGCACCGAAGCGAAGGCTCTGCCGTTCCTCATCTCGAACGCCGCGGATGCAACCGTCATGCTCATCAAGGAGGGCCTACAGGCTACCCAGCAGCGCTACCACGGGGCCGCATCCTAGCCGATTGCCTCGCCGCTGTGCGCCCCGCGAACTAGGCTCTACCTAACTATGCAAGAGCCACTCAAGGGAATAAGCTAGAAAAGAATGACGTTATACGCTCCACGACGGGAAAATACCCGCCCCGTGGAGCGTATGAGCGAGAGAAGAAGGTACCCGTGGCTGAATACTCCACCCCCGCCAACATCCCCCTGAGCGACGACGTTGTGCGTCAGCTCCGCCAGGACTTCCCGATCCTCAACACCGAGGTCAACGGGCACCCCCTGGTCTACCTGGATTCCGGGGCTACGAGCCAGAAACCCCTGCAGGTTCTCGACGCAGAACGCGACTTCTACCTGCGCGCCAACTCCGCCGTACACCGCGGCGCGCACACCCTTGCCGTCGAGGCGACCGACCTCTTCGAGGACGCTCGCCGCACCGTGGCCGGCTTCGTGGGTGCCACGGAGGAGGAGCTGGTGTGGACCTCCAACGCCACCGAGGCGCTGAACCTCATCGCCTACAGCATCGGTAACGCCTCCCAGGGCATCGGCGGCAAGCCTGCCGAGCGTTTTGCGCTGGGCCCCGGCGACGAAATCGTCACCACCGAGATTGAGCACCACGCGAACCTGATTCCCTGGCAGATTCTTGCCCAGCGTACCGGCGCAACCCTGCGCCACATCCCCTCCACCGAGGATGGTCAGCTCGACTATGAGGCAGCCGAGGGCATCATTAACGAGAAGACCCGCATTGTCGCGTTCACCCACGTCTCGAACGTGACCGGCGCGATTACCGATGTGCCCCGCATGGTCGCCATGGCTCGCAAGCACGGCGCGCTCGTTGTGCTGGACGCCTGCCAGTCCGTGCCACACATGCCCGTAGACTTCCACGCCCTGGACGTCGACTTCGCGGCGTTCTCCGGTCACAAGATGCTGGCGCCCACCGGCATTGGCGCCCTCTACGGCCGCGCCGAACTGCTGAACGCCCTGCCGCCCTTCCTGACCGGTGGCTCCATGATTACTCGCGTGGGTCTGCAGGACGCCGAGTACATGCCCGCCCCCATCAAGTTTGAGGCAGGCACCCAGCGCGTCTCCCAGGCGGTAGCTTTCGCCGCCGCTGTGCGCTACCTGCAGCACCTGGGCATGGAGAACGTTGAGGCATGGGAACACGAACTGGGCGCTCGCCTGGTTGAGGGTGTTCAGAAGATTGAAGGCGTGCGCCTGCTTGGCCCCACTGACCCCTCCAAGCGTGCCGGCCTGGTTGCTCTCGCAATCGACGGCGTGCACCCGCACGATGTCGGCCAGCTGCTCGACACCCAGGGCATCGCCGTGCGCGTGGGCCACCACTGCGCCCAGCCACTGCACCGCTGCGCCGGTGTGACCGCCTCGACCCGTGCCTCCACCTACATCTACAACACCACCGAAGACGTGGACGCTTTCCTGAAGGCACTTGCTGAGGTGCGCCCCTACTTCGGTCTCTAAAACAGACGCGTTAGACGCTAACGCCCCAATTTTTCAGACATACCAACTGACGGAAGAAGAACACAGTGTCTCTTGAATCCCTGTACCAGGAAATCATTCTGGAGCATTCTAAGCAGCGCAGCGGCGAGCACCTCGTTGAGGTACCCGCCGGCCATGCAAGCGCCGATAACCACCAGTACAACCCCACCTGCGGTGACGAAATCAACCTGCGTGTGGTGCTCTCTGACGAGCTGAAGGACGGCGAGAAGACCATCGAGTCTATCTCTTGGGAAGGTGACGGTTGCTCCATCTCCATGGCTGCCGCTTCTGTGCTTTCTGAAATGGCTCCCGGTATGACTACCTCCGAGCTTCAGCGCCACGTGGATGCGTTCCGCGAGATGTTGCGCTCGCGCGGCAAGGTGACCCTGGACGAAGAAGAGTACGGCGATATGGCGGCATTCTCAGGCGTTTCGAAGTTTATGGCGCGCGTGAAGTGCGCAATGCTTTCCTGGGTTGCTGTTGAAGAAGCTACCAAGGAAGCTGTCGCGAAGAACTAACTCTGTGCTGGGAAGTCAGACTGAAACGGCGGGGGAGTAGCCAATATTTGAACGCCAATCGAAAATACCGAATGGCTACTCAACCTAAAAGATTGCACGAGAACGTAAGCATGCGCGGTCAAAGCCTGCAGAAAATACTGGCTAAAAATCTTCGCTAAAACCTAGCAAATAATTGTTTATCTATATAAGCTTTCTTTGATTTCAGGTAAGGTATAGAAAATATGAGGCGGATACTACACTGTATCCGCCTCATATTTATATCTTCCCCTTTTTCCTCCAAAAAGGTGACTGGTAAAATAAAAGGACGAAGGGCGCCCAACCAGCACCCTCGAGAAACTCTTTTCGGACCCGCACGTTCTAAGGCAACAGCGCGAAGAAATAGGGCAATATAAGAAAATATTTTCTCAATATTGCACATTCTTCGTTTCATCTCATGCTCTCACCCTAGACCGCGGATACGTTTCTCACCCTCCGGTACCTCAACCACACCGGAATACCCATCGCCGCTACCAACCACAAGGAAGCCCCATGATTATTGGCTACGCCGCAGGCGCCTACGACCTTTTCCACTACGGCCACCTCGAGATTCTCCGCAAGGCCAAGGAAAACTGCGACTACCTCATTGCAGGCGTCGTGCACGACGACGTCCTGGAAGTAACCAAGGGCCGCCGCCCGGTCATCCCCATCGAAGAGCGTGCCGCCATCGTCAGCCACATCGACTACGTGGACGAAGTGCACGTCGAAACCACCCCCGACAAGCTCGAAACCTGGAAGCAGAAGCCCTTCAACGTCTTCTTCAAGGGCGACGACTGGAAGGGCACCGACAAGGGTAACGCTCTCGAAGCACGCTTCGCAGAGGTCGGCGTGGAGGTACACTACTTCCCCTACACCGAGCACACCTCCAGCACCAAGCTCCGCAAGGTTGTTGATCTGCTCGAAGCAGAACACGACCTGCGCGTAGAGATGCGCCGCTTCGCCGAGCTGCTCGGCGAGCGCGAGTACTCCGAGGCGATTGTTGCTTCCTAACGCTGTCGCTTCCTAACGCGCATAGGCCCTCATACGGGCGCTAGAGCTCGTAGAGAACCATAAAGAACAGAGGATCCCCGCCGTAATTACTTACGACGGGGATCCTCTGTATATCGGCGTATCTAGCCGTATATCAGCTACACCTCCAAAGGCGAGCGTTTATAAGCTTTAGCGCTGTGCCAGCCACTTCTCAGCGGAGGTGCCCAGAACCTTCAGCACGCGGCCAACCTGCGGCTCAGCTGCGGCAGCGATCTTCTTGCCCACCAGCGGGATGGAGCAAGAAACCTCGCCGTTGACGTCCAGGCGGGTCTGCTCACCCTCGGGGGTCAGCTTCTGGGTAGCCTGAGCGGAAACGGGCACGCCGTTAACCTTCACCTCGGTGGAGACGGTGCGTGCACCATCAGCTGCCGGTGCGCTCACGGTGTCCACCTGAGTCATGGAGACACCGCTACCGACGAACTTACGAGCGATGTCCGGTACGCGCTCAGCGGGCACGGTGCGCTCGGTGGTTGCGGTGAACTCTGCGGAGGTGTCACCGGAAACGGAGAAGCTACCGAACTCAACGCCAACCTCGGAGCAGACGAAGCGTGCGAAGTCCTCGCTGGAGAACGCCTCGATAACCTGCTCAACGCTTGCGTTGATAACGGTCGATTCCTGAACTGCCATAATTGTTCCTTTCGTAGTGCGCGAAAACCCCGCGCATTATCCCTTACTAAGGATACGGTGCGCGGGGTTTCGCAACCAATGTAAAGACGCGAATCCACCTGAGAATATGCCGTGAACAAGGGAAAACATCCACAGCCTCTCACAGGGTGGTTGGAGGATTCGCATGCCGGTCTAAAAATGTGGGAAGCACCCGGCAGAGCACCTCCCACACCGCATCACGAGGATGCTGAGCTTAGAAAGCAAGAAAACCTTAGGCGCTGGGAGCCATCGCGTCGATGCGAGCCATCTCAGCCTTACCCGCACGGTGCGCGCGAGCGGCCTGCTTCAGACGGCCCCAGAAGGAATCCTTACGGTGGGTCTTGCCAGCGAGCAGGTCCTGCAGTTCCTCGCCCAGCTGAGCTGCGGAAATCTCCGGGGTGGAGACGTACGGGTCAGCGGTGCGGAACAGGGAGGGGTTCGCTAGAGCAAGATCGAGCTTAGCGAAGAGATCTTCACGGCTCTCAACAACAACAGCGTGGCCGCGCTTCTCCATCAAAGCGGTGAAGGGGACCTGGTGGTTGTCAACAACCTCATCGAACTCTGCGCGGCGCGGAACAGCCAGGGGCAGAGCGCCGGTGCGGCGGGCATCCTGGATAGAGCCGGGGCCGCCCTGAACCAGCACCACGCGTGCGGTTGCGTAGTAGTCCAGCAGTTCGGAGGCGGGAAGAAGCTTAAGGTTGTCTGCGTGCTTAATGGGCGCAGTGTGACCGTGCTGCACGAGGCAGGTGACCTCGGGGTGAGCCTCAAGGTAAGCCTCAACCCAGCGCAGAAGACGATCAAAAGTGTGAACGTCGGTGCCGAGGGACACCACCAAATCGTAAGTCTTGGTAGGAATACGAACGGGCGCGACGGCAGGGGTAAATACGGGCAGGTCGAACTTGGAAGTATCAACGCTGACGCGGGGGAAGTTCTGAATAGACATCGCCTATTCCTCTCTATGTATTTATCGGTAGTAACCCCGTATACCTGACGCAAAAATCCGGAGGGCATCATGGGTATACGCGGTGGCGTCGTGCCGGAGAAAATGGTGAGTAATCTCCGCATACGCTTCTCTGGCGAGTGGTTAGTTCGCTTGGATGGTGAGTCCACAGTGGAGCGCACGACTTATGCGTATCTGTATGTATTAATAAATACTATACCCTGAAAATAACGCCCCCAGCACACGCGGGGACGCTATTTTCAGGATAAATTCATCACTCTTAGAAAATGGGATGAATTACACGAGAATCAGGGAAATTCTCCTGCTGTTCCTCGCTCTGAACAATAATTCGATCAGCAAAGGTGTACAGCATCTTGCCGGTCATCGTCGGCAGAGTCGGGCGGTCAAAACACTCAATATAAAGAGTCTTTACGCCAAAAAGTTTAGCCGCAACAAAGAAAGGAACAGCAACACCCGCACCCGCAGAAACAACCGCATCCGGGCGTTCCTTCGGGAAAATACGAAATGCCAAGAACAAATTACGAATAGCGTTCTTAATATTTCGAGTGGTCGGGTAATACGCCCAATAGGTCTTCTCGTCAGCGAGAGAAGATTCAACATCGGGCTGCTTAAAGCTAACCCACACACGGTCATAATCCTGCCACGCAGCAGAAGTAGCCGTCAGATGCTTCAAGTGTCCGCCACTGCTAGAAACTAGCAGAAGCTTCTTCTTCGGTGCCTGAGAGGAAGTTGCCTCAGTCATAGTGTTCTCCTAAAGCCCCAATACAAGAGAAAAATAAGAAGAGAAGATAAGGGTGAGCTGCCGGGCCCGGCAACACCTGCATCAACAGACCTGCCGCAACAGACCTGCCGCAACAGATCCGCCTCAGCAGGTGTCACCGCACCCTACGCTCAAGGACGAAGGACGAACCCGCACAGCAGCGAGGCATCCATTAATAGACCCCGATTACTCGCGAGCCAACTATTCGCGGTCCAGGAACACAGCCAGAGCGTTCACGCCCTCAAGCTGATCCAGCTGAGCGAAGAGCTCACGAACCTGCTGCAGAGAAGTAGCCGCAGTCACCGGAACCAGAGCCACGCCGCCAGCCTGCACGAAACGCAGCTGGGTCGACAGGGGAGTAGCGGTGCTCAGGCTAATCACCAGAGGAGTCTCGCTCTTCTCAACCAGCGACTCGGGAGTGTGGCGGGTCAGAGCGTCACGGACCGAAGCGTAATCGGTGAAACGTGCGTACTCGGTCGGCAGAACACGCTGCAGCATCTGGTACAGATGCTCAACACCTCGGTCAGTACCGGGCAGAATCACAATGCCGGAAGCGCCAGCGCTCTTCACATCGCCGTCAGGAGCACCAATGGTGCGCAGCAGCATGAACGCGTCATTCGCCTCAGAAGTGGAGCCCAGCTCGTGAACCGGGATGCCAGCATCCTCCAGACGATCAGCGTAACCAACGTGACGCATGGTGCGGTCACGACCATACGCCAGCACAGCACCAATCAGCAGACCGGCAACAGCACCAACAATACCCATCTTCACCGGGCCAAGAGCCGAGGACGAAGAAGGAACCTGAGCCTCGCTCATCACGCGGCCACCGGTGGTGGAAGTCAGCTGAATCTGAGCGCGACGCTCCTGCAGCTGAGAGAGCAGAGCCGCACGGTTGTTATCACCCTCGAGAGCAGAAATCTGCTCATCAATCTGGTGCAGAGCAGAATCAACGCTGCTCTTCAGCGCCTCAGAACGAACCTGCAGGTACGCGTTCGCCATAGCGTTAGCGTAACGTGCCGCTTCCGTGCCGTTAGAGCGGGTCACCTCAATATCCAGAACAGCAGTCTGGGAGGTGCCAGTCACCTTGACGGAGTTCATCAGGCGGCTGGTCAGCTGAGCCTCAGAGAGGGTATCGCCATTAGCAATCAGAGACTTTGCCGCGTTCTGTGCAACCTCGCGAGAGGATGCAACGCGAGACTCGGTCGCAATATCCACCTTCGCGGAGTTAGCGCTACCGGTACCGGCGGGATCAACCACCAGCGGGTAAACAACCAGCGAAGCCTTAGAAGTGTACTTGCTATTGGTCATGTAGCCGTAGACGGCACCCGCCACAGCAAAAACCACAACCGACAGCAGAATCAGCAGACGGTGTCGGAAAATGCGACGTACCTGGCTGCCAAGGGTAACCGAGGAGGTATGAGAGGTGTTATCCATGAGGACATCCTTGAGGAAGAGAAACGGACACTAAATATCGGAGAAAAACTGTAGAAGAAGCGGAAGGCTAAGACTTCGCTCGGCGGGCGGAAAGGAAACGCTCAATACCGAGTGCTTTGCGGAAGCGGAACAGCACCGCACCGTATACCGGCACCAGCAGCACCACGTACACGATGACACCCAGCACGCTCTGACCCAAGACGGCCAAAGACGCCAGAGCACACACCGTCGGAACAGCCGCACCCAAGAAGAGCGACGGAGCCATCTCACGAACCGAAGCGCGAATACCGACCAAACGGAACACCTGGTAGCTCGCCAGGAAGGTATCAATCAGCAGAGCAGACGCCCACGCCGTTACCGCACCGTACAGGCCCCAGATCGGAACCAAAGTGAAGTTCAAGGTCACAGCCACCACCAGCGAGGAGAGCTTGTTCAACAGCTGCCAGCGGCTCTTACCGCTCATCAGCAGAACGGACTGCACGCCACCGGCACTCATCGACAGCATCGCTGCCGGGCAAATCACCCAGAGAATACCGGCGCCAGCCTCAAAGCCCTTGCCGAAGAAATGCAACAGCACGGGACCGAAGAACGCCAGAGAGAGGTAGAACGGCCAAGACAGCGCAGTCAACACGCGAGTGGTCGACAGGAAAATCTCTCGAGCACGATCTAGCTGACGGGTAGCCAACGCCGCACTAATCGACGGGCCGGTCACCACGCGTCCGGTGTGCTCAATCATGGTGCCCACACGAACACAACGGTTCACAGCACCATAGATACCACCGGCAGCGGCACCCAAGAACGCCGTCACGACCAGCACGTCAATCCACTCCAGGATTGTCTCCACAACGGTAGCGACACCGCGTGCAGAACTGAAACCCCAGAACGACCGGAACGTTTCGGTCGGAGAATCCTCAGAAGGAAGAACCTCCACATGCTCCTCGGAGGGGAACGCCCGCTCCAAAAGCCACAGGGCAACCACCGCAGTAATCGCCACCGGAACAGTCCAGGCGTACACCAGATCCATGAGCTGACCCGAGAACAGAACCACCAAACCCACAGCCGCAAAACGCAGCGTAGGAAGCAGAACATTCTGCAGAACCGTAAAGGTCACCACACGGTGCAGGCCACGCAGAGCACCGAAAAACACCGTCATCAGCGCCGCCACCAGCACGAAAGCCGAGCTGACGCGCATCGCCGCCTGATACTCGGGAGCCATCGGCACCATAGCGGTGTAGATGTACACGCCCGCCACCAGAAGCACCGAAGTCACCAGCGAAGGAATCAGACCGTACCGAATCAGCTGCGGAAGCACACCGTAACGACCCAGCGCACGCTGAGCACTCATCGTACGAACCAAGCCAGTATCCGCGCCAAAGGTCACCAGCGAAATCGCAATCGCGAACAGCGCCATCAGACGGAAAAACTCGCCCGAACCCTCAGCACCAATACCATTCGACACCACCATCGTGGTCACGAACGCGATACCCGCACCGTACATTACGCACAGAGAAGCAAGAGAGCCGCTCTTCGCGAGGCTGGGCTGCTTACCCTTAGCGGGAGCCTTCTTGACTGGTGCATTGACTGGCGTATTGACCGGTGCATCCTTCACGGAGGCGCTATCAGCCTGCGCCTTAGAATCGGCAGACTCAGCAGTAGCCGAGGCAACCCGACGGGAACCGGGCAGATGAGCACCCGCTACAGCGGTGGCGCTCGCATCTGCAGAATCTGCTGCCTCGGAACCCGCTACCAAAGAACCGGGAAGCGGTTCCTTAGCGGCAAAGCCCTGAGCCGGAGGCACAATCGACAGCGCCGTAGTCGCCGGAAAACGACCCGAACGGATGTCGTCCACCGTGGGAGCAAACTCATCGGCAGAAGACTCTGCCTGCGGGTCAGCCTGCTCCACTACCGGCTCCACATACTCGCCGCTCTCACGCAGACGCGCACGGCGGCTAGGGTGACCACCCGTCGAATACGCATCCTCGAAAGATGAAACCGCAGAAGTATCTAAGCCACGAGGGGACTGATTCTTCGTCATAGCCCCTCACCATCCCGAATGGAACGAATGCACGCCATTGACGCGAGCATCAGAATGGTCAGCTGAGCAATATCGAAGCTGTAGAAGATAAAGACGACGCAGCACGCGACCGGCACGCTATGCAGCCAGTACCCGGAGGCGGTCTTCACCCGCGCGCCGCTTGCCACAGTGCACACCATGAAGAGCGCGAACAGGGCCAGGCCCACGAAACCGAAGCAGAACATCAGAGTCCACAGGTAACCCTGGGTACCCATCGACACGCCAATGCTCGGTTCCATACGCGGAGTGCCATAACCAATAATCGGGGACTCCAAGGTCGCCTTCCAGGTAGCGCGGTAGAGCGCCGCACGACCACCGGTGGAGTCCGAGTAGTCCTGACGACCCAGAATATTGTCCACGGTGCCTGAAGCAAAGAGTGCAACAACCACAGCTGCAATCGCCGCAATACCCATACCTACAGCACGCCAATTAGCCGCCAGGAACTGACGAAGCAGTACGTACGCCGCGCTAATACCCAGGCCAATAAACATGCCGCGGTTACTGGTAGCAATTGCCGGCACGGTAGAAAGAGCCATACCGACCAGCAGTGCAATACGCAGCCAGATGGAACGCAGACGCAACAGGCAGGCCAGCATCACCGGAGTAAGCAGGGTATACGCCAAACCCCAACTATTCGCGTAAGGGAACGGCGCGGAGGGGCGAATATACGCCTCGGGCGCGCCCCACGGACGCTGAACCTCCGCCAGCGGAGGAAGCATGTAGTCGCGCACCAGGGGGTTCTGCATAAAGCCAGAAGGCATGATGAAGCTCATCGGGGTACGCAGACGGAACTCAGGGAAGAGCACACCGCCGTAACCCAGAACAATGAGGGTCACCCACAGAGTCGCCAGACCACCCAACAACCTGTTGAGGCTAATAGAGGAACGCGCATTGTAGTAGTACAGGGCGTAAATGCCTGCACTGAGAATGTTCACAAAACGCAGACCCCAACCGATCATGTCGGTGGAACGGGTCAGAGCAAGCGCCGCAACAACAACCCACACGCAGAATGCACCCCACACCCACAGGGAGCCGGGCACACGCACATTACCTCGAATAATGAGGTAAAAGAGCATGATCGCTGCCAGTACCAGCGGCGCAATCTGAAGCAACCCCATAGCCCACAGTGCCGGGAAGCCATAGAGCAACGCCAGCAGGGGCCAGGCAGGGAGCTTCTTCTGCGCTGTCGACATCGGGCGGATGCGCGCGCGGGCACGCAGAATACCGCTGGGCGGCGTACTAGCCGACCCCGCGGAATCCTTTAGCGCCACGGGCGAAGCACCCGGATGAGAAAGAACGGAAGAAGAAACCATGTCTGTGCGATACCTGGTTAGAGACCTCGACCGGTCTTCTGGACGAGATCAAGAAGAGTAGCGGGCTTAATAACACCGGTGGACACAACATACGCCGCCCACGCACGAAGCTGCTTGGGGTCGCGACGCAGAGCCGCGCGAGCGTAAGCGCGCGCCTCCTTGTTGTTGCCCAGGGACGCCTGAGCGTAGGCAATCTGACCGGCAATACGTGCCAGGCCCTTGGGATCCTGCTCAAATTCGGGGAACTTACGCAGAATGTAGCTCAGGCCGTCAACCATGGACTGCCACTTGCCGGAGAAGAAGGAGGGGCGGTCCCAGAGCACCAGAATCAGCGGCTCGGGCACGCTCAGTACATCGCCGTGGCGGGTTGCGCGCAGCAGCAGGTCGTAGTCTTCGCCGTATGCGGCGGGCAGCTCCTCATCGACCAGGCCGATGCGGGCGGGCTGACCGTCAACGCCGAGCAGGTCCTCGCGGGAGTACAGCATGGCGGAGGGGTGAATTTCGGTGATGCGCGAACGCAGGAAGTCCGCGAAGGTTGCGCGCTCGGGCGCCAGGCGTACGATGTCCTGACCGCCGGAGCGGACGGTAATACCCGAAGAGATAGCGGCTGCTTCGGGGTTTTCGCGCCAGAGAGCGACCTGCTGGGTGAGCTTGGACGGCATCCAGTAGTCGTCGTCATCGCAGAAGCCAATCATCTCACCGCTGGAGGCGATAATGCCGCTGTTGCGGCCGCCCGCCAGACCGCCGGAGCGGGTGTTGGAGACAATCTTCAGGGCACGGTTCTCACCGACCTCAATATCTTCGAGGCGGTCGGGCTCAACACGGTCAAAGACGACAACAACCTCAACGAAGCCGCGGTAGCTCTGCTCAAGGATGGAACGGACCGCCACGCGCAGCAGTTCGGGGCGCTTGCCGTTGGTTGCAATCACGGCGGAAACAGCGGGGGTGCGAGAGGTGAAGTGCATCATTGGGTTTCTCCTTACTCAGCGGGGGTCGCGAGGCTAACGTACTTGCGACGCATGGACAGCAGGACGGTTGCGGCGTTAGCCAGCAGAAGCAGCGCGTAGACGATGACGAATACGGGGCCGAAACCAACGAAAATGTAAATCCAGCAGAGGGTGCCGGCGTCCATGTGCAGGTTGATGAAAGAACGCAGGGGGCCACCGGTCGGAGGAGCAGCGGTCTTGCGGTTGTTGCGCAGCTGCTCAGCAAGAATCTGGCTCATGAAGTGACCTGCGGTCAGCGCGGTGAAAATCATCGGCATAGCAATAATCCAGCCGTTGAATGCGCTGGAGCCGGTGAAGGAGTAGTGCGCCGGGTAGAGCAGGAAGGAAAGCAGAGTTGCCATGTGCACGGAGGGCACGCGGATGGAGTCGACCACGTGGTCGAGCCACTCACCGGCGGGGGAGGACGCACCGGTCACGCGAGCAACCTGGCCGTCAGCGGAATCCAGACCGTAACCGAGAGCGAAAAGCAATGCAACGCAGATACCCACACCAACGCTAGGCGGGCAGGTAATCAGAACGATGAGGCCAGCTGCAGAACATGCAGCGGAAATAGCGGTGACGCCGTTGGGAGTGATGCCCAGTGCGACAGCTGCCGCAGCGAAGTAGCGTGCTACTCGGCGGTTGACCCAGCGGGTGTAGGCGGGAACGCCAATGCCGGGCTTCTGCGCTGCCTCAAGGGAGCGCAGGGTGTGGGAGAACTTCGCAGAAAATCCCGAAGCGGGTGCGGAGTTCGGGGCGTGAGGTGCCTCAGAGGTGGACATGCACATTCCTTTTTAATCGGTGAGAGGAGTGAAGGAGAGTGAATTACTCCCTTTCGGGGTGGTTGCGAGAAAGTCCGGAAGTCCCGCACGCGAAAAAAGAGGTGGTTGGTCCCTTTTTTCACATACACCACTATATAGATATTTTACAACGAGATAAAGTGCGACAGGGTGGGTGTGGTCAGGGTCAATAATTGTGTCGCAAAAAGCCCCTGACAATGCGCTTTAGTGCAGATTTGCGGGATTCATTAGGTGGGTTCGGCGTGCTGTTAGGCGGGGTTATCGGCGCTTTGTTCCTGTGAATTCTGGCTTTAGAAAATATTTCTGAACATTGTGCAGAGACACACATAACAGAATCACAAATAATGGGAATAAATGATGCAAAAAACACAGAAAAGTGGGGAGCATACGCAAATGGGGTTTGATTTCCTGAATCGTTCAGAAAATCAAACCCCATTTAGCTGAGATTGTCTAGAAGGTATTAGTTCCTTCGGGACTGCATCGGAACGCGGGTTCCGACTCCGTTATTGGCGACGCGTCGCTCGCCCTGGTCGGCTGCTGCGTTGTTCGCGTTATCGACCACGGGCTGCTCAGCCTCGTTTGCGGCGGGAGCCTCCGCCTCCTTGTCGGCTTCCTTCTCGGCGGGCTGCTCAGCAACCGGTGCCTTGGAAGTAGCCTGCAGATCGAAGCTCACGTTCGGTAGAATATTGCGTCGAGTGAATGCCGGGTGAACCTCAACAGCAATCAGGTTCTCGCCAGCCTTCAGCTGAGAAGCCGGAACCGTGAAGGTCACCGGAGTCTTCTGGGCCTCAGCGGTATCTACCGAGCTGGAAGCTACCACGCTATTCCACAGCTTGCCCCTGGTGTCGAAGTTGGAACGACCAACCTCTTCACCGTTGACACCCACCGCAATAGCGTCATCCGCGTAGGTGGTCAGCACCAGGTCGCGGCTCGCCTGCTCACGAGTGAGCTGGATGGTGGTGTAGGCGTAGATGTTGTGGCGGGTACGCACGAGCGGAACATTAACGGAGGTGTTGAGGTTACCGGTACCGACACCAATCGGGGTCTTGCCGGTCTGCCATGCTTCCTGCGCGATATCTTCCAGGGTGAAGTGGAAGTTGTACTTCCAACCGTACTTACGGTTGGGAGCATTGGCAGCAACCATGTACTTCCACTCGGATGCGTAGGGCAGAACAATCTGGTCCTTAGCGGCCTCATCCTTCTGATCGTCCTTAGGAGTTTCTTCCTTCGGGTCCTCGGGCTTAGGATCAGCAGGCTTAGGCTCCTCAGGCTTCGGATTCTCTTCCTTCGGTGCCTCAGTAGTTGCTTCTGCACTCGGGGTAGCGCTTGCCGAAGCACTGGGGTCAGCGCTCGCGGTCGGGTCAGCACTTGCCGTCGGATCAGCGCTAGGAGTCTCGGTCGCGGTCTCCGTGGGGGTAGGAGTCGGGCGAACCGGAGCTACCTGAACCGGAGTGGACGCAG
Organism: uncultured Rothia sp.; assembly: GCF_916715725.1. Taxonomy (GTDB): domain Bacteria; phylum Actinomycetota; class Actinomycetes; order Actinomycetales; family Micrococcaceae; genus Rothia. The sequence goes on along the minus strand of NZ_CAKAPD010000004.1, from coordinate 87,618 downwards.
AGTAGTTGTCCGAGCTGTCCACAGCGCGCACAAAGTAACGTGCGTTATCGGTGTGGTCAATCTCGAACTTCGTACCCGAAGTGCTAGCAATGACGCGGTCATCACGCAGAATCTGGTAGCGGACACTACCGGTATCCTGTACAGCATCCCAGGTCAGAACGTCCTTATCGTCCTTCAGCTCAACCTGCAGGTTCTGCGGGGTAGCCGGAGGAGTCACATCGCGGGCCTCAAAGCGCGCAAAACCGACGGTGTCCTGAGTGCCGTGAACACCCAGCGAACGGTGAATATCGCCACCAACCCACAGGGTGCCCTTCGAATCCACGAAAGACTCCCAGATACCGAAACCGTGGTCACCCTTAATCGCGGGGGAGAACTCCGGCAGCATCTTACCGCTGTCCTTATCGAACGCAGCAACCAGCTTGACCGAGTGAATCACGCTCGAACCGCCCACGGGGGTCCGCTTGTTACGCGAATCCTGGTAGAGGAAATCACCGCAGTGGCAGGCGCCATAGATGGTGTTACCGTGCAGGTGCAGATCCTGGAAGTCGCCACCTTCGCGGGTAATCGCGGTGTAGGTGGGGGTCAGAGAGGCCTTATCGTAACGAGAGATGAGGTGCTCAGTACCGCCCACCCAGACGCCGGTACCGGCATCCTGGACGTCGAACTGGAAACCCCAAATTTTGGTTTCATTACGCAGGTCAGAGACATTAGCGCCGGCAGGAATCTCAGAATGCTGGTACGCCCACGGGCTGCCCTTCTGCATATGCTGAGTAATATCAGCCACGCGGTAGGCAAGGCCGCCGTTGAGCCAGGTGAAGTAACCGGCTACGTAAACATGAGAGTTATCAGCGGAGGCGCTAATACCGTTGACAGTACCGTTGAACACCTGGCGCCAGTTACGGTCTATACTCACAATACCGGGCACACCGTTAGAAGGCTCGCCCAACTTAAAACGGGCAATATTGCGCGAATACGCCTCACCCGCCTTTTCACTTTCATAAATGTGGGTAAAGGTGCCGCCAATATACACGTAGTCACCCTGACGGTGAATGGTCTTCACCGTCATGACCTCGGTACGAATGCGATCTTCGACTTTAACCTGGGCCCATTCAGGGGCAACTTCACCGGTCGTAGCGTCAACAACGACGAAGCTCTCATGCTTCTTACCGTTAACCAGGGTAAAGGTGCCGCCAACCGCCAGACGGTTATTCGGCAGAGCCTCAACAGCCTTCACCTGACCATTAACAGTCAGCTTGAAGTCGCGGCGCAACTCGCCGGTTTCCGGGTCAAAAGCAGCAATATTAGATTGCGCAACATGCTCACCGGTAGAGGACTCAAGGTACTCGAAGTCGCCGCCAATAAACACGCTGGAGGTGCCGTTGCCGTGATCGACCTCGGTGATGGCCTCAACATAGGTGTTCATCTCGCCGGTTTTACCGGAGGCGGTCTTAGCACTGGTGCGCCAGCGCCAATCCGCCGAACGGCTACTGGGCAGGGCACGACGAGCGCTCGCCTGAGTACCGGAATCCGGGATAGCGCCCAGATGCAAATCGTTCTGGGTCAGCTTCGGGCGCAGGAACATCTGGGTGTAACCGAAAGAGGTTTCACCTTTGCTTTCCTTGCCGTAGATGTAGGAGTTCTGCGCGTCGGTCATCGCCGGCTCAGAGCCATCCTGCGAAATGGGAGCGTTCGCACCGTAACGGAAGCCCATACGGTAATCCTGCGAGGCCATTTCCTCAAAGAGCATCGTCCTGAAGCCGTAGTTCTGGCCGCCCAGCATATGGTCCTGCCACTCGCCGTTAAGCCAGTCCCTGCGGCCATTCTCGTCGTAGGAAGAGAACTCGCTAGGGTTCGTGACGACCGCGTTAGACCAGACAGCGTTCGAACGCAGAGCCCAGGTCCACTCGGAGGTCTGACGGCGCTCCACCGTCGCCTCCTGCCACTTAGTGCCAGAAGTGTTTACAGCGCGACGGAAACGGTAACCATCGGACAGCTGATCGGGGCGGGTGCCGTTGAGCAGCTGAGAAATAGTGGTACCCGAAAGCTGAATCGGGGTCTTTGCGGCGGGCAGGGAGCTCAGAGGCTTGCCCTGCTCGAGAGTCAAACCGGACGATGCGGGGGCGGCATCGCTGTAGAGCTGGGAGGTGTCACCCTGGCCCTCATAGTTTTCGGTCCAGCCGTCACGGCCCTCACCAATCTTGACCCAGCCGCCGCCATCAGTCTCCTGATCGCAGTAGAACTGAGTCGGCTGGCTCATCGCGGGAGTGTACAGCCAGTAGGCGCCGCTCTTTGCCTCGGGGTTAGCCTGCTTGGCTTCCCAACAGCTAGCGGCAGCACGCTCGGAGGTCGTGCCATTGTAGAAAGCAGAGTCCCTTTTATCCGCAGTCTGTTCGACAGCGGTACTCGGCGTAATAGCGGGGATAGCTACGGGCAAAGCCAAGGCCGTAGCAATGCTCAAGCAAAGAGTTGAGCGGGTTATAGCAGAACGAGAAAAGCCTGAGCCCGTCATGCCAAGTTGGGCTTTCATAATATCTCCAAATGAATGCCAAGAAATGTTATTGAACGCGCATCAACATTAATGCGCTATGGACGATAATGCGCGGTTTCCAGCGAATCATAGCTGGAAACCGGCATCTTTAGTTAGACCCTAACAATCAGGATTGTTCGGGAAATCATGGGTCGCAATCTTCCACTGACCATCGACCTGAACGAGGGTGTAAATATTGAGTGAACGCTTGGGAGAATTGTCATCCTTAACGGGCTGATTATTCTCGTCATAGATCTTCACAGAGGAAGAATCCATGCATACTTCCAGCATGCGTGCGGGCTGACCCTTGTACTGAGTTGCAGTCATACGGGGAGTGCCCACCACAGTGGAAGAACCTTCATAGTGCCAGCCTGCCAGTGCGTATTCGGAAGCCTGCACGGCAAACTCAGCCGCAGCGGAATCAACAGCCACAGCCTCGATGGAGCGAATCGTCTCATCATCGAGAACGGCACGAGCCTGCTCAACGTTCTGCTGCTCAGCCTCTTCATCACTGCTCGGGTCAGCGGTGCGTTCGGGAGAGGGAGCAGCGGAAGGAGCTGCCTTAACCTTGGTCAGAATGTTCTCAAAAGAATTGACCAGCTCGGTAGTCTTCTTCACTTCTTCAGTATCAACGGGCACGGAAGAAGCATTCTTCATTTCCTCCGAACCGGTGTAAATCTCTTCAAGCTTCTGGCCATCAGAAGAAGTAGCCTTAGCATCCGCCTTGGGGGACGCCTCGCCCGAAGCCTCAGCGGATGCAGAAGCGGTGCCCTGTTCAGAGACCTGGGGAGAGGTGCTCGACGACTGGTTTGACGAAGCGTGTGCAGAAGCGGAAACGCTTGCGGAAGCAGAAGCAGAGGAAGAGCTGTCGGTGCTCGGGTTTTCAGTGGCGCATGCGCTCAGAACCAGAGCAGATACTGCAAGGGTGCCCAGAGTGCCCAGAACGCGGGACCGGGAGGGCTGCTTGAAGAATGCTGACATAGGAAGCCTCTTTAGTGGTTGGAGTGAGATTGACTATATTCCGGAAGATAATACCTTGCGCGATGGCAAAGCACCTAAAGGCTAGCACGCAAAGCTGGGAGAATACTTAGACTCGCAAAAATAACGTTTTTATAAATGATGAGAATAGAACCTAGATAATGACCTAATATGCCCTATTTAGAAGGTAAATGTATATCTCTGGCTGAAAAAACCTTCATGTAAATGAATGAAATAGATTCACTATGTGCAAAAAAGTCCCGGACTGGTTATAAAACCAGCCCGGGACTATAGGACGAACGTCACTAAAATTCTTTGTCATAAAAGTGCATATCGTCCTGATGAGGGGTTATGCCGCCTGAACTGCCTCGGTACTTGCCGAATAGTTATCCGCAGTATCTACCGCACGCACATAGTATCGGGCGCCGTCGCGGTGGTCCACCGAATAGCTCGTACCAGTCACCGTTGCAATCGGACGATCATCGCGCAGAACCTGGTACTTCACATTACGTTCGGAAATACCCGACCAAGTCAGCTGATCCTTCGAGCCGTTCTTCGTCACCTTCAGGTTGCTCGGGGTAACCGGAGGAGCCACATCGCGAGGTGCGTAACGAGCGAAGCCAATAGTCGGCTGCACACCATTAGCACCCAGTGACTTACGGATATCGCCGCCAACCCACAGAGTGCCAGTAGAATCCACGAAGGACTCCCACACACCGTAGCCATACGCGCCGCTCATAATCGGTGCGAACTCCGGCAGCATCTTGCCGCTGTCCTTATCGAAGGCAGCTACCAGGCGAATAGTCTGAGCATCCTGTGCACTCTCCCACGCTTTCTCCCAAGTAGTTGAGTTCTGGTAGATGTAATCACCACAGTGGCACGCACCGTAAATAGTGTTGCCGTTCAGGTGCAGATCCTGGAAATCGCCACCCTCACGAGTAATCGCGCTATACGTGCGGCGCATGGTTGCCTTATCGTAACGGCTAATCATGTGCTCAGTACCGCCAAGCCACACCGAAGAACCAGCATCCTGAACGTCGAACTGGAAGCCCCACATCAGACGCTCATTCTTCAGATCATTCAGACGGGCACCTTCAGGAATATACGAAGGCTGGTGGTTCCAATTGCTGCCCTTCTGAGAGCCCGACTTCATGTGTGCAATACGGAAAGCCTCAGCACCATTGAGCTGAGTGAAGTAACCAGCGACGTACACATCGGTGTTGCCCTCAGAAGCGCTCACGCCGTTGACCGTACCGTTAAAGACCGGACGCCAGTTCCAGTCCACCTCGCCATTGCTCAACTTAATGCGAGCCAGGTTCCTAGCGTACGCATAAGTGGGGGAGGTCTGACCCTTCAGGTGAGTGAAGGAGCCACCAATATACAGGTAACCATCACGCACATGCAGAGTCTTAATCTGCACCGGGACAGAAGCAATGCGGCTCACCGGGCGGATATCCCAGTCCTTAGCGATCTGACCGGTCTGCGGATCCAGAATCACGAAGCCATTGTAGTACTCACCGTTCACCTGGGTGAAGGAACCGCCCACAGCAAGCAGACCGTTCGGCAGGGCCTCAACGGACTTCACCTGACCGTTAATCTTCGGGCGGAAGGAACGGCGCAGCTCGCCGGTACCCACCTCGTAACCCGCCAGGAACGCCTGCTCAACCTTCTCGCCGCTTGCCGACTCAACGTACGCGAAATCGCCACCGGTAAAGACAGCGCCACCAACCTCGGTGATAGCCTCAACCTGGGTGTTCATCTCACCCTTCTTGCCGGTGCCGGTGTCAGCGCTGGTGCGCCACTTCCACTTCTCAGAGTAGCTATTGGGTAGTGCGCGGCGATTACTTGCCGGAGCACCCTGCTGACCGTAAGCGTGCAGACCCTTAGCCGCCAAATCGTTCTGAGTCACCTTCGGGCGCAAGAACATCTGAGTGAATACCAGGGGAGGGTTTGTATCATTCGCCGGGCGGTAAATGTACGAGGACTGGTTGTTCATCTTGTACGCAGTCAGCCAGTTACCAATCTGGGCATGCACACCATACGAGAAACCCTGCTTATATCCCTGAGAGGCTTGCTCCACAAAGTACAAGCCGCGGAAGTCGTACGCATCATGGGAGAAAATACGACCCATCTGCGACTCGCGGGAAGAATAGTTATAACGAGTGTAGGGGTAAGGGTTCTTGATCGTAATATCAGACCAGTACATCCTCGCACGCAAAGACCAAGACCACTGGGGGCTTGCCACACGCTTAGCGGTGAAATCCTGCCACTTAGTTCCTTCAACATTCAACGAACGGTGGAAACGCACGCCATCCGCCAAATCCTGCGGGCGACTACCGTTCAATAGAGCATCCACCTTATTCGAGGGAAGCTGCACCGCATCAAAACCGGTAGGGTTCTTATACAGCTGGTCAGCGTTACCACGACCGTAGTAGTTCTCGGTCCAGCTCTCACGACCGCGGCCAATCATGACCCAGCCGCCACCTTCAGTTTCCTGATCGCAATAGAACTGCTCAGGAGCACTCATCGCAGGAGTGTACAGCCAATAAGCGCCGCTCTTAGCCTGCGGATTATTCTGCTTAACCTCCCAACAGCTGGCTGCGGCTCGCTCGCTCGACGAACCATCGTAGTAGCGCGCATCAGCAGCCTGAGCGCCCGAAGCAATTGGGCCCAAAGAAGCCGCAACCATCGCAAAAGAAGCCGCCGCCGCACCCAAAGCGCGGGAGCCAGAACGAGAAGCTACGCGAGAGCCCTCAAAAGCGGAGGAAGCAACGCCCTGCGAACGCCCTCCACGCGTGAACGGAAGAAAATTCATTTGTCTCTCCTAGAGACCTCAACCGGCACATAGCAGAAAAATGCAATTCACACAGCAACACCCACCCAACACAAGGCACAGCATAGTGACCACGCATCGGGGAAAGAAGAAGCGGTATGAACTGCACTAACAGCGAGTCTGCTGCCGGAATCAGTGAGTGTAGTTATCGGAAATTGAATGAATACGCCCCACAACATCAGGCACGAAGCCAACAATGGCAACGCACCCGTACGAAGCGGAACGCTAAAAATCTGTGAAGCCTCCCCTGCCGTACCAACAGCGAAGAAACACTACAGACAAAGATTCAGCCCATCATTGAAAAGGACGGAAGCAACCCATCCGACGCAATGAATCCCAACCCATCATAGCCGCCACAGGGGCGAAGAGATAGCAAACTGGGAAATCCGGACCAAACCAAAACTATAGGGGGGGCATACACCCCGGGTGCACCACCGCCTGATCCGGACCCCGCAAACCCTGCAGAGCCCGAATCAGGCGGCGGATCAAAGAAACTAGATCAGCAACCTGACCTAAGCCTGAGCAGCTCCCGTAGAAGCCGAGAAATTCTCAGACGCATCGATGGAACGCACGTAGTAGCGAGCGCCATCGGTGTGCTCAACCTCGTAGCTGGTGCCCGAGACCGTAGCAATCACACGGTCATCACGCAGCACCTGGTAACGGGTGCCCGCCTCGCGAACGCCAGACCAAGACAGCTTATCCATCGAACCATCACGCTGAACCGACAGGTTCGACGGGGTCGACGGGGGAGTTACATCGCGAGGCGCAAAGCGAGCGAAACCGACAGTGCGCTGCTCACCATTAGCACCCAGCGAACGGTTGATGTCGCCGCCAACCCACAGGTTGCCGCGAGAATCCACGAAGGACTCCCAGACACCGTAGCCGCTAGCACCCTTCAGAACCGGGCTGAACTCGCCAACAACCTCGCCACTGTCCTTATCGAACGCTGCGACCAGGCGCATACGGTGAACCGCCTTCGACTCCTTCCAATAGGTGTGGTAGCCGGTGGAACCCTCAAAGAGAACGTCACCGCAGTGGCACGCACCGTAAATGGTGTTACCGCTCAGGTGCAGATCCTGCCAGTCGCCACCGTACTTAGAAATCGCGGTGGAGATACGGCCGTAACCGTTCTTCGAGTAGTTCGCAATCAGGTGGTCAGCGCCAGCAGTCCACACGGTCGAGCCGGCATCCTGAACATCGAACTGGAACGCGTACACAATACGGTCAGTAATGTTCAGCTTCAGCGACGGCTCCCACTCCCACTTAATGTTCGAAGCGTTAGAGCCATTCAGCGCAGCCAAGCGGAACGCACGCTGGTTATTCAGCTCAGTGAAGTAACCCGCAGCGTGAACAGTAGAGTTATCGGACGCGGCGGTAATGCCGTTGACCGTACCGTTGAAGTTCGGGCGCCAGTTCCAATCCACCGCACCGTTCGAAAGATTAATACGAGCGGCACCACGAGAGTAAGCGTACGCCTTAGAAGTGTTGCCCTTCACGTGGGTGAAGTTACCGCCAATGTACAGGTAACCATCCTGAACCAGCAGGGTCTTCACCTGAGCCGCAGCACCGTTACGGCGCTGAACCTGAACATCCCACGTGCGGTCAATCTGACCGGTGGTCGCATCCAGAATGACGAAGTGATCAACCTTCTCGCCGTTGACCTCGGTGAACTCGCCACCGACCGCCAGGCGGTTATTCGGCAGCGCCTCAAGAGCCTTAATCTGACCGTTGAAGGTCGGGCGGAAGGAACGAACCAGCTCGCCCGAATCCACGTTGTAGCCAGCCAGGTACGACTGGTCCACGCGCTCGCCGCCAGCAGACTCAACGTACTTGAAGTCGCCACCGGTGAAGACGGTGTCACCCACCTGAGTAATAGCCTGAACGTAGGTGTTCATCTCGTTCTTCTTGCCGGTGCCAGTCTGCTCACTGGTGCGCCAGCGAACGGGCATCGTGTAGCTATTCGGCAGGGCGCGGCGGTTACTAGCCGCGGATCCAGAACCAATCTGCGAGAAGTGCAGGTCACGCTGAGTCAGCTTCGGACGCAGGAACACCTGAGTGAAGGGGATAGAGTAACCGGCAGAACCGCGCTTGTGGTAAATGTACGAATCCGAGTTCTCGTTACCAAAGTTCACCAGCGCACCGTACGCAAAACCGATCTGGTAGCCCTGGTTCGGGTTAGCGAAGAAACGCACCGAGCTGGTGGTAATACCCGGAGCCATCTCCGAAGCGGAACCGCCCATGTGAGCGGTGCGGTTAATGCCGGCACCGGTGAACTTCACGGTGCCCCAACGCTGACCGTAGCTCATCGCCCAGGTCCACTGCTCAGTCTGAGGACGCTGAACATAAACGTTCTGCCACTGGGTGCCCCTCGCATTGTGGGCACGGTGCAGGCGCATACCGTCGGGAAGATCCTGAGGCTTAATGCCGTTCAGCAGAGCATCGACAGTGTTTGCGGGAAGCTGGACCGGAGTAAAAGCGGAAGGACCGGTAGGGTTCTGGTGCAACTGGTTCGGGTCGCCGGTGCCATTGTAGGACTCGGTCCAACCTTCGCGACCGCGGCCAATCATGACCCAGCCGCCGCCATCAGTTTCCTGATCGCAATAGAACTGCGCCGGGCCGCTCATCTGCGGGGTGTACAGCCAGTAAGTGCCAGAAGAGGCAGAAGGATTAACCTGCTTGACCTCGTAGCAGGAAGCAGCCGCCTTATCGCTACTAGAGCCGTCATGGGTTCCGGTTGCAGCCGAGGCGGGGGTAGTAGGAGTAAGCGGTGCCGCAGTAAAAGCAGTACCAAAAGCGAGTGCGAAAGCGGCCCACTTCTTAGAGGACCATGAACGGGCATGGTGCTTTTCGGCGGGTTTGTTCGTGTATGTGGTTGTCATATGCGTCTTTCTGATGCGACGTTCCGGAAGAAACATCGAAAGATACGGTGAATTATTGCACTAGAAAAACCGCAGTAAATACTGAAAACCTGAGGTTGGTTGGAAGAGGCAAACAGAATCCGGAAGAGGATATACCGTCTGGTTTTTCTGTAAGTGTTAATGATTAGGGTACAGGATTAAGCTGTGAAAATAATGGTGCACAAAGTGCAAAGATGCCTGTGAGTGTGTGATTTACGCCCCATGTAATGGGCGTTGTGACACAGGAAAAGACACAGAAGAAAACCATATTCAAATATCACCCATGAAAGTGACAGCCGAGTGCAAAAAGACATATATTCCACCGCGGAAGAACGCAGGAGAAAAATGCCAGAAAATGCAGACAAGTCCTACAATGGAAAAGTCGCATAAAACACCCCAAAACACACAAAAGCACCGTGAAATAAAGGCAAAACCACTCGGGTACCCAACACGGCACACACCACCGACGTACCCGCCCCAACCGAGGACCGCAGATTCAGGAGAACCCGTGAGCACCACCCGAAAAGCTACCGCACAGCCCCTCGAGGCGCCCCTGCAGCCCCTCCTGAACACCCTCAACCAACTCAGTAACTGGGCGGCGATCCGCACCGCCGCCTCCGCACAGCCCAGCGAACGCAGTGCACGCACCCTCATCGGCGCAGTTGCTGGAACCCACGCCGCACTCATCGCAGACATCTCCACCGCAGTACGCGGTGCCACCGGTGAAGCGCTCAGCCTCATCATCGCCCCCACCGACCGCCAGGCAGAAGACCTCGCCGCAGCGCTGCGCTCCTACCTGCCTGCCGCCGACATCGCGCTCTTCCCTGCTTGGGAAACCCTTCCGCACGAACGCCTCTCACCGCGCTCCGACACCGTCGGCCGCCGCCTGCAGGTGCTACGCGCCATCACTGGGGAAGCATCCAAACGCCCCCAGGTTGTCATCGCACCCGTGCGCGCCGTCATCCAGCCCATCGTCACCGGCATCGAAAAGCTCGAACCCGTGCACCTGGTCCGCGGTGAAGAATACCCCTTTAAAGACGTAGTACGAGGCCTCAACGATGCCGCCTACTCCCGCGTAGACCTCGTCGCCAAGCGCGGCGAGTACGCGGTGCGCGGCGGCATTATCGACGTCTTCCCGCCCACCGCAACCACCCCCGTACGCCTCGAATTCTTCGGCGACGAACTCGACGAAATGCGTCACTTCTCCGTCGCCGACCAGCGCACCCTCAATGGGGGAGAGGAACTCACCGAACTCACCCTGCTGCCCTGCCGTGAACTGCTCATCACCCCCGAGGTGATGAGCCGCGCCGCACGCCTGAAGGCAGACTACCCTGCCGCCGCAACCATGCTCGAAAAGATTGCGGGCGGAATCTACGTCGAAGGCATGGAATCACTCACCCCGCTACTCATCGAATCCATGAACACCCTCACCGCGCTGCTGCCGGCAGGGTCCATGATCATCAACGTCGAACCCGAACGCGTGCGCGCCCGCGCCGAAGACCTCGTCGCCACCAACGAGGAATTCCTCGCCGCCGCCTGGGACACCTCCGCAGAAGCCGATGCTGTAGCACCCATCGACCTGGGCCAGCTGCGCATGAGCGACAGCGGATTCCGAACTATTGACCAAACCACCGCACAGGCACTCGAAGCCAAGCTCAGCTGGTGGGAAATCACCGAACTCGTCACCGACGCAGACCTGCTCGAAGACGCCGCCGGAGCAATCCAGAGCCAGAGCATCGCCGACGCTATCGAAGACGGAATCGACACCTACACCGTCAATGCTACCCCCGCAACCGCATTCAACGGCTCCGTCGAACGCATGCTCAGCCAGGTTGGCGACCTCATCCAGAAGCAGTGGACCGTCCTCGCCCTCACCAACGGCCGCGGCTCCACCGACCGCCTCATCGATCTCTTCCACTCCGGGGAAGGGGCGCCCGCCGTACCTGCAGCCCGCCGCACCAGCCTCGAGGAGGACCCCGCCGGCGACCTCGAACACGGCATCGTTGAGGTGTGCGAAGCGCCCGCCTCCGCAGGCTTCCTGATTGAGGAGGCGAAACTCGCCGTCTTCACCGAGGCCGAGCTACTCGGCCGCCGCGGCACCTACGCACCCCGAGGCGCCGCCGGACAGAAATTCAAGACCCGCCGTCGCCGTAACGCAGTCGATCCGCTCGCGCTGAACCCCGGCGACTACGTGGTGCACGAACGCCACGGCATCGGTCGCTTTGTCGAGATGACCTCCCGACCGGTGGCGGGTGCCTCCCCGGTCAACGGCGTGCAGCCCATGAAGGAATACCTGGTCATCGAGTACGCCCCCGCCAAGCGCGGTGGCGCGCCCGACCGTCTCTTCGTGCCCTCCGACCAGCTGGATTTGATCTCCAACTATGTGGGTGGCGAGAACCCGAGCCTGTCCAAGATGGGTGGCAGCGACTGGGCGAAGACCAAGTCCCGCGCCCGTAAGGCAGTCAAGGAAATCGCCGCCGACCTGGTGAAACTCTACTCGGCACGCCAGGCATCGCGCGGTCACGCCTTCGCCGCAGACACCCCCTGGCAGCGTGAGCTGGAAGAGTCCTTCCCCTACAACGAGACTCCCGACCAGCTCACCGCCATCCACGAGGTGAAGGAGGATATGGAGAAAGAAATCCCCATGGACCGCCTCATCTCTGGCGACGTGGGCTTCGGTAAAACCGAGGTCGCCGTGCGTGCTGCGTTCAAGGCGGTGCAGGACGGCAAGCAGGTCGCCGTGCTCGTGCCTACGACCCTGCTCGCCCAGCAGCACTACGAGACGTTCAGCGAGCGTTTCTCTGGCTTCCCCGTGAAGATTCGCGTGCTCTCCCGCTTCCAGAAGGCGAAGGAAACCCGCCAGATTGCCGAAGAAATCGCCTCCGGCGCGGTGGACGTGGTGATTGGTACGCACCGCATCCTCTCGGACAGCGTGGTGTTCAAGGACCTGGGCCTGGTCATTATTGATGAGGAACAGCGCTTTGGCGTGGAGCACAAGGAAAAGCTCAAGCAGATGCGCACGAATGTGGACGTGCTCGCCATGAGTGCGACCCCGATTCCGCGCACCCTGGAGATGTCGCTGACCGGTATTCGTGAGACCTCCACCCTGGCGACCGCGCCGGAGGAACGCCACCCCGTGCTGACCTTCGTGGGACCGCGCACCGACAGCCAAATTACGGCTGCGATTCGCCGCGAGCTCATGCGCGAGGGCCAGGTGTTCTTCGTGCACAACCGAGTGGCTGATATTGACGATGTTGCCGCAGAAATCGGCAAGCTCGTGCCGGAGGCGCGCATCGCCACCGCCCATGGCCGTATGAGCGAGTCGCGCCTGGAACAGATTATCGTGGACTTCTGGGAGCGCCGCTTTGACGTGCTGGTGTGCACGACCATCGTGGAGACTGGTCTGGATATTTCGAACGCGAACACGCTCATTGTGGATCACGCTCAGAACTACGGCCTGAGTCAGCTGCACCAGCTGCGTGGACGTGTGGGTCGTGGCCGCGAGCGCGCCTACGCGTACTTCCTGTACCCGGTGGATAAGACCCTCGGCGAGATTGCGCACGAGCGTCTGAAGGCTGTGGCGACCCATAACGAGCTGGGTGCGGGCCTGCAGCTGGCCATGAAGGACCTGGAGATTCGCGGTGCCGGCAACCTGCTCGGCGGCGAGCAATCCGGTCATATTGCCGGCGTTGGTTTTGACCTGTACCTGCGCCTGGTCGGTGAGGCGGTGGCGAACTACCGCGGCGAGAAGGAAGAGCGCGAGGTCGAAACGAAGATTGACCTGCCCGTCAACGCGCATATTCCCCACACCTACATTGATTCTGAGCGTCTGCGCTTGCAGGCGTACCGCCAGATTGCTGCCGCCGATACCGAAGAGAAGATCGCGGAGGCACGCGAGGAGCTGGTCGACCGTTACGGCGAACTGCCGGAGGCGGTGGAGAACCTGCTTGCCGTGGCGACGGTGCGTATGCACGCCCGTGCCGCCGGTATTCACGAGCTGGTGGTGTTGGGCCCGAAGGTGCGCGTGGTGACTGCTACGCCGCTGCCGGAGTCCCGCCAGATGCGTCTGAAGCGCGTGTACCCGGGTTCCACGCACGCCCAGCCGAAGGGTATGGACACTTGGCTGACTCTGGTGCCGCGCCCGAAGACCATGCCGGTTGGCGGCAAGGACCTGGTGGATGGTGCGATGCTGCAGTGGGCTGAGAAGTTCATCAACTCGATTTATGCCGAGAAACCGCAGGCTCTCGAAGAGTAGGGGAGCGCCCCGTCTAGCCGGCATGCCTCAAGTAAATGCTCGCCGTGCAGGTTGCCATAATGTGGCATATCTGCACGGCGAGTGCGTTTGCCCCGTAGCGGCGGCATAGCTCACAATTAAGGCATGACTTCAACGGTGAACTATGCATCTCAGCGAATTGTAATTATTGGTGGTGGCCCCGGTGGCTACGAGGCAGCGATGGTGGCTGCCGCATCCAACGCGGACGTGACTCTGATTGAGCGCAATGCCATTGGTGGCTCCGCCGTTCTGACCGACGTTGTGCCCTCTAAGACCCTGATCGCTACGGCGGATATGATGACCCGCTTCTCCGAGGCAGGTAGCTTGGGCATTGAGAACACGAAGGGCAAGGCGCCTCAGCTGCGTGTTGATATGGACCGCGTGAACCGCCGAGTCCGCGACCTGGCTCAACAGCAGTCTGCCGACATCAAGCGTGCCCTGGCTTCTGCTGGTGTGAAGATTATTCACGGTACCGGTAAGCTCCTGGACCGCCACACCGTTCAGGTGACTGATGAGGCTGGTCTGGTCTACCCCCTGCAGGCGGACTTTGTGCTGCTGTCGGTGGGTACGCATCCGCGTGAAATGGCGACCGGTATGCCTGACGGTGAGCGCATTCTGACCTGGACTCAGCTGTACAACCTTTGCGAGGTTCCCGAGGAACTGATTGTGATTGGTTCGGGTGTGACCGGTGCGGAGTTCGCCTCGGCATATAACGGCCTGGGTTCGAAGGTGACCTTGGTGTCTTCGCGTGACCGTGTGCTTCCCGGCGAGGACGAGGACGCAGCCCGTGTGCTGGAGGACGTCTTTGAGCGTCGCGGCGTGCGAGTGATGCCGCGTTCTCGTGCCGCTGCTGTTGAGCGCACTGAGGATGGTACCGGCGTCATCGTGACCCTGTCGGACGGCCGTAAGGTCTCTGGCACTCACTGCCTGGTTGCTATTGGTTCGATTCCGAACACTGAGGATTTGGGCCTGGAAGCTGCCGGTGTGGAGCAGACCTCGAGCGGCCACATTAAGGTGGACGGTGTGTCCCGCACGAGCGTGAACAGCATTTACGCCGCTGGTGACTGCACGGGCGTGTACCCGTTGGCTTCCGTGGCTGCGATGCAGGGCCGTATTGCTATGGCGCACATCCTCGGTGATGCGGTGCGTCCGTTGCGTACCGATAAGGTTGCCGCGAATATCTTCACCTCCCCGGAGATTGCGACCGTGGGTGTGAGCGAGAAGGATCTTGCCGAGGGCGCCTACCGTGGTGATGTGGTAACCCTGCAGCTGGGTACGAACCCGCGCGCGAAGATGATGGCGATGCGCGATGGCTTCGTGAAGATTTTTGCACGCCGCCACTCCGGCACTGTCATTGGTGGCGTGGTGGTTGGTCAGCGTGCTTCCGAGCTGATTTACCCCATTGCCCTGGCGGTGGAGAAGAAGCTCGCGGTGGATGACCTGGCGGATACCTTCACGGTCTACCCCTCGCTCTCCGGCTCGATTGCTGAGGCTGCGCGCAAGCTGCACACTCGCGGCCTGTAGGCGTCAACCTGTTAGGTGCTGAGCCGGGCGTTGCCCGCCTGGCGCAGTATCCCGGAAGAAAACATTAAAGCGGTGGGGGTCGCCTCCTGAAATCTAAGGAATTCAGGAGGCGACCCCCACCGCTTTGCCGTTAGGAGGCGTTAGCTGCTCGAAGCGTTACTTCGTGGTGCTGACAGCGTTCATATCCACGTCACGGGTTTCGTGAGTGAGCAGGATGAAGACAACGCTCAGGATCGAGGCGAATGCCAGGTAGCCGCCCACAGCGCCCACACCGTAGGAGGAGTTCAGCCACACTGCCACGAACGGGGTCAGCGCCGCACCGAGGATGGACGCCACGTTGTAGGCGATACCGCTGGCGGTGTAGCGCACGTTGGTGGGGTACAGCTCCGGCAGGTATGCGGACATGGAACCGAAGGACAGACCCATCAGGCACATACCGATAAAGATGAAGAGGGTAACCACAGTTGCGTTCGCGTTCTGACCGGTACCAACGACGGAGGGGGAGATGAACAGGCCGAAGGACAGACCGAAGACTGCCATAGCGATGGTGGTCCACAGCTGCTGGGTGCGGCGGCCGTACTTATCAGCCAGCCAGCCCGAGATTGGGATGAAGATTGCGAAGCCAATAATGGAGATCAGCTGAATAATCAGGAACTCGCGGTAGGGGATAGCCAGACCGCCCTTATCGACCTTGCCGATGCCGTAGGAGAGAACCCACGCGGTCATCAGGTAGAACAGTACGTAGCACGCAACCATGATGAAGGTACCCTGAATCATGGGCCACCAAGCAACCTTGAACGCCTCAACGAGCGGGGTCTTAACCTTCTCGTTGTTAGCGGCAGCCTTGGCGAAGACGGGGGTCTCCTCCAGCTTGAAACGCACGTACAGGCCGACAGCGACCATCACGATGGACATCAGGAACGGAATACGCCAACCCCAGATGAGGAAGGGGTGATCAAAGTTCTTAGCGTCGGTTGCGGAGTTGAAGGAAATCCAGCTGGTCAGCAGCAGCATGAAGCCGTTCGCAAGCACGAAGCCGATGGGTGCACCGAGTTGAGGCCACATGGCGGCGCGGGCACGCTTACCGTCCTCAGCGTATTCGCTGGCGAGCAGTGCCGCACCGGACCATTCGCCGCCCAGGCCCAGGCCCTGGCAGAAACGCATAATGGTCAGCATGGTCGGTGCCCACAGGCCAATCTGGTGGTAGGTGGGCAGCAGACCAATGATGAAGGTTGCCAGACCCATGGTGAGCAGTGCACCGACGAGGGTTGCCTTACGGCCAATCTTGTCACCGAAGTGACCGAAGATCACGGAACCGAGGGGGCGCGCGATGAAGGCGACGCCGAAGGTTGCGAAAGACGCCAGAAGCTCGGTGGTTGCGTCCTTCGAGGGGAAGAACAGCACGGGGAACACTGCCACTGCTGCGGTGGCGTAAATGTAGAAATCGTAGAACTCGATGGTGGTACCAACGAGCGAGGCAAGAATAACTCGACTGCGAGGAGTCGTATTCTTCACCGATGCAGCGGACGCTTTCGTGTCGGGTGCAGAGGTGCTCATGAGGAAAACTCCCGAAAAGGTGAACTGTGTGTACAGATGGAGCCGGGGCGTCCGTTACCGATCAGCGCGGGAGGCGGGTGTGCCGTAGGCGCGTACCGGGTGCCGTGACCGCACCGGGTGGGGTGCAGTGGGCGTAGGAATCTGAAAGGCTCCTCTAAAGTGCAACATTATAACTCTGTTCAGAAGAGACCCAACAAATACAGCCACTATTTGGACGTAATCGCAATAGATAGTCGCTCAAACCCCACAGAAACAGACAAGAGCGCAGAAATAGACAGGAGCGGAGAAATAGACAAGGGCGGACATAGAAAATCCCCCGGAAAGATACGAGAGAGGACCTCATACCCTTCCGGGGGATTCGTATAGCCTATAGCGCTTGCGTGACCGCGGTATCGCGGCGAAGCGTTACTTGATGGTAGCCAGCACCGCACCGGAGGTGACGGTATCGCCGGCCTTAGCGGACAGACCCGAAACCTTACCCGCCTTGTGCGCGGTAATGGGCTGCTCCATCTTCATAGCCTCCAGCACCAGAATCAGGTCGCCTTCAGCGACGGTGTCGCCGTCAGAAGCCGCCACCTTCACGATGGTGCCCTGCATGGGGCTGGTCAGCTCGTCGCCGCCACCCTTTGCCGCGCTACGTGCCGAACGGGACTTGCGGGTCTTGGCGGCGGGCTTAGCGGCAGGCTTCGCGCCACCGCTCAGATCCGGCAGGGACACCTCCATGCGCTTGCCGTTGACCTCAACGACCACGGTGGTGCGCTCATCCTCATCGGAATCCACGCTGCCGGGCGCGCCGGAGTACATGGGGATGGTGTTGTTGAACTCGGTCTCAATCCAGCGGGTGTGCACCTTGAAATCGCCGCCCTCAGCCGGCGCGAAAGCGGGGTCATCCAGCACGACGCGGTGGAACGGAATGACGGTCGGCATGCCCTCAATGGTCAGCTCAGCCAGGGCACGGCGGGCACGCTGCAGAGCCTGCTTGCGGTCCGCGCCGGTGACAATGAGCTTAGCCAGCATGGAATCGAAGTTACCGCCGATAACGTCGCCAGCCACAAAGCCGGAATCCCAGCGAACACCGGGGCCGGTGGGCACGGTCATCTTCTCGATGGTGCCGGGGGCGGGCATGAAGGAACGGCCCGCATCCTCACCGTTAATACGGAACTCGAAGGAGTGACCGCGCAGAACCGGGTCCTTCTCCTCAATCTTCTCGCCGCGGGCAATACGGAACTGCTCGCGAACCAGGTCCAGACCGGAAATCTCCTCGGAGACCGGGTGCTCCACCTGCAGTCGAGTGTTCACCTCAAGGAAGGAGATCGTGCCGTCAGTGCCGACCAGGAACTCACAGGTGCCGGCGCCCTGGTAGCCAGCCTCACGCAGAATCGCGCGGGACGCCTCGTACAGGCGCTCGTTCTGCTTATCGCTCAGGTAGGGGGCGGGCGCCTCCTCAACGAGCTTCTGGTTACGGCGCTGCAGGGAGCAGTCACGGGTGGAAACCACCACGACGTTGCCGTGCGCATCCGCCAGGCACTGGGTCTCAACGTGGCGGGGCGAATCTAAGAAACGCTCGATGAAGCACTCACCGCGACCGAACGCCGCGGTAGCCTCGCGAACAGCGGACTCGTACATCTCAACAATGCTCTCGCGGTCGCGTGCCACCTTAATGCCGCGGCCACCGCCACCAAATGCGGCCTTCACCGCAATGGGCAGGCCGTGCTCATCAGCGAACGCGACAACCTCATCGGCGGACTTAACGGGATCCTTGGTGCCGGGCACCAGGGGAGCACCCACCTTCTGCGCGATGTGGCGTGCCGCCACCTTATCGCCCAGCTGGGTAATGGACTCGGGGGAGGGGCCAATCCAGGTCAGACCCGCGTCGATGCACTTCTGAGCGAACTGCGCGTTCTCGGAAAGGAAGCCGTAGCCGGGGTGTACAGCGTCAGCGCCGGAGCGGATAGCAATCTCAATGAGCTTGTCCATCACCAGGTAGGACTGCGCCGCGGTGGCACCGCCGAGAGCGTAGGCTTCATCGGCAAGCTTCACATGCTGGGCGTCGCGGTCCGGGTCAGCGTAGACGGCGACGGTCTGCAGACCCTCATCGCGGGCTGCACGAATCACGCGGACAGCAATTTCACCGCGGTTAGCGATCAGAATCTTGCTGACCGGGCCGGTGTGGCGGCCGGGGACTGCAGTAAATTTCTTGGCGGCTTCTGCCTGGTGCTGAGTCACTTAAAGCTCTCCTTTAATCTCCTGCTCCAAGGATACATCGGCAGGATTGGCGAATATAACGCGCATCATACTGTTCTATCTTATCGATTGGTGTTCAACAATGTATATTTCAGGGCGCGCTTTGAGACAGATTTATGCTGTGGGTTGGTTCTAATTCTCTTCCTCAGGCGGTAGCCACAAATCGGTCACCGCTACTTCGCGGCGGCGCAGCATATCGCGTAGCGCGTGGATGGATAGACCCACCACCGTATGGAACTCGCCCTCAATACCGCGAATGAACGCGGAACCGTAACCGTCCAGGGTGAAAGAACCCGCCACCCAGAGCGGCTCGCCGGTGGCAATGTATGCCTCGATTTCTTCGGGGGTGAGTTCGTCAAAGTGGACGGTGGCGCTGCGCAGTTCGGAAACGGTAGGCAGGTCGGAAGCAACAGGCAACTCGGCGCCCGGCTCAATACCGCGCAAATCCACGAGCGCGTGACCGGTGTGCAGTACGCCGTGGTTGCCACTCATCGCACTGATGCGCTCGCGTGCCGCCTCGGCAGTGTGCGGCTTGCCGTAGGCGACGCCCTCAAACTCGAAGACCGAATCGCAACCCAGAACCAGCGCATCGTGCACACCCTCGGCGGCAAGTTCCGCGGCAACCGCTTGCGCCTTCAACTGCGCCAGCAGGGAGGCGGTTTCAGCCGGGGTGAGTCCCGCACGTCCCTGCCCTCGCGCCTGCTCGTTGGCGGCGGCGAGCGCAGCGTCCTCATCGACGGAGGAGACGCGCACCGTAAAAGCAATGCGGGAATCCTCCAGGAGCTTGCGCCGCGCGGGGGACGCGGAGGCGAGAATCAGGCGAATCGGTGTGGTACTCATAGGTTCTATTTTAGTGCCTCGCGGGTGAGGTTTACCCTCGGGTGCAGATTGAAGGGCACTGAGAAGCTGGGGAAGGGGGAGGTGAGGGGATATGAAAAGAGCGTGTCCCATCCCCCTCAACCACGTAGGAGATGGAACACGCCGTTCAAAATCATAACTCTTCTCAAACGTTAAAGAAAAGAAGAATCAATAGTGACACTTTTATGACGCTTGACAAATGTATTTCGCCCATGCTGAGGCACGAGATTAAGAAAGCTACACGGCGCTAGGCAGTACAGCCTAGCGCCGTGTAGCTTCAAGAGTTGCCAGGTTAGCGGCGTGCCGCGACGGTGTTGTCCTCCACCTCGTGCAGACGCTGCGCCTCACCGGCGATACGCTCATCGTAGAATTCCTGAGCCACGAAGCCGCCCTCCGAGCGGGGAGCGTTGTAGAGCTCCTCATCCAGGATGCCCTCGCGGCGAGCCACAATCGCGGGAACCAGAGCTTGACCGGCAACGTTCAGGGCGGTACGACCCATGTCAACGATCGGGTCAATCGCCAGGAGCAGACCCACACCGTCCAGCGGCAGACCCAGAGTGGAAAGGGTCAGGGTCAGCATCACGATAGCGCCGGTGGTACCGGCGGTTGCGGCCGAGCCGAGCACGGACACCATCACAATCAGCAGGTACTGGGTGAAGTCCAGCTGAATACCGTAGAACTGCGCCACGAAAATTGCGGCAAGAGCCGGGTAAACCGAGGCACAGCCGTCCATCTTAGTGGTTGCACCCAGCGGAACCGCGAAGGATGCGTAGGCGCGGGGCACGCCCAGGTTGCGTTCTGCAACGGTCTGGGTCATCGGCATCGAACCCATCGAGGAACGGGAAACGAAGCCCAGCTGGAGCGCCGGCCACACGCCCGAGAAGTACTGGCGGACCGACAGGTCGTTCGCGCGCACAATAATCGGGTAGACCACGAGGAAGACCAGCAGCAGGCCAATGTAGAGGGCGATAACGAACGCGACCAGCGAACCCATCGACGCCCAACCGTACGCGAACACTGCCTTAGCAATCAGACCCACGGTGCCCAGTGGTGCCAGGCGGATAATCCACCACAGGATCTTCTGGATAATCGCCAGAGCGCTCTTGACCACGTCGATGAAGGATTTAGCTGCCTCGCCGACCTTCAGCGCGGCAATGCCGACCGCACCGGAAATGACCAGAATCTGCAGTACGTTAAAGGACGCCGACGCGGTGATGCCGGAATCACCGGACTTGGCGCTGACGCCCAGACCCAGGAAGTTCACCGGAATCAGGCCGGTCAGGAATGCGGTCCACGAACCGGTCGAGCCGGTGTACGCCTTGCCCTGCACCTGCGCACCCACGCCCGGCTGAACGATCAGGCCCATCGCAATACCGATGAGCACAGCGAAGAATGCGGTAATCGCGAACCAGATGAGCGTGTTAACCGCCAGGCGTGCCGCGTTCGTCACCTGCGACAGGTTCGAGATGGAGGCGACCACGGCGGTGAAAATCAGCGGAACAACAGCCGCCTTCAGCAGGGTGACGTAGGAGGAACCGATGGTATCCAGGGTCACCATGAGCCAGTTGGGGTTGCTCTTCGCGTCCCCGCCCAGTGCGAGGGCGAGCGCGCCAAGAACAATACCCAGAATGAGGGAGGCAATGATTTGGTTGCCGAAAGACGTAGCCCACTTGGGCAGACGTGAACGAGATGATGCATGCGGTGTAGACATGTGGCATACTCTAAAACTTTTGTGCACTCGCGCGCGAGTTTGTGTGAAGAAGTGTTTCAACCAGGCGCAGGGCAGGGCTGATGTGACGAATCGTGACCTTCCGGCTGGCCTGCCTGCAAGCGAGCGTAACGGCAGTTCGTTGAGGTAGATAGAGGCAGATATTTAAGGGGGAATCATCACAAAAGCAAACAGCAGGGAAACAACTGCGCAACAAGCGGCGAAGCTTACTGAGATTTTGCCGTCAGCTAAGAACCCGAAAGCTGGGGCTTGATATGCTGGAATCACACCGATAGTCCGGCGAAAGTCGCCGGATGATGCTGTACCCACTCAGCTTCATGTACGCGTTGAGCGTTACGCCACGCACCACCCCTCAAGGAGAGATGCATGAGTTCTGCTCCCCAATACCCCGGCGGAACCACCACCCCCAACGGCCCGAAGAAGCCTCGCAACCGCATGGAAGCGGTCGCAGATTTCGCTACCCGCGCCGCACAGACCTCTGCCCAGCAGACCCTGAACCTGGGTGCGACCCGCCCCGGCATCGCCAAGATGATTGCCGTAGCTGGCGCTGGCGTGCTGCTGGTTGGCGGTGGCATCTTCGCCTACAACTCCATGCACCAGGAAGAGAACGCATTCCTGTCGCAGGGCGAAGAGTACGCCCGCGTCTGCCAGGACGCGAAGACCGGCCTGCGCGTGGAAGATAGCGAATGTGAGAAGGCAGGCGTTCAGGAGCCGACCGACTCATCCAGCAACGGCTCGTCCAGCAGTGATTCCTCGGGTTCCTCTAACTCCTCTGGCTCCTCCAGCTCTTCCGGTTCGTCTGGTTCCTCGGGCTCATCTGGTTCGACCACCAGCCACAATACGTCGAATGCTTTCCTCTGGTACTACCTGGGCCGCCAAAGTGCCGCGAACTCTACCGGCACCCCCACGGTTCCCGGTGTGGGCACCAAGCTCTCCGGAGGCAGCACCACCCGCCCCAGCAACGGCACCGTCTACAGCGGTGTGTCCTCCAAGGGCGGTAGCTTCGAAGACTCCTACCGCAGCGCGAAGAAGTCCTCCACCGTCTCCTCCGGCAAGGTGACCAGCACCAATAACTCCGGTAAGACCTCCACGGTGCGTAACAAGACCACCGGCTCGGTCTCCAGCGGTAAGCAGGGCACCAGCAATAGCGGTAGCACCGGCTCCTACAGCAAGTCGAACACCTCCAAGTCGGGTTCGTCCTCGAAGTCTGGTTCCTCGTCCAAGTCTGGCTCTTCCTCGAAGTCCGGTAGCAAGGGCGGTTTCGGTGGCGGCTCGAAGTCCGGTGGCGGCCGCTCCGGCGGCTAAGCCATCAGCCATGACACTGAATGCGGGCAGGGACTGAGCGGTCCCGCCCGCATTTTCCTCACTAGAACAACCACACCCGCGGTGACGTAACAACACCGCTTTCCATTCACTACTTCGAAGGAGCCTAGCCCCTCATGCGCCGCGAAGAATTTCCCGTCGGCCGACCCGACTGGGAGAACGTCATCATTGAGGAAGGCCTCACCTACAGCGTGGACGGCCCCCACGACACCGACCACTATTGGAACGAATACGCCGCCTACATTTTCAGCCCGCAAGAAATGGACTCTGTGCGCGCCCAGGCGGAAGAAATGCACCGCATGTGCTTGGAAACCGTCGAGTACATTGCCTCCGGCGCGTTCGGCACCCTCGGCCTGCCCCAGGCGGCGTTCAACCTTGCCGTAGAATCCTGGAACCGCCGCGACGCCGACTTCTACGGACGCTTCGACTTTAGCTACTCCGGTGTGCCCGGCGACCCGATGAAGCTGCTCGAATACAACGCAGACACCCCCACCGGCATCGTGGAGGCGGCAGTCAGCCAGAAAACCTGGGCGAAAGACCAGCGCCTCGACACCCGCGGCTACGCCCACTGGGGTGAAATCGGCGAAGCCTTCACCAACCGTTGGCGCCACATCTTCGCCCCCGAAATCACCGCGGGCGTGCAGCCCGTACTGCACCTGGCACACGTGCCCCCCGAGATTGACGAGACCAACGAGGACTACAACAACCTCTGGCTCATCGCCTACTCGGCACAGCAGGCGGGCATCAAAACCCACATGATTCCCATCGACGAAGTCATCTTCAACGAAGACACCAAGAGCTGGGAAGACGCACAGGGACGGCGCATCACCAACCTCTTCAAGCTCTACCCCTGGGAAGACCTCGTCACCGACAGCGAAGCAGGCTACGACAAGCTCCTCTTCGCCTACCACGGCGCCATGGACCGCTGGATCGAGCCTGCGTGGAAGATGTTCCTCTCCAATAAGCTGCTGCTCGCCGCGCTCTGGGACAAGTACCCCGGACACCCGAACCTCGTACCCACCTACGCGGGGCACCGCGGCGGTATGCGCAACTGGGTTCGCAAGCCCCTCTTCGGACGTGAAGGCGACGGCGTAGAAATCTACGCCCCCGACTACGACGTCTTCATCAAGCCCGAAGAGGACGACTTCTTCGCCAACGCCCCCGAAAGCGAATTCATCTACCAGGAATACATCCCGGCACCGCGCTACGAAGGCATCATCAACCCGGTTAGCCACCCCATCCTCGGCGTGTGGGTGGTCGACGGACGCACCGTAGGTGTGGGCATCCGCGAATCGAACGGGGCGCTCACCGACTACTGGTGCCGTTTCGCCCCGCACCTGGTGGACCTGAACGACTCCACCGGCATGGGATTCGGCACCACGGACCCCGGCACCGCAAACTTCGGATAGCCCAGAATCCCGATAGATAAACCTCGCACGAAAATACAGCGAAGCCCCCGCCTCAGCCACAAAGCTGAAGCGGGGGCTTCATCTATAGAGCATCTCCCGGAGATACTCCAGAAGCGGTGAGGAGCGAGCAGACTAGAATCTACTCGTCGTCGTCCTCATCGTCGTCATCCTCAGTGTCCAGAGGAAGCATCATCTCATCAGTCAGCGCGCGGCGCAGAGTGTCCAGACCCACCGAACCGAGCAGAAGCGCACGCGTGTGGAATGCACGCATGTCATCGCCGCGGCGCACAGCCTGATCGCGCAACTCCAGCCAGAGGCGCTCGCCAATCTTGTAGCTCGGCGCCTGACCCGGCCAACCCAGGTAACGCAGGAACTCGAAACGCAGGTGGCCCTCGGACTCGTCCAGGTTCAGCTTCAAGAACTCGTAACCCAGCTCAGAAGTCCAGATGGTGCCCGGCTCAACGCCCAGCTGCTCAGCCCACTCATCGGGAATCGGCATCTCGCAGTGAACACCAATATCGAAGACCACGCGGGCGGCGCGCATACGCTGAGCATTCAGCATGCCCATGCGGTCACCCGGATCCTTCAGGTAGCCCAGCTCCTCCATGAGGCGCTCGGCGTACAGCGCCCAGCCCTCACCGTGACCGGACACCCACAGCATGTTCGTACGCCAGGAGTTCATGGTGCCCTGCAGAGCCGTAGCAATCGCAATCTGCAGGTGGTGACCCGGAACGCCCTCGTGGTACACAGTGGAGGTTTCACGCCAGGTCGTGAACGTGTCCTCACCCTCGGGAACCGACCACCACATGCGGCCCGGACGCGAGAAATCAGGGGAGGGGCCGGTGTAGTAAATACCGCCCTCGTTCGTGGGCGCAATGCAGCACTCAATACGGCGCATGGGGCCGCCAATTTCGAAGTGGCTACCCGCCAGGTTCTCCACGGCGGCGTCGGCGAGCTTCTGCATCCACGCCTTCAGCTCATCGGTGCCGTGCAGCTGACGCGCCGGATCCTCATCGAGCAGCTGCTTAGCGCGCTCAATGCTTGCGCCCGGCTCAATCTCCTCGGCAACCTCACGCTGACGAGCGATAATGCTCTCCAGCTCCTTCACGCCCCAGGCGTAGGTCTCGTCCAGGTCAATGGTGGTGCCCAGGAACGAATGGGAGTGCAGGCTGTACGCCTTACGGCCCACAGCGTCGCGGGAGGGCGCGACCGGCTGCAGCTTCTCCACCAGGTAGCTGTTGAGGCGGCGGTAGCCTTCCTTCGCAGCCTCGGCACCTGCGGCAGCCTCGTCCTTCAGTGCGGGGACAGCCTCGGCGACCTCAGCCGCCAGCTCATCAAAGAAACCACCGGGGGCGTAGTACGCGGCGGTCTGCTCAATGACAATATCCACCTGGCGGCGCGGGGCGACCTTGCCCTCTTCACGAGCCGCCTCCAGGGTCTGGATGTAGCCTTCCAGCGCCTCGGTGACGCGGTGCATACGACTGACAATGTGCTCCCAATCCTGCTGGGTGTTGCGCTTCATCAGGTCAAAGACCGAACGAACTTCCTGCGGGACGGAGGCAATATTGTTCATCTGCCAGCCGCCAAAACCAGCCTTGTACTGCTTGCGGTACAGGCTCAGACGCTCCTGCAGAGCATCCAGGGTGACCAGGTCGACGTCATCAATAGGCAGGACGTTATCGACCTTCTTCAGAGTCTTCTTCGCAAGGCGCGCGAAAGCCTTCTCGCCGGCGGGCGAGTAATCGGGGTACAGGGTCTCTACGCCCTTACGACCAAGCTCGGTTGCATGGACGGGGTTCAGGTCGAGGACCTTTTCAAAGTATTCGTTAGCAATCTGATCGACGTCGGTCAGCGAGCGCTTCAATCGGTAGATGCTGGGAAGTTCCTGGTAAGTGCTCATGTTCATATCCTAACGCAGGGGTGTGCCTCCGACCACGATTTTCGGTGATTTAGCTCGCTCGAACTGGCAATATTACGAAGTGAGATATACCGAACGCGACGAAAACAGCCCGGCTGTGGACAACGCATCGGGGGTGCAAGCGCGGGCATAGTCGCAGTCACAGGCGCAGCCGCGGGCACGGGCGTAGCGTGAGCGCTGCAGGAACGTTGCATGAGCGCAGGTACGAAAACGCCCCGGCTTTCTCCCTCAAACATATAGAAGGGGAGAAAACCGGGGCGGCTTCAAAACGGCTGGCCGCTACTAGCTTGACCTAGCCGGCGAAGTACTCGCCGTTCAGCTCGAGCAGACCGTTCGCGCCCTCAACCACACCGAGGCGGTGCGCAATGAGGCGGTCCTGTAGCTCATCGCCGGACACCAAGTCCACCAGGATGTTCGGGTACTTGGTCGAGCAGCGGATGAACTCGTCGTACGCCTCGTCGCTGAACGCGGCGTTCGTGATGAAGGTGCCGAGCTGGCCGCCACGGGCGTGAATCGCCAGGAAGAACGCGGTAATGTCCTGCGGCTGAACGCCCGCGGACAGCACACCGTTCGCTGCCGGGCGCAGAGTACGAACGTAGAACGCCCGCTCTTTTTCACCGGTGGCGGGGGTAGCCACGCCGTCCACACCCTGAGCCTCCAGAGCCTCCACGGTGTAGCCGCGCATCAGGAACAGATCGAAACCAATACGGCGGAAACGCTCCTCAGACACCTGAGCCAGCGCCGGAGCCAGCGCCTCACGGCGGAAGACCTGACGGTAACGCTTCAGGGCCTCACGCACCTGCGCGGCAGCCACCTGCAGCGCGGTCGACGGGTCACCGGCAGAAGGCGACTGAGCTACAACAGCCGGAACGGAAGCAGCAATAGCAGGAGCAGTCGCCGCAGGCTTGGCGGCAGCAACCGGTGCCGCCGGAACCTCAGCGGGAGCCTGCGCAGAAGCCGTCACCGGCGCACCAGCCGGACGCGCCAGCAGAGCCGGAGAAGCACCCGGCACCGGAGCCAGCGGCTCACGCGAAGCGCCCTCACGAGCCCCCAGGCGAGCCTGACGCTCCGCAGCACGCGCCTCCTTCGCAGCCTGAAGAGCCTCCTCACGAGCTTGCAGTTCAGCCGCAATATCCAGAGGCAGCTTATGCTTGAGCGACTGCGGCGGCAACGGCGCCATGCGGGCGGTCACCGCCTCCGGAGCACCCTCCGGGAAACGCTTGAGTAGCTCCTTACCCGCCTCGCTCAGCTCGTAACGCTCCGGGTTCTTGCGGGACGTGCGGCCCGTACCCTCACGCAGAGCGTTCAGGTAGCGCTCGCCCTTCAGAACGTGCATCGCCACCGAGTAGCGGTTACGCAGACGCGGGGTCAGCTTGTAGCGGTGCGGCGCGACCTCACCCTGCAGGTAGGGGATGTCCAGGGCGATCTTCAGCTCATCGTAAATGTCGTAGTAGGAGATGCGGGGGTTCTCCTCAACCAGCTTCAGAATCGGGTACAGCAGCTGATGCGGGTACGGCAGGGCATCCACCGCTGCAGGATCCAGCAGAGCCGAAGCCACCAGCTTCTGAACGCTCGGCTCAGCCATCTGTGCCAGAGTGGGCGCAAACGCGGAACCCAGCGAGTAGACGGTCTCACGCTCGGACAGGTAGTGGTGGGCGATCAGCACATCGTAGAGGTAATCCTGCGCGTCAATCTGCACAAAATAGGGGTTCGAGGACGCCTGCTGAATACGCTCGTCGCGGTCAAAGACCTGCTCCAGGCTCGGAAGGCTCAGCTCCACATCGGCGCCGTGGTCGTTGAGAGTATCGAGCAGAAGTACGCCCATGTGGGTCAGCAGAGCATCGGTTGCGGCAATATCCTCGGCAGTAATCGAGGTGCCCTCATCCTTCACCAACGCCAACACGGAGCTCAGCTCGCTCGCGGGCACACCGGTCTCCTCGTGACGAGCCACCAGCTCCTTCGCCGACGGCGACAGCGAGTACAGGGTCACCGGCGAATCCGTGTGCTCGTGAAGAGTCTTGGTGCGCAGGTAGCCCTCGCGGGTCAGGATGCTCAACGCCTGAGCAATCACCGGTTCCACAATGCGCTGCTCCAGGTACGACAGGCCGTACCAGCCCTGCACGAAACCGCACTCGCGCAGCACCAGCTCACGAATCTTCACGGGAGCCGCCGCGGGGTAGGCCGGGGTAACGCTCAGAACGATGGGCAGAAGCTCACGCACCGTAATGTGCGAGAGCAGAATCGGGTAGAACTGCTTCAGATAGTGCAGGTACACGCCGCTCTGCAGAGGCAGAACCGGCAGAAGAGCCTGCGCCTGCTGCTCCTTCGCGGTGCCCAGAAGCTCGCGGCCCGCCTCGCTCAGAGTGTAGTGCAGATTGCCCGGATGCAGCTGACTGAGGGACACCTCAAGATAGTCAGCGTTGACCAGCGCCGCAATCAGCTTATTAAGCGCCTCACGGAAGAGGACATTGTCACCCACCGCAATGAAACGCTGAGTCATATTGAAACCCAGGTCTACGCCAACCGGGGTGTACATATCGGGGAAGAAAACCTTCTCGCCACGATCCTGCGCGCGCTCAAAATGGCGGAGCAGAGAGAAAGCCGCAGCAACGCTGAGAGTGCGTGCTTCCTCAGGTAGAGCCTCCCACGAGGTTTCCTGCTGCAAAGAGTGCAATTCGGAATGATCGATATGGAGCATTGTTTTATTCACAAAAGCCACGCCGGGCTCCTTATCTAGTGTTATTTATCGTGCAGGCGTTCTTCATGAAGTGCAGTCATACGAACGGGAAAATAATCACGAAAGTGAGCGGCACCATCTTTATTTTTGGGCCGGCACTTTGAAATCCCGCAGTGAAGAGAAGCAGGGTAGGTAGTTTTTCTCAACCCGTCCCGCTTACGCACCGTCTTCAACGACGAACACCTTAGAAAGAACGCTATAAATTGGGGTGAAGTGCTGATACCGTCACGGGTATATTCACTTCGTGAAATAATGCGAAGAATATATAACGCATTACCTTCTCATTGTATCGGCTGGTTCGAGAAATAACCCAAATTTCTAAAACCAGCCGATATGTGAAAAATATCCTCAAGGAAAAGTGAAAATACATTAAGTGAAATGACGCGGGAAATGCGTGAAGATCAGAGATATTCGGAGAGAAATACTCGCCCCAAAACACCCCCGGCTACTCCATGCCACGGGCAAAATACTCCTCGTCAATGCGGTAACCGCATTCGCCCTCACCATCAAGAACACCCACACGGTGACGAATCATCAACTCCACCAACTGGTGCCGATCAACCAGCGCAATATTGCGAGCGCCTGGCAAACCCTGCAGATACTCGGGAACCGGATGCGCAAAAGCACCGCAGGTCACCAAAACACCCTGCAGGCCGCCGTGCAAAAGCACTGCACCGGCAAGCTTCTGAACCTCGTTCGGGGTGACCTTCATGGTTCCGCAATAATGCTTCACCTGAATATAAATCGGCGCAAAATCCAGACCGTCAGAATAGCGGGCAATAACATCCACGCCCTTATCGTCGGCACCTCCGGTTACCTCGGTCGTAAAACCGAGAGCCGTAAAAATATCGGCAACAATCTGCTCAAAGTACTCCGGCGTCACCGCGTGAATATGTTGAATCAAATCCTGCGTAAAATGCTCCGCAAATTCTGCCTGAGCGTGAATGACCGGCGAATCGCTGGCACGCAAAATAATATCCAGAGGCGACTGACCGGCGGGCCAGGACCCCGCAGCCTCCGCAGTGCCTGCAGAATTCAAAGCATGCGCAAGATGCGCCGCGCCGGTTGCCTCATAAGCAGCGGTGGCGGCATCAGCATGATCAGCGTCTGAGAAAGACGGTAGCGCATTAAGCGCACCGGTATCAGTAGCACCAAAAATGAGGCGATGCTCCGCCTCCGCAGTCTCCAGTAGGGCATTCGCCTGCTTCTTCAGCTTCTTCGTGGTCCTCGCCGTCAGACTCTGAGCACACAGAGCATGCACCTGCTTCACCACACGCGGCGGCACCGAACCGTGCAGATGCGGGGTGCAGGTCAGCTCAGCACCCAGAGGTGTGAGCAGATACTTTCTCTTCTCCCACGGGGTCAGGCGAGGCATCAACTGGGCATAACGAAGCGCCACCAAGATTTTCAAGGTGGTACGCACAGCCACCGCAAAATCGGTGGATTCAAGATCGGGTAGGTTCTTCTTCGACCCCAACGCCTTAGTCTGCTGCCGCAACTGCTCGCTAACATAGGCTGCGGTGCGAGGTACAGTCTTCGACAAGCGCCGTAGCGTCGGCAACAGAAGCGCGATATAGACATCCGGTGGGGGCCTATGGTTTTTATTCAGCATCTTTGCCATGGTCCCTGCCAATTTATTAACACTAATGTGATGGTATATACATCGTAGCATCAGTACGTATCATCATGACTTTATCGTTTCTAATATGACAAAACCGCGAGAATCAACGCATTAGATGTTGAATAACGCAATATAAATCTTGAATTTGAGGCAAAACAAGAAATTCCCGCCGCACCAGTCGGTGCAACGGGAATTTACTATTCAAATGAGCCACCCACACTACATGGGGCGGGCGCGCCTCCACGAACCGGGGCCCGGACGCAAGGACGCACCCAGGCGCTGGCGACGGTTCAGCAGACGCGATGCCGCACCCACCAGTGAGTTCTGCTCCTGCTTCGCGGCGCTCGCCTGCATCATCGCCACCACGGCGGTCAGCGCGGCAATCTCCTCCGGAGTGGGGGAGCCCTTGACCACCTTCAGCAGCGGCTCCTGTTCAGTATCAGTATCTACCGAAGACTGAACGGGTTCCTTCGTTGCGCTGGACGCGGTAGCCGAGCGTGCCGAAGACCGAGCGGAGCCACGCTCAAGCTGCTCGGAACCCTCAGCGGACTCCGAACTATCCTTCTTCTTGCCGAACGAGAAATAACTCAGCGGATTGTAGCCTGCCAAAGGCACGCCTCCTTAGAAACCTAAAATCGTGCGAACGCCTGCACCACAAACGGTGCGGGCACAACGGAAGCCTACAGCGGGATGTTGCCGTGCTTCTTTGCCGGGGTAGACGCACGCTTATCGTGCAGGGCACGCAACGAAGAAATAATGCGCACGCGAGTCTCACTCGGGGCAATAACCTCGTCAATGTAACCCAGCTCAGCAGCCTGGTACGGGTTCAGCAGCTCTTCCTCGTACTTGGCGATCAACTCAGCGCGGCGAGCCTCAACATCGCCACCCTCAGCCGCCAGCGCGGCCAGCTCACGACGGTACAGAATATTCACCGCACCCTGAGCACCCATCACACCAATCTGAGCGGTGGGCCACGCCAGGTTAATATCGGCACCCAGCTTCTTCGAGCCCATCACAATGTACGCACCGCCGTACGCCTTACGGGTAATGACGGTGACCAGCGGAACGGTCGCCTCCGCGTAAGCGTAGAGCAGCTTAGCGCCGCGGCGAATAATGCCGTTGAACTCCTGATCGGTGCCGGGCAGGAAGCCGGGAACATCCACAAAAGTCAGAATCGGAATGTTGAACGCATCGCAGTGACGCACAAAACGGGCAGCCTTCTCGGAGGCGGAAATGTCCAGGCAGCCGGCGAACTGCATCGGCTGGTTTGCCACAATACCGACCGTGCGGCCCTCAACGCGGGCGTAACCGATCATCACGTTCGGGGCGTACAGTGCCTGCATCTCCAGGAAGTGGCCGTCATCGACCACGGACTCAATGACCGCACGCATATCGTAGGGCTGGTTTGCCGAATCCGGAATCAGGGTGTCCAAATCCAGATCGTCCACGGTTACCACGGGCTCCTGGTCGTGCTCCAGGGGCAGGGGCTCAGCAAGGTTGTTCGAGGGCAGGAACTCCAGGAGCTCACGCACAAAGTCGAACGCGTCTTCCTCATCCTCAGCCAGGTAGGTGCTGGTACCGGTCACAGAGTTGTGCTGACGCGCACCACCGAGGGTTTCCATGTCCACGTCCTCACCGGTCACAGTCTTAATGACGTCCGGGCCGGTAATGAACATGTGCGAGGTCTTATCCACCATGATGATGTAGTCAGTCAGGGCGGGGGAATACGCGGCACCGCCGGCGCAGGGGCCCATAATGACCGAAATCTGCGGAACCACACCGGATGCACGCACGTTCATACGGAAAATATCGGCAAACATCGCCAGGGAAGCCACGCCCTCCTGAATACGGGCGCCACCACCATCGTTAATACCGATGACCGGGCAGCCGTTCTTCAAAGCGAACTTCTGCACCTTCACGATCTTCTCGCCGTTCACCTGTGAGAGGGAGCCACCGTACACGGTGAAATCCTGAGAATACACGGCAACCAGGCGGCCATCCACGGTGCCGTAACCGGACACCAGGCCGTCACCCAGAGGCTTCTTCGCCTCCATGCCGAATGCGGTGGTGCGGTGGCGGGCGAGAGCATCAAACTCAACGAAGGAACCCTCGTCCAGAAGCATTTCGATGCGCTCGCGGGCGGTGTTCTTGCCGCGTGCGTGCTGCTTCTCGATAGCTGCCTCACCGCTGGGCGCGAAGCTGCGCTCTCGACGTGCATAAAAATCAGCGAGCTTACCGGCGGTGGTGCTCAAATCAAATTCCTGCTGGAGGTTCTCGGACATCATTCCTCGTTCCTGCTCCACCCGATTGTCGGGAGCCAGTGGTTGCGGTGATGGTTGTTCAGAAGGCCCCGAAGAGCACTCTTGAACAATGTGCATATCCCTCAACTATAGTGCGAACTAGGGCACATATGCCAGGCGAGAAGCCAGAATATCAACACTAGATACACTTTTATGCACTCAGCACCCAAGAAGGTGCATACAGTAAACAAAAAGCGCGAAAGAACCGCCCAAAAGAGCACAGAAAACCCCCTTCCGCCTCGGCAATCCTTGCCTGCGGAAGGGGGTTTTCGTTCAAGCTATTCCAGCGTGAAATGACGCTTAGATGGTGCCCAGAACCGGGTTCCACTCGGTCACAGTGTGGGACAGAACCGCGCCACCAACGTTCATCGGGTCGTTAGCCACGATCTTCTCCGCAGCCTCAGCGGAGTCAACCTTTGCAATCAGTAGAGCGCCAGCGGGGGTCTCGCCATCCAGCAGGGGACCGGACACGATCAGGTTGCCTTCCTCAATCTGCGAACCAAGGTACTCGCGGTGAGCCGGGCGGTACTTCGCCTGCTCCTCGGGAGCTGCGTAAACGTAAGTAATTGCGTAATAAGCCATAACGGTCTTCTTTCGAGCAGGGCGGAGGAACCTCCGCAGCCGGTCGGTGCTTGATGCACCCTCACTGTCTAATGTACCGTCTCGGGCGCCGGGTGGGCATCACCGGCGGCAAGAAATTGATATGGTGAGAAGCCAGTGCGACTCGACAGAAACCGGCAGGTTTCGGCGGTGAGCTGAAAGCGGGTCGACATACTGCAGAGCAGTTTCGAGCAGAGTAGAAAGGCGCAAGCTATGGAGGAGAATATGCATACCGAGAGCGATCATTCGGTTTTGGATGCGCCGCGCATCCGCACCACCGCGCTGGATATGGGCTACTCCAGCGTGAACCTCTACGATGAAGTTGACTCCACCACCACCCGCGCCCGCGAACTACTTATGGACGGCACCGACCCCGGACGCGAACAGCTTGGTGAGCTCTCCGTCTACGCCAGCCTCTACCAAAGTGCCGGACGCGGCCGCCTCGCCCGAGCCTGGACCGCCCCTCCCGGGGCCTGCCTCGCCGCGAGTATCGTGGTGCGCCCGCACGCCTCCACCGACCCGCTCGCCCGAGAACTCCCCGAAGGCAGCTACCACTGGATGACCCTCATCGCCGGGCTCAGCGTGGTCGATATTTGGCGCGGCTACGGCGTGGATGCCGCCCTCAAATGGCCCAACGACGTCATCGCGCAGGGAGCCAAAGGCTGCGGAATCCTTGCCCAGCTCGTCCCTGAAAGCGGCGCTACCGAGGGGCAGCGCAGCATCATCGTGGGCATCGGTCAGAATACGAATATGTCCGCCGAACAGCTGCCCGTACCCACCGCCACGAGCCTGAGCCTGTGCACCGGGCAGGTCATCGACTCATCCGAGGTCCTCACCCGACTGCTCGGCATCTTCGCTCGCCGCTACCGCGCCTTCGTGCGCGCCGGCGGCGACCCCGAACGCCCCGACCCTCTCAACCCTGATAGCCTCAGCTTGCTTGACCAGGCGCGCGACGCCACCGCCACTCTCGGCGCCAGCGTGCGCATGAGTCTGCCCGACGGAAGCACCGTAGAAGGCGTTGCCGAAGACCTCGACGCGCAGGGGCGCATCCTCATCCGCCGCGAAGACGGGGCCCTAGAGCCCTACGCGGTGGGCGATATTGAGCACCTTCGCCCCGCCAACAGTAGCTACGGAGATTTTCAGCAGGCACACTAGAAGCAGCCCCTAAAATTTCAGCCCGGCACGGCAACATCCCTCAACCCACACCACCTCAACCGGCGCCTCTAGTCGGAATACAACAACCAGCACAGCTAAGGAACACCATGCGTTTGCGCGGAAAACTCAACCCCGGTGAGCATGTCATCATTGCGACCCGACAGCACTACGGTGCACTGCTGCCCACGCTTGCCTACCTGCTGGTTGCAATCGCCGCGTCAACCTTCGCCTCCACGGCACGGTCCTCACCGATTCTGTGGACTCTCGGCACGATCTGTGCGGTAGGTACTCTGCTCGGTGCCGTGCGCACCGCCTGGCGTTGGGCAACCACCTACTACCTGCTGACCACCCACCGGCTCGTGGTGCGCCGCGGCATCATGACCCGCAGCGGAGATGAGTCGCTCTACCTGGATTCCATGGGGGAGCGCTGGGCAAAACAACCCGGTCCGGGAGCCTGGCTGGGGTACGGGTCGGTGTACGTGGTGTGCCGCGGGGTGCACCACCGCCTGACCTACGTGCCCGATCCCAAGCGCTTTGAAAAAGAAATTAAAGCCGCCCGACGCGACTACTACGCCCTGCGCGCTCGCTATATTTAGGGCTTCATCGCCTCTGCAACCGAGTTGGGGAGGGAACCGTCGGAGTGGCTCAGAGCCTAAACTCGCCGCTAAATCTGCCGAAAAAATGCGGACTAGAGTATTCTTAAATGTGAATTACTCCACTAAACTATCCGGGGGTGCGGGCGCTTTTGTGACCCAAACACCACGGCGGAGGGGTATATTAACAAGGCGCTACACGGTGAGCATCATCGCAGTGAGGCAATGCGAAACCCGCAGAGCACAACGGTGTACCACATAACCTAGCGCCACCACGGTATAAACCAGACAGTATTTTCCGGCAGGGATGAAAGGAGCGGCAGCGGTAATGAGCACGGCAGACCACCATGAACTTGCGCGCTCTCCGCAGGACACCGGCGCCACCATGGGCCCCGAAACCCAAATGCTCAACCTCAAAATCCTGCAGAATCTCGCGCAGAACAATATCTACCGCGATGAGGATTCCAAGGCAGGAATTCGCGCCCTCGAAAAGTCGCTCCTGGGACAGGGTCGCCGCTACACCCCCGTAGAAGCCGCAGAATGCGCCGGACTTCCCTTCGAAACCGCCCAGCGCATCTGGCACAACATGGGCTTCCCGACGATTCCCAACCACTCGCCCTACTTCACTGAAACAGACGTGCAGATGCTCGCCGACCTACAGAAGTTGGACGCAGAAGGCGACATCCGCATGGAATATGTGGCATCCCTCGTGCGCGCCGAAGGTCAACTGACCGACCGCACCGTCGCCTGGCAGATTGAGGCGCTCGTGCACAACATCATGGTCACCGAAAACCTCAGCGATAATGATGCCCGCCGCAAGCTTCTTAAAGACTTCCCACGCTACCTTGAGGTTCTCGAGCGTCTGGCGCTGTACGCATACCGCCGTCAGATGTACGCCGGAATCCTGCGCCTGGGATTGCGCGAAAACAACGTGACCACCTCCGGCCTCTCCCGCCTGCCCCTGGTGCGCGGCGTGGGATTCGTGGACCTGGTCTCCTACACCTCCCTGGTGCGTAACCTGGATGCAGCGGCACTTTCTCAGCTCATCAACCACTTTGAGCAGAGCTGCCTGGACGTTATCGCACCCCTGGGCGGCCGCATTATTAAGACCCTCGGTGACGAAGTTTTCTTCCTCACCGAAACTCCGGACGCTATCGCAGAGATTAGCCTGCGTCTGTCCGAAAAGATTGGTGCCGACCCGCAGCTGCCGGACTCCCGCGTCGCCTTCATCTGGGGCGAGGTCCTGGCTAACCGCGGTGATGTGTACGGCTCCAGTGTGAACCTGGCTGCGCGCCTGGTTTCCCTGGCTGAACCGGGTACCGTGCTGACCGATAATGAGACAGCAAACACGCTCCGACAGGTGGGAAATCGCTATACTCTCACCTCTCAAGGAACGCGAAATGTTAGAAGCTTTGGTAACGTAGACCCCGTGGCGGTGACTCGTCGCGTGAACTACACAATGGAGATAGACCTCTCATGACTGAACTGAAACTACGTACCGGTGGTGCAACGCACCGCGGCGCACATCGAGAAAATAACGAAGATTCGATGGTCGTCGCCGGTTCCCTTTGCGTGGTCGCGGACGGCATGGGAGGCCACGAGGCAGGCGAGGTTGCTTCGCGCCTGTGCGTGCGTCAGCTCGCCTACTCACCCTTCTTCACCATGCCCGGTGGCCGTAGCGAAGAGGAACAGCAGGCCTACGTTGAGCGCCTGGCCGCTATTGACGAGGAAGACCCCACCAAGCGCCGCCGCCGCGCGAACACCCTGCTCAACAACGAAATTGTGGGCACCCTCAACCGTCTGCACGACATCATTGGCGAAACCAACGAGGAGATTAAGCAGGCGCTTTCCCGCTCCGGCGGTACGACTGTGACGGGTGCCTGGTTGACTCGCATTGGCGACCGTAACCTGTGGGTTATCTTCAACGTGGGTGACTCCCGCACCTACCGCCTGCTGCGTGAGGACGAGGGTATTCACCACTCCGCCATGGAGAAGCTGCCCGGTTCCGAGGGCTCCGCTTCGCTGGAGCAGGTCACTAGCGACCACTCCGAGGTGCAGTACCTGGTCGATGAAGGTCAGATTACCGCCCTGGAGGCGCTGACCCACCCGCGCCGCAACGTGATTACCCGTGCGTTGGGTACCGGCAACTACTGGGAGCCGGACTTCTGGGTTCTGCCCGCTCGTCCGGGTGACCGCCTGATGCTCTGCTCCGATGGTCTTTCCGGTGAGCTTTCGCACGAGTACATGGCGCGTGTGCTCACCTCGATTCGCCACCCGCAGGATGCCGCTGACGTTCTGCAGCACGAGGCTCTGCGTTCGGGTGGGCGCGACAACATTACGGTGATTGTTGCCGACGCTGTCGAGGCCTAAACTCGAAGCCTAAACTTCATACCTGATGGTTCATCCCCGTTTTCTTCGGGTGCTCATGCGAGTGCCTGCAGGAGGCGGGGGTGAACTGTATCTGCGTTCAGCATTGCTGGGAGTAGATTGCTTGGCGTAGATGCGGCGATTATGCGCTCGCGGCCCCAGCAATATGACGAGCGATAGGGGAGAGGAACGGCAAAAACGTTAAACTGGACGGGTGACTGAGAACAACACCACCCAGCAGACTGCCCCCGCCGAGACTGCGGCAGAGATTACCGAGGCTCTGCGTGCCGAGTACGCGGAACTGACCGATAAGATTCGCGCCGCCCGCCGCGCCTACTACAACGAAGACGCACCCTTCCTCTCGGATGCCGAGTACGATGCGCTCTACCGCCGCCTCGAAATCATTGAGGCGGAGCACCCGCTCATCATCGCCAACGACTCGCCCACCCAGGAAGTCGGCGGTGAGGCCATCGAGGCTTTCGCGCCCGTCACCCACCTGCAGCGCATGTACTCCCTCGAGGACGTCTTCTCCTTCGAGGAG
This sequence comes from uncultured Rothia sp., assembly GCF_916715725.1. GTDB lineage: Bacteria > Actinomycetota > Actinomycetes > Actinomycetales > Micrococcaceae > Rothia. Next base: position 49,634 of record NZ_CAKAPD010000004.1, on the reverse strand, counting down.
CTGCGCGCCTGGCTGACCAAGACCGAGGAGAGCACCCGCAACCTTACCGGCAGCGCACCGCAGTGGCTGACCGAGCTGAAGATTGATGGCCTGGCGGTGAACCTGCTTTACCGCAACGGCACTCTCGTGCGCGCGGCAACCCGCGGCGACGGCACCACCGGCGAAGACGTCACCCACAATGTGCGCACCATTGCGAGTATCCCGCAGCAGCTGACCGGTGAGAACCACCCCGAAGAAATTGAGATTCGCGGCGAGGTGTTCATCTCCTCCGCCGATTTTGAGAAGCTCAATGAATCCATGATTGCCGCCGGTAAGAACCCCTTCGCGAACCCGCGTAACGCCGCGGCAGGCTCCCTGCGTCAGAAGGATGCGGCGATTACGGCATCGCGCCCGCTGAGCATGTACGTGCACGGCATCGGTTCACGTACCGGCCTGGACATCGCCACCCAGTTTGAGACTTACGATCTGCTTGCTTCCTGGGGTCTGCCCGTGAGCCCGTACAGCGAAATCGCCGCAAACACCGAGGCTGTCTTCGACTTCATTAACAAGTACGGCGAGCAGCGCCACTCCCTGGTGCACGAAATCGACGGCATCGTTATTAAGGTCAATGACTTCGCGACCCAGGCTCAGCTGGGTTACACCTCCCGCGTGCCGCGCTGGGCGGTGGCGTACAAGTACCCGCCCGAAGAGGTGCACACCAAGCTGCTGGACATCCGCGTGGACGTGGGACGCACCGGCCGCGTGACCCCCTACGGCGTCATGGAACCCGTGTTTGTCTCCGGCTCGACCGTGGAACGCGCCACCCTGCACAACCAGGATGTGGTCAAGGCCAAGGGCGTGCTCATCGGTGACACCGTGGTGCTGCGCAAAGCAGGCGACGTGATCCCAGAGATCGTCGCCCCCGTGGTTGCCCTCCGTGACGGCACCGAACGAGAGTTCGTCATGCCCAGCGAATGCCCCTCCTGCGGCTCGCCCCTGGCACCCGGCAAGGAAGGCGACGTGGACCTGCGCTGCACGAACCCGCGCTCCTGCCCGGCGCAGCTGACCGAGCGCGTGTACTATGCGGCAAGCCGCGGCGCCTTCGACATTGAGGCGCTCGGCTTCGAAGCAGCAAAGGCACTCACCAGCCCCGCAACCCCGGATACCCCTCCGCTAACGACCGAAGCGCACCTGTTCAGCCTCAACATTGAAGACCTGCGCGAGGTCACCATCGAACGTGAGAAGAAGGTCAAGGGCGTGGGCACCGGAAAGATGGAGCGCGTGCCCTACTTCTACACCAAGCCGACCAAGGCGCGCCCCGAGCCGAAGCCCACGAAGAATACGCTGAACCTCTTCGCCGAACTGGAGAAAGCAAAGCAGCAGCCGCTGTGGCGCGTGCTGGTTGCCCTCTCGATTCGCCACGTGGGCCCGACCGCCGCCCGCGCGCTCGCCGCAGAGTTTGGTTCGATGCAGGCGATCCGCGAGGCTGACCGTGAACGCCTTGCCGCTGTGGACGGTGTGGGTACCACGATTGCCGACTCGATTATTGAGTGGTTTGCCGAGGACTGGCACGCTGAGATCGTGGACTCCTGGGCCGCCGCCGGTGTGCGCATGGAAGATACTCGTGACGAGTCCGTGGAACGCACCCTGGAGGGCCTGACCGTGGTCGTGACCGGCACCCTGAACGGCTACACCCGTGACGGTGCGAAGGAAGCCATTATTTCTCGCGGCGGTAAGGCGTCCGGTTCGGTGTCTAAGAAGACCCACTTTGTGGTTGCTGGCGCGAACGCTGGGTCGAAGCTGGATAAGGCTCAGCAGCTGGGTCTGAAGATTCTGGATGAGGAGGGCTTCACCGCCCTGCTCGAGGGTGGCCCGGAGGCAGTTGAGGCTCCCGCGGAGTAGACCCGGTAGCGGGGTCATCTGAATCTGACCCCAGCAATATATAGAGTATTCAGGCTCTGGAGTGCGTGCTCCAGAGCCTGAATGCCGATTTTTGGCATTTATAATTACCACAGCTTTTAAGGCGGAAGCGCCTTAAAACACTCCCAAAGCGAAGAAATATTTAAAAAATATTTACACGCTGTTCAAAACCCTTAAAGGGGGCGTGCGCCAACCCCGAATCAGAAAGCTCAGCGGGGGAGCGCATCCGAGTTAAACCCCTAGAAAACCCCGAAATTCCGGGGTGAAACCCTTAAGGCGCGCGGGGCTCAAGGTCTTAAATAATGTTTCCTGCACTTTTAACCTGGAAGAACCCTGGGAGAACCCGGGACGTTCGCTGTGAACTTGAAATCGGGTTGGAATCATAAAAAACCTCGGCTATCTTTGAGACCAGATGGATTCTCGCAAGAGAATCACCTGTGTGGTTTCAAGCTTGGAATGCTTGAAACGATGCCCGGTTCTACCGCACGTCCCCATCGAGGAAGTGCCACCCGGATTCCGCACATAAGTGCAGAATCGCTCACGGTGACATGAAATCGGTGGAGAGCCGCTCACATGGTAGAGCCAGAATATGAGTAACCTACTTCGTTATCAAAGGGTGAGCGGCGGCGCGCTAGAGTTCCGGGGACGGAACGAGCGGGGACGGCCCCAAGGAGCATTATGAAGAACACTTCCATTCGTCGTACCGCAGCAGCTCTCGCCATCGGTGGCGCTGTAGCAGCTACCATGTCGATGCCCGCTGCAAACGCAGTAGACGGTGCTACCTGGGACGCACTGGCACAGTGCGAGTCCGGTGGCAACTGGTCCATCAACACCGGTAACGGCTTCTACGGCGGTCTGCAGTTCACCCAGCAGTCCTGGAACGGCGTCGGCATGTCCGGCTCCCCCGCGACCGCTACCCGTGCACAGCAGATCGAGGCTGGCGAGCGTCTGCTCGCTATCCAGGGCTGGGGCGCATGGCCCGCATGCTCCGCTAAGCTTGGCCTCTACGGCAAGACCGGCGCAGCTCCCACCTACACCGAGCCCACCACCACCGTGGCTGCACAGTCGCAGACCCAGCAGACCTACACCGCACCCGCGGCACAGGCTGCACCCGCAGCTCCTGCAGCTCAGGCTGCACCCGCAGCAGTTGAGGCTCCCGCAGCAGCTCCCGTTGCACCGGTAGCACCCGCTGCACCCGCAGTTGAGGCTCCCGCAGCTCCCGCAGCAGCACCGGCAGTTGAGGCTCCCGTAGCAGCAGCTCCCAAGGCTGCAGCAGGCACCTACACCGTGGTTCCCGGTGACTCCCTCTCGCTGATCGCTGCAAAGCTCGGCGTTGCAGGCGGCTACCAGGCAATCGCAGCTGCGAACACCGACATCATCTACAACGTTGACCTGATCTTCCCCGGCCAGGTTCTGACCATCCCCGCCTAAGGATTAACCCCCAAGCGTAACGTGGACACGTTGTAGCCCAACGCCCCGCACCTCACACGAGGAGCGGGGCGTTGAGCATTTAACCCGAAAACAGGGGAGAAGAACACCGCCTGAACACGCAAACCAGCAGGTAAACCCTCCAACCCCCAATGAGACGGAAAACGCAACCTCCACTACACTAGAGAAGAGACAAGAAAACAAACTACGGGAGAACCATGTCTGCCATCACCTTTGAACAGGTAAAGCACCTGGCATCGCTGGCACTCATTGAGATGACCGATGAAGAACTCACCGCGATGGCGTCTGAGCTGGACGTCATCGTCGCATCCGTTGAGACCATGTCGCAGAAAGCAACTGCCGACATCCCCGCGACCAGCCACCCCATCCCCCTCGAGAACGTCTTCCGCGAAGACGTACCCGTCACCACCCTCACCCAGGAAGAGGCGCTCTCCGGCGCCCCCGACGCACAGGACGGCAAGTTCCGCGTGCCGGCAATCCTCGACGAAGACTAAGAGGAGAACAACCAAGTGAACGAACTGATCCAGCTCACCGCCGCAGAAGCAGCAGAAAAGCTCGCATCCGGCGAAATCACCTCCGTCGAGCTCACCCAGGCACACCTGGACCGCATCGCAGCCACCGACGGCGCACCCCTGAGCGACAACCGAGCAGACGGCAAGAGCGGCCTCAACGCCTTCCTGCACATCAACGCCGAAGAAGCACTTGCCACCGCAGCAGCAGTGGACGCAGACCGCGCAGCAGGCAAGGAACTGCCCCCGCTCGCAGGCGTACCCATCGCCGTCAAGGACCTCATCGTCACCAAGGGCCAGCCCACCACCGCAGCATCGCGCATGCTCGAAGGCTGGATGAGCCCCTACGACGGTACCGTCACCCGCAAGGTCCGCGAAGCACGCATGCCCATCCTCGGCAAGACCAACCTCGACGAGTTCGCAATGGGCTCCTCCAACGAGCACTCCGCATTCGGCGTAGTCCGCAACCCCTGGGCACTCGACCGCGCACCTGGCGGCTCCGGCGGCGGCTCCGCAGCAGCCGTCACTGCCTTCCAGGCACCCCTGGCGCTCGGCACCGACACCGGCGGCTCCATCCGCCAGCCCGCAGCACTGACCGGTAGCGTCGGCGTCAAGCCCACCTACGGCTCCGTCTCCCGTTACGGCGTCATCGCCATGGCATCCTCCCTCGACCAGGTAGGCCCCGTCGCCCGCACCGTCCTGGACACCGCACTGCTCCACGAAGCAATCGCAGGCCACGACCCGCTCGACGCAACCTCCCTGCCCGATGAGCCCGGCAACTTCGTTGAAGAAGCCAAGGCAGGCGCAGAAGCCGCACGCAAGCGCGACCTGTCCGGCCTGCGCATCGGCGTCATCAAGGAACTCGGCGGCGGCGACGGCGAAGGCTTCGAAGCAGGCGTCCTCGCACGCTTCCGCGAATCTGTCGAAGAGCTGCGTGCCGCAGGCGCAGAGATCATCGAGGTCTCCCTGCCCTCCGTCACCGAAGCCATCAGCGCCTACTACATGATCATGTCCTCCGAGGTGTCCTCCAACCTGGCACGCTACGACGGCGTCCGCTACGGCCTGCGCGTCGTACCCGAAGACGGCCCCGTCACCATCGAACGCGTCATGTCCGCAACCCGCTCCGCAGGTTTCGGCCACGAGGTCAAGCGCCGCATCATCCTCGGCACCTACGCACTGTCCGCAGGTAACTTCGACGCCTACTACGGCGCCGCACTGCGCGTACGCACCCTCATCCAGCGCGACTACGCAGCAGCATTCGAAAAGTGCGACGTGCTCATCTCCCCGACCGCGCCCTCCACCGCGTTCAAGCTCGGCGAGAAAACCGAAGGCGACCCCATGGCAATGTACCTGGGCGACGTCGCAACCGTGCCCGTCAACCTGGCAGGCGTCCCGGCGCTCTCCCTGCCCGGCGGCCTCTCCGAAGAGAACAACCTGCCCGTCGGCATCCAGTTCACCGCACCCGCACGCGAAGACGCACGCCTGTACCGCGTCGGCGCAGCACTGGAAGAACTGCTCACCGCAAAATGGGGCGCACCGCTCTACAAGAGCCTGCCCGACACCGAAACTCTGATCCGCGACTTTGACTTTGGGGGAACCAAGTAATGAGTGAAGAAGTCCTCAGCTTCGAAGAAGCCATCGAAAAGTACGACCCGGTCCTCGGCTTCGAGGTGCACGTCGAACTGAACACCAAGACCAAGATGTTCGACTCCGCACCCAACGAGTTCGGCGACGAACCCAACACCAACGTCACCCCCGTATCGCTCGGCCTGCCCGGCGCGCTGCCCATGGTGAACAAGACCGCTGTTGAGTCCGCCATTAAGCTCGGCCTGGCACTGGGCTGCGACATTGCAGACAAGTCCTACTTCGCCCGCAAGAACTACTTCTACCCGGACTCCCCGAAGAACTTCCAGACCTCTCAGGCTGGCGGCCCCATCGCGGAAAACGGCTCCCTGGACGTCGAGCTCGAAGACGGCACCATCTTCACCGTCGAAATTGAGCGCGCCCACATGGAAGAAGACGCAGGCAAGCTCACCCACGTTGGTGGCGCAGACGGCCGAATCCAGGGTGCAACCTCCTCCCTGGTCGACTACAACCGCGCAGGCGTGCCCCTGATCGAGATCGTCACCCGACCCATCGTCGGTGCCGGCGAGCGCGCACCCGAACTGGCACGCGCCTACGTTGCCGCAATCCGCGACATCGTACGCTCCCTCGGCATCTCCGACGCCCGCATGGAACGCGGTAACGTCCGATGCGACGCCAACGTCTCCCTCATGCCCAAGGGCGCAGAGAAGTTCGGCACCCGCTCCGAAACCAAGAACGTGAACTCCCTCCGTTCCGTCGAGCGCGCCGTCCGCTACGAGATTCGCCGCCACGCAGCGATCCTCGAACGCGGCGAAAAGGTCACCCAGGAGACTCGCCACTGGCACGAAGACACCCGCGAAACCTCCTCGGGCCGCCCCAAGTCCGACGCTGACGACTACCGTTACTTCCCCGAACCGGACCTCGTACCGGTCGTCACCAACAGCGAATGGATTGAGCGTCTGCGCGCCGAGCTACCCGAACCCCCGGCAGAACGCCGCCGCCGACTCAAGGGCGAATGGGGCTACTCCGACGAAGAGTTCCGCGACGTCGTCAACGCTGGCGCACTCGACGTCATCGAAGAGACCGTCGCCGCAGGCGCAACCGCAGCAGCAGCCCGCAAGTGGTGGATGGGCGAAATCGCCCGCCGCGCAAAGCAGGCTGAAGTTGAGCTCACCGCTCTCGGCGTGGAGCCCGCAACCGTGGTCGCCCTCGAAGCACTCATCTCCGAAGGCAAGATCAACGACAAGATCGCCCGCCAGGTGCTCGAGTTCGTCCTCGCCGGTGAAGGCACCCCCGCCGAAATCGTTGAGGCACGCGGCCTCGCCGTGGTCTCCGACGACGGCGCACTCACCGCAGCCGTTCAGGAAGCACTGGCAGCAATGCCCGACGTTGCCGACAAGATTCGTGCCGGCAAGATTCAGGCAGCCGGCGCTATCGTCGGTCAGGTCATGAAGGCTACCCGCGGTCAGGCTGACGCCGCTCGCGTGCGTGAGCTGATTCTGGCTGAGTGCGGCGTGGAAGGCTAAGCTTTTCCGCTGACCCGGCTCTAATGAAAGAGGCGCTGTCTCCCGATGTGGGAGGCGGCGCCTCTTTCGTTTTTCCCTAGTTTCGCTTGTGATACGGCGTTCCGTTTGGCTTTGCACGTTAGCTCCGCTTGGAAAGGCGGTTATCGTCCTCGTTCCGCACCATAGCGTTTGGGGAGGCACGCCGCATGTTTCCTCCGCGCCTACGCAGGGGCACCCGTCACCCGGACGCTCCGCCCCTCCTTGCTTCGCTGCGGAGAGCGTCCGTGTGACACCCTGAGGGCGCTTCCGGAAAACACGGCGCGCCACCTTGGGTAGCCTAGCGTGTGCGGAGGGGTGGTGTCGTCCGTAGTGACATCAGGGTGCCCGAAGCGAAGCGAGGGCGGGTTCCCTGTAGGAACGAGGACGAGCACCGTCCCCCCCCCGCGTAGCGCAACGTGCTGAAACGAAGAACGCTCCGTCCGCATCACTCAGATACAGACGGAGCGTTCTATTTAAGAGATGAGCTACTCAGTAACGCCGAGGTTAGTCAGCAAGAATGCATAATCCCAGGCAATCTCACGCCAACGCGCTGGAGCATGCAGATTCCGAGCGCGCGAGGCACCAAATCTGCATGCGGAAGGGTATACGCGGTTGGCGTGCCTTAGACTACTCAGTAACGCCCAGGTTGGTCAGCAAGAATGCGTAATCCCACGCGATTTCACGCCAACGCGTATACCGGCCCGAACCACCACCGTGACCGCCCGACATATCAATCTTCAGCAGCGGCACCGGCGACGACGGGTCAATCTGCTCACGCAGCGCCGCAACCCACTTGGCGGGCTCCACATAGAGCACGCGGGTGTCGTGCAGGCTCGTCACCGCAGCAATCGCCGGGTAGCGGACCGGACGGATATTCTCGTACGGGGTGTACGACTTCATGTAGGCGTACACTTCCGGGTCCTCAATCGGGTTGCCCCACTCTTCCCACTCCATTGCCGACAGCGGCAGCTCCGGGTCGAGGATGGTGGTTAGCGCATCCACGAACGGCACGGCAGCCAGGCAGGCGGCGTACTTCTCGGGGGCGAGATTCAGCACGGCACCCATGAGCAGGCCGCCGGCGCTACCGCCGTAGCAGCCGATACGTGCCTCATCAGCCCAGGGCTTAGCCGCAATGTAGCTGGTGACGTCCACGAAGTCGGTGAAGGTGTTCTTCTTCGCGAGCTTCTTGCCGTTCTGGTACCAGGAGCGGCCCATTTCGCCGCCGCCGCGAATATGCGCGATGACGTAGATGACGCCGCGGTCCAGGATCGACAGCATCGGGATGGAGAACATCGGGTCCATGGACGACTCGTAGGAGCCGTAACCGTACTGGATGACCGGGTTCGGCTTGCTCATGTCCAGGTCGGCGCGGTGAATCACCGAGATCGGGATGAGCGTGCCGTCTGCCGCCGGTGCCCAGTCGCGGTAGGCGCGGTAGTCCTCGCGGTTGTAGCCGCCGAGTACCGGGGTTTCACGGCGTAGTAGCAGGGTCTGCGACATGGGGAAGTAGTCGTAGACGCGGCGCGGCGTCAGGTACGAGGTGTAGGCGATGCGCAGCACGGGGGAGTAGTTCTCCGCACGCAGCACCGAGGCGGTGTACAGCTCCTCGTCGAAACCGGCAGGTTCCATGAAGGTCACGCCCGCGGGTCGGCGGCGGCGCCACTGGATGGGCAGCTGCTCACGCGGTGCAAGGAATATGCGGGTGGTCGTGTCTGCGCGGGCGGTGACGACCAGGTGCGTTGCGGTGAAGGTGAAGCCCTCCAGACGCACATGTTCGCTGTGGCGGATGACCGGCACCCAACGCTGTGCGTACTCCTCGAGGCTTTCACCCTCGCGCGGCATATCGGCGAGCACCAGTTCGGAGTTCAGCGCATTGTAGTCGTGCTGAATCAGCAGGTGCTGCTCACCGGCAATGTTGAGCGGCTCAGCGTAGTATTCGATGCCCGCGCTCTTGGGAATGAGCAGGGTCGGCTCGCCCTTGGGTTCGCGGGTGGGGACGATGCGCACCTCGGTGTACTCGGAGTTCGAGCTGGTGAGCACCACGGAGGAACGGTCGGAGCTCATGGCCGCCGAGAGCCACATGGTGTTGTCAGGCTCTTCGTAGATGAGGTGGTCTTCGGTGCCCTGTCCGACGTCGTGCACGTAGACACGCCAGGGGCGCCAGGAGTCGTCGGGGACCACGTAGATGAGCTGCTCGGCGTGGTTGATGAAGAAGGAACCTGCCGCAATGTTGGGGATGGTGTCTTCGAGGAAAGTGCCGGTTTCCATGTTGAGGAAGCGCTGTTCGTAGCGTTCGTCGCCCTTCTCATCCACGGAGATGCTCAGCAGCTTGCCGTTACGTGCCGGCTGGAAGCTGCCCAGGGAGAAGAACTCCATGTCCTTGGCGTATTCGTTGCAGTCGAGGATGACGACCTCACCCTCAAGCACCTCACCGGGGGTGACGGTCGGCGGGGTGTAACGCACCACCTCGTCGCCCTCGTGCAGGGCGGGGTAGCGGTAGAAGACGGGGTACTGGCCGCCGGGCACCATACGGCTGTAGTACCACCAGTCACCGATACGGTTCGGGACGGTCAGATCCGACAGCAGGGTGCGGTTCTTAATCTCGTCGAAGATGGATTCGCGGAGGGGCTGCTGGTCTGCGGTGATAGCTTCGGTGTATTCGGCTTCTGCCTTGAGGTAGTCGAGGACCTCTTCGCTTTCCTTATCGCGGAGCCATTCGTAGTGGTCGATGAAGACGTCGCCGTGGTGTTCGCGGCGGTGCTCGACCTTCTTCGGTACGGGCGGGGTGAGGTTCTGTTCAGCCATGCTGCCACCTCTTTCATGAGTTATGGGTTTGTGAATGGTGTGTGCCGTCTGCGCCCGCGTTCCTGTGCCGCCGGGTGGCGGTGAGGATGCGCGGGGGACTGTGGGCACGCCTAGTTCTAGTGTATCGAAGAGTGAGGCAGGCTACTATATTGCTGCCTGTGCAGGATTGCCCGGCTCAGCTTGTGGAAGCCTCGCCGGGATGTGCGTTCGGCAGCTAGTTGGCGCGCCCCTTAATGGACATGAGGGTGCGGCGGCCCGCCTTGTTCGCCTTCGTGAAGGCGCGGTTACTCTGCCGGTACTCGCGCTCCTGAGAACGCAGGCGCAGGCGCGCGGATTCCGCCATCATCCTGCGGTAGCGTTCGAAGCGTTCGGGGTCGAGGGTGCCGTCGGCGAGCGCCTGCTGCACCGCGCATCCGGGTTCGGAGCCGTGGGAGCAGTCGCTGTACCGGCATGCGGAGGCGTAGCTGGAGACGTCGTCGAAGGTCTCGTCAATGGCGGAGCTATCACTCGTTGCGGCTAGGGCTCGCACGCCCGGGGTGTCGATAAGCACCGTGCCTGCCGAAGATTCTGCACCGGATTCTCCAGCACCGGGCAGAACGATCATTTGGCGGCTGGTGGTGGTGTGGCGTCCCTTGCCGTCGGCGCCGCGAACCGCGGAGGTTGCTTGCACCCGGTTTTCTGAGCTGGCCTCGCGGGGGTCGGCTCCCGGGTTGAGCAGGGCGTTGACCAGGGTAGATTTTCCGGCACCGCTGCGGCCCAGGAATGCGGCGGTGCGTCCGGCGACGAGCTCCGCCACTGGAGCGGGGTCGTAGCCGTTGTCCGTGCAGACGGCGAGCACCGCATCCACGCCGCTACCCAGGGATTCCTGATACCCGGCGAGCTGTTCCGCCGTCACCAAATCACCTTTGGTGAGAATTAGTGCGACCTGCACCCCGGAAGCGTGTGCCAGGGCGGTGTAGCGTTCGATTCGCCCGATGGACGGCTCGGGAAAGCACGGCTCAACGATGCAGAGCATATCCACGTTGGCGGCGACGGGCTGATCCGAGGATTCGCGGGTGGCGCTGGGGCGGGTGAGGTAGCTTCGGCGGGGCAGAATCGCGAGGGTTTTATGCTCCGCGGGCTGGGTTTCACCGCCGGTTCCGGGGATGGGCTGAGCCAGTACCCAGTCGCCTACGACGGGGTATTCCTCTTCGCCGTAGTCGTTCTCGACCGAGCGCAGGGGAGCGGAAAGCTTCACGAGCTCGCCCCGCTCGCAGGTCAGCAGCTCGCAGCGGGTGCGGTGCACGGCGCTCACACGGGCGAGGGTGAAATCATCAAGGGTGCCGTCGAGGGTGAACGCGGCGCGGATTGCCGCGCCCTGCCAGGAGGGGTCGAAGCCGAGGGTCTCTAAGGTGTATGAGGCGGGAGTAATGGTCACAGGAATAGTCTTTCGTGGTTGCGGCGCCCGGTTGGTTATTATGCCTGGATAGCGCACTGGGGGAGGGGGCGTTTAAAAGGTTTGTTCTATTTGGGTTTCACGCCTTATAGCAGCGAGGCACGGGCACCGGCGCGGATGCGCCGGGCGGCAAGGAAGGTAAGCCCCAACCCCACTGCGGCGTAGAGTACTGCCAGCGCCGCGTCTGCCGCCAGGAGCGCGAACAGGTCCGGCGCGTTACCGTTCGCGATACCTCCATAGGTATCTAGAGCCTGCACCAGCCGGGAACCGGGAACCCACGAACACAGCCACGCAAGCCACGCGGGGTAGGTGCTCACCGGAACAATCACACCCGCGCTCACCGGCAGAATAATCGACAGAAAATTCGACCCCGTGTACGGATCCGACAGGTACAGGCCCAGCCCGGCGGCAAAAATACCCAGGCAGACCCCTCCCAAAACCGCAACCGGCATCAGCGCAATGGCTCCAAGCAGAAGCCCGGAACCCGCCCCGGTAGAGGGTGCCGTGAGGGACAGCAACCACACGATGCCCACATTGCTCAGCCCCGTCACGGACGCCAACAGCGCGGGCACCGCCGCCGCACCCAGCCAGTAGCCCGCATCCACCGCTCGTGCCGTGCAGACGTACTCGAAGACGCCAATCCAACGGTCGGTAGCGACGCGCGCAACAATACCGGCTGCCACCGAGCTGAGGGTGGCAATCAGGGCGGTCGCGCAGCCGATGCGCACCGTATCGTTCGCGGCGAGGTCGGCGCCCAAAAGCACCGTAAAAAGCACGTTGAGGCCCGGCACGAGAACCAGGGTCGTGATGGCCGTTCCGAGGGTTGCGAAGGTAATAGAAGATGACCAGCCAATAGAGGCGGTAGACAGAGCCCGACGCACCGCGCCAGACAGAGCTACAGCGCCGGGCAGGGAATCAGTAGAGAGAACACGCACGCTACATCGCCCCCAGGGTGCCGCGGCGACGGGCAGTGGCGAGAGCCCTTCGGGCAAAGAGAAAAGCACACAACGCCCAGATGAAGCTCACGACTAGGGTCTGAATTACTGGCAGAAGCGCATCTGCCGGGGTAGTGATGGCGGTACGCCCAAGCAGCAGGTGCACCGGCGTCTGCAGGGGAATGAGCACGCCCGCGGCATCCAGCCAGGCAGGCGCCTCAACGGTCGTGAAAAGAACCCCGGAGAGAATAAACACCGGCACGAGGAGCAGCTCCTCGTAGGCGATAGCGTTCGGCGTCGCCACGAAGAACACCGCAATCATGAACGTGACCGACAGGCAAGCAACCCACAGCAGGGGAACGCCCAGAACGTAGCGCGGCCAGAGCTCAGAAAAGTCTGTGACCCGCGGATTGAGCGTCACAAGAGCCCAAACCACCCACGATAGGGGCAAAGCCGCCAGACCCACAATGGAGGCGCTCGAAACGATAGACGCCAGCACCCGCACCGGAGAAATCGACCCCGAACACAGGTACACGAGGGTCCCGCGGAAACGCTCAAAATTGATAATGCCCGCAGACACGATGCAGACCGACCACATACCCACAATGCCGGCGCGGGTCCACGCCAGGGTCGGGTCGACAGCCTGACCTGCGGAGTTCTGCGCCGCCGCGTGTACGGCGAGTGCCTGGAGGATAACCGAGCCGAGCACCGTACTGATAAGCAGCTGAATAAAGTACGGGACCGTCAGGAACTGGCGCAGGCTAAAGCTCATCAGCCGCAGCTGGCGGGCGCACTCCTGCCACAGGTCGTACCGCCGATCCTGCCGCTGGGACTCCTCCGAGCGTCGCGTCTGAGTACTCATCGCTTGAGCCCCTCCGCCATCGCCAGGTAGGCCTCCTCCAAGGTCGCCGGGCGCGTGTACGGCTCGGTTCGTGCCCCAATGTTCGCGGCGGCGAGTCCCTCCGCCAGGATGCGGTGCGCCCCTCCCGACTCGAACGTAGCGCGCTCGCCGTGCCAGTAGAGGGTCAGCTCCCAGCCGGAACCGCGCGGGGCGAAGAGCACCGCAGCCCGCTCGCCGAGGAATCCGCGGAGCGTATCAAGCCCCTCGGTGGCGGTGGCCTCGACCTGTACCACGGTCGTGGCGGCAATACCTGCGTGCGCGGCAACGTCCTCGAGGCTGCCGCTCACGGCGACGGAACCGGCGCCCAACACGGTGATGGTGTGCGCCAGGTCCTCGATTTCGCCGAGCAGATGGCTCGTCAGCAGAACGGCGGCACCATCTTCCGCGAGGGAGCGGATGAGGGTTCGCACGGTCAGGGCGATATCGGGGTCGAGCCCATTGGTCGGCTCATCCAGCAGGAGCAGGGCGGGGGAGCCGAGCAGCGCGCGGGCGATGTGCAACCGCTGCTTCATGCCGCGGGAAAACTCCTGAAAGGGTCGCGCCGCCGCATCGGTGAGTTCCACGCGGGCTAGGGCGTGGTCCACCTCGCGCCGCCGGCTCCGCCCGGAAACCCCCGCAACATCGGCGAAGAAGAGCAAGTTGTCGCGGGCGCTGGCGCGCGGGTAGAAGCCGCTATCCCCGCCGAGTGCGAGACCCACGTGACGGCGTGCCCGCTGCGGGTGGGCGATGGCGTCGATACCGTTCACGGTGAGGGCGCCGCCGGTGGGGGTGAGCAGGGTCGAGCACATTTGCACGGTGGTTGTTTTGCCCGCGCCGTTGGGGCCGAGGAGGGCGTGGATCTCGCCGGAGCTAACGCGAAGCGACACCCGGTCGACGGCGGTAAAAGCGTTTTCACCTTTGCCAAAGACGCGGCTGAGCTGCGCGGCATCAAGAACAAGAGACATGGTAGGTAACCTTCGGGTATGGCCCTCTGGCCCCTATACCGGAGGGATGCTGGGCAGGATAAACGGCGTAGTGCGCCGCGCCCTGCACGAGTGTATGTGTAGTCAGTGTTGTAGTCTCAGTGTACCGAAAAGCGCGGATAAAAGTGATGGGGGTTACTGTATGTGGAAGGGGGCTTTCAAACCCCTCGGTTGCCACCCGGCATTGTCGCCAACGTTTTGTTGCAGGCGGTTTTTTGTTACGGACGTTAAAAAACGTCATCTTTGCAATGAAATGTCTTAAAGTGCCGTCTACCCACAAAACCCTTGACCCCACCCCGTGCCCTATGACACTCTAAATAACAGGTCAAGAGCGCCAGCGATAAGCCCCAGCTAGCTGGCCGGCAACCCTCCTCCGCGGTGGGGTGCCCTGGGTGAAGACCAGGCGGCACGCACAAGCGTGACGCAAGCGCGGGACCGATGTGACCGAAACCGGTACATCAATCGTGACAGGATTATTCGACGACGATTCCTGTACCGTCGGCATGCGGCCCCCTAAGAATCCCCAATAGGAGCCACGCATGAGCAACAACACTACCGTCCCGACTCCCGCCAACCCCGCAGGTTGGAAGTTCGAAACCCGCCAGATCCACGCAGGTCAGGCGCCGGATGCCGCAACGGGAGCTCGGGCACTACCCATCTACCAGACCACTTCCTTTGTCTTTGACAGCGCCGAGCAGGCAGCGAACCGTTTCGCCCTCGCCGAGCTGGGCCCCATTTACACTCGCCTCAACAACCCCACCCAGGAAGCTATCGAAAACCGTATCGCCTCCCTGGAAGGCGGCGTTGGCGCGTTGTTGCTGGCATCCGGTCAGGCAGCTATCACCTACGCGATTCTGAACATTGCCGGCGCTGGCGACCACGTGGTCGCCTCGCCCTCCGTGTACGGCGGCACCTACAACCTGCTCAAGTACACCCTCGCCGACCTCGGCATCGAAACCACCTTCGTTGAGGACCCGGACGACCTGGACGCATGGCGCGCCGCGGTTCGCCCCAACACCAAGCTCTTCTACGGCGAGTCCGTGCCCAACCCCCGCAACGACGTGCTCGACATCGAGCCCATCGCCGCAATTGCGCACGAAAACGGCGTGCCCCTGATCGTGGACAACACCGTGCCCACCCCCTACCTGCTGCGCCCCATCGAGCACGGCGCGGACGTGGTGGTTCACTCCGCCACCAAGTACCTGGGCGGTCACGGCACCTCCATCGGCGGCGTGATTGTTGACTCCGGTAACTTCGACTACGGTGCAGACCCCGAGAAGTTCCCCAAGTTCAACCAGCCCGCACCCGGCTACCACGGCCTGGTCTACGCACGCGACCTGGGCAAGGACTCCGCATTCGGCGCGAACCTCTCCTACATCCTGAAGGCACGCGTTTCGCTGCTGCGCGACACCGGTGCTGCTATCTCCCCGACCAACGCCTTCAACATCGGCATCGGCCTGGAGACCCTCTCCCTGCGCATCGAACGCCACATTGAGAACGCCACCAAGGTCGCCCGCTGGCTCGAAGCAAACCCGCAGGTCGACAAGGTCATTTGGGCTGGCGTGGAATCCTCCCCCTGGTACGAGCGTGTACAGAAGTACCTGCCCAAGGGCCCCGGCGCGGTGCTCGGCTTCACCCTCAAGGGTGCAACCCTGG
The DNA here is from genome assembly GCF_916715725.1 of uncultured Rothia sp. Lineage (GTDB taxonomy): Bacteria > Actinomycetota > Actinomycetes > Actinomycetales > Micrococcaceae > Rothia. Next base: position 33,955 of record NZ_CAKAPD010000004.1, on the reverse strand, counting down.
AGCAGACCCGCGACTTCGTGGATGCACTGAAGCTGCACTCCAACGTGGCGAACATCGGTGATGTGCGCTCGCTCGTGATTCACCCCGCCTCGACCACCCACTCCCAGCTTTCCGCTGAAGAGCTGGAGAAGATTGGCGTGTACCCGAACTTCGTGCGCCTGGCAGTCGGTATTGAGAACATCGACGATATTCTCGCCGACCTGCAGCTGGGCTTCGACACCCTCTCCTAAACGGTGATGCAACCCGCAGGTGGACCGGAAAGACTACGGCTTTTCGGTCCACCTGCGGATTCCCCGTTACGGAGCATTTTGTGACTGATCGGCGTTGTTGCCGCCCAACCTGTTGCTTCTTCTACCCACAGACGAGTACCCCGCTCACACCCGGCACCACCTCGCCGGCCAACCCAGTGAAGGGAACCCCCATGACCGCCCAGAGCACTAGCCAGTCCGGCACCACCCAGCCCGGCACTATCAACCAGCCTGTCACCGCACCCATCCCCGTGGCGGGTACCCAGCGCGAGCACCCCGAAGCGCAAGGCTACCTGCGTCAGCTGAACATCGGCGACCTGGAGCTCGAATCCGGCGTAACCCTGCCGCAGGTCACCATCGGCTACGAAACCTGGGGCACCCTCAATGAGGCTGGCGATAACGCCATCCTGATTCTGCACGCGCTCACCGGTGACACGCACGTCTCCCGTGGCGTACCCACCCCGGATATGCCCGCCCCGCTGATTCGCGCTATCGAATCGGATGGCTGGTGGGAAGGCATCGTGGGCCCCGGCTCGGTCGTGGACACCAACCGCTACTTCGTGATTGCCCCCAATATTCTGGGCGGCTGCTACGGCTCCACCGGCCCGGCAAGCATCATTCCCGAAGGCTACCCGGGTGCCGGTGAGCATTGGGGTTCCCGCTTCCCACAGGTAAGCATCCGCGACTCGGTACGTGCCGAGGCGCACCTGGCTCGTGCACTGGGTGTGACCAGCTTCCGCTACGTGATTGGTGGTTCCCTCGGCGGCGCTCGCGCCTTGGAGTGGGCGGCAACCAACCCTGAGCTGGTGCGCGGATGCGCGGTGATTGCCTCCGGTCCTTCGGCGACGGCTGAGCAGATTTCGTGGGCTCATACCCAGAACATTGCGATTCGTTCGGACGCGAACTTCGCCGGCGGTGACTACTATGCTGGCCCCGCGCCGACTGCGGGCCTTGCCCTGGCGCGCCGTATTGCACACACCACCTACCGTAGCCCCGCCGAGCTGGAGCACCGCTTCGGCCGCGAGGAAAACCGCGGCGAAAGCACCGTGGGTGGCTCTCTGGGTGAGCCGCGTGGCCGCTACGCTATCGAAAGCTACCTGGACCACCACGGCGCCAAGCTGGTTGAGCGTTTTGACGCGAACAGCTACCTGGCGGTCAACGAGGCACTGATTTCGCATGATGTGGCTCGTGGCCGCGGCACCCTGGCGCAGGCGCTGGCTCACACCGATTGCGAGTGGACCATTGCGGCGGTAAACACGGACCGCCTGTTCTTCCCGCATGAGTCGCACCGCCTGGCGGAGGCGTTGCCCACCCCGGTTACCGTGGACATTATTGAGTCGAACCACGGCCATGACGGCTTCCTGATTGAGTCGAAGCAGGTTGAGCGTATCCTGGCTCGTGCGCTGGGTGTTGAGGAGGGGTCTGCTACCCCGAGTGAGGCGCAGCGTGAGCGTGAGGCACTGGACTCGATGACTCGCCTGTACGGTACCGTCACCCACTAGAACCACCAGCATCGGGGGCATCGGCTAGGTGCCTTCTGAATGCTGCTTATGCCACCTACATACGGGTAAATTCCGTGCCGGCAGAGAGTGTCTTCACAGGTTCTTTCGCCCGCCGAGAATTAACCTTCACCCTAAAGGTTAGGTAAGGAGATGCCGGGTGCTTGCACAATGCGAGCATTCGGCGTTTCTTTGCGCATATTTGTGGGCTATTGTTCCAGGTCAGGGAATATTTTCCGGTTTTTCTGGCGCTTTTTGAAAGCTCCGCGAGATACCGCGGAAGTAGCCTCCTGTTGCACTGGAAGGTAAGGGTTCTCAGTTTGCTTTAGACCAGCTCTAACCCCATAGCATTAACGCTGTGGTAAGTATTCAAGAGGTAGCGGAGCAGTTGGGGGTGAGCACCCACGCCCTGCGCTATTACGAGAAAGAGGGGCTCATAGCGGTGCCCCGTGATGCTCACGGAACCCGTATTTTTGATGAGGAGTCTATCTCCGCAGCACGGTTTATTGCTACCTGCCGTCAGGCCGGCATGAGTCTTGCCGACATTCGTACAATCTTGGACAATCCGGATGATCACGCCCTGTCCATTGATGTGATGGAGCGCGCCCGCCGAAAGATTGAAAACGAGATTGCGGGGTTGCAACAGAACCTTGAGCACCTGGACCGCCGTATCCAGGAGCACCGCAGCCACCTCGATGGCACCCGCTAGATAACCGTCTAATTTTCATGCAGGTATGCATGCCGACGCCCGGTATTCCCACACAGGGAATCCGGGCGTCTTTTCGTGCTCAGCTACTCAGGCTCAGTCACGAGGTATCTTCACCTCGGAAGTCTACCCCCAAGTAGTTTTCTCCGGGTCAACACCGTGCGCACGAGCGTTCTCAAAGATGACCTCCCGCAGCCACTCCGCAAGCCCGGGCGCGAGCTTCTCGTAGTGCGCCTTGAAACGGGCATCCCCAACGTAGCCGCGAGCCAGAATCGCGTGCTTGGCGGGGGTGACCTCAAAGAAGAACAGGGAGGCGCGGTGCCGCTCAGCGAGTGCGTTCGCCTCCTCGCTGCCCGGCTGCACGCCGCGGTTGAACGCCTCGACGAGGGCGTGCTCCACCTCCTCAACCTGCTGTTTGCCGTTCTGCCAGTCGGCACGGTTCATCGTTGCAGTACGGCGCTGGTACTCGGCCCAGTCGTCAGTTTTTCCGTAACGCTCCTGCGCCTCCTGCTGGTGGGCTAGGCTGAATCCCTCGCCCATAATTTCTGCTTTTTCGGCAGCGCTGAGCTGCTCATTTTTAGGTGCCATAGTGTCCTCCAAAAGATGTTCGATGGTTTCAAGCATGCGCTTGTACGCGACGATTTTGCGTTGAAGCATATCCCGCTGAGCGAGTAGATGCTCGGTGCTGTTCGCTTCGTCCTGCAGTATGTTGTGAATGGCGTCAAGGCTCATGCCGGTGGCGCGGTACCCCATGATGACGGTGATTCGTTCAAGATCTGCGTCGGTGTAGTACCGGTACCCGTTGAACTCATCATGCGCCGGGTTGAGTAAGCCTCGGTGCTCCCAGTGGTGCAGCGTGCGGACTGTTAGCCCGTGCAATGATGCCGCTTCTCCTACGGTGTATTCGTGCTGCCCGTCAGGTGGTGTTATGTTCGCGTCCATGGTTTCACTGTAGAACCTGACGTTAGGTGAGGGTCAAGCTAGCGGCGGAACCCGCGGTGCAGGTTTGTGGGGGAGTCCTCGCTAAGATGGGTGCATGAGCGAAAACAAATACGTCGTCGAATACACCCGCCCCGAGAACGAACGCGCAGGCACCCACCTGGTGCTCATGCTGCACGGCTACGGCTCCCAGGAGCACGATCTGCTGTCCCTGGCGGCGCACCTTCCGCAGGAGGGCTTCACCTACGCCTCCATGCGCGCCCCGCAGCCGGTCGGTACCCAGTTCTCCGCGGACTCGACCGGCGCCTACATTGCCGCGGACGCTATCGGCTACCAGTGGTACCCGCTGAACCAGCAGCTCGAATCCGATCAGCGCGCCATCGAGCAGGCGAGCGACTACGTGCTGGAGTGGGTGCGCGCAAACCGTGAACCGTACGCTTCGGTGACCCTGCTGGGCTTCTCGCAGGGCATGGGCATCGCAACTTCGATGGTGCGTCACGCCCCCGGCGAGTTCGCCGCCGTGGTGGGCCTGTCCGGCTACGCGGTGGATTCCGACTCGCCCTATTTCAAGGATGAGGAGCTGAAGAAGACCGAACTGCCGGTGTTCTTCGGCCGCGACCAGGAAGACCCCGTCATCCCGCAGGAGATAGTGAACTACACCTACGACTGGATCCGCAAGTACACCGACGGCATCAAGGTGCTGTACGCCGGTATCGGCCACGGCGTTGGCCCCATGGAGATTCGCCATGTGGGCGAGTTCCTGGAGGTGAAGGTGCAGGGTAAGGAGCCGCGTGTTCGTGCGCAGAAGGTTGCGGAGGCGACCGGCGCCGTGGAAGGCTCCGACGCCTAAATCGACTATATGGAAAGCCCCCGGGTCTGACGACTCGGGGGCTTACGTGTAGTTCCGTTTGGAAAGGCGGTTATCGTCCTCGTTCCTACAGGGAACCCGCCCTCGCTTCGCTTCGGGCACCCTGATGTCACGTTCGGACGATACCGCCTTTCCGTGCTGGGGTACTGTGCGGGCGCGGCCGCGTTTTCCGGATGCGCCTTCCGCCTCCCACTGTCCCCTCCCGACAGTGAGGAGGCTGCTCGGTGACCACACCCTGCCCCGCATGAGGGCAGTGCCTCCACCTCTTGAAAATATACCCCAGGGGGGTATATGCTGGAGAGTAGCATTGCCGCATCCCACCGACCCGTAGGAGCTTTCCCATGATCACCTCCCCGCCCCGCCTCTTGCCGATGGCCTCCCACGGCTGCAGCTGTTGCGGACCTGCCTCACATGCCGACACCGTCTCCAACCCTGCCGCCAGCGACTCGTCAGCAGGAGGGTCCTCCTCTAGCTACCAGGTCACCGGCCTGACCTGCGGGCACTGCGCGAAAAGCGTGACCCAGGCCCTTCAGACCCTCCCCCAGGTCGACGACGTCCAGGTTGATCTCGCTGCTGGTGGTGTTTCCACCGTCACGGTCACCGGTGTCGTACCTCCGGAGATGGTTCGCCGGGCTATCGAGGCGACCGGCTACACCGTCTTATCCTGATCGATTTACCCATCATCTCGACCCCGACCGGGTTGAGCGAAAGGAACGTCATGAACACTCCCCACCATTCCGGCGATCACCATGGTGATCACCCCGCTCCGGAAACAGACCACACCCACCACCCGAATCATGCCAGCCACGAACACCACGCAGACGCCGACACCCACGGCCAGGCGATGCACCACGGTCACCCGCACTCCGTCCTGGACGAAGACCACCAGGTTCATGGTCACGGCGAACACGCCGGGCACAGCACCGCAATGTTTCGGGAACGCTTCTGGTGGTCACTGATTCTGTCCATTCCCGTCGTTATTTTCAGCCCCATGGTCGCCCACCTGCTCGGCTACCCCCTCCCGGAATTCCCCGGATCCACCTGGATTCCCCCGGTACTGGACACGATCATCTTCGTCTACGGCGGAACGCCTTTCCTCAAGGGCGGATGGAAGGAACTGAAATCCCGCCAACCCGGGATGATGCTCCTGATTGCCATGGCCATCACCGTGGCGTTTGTCGCCTCCTGGGTCACCACTCTGGGGCTGGGCGGTTTTGACCTCGACTTCTGGTGGGAGCTGGCCCTGCTGGTGACCATCATGCTGCTGGGCCACTGGCTGGAGATGCGCGCTCTCGGGGGTGCGTCCTCCGCGCTTGACGCGCTGGCTGCCCTGTTGCCGGATGAGGCCGAGAAAGTCATCGATGGGACCACCCACACCGTGGACATCTCCGAGCTGGTCGTCGGCGACGTCGTACTGGTGAGGGCCGGTGCCCGGGTGCCGGCCGACGGAACCATCATCGACGGAGCTGCCGAATTCGATGAGGGGATGATCACCGGCGAATCCCGTCCCGTCTTCCGCGACACCGGTGACAAGGTGGTCGCTGGTACCGTGGCCACCGACAACACCGTCCGCGTCCGGGTGGAGGCTACCGGCGGGGACACCGCCTTGGCCGGAATCCAACGCATGGTTGCCGACGCACAGGAGTCCTCCTCCCGGGCCCAGGCCCTGGCGGATCGGGCGGCGGCGTTGTTGTTCTGGTTCGCGCTGATCTCTGCTCTGATCACCGCGGTGGTGTGGACCACCATCGGCAGCCCGGACGATGCCGTGGTGCGCACGGTCACGGTGCTGGTCATCGCCTGCCCGCACGCCTTGGGCCTGGCGATTCCGCTGGTCATTGCGATCTCCACCGAGCGGGCCGCGAAATCCGGGGTGCTCATCAAGGACCGGATGGCGCTCGAGCGGATGCGCACCATCGACGTGGTGCTCTTCGATAAAACCGGCACCCTGACCGAGGGCGCGCACGCGGTCACCGGTGTCGCGGCAACTGTCGGCGTCACTGAGGGCGAGCTGCTGGCCCTGGCCGCCGCCGCGGAGTCCGACAGCGAGCATCCCGTGGCCCGCGCCATCGTGGCGGCCGCGGCCGCCCATCCCGAGGCCTCTCGTCGGCAAATCCGTGCAACTGGTTTCAGCGCCGCCTCCGGCCGGGGGGTCCGGGCCACTGTCGATGGCGCTGAGATCCTCGTGGGCGGGCCGAACATGCTGCGCGAGTTCAACCTCACCACCCCGGCCGAGCTCACCGACACCACCAGCGCCTGGACCGGGCGTGGGGCCGGTGTGCTCCATATTGTCCGCGACGGTCAGATTATCGGTGCGGTGGCCGTCGAGGACAAGATCCGCCCCGAATCCCGCGCCGCTGTGAAAGCCCTGCAGGACCGCGGGGTGAAGGTCGCGATGATTACCGGTGACGCGCAACAGGTGGCCCATGCGGTTGGCCAGGACCTGGGGATCGATGAGGTCTTCGCCGAGGTCCTGCCCCAGGACAAGGACACCAAGGTCACCCAGCTACAGGAGCGTGGCCTGAGCGTGGCCATGGTCGGCGACGGTGTCAACGACGCCCCGGCCCTGGCCCGCGCCGAGGTCGGCATCGCCATCGGGGCCGGTACGGATGTGGCAATGGAATCCGCCGGAGTGGTCCTGGCCAGTGACGATCCCCGGGCAATATTGTCGATGATTGAGCTCTCGCAGGCCAGCTACCGCAAGATGATCCAGAACCTCATCTGGGCGTCCGGTTACAACATCTTGTCCGTGCCCCTGGCCGCCGGCGTGCTCGCCTCTAGCGGCATTCTGCTTCCCCCGGCTGCTGCTGCGGTGTTGATGTCGCTGTCGACGATTGTGGTGGCGCTTAACGCTCAGCTGCTACGCCGGATTGATCTGGACCCGGCCCACCTGGCTCCCACCAGTCCGAAGGAAGAACACACCACGCCTACTCCGGCATCCACCGCCGTCCACTGATTCACCACTTCTCTCCACTGCCCCATATGACCCTGAAAGGCTCCACCATGAAGCGCACCCTTTCAGGGTCATATGGGAACCATGGACGAGATGGGTGGAATGGATCACGGCGTGAGCGCCATGGAGATTCGCCACGTGGGCGAGTTCCTGGAGGTGAAGGTGCAGGGTCAGGAGCCGCGTATTCGTGCGCAGAAGGTTGCGGAGGCGACCGGCACCGTGGAAGGCTCTGACGCCTAAATCGACTAAACGTATAGCCCTCGGGTCATGACGACTCGGGGGCTTTACGTTTAGCCTTATTTTCCGCGCTGAAGGCGGTTATCGTCCTCGTTCCTACAGGGGCTGGGTGGGTGGGTACGCTATACCCTTCCTCCGCTCCTGCAGGGGCACCCGCCGCACCCGGACGCTCCGCTTCTCCTTGCTTCGCTGCGGAGGGTGCCCGAAGCGAAGCGAGGGCGGGTTCCCTGTAGGAACGAGGAGGAGCACTGCCCCTCACCGTTCCCAGATTCCAAACGTGTAATCAGACGGTGCTAGCCCTCGTGCGCAACCTTCACGGTCACGCCGTTGAAGGTCACGGTATCGCCGGGGTGTAGCTGCTTGCCGCGTGCTTCTTCAATGTCGCCGTTGACCTTTACCAGGCCGTGCTGAATGACCTCGCGTGCCTGCGCGCCGTCCTCTACGAGGTTGGCGAGCTTGAGGAACTGGCCGAGGCGGATCATGTCGTCGCGAATAAAAATTTCTTCCATGCTTCCTAGTTTATCCCGCCGGGTACGTCCTGGCTTCCCGAAAATGGGGGAGCGGTGGGCAGGGTGGGCATACCCAGGGGCGGGGTGGTGATGGTACCCTAGTGTCTTGCATCAAAAAGTGTGCATATTGCGCCGATGAGCGCGAATGCGGGCGCCCCGTTCTGGGCGGCGTCCCTTATGAACCCGAACTCACGCACGTCACAGCCGGTGGCGGGGCAGAAGGAGTAACTATGGCTGAAAAGTCCACCCTCGATAACGTTATTGCGCTTGCGAAGCGCCGCGGCTTTGTTTTCCAGGCCGGTGAAATTTACGGCGGTTCCCGCTCCGCATGGGACTACGGCCCCCTCGGGGCGGAGCTGAAGGAAAACATCCGTCAGCAGTGGTGGCAGCGTTTCGTCCGCTCCCGTGCGGACATGGTTGGCCTGGACTCCTCCGTTATTCTGCCTCGTGCGGTGTGGGAGGCGTCCGGTCACGTGGCGACCTTCACCGACCCGCTGGTTGAGTGTCTGTCGTGCCACAAGCGTCTGCGTCAGGATCACCTGCTGGAGAACTTTGAGGCGAAGAAGGGCCGCGCGGCTGAGGGTATGGAAGAGATTGCTTGCCCGAACTGTGGTACTCGTGGCGAGTGGACTGAGCCGCAGAACTTCTCCGGTCTGATGAAGACTTACCTGGGCCCGGTTGATAATGAGGAGGGTCTGCACTTCCTGCGTCCGGAGACCGCTCAGGGTATTTTCGTGAACTTCAACAATGTGGTCACTGCTTCTCGTAAGCGCCCGCCGTTCGGTATTGGCCAGATTGGTAAGTCGTTCCGTAACGAGATCACTCCCGGTAACTTTATTTTCCGTACTCGTGAGTTCGAGCAGATGGAAATTGAGTACTTCGTGCACCCGGATGACGCTGATAAGTACTTCAACGAGTGGGTTGAGGACTGCTGGAACTGGTTCGTTGACCTGGGCATTAACCCGGATAACATGCGCCGCTTCGACGTCCCCAAGGAGGAGCGTGCACACTACTCGGCTGGCACTATTGACGTTGAGTACCGCTTCGGCTTCCAGGGTTCCGAGTGGGGCGAGCTGATGGGCGTTGCGAACCGTACCGATTACGACCTGGGCGTGCACAACGAGCACTCCAACGCGAAGCTTGAGTACTTCGACCAGGCTACCGGTGAGCGTTACGTGCCGTACGTGATTGAGCCGTCCTTCGGTCTGACCCGCTCCATGATGGCGTTCCTTGTTGACGCATACGTCGAGGATGAGGCACCCAACACTAAGGGTGGCGTGGATAAGCGCGTCGTGCTGAAGCTCGACCCGCGCCTGGCACCGGTGAAGGCTGCTGTTCTGCCGCTGTCGAAGAAGGCTGAGCTGTCTGAGCCGGCAACTAAGCTGGCGAATGAGCTGCGTGGCCTGTGGAACGTGGACTACGACGAGGCGGGCGCTATTGGCCGCCGTTACCGCCGCCAGGATGAGATCGGTACCCCGTTCTGCATCACCGTGGACTTTGACACTCTTGAGGATCAGGCTGTGACCATCCGCGAGCGCGACACCATGAACCAGGAGCGTGTGGCTCTGGATCAGGTGAAGTCTTACCTGGCTGCACGCCTGGCAGGCTAAAAATAATTTATAACATGGTCGGCGGGTAGCTTCTTAGAGCGAAAGAGGCTACCCGCCGTCGTGTATTTGGGCTACCCTGGTTAGACTGATTGGCACGTTTGACGCGAGCAAAGGAAAGGTGCACGGATATGGCTGAACGCCTCAGCGAAAAATTTGAGATTCGCCCCTGGCAGGAGGGTGATGACCTTGCCCTGCTTGAGATTTGGAACTCTGCCCGCAATGAGGTTGAGGAGCGCCAGCGTGGCCTCTTTGGCCCGGATACGGATGCGCCGTTTAGCCGCACCCTGGTGGTGACTGTTTCTGGTGTGCCGGTGGCTGCGGGTACTGTGGTGGCTTCGCTGCTGCATCCGACGCGTCTGTGGTCCTACATCGAGGTGGCTGCTGACCACCGCCGTCAGGGTATTGGTACCGCCCTGCTGAATGCGTTGCGTGAGATTGCGGCGGCGCACGGTCAGACCACCGCTCTGCGCGTGAAGCTGTCGCCGTTTAGTGACGGTGAGGAGTTTGCGCATGCTGCTGGTATGAAGCTGATTCAGCGTTCCCGTATGGTACGTGTGGAGCCGGGTGCGATTCCTCCGGTGTCGCTGCGTGAGGACGCTGACGGTAATGAGACTCAGGCGATTGAGGATTTGGCGACCGGTTCGGTGGAGCTGACTTCTGCGCTGTGGAATTTCTACCGCCGCGCCCACGAGTGGGATGTTCCTGCTGAGGTGGGTATGGGCACGGTGAACCGCTACTTCCTCTCGGATGAGGTGCGTGCTTTTGGAGCCGTGGTGCTTCGTGACCATATTCGTGAGGCTGCTGCCGAGGGTAAGAAGGGCCCGATTGTTGCGTTTGCGGTGAGCTACCACCCCTTTGAGACGGACCCGGAGGCGGCGCTGGTGGATGAGAAGACCGCCACGGAACTGCTGCTGGGCTACGACTTCGATAATGAGGGTGCCGTGGAGGCGATTATGCAGGTGTTGTCCCTGCTGAGTGCTAAGTACCCGGTGCTGGTTGAGGTTGATGACGCCATGGAGGCGCTGGTTCAGGTGACCGATGTGCTGCTGCGTGCCGGTACTGCTTCGGTGGAGGGTGACCCGACCTATATTTACGTGACCGAGTAGGTTCTCGGGTAGGTTCGCGGTATTGAGCCTGCTGGCTGACTCTTGCTCAAGAGGGGCGGGAGAGCGGAATGCTCCTCCGCCCCTCTCGCGTACCTGCGCATCCTCGCGGTTGCTGAGCTTGCACTGGGCTCCTGTACCCCCTCAGCTGAGTCCGGTTCTCGATTTGCCCCCGTATGCCACAATATAGGGGTGAATTCTGAAGTACCCCGTCTTACCCTTCCGCCCCTGAAACTGGGCAAACTGACCGTTGACACTCCCGTGGTTCTCGCCCCGATGGCCGGCGTGACCAATAAGGCTTTCCGCCGCCTCTGCAGTGAATATGGCGGCGGCCTGTACGTTACCGAAATGGTGACTGCGCGCGCCCTGGTGGAGCGTAAGCCCGAGTCCATGCGCATTATTGAGCATGACCCGGACGAGAAGATTCGCTCCATCCAGATTTACGGTGTGGACGCGGTCAACGTCGGTAAGGCTGTGCGCATGGTCGTTGAAGAGGACCGTGCCGACCACATTGACTTGAACTTTGGCTGCCCGGCTCCTAAGGTGACTCGCCGCGGTGGCGGTGCCGCCCTGCCCTGGAAGACTGACCTGTTCACGGCGATTGTGCAGACCGCGGTGAAGGAGGCGTCCCGCAACGATATTCCGCTGACCGTTAAGATGCGTAAGGGCATCGACGATGAGCACATTACGTTCTTGGAGTCCGCCAAGATTGCTCGTGATGCCGGTGTTGCGGCGATTGCTCTGCACGGTCGTACTGCGGCTCAGCATTATTCGGGTAAGGCTGACTGGGATTCTATTGCGCAGCTGCGTGAGCTGATTCCGGATGTGCCGATTCTGGGTAATGGCGATATTTTCTCCGCTGAGGATGCGGTGCGCATGGTTGAGCAGACCGGCGTGGATGGCGTGGTGATTGGTCGCGGCTGCCAGGGTCGCCCGTGGTTGTTTGGTGACCTGCAGAATGCGTTTGAGGGTTCGGCGGAGCGTATCCGCCCGACCCTGACTGAGGTGTCGGACATGATTTACCGCCACGCAGAACTGCTGGTGGAAACCTTCGGCGATGAGACCCGAGGCCTGCGCGAGATCCGCAAGCACGTGGCGTGGTACTTCAAGGGCTACCCGGTTGGCGGCGAGTTGCGCGCGAAGATGGCCCAGGTGCCCGACCTGGCGACGTTCCGTGAGCTGATTGCTCAGCTGGACCACTCGATTGGCTACCCGGGTGCCGCCGTTGAGGGTTCGCGCGGTCGCGCCGGCAGCCCCAAGCAGCCGCACCTGCCCGATGGCTGGCTGGATTCGCGCATCCTCGGCGATGCTGAGCGTCTGGGTCTGGTGGAGGCTGAACTGGATATTTCCGGCGGCTAAACACCGTCACTTGTGTGCCGCGGCGTGCTGTTTGCGCGTCGCGGCGCATCCTTTTTGCGAGCCTGTTCGCGCGCTATTTCCCGCTCCTGCACCGCCTGTAGGCGCTACCTGTTGACCCCCACCGTAGAATTGAGTTTATGGCTGGATTAATCCGCAAAGAAGACATTGACGAAGTCCGCGCCCGTACCGATATCCGCGAAATCATTGAAGGCTATGTGAGCCTCAAAAGCGCCGGTATAGGCACCTTCAAGGGTCTGTGCCCGTTCCATGACGAGCGCACGCCCTCCTTCAATGTGCGCCCGCAGGTTGGCTCGTACCACTGCTTCGGCTGCGGTGAATCCGGTGACGTGTACTCCTTCGTCATGGCGATGGAGCACACCAGTTTCGTTGAGACGGTGGAGCGTCTTGCCGCCCGCATCGGCTACACCCTGCACTATGAGGGCGGTAAGCCCGGCGACCGCTACGAGGCGGGTATGCGCCGCCGCCTGCTCGACGCGCACAAGATTGCCGCCGAGTTCTTCGAACGCAACCTCTACAGCGCTGATGCGCAGGAGGCGCAGCGCTTCCTCGGTGCCCGCGGCTTCGACCCCGCCGCAACCCGCAAGTTCGGTGTCGGCTACGCACCCCGCGGCTGGGACCACCTGCTCAAGCACCTTCGCTCCCAGGGCTTCACCGACGAGGAACTGAAGGCGACCGGCATGTTCTCCGAGGGCAACCGCGGCCTGTACGACCGCTTCCGCGGTCGCATCATCTGGCCGATTCGCACCATCGCCGGTGAGACTATCGGCTTCGGTGCCCGCCGCCTCTTCGATGACGACCAGGGCCCCAAGTACCTGAACACCCCCGAGACGCAGCTGTACAAAAAATCCCAGGTGCTCTACGGCATTGACCTGGCAAAACGCGATATGACCAAGACCAAGCAGGTCGTCATCGTGGAAGGTTACACGGACGTCATGGCGGCACACCTTGCTGGCATCACCACCGCCGTAGCCACCTGCGGCACTGCGTTCGGTCCCGGCCACATCAAGATGGTGCGCCGCATGATTACCGACGACGGCTCCGGCGGCGAAATCATCTTCACCTTCGACGGTGACGCCGCAGGTCAGAAAGCCGCCATGGCTGCCTTCCAGGAGGATCAGCGCTTCGTCGCGCAGACCTTCGTGGCGGTTGCCGAGAACGGCATGGATCCCTGCGACCTGCGCCTGCACAAGGGGGACGCCGCGGTGCGCTCGCTGATTGCTTCGCGCCGCCCGCTGTTCGAGTTCGCGATTGATTCGACCCTCGCCAAGTATGATTTGGCGACCCTTGAAGGCCGCGTGCTGGCGATGCGCGCCATCGCCCCGATTATCGCCGGAATCAAGGACCGTGACCTGCGCCCCGCCTACATGCGTAAGGTATCCGGTCAGCTCGGCCTGGAGCTCGATGAGATTCAGCGTGCCGTGGCGTACGCGCAGAACCACCCGAAGCTTTCACGCACCCAGCAGGCGGAGGCCGCCGCCGCGCCGCGTTACGAGCGTCTGAATGAAGGGCCGCAGGGTGCGCCTGGTTATGCGGGTGCGCCGGGTTATGCGGGTACCCAGGGTGCAGTTCATGCTGACGCGCCCTACGACCCCGCCTACGATGCACCGCCTCCCGAGGATTACACCGCACCCAGCGCCTACGCTGGGCAGAACGCTGCCGCGCACCCACCGAGCAGTATTCAGCCCGCCGCACCCCAGCCGCAGCCGGAGGCGCCCGCCGTCGAGGAGTTCCTCACCCCCGACCCGCGCGACCCGGTCGCCCGCCTCGAAAAGGCGGCGCTCGAGATTGCCCTGCAGCACCCCGAGCTCATCAGCGTGGAGCAGTGGCGCAACCTCGCCACCGTGCAGTTCCGCTACCGCACCCACCGCGAGGTGGCCGCAGGCATTATTCATGCCGCAACCGTCATGGCACCCACTCCCGGCATCGAATGGATCAACTGTGTGCGCTCCGGCGCGGTAGAAGGCGTGCACCCCGCCATCGCGGAGCTTGCCGTCTCACCACTACCGGTCAGTAGCGCCGAGCGTCTGCCCGGTTTCGTCACCGGCGCACTCAACGCCCTGTTCGAACAGCAAATCGCCCGCCAAAAATCCGACCTAATGATGCGCCTAGAGCAGCTCAGCGCCAACCCGGACGACGAAGAATTCGAAGCGGTACAGCGCCAACTCCTCGAACTGGAAATGCGCCGCCGCCAGCTCGCCGCACAGCGCGGCTAGCCCAGGCTCTTGAGGACGCACCCCCGGCTACCAGCAGAACCTTCATGTTCCGCAGGTGGCCGGGGGAGTAGCGCGGGTTAACCGGAACCCAAACCCCAATCTAGCCGCACAACCCAAAAAGTGATACACTTCACGGCATTTCAAGTTGCGGAGCCCAAACAGCCCCGGTATAGTTATTACTCGTTGCAAGGGAAACCGGCAACGAAAACAAAATAATCCCCCGTAGCTCAATTGGCAGAGCATTCGACTGTTAATCGAAGGGTTACTGGTTCGAGTCCAGTCGGGGGAGCAAATACTGAAAGCCTCAGAACGAAGTTCTGAGGCTTTTCCATTTTCCAGACGGGACTCGAACCAGTAACCCCTCGGGCTTACGCCCTCGGCGAGGCAAAGATGCCCCGCCATGCAGAATTATGAAGCCTTGCGCTCAAGAAAAGTTCACCCCACCCGCGCACCCTACGCGCCCATCCAAAGCACAGCGGGGGAACGCCTCCCCAACCATCTTTCGCACCTACTCCAGAGCAAATCCACAGGCGCAACCAAGCTCAGAATGCTACGCCCGCAGCTCAATACAGACCTCAGAAAGTCGAAAATACCTGAAGAGATAGCGCAAACCCCCGTTCAAACGGTCACGCAGGGGTACCATAAGGGGCTAAACTATAGGAGGTGGAGTGCGAAAAAGAAGCCTCCAAAAACACGTCACGGAGAGGTGGTCATGACCACTACTACTAATCCCAAGGCACCCAAGGGTTTCTTTGCTGGCATCAGCGGGATTAAGTCCGGCGTCGCGAACATCATCGACGCTGGCAAAACCTTCAAGACCCTCGGACCCAGCCAGGTCAAGGACGAAATCCAGATTGCAAAGCACGAGCTGAAGACCAAGGGCATCGCCGTTGGTAAGGGCGCAGCCTTTTTTGGCGTCGCAGCAGTCTTCGGTCTGTTCCTGATTATTGCGCTGGTCGCCGCAGCAATCCTCGGCCTCGGCACCGTCATGCCCTACTGGGCATCCGCGCTGATCTTCGCCCTCATCTTCCTCATCGTCCTCGCTATCTGCGCACTGGTCGGTCTGAAGAAGGTCAAGGCTCAGCTGCCGTTCAAGCCCGAATCCGCAATCTTCGGTCTGCTCTTCGACCTCGGCGTACTCAAGGAAGGTACCGCCATGTCCGCTGAGCGCCTGAAGAAGGAACAGGCAGAGCGTGCCGAGCAGAAGGCTAAGGAAGCCGAAGAAGCAGCAGAACGCGCCCGTAAGGAAGCTGAAGAGCGCAAGGCACGCGGCGAGGAAGAGCCCAAGCCTCCGACCTTCGAAGAGCTCAAGCAGCGCACCGCAGAACGTCGCCAGCACCTGGCAGCCCTGCGCGACGACCTGCAGTCCTACACCGGCGACGTTCAGTCCAACACCCAGCAGGCCCTGGATGCACTCAAGGCAGTGCCCTCCGAGGTTGCTGCAGGTGCAGCAGCTACCGGCCGCGGCCTGGCAGAGAACGTGCGCAAGCCCGAGGTTCTGCAGGCACGCTGGAAGTCCTTCGCCGCACTGGGTGCATCCATTGCAACCGTCCTGCACTTCCTGAACCGCCTGGTACGCCGCTAAAACCGGCACAAGGGTTTAACGCCAAGCGTCCAAACGCCCCGATATTCGTATCGGGGCGTTTGTGCGTCTACGGGCAGGTTCCGGGCGTCTGTCTCAGCGGTTGGTTTAGAGGTAACTCCCAGCCAAAGCCGCCCGCCACAAGTCGGAGAAGGACGCAGCTCACAGGTAGAATAGACAAGTGCTGTACGTACTGGACCCACCCGGTGCACGCGGCAGACAGAGGTAGAAGCGGCGCACCGTCGCACCCGAAACCCCAAAGTCACCGACACACTACACCCCGATGAGGAGCCCCGTCATGGAACAGGCAAAGACGATTCTGATTGGCGCAGAAACCTACCCGCCGGACATCAACGGTGCAGCACAGTTCGGTCACCGCCTGGCCACTTCCATGCTCAAGCGCGGCCACTCCGTACACGTAGTCGCTGCCAGCCCCATCCCCGGCCCCAGCTACCGCACCGAGGTAGAGGGCGGCATCGTGGAGCATCGCCTGCGTTCGCATCTGCCCCCGACCCACGAGACGAACCGCATCTGCCTGCCCTGGGAGATTTGGTCCGAGGTTGGCGCGATTCTCGACGAGGTGCGCCCGGACGTGGTGCACGTGCAGTGCCACTACATTATTGGTCGCGCCCTCATCTTCCAGGCGAAGCGTCGCGGTATCCGCGTCATTGCGACTAACCACTTCATGCCCGCGAACCTGGATCCGTTCCTGCCCTTCCCCTCTCCCGTGAAGCGCGTGATTGAGAAGGTGACCTGGAAGGATATGCGTTTCTGCTTCTCCAAGACCGCGGTCGTCACCACCCCCACCCAGATCGGTGCGGATGCGATGCGCGACCTGGGTCATTTTGACCGCCCGGTCATGCCGGTTTCTAACGGTATTGAGATCAGTGACTACGAGCTGGCTGAGGGCGCCGACGCCGGTAAGGTCCCCGGTGAGTTGCGTATTGCATTCGTGGGTCGCCTTGCCGAAGAGAAGAACGTGGACGTGCTCATTGAGGCGCTGTCCCTGCTGCCGGATACCCTCGAGCACGTGGTGCTGGATATCGCCGGTGGCGGTGAGCTGCGTGAAGCACTCGAGCAGAAGGCGCACGATTGTGGCGTTGCTGATCGCGTGATTTTCCGTGGCTTCGTTCCGGATGAGCATCTGCCCGAGGTGTACCAGATGGCTGACGTGTTCTGCCAGCCCGGTACCGCCGAGCTGCAGTCCCTGGTTTCCCTGGAGGCGATGAGCGCCTCCACCCCCGTGGTGCTCGCGAACGCACTGGCTTTGCCGCACCTGGTGGAGGATGGCGTGAACGGTTACCTCTTCGAACCCAATAACGCTCAGGATTTGGCGAAGAAGCTGGAGGCGGTGCTCTCCCTGCCCGCCGCTGAGCGTGAGCAGATGGGCCGTGAGTCCCGCCGCATCGTGGGCTTCCACAGTGCTGAGAACACCTGGCGTACCTTCGAGGAACTGTACGTGAGCGACGCTCCGTACCAGCGTTACCTGGATTCGCGCCGCTAAGTTTCTTTAGGTGCTGAGTGGTTGATTGAGCGTTTTTCGTTCTCAGTCGCCGTTCAGGTACTCTAGAGGATGGTGCTGGCGCCCATTGCGCGCCGTCGCTGCACCGGATGGGGAGTTAGCTCAGCCGGTTAGAGCAGGGGACTCATAATCCCTTGGTCGCGGGTTCGAGCCCCGCACTCCCTACGGCCCCGCCCGTCGACTTCACCCACTTGTCGGCGGGCGGGGCTTTTTCGCGCTCTCTTTTCGTGCTCTCGGAAGCGGTTATTTTCGTGCGTGGAATGCATCAATGGTGATGAAAATGAGTAAATGACGAACGAAGACGCATCATACCGTTCAATACGGTAGGGTTGAAGAGTCTTGTCACGAAAGACAGTGTGATGCCGCCGGTAGATGCCGATTCAGCCGGTAGGTGTTGCTTCCACACACCATACGAGAGGATCTCAATGTCGGAGAACACTCCCAACAACCCGTCGCAGGGTGCAGCCGGAGGCTACGGCTACGACGCCGGCGCGCGTCCCGCGCAGGATGCTTCGCTTCCGGGCCAGGCTGCTCAGCCGGGTAATGCAGCTCAGGCTGCTCAGCCGAGCCAGCCGGGTAATGCTGCTCAGCCTGCCGCAACGGTAGCACCTCAGCAGGCGCCTCAGCCCGCTCAGGTAAACGCTAATGCGCAGTCGAATGCTGAGGCTCAGGCAGCCCCCGCGCAGCCCGGTACTGCTCAGCCCGGTGCTGCGCAGCCGGGTCAGCCCGGCCAGGCAACCTATGCGCCGAGCGCACCGCATCCGGCGGTGAAGGCACTGGGTGCTACCTGGAACGCGTTCTTGGACGTTTTCTCCAGCAACCCGGCGACCGCGCACGCTCGCATCTCTTCCGCAGGTGCGTGGGGTTGGATTGTTCCCACGACTCTGCAGGCGCTGGTGGGCGCGTTCTTCTTCAGCCAGCTGGTAATTCTGGCGGCGGTTGTCATGATGTCCATGTTGGGCTACATGTTTGGTGGCCGAAGTGGTGCCGCCTACGGTGGTGCCTACGCCGCACAGGCTGTGCCGACCGGACGCATGATTCTGGCGTACGTGCTGATGGCTCTCGCCATCTTCGGCGTGCAGGTTCTGCGCGGTGTGCAGCTGCAGCTGACCGCGCGCATTGGCAAGGCGCCGGCGTCCTTCACCGCGAGTATGCATGCTGTGTCGGTGTCTTCTCTGGTGCTGATTCCTTCGTTCCTGCTGCTGAACCTGCTCGTGTTCTTCTTGCGCCTCACCCGTAGCGGTGACGGCGCGTTCTTCCTGACCATGCTCATGGTTCTGGTGCTTGCTTTTGCGGTGTTCTCGGGTGAGGCTCTGACCTACCTGGGCCTGAACCGTCTGGGCCGCTTCGCGAAGTCCCCGATTATCATGCACGCGGCGCTGAGCACCGCATGGGTTCTGGCATCCATGGTTGTTTACTACGTGGCTATTCGCCTGATGGGAGCCTAGAATGCACGCGATGACTCATACCCCGGCTGCACCGGCTCGTCAGCGCTGGATGTTCCTGGCGGTTCTGCTGACCATTGCAGCGCTGATTCTGAGTGCCTGCAGCGCGAAGATTGAGACCCAGCTGGGTCTTGAGAGCGCCGAGAAGGGTACTCGTACGATTCTGGTTTCCTTCAACATGAAGGATAACCAGGACAAGGTTAAGGGCGGCACCCAGGCGCTGGATGCGTCCGTTCGTAAGCACCTGCCCGAGGGCATGGAGTACGAAGGTATTCAGTCTGAGGGCGAGAAGGCTCGTGCGACCTTCAAGGTCTCCTTCTCCTCCGTGGACGAATACCACTCCAAGGTGACCTCTCTGCTGAAGGCTTCGGGCTCCGACATCAAGCCGCAGATTAGCATCATCAACTCTGACCAGGGCCTGGTGCAGGGTATCCAGGTGAAGGAAAACTTCAGCTCTGGCGACCTGCTGGGCTGGCTTCCGGAAGCGCTGGTCGTGGATGGTGTGGTGTCTGCTTCTAATAAGAACAGCGTCCTCAGCAGCAGCGATGAAACCACTGTGAAGTTTGGCGAGAAGGAAGTGAAGAACTCCGGTGGTTCTAAGATTTCTGCGAAGGATGTTCAGGACCGCGGTTTCCGTAACGTCATTCTTGACGTGAAGGAGAAGGACGGCGGTTACTCCGTGATGGTTTCCTTCGTCGCGAAGGAAATCATGAACACCGAGACCGCCTCGGCGGTCGACGCCTACCTGAACCAGGTCAAGCCTGAGGGCTCCGAGCTGAAGAAGGGTCTGGAGTCCTCGCAGGCGAAGGCATACGCTCCTTCCGCATCGACCGCCAGTGCGAAGGAAGAAGTGGGTCGTACCCTGACCTTTAGCGCTTCTTCGATTGAGGACCTGGGCAGCGGTCTCAAGAAGCTGTTTGGCGCAAGCAGCACCGATTTCTCCGCCAGCCGTGAGGTAGTGGCGAAGGACAACAACTTCACCGTTCAGAAGAAGATTTCGGGTCTGCTGGACTGCTCCCTGCTGTGCTCCCCGAACGGTGATGGCCTGACCCTGACCATCGTGGACAGCAACGATAAGTCCTACATGGTTGACCCCGAGGGTCGCGCTAGCTCCTCCCGTTCTGGCGGTAGCAACACTCTCATCGCGGTTGACCGTGTTTCTTCGCGCCAGATCGAGATGAAGAGCATGAAGGTCGCTACCTCCCTGGGCCTGGACGGTTCCATGGAAGCGCGTTTCCTCTACGCATTCCCGACCGAGGATGTTGCGGGCGCTGAGCAGAAGCTCAAGGACGTTTTCGCGGGCGGCGGCGATGACGAGACCGAGGTGCGCCAGGACAGCGACTCCACCATCGTGAGCGTCAAGGTTCGCGGTAAGGACGAAGCAGAGTTCAACCAGCGTCTGAACGCATACCTGCCCGACTCGAAGATTACCGTGACCCGCCCCGGTGGCTACCACCCCTTCGGCTCCGACTACACGGTGACCCCTGAAATCAAGCTCTCTTCGAAGCTGGGTAACTACTACTCGGCTCCCTTCGAGTTCACCTTCAAGGCTCCGACCTTCTCCTCGCTGGACCAGCAGAAGGTAGATGCCGCGAACAGCCTCGCGAAGAACTCTCAGCACGTGCAGCTCACCGTCAACGGTGGCGAGCTGAGCGTCAAGACTGACCGTGGTGTCAGTAGCACCTCCGGTCTGACTGTTCCGGTGTCAGGTCTGAGCATGACTGACGTAATCGTGGACGCGGTTATTGTGGGTCTGCTACTGCTCATCCTGATTCTGCTCTTCCTGTTCCGCAAGAAGATTGCGGCGGCTCGTGCGAAGGGCCGTGAGCGTCGTGCCGCTTCGGCTGCTGCACTGGGTGCGGCGGCTGGTGTTGCGACCGGTTACGGTGCAACCCAGGCTGACGCACAGGGTGGTTACGCAGCTCAGAATGGTTACCCGGCACAGGGTGGTTACGCTGCTCAGCCCGGTTACCAGGCACAGGGCGGCTACCCGGCGCAGAACACCGCCTACGCTGCGGGTGACGATTCGCCGACTCAGGTATTCACCCCGCAGCACGGCCTGAACTACGGTGAGAATGAACCGACCAAGGCAATGCCTGCGTACGATGCGCAGGCCGCGCAGACCGCACAGCCTGCACAGCCGGTTCAGCCTACTCAGCCCGGTCAGCAGGTTCAGCCCGGTCAGACTGCTCAGCAGCCTGTACAGCCGAACCAATTCGGTGCTGATGACGGTGACGTCCTCCAGTAAGTAGCTGCCTCTAGCACCTACGATAGTGAGCACAACCTAGACTGGCTCCTGTGGCCCGTTGCCTCCTTTTGGGGAGGTGACGGGCCACAGCCGTACCCAATGACTGCCAGCGCGAGTACTCGCCACCTAATATCCACCCGGCACGGGTAGCAGAATGCTTGGTTCCTTCGAGCCCAGCAGGCTCATGGGGTTGATGTACTCGGCTTCCTTGCCGCTGCCGTCCCCGCGGGCGCCTCCCTGGCGTACGCCCCAGTACAGGCACGGAGTGGAGCACCGCCGGTAGGGGCGCTCGCTGTTGCCGCCTGCCGTGACTGCGACGGTGCCGATGACCTCACCGGCTGCAACGGTGGTGCCGGCCGGGAGTGCCTCGTCCATGGGTTCGAAGGTGCTGCGCCGCCCATCCGGATGCGCAATGACCAGCACTTTGCGGTTGACGACCGTGCCGCTGAACACCACTTTGCCGGGTGCCGGTGCGTAGACGCGCCGGTCGTGTTCGGGCACGGCGAGGTCTACGCCGCGATGCCCGGCACTCCAGCGTTGGGCGGGCTTCTCAAAGGGATGGATTACCCGCGGTCTGGAGGTGGCGGTGGGGGAGCGGTAGCGTAGTCGGCTCGCGGTGAGCTCAACGGTAGTGGGAACCTCCGCATTTGAGGCGGCACCGTCTGCAAAACCAGCCCCGCCCGTCAAGCCATCTCCACCCGCGCACACGAGCGCACCCAGCAGGCAGCAGGCCGTCAGCGTTGCGTGCCGTAGCGTTGTCGCTAATGTCTTCATGTTCTGCTTCATCTTCTGAGCACATCACGAATTGCCTCGCCCCGCAGCGCCTCACGAAAAATTGTGGATAACCCCGCCGTTTTCGCCTTAAAATCCTTTATCCACAGTGCCCCTGCACACACCCGCCGCGCCTACACAGGTTTTAACCCCAATCCGGCGGATTAATCGCGGAATATACGGTACAATGTCGTATTGCAGTGTGCCTGCGCGGGTATTCTCCCTCTTCGAGGGGGCCGCACAGTACCACTGACGACGCGCGGCGTGAGCGGCATCCCCAGATGGGGAGCCGATAAGGGACCTTCGGTCCACCCACACGGGGTGGTTAGGGCCTGAGCTGAACGGGCAACCGTGAACGCTAACCGCCGCCAGGAAAAACTGATAACTACTATGCGCGCGTTGGGCTAGCCCGAATGGGAGGTCCGCGCGGCACCACAAAGGAGACGACATGCCCGTCGTAACTATGCGTGAAATGCTGGACTCCGGCGTTCACTTCGGTCACCAGACCCGCCGTTGGAACCCCAAGATGAAGCGTTTCATCCTGACCGAGCGCAACGGCATCTACATCATCGACCTGCAGCAGTCCCTCGCCTTCATCGACAAGGCATACGAGGCTGTTAAGTCGACCGTCGCACACGGTGGCAACATCCTGTTCGTGGGTACCAAGAAGCAGGCTCAGGAAGTTATCGCTGAGCAGGCAACCCGCGTGAACATGCCCTACGTGAACCACCGCTGGCTCGGTGGTATGCTGACCAACTTCAGCACCATCTCCAAGAGCATTGAGCGCATGAAGGAACTCGAGCAGATTGACTTCGACGATGTAGCAGGTTCTCGCTACACCAAGAAGGAACTGCTCCTCATGCGTCGCGAGTTCGAGAAGCTCGAGAAGACCCTCGGCGGTATCCGCAACCTGTCCAAGGTTCCCTCCCTCCTGTGGGTTGTTGACACCAAGAAGGAGCACCTGGCAGTTAACGAGGCTCAGAAGCTGGGCATCCCCGTTGTTGCTATCCTCGACACCAACTGCGACCCCGACGAGGTTGCTTTCCCGATCCCCGGTAACGACGATGCTATCCGCTCCGTCAACCTGCTCACCCGCGTGATTGCTGACGCAGTGGCAGCCGGCCTGATCGAGCGCAACGCTAAGAAGAACGGCAAGGCTGAAGCAGCTGAGGAGCCCATGGCAGCTTGGGAGCGCGAGCTCCTGGAGCAGCACGAGGCTGCACAGGCTGAAGAGGCAGCTAAGTAAGCTTTCTTAGCCCACTATAAGCTTTATGCTTTGTGGTCCCCGCCCGCGGGGACCACGTTCGGACGGCGCCCGCCCTGACCTGGGCGCGGCGCCGTCCGCCATATGTACCACCGGGATGTCATCCCGATTTATTACAGCAACACAAGGAGTTCACAATGGCGAACTACACCGCAGCAGACATCAAGGCACTGCGCGAGAAGACCGGCGCAGGTATGCTCGACGTCAAGAAGGCTCTGGACGAGGCTAACGGCGACCAGCAGAAGGCTGCCGAGATCATCCGCGTTAAGGGTCTGAAGGGCATCACCAAGCGCGAGGGTCGCGCAACCGCTGAGGGCCTGGTGGCTGCACGCGTTGAGAACGGCGTTGGCTACATGATCGAGGTCAACTCCGAGACCGACTTCGTGGCAAAGTCCGACCCCTTCATCGCTTTCGGCCAGAACGTGCTCGAGGCTGCTATTGCTGCTGACGCTTCCACCCTGGAAGAGCTGCAGGCTGCATCCTACGAGGGCAAGACCGTTGAGGAGCTGACCACCGACGCTGGTGCACTGCTCGGCGAGAAGATCGTTGTCCGCCGCGTTGCACGCGTTGAGGGCGAGAACGTTGCAGTTTACCTGCACAAGACCTCCAAGGACCTGCCCGCACAGGTTGGCGTTCTGCTGGCTGTCTCCGGTGAGAACACCGACGAGATTGCACACGACGTTGCAGTTCACATTGCTGCAATGAGCCCCAAGTACCTGGATTCCGAGTCCATCCCCGCAGACCAGATCGAGACCGAGAAGCGCGTTGCTCGCGAGACCGCAATCGCTGAGGGCAAGCCCGAGAAGATTCTGGACAAGATCGTTGAGGGTCGCCTGAAGGGCTTCTTCAAGGAGAACACCCTGCTGGATCAGGACTTCGCAAAGGACTCCAAGAAGTCTGTTGCACAGGTTCTGTCCGAGGCTGGCGCAACCGCTACCGCATTCGCACGTTTCCGCGTGGGTGCATAAGGACTCGCTGCAGTTCTACCCTCCCGTAGTGCGGGTTCCCGGTAAGGGAAATCGTATGAGGTTGGGATTATAGCCTGAAGCCGGGTAGTCACCACTGGTGGCTACCCGGCTTTGCTGTATCCTTGATAAGGACTAGGCGGCAGGAGCCCGCCCCGATCACCTATAACAACCCCTAGGTAAGCCACTGGAGGAACCATGACCGAAGCTATTTCGCACCCGATTCACCACGATGAGACCGGCCGTCGCCGCGTTTTGCTCAAGCTTTCCGGTGAGGTTTTTGGTGGCGGCGAAGTTGGCATTTCGACCGAGGTCGTGCGCAGCATCGCTAAGCAGATTGCCGCAACTGTTGGCGAGGTTGAGACCTCCATCGTGATTGGTGGCGGTAACTTCTTCCGCGGCGCTGAGCTCTCTCAGGCGGGTATGGACCGCTCCCGTGCAGACTACATGGGTATGCTCGGCACCGTGATGAACTCCCTGGCTCTGCAGGACTTCCTGGAGCAGGAGGGGATTGACACCCGCGTTCAGTCCGCTATCACTATGCCTCAGGTTGCTGAGACGTACATTCCTCGCCGCGCGATCCGCCACATGCAGAAGGACCGCGTCGTGATCTTCGGTGCTGGTGCGGGTCTGCCCTACTTCTCCACCGACACTGTGGCTGCTCAGCGCGCCCTGGAAATCCACGCAGACGAGGTTCTGGTTGCTAAGAACGGCGTGGACGGCATCTACACTGCTGACCCGAACAAGGACCCCAACGCTGAGCGCCTGTACAACCTCACCTACGATGAGGCTATGCAGCGTAACATCCGTGTGCTGGACCAGACCGCGTTCTCCCTGTGCCGCGACAACAACGTGACCATGCGCGTGTTCGGCATGCAGGGTGACGGTAACGTGACCCGCGCAATCCTGGGCGAGAAGATGGGTACCCTCGTTACTCGCTAACACCTAAATTTTTAGGTTGGGGCATGCCTGATGCCCCCTCTGATTGTGACCGTGCTCGATAGCGCGGACTTATTCTGGACGGTACCGCGCGGGTGAGCGCTAAAACTCGCTTATGCCCGCCGGTACCGTCTAGACTTATATCAAATACGACGTTCTGCCTCTTTCCCGCCGACTTTGTGTTATTCCTAAGGTTTTTGCCTCGGATGCGCCGTGGAGCCGGTAGGGAATCATGAGGGCTGAGCGAACGCCCACCGACAATTCTGGCACCCCAGAATTCCGACAAAGGAGATCCTTTCGTGATCGAAGAAATCCTTGCCGAAGCCGGCGAGAAGATGGAAAAGACCATCGAAGCAACCAAGACTGAGTTCGCTAAGGTTCGTACCGGTCGTGTGAACCCCGCAATTTTCAGCGGCCTGACCGCCGAGTACTACGGTGCACCGACCCCGCTGCAGCAGCTGGTGTCCTTCAACGTTGAGGACGCACGTACCGTCAAGATCGTTCCCTTCGACGTGACCGCACTGGCGGCTATTGAGAAGGCTCTGCGTGACTCTGACCTGGGTGTTAACCCCAGCAACGACGGTGCAGCTATTCGCGTTGTCATGCCCGAAATGACCGCTGAGCGCCGTAAGGAATACACCAAGCTCGTCAACAGCAAGGCTGAGGAGTCCCGCGTTTCCATCCGTAACGTTCGCCGCCACGCTAAGACCGCTATCGACAAGCTCGTCAAGGACAGCGAAATCGGTGAGGACGAAGGCGCACGCGCTGAGAAGGAACTGGACGCACTGACCAAGAAGCACATCGACCAGGTCGACGCACTGTACAAGCACAAGGAAGCTGAACTGCTCGAGGTCTAAACCCCAAATGAGTGCACGCAAAGAAGCGAAAGAAGAGAGAGGCACGCCGCCTGCTCCACAGTCGAGCCCGCAGACCGCTGCAACGCCGGTGAAGTCGCGTAGCGCCAAAGCAGGTCGTAACCTGCCCGCCGCCATTGGTGTGGGTGTTGGTTTCGGCATGCTATTGGTGCTGGGCCTGATGTACCAGCCGATTTTTGTGGCGCTTGCAGCTGCCGCGGCTGGCCTGGGCGCCTGGGAGATTGGGCACGTGCTCAATACTCGCCGCGGCTACGGCATCCCGGAGTATCTGCTGGGTGGTCTGTCTGCCGCGATTGTGGCGGTGTCTTACCTGTTCGGTTTTACCGGGCTGGGCATCGCCCTGGCGGTGAGCCTGCTGGTGCTGCTGCTCTCTTCTGCTCTCGTGCGTGCTGACCGTCAGGTCTCACTGGGTAAGTCTTTGAGTGGTAGCGCCCTGGCTCTGCTGTGGGTGCCGCTGATGCTGGGTATTGCCATGGTCTACTTCCAAGCGGACCACGGCGAGCGCGGCGTCCTCATGATTCTGCTGATGGCAATCTGCAATGACACGTTCGGCTTTATTGCCGGCGTGAATTGGGGTAAGCACCCGATGGCGCCGAAGATCTCCCCGAAGAAAAGCTGGGAGGGCCTGGCTGGTTCCTTCGTCGGTTCGGCGGTGGTTGGTGCTATCGCGTTGGCGGTCATGGGTTCGCCCTGGTATTGGGCTATTCCGTTGGCGGCGGTCATGGTGGTCGCTTCGACTGCCGGTGACCTGGTCGAGTCCGTGTTCAAGCGCCGTATGGGTGTGAAGGACATGTCGAATATCCTGCCCGGTCACGGCGGCATGATGGATCGCCTAGACTCGATTCTTTTCGCTGCGGCGGCTGGCTGCCTGATTTTCCGGTTTATTATGCCGCTCTAAAGCCTGAAGCTTTTATCGCTTATGGAGGCGGGGCGTTTCTTCCCACGAGTGGGGGAGGGGCGCCCCGCCTCTGCTGTACCCGCTTTCGCTGTACCCGGTGAATAGGGGCGTAAAAGGCTATATCTAAGACACCGCCCGCCAACCTTGCACCAGGTAGCCTGCGCATTGGTATTCTTAAAGTTCAATCGTCGAGAGGAGCCCACCTTGGCAAGCACCACCCACGGAGGCGGATTTGCCCGTGCAGGAGAAACCGAACCCGGCTACAAGCGCAGTGAAGTAGACCGCCTGTTCACCCGCCTCGCCGAGGACTACGAGAAGCTCAGCGGAGCCGCCGAACTACCCGAAGACCTCTACACCTCCCGACGAATCCGCCAGGTCGTCTTCCGTGAAGAACCCGGCGGCTACCAGCTGGATGTGGTCGACCGCGCCCTCGAAAAGATTGAGGAACGCTTCGCCAAGCTTGAACGCAGCCGCTACATTGAGGCGTACGGCCTGGACAACTGGGAACGCTCCCTCGTAGAGACCGGCGAGCTGCTCGCTGGCCGCCTGGAACGCCCTGCCGGTGAGCGTTTCCGCCGCCCCAGCAAGCGCCGCCACATGGGCTATTTCGTCGGCGACGTGGACGCCATCTGCGACCGCGTGTACGCCCAGCTCAACAGCGAAGAGCCGCTGGACCCCTCCGTGGTGCGCCACGCAAAGTTCCGTCCCGCCTCGGGCACCGTCAGCTACGAGGAATCCCAGGTGGACGCTTTCCTGGACCGCTGCATTGAGCTGCTGCAGGATCTGCTCTAAAACGTGAAGTGTTGAATCCCCCGCCCCGTATGACAGGGTGGGGGATTCTTCTGCGCTGGGGTCTTCTAAGATGAGAGGCGGCGCCAGTACCCGAATCCACCCGCGAGCTCATGAGACACTAGAACCATGAAGTTTGGATCCTCAGCACGCGTCGGCGGCAACCGCGACCGCCTCACCGACGCCCTCACAGAACTCACCCGCGCACCGCAGAGCGTCACCCTCCTCGGCTCAACCGGCTCCATCGGCACCCAAGCCATGGAAGTCATCGACCACCTCGCCGCACTCAAAGGCACCAGCGCCTCCGCCGCCGACGCACCGCTGAAAGTCGTCGCCCTCTCCGCAGGCTCCCGATCCCTCGAACTGCTCGCACGCCAGGCAGTGCACGTGCGTGCTGAACTGGTCGCCACCAGCGGCACCGCCGACGACGCGCAGCGCCTCCGCGAACTCATCGAGGCGGCAGCCTCCGAAGCAGGCGTTACCGGCTACACCCCGCAGATCGCCCACGGCGCCGAAGCATCCGTACAGGCGGCAGCACACCCGGCAGACACCGTCCTCAACGGCATCACCGGCTCCATCGGCCTGGAACCGACCCTCACCGCCCTCAACAGCGGCTACCGCGTGGCACTGGCCAACAAGGAATCCCTCATCGCAGGCGGCCCGCTCGTCCGTGCCGCCGTCGACGCATCCCCCCTGAACACCCCCATGGTGCCCGTCGACTCCGAACACTCCGCCCTCGCGCAGGCGCTCGCCTCCGGAACCGACGCAGAAATCGACCGACTCATCCTCACCGCATCGGGCGGTCCCTTCCGCGGCTACAAGCGTGAACAGCTGCACGACGTGACCCCCGCGCAGGCGCTTGCACACCCCACCTGGGACATGGGCCTGGTCGTCACCACCAACTCGGCAACCATGGTCAACAAGGCACTCGAAGTGCTTGAGGCACACCACCTGTTCGGCGTGGACCTGGACCGTATTGACGTGGCGGTGCACCCGCAGTCCATCGTGCACTCCATGGTGCAGTTCGTGGACGGCTCGACCATTGCGCAGGCGTCCCCGCCGAGTATGGTTCTGCCCATCGCGCTGGGTCTGACCTGGCCGCACCGCATCCCCGGTGCCGTGCCTGCTTGTGACTGGTCGAAGGCGGCATCCTGGACTTTTGAGCCGCTGGACGAGGAAGCATTCCCCGCCGTGCGCATGATCAAGGACGCCGGCAAGGTCGGCGGCACCCACCCGGCAGTGTTCAATGCCGCCAATGAGGAAGCCGTGGCAGCATTCCATGCGGGTGCGATTCGCTTTACCGACATTGTCGATTCGGTGGCGCGCGTGCTGGAGGAGCACACCGGCAGCGCTGAGGCTGTTTCTGACGCTGATTTGACGCTGGAGGCTGTGCTGAACGCGGAGCGTTGGGCTCGCGTTCGGGCGAATGAGCTGCTGGGTATGACCGGACGCTAAATCGCTTCTGCGGTGCGGTGTTCGTCCTCACCCTGCTGGTTGGGACGGCACGCCGCATGTTTCCTCCGCGCCTACGCAGGGGCACCCGTCACCCGGACGCTCCGCCCTCTCCTCGCTCCGCATCGGAGAGCGTCCGGGCTGACACCCTGAGGGCGCATCCGGAAAACGCGGCCGCACCCGCACAGTACCCCAGCGCGGAAAGGCGGTATCGTCCGAAAGTGACATCAGGGTGCCCGAAGCGAAGCGAGGGCGGGTGCCCCTGTAGGAACGAGGACGAACACCGTCCCCCAACCGTATCCCGAAAGAAAAACACGCGGCGTGCCATCCCAGACACTGCATGAGGCGAGAGGACGAACACCGTCCCCCTTGCCTCCCCTCCCGGCGCATAGTAGGCTAGTGTTCAAAATATGTTCTCTCAAGGGCAAACAACGATGAGCCCCTGAACGAGCGGACAAAGATGCAGCTATATTTCACGAGGAAGTGCCCACCTATGCGTCGACAGAATACCCTACGAACCCTCGCCGGGGCTCTACTCCCGCTGACCCTGCTGCTTAGCTCCTGCGCGTCCGGGCAACCCAGCGCCGGTTCCTCGGCGTCCGCTAACGCTGAGAAGGCGTATAGCGCCTCCACGAGCCCCGATAGTCAAGCTATCGAAAAAGTAGAGAACCTCGCCTCACTTTCTGACAACGTTGTTCGTGCCTACCAGCGTTCCCTGAGCCAGTGCATGGCTGAACGAGGATTCCCGAACTACAAGGCTCCTGCAGGAGAAACTGAACCCCCGCTGCTACAGACCACTGGTTTCGAACCTCTCACCGTCGCGGATGCCCGCACTCGCGGATACAAAGAGCGCTGGTCTTTGGTAACTGCTGAGCTGGAAGAGCAGAGCCGCACTATGAGCGACGCTGAAATGCAGGCTCTTAACGGCACCGAAGGAAAGGGCGGTTGCCAGCAAGAAGCCACCCGCGCAGTCTTCGGCTCAGAAGAATCCCGCGCGACCATACGAAAGGTCTACATTACTGCGGTTCACTATCTTAACAACGACGCGATTACCAAAGACCTTGGGCCTGCCACCGAGAAGTGGGCACAGTGCATGAAAGAACGCTTCGGAGGCGACTACACGTCTCCGGATATGGCTCGCCTACAGTACCGCCAGAACAACCAGGACACCCACGAACTGGCGATCAACGATGCGACCTGCCGTGAAGCAACCGGGCTAGATGCAGAACAGCGAAAGATGGCTATCGCTTACCTGAGTTCCTTCCTCGAAAAGGAGCAGGGCCTCATCGAGCAGGTGACCACGATCAAGAAAACTGCTGAAGAAAACGCCCGAAAGATTCTGAGCTAATCCTCCGGACTAATCAGACCGGGCTATCCAGACCGGACTAACCAGAACAGGCGTACAGAGTAGCCACGGAGGCTGCACCTCGTCACAGCGTATTGTGCCCGGCACGTATCCCCGTGCCGGGCACAAACTAACCCCACACGGCATCGCCGCCCCTAATCCCAAACGGCACAGACAATAGCGTTCCCGTACGCGCACCCAAAGAAGGGACACCATGAGCGCCACCCCCACCCGCCAGAAGAAAACCCTCTGGCTCTACGGCATTATCGCCCTGCTCCTCATCATCACCGTGGGTACGCTCATCAGCGCCCAAAACATCAAAACCACCGCCCAAAAAGACGCGGAAGCGGCACCCCCGAGCCCCTCCACCATCACCGCCACGGTCACCCGCGAGAAACTGCGCACCACCGTGCCCCTGACCTGCACCGCGAACTACGCCACCTCAACCCCGCTACGCTACAGCGGCGAAGGACAGTACACCGCAATCACCATCAAACACGGTGACACCGTCGGCAACGGCACCCTCATCGCAGAAGTCAACGGTGAACCTCTCATCACCCTCACCGGCGGCTTCGCGCTCTACCGCGACCTCAAACTCGACGACAGCGGCCCCGACGCCGCACTCCTCAACGAGGCACTGACCGCCATGGGACGTCAGGGCCCGCAGCCCGCGCGCATTACCGAAGACACCTACGAGGCTCTCAACAACCTCCTCGACAGCCTCGGCTACGCGCACGTCAAGACTGACCAGCCTATTCCCGCCCGCTACTTCCTTATCATCAACCGTGCCGGACTCGTCACCGGCAACCCCCGCGCCACCGGCGCTATCGCAGATGGTCCCGTAGCCACCATCGCAGAAGGTAGCAAGACCCTCAGCTGCACCGGAACCACCGGCAGGCTCACCCCCGAAGCCCGTAGCGGTCAGAAGGTAACCGTGCCCTCCCTCGGTGATACTGAGTACGTCGCAACCCTCGGATACAAGAACACCACCGAAGCCGCCGGTGCCGCAGGCAACAGCCAGGCCGGTCGCCAGGCCAATGGTGCAGAAGGTGCGGCTGGCTCCAACCTCAAGGGCGCAGCCGGCGCGGCTGGAAGCACCGAAGGGGAACGTATCCTCACTCTCGACGTAGGGGATAAGGCGGACAGCCTCCGAGGCGCCGTCAACGCGGAACTCACCCTCGAAGAAACCCCCGAAGCGCACCTGGTCGTACCCTCATCGGCGCTCTACACCCGTGACGGACAGACCCGAGTCATCGTGCTCGGCCCCGAAAGCTCCAACGGATCGAAGGCACGTGAAGAACGCGAGGTAACCGTTACCGTCATCAGCAACGCCAACGGCAAGAACGCCGTCACCGGTGACCTGCACGAAGGCGACAGCGTCAAAATCATGCGCGAGAAAAAGTAGGGAGTAGCCATGACTGACTCCCGCGCCGCTCACGCGCACCCACCAGCCTATAGCGTCGATATTCAGGGAGTGTCCCAGCACTTTATGCAGGGTGACACTCGAATTGACGTGCTCAAAAATATTGACCTGAAAGTCCGCTACGGAGAAGTCGTCGCAATCCTGGGGCCGTCCGGCAGTGGCAAATCAACCCTGCTGAACATCCTCGGTCTGCTCAGCACGCCCGCCTCCGGCAGCTACCTGCTGGACGGTACAGACACCGCAACCTTCAACGCGGCACAGCGAGCTGAAGCGCGCCTAGACAACATCGGTTTCGTCTTCCAGGCGTTCCACCTCATCGAGCATAAGAACGTGTACCGCAACGTTGAGCTACCGCTCATCTACCGTGGCGTGCCCAAAGCGGAGCGAGCGCAACGGGTTGCGGATACTCTCGCCCTGCTGGGGCTGAGCCACCGAACGGATGCGCCCATCACCACTCTCTCCGGCGGCGAGAAGCAACGTGTGGCTATTGCGCGTGCGCTCATCGGGGAACCGACGTTGCTGCTCTGCGATGAGCCGACCGGCTCGTTGGATGAAGAGCTCACCCGTGAAGTGATTGATCTGCTGCGTGAATGCACGGGTAATCAGCAGAGCACGATTGTGATTACCCACGACCCGCTCGTGGCGGAGCACTGCGACCGGGTGCTGCGCATGCACGAGGGGCAGCTCATCGAGCAGGATGCACCGCGGCAGGAGGAAACGACCGCCCGTGCGTCTCTGAACCAGCCTAGCTTTACTGAGGAACAAACATCTAAGCCGCAGGGGAGCGGACGCACACCCTGGGCGCTCGCCTCCCTCAAAGAAGCGTGGGACGCTACCGTGCACCGGGTGAGGCGCAATATCTTCACCATGCTTGGTGTGGTTCTGGGTATCGCTTCGCTCGTGCTGACCGTTGGTCTGACCGCCACCATTTCTGGGCAGCTGGCGGACAGCTTCGACATTTTTAGGGCTAAGCACCTGACGATTAGCTCTACCCGAACCGAAGCCATGAGCCGGGCTGAACTCTTGAGCCTGGCGGCAAGCGAGAATTACCGGCGTGTTAGCCAGCTGAACGGAGTGACCGGTACCGCGCTGGTGGATCAGCTCTATGAATCCGCGGATATTCAGCGCGGTCCAGACAACTTTGGTGAGCGCGGTGCTAACGTGACGGCTGCCGTCCTTGCGGCAACCCCCAGCATCTTTAGCGTGCAGGGTCATGAACTGGTGTGGGGTCGCACTTTCGACGAGGGGCATGTGGAGCGGAACGATAAGGTCGTGGTGCTCAGCGAAAGCGTGATGCGCCAGCTCGGGCTACCCTATAGCCCCGGAGTTACGGTCTATATTCACGATGAGCCGTACACTGTCATCGGTGTGGTGCGGGAGAATCCCTCGCTGACTCTGTCGTACGGTTCGGTCTACCTGCCTCTGGGCGCGAAGCCTGGTGCCGATGTTGAAGAGGCGCAGCCCGCTGCCGGTGGCGGTGCCGTTGCGGCGCAGACCGGTAAGCGTTCCACTCAGATTGTGGTGAGTACTGTTGCAGGTGCCGCAAACCAGATTGCGGAGGAAGCACCGTACGCGCTCTCGCCGGAACGTCCCGCCCTGTATAGCGTGAGTGTGCCGCCGGAGCCGAAGACCCTTCGTGAGGCTGTCGACCAGCAGCAACGCACGATGCTTCTTGCCATGAGCGTTATTACCCTCGTGATTGGTGCGATGGGCATTATGAACACGTTCCTGGTTGCGGTGATGGAGCGTCGCCGTGAGGTGGGTTTGCGTCTGGCTATTGGTATGCGCCCTTCGGGTATTCTGCTGCAGTTCTCGGCGGAGGCGCTACTGACCGGCATCTTGGGCGCGGTGGCTGGTATTGTGCTGGCGGTTAACGGCATTTCGATTGTGTCTTTGCTGAACCGTTGGACGCCGATTATTAGCGCTGACACTATTCTGCTGGGCCTGGGCGCTGGCGCACTGGTTGGTGTGTTGGCTGGTCTGTACCCGGCGGCGAAGGCTTCTCGTATTGATCCGGCACAGACCCTGGCGGCCGGATAGTCTCGTTGAGAGTAGGTGCTTGCCCCCGGAATGGGGCTTGGAGGGGGCGGTGCTCGTCCTCGCCCCGCTGGTTGGGATGGCACGCCGCATGTTTCCTCCGCGCCTACGCAGGGGCACCCGTCACCCGGACGCTCC
>NZ_CAKAPD010000003.1 GCF_916715725.1 uncultured Rothia sp. | reverse complement strand
GTTGTTCGGTCACCGCCACAACTGTATTTGGTGAGTGTTAGATTAACTATCTACCAGAAGTTCAACCCGTATCACTTTTTGTAAATTTTTTCAAAAATAAAGTGCATTTTCTCTTGCGTGCAACAACACTCCTAACCTAGAATATTTCTCAACACATTATTCAATGTGTTGTAAATTACTAATTTGAGAGGAAGTTTGTCATGGCTGACTTCACTTCTATCAATCGTCGAGTGTTGCTGAAGGGGGCAACTCTTGGCGTACCGCTTATCCTTCTTGGGGGCACTGCAGCATATGCGGTTACTCCTGAAAAGCTTGCAGATGGTAATTACGTGGGTCGGGTTGTTGAGTACTTGGATGGAGGAGCTCGCCTCCATGAAGTTCTCTCTCCTTCAGGTAACCGCGTTGGTTACATCCTGGATAAGAAAACTCGCAAAGAGCTTGCAGCTATTTCAAAGGACCTGCAAGGTTTGCATGTTGACTCCTTTTCCTCACCCTGGAATAACTCTGTAACGCCTCAGGGCAATGTTTGGTCCTGTGCAGGTGCTCTTGCACTATTTGTCGCTGAAACGGCAATCCCTGGAGCGAAGGTTGCTAAAACTGGCTGGCGCCTGGTAAAGCTTGTTCGTCGCTATGGAGTACAGAAAGTTGCAAGGATTCTTCGTGGTGCCTGGCATTTGGCAGACCGTAGTGCACAGCAGGAATTTAGGATGCTTGCTGCTGAACTGCTCGGTATCGGTATGATTCAGAAGGAATGCTTCCAGTAGTTTTTCTTCTGTATACACCAATATACGTAAGAGGAGGTTCCCATGTTCTTCGGTATTTCTCTGATCCCGCTGGCGGTTTTGGTCATTGTGGGTCAGCTGAAAAAAGCACCACCAAGGTTGCTAAACAACCCTAGCTATCAGAAGGAGAGGGAGCAGGTGCGAAAGCACCGGCGCATCCTGGATGTGCTCGGCGTGGGTTTTGCTCTTGCCCTGATGATTATTCAGTGGAGTAACGTCTCGTTCTCGCTTGCTTTTGATGCGTGCGTTATTTGGCTGGTTCCCGGGCAGCTGTATAGGCTCTGGCAGAAGTTCAATGTGTCGCGTGGGGTACTCTTCGCGTGTGCTGTCGCGCTGATTGTTATTGAGTTTGGGTTGGCGCTCCTACCCTAACCTGCACCCTATAACAGTTGTGGCGGTGACCGAACAATGGTCACCGCCACAACTATTTTTAAGATGAGACAGACTCAGATTAGACGGGGTTCGATTAGACAGGGTTGTCGGGGCTGGGCAGGGTTACCACCTCAGACCAACGAGTATCCTTAGCGGCCGCACGGTTCGCGTCGCTCTTCTGCTTCACATCGGCTGGCGCCTGCTGCGCCCACGCCTCAAAAGCAACAATGTAGTTCTCAGGGTAGTTTGCCGCGAGCAGTTCCTGTCGGGTCGGGAAGTACTCCTTACCCTCTCGAATATCGACGTAGTTGCTTGCCTTGTAGGGGTCTGCGCTCTGAATGTCAGCGCGCGGGCCGGAGGCTACCTTTCCGCTTGCCACGTTATTGTCATCGATAGCGCGCACCCACGCTGCGGCGTAGGTGTGATCGGCCTTGTTCTTCTCGTACAGTGCCAGGCACTCGGCTCCCGCTGATTCAGCTTCGGTGCGGGTGGGGAAGTTCGCCTGGTTGCGCACAACATGCCGCGCGGAGACGTAGGAGGGCAGTGCTGTTCCGCGGTCGGCGCTGATGGCTTCCTGCTGCTTGAGGGTTTGAGCTTTTGCGGTTTCGTCAGGTTCAAGGCAGGGGGTAGATGCCTTCTTCGCCGCGGAAGAGGAAGTGGACCCGGTGGCGCTTGTAGCTGACGGGGAGGAAGTCACGGTTGTGTTCGAGGGCGCGGGAGTATTTGATGCCGTGTTGGTGGAGCTACCGCAGGAGGCAAGAAGCAAGGGAAGAATCGCCAGCGCGGCACCGCGTCGTAGACCGCCGGAACGGAGCGAAAGAAAAACAGGGGTGTGGGTCATGAATGAGGCCACCTCACAAGAGGGATGGAACGATATATTGCGTCTCAGTATACGTTGGACGGTGTAGCGTGTGGGGTGTTTTGCAAATACCCACAAGGAATGGCAAAAATTTCAGCAAACTATCTAGGACATTCAACCCTTGTTAGGGTGTTATCGCTTGTCAGTTGTATTTAGAGGAGAAGAAAAAGGCGATATTGGTTTTACTGAAAAAGACACATATTTTCATTGACCATATATCAAATCTACAGGTATAGTGGGGCGCAATACATTACTACACCCACGTTATGAGGTGGCCCCATGGCTCTCACCCCGAAGACCTTCTCCAACCGTCGTAGCATTGTACGATGCGGTACCGTTGCGGTTATCCTGCCTCTGTTCCTCGCCGCCTGCGGTGGTGCGAACACCGCGGCAAGTAGCACCTCCTCACCCTCCACGGCGAGCGCCTTAGCAACGGCAAGCACCACGCCGTACATCAGCTGCTCCTCATACTCCGCTGAAGATCTCGCATCAGCAGAAGCCGTCAAGCCCGTCCCGCGCACCGATGAACAATACCCCGCGTACATCGAGTACCGGCACATCCTCGCAGACGGCGCCCACATCATTGAGCCCAGCGAAATCGACAGCAAGTGCCACGCCGCGCTCAAAGCAGGGCGGAGCACCCTCCCCGAATACGTTCAAAACATCGATGCCTACAACGCCCACCCCAGCGTCGGAGTCACCGACCCCTTCGCTGGCAGCGAGTACCGAGACATCAAGAACCGCAACGAATTCATCCCCCACCGCGCAGACCTGGAAGAAGCCGCCTACCCCGAGATGATTATTCGTCTCTACGAAAAGTGGTACGAGGCAGCCCCCGCAGACATCAAGACGCTCAGCGACGGCAACCGTGCACGATTCCTCGCCACGAGCGCCTACCAGCAGTGGAAGGCCCAGCCCCAAATCCCCAGCAGCGCCCGCCCATAAGTCCACTCACGCATAACCCACTCAAAACAGTTGTGGCGGTGACCGAACGAAACGGTCACTGCCACAACTCTTTAAACGCTCATTACCGGGCTTATTTTTTGGGGGGGGAGGGGAGGGGCTAGTTGCCCTTCACCTCGCGTGCCAGAGCCAGCAGCTCCTCATGCACCGTCGTATCGCCCGTAACCTCCGGGTGGAAAGAAATACCGATCAGGTTGCCCGAACGCACACCCACAATCTTCCCCTCATGACGAGCCGTCACCTGCACACCCTCACCGGTGCCAGTCACAATCGGCGCACGAATAAACGCCGTATCAATAACCACCTCATCACCGGCAGGAGTCAGCCACGGCAGGCGCACCTCCGCAGAATCAACCTGCGAACCAAAAGCGTTACGACCCACCGAAACATCCAAAACACCCAGCGACTGCTGACCCGGCGCCGGATCATCAATACGCTTCGACAACATAATCAGGCCAGCACACGTACCCAGGGTCGGCAGGCCCGAAGAAATCGCCTCAATCAGCGGCTCACGCACACCAAAAATACGGGTCAAACGGTCAATCGTCGACGACTCACCACCCGGCAAAACCAGCGCATCCAGACCCTCAAGCTGCTCACCGGTACGCACCCAACGCACCTGCGCGCCCAGGGACTCCAGCATCAGCGCATGCTCACGCACGCCGCCCTGCAGCGCCAAAACACCAACCGTCAAACCCTCACCCGGCAAAACACCGGTAGGCTGAACCTTCTCAACCATCACCGCTCCCTTCACAAAACAACAAACACAACAAACACAAGGAGGGTGGGACCCGCCTCAGCGAACCCCACCCCCTCATCAAACACTCATCCCGAACGCGGGGTGCGCGCACGAATTACCAGCCGCGCTCCGCCAGGCGGTGCGGTGCCGGAATGTCAGCAACGTTGATGCCGACCATAGCCTCACCCAGGCCGCGAGAAGCCTCAGCAACCTTCTCCGGGTCATTGTAGAACGCGGTAGCCTTCACAATAGCCTTCGCGCGAGCAACCGGGTCGCCCGACTTGAAGATACCGGAACCAACGAACACGCCGTCAGCGCCCAGCTGCATCATCATCGCAGCGTCAGCGGGGGTAGCCACGCCACCAGCGGTGAACATCACGACGGGCAACTTGCCGGTCTTAGCGACCTCGAGCACCAGCTCGTACGGTGCAGCCAGTTCCTTAGCCTTCACGTACAGCTCATCAGGCATGGTGTTGTACAGGCCCTGCAGCTCAGCAATCTGACGCTTAATGGTGCGGATGTGCTTAGTTGCCTCAGAGACGTCACCGGTGCCAGCCTCGCCCTTCGAACGGATCATAGCGGCACCCTCGGTGATGCGGCGCAGAGCCTCACCCAGGTTGGTAGCACCACACACGAAAGGAACCTTGAACTGGTGCTTATCAATGTGGTTCACGTAGTCAGCGGGAGAGAGAACCTCAGACTCGTCAATGTAGTCGACCTTCAGGGTCTCCAGAATCTGAGCCTCAACGAAGTGGCCGATGCGTGCCTTCGCCATGACCGGGATCGAAACAGCATCAATGATGCCCTCAATCATGTCCGGGTCAGA
The DNA here is from genome assembly GCF_916715725.1 of uncultured Rothia sp. GTDB lineage: Bacteria > Actinomycetota > Actinomycetes > Actinomycetales > Micrococcaceae > Rothia. Next base: position 183,228 of record NZ_CAKAPD010000003.1, on the reverse strand, counting down.
CATACGAGCCACGCCGCCCTGCGCACGAATATCCGCGGGAACGCGCTCGAGAGCCATGACGGCAACAGCGCCAGCATCTTCAGCGATCTTAGCCTGTTCGGGGGTGACGACGTCCATGATGACGCCGCCCTTGAGCATGTCGGCCAGGCCGCGCTTAACAAGCGGGCTGCCGGTTACGGTGTTGTTATCAGTCATGACCTTATCTTCTCACGTTCTGAGTGTTCGCGCGCACTCACGGAGGCGGATTTTCTGTTCTCTGACACAGTACGACCCCAAGTTCACGTCAGAATGACACAAAACGTCATGAAAAGCGGTCAGAGTAGGGCGGTTCGTGGGTTGAGCAGGCCCGCCGGATGCACGGGGCCGCCTCCCATAAACTCACACCCCGAGCGGCCATACGGCAGGTTTTGCTCACGATGAGCATCTACCCACCCGCGTTGAACATCGGTAAAATATAAAAGTTACGCCCCCACTCACCCCCAAGCGGAAGCCTCAACGGCCCAGGGAACGAGCAAGACATTTCGGGCGCCCCGGCACCCGCACATTCGCGGACATCAGCCGTCTATCTGACGCACACAAGTGACCGGACCGCACAGACCAAGGAACCTATGACGTCCCACCAGACTGAAAACAACGCGCCCAAAAACGGCGCACCCAGCAACACCGCGCCCACCGCAGGACACGGCGCGCACGGTCCTCACGGCGCAAGCGAAGACCCGCAGAACATCTACCTGCTCAAAGACGCTCCCATCCTCAAGGCGCTCCTCTCCCTGGGCGTGCCCATGGCACTCGGCCTCGCCATCACCAGCATCTACAACGTGGTGAACTCCTACTTCGTCGGCCACTACGGCGGCACCGAAGACCTCGCCGCCACCAGCTACGGCGTGCCCGTATTCGGCGTCATTATGGCAATCGCCGGCCTGTTCGGTCTGGGCTCCTCCACCCTCGCCTCCCGCAAGCTCGGTGAAGGCCAGCCCGCCCACGAAATTCACCGCGTCACCTCCTTCGCCCTCTACTCGGCGCTCGGTGCCGGTATCGTCGCGGCGGCTATCGGCTTCATCCTCGCCGACCCGATCACCAGCATCATGGGTGCATCCGGCGGCTCCTACGAACCGACCCGCATTTACGTGCACCTCATGTTCCTCGGCGCGCCCCTCGCCATCGGCATGTTCACCCTCGAACAGCTCGTGCGCTCCGAAGGCTACGCCAAGCAGTCCATGTACGGCATCATCGTCGGCACCGTCGTCACCTGCATCTTCGACGTGCTGTTCATCGCCATCATGGGCATGGGTATTGCCGGTGCCGGTTGGGCGATGCTGCTGGCGAACGGCGCATCCATGCTGTACTACCTGCTGTTCCTGATGCGTCAGAGCGAGAACTTCTCCGCGAACATCCGGGACTTCTCCCTCGACCCTGCCATCATCAAGCCCGTGGTTGCGGTCGGTGCCGCCGAGCTCATTCAGAGCCTCAACCTGATCTTCGCCGCCCTGCTGCTGAACAACCTCGCCGCCTCCTACGGTGACGACACCGTCGCGGCGTTCGGCCTGGCAATGCGCCTGAACATGGTCCCCGAAATGCTGTGTATGGGCCTGTGCATGGGCGGTATCCCGCTGTACGCCTACGCGTACGGTGCCCGCAACGGTGCCCGCGTGAAGCAGGCGCTGCGCACCGCAACCATGCTGTCCGTCATTACCTCCGTAACCATCACCATTCCGGTGCTGATTTTCCGCCGCGAACTGCTCGCCGTAGTGGGCGATGAGCGTCTGGTCTCCACCGGTGAAGAGGTCATGGTCGCGCTCATGCTCGCCGCCGTGTTCAACGCGGTCAGCATCGTGTTCGTCTCCTGGTTCCAGGCGGCCGGTAAGGGCGGCCCGGCCATGCTGATGACCCTCGGTATTGCTCTGCTGTTCTTCCCCGCCGTGTACTTCGGCAACATGTGGTTCGGCTTTAAGGGCCTGACCTGGGCGTTCCCCTTCACTCAGGTGCTCGCCTGCGCGCTGGGTCTGGTGCTGTTCCTCGCCACGGGCGGCTCGAAGGTACCCCCGGCTAAGCCTGAGGTTGAGACTGAAGGTTCTGAGGAGCCTGACGCTCAGGCTACCCAGGTTTCCATTGCACAGCCCGAGCAGAAGGCATAGTCCTCTGTCTGCAAAAGCATAGTAAAAGCCCCGGACTCTCGCATGGGAGCCCGGGGCTTTCGCGTTAGTTCTTACGCCGGTTGAGGCGCTCAACCGGAAGACGCTAGATTCTTCCGCGCTAGTTCTTCCACCAGGAATCAAAAATCGTCACCGGGGTAGTGCGCTTATGGCGGCTACGCAGGTAAATCTGCTCCAGCTTCTGCGCCGCCGCCTCGTCGATTTCCTTACCCTCCAGGTAGTCGTCAATCTGCGGGTACGTCAGGCCCAGCTCATCCTCATCGGTGCGGCCGGGCACGCCGTCCAGCAGGTCAGCAGTCGGCGGCTTAGCCCACAGACGCTCAGACGCGCCCAGAACCCGCAGTAGCAGCTGGTTCTGACGCTTATTCAGGCCGTACAGCGGCAGCAGGTCCGCGCCGCCGTCACCGAACTTCGTGAAGAAACCGGTAATGGACTCCGCCGCGTGGTCGGTGCCGACCACCAGGTAGCCGGGGCCGCCAGCAACCGCGTACTGGGCGATCATGCGGGCGCGCGCCTTCACATTGCCCTTGTTGAAGTCGCTGATCTGCTTGCCGGTCGCGGCAACGTAGGCGGTATCGAAACCGTCGACAGCTTCGGCAATGTTGAAGGTTAGGGAGTGGGTGGGCTGGATGAAACGCAACGCCTCCTGCGCGTCCTCTTCGTCGTGTTGCACACGGTAGGGCAGGCGCACCGCCACGAACTCGGTGGTGCGGCCACGCTTGTTGAGGCGGTCGACCGCCAGCTGGCAGAGGCGACCCGCCAGAGTGGAGTCGATACCGCCGCTGATGCCCAGTACCAGGCCGCGGCTTCCGGTGGCTTCCAGGTAGTCGCAGATGAACTGGATGCGGCGCTCCACTTCTTCGCGTGCCTGCTCTTCGGTCATGTTGGGCTTGACGCCCATTTCACGGATGATCTGTGCCTGTAATTCACGCATGACTTAAGTGTACGCTCCACCTTATAGCCCGCGCGGTGAACCGCCGAGGGAGGCGAGGTAGTGTTCCACACGGTGCGTTCAGCGCGGCGCACGCGGCGGGTTCAGTATCGTTTCAGCCCTGAAAAATACACAGCATACTCACCGGTAAAAACCCTGTGCGACAACCCGTGCGGCTGTTAGCATGAACATACGGTTCAAATACCGTTCAAAACAGCCGGTGATGAGGGAAAACGCCCCCACACCCGCTACGCCACAGAACACGTCAACCAAGGACGGTGAAGACAGCACCATGGCAAAAACAAAAACTGAACTCTACGATGAGCTCGTAGACATCGAAACCAGCCTCGAAAACCACCCGCTCACCTCCGGGAAAATAGCGGAGGCGAACATCATCGTCGAGCAGATGAAGGAGCAGGGCGCCACCCAGGAAGAAATTAATGAGGCACTCATCCGGCAGGGGCTGCCTTCCCTCGTGGAGATAGGCAAGAGTACCTTGACGCAGTCTTTCAGCCTCTGGAAGCTGAGTCACCGCAAGTTAAAGGTGGAAGCCGCCATTGAGAAGCTCAACCGTAAAGAAGCCCGCCAGCGCTAACTAGGCCGCCTCGGGCAGGGCGAGGCAAGCAAATACCCCCGGCAGATGCGTACGGCATCCACCGGGGGTATTTAGCGTTCAAATATAACGCTTCGACTAGCGGTTATTCAGCACGCGCACGTTATAGCGGTGCAAGAACGCCGCCATCGCGCCACGCTCAATCGGCTGAACCGGACGGAACGAACCATCAGCCCAACCAGTCGTAATACGCTGATCAGCCAACCACGAAATCTCACGATAGAACTGGCTACCGGCCGACACGTCACTAAACGGCGAAGCCACCGGAGCCGAATATGCCGGCGAACCCGCAAAACGGTAGAAGAACGCCGCCATAGCATCACGATTCACCGCAGCATTCGGACGGAACGTACCATCCGACCAGCCGGTCGTAATACCGCGGGCACGCATCCACTCAATCTCCTTGTAGAACGGGTGATCACGCGGCACATCCTTAAAGCTCGGGGTGCTCGGCGCAGTGAACTGCGGCGAACCCGCCATACGGTAGAAGAACGCCGCCATCGCGCCGCGCTCCACCGAACCGTTCGGGCGGAACGTACCGTCCGGGTAGCCGGTCGTAATACGACGCTGAGCCAGCCAGTTAATGTCATTCACGAACGGGTAATCTGCCGGAACATCCGTAAAGTGCGCGCTCGCGGCGGTAGCCTCAGAGTTCGACGAGACACGCAGAACCTGCGCACGCTCACCCGCAGCACCGTTCGTACCGGACAGGTCACCGGTCGCATTGTGCATGTGCAGGAACAGGGCAGAAACGTTCTTCGCGTCGCCGTTACGGTGCGCAACCAGCTGAGTCTCCGGTGCGTCCACGAACAGGTTCGGCACGCCCGCCGAATCGCCGCTGAACCACAGCTTCGGTACCGCATAGTTGAACACCACCGAATCAGTCGTATCAACCACGGTCGTTGCGGAGAACGCGCTCGAAGTGGTCACCGAGTACGAAATCTCAGTGGACTCGGCGTTCGGGTCCAGACCCAGAACGCTCAGCGGAACAGTCATCACCAGAGTGTTCGAATCCATGATGTTGGTGTCCGTATCACCCCAGGTGCCGTTCAGTGGGTACAGGGCGTTCTCGATGGCCTGCCACTTGCCGTTGCTGCGCTTAGAAACCTTCACCAGCGGGTAGTCCAGGCCCTTCTCACGCACCGTCTGCAGACGGTAGTCGCTCGTGCCGTCCTTGTTGGTGTCAACGAACACGTAGTAGGTGCCGCGCGGGGTCACCTCCTGCCAGTTACCCCAGGTGGAAATACCGAAGGACAGGTGCGCCTCGGAGGTGTCCGCACCGGCAGCCTTCAACGCCGCCACGTTCGAGGCGGCACCCACGTACTGCAGGTCCATGCGGGAATCCGAACCCACACCCAGCTTCGCGGTCGGGATGCGCGGGCTCGAAGCGCCCAGCTCAAAGGCACCCAGCAGGGAGCGGTAACCGCCCTGGTCCACCGCGGTACCCTCCAGCGATAGGCGCTGCTCCAGGGCTCCCACGCCGTTCGTGTCAAAGTGAATATCTGCACCGGCTACGCGCATCGCGGAGACAGGTTTCGGTGCTACGTGCAGCGGCATGCGCAGGGTCTTCACCGCAGCCGACGAGTCAGCATCGGTCAGGATCAGGCGGCCCGAAGCGCTCGCAATGTACTGGCGGGCACCCGAAATGGTCACCGTACCGGTCGAGTAGTTCACCGAATCCTGGTTCGGGTACATGGACGGGTCGCGAGTCTTCTCCAGCTTCGACGGGTCAATGCGCACCGTCACGGTGAACGTTGCCTTCTGACCGGCACCCACAGACACGGACTGCGGGTAGGAGAACTCCACACCCGGGATGCTCGTGCTGCCCTCATAGTTCAGGGTGTAGGTGTGCGCCACCGAGTCGGTGTTCTCGACGCTCACGCGGTGCTGCAGGGTCTGCACACCGGCGTTCGGGGTGTACTCGAGCACGCCGAAAGTGTCCGAAACCTGTTCGGGGCGTGCCGCGTTGAACAGCATGACGCGGTCAGCCACCGCCGCACGCGTGTTGATGCGGCCGGTACCCACACGGTCCACCGCGTAAGGGTTGCCCCAGGCGTCCTGCATGTTGTGGTCGGCGGTGTTCATGATGGCGGTCTTAATCATGCGCGGGCCGTACTCCGGGTGCGCCTGCATAATCAGCGCCGCAACACCGGCAACAAACGGCGTGGACATGGACGTACCGGTCTTCACGCTCGAACCGGTGCCGCTACCAACCTCGATGGAGGAAATGTTCGTGCCCGGTGCCGCAACGTCCGGCTTGGTGATGCCGTGCGAACCGTGCAGGCCACGCGCGGTGGAGGTGTTCGCCTGATCCAGCTTGCCGTTGGGCACGCGGATCGAGTCGCGCAGGTTTTCGCCGAGCTGCAGGGTCAGCTCACCCGAATCAATCTGCGCGGAAAGGCGCTCCACCTGGCTCTTTGCCAGGCGCACGCCCGGAATGGAGGAGTTACCGCCGATAGCGGTGTCACCGACCTCAGTGTTCGAGGTGAGCACCACGCCGGTCGCGCCAGCCGCCTGCAGGTTGTCGAAGCGTACCTTCGAACCGCAGGGGGCGGTGCCGTCAGCGTCCGCCCAGTCGATGAGAGCCCACTTGCCCTTCAGTGCTGCAGCTTCCTCTTCGGTGAATGCCTCGCAGGCGTAGCGGTTGCGGGAGGCGGCACGCACCACGGTGCCGCGTAGCTGCTCCTCGGTCGCCTTCGAGTAGTCGAAGCTCACCGAGTAGTCACCGTAGGTGTCTGCCTCGTTCGCGGGGGCGAGAATCTTCACGCGGTCCACCAGCTGGGTCGAGCCGATGGAGTTCGCCACGGTCAGGCCGTAGGCGCTGGTGCCGGGGCCGCCCGAGTTGGAGTAGGTGTCGCCCACGGCGTTGTAGTTGTTGGCGTTACCCGCCGCGACCACGGAGAGGATACCCTCGCGGTAGAGGGAACCGACCGCGTAGTTCACGGTCTCATCGAACACGCCGAACTCGTTGCCGAGCGACAGGTTCGCGATGTCGGCGCGGTCGGAGAAGTCGCCGTCGTCGTTGGGGTCGAGCACGCGGTCCAGGCCCTTGGGGACGAACGCGGTGGTGCCCTTACAACCGAAGATGCGCAGGCCAATCAGCTGGGCGTCCGGTGCGGAGCCGGGGCCGATCTTCATGTTGTTGAGCTGCTCTTCGGTGAGCTTGGAGTAGTCGCCGTGGAAGGTGCTGCCGTCCGCGTTCACGCCGTAACCTGCCGCGGTGCCTGCCACGTGGCTACCGTGGCCGCCGCAGTCGAGCGGGTTGTTATCCGGGTGGGGAGTGGAGGTTTCCTTCTTGCCGGAGTTGTAGTCGTCACCAACCAGGTCGTAGCCGCCAAGGAACTTCTTCGGATCGTAGGTGCCCTCGGGAATCGTGTCGGAAGCCTTCGCCTTCTCGAAGGCTTCCTGCGTGCCGGGGCCGCCCAAATCGGCGTGCGTGTAGTCGATACCGGTATCGAGCACGACAATCTTCACGCCCTTGCCGGTGTAGCCGGTGGAGGCGGGGTTCGCCGGGCTCTTCGCCCACACGGAGAGCGTGTCCGTATCAATGAGGGTGCCGCTGTTCTGCGGTGCCATGTCCTCAATGATGCTGATGCGCTCAACATCGGAACGGTTCGCGAGCGCACGAATCTGCTCGACGTTACCGTAGAGCGCCACGCCGCGCATCGTGTTGTGGGTGGTGTACAGGACCTGCGCGCCGGATTCCTTCGCCGCGGAGGCGCCCTGCTGCTGCACGCTGGCGCGAATCGCCTGCACCTGTGCTTGCGCGTTGACGGGTGCCTGCGCGCGGGAGCGGACCGCGTCCGGCTGGGTCTGGGCGTACGCGCCCTGACCCTTGAATCGGACGAACACGGCGCGTTCGCCGGTGGCGCCGTCCAGGCTGGGGGAGAGAACTTCGTTGTTGTTCTCGCCGGTGCCGGTGTTCTGGTGGGGTGCATCCCGGTCTGCGCCGCGTACTACGCCCGGTGCCGCGTAGGCGGCGGTACCAAACGGCAGGGCGGTCAGCCCGAGGGTGAGCCCCAGGGTGAGTGCGCCGCAGCTACGTGCCAGCTGCTTGAGGCGGCCCGGCTGTGTGTGCCGGGCGGCTCGCGCGGGGGTAGCTTCAGGGAAGGTTGCCACTGAATGCTCCTTTTTAGTGATGGTGCGTTTCTTAGCGGTTTCTGCACCGAGGTTCTGCGCGGAGAGTTATACGCCGAGAGTTCTACTCGGAGAGCTGTACGGCAAGGGTTCTGCACCGAGAGTGCTACGGTGCGTCTGCACTGTGTTTCCAGTGCGCCTCCAGTGTGCCCATGCGGCGTAAACGTCAAGGTTCATGCCGATGGTGAAGAAACCTTCACTTATTGTCTCAACGATTCTTTATATAACCTAGTCAGAATCGTATTACGGAACATTACGCGTAAATAACAAAGCACCCGACCACAGAAAAAGGGAGCCGCACCGCCGCAGATAAACTGCAACGGTACGGCTCCCTCGGTAGAACCTATAGGTTCTTAGATTCCGGAACCCTAGATTTCAGGGCTTTCCTTCAACACACCCGTGCTGTAGCGGTACACGAACGCCGCCATAGCGTCGCGGTGCACCGGCTCCACGGGGCGGAACGAACCATCGGGCCAGCCGGTGGTTACGCCCTGCTCAGCCAGCCACGAGATCTCGCGGTAGAACTGCTTGTCGGTCGGAACGTCCGTGAAACGAGCCTGCGCGGGGGCAGCGTACTCGGGCGAACCCGCGTAACGGTAGAAGAACGCAGCCATCGCGTCACGGTTCACTGAACCCTCCGGACGGTACGTACCATCAGGCCAGCCGGTCGTGATGCCCTGAGCCTTCATCCACTCAATCTCCTTGTAGTAGGGGTGGTTGAGCGGAACATCCGAGAAGCTCGGGGTGGACGGTGCGGTGTACTGCGGCGAGCCGCTCATACGGTAGAAGTACGCAGCCATGGTTGCGCGGTCCATGTTGTTCAGCGGGCGGAAGGTGCCGTCCTGGTAGCCGCGGTCAATCTGACGGGCAGCAATCCACGTGATTTCACGGTAGAACTGGTTATCCGCCGGAACGTCGGTGAAGCGTGCATCGTGGATGGTGCGAGCCACCTTCACGACCTGCGCACGGTCGCCAGCGGCAACACCGTTAGCGGTCTTACGGCCGCTCAGGTCACCGGTCGCGTTGTGCATGTGCAGGAACAGAGCCTGACGCTCCTTGTTGTTGTTCTTGCGGTGAACGGTCAGCTGACCGCCGTCACGGTCCACGAACAGGCCGGGTACGCCCGACTCCTCACCGGTGAACCAAACACCGGGGTTGAAGGGGGAGTACTCGATAGCCGAGGTGGTGTCCACGTAGGGGTTGCCATCGTTGTACCAGGTGTCAGTCTGCACCGTGTACTTGATGGTCTGAGCCTTCTCGGCGGTCAGGCCCAGGTCCTTCAGCGGCACACCCAGAATCATGGTGTTGGTGTCCATGGTGTTGGTGTCGGTGTCGCCCCAGGCGCTGTTGAGCGGGTAGCGTGCCACCACGGTGGATGCGGTACCGGAGATGGACCAGACCTTCACCAGCGGGTAGTCCAGACCCTTCTCGCGGGTCACTTCCAGAACGTAATCTGCGGCAGAGTCGTTGTTCGTATCAATCTGCACCTGTACCTGACGGCCCCAGTGCATGCTATCCCAGGTGCCCCAGGTCGAAATGCCGAAGAACAGAGAACCATCGTTCGGGTTCTTACCGGCAGCCTTCAACGCCGGAGCGTCCGAGGCGGCACCCACATACTGCAGGTCAACAGCCTGGTTCGACGGTAGCTTCAGCTGACCGGACGGAATACGGTCGCTGACCGCACCCAGCTCAAACGCACCCAGCAGCGAACGGTAACCGCCCTGGTTCAGGGTCGTACCGCGCAGAGTCACCGTGGACTCCTTATCGGCAGTGCCCTTGTAATCAATACGGGACGCATCAACGCGCATCTTCGAGACAGGCTTCGGTGCCACGTGAATCGACTGGCGGATCGCCTCGCGGCCATTCTCAGAGAAAATCAGGCGGCCAGAAGCGCTCGCAATGTACTGGCGCTTACCAGCAGCCAGAGTCTTACCGGTCGTCCAATCCTGAGCGACCTGATCGGCGCTCATCGCCGGGTCCATGGTCTTCTCCAGCTTGGACGGGTCAATACGCACGGTCACGGTCACGTTCTTACGCTCACCGGCACCCACGCTCACCTGCTGCGGGTAGGAGTACTCCACACCCGGGATGGTCGTGCTTGCCTCGTAGCTCAGAGTGTAGGTGTGAGCCTGCGAATCGGTGTTGTCCAGAACGATTTCACGCTGAACAGTCTGAATACCCGAATCGGGGGTGTACTCCAGCACACCAAACGCGGTCGAAACACGCTCGGGGGTCTTCGCATCGTAAGCAATAACCTTCGCGTCCACGGCGGCGCGAGCATTCACCATGCCCGTACCCACACGATCCACCGCGTACTGAGCACCCTGCTCATTCTTGATGGGGGTGGATGCGCCGTTCATCAGCGCAGCCTTAATCATCTGCGGGTTGTAATCCTGATGCGCCTGCATCACCAGAGCGGCAATACCGGTCACATGCGGGGTAGCCATGGAGGTGCCGGTGAAGGAAACACCCTTATTACCCATACCCACAGCGGCAGACACAATCTCAGTACCCGGCGCCGCAAGGTCAGGCTTAATGAAGCCGTCAGAACCGTGCTGACCGCGAGCACTCGAAGTGTTCAGGTCAAAAGCGTGCGAGTGGGAGCTACGACCCGAAGCCTTGTAGTCCAGGTTCATCTCAACGGTCACAGGGCCGGCAGCCAGAGCCTTCTCCAGGTCCTTCGTCGAAGAAGCAGTCAGACGCAGACCCGGAATGGTTGCGTTACCGCCAATGCCGATGGAGTAGCGCTCAGCCTTACCTGCCATCACCACACCAACACCGCCGGCAGCCTGAACGTTATCGAAACGCACCTTCGAACCGCACGGGAACGTCAAATCGTCCTGGTCCCAGTCGAAGTAAACCCACTTACCCTTCAGAGCCTTCGCCTCTTCAGCGGTGAAAGCCTCGCAGGCGTAACGGTTACGCTTCGGCGCGGCAACAACCTCGCCGCGCAGCTGATCAGCGGACGCCTTCGAATAATCGAAGTTCACCGAATAATCACCCTGCAACCACTCCAAACCGGTCTTCGTGGTCACGCGGGCACGGTCAATCGGCTGAGTGGAGCCGTAGGCGTTCGCCACCGACAGCGCCGCAGCCGCATTCGCCGGGCTACCCGAATCGGAGTAGGTGTCACCCACACCGTTGTAGTTATTCGCGTTACCGGCAGCAGCCACAGTGAACACGCCCTGGCGCGCCATCGTATTAATCATGTACGACTCAGGGTCGTCAGCCGGGGCGAACTCGCCACCGAGCGACAGGTTCACAATGTCGGCGCGGTCAGAGAAATCACCGTCACCATTCGGGTCCATGACAGTATCGAGCGCCTTCATCACAACACTCGAATTGCCGTAGCAACCGAACACGCGAATCGCCAGAAGCTGAGCCTCAGGAGCAGTACCGGGGCCAATAGACATGCCCTTCAGCTGCTCCTCCGTCAGGTTCTTGTAATCGCCACGGTAAGTCGTACCGTTCGCCGTCACACCATAACCGGCGGCAGTACCCGCCACGTGCGTGCCGTGACCGCCAGAACCGAAACCATCCGGGCGGCAATCCAGCGGGTTATTATCCGGCTGCGGAGTCGACTTCTCAGCCACCGACGCATTGTAGTCATCACCGACCAAGTCAATGCCGCCAATGAACTTATTACGATCAATCAGACCCGAATCAGCAGTCGGAAGCTCCGTCATCGCCTTAGCCTTCAGGTACGAATCCACCGTACCGGGGCCACCAAAATCAGCGTGCGTATAGTCAACACCGGAGTCAACGATCGCAATCTTCACGCCCTTACCCGTGTACCCCGTATTCTCACGAGTCCACGTGGCAAGAGTCTTCGTATCGATCTCGCTACCGGAGTTCATGCGCTCCTTCGCGATAATCGGCGAAATACGCTCCACATCCGGGCGCTCCGCCAACGCACGAATCTGCGCAGCATCACCAGTAATCGCCGCACCACGCATCGCATTATGCGTGGTGTACATCAGCTTCGCGCCAGAAGCAGCCGCCACAGACTGAGCCTGCGACTGCACCTGAGCTGCAATAGCCTGCACCTGCGCCTGACGGTTCGCCGGCGCCTCCTTACGTGCCAGAACAGCCGCGGACTGGGTCTGCTCATACGCGCCCTTGCCCTTGAACTGCACATACACGGTGATTTGGCCTTCAGCCTTCTGCAGGCCCGGGCTAATACGCGAAGCAGCGTTATCGGATGCGCTCGCAGTGCTTCCTTCGACCTGCTGGGGGCTCTGAGCGTGAGCTGCAGAGAAAGTGGCGGGAACGCCGAGAGTAAGGGCAAGAGCCGCACTCAAACCGGTCGCACCGACAGCCTTCATTCTGCGGCGTGGCGCATGAGGCGTTGTCATGGAATCCTCCTTCGGATTTTCTATTTTTCGATAGTGCTGTGTGCTCTGTGGTTGTGTATCGGTGATGTGCGGAGGCGGCTCCACCGGCAGACGACGAGTGAGTGCATCCGCCGGTGAAACCGCCACCAAAACTTGAGAGGTTCCGGGATTTTCAGGCCCCGGAGTCTGCCGGTTCCAGGTGCCCCTCCCACCCCATGCAGGAGGTGGGAGGGGACCCGAACCGTTCGCTACCGGTTAGCTACCGTCTAGCGGCCGGCCTGGTTAGCAACCTTCTCGGTGTAGCGGTAGATGAACGCCGCCATTGCGTCGCGGGCAATGGGGGTCACCGGGCGGTAGGTGCCGTCCGGCCAGCCGGTGCTGATGCCCTTCGAAGCCAGCCACGTGATTTCACGGTAGAACTGGTTATCGGTGGAAACATCGCTGAAGTGGCTGGTTGCGGGCAGATCCACGTGCGGGGAACCCGCTGCACGGTAGAAGAACGCAGCCATGGCGTCACGGTTCACCGGTGCGGAGGGGCGGAACGTGCCGTCCGAGTAGCCGGTGGTGATGCCCTGAGCCTTCATCCACTCAATCTCCTTGTAGAAGGGGTGCGTGGTGGGCACGTCCTTGAAGCTCGGAGTGGAGGGGGCAGTGAACTGCGGGGAACCCTGCATGCGGTAGAAGAACGCCGCCATTGCGCCACGTTCCACGGACTCCAGCGGGCGGTAGGTGCCGTCCGGGTAGCCGGTGGTGATGCCGCGCTGAGCCAACCAAGAAATTTCGGTGTAGAACTGGTCGGTGTTCTTCACATCGGTGAAGCGGGACGGAGTGATGTACTCGGTCTGCTGCTCCTTGATGTTCAGCACCTCGGCGCGGTTGCCCTTGGCGCCGTTGGTACCGGAGAGGTCGCCGGTGCCGTTGTGCAGGTGCAGCAGCAGCGCCTTGGCGGGGGTGCCGGATTCGCCGAGCGCGGGGATTGCGTCAGCGGAGCGGTGCGCCGTCAGGGTGGTGGTGGAGGCATCCGGGTGAAGGCCAGCCACGGCGGAGGAGTCGCCGCTGAACCACAGCTTGGGGCTGAAGGGGCGGTACTTGATCCAGCCGGTTTCGCTGACGTTACCCCACTCGTACTGGGTGGTTGCGCTGACTCGGTACTGGATGTCCGGGTTGTTTGCGCTGGTCAGGCCCAGGTCCTTGAGGGGTGCACCCATGATGAGGGTGTTGGTGTCCATCATGTTGGTGTCCACATCACCCCAGGCGCCGTTGAGCGGGTAGTAGGCGAGCTCAACGAGGTTGCCGTTCTTGTAGCCGTAGAGGCGAACCAGCGGGTAGTCCAGGCCCTTAGCACGGTCGGTGACCAGCTTGTAGTCGGCACGGTTGTTGCCGTCGGTGTCGATTTCTACGGTGAAGGTGTTCTCGTAGGAGACAACATCCCAGTTCGCCCAGGTGGAGATACCGAAGCGCAGGGTGCCGTCATCGGCGTTGCCGCCGGCAGCCTTCAGCGCGGGCGCATCCGAGGAAGCACCAACGTACTGCAGGTTCGCCTTAACGTTGCTGTTCAGCGACAGCGAGGTGGGAGCCACACGGTCCACGCTCGCACCGTACTCGAAAGCGCCAAGCAGGGAGCGGTAGCCGCCCTGGCTGACCTCGGTGCCGCGCAGCGAAATCTGGGACTTGGTCCAGCCGGTGTCTGCCTTCTGTGCCTCGTCGCTAGAGGGCTTCTGAGTGAAGGTGACGGTGTCTTCGGCAGCGTGCATGGTGCTCACGGGCTTGGGTGCCACGTGGATGGGCAGGCGCAGTGCCTTGGTGCCGTCTTCAGTGAGGACGAGTCGGCCGGATGCGCTCGCAATGTACTGACGGTACTGTGCGGGAACGGTTTCGTTGCCGGTGTAGTAGTCAGTTGCGTTCTGGGTTGCGTCCATTGCCGCGTCGCGGGTCTTCTCCAGCTTGGACGGGTCGATGCGCACGCTCAGTTCGAACTTCTTCGTCTCACCGGGTGCGAGGGTGACCGAGGAGGGGAAGGAATATTCCACACCGGGAATATTAGTGCTTTCAGCGTAGGACAGTGCATAGGTGTGCGCCACGGAGTCGGTGTTCTCAACCGTCACCTCGCGGGTGAGGGTCTGAACGCCCGCATCCGGTGCGTACTCAAGCACGCCAAAGCTCAGGGACACGGTACCGCTCTTGTCAGCGTTGTAGACGAGGGACTTCGACTGCACAGCAGCGAGGGTGTCGACTCGTCCAGCGCCCACACGGTCCACCGCGTATACGGCACCGGATTCGGTGCGCACATCGTGGGTGGCGGTGTTCATGAGGGCGGACTTGACCTGTGCGGGGGTGTAGGTCGGGTGGCTCTGCATGACCAGGGCGGCGGAGCCGGTCACGTAGGGTGCCGCCATGGAGGTGCCGCTGAAAGTCACGGAGTTGCTACCGGTCGCTACCGCCGCGGAGGTGATGTACGAGCCGGGTGCCGCAATGTCGGGCTTGGTGTAGCCGTAGCTGCCGTGGAAGCCGCGGGCACTCATGGGGTTCAGCTGATCCAGCTTGTCGGTGTCCACGCGCAGGGAGGACTTCAGCTCATTGCCGAGGCGCACGGTCAGGGGCTTACCTGCCGCTTCTGCTGCGGTGATCTGTGCACGCAGGTCCTTAGCGGCGGATGCTGCCAGGCGGAAACCGGGCAGGGTATCGTTACCGGCGATGCCCAGGCCAGGCTCTTCATCGTTGCCTGCAAGCAGTACGCCCTTGGCGCCTGCCGCCTCCAGGTTGTCGAAGCGCACCTTGGAGCCGCAGGCGAGTTCACCGTCATCTTTAGCCCAGTCGATGAGCACCCACTTGCCCTTCACGGCTGCCGCTTCGGCGGCGCTGAGGGCGTTGCAGGCGTAGCGGTTGTTCTCGGAGATTGCGGTGAGTTCACCGGTGAATTCCTTGGTGCCCGCCTGTGCCCAGGGGTAGGAGACGCTGTAGTCGCCGCGTACCTTGCGGGTGGTGCCGGTGGCGGGGTCGGTCAGCTCTGCCGCATCCACAGCGCGGGTGGAACCGTAGGCGTTAGCTACGGTGATTGCGCTGGCTGCGGTGGCGGGGTGACCCGAGTTGGAGTAGGTGTCGCCACGCAGGCTGTAGTCGTTGGCGTTACCCGCGGAGATCACGGAGAGCACGCCGGCGCGGGTGAGCGCGTCAACGGCGTAGGCTTCGGGGTCGTCCTGCGGGGAGAATTCGCCGCCGAGGGACATGTTGACTACGTTCACGCGGTCGGAGAAGTCGCCATCACCGTTGGGGTCAAGGGCACGGTCGAGTGCCTCAATCACGACGTTGGTGCTGCCGCTGCAACCGAAGACGCGGAAGGCGTAGATTTCAGCGTCGGGGGCGACGCCGGGGCCAATCTTCATGGTCTTGAGCTGCTCTGCGGTGAGCTTGCTGTAGTCACCGGTGAAGGTGGTGCCGTCGGCGTTCACGCCGTAGCCTGCCGCGGTGCCCGCCACGTGGGTGCCATGGCCGCCGGTGGTGCAGTCGAGCGGGTTACCGTCGGGAACGGCGGTGTTGCTGCCGTCGTAGTTGTCACCGACGAGGTCGTAGCCGCCAGCAACCTTGGTGCGGTTGATGAGTCCGGAGTCTGCGGAGGGCAGCTCGGTGAGCTTGGATGCCTTCTCGTAGTCTTCGAACTTGCCGCTACCGCCGAAGTCGGTGTGGGTGTAGTCGATGCCGGAGTCGATGACGGCGATCTTCACGCCCTTGCCGGTGTATCCGCCCGCGCCGGCGGGGTTGGTGGTGCCGGTCCAGGTGGCGAGGGAGCCTGCGTCAATGGCGGCGCCCGCGTTCTGGCGGTACTTGGGCAGGATGGGCGAGATCTTCTCCACATCGGGGCGGTTGGCGAGTGCCTTGATGGACTCGGCGTCACCGCGCACTGCCACGCCGCGTACCGCGTTGTGGGTGGTGTAGAGGACCTGCGCGCCGGACTGGCTGCTGACCTGCTGTGCCTGGCTCTGCACCTGGGAGGCGATTGCCTGTACCTGTGAGCTGGTGTTGACGGGTGCCTGCACGCCGGCGCGTACGCCTGCGGGCTGGGTCTGTTCAAAGGCACCCTTACCCTTGAAGCGGACGAAGGCGGTGACGGTGCCGCTGGCGTTCTTCATGCTTTCGCTGAGTACCTGCTTGACGGCGTCGGGGTCTTCCGCGGCGTGGGCGGTGGTGCCCAGGGCTGCGAGGGGGCTCAGTGCCATGCTGAGGGTGAGTAGCCCGCTGCCGATTCGGCGTCGATGCGACCGGCCGCGGGGGTTTGGGGAGGCGGTGTGTGTCACGGTGCTCCTTTGCTTGGCTCCCGGGGTGTTTCTGGGAGGCTTGTGGTGTTGTTCTGGTGGGTTCCAGCTGAACTTGAACACACTAGATGTGAACTAGGATACACCTCAAAATGGCTTGTGAAGCGTTTATTACTCCTAAATGCATCAAATTGTGGACATGTTCGACCCTTTTCTTTTTCACGTTTTTCATTTGCACTTGGGTTCAGGTTCTTTTCAGGTTTGGTTGTTACTGTAAAACCATCTATTGAACATCTATCAAAAATGTTGGGATAGGGAGGGTCGAACCATGGTCAAGCGACGCGTTTCCACTGAGGATTCTGTTCTGCTGATGTCCTCCCAGGTTATTTACGGTCGCCCCGGCCCACGGTTGGAACGCATCCATAGGGGAGAGGTGCAGGGCATCCTCACCGAGTACAGCTCATCCGCCTGGCAGATTGGCGAGGTGGCAGGCTACGCCCCCATGGAGAAACCACCCGAAACCCTGGATATGAAGAGCCTTTTCACCGACTGGAGCGGCTTCACCTGGTATGTCCTGGGGCCGTTGCTTCGGATGGTGTTCTGGGTAGCTCTCTTGATCGCGCCGGTGAGCCCAATGTTCCTCTCCCAAGGTCCTTGGGGAATAAGTGAGGAAATAGGGACGGTGATCTTGATGGTCATCTTTATCCCCCCGCTACTACTCATTGTGGGTTTCGTCGGCATCCTCGCAGGACTCTGGTGGCTGTTCCTCTGCGTAGGAAAGTTTCTGAATGCTGTTGGGGATGCTGTCGAATCGACGCGCCTGCTCGTTAGGCAGCACAAGATTCAGCAGGATTTTCAATTCCGGCTGGTGTACGAGTGCACCCCGTCCGCTGTTAGTTCACCCGCGGTATCACCGCATCACACTGCTGAGGAGGAATCATGACCACCGATAAGAACCAGCCCATCGACGACCAACCCGTTTCCCCTCATCAGCGTGTTTTGAAGGTGGCACCGCAGGTGCATTACGGTCGCCCCAACCCGCAGCTGATGCGCATCCACGCGGATGATGTTCAGGGAACTCTCCCCCAGGGAGAATTGCCGGAGGAATACGGTGGCGAGCTGGTCGGATACAGCCCCGTATCGGTTCCTTACCGTAAGCCGAGTTCAGGGAGAGTTGGAGTAGAGGCGCTAGTATGCCTGGCGTTGGCTATCGCGGCAAATCCATTCGTCTATTTCCTGGCAGGTTCTAGCCTGAGCGAAGATACCCTGGCATCTCTTTTTGTGGCAGGCATAGGATTTTCGATGCTGAGCTTCGGTATTCTTCCGCTGGTGCTGTTCGTCTTCTCCCTGTGGGCTGTTATCAACTTCTTCGCTGTGATGGTGAAATCCACCGGTAAGCGCGAGACCGAGAAAAGATTCAAGTTCCGGTTGGTGTACGAGTGCACCCCGTTCTCTGAAGAAAGCCAGGAGGGCGACGCTTTACCTCAGCGTGGTGGTATCGACCAACCGGTGATGGACCCTGGCTCCCTGCCCACTTCGTTCCAGAAGCAGGGAGCATGGTTTCTGTTCCTGGGAGTTTCTATACTGAACCCCTATATTGCGGCGGCGATTCTCTCTGTCACCGCTCTATTCGGGCGGGGAGAACTCGTCGCAGGTCTCTTTATGGCGGTGAATCAGGTGAGCGTAGGGCTCATGGGGATTCCCGGCATCATCTGGTGCGTGGCGTGGATCCTGAGCATTGCGCGGCTTGATGACGTGTACGGGGCAGATAAAGGCTTCAAGTAGGTTAGCGACTCGCTCAAAGAACAGCTGCGGGATTGAGCCCCCGCGCATCGAACACACAGTGTAGACAACACAACAGACACATAACAGCAGACACGCATTGGAGGAGGTCACCGTGGCGGAGCATAGCGAAGCACCGAAAAACCCTCAGAACCCAACCGAGAAGAGCGATAGCGGGTATCAGCCGCTGTGGGATATGGAGCAGCCCGCACCCGAATACTCGGCTTTGCTTCTTCATGGAACGCCCGTTCCCCCGCCGACCGGGGAGATCCCCGAGCCGGTGAAGGAGGTCATGGAGATACAGAAGGCTCGTTCTGCATCCGCGGCTGCTGGCCCGTCGGTTCCTGCAGCGCCTGATTCTGCGGTGCCCGCTCCTGCAGCGTCTACTCTGGCGGTTTCGGCTCCTGCGCCCTCTGCGCAGGCGGCGAATTTTTTCCCCTCGGCGACGGGTCACCCGGTGCTGAACCGACCGCTGTACGGTCGCCCGGGCCCTACGATGCGCCGCATGTCCCCCATGGGCACGGATGCTGGCGCATCTGCACACCGGCAGGTGCCGACCGCTTTTCCTGCCTGGATGGATGAGAAAGTAGTCGGTACTCCGCGACCTATCGGGTATATCTCAGCAACCCCACTTGCGGGCAAGGTGCGCGGATCAGACCTGTGGAAGAAGGCCTGGCCTGAGCTCATTGCCCTCTTCTTCGTGGGTGTGGTGTTTAATCCCCTGACTTATCTTCTGTTGGCTACCGTTACAGGGGACCCTCAGATCGGTGGGTATGTCTTCTACTACTTCTTGATGCTTTCTCTGCTGACGATGGGTCTTCCCATGTTCTTGTGGGGTGGGGCACTGTTTTTTGCGCTACTCCGAGTGAGCCGAAAGTATCGGGCGCTGAAGTGGAAGGCCATGCCTCTCGGGTCGTTCTGGTTCTATCTGGTGTATGACCGCTTGCCCATGAACGCCGAGGAGATGCAGTGGATCCTGGGTGCGGCGTCTTCGATGTCTTCGGTGGCGCCAGCCCCTCAGCCGCCGAGTGCCCCGAGCCCTACCTCAAGCCCTGTTCCAAACTCAGCGGATGCATCGTAGTCGACTTCCCGTGGGTCCCTGGGCTCCAGTGGTGCTGAACCCCCGGCAGTGTTAACACGTGCATGTTGGCGCTTGTCGGGGGATTTTTCTCAGCTTTTATCGGGCAGGTTTCAAGGGACTGCCCAGCGCACGCTGGTACGGTGGTGCCACTAGGAGTATGTCTGGTAAGCGAAGGAGACGACCATGGCAGACCGACTCACTGAAAAGAAGGAAGCTGCAAAGAAGGACGAGGCGTACCAGCCCCTCTGGGACACCGACCAGTCCATCCCGGAATACATGGCGCTACTCATGGACCAGCAGGCCTCAGAACAAGAAGACGCTGAGCTGCACGAAGCCTCCGACAGCGAAGACTCCGACGGTAGCAACGAACCGGAAGACACCTCAGAAGATACTCACGAAAACGAAGTAGAAAACCAACCGGTAGCGCTCGCCTCCGCTCAGTCCACCGGGCCCGCCCAGCCTGTGCTTTCTGCCCGTGAGCGGGCGCAGGTAATGCAAGCCCAGACAATGCAGGCAGCACAGGCAATGCAAACTCAGACGACGCACGCCTATGGCGAGTACGTTCGGTTGGAATCCCTCGGTTTGAGCCCGGGCGCTATCCTGCCGGTCATCCCCGACCCACTCTTCGGCACCCCCGACTCAAAACTCATCGAAATGCGCCTGCTCGACCGCTCCCATGACGAGTCCGCGCCCATGCAGGCGTGCGCTACTCACCTGAACCCGGTCAAGGCTGAGGAGAACCCCGTGTCGCGGGCGGCAATGCTGCAGCCGGTGGGCTACGTACCCATCAATAATCCGTTGGCTGGCACCAACATTGAAGAGATCGAGAGTCAGCGCACCTTCTGGAAGACCGTGCTTATTGTCCTACTGATACTGAACCCGTTTGTGCTGGTTCCTTTGGTGAGCATGTTCGATAGTAGTGCCGGCATGTCGATGCTGTTCTTCTTCATCATTATCGGTCTGGGCTCATTTTTAGTGGTGCCGATCCTGTGGATTGTGGGTATTGTTCAGGCGGTGAAGCATAAGAACCGGCTGAGGGAACTCATCCAGAAAACAAAGACGACACATGCCGAGTTCTGGTACTACCTCGTGTACAACCGCCTGCCGGACGGCTACACAGGCGTCAATGGCTTCACGAAGGAAGAAGAGGATTCTTTCTCGGTGTACGAGTTTCTGAAAAAGCAAGAACACGCAAAGCTACACGAGGCCGCCGCACAGCGCGAGGCCTCCGCACTACAGAAGCGCGCCGCGCATCCTGCGCTCGCCGATGAAGAGAAACAGGGCTAGCGACCAAACCACACAGCCCCGAACTGTATAACGCCCTGCCCCTCCACGTACGTAACACCGCGTGGAGGGGCAGAGCGTCTTTTCTTGTCATATTCGGGTTTCTTCGTCTATTGTCCGGCGAGGGTTAATATTCCATTTACTTTGCCTTGATAGGGTGAAACCATCACGAGCGTTGCGACCAAGTAGAGCGAGGCGGGCACCCTCCGAGAACGGCGAGTTAGCCCGCCGCTGCACCTCAATGATTAGCTGTATCCACTTATCAATAGATTAAGGAAAAGAAAGATGTCCCAGAACCCGAACCCTGAACAGTACAACCAGTACTCCCAGCAGGCACCCTCCTACTCGCAGGCGCCGGGTCAGCAGCCCAACGGTTACGTAGTCTCTTCCAAGGACGACCAGAACATGGCGATGCTCGCGCACCTGGCTTCTGCAATTCTGTCTCTGCTGTCCTTCGCATCCGCAAGTATTCTCGCGCCGCTGGTCATGTGGTTCATCTACAAGGACAAGCCCGGCTACGGTTTCACTAAGGAATCGGCACGCCGCGCGTTCAACTTCAACTTCTCCCTGTGGCTCGTCAGCATGGCTTCCTGGCTACTGATGGTGGTGACCTTCGGTCTTCTGTTCTTTGTCCCGTTGATTGTCTCGGTGGTCGTGACCGTCCTGATGGTTATCTTCCACAGCCTCGCTGCTATGGCCGCAAACCGCGGTGAGCAGTACACCTACCCGATGACCTTCATCGAGCTCATCAAGTAGTCTTCACGGCTCATACCGGTAGCGCCCCCGTCCGAATATCGGATGGGGGCGTTGCCGTGCCCGGTGAGGCTCACCGGCACCGTATCCGGCACGCCTACCGCCCCGTCACACGGGACTTAAAGGGGCGGGCACGGTATCATTAGAAGAGGTGTGCCTACCCGAAACATGAGGCGGTAGGTCGCCGCCGCGCCGTGAAATCCGGTGCGTATCTTCAAGGCTTTCAAGGAGCACAAAAATGTCAGCTGTCGTGATTGTGGGCGCCCAGTGGGGCGATGAGGGTAAGGGTAAGGCAACCGACCTGCTCGGCCCCCGCGTAGACTACGTGGTCAAGCCCAACGGCGGTAACAACGCCGGTCACACCGTGGTGGTGAACGGCCAGAAGTTTGAGCTGAAGCTGCTGCCCGCGGGTATTCTGAGCGATAACGCCGTCCCCGTGATTGGTAACGGCGTGGTTGTTAACCCCGAAGCTCTGTTCGCTGAGATTGACGGCCTTGAGGCACGCGGTGCAGACACCTCCCGCCTAAAGATTTCCGCTAACGCACACCTGGTCGCACCCTACCACCAGACCATGGACAAGGTGACCGAGCGTTTCCTCGGCAAGCGCGCTATCGGCACCACCGGCCGCGGTATCGGCCCCGCCTACATGGATAAGGTTGGTCGCCTCGGCGTGCGTGTTCAGGACATCCTGGACGAGTCGATTCTGCGTCAGAAGGTTGAGGGCGCACTGCGTCAGAAGAACGAACTGCTGGTGAAGGTCTACAACCGCCGCCACGTTGAGGTCGACGAAATCGTCGAGTACTTCATGTCTTACGCTGAGCGTCTGAAGCCGATGATTGTGGACACCACCCAGCTGCTGAACAAGGCACTGGACGAGGGTAAGACCCTGCTGATGGAGGGCGGCCAGGCAACCTTCCTGGACGTTGACCACGGCACCTACCCGTTCGTGACCTCCTCCAACCCGACCTCCGGCGGCGCATGCGTCGGTTCGGGTGTGGGCCCGACCCGTATCTCCCGCGTGATCGGTATTCAGAAGGCGTACACCACCCGCGTGGGTGCCGGCCCGTTCCCGACCGAGCTGTTCGATGAGATGGGCGAGTTCCTGCGCACCACCGGCGGCGAGTTCGGCGTGAACACCGGCCGCCCGCGTCGTTGCGGCTGGTACGACGCCGTGCTGGCGCGTCAGGCTGTGCGCATCAACGGTTTCACCGACCTGTTCATCACCAAGCTGGACGTGCTGACCGGCCTAGATAAGATCCCGGTCTGCGTGGCTTACGATGTTGACGGTGTGCGCCACGACGAGATGCCGATGACTCAGACTGAGTTCCACCACGCTAAGCCGATTTTCGAGTACTACGACGGCTGGACCGAGAACATTTCGGATGCGAAGAGCCTGGATGAGCTGCCCGAGAACGCCCGCAAGTACGTGCTGAAGCTGGAAGAGATTTCTGGCTGCCGTATCTCCGCGATTGGTGTGGGCCCGGATCGTGACCAGACTATTGTGGTTCGCGACCTCATCAACGAAGACTAAAAACTGACGCGAAGGACCCCTGGCGAGGCTTTAAATGCCTCATCGGGGGTCCTTTTAGCTGCGATAATTTGTAATATACTGTCTTATTTAGGGCACTATTTTGAATTAGTGTCATTCTGACGTTGATAAATGCTTATAGTAATGAGTAGACTTTTCTGTAGTCAGGGTTAAATAATTATCTAATATGAGGTTTATCTTTAAATGAATAAATCCAAAAACCATAAATATGGATAAAATTTATTTCGCGTGAGTGATAAGATTAAATCATCCAAGATATACCGCATCGGTATACAGGATTTAAGTGCTAATACGTCATAAAATACTTATGCGCTGAATGCATTTAATATTCTCACTCAACACGATTGGAGACAGCGATGTCTGCGTTATCGCGCCGCTCAATGATTGCTGGTGCCGCATTGTCAGTTCCGTTTGCCTCAGCAATGGTATATGCTGATGCGCATGCTGATGAAGTTCAAGGTGGAATTACTCCGCAAAATCACACGAAAAACTACATTAATCTCCTGAGTAATCCGCAGGTGAAAGCTGATGGGTCTCAAGATTGTACTCAGGCCATTAATGATGCAGTAAGGACTTTGGCTTCAGCTGGAGGTGGAGCTCTAGAAATTCCTGCTGGAAAGTACAGGGTCAGTGCTCCTTTTATTCAGCTACTTGACCGGGTTGAAATCTTTGGGCATGGTAAGGCCACACAGATTATTGCTCATCCTGGCGGTGACCTAGTGCAGAAGGACGAAGACGAAGCGGAGTGTGTTGGTGTTTTCCACGTTGGATCTTACCTTGTTGCTGGACCGGAAAAGCCAAAGCCAGGTGATAAGGGGGCCAATCAGTGGTTCTCTGAGGCCCCTATGCGTTTTGGGGTTCGTGATTTAGTTATTCGTACGAATGCTGATAATGTCCGTCTAAATCGGGATGACCCTTATAGTCGGGCTCGGCACACTCCCATTATGAAGGGTGTGGCGGGAGTTATTTTGCATACGTACTATGCAAATAAAAACTATCGGCCTGAGCCTGAAGCAGTTGCAACACTAGAGAACCTTGAAATCTGGGATACAGATATGGGAGTTGCTATTTTGGGTCTCCATGACCGTGCGATGAAGGTCCATGACATTCGCGTGCGTATGACATGGAGGCAGGGATTCCTTGTGGGTAAACCTATTGGTCATAAGGCAATTAATGTGGATGGTATCGGTGCAGCTGATAATAAGTTCAGTATGTTGGATGTATCCGATGCCAACAAGTGTGGCAGGAATTATGCCGGCATTGAGGTCTACGCTTCGCAGTGTAAGTTTTCACAGTCAACGAGTTGGTATAACCACCGGTATTCGTCTGGAGAATCGCTGTATCAGTCGCGCCAGGAGGGGAAGCCACATTACGCATATGCAGGTAAGGCTGGTGCAGGCTGGTATGTTGCGGCAAGCCGTAATATGTTTATCGGATGCACTGCTCAAGAAAATGGGGGTCATGGCTGGGTAAGTGATTTTGAGCGTAATATCTTTGATGGTTGCATTGGCGAATCGTCCAGCTACTTCGATACAGTTCATAACGAAGCTCAAAATAATCAAGCAGCCAATTGGTACATTAGCAATTGGTCGCATGAATGTAAGTTCATCGCTCCACGTTCCGATAATCCTCATAAGGTAGGTGATGGTGCTGTAAAAGCGGAGAAAGATGTACGTGCTGCACGGTGGGGCTTCTACTTTGAGCAAAATTGTAGGGATATTGTGGTAGTTGGTGGTGATGCCTACGATGAGCATCGTAAGAAGCATCCAGATAATTACTCATGGAAAGTTCACTTTGGCCCGTGGCGTGCAGGGTATATGGATGTCACGATTAATAACTTTGTTATGCGGTATGGAATGTATGACATTGAAGAAGAATCCAAGAAAAACCGGAAATATTTTGACAAAAATTCTAATTACAGTCGCAGTATTTATGAATCTAATTCCGTTGAATTTTAAATAAATATTTTGGGGCTCTATATCAATACCAGTATTGATATAGAGCCCCAATATTCTAATAAATTCCATTCAAGTCCAAATGGTATAAGGTATATAGGATACTCGAAAAAGTTACTTCATCTTCGGTGTTATAACCGCAGCTCATGTCTGGTGAACCATACCAGCTACGTGCCTTGTGCATGTCGCTATTTTCTTTAACACAATGTGCGTATTTTTCAGGGATGGGGGTAAGGTTGACCGTCGGCTTACCGTGCATCCGATAAAGGAAAATGAGTGCAGTGTCATAGTAGGCGATGTCATTGTAGTGGAACTTTCCGTCTCCCCATCCGCTGCTGATACCTTCACGAGTAGCCCAGATAGCAATAGGGTAGTGCGGATCATTGACCGAGATGTCACTGTACGGCGAAGTAGCAGGAAGATCCTTAACCACGGGCCTGCCCTGCACATGGTACAGAAACTCAAGAAGCTGCCCACGACTCATCGCCGGCTGGGGAGCATTCTTATTCTTCTGAAGATAAAGACGGCGGCCGTGAGTAATAAGCCCAGTGCACTCCGCCCAAGCAATCACCTTATCCTGATAATCACCCGGAGTATTGTACTCAGACTCATTAATGCAAGTAACTTCCAGTTCATCACCCGGAAAAGGAGAAAAAGTCTTAGGGTGCAATTGCGCCGCAGAAGCAGGCACCGCCGCAGACAACAAGAGAGAGGCAGCGGCAAAAGTACACGCCGCACCCTTCACAAACGGTTTCAACAGCATCGTTGACTCCTCAAAAGAAAATAGTGGTTGGTTCTAAGACAATCCCAGTCTCATTAACTAGAAGTGTAGACTTTCTTAGTCCTCAAGGGAAGGTTGAAACTCTACAATCCCCAGATATCTTAAAAAGAAAATCCAAGACTCGCCACAACACCTCAACCCCAACACAGCATCCCGAACA
Organism: uncultured Rothia sp.; assembly: GCF_916715725.1. GTDB lineage: Bacteria > Actinomycetota > Actinomycetes > Actinomycetales > Micrococcaceae > Rothia. The sequence goes on along the minus strand of NZ_CAKAPD010000003.1, from coordinate 157,465 downwards.
CCCCGAGCCCGTGCATGTGACCGGGCGGGGCGCGTGCCGTATGCTGGAAAGAGCGCCCACACACGGGGCGCCACAGCGTACAGAGGAGGACAACGATGACCTACATTACCGGAGCCATCTACCCCAGCGGCGACCGCATCCGCGTGGGCGCACCCGAAGAAGAAACCCTCAACGCCTACAAATCACCCGACACCGCCGTAGCCCTCGGATACGCCAACACCGGCATCCACGAACTGCACAGGCTACAAGAAACCTTCAACCTGCACGAACTCGCCATCGAAGACGCCGGACGAGGCCACCAGCGCGCCAAACTAGAACGATACGGCGACTCCCTCTTCACCGTCATCCGCCCCGCCATCTACCTCGACAAAGAAGAAGAAGTGCGCCTCAGCGAACTGCACCTCTTCACCGGCCCCCGCTACACCCTCGCACTCGTTCGCGACGAACAACGCAGCAACCAGCGCATCAACGACCAGTTCAACCTGCTCTACGCCACCCCCGATGCATCCCCCGCCCGACTGCTGCACCGCATCCTCGACAGCACCGTCGACGGATACGCACCCGTGCTCGACGGCCTCGAAAACGACAGCGACGAAATCGAAGACATTCTCTTCTCCCACAGCGAGCGGCGCGAGGCCAACTCCCTCGCACAGCGCATCTACGAACTGCTCAACCAGGTTATCGACTTCCAGCGTGCCTGCCGACCCCTCGAATCCATGATCGGTCGCATCATCGAAGGGATGCGCACCGGCGCGCTCGACCCCTCACCCTACCCGGGCGTATCCGACGAAGAAAAGAACGAAGAAGCGGTCGAGCTCGCCCGGCAATTCCGCAACGTGCTCGACCACGTAACCCAAACAAAAGAACGCCTCGAAGACCTTCGCAGCTCCCTCGAAAACGCACTGCGCGTGCACGACACCCTGCTCGGTCAGCAGCAGAACGACGACACCAAGAAAATCTCCGCCTACGCGGCGCTGCTCATGGTGCCCACCATCGTTGGCTCCGTGTACGGCATGAACTTTGAAGTCATGCCCGAACTCAAATGGGAGTTCGGCTACCCCGCCGCGCTGCTACTCATGGTGGGCTCCTGCCTGCTCCTCTACTGGTTCTTCAAGAAGAACAAATGGCTCTGATATGCGCGTATGCCGCATAAGGCATACACGATATACCTTATGCGGCGCGGTCGTACTGGGCACGCATTGCTCGGCGGCAATCACGACGCTCACGCTTGAACTTCTTACACACGGCCTCCGAATCGGCAAACATGTAGAAGTCCTCCGGCTCAGCCGACAAACCCAAAGTCGACAGCTCAACCAGCGACAGCATTGCGTAGAACACCTTGCGGCGCAGCTCAAAATTGCAGGCACCCGGAGCGGACTCCACCGCGAACACGCCGCCGGTGCACTCCAGCGCACGCATCGCCCAGTGCTGAGTCCACAGGTCACCATTGACCGGGCTCACGCCCAGGCGAGTCAACGCCAGGCCGGTACCCTGCACACGCTCAAAGCGCAGGCACATCTCCAGGTCCTTTTCCAGGGGGAACACGAACAGCAGAGCGTTCTGCGCCGCCGCACGCAGCTCAGCCAGGTTCGCCTCGTAACCGGAAGCACCCTGAGTCAGGTGACGCATCACGCGGCCCATCGTCGAAGACGCCGGCGCGGTGCGGAAGCACGAACCGTCAGCCACCAGCTGCTCCAGAACGCCGCGGAGCTCCTCCACGTTGAAACGCTCCATACGGACGATGGTGCCCGCCTGCATCAGCAGGTTGAACTCTGCATCACGGCACAGCTGCTCATCGGCGGTGCAGGAAATCTCTGCGTTTGCGTACTGGCTCTCGTGAGTGGTGTTGTCCATGACCGTTCCTTCCGTAGATGCTGAATCAACCTAGCGGCAACACCGCAGGAGACGGCGTGCCCGGTCGGAAGGATCGTCCCTTCCAACACCTACACTCTATGAGCGACCCCTGACACGATAAGCAGTTTTTAATCTACCCCGGGGTAAAACTGGGAAAATTCTGAAAAATTCTGAAACCACCCGTGAAACCCAGTGAAACCCCGTGAAACAGAGAAAACCGGGTGCCCCCACAGTCGGGAACACCCGGTCACTCATACGGAATAAGACGGCGCAACTAGCGCTGACGGTACAGCAACCACAACATGTACACGCCACCCAACGCACCCGTCACCAGGCCCACCGGAATCTGGAACGGCGCCAACGCACGAGCCGACACAAAATCAGCCAGCACCAAAATCACCGAACCCAGCAACGCCGAATGCCACATCGCCATGCCCGGAGTGTTCCACAGGCGGCGCGCAATCTGCGGGGCAACCAGCGCCAAGAAACCAATCGGGCCCGCAACAGAAATCGCCACAGCCACCAGGAGCACGGCAGCCGCCACCAGCATGTTCACGGTCCTCTTCACCGGCAGGCCCAAACCCGCCGCCAAATCGTCGCCGAGCTCCAAGACGCGCAGGCGATGCGTCAGCATCAGCACCAGCGGAATAGCCACCAGCAGTAGCACCGCCTGCACCGACATCTGGTTCCACGACAGCGCATTTAGCGAACCGTGCTGCCAGGTCTTCGCCGCCTCCGCCTTCTCCAAATCACCGCGGGTAATCAGGTAATCGTTCACGGAACTGAGCATTGCACTGACCGCAATACCAATCAGCACCATCTTCTGACCCATCGTCGCGCCACCGCGCACACCCGCCAGAAGCATCACCACAGCCGCCGTCGCAAAACCGCCAATAATAGCGCCCATGCCCATACCCACGCCGGTAGAACTCAACGACCCGATCAGCGCCACCGACAGGGCACCGGTCGCCGAACCCACCGTGAAACCGATGATATCCGGCGAACCCAGAGCATTACGTGACACCGACTGAAAAATAGCGCCCGACAAGCCCAAAGCCGCACCCACCACCACGGCGGCAAGCATACGCGGCAGACGCTGATTGAGCACCAGCTGACGCTCAATATCCGTGCCTTCGCCGTTAAAGATGAGGTGGAACACCTGATCCGGGCTCATCTGATAACTACCAAACACCAGGGAGGCGACCGCCGCCGCCAGCAGCACCGCCACCACCAGCAGGGTACGCGGAATAGGGGTGCGGTAACGCCCGGGAATACGCACAGGCCCGGTAGCAGAACGAGACATAACGCTCACAATAAAACCTCTCAGGAACCGGGACCTACGAACCAGATACGCCAGATGAACCAGCCGAACCAGCCGAGCCGCGCACAACAGGGCGGTGAGCATGATGCGGACCGTGCTCCGACACGTGAGCCGGACCCGCCTCGTCGTGCGCCTGCGCCTTCGTGCCCATGCGGCTCTTCTTCGCACCGCGCGCACCGGTACTCAAATGCAGCACCAGAACCATCAGCACCGGGGCGCCAATAAAGGCGGTCACAATACCCACCTCAAGCTCGCTCGGCATGACCAGAACGCGACCCAAAATATCGGAGGCAAGCACTAGCACCGGGCCGTACACCAGCGACAGCGGCAGAACACGCGCAATATCGGAGCCCACCAGCAGACGCACCACATGCGGCACGACCAGGCCCACAAAACCAATCGGGCCCGCGATCGCAGTCGCCGCACCACACAGCGCCATAATCGCAATGATCGTCGCGCCACGCACCATCGTCACCGGCACACCCAGGCCGGCTGCCGCATCCTCACCGAGCGCCAGGGCACGCAGGGGACCAATCAGTATGAATGACAGCACCAGGCCCAGCGCCACAAACGGCAGCGCCGAGAGCACCTGCTCGAAGGTGCGGTTCTCCAGCGAACCCACCACCCAGAAACGGTGCGAATCAAAAGCCTTGGAATTAAACATCGTGATAATGCCGGTGATAGTGCCCAGGCAGGCATTCACCGCCACACCCGTAAGAACCAGGCGCGCCGTCGAATCCAGGTTCGGCTTAGAATCCACCAGGCCCATGACGAACACCAGCGCCGCCGCCAGACCCGAACCGGCCAGTGCCAGCCAGAGCTGCACGAACGGGGACGACACCCCAAAAACGCCCACGCCCACCACCACGGAGGCGGCAGCACCCGAGTTCACACCCAGTAGGCCAGGCTCAGCCAGCGGGTTGCGGCTCAACGCCTGCATGAGCACACCCGACACCGCCAACGCGGCACCAACCAGCAGCGCCGCGGCGGTACGCGGGGCACGCTTCGCCCAAATTAGTTTCGATTCGACGGTGTTCGCCTCCGGGTGGAGGAAGCCGTCAATCGAGCGGTCCAGGGTGAACATGCGCGAACCCACCGCAAACGACAGCGCGCACAGCAGCACCAACAGAACGCCGCCAATAATGAGCGCAACCGCCAGACGCGAGATAGACTTGCCGCCCTTACCGCCCGAGGAAGCGCCAGATACGGCGTCCGAAGAAGCGGAGAGGGCACGAATTTTCGCCAGGGAAGCATCGCTGACAGCAAGTCCTTCGCTGACGGCGGGTCCGGAAGAAGTGGTGGTCTGTGGGGTCATATGCCTTGGAGGTGGTGGGGGAGCGGTGTGCTCCCGTGCGGGCGGAAGGTGCTTAACGTATCAATAGATGAGTATTAAGTATCGCATATGCATATATGAGGTTATCCTAATAAAATGGCAAATATGACGAAAAAGATCACCCGCCGCTCCTTCGGCGCACTCGCACTCGGTTCCTTCGGTGCCTTCGCCCTGGCGGCTTGCGGCTCCTCCAATACTTCCGGCTCTTCCTCCTCCGCGTCTGCTTCTGCGACCGGTAAGAAGGTGGCACCCTCCGCACTGCCCTCCGGCATGGGCACCACCACCGTTGACGGCGAATTCCCCCGCACCGTCAAGCACTTCCGCGGTGAAACCACCATCAAGTCCGCACCCTCCAAGGTTGTTATTCTCTCCACCGGTCAGCTCGACGGCGTGCTCTCCCTGGGCATCGTGCCCGTCGGCGCAGCAACCGCAGGTGATGCCGACCTGGTCCCCACCTACCTGAAGACCAAGTTCTCCGATAAGTCCGCAGAGCTCGACAAGATTGCCAAGGTCGGCAAGCGCACCGACCCGGACGTTGAGGCCATCGCGAACCTCAAGCCCGACCTGATCCTCATCAACAACACCAACAAGAAGGACGAGCTGTACGACTCCCTCGCCAAGATCGCGCCGACCGTGGTCACTGAGGGCACCGGCATCAACTGGAAGCAGGACTTCCTGCTGATTGCCGCCGCGCTGGGTACCACCGAGAAGGCTGAGAAGCTCATGGAGGAGTACAACACCAAGGCAAAGTCGGTCGGCCAGAAGGCTGGCGCCGAGAAGACCTTCTCCTTCCTGTACGCTTCTGCTGACCGCACCCGCATCTTCGCGAAGTCCTCGTTCGTGGGCTCCATCTGCGCTGACGCATCCCTGGCACGCCCCGCAGCGGCACAGGTTGAGAAGACCTCCGTGGACCTGAGTGCTGAGCAGCTTGACCAGGCTGACGCCGACTACCTGTTCTACGGTGTGCAGGGCGGCGACGAGTCCAAGCTGATCAAGGAGGCCCTGTGGAGCACCCTCAAGGCTGTCACCGAGAAGCACGCACACAGCGTGGATGCCGACATGTTCTTCCTGAACGCTGGCCCGGCTGCCGCGCTCGGCGTTCTGGAGACCATCGAGAAGGCGCTCTAAGCCTTTCACGGTCTCTTGTAGAGATTCGTTTTCGCTGGAAGCCCCGTCTTCTTACCCCGTATGAGGGTGAGGAGGCGGGGCTTTCTGTGCACTTTGCACCAGCGTTTCTGCCCGCCGGATGCACGGGTGACCTACACGGATGACCGAAACCGGTGCGCGCCCGCCCGAAATAGGGTCTAATGGGGGTAGAAGGCGCCGCGGTACCGTTGCCTCGCGCCTTCCACACCGAACCTTTCACACCGATTAATTCACCGACGAAACGAGCACATCATGCCGATGAATAACCCCTCCGAAGAGACCCTGGCGCAGGCACGCCGCGTTATTGACGCGCTCAACGAGCGTGGCGCGCGTAAGCAGGCGATTCGCCTGAAGGTGAGCCGCCCCGATGCGCCACTGCCGCAGACCGCCTCCAAGTTTGGCGGCCGCCCGTACCTGCCCGCGGGCGAGTCCGCGCCGACCAATGAGAAGGGCGAGCCGCTGGGCATGATCGCGCAGATTAACTGCGCTGACCTGCCCGAAAACGATATCTACCCGGCGACCGGCATGCTGCAGTTCTGGATTGACCCGAACGATGACGAGTGCATGTGGGGTTACAACTACGGAAAGCCGCTCTCGCAGAAGAACCACCGCGTCGTCTACTACGAAACGCTGGGTGAGCCGAACCCCGAGGCACCGTACCCGACCGTGAACTGGGATGACTACGGCTGGCCCTTTGGCCGTGACGGCAAGGGTACCGCTGAGGAGGTTGTCGAGTACGCACTCGCCTTCGAGACCTGGGAGCAGGGCTTCCTGGATGGCGGCTACGAAATCTACGACCAGTTCGCTGACGCCTGGGACGAGATGTACCCGGACCAGAAGCTGCCCGAGGAACCGAACGCACGCGATGACGCCTCCTACAACCTGCTGGAGCCCTTCGAATCGGAGGAGAGGGATTACTCGCATATTGGCGGCTACCCCTCGTTCGTGCAGAATGATCCGCGCGACGAGTTCGAGGAGTTGAGCGGCCACACGGTGAACCTGCTGACCATCGAATCGGAGTGGGGCGAGGACGCCGAGGAGGGCGTGTACATGATGTGGGGTGACGCTGGCGCGGCGAACTGGCTGATTACTCCGGAGGCGCTTGCCGCCCGAGATTTCTCGCAGGTCGTCTTTGAATGGGCTTGCGGCTAGGCACCGTACTACTTTCACATCATCAATGAGGAGATTCTAAGATGCTCGACAACAAACCGTTCAAGGATATTGAAAAGCAGGTGAAGCACGTTATCGACCTGCTCAATCAGGAGGGCGCTCGCAAGAAGGCTATCGCCCTGAAGCCTTTCGTTCCCGATGCGCCACTGTCGCAGACCGCCTCCAAGTTTGGCGGCCGCCCGTACCTGCCCGCGGGCGAGTCCGCGCCGACCAATGAGAAGGGCGAGCCGCTGGGCATGATCGCGCAGATTAACTGCGCTGACCTGCCCGAAAACGATATCTACCCGGCGACCGGCATGCTGCAGTTCTGGATTGACCCGAACGATGACGAGTGCATGTGGGGTTACAACTACGGAAAGCCGCTCTCGCAGAAGAACCACCGCGTCATCTACTACGAGACGCTGGGCGAGCCGAACCCGGAGGCGCCGTTCCCGAACGTGGACTGGGACGAAGGCGGCTGGCCCATCGGCGGTTTCGACTGTGAGAGCGGCCCGCTTGAGATTGAGTACGGCGTGACCTTTGAGGTGCGTGAGCAGGGTGTGACTGCATCCGGCTACGACTACTACGACGTTTTCGGTGCGAAGTGGGATGAAACCTACCCGGATGAGAAGCTACCCGAGGCGCACGAGAATCCGTACAAGAACCAGCCGCGCCGTGAGGCCATCTACGAGCTGACGGAGCCTTTCGAATCGGATGAAGAGTACTCCCACATGGGCGGATACCCGTACTTCGTGCAGAATGACCCGCGTGACGAGTTCGAGGAGTTGAGCGGCCACACGGTGAACCTGCTGACTATCGTCTCTGAGTCGGAGAACGAGGAGAACGAAGACGAGGAGATTGAAATCATGTGGGGTGACGCCGGTTCTGGAAACTGGCTGATTACTCCGGAGGCGCTTGCCGCTCGCGATTTCTCGCAGGTCGTCTTTGAGTGGGCTTGCGGCTAAGAATGTCTTGGCTGAATAGCCGCAGAGGAGGGAAATAGAGAATAACCGCTCTATTTCCCTCCCCTTTTACGTACCTTTATCGGGCGCTTCTAAGCCGCGCGATACTTACGGTTCTTGCTACGCGGTGGAGCGGTAGGAACAATCAGCTTCGCCTCCACAAGACGGCGCAGGTCATTCGTAATGGACGTACGTGAAGCACCCCGACCCCAATGCTCCTGGATATACGCGGTGGAGACCGCCTCGCCCTGTGCACGCAGGCCGCGTACAATACCGGCCTGGCGCTCACTGAGGCCGTCAAGCGTTGAATCAGCTCCCGACGCCTCGACGGTGTCCGCTGAATGTTTGCTCTCGGGATGGGTTGCTTGCTGAGTTCTGTCTTCAAGAGCGGGTTTCTGCGCCCCGAAAGACATACCCTGCGGAGGCTGCATCAGAGTGACCTGCACGTAAAGCAAACGGTCAGCAAACTGGGGAGCAGGCAGACCCGCCTCCTTCAACGCGCGCAGAACCGTGGGAATACCCGAAGCCCTATTCTCTGCAATCAAACGCCCCGTCCCCGGGTCGGGCAGGTCAGTCAGAATGCTCGCCAAGTAGCTATTGCGGGTTGAAGAAACACCGGGCTGACCAAAATCTCGGATAGTCACGGCACCGTAAATACCGCCCGGGCTACGCACCACCAGGCGGTTGGTATAGAGCTCAACCTGCACCTGCGAGCCGCGCGCACCCGGCGAATAGTCGCGGTGCATGAGGGCGTTAACCAGGAGCTCACGGATAGCTTCCAGCGGATACTCGTAGCGCTCAACCCGCCCGATACCGCTGCTGTTGAGGCCCTCCATCGTGGATGTTTTGCGCATGTTGCGAACCAAAACGCCCATCGCTTCATCCAGCATGGAGGGGATAGGCCCGGTACAGCTGTGATTGTCTAGGAAACGTCGACCGTCCTCGGTGACCTCGCCGAGTTCTTCACCGGGAAGAACAACGACGCTCATCATCAGCTGCGGGAAGAACGCCTGCGGGTATGAGCCCATGGCGAGAAGCGCCCCAAGAGTGGGCACTTCTCGACCCTCAGAATCGATGCGTAGAATGCGCGCCTGCAGAAGAACCTCACGGTCAGAAAGCGCGGCAAAAACGCGAGGCTGTTCCTCGCGGAGGCGCGCAACGTAGGCGCTGACGAGGGTGGGGGAGAGGTCCTTGAAGCTTGCCTCGCTGACAAGTTCTTCGTCGTAGCGGGGCTGACTGCGGTTCTCTAGGAGGGGGTCAATCTCGTATTTGGTGAGGCGAATATCGGCCTCACCAACACGCTGATAGGAGCCGTTATACATGCCGTGTGCTTCGATGTAGTAGGGCTTCTGTGTCGGGTCGCCGGGGAGTACATCGATGCGCACGATACGGTGCTGCTCATCTGCCGCCTCAATTTGAATATCTACCGGGGGTCGAGGCGTGATCTTGGAACGGATTGCCTCAACGGATGCGTCGTGGACTGCCTGTGCGTTGAAACCTTCAACCGGTTGCAGACCTTCTGCCGGGTCGGTCAGGCCAAGAAGAATGGTGCCACCGTCGCCGTTAGCGAAGGCGCTAACGGTTTCAAGAACGGACTTGGGGAACCCGCCAGCGGCAGCTTTGACTTCTACTCGCCCGTTTTCAGCCTGGCTACGGCGTAGGTATTCGATGAGTTCGGCGGTGTTTGTTTCCATGTATGCTCCCGGTGGCTACTTCTTGGTGAACGTCATAGCAACGTCATAACAGCATCATAACAATTTCTGCGATGATATTGTTATGATCCTGCGATGATGTTGATATGATTCGCTGTTTTCCTTGCACCTAGAATCTTGAAAACCCCGGAATTGCAGGCTAAAACCGGGAATTCCTGTCAGTCACATTGACCACGCATCATAACAACCGTCATAACAAATTCTGTTATGACGGCTGATATGACGCCTCGCTAAGACCCGTACGGCAGTCCCTGCTCACCGAAAAATAGCCCGTCATAATCCGCAATAAACGACATATAGGTACCCGCACTTGGTGCGCCCCGCCGCCGGTGGCACAGTATAAAGTCGAGCCACTATCGACTCCCCGCACACAGGCGGGCAGATACACCAGGAGCAAACCAATGGCTGAACACACTTTCGGCTTCCGCACCCGCGCACTACACGCGGGCGGCACCCCCGACGCTGAGCACGGTGCCCGCGCGGTCCCCATCTACCAGACTTCCTCCTTCGTCTTCAAAGACGCTGACGACGCCGCGAACCTCTTCTCCCTGCAGAAGTACGGCAACATCTACTCGCGCCTGTCCAACCCCACCGTCGCCGCGCTGGAGGAGCGCATCGCCTCCCTCGAAGGCGGTATCGGTGCGGTTGCGACCGCCTCCGGCATGGCTGCCGAGTTCATCACCTTCGCGGCTCTGTGCCAGCAGGGCGACCACATTGTGGCTTCTTCGCAGCTGTACGGCGGCACCGTCACTCAGCTGGACGTGTCCCTGCGCCGTTTCGGCATTGAGACCACCTTCGTTCCCGGTACCGACCCCGCCGACTACAAGGCGGCACTGACCGAAAACACCAAGGCGATTTACACCGAGATCGTGGCGAACCCCTCCGGTGAGGTTGCCGACCTGGAAGGCCTCGCAGAGGTCGCCCACGAGGCGGGCATCCCCCTGGTCGTGGACGCAACCCTGTCCACCCCGTACCTGATTCGCCCCCTCGAGCACGGCGCGGATATTGTTATTCACTCGGTCACCAAGTTCCTGGGCGGTCACGGCACCACCCTCGGCGGTATCGTGGTCGAGTCGGGTCGCTTCAACTGGGGTAACGGCAACTTCCCGTCCATGACCGAGCCGGTTCCCTCCTACAATGGCGTGTCCTGGTGGGGTAACTTCGGCGAGTACGGCTTCCTGACCAAGCTGCGTTCTGAGCAGCTGCGCGACTTTGGTCCGTCGCTGAGCCCGCAGTCCGCGTTCAACCTGCTGCAGGGTGTTGAGACCCTGCCGCAGCGCATGGACGCGCACCTGGCGAACGCTAAGCAGGTCGTCGCCTGGCTGGTTGAGGATGAGCGTATCGCCTACGTGAACTACGCTGGCCTGCCCGACCACCCGCACTACGAGCGTGCGAAGAAGCTGCTGCCGCTGGGTGTCGGTTCCGTGTTCTCCTTCGGTGTGAAGGGCACCGAGAAGGCTTCGGGCCGCCTGGTCGGTGGCGAGTTCATTGGTGCGCTGCAGCTGGCAAGCCACCTGGCGAACATTGGCGACTCCCGCACCCTGGTGCTGCACCCGGGTTCGACCACGCACCAGCAGCTCTCCAGCGAGCAGCTTGAGGCCGCCGGCGTGGGCGAGGACCTGATCCGCATTTCGGTGGGTCTGGAAGATGTGGAAGACATCATCTGGGACCTGGACCAGGCGCTGACCTACGCGACCGGCCTGAACCACGCCGGTGAGCGTGTGGGCGAGTCCAGTGCAGACAAGATTGTGGAGGCCGAGGAGGCGGTTGCCGCCGCCAAGGCCGCCGAGGACGCTGCCGCCGCTGAGGCTGTTGCTGGCGCATCCTGCTCCCTGCCCGCCGCTACCGCTCAGGAGGAAAAGTAATGACCGAGAAGCGTACCTGGGTGGGTCCTTCCGCCCCCGAGCGTCTGAACATTCTGCGTAATACCCGCACCATCGCGATTGTGGGTATGAGCGATAAGATTTCGCGTGCCTCCTACTTTGTGGCGACGTACCTGCAGTCGGCGTCGCCGTACAAGCTGTATTTTGTGAACCCGATTCTGGCGGCGAAGGGCAAGCTTGTGCTGGGTCAGCCGGTGTACCCGTCGCTGCAGGACCTGCCGGAGGTTCCGGATCTGGTGGAGATTTTCCGCCGTAATGAGGACCTGCCGGGCGTGGTTCAGGAGGCTGTTGACCTGGGCGCGAAGACCGTCTGGATGCAGCTGGGCTCCTGGAACGAGGAGGCTGCCGCGATTGGTGAGGCTGCCGGTCTGAACGTGGTGATGGATAAGTGCGTGAAGATTGAGCACGCGCGTTTCCACGGTGGTCTGCACTTGGCTGGTTTCAATACGGGCGTGATTTCTTCGAAGCGTCAGGTGCTGTCGAAGTAAGCAGCCTGCGCTGTATAAGCCGCGGCTGTGGCTTGTAATTACAAAAATCAGGCGCTTGTCAGTGTTTGAATGGAGGGGCGTACCCGGGGTGATTCCCGGGTACGCCCCTCCTGCTATGCCCGGTGTAGTGCCCGGCAGAGCATCCGGCACGTTCTGAGTAAGAATGAGGGCGCAGCATCGCCCCTTGTGGAGGGCGGTTCAGCTTTAAGGTAAACCTACCCTTACGCTTTCGCACCGTAAGCCGGTATCCTAGTGTGGAGCCCGGCGGCCGGTACTCAGCACACACGTGTACCGACCGCCGGGTCTTTTCACACCCGAAATATGACGAAATATATGTCTAAAATGTCGAAATATAACGCTATTTTTCAGTCATAAAAAGTCACTCGGTCACAGAAAAGAAAAAACTAGTCAGCTCTCAAAAAGAGCCATAAGCTAGCAATATATTTATCCCCCGCATTTTATGCATAACCTTAGCCGAGGACAGCATGACCGGATTCACCACGAAGGCAATTCACACCACGGACCGCGACAACCCGTACGGCTCCATCCTGCCTCCGATCTACACGACCACCACCTACGCCCAGCCCTGTGACGGCACCGAAGGCCCCTACGACTACCAGCGCGGCGGCAACCCCACCCGCGGAGCCCTCGAAACCACGCTCGCAACCCTCGAAGGCGCCAAGCACGCCTTCGCCTACCCCTCCGGAATGGGCGCCACCGCTGCCGCCCTCGGCATCCTCAAAGAAGGCGAAACCCTGCTGCTGGGCATGCCCTCCTACGGCGGCACCTACCGCTTCGCAACCATTGAACTGCCCGCCCGCGGCGTCAAAACCCGCTTCATCGGCGACTTCACTGCCCTCACCGACGAGGACTTCGCCGACAACGTGACCATGGTGTTCCTGGAGAGCCCCTCCAACCCGCTCCTGCGCGTGAGTGACATCGCCGCCATCGCAGAAATCGCCCACCGCAACGGCGCAATCGTGGTCGTCGACAACACCTTCATGACCCCGCTGCTGCAGAAGCCCCTCGACCTGGGCGCAGACATCAGCGTGCAGTCCGCCACTAAGTACCTGGGCGGCCACGCCGACCTGCTCGGAGGCGTCGCCGCAACCAACGACGACGCACTCGCCGAGCGCCTCTGGCACCTGCAGATGATTACCGGCGCAATGCTTTCGCCCACCGACTCCTACCGCCTGCTGCAGGAGGTCAAGACCCTCAAGCTGCGCCTGACTCAGCAGCAGAAGAACACCATCGAGGTCATCAACTACCTGGAGGCGCACCCCGCCGTGAAGCGCGTGCTTTACGCGGGTTCGCACAGCGAGTATGAGGCGCAGGTGCACGCCCGCCAGGCGAACGGCCTGGGTGCGCTCATCTCCATGGAACTGGTGGACGGCGCCGACCTGCCCGCCTTCCTCGAAGCCCTGAAGATTTTCACCCACGCGGTGAGCCTGGGCGGTATCGAGTCGTTGGTGGTTCGCCCCGCGCTCATGGTGCAGGCCGCCTACACACAGGCGCACCGCGACGAGTACGGCGTGAGCGACAACCTCATCCGCCTGGCGATTGGTATTGAGGAGATTGAGGACATCATCGAGGATTTGGAGCGCGGCCTGACCGCAGCTCTGGCTCATTAGGCGTAGTTCCTGAGTATCAGATACCGCGCAATCGTATGGCGTGATTCTAGGCGCCCAGAATATACGACGTAATATCGCTCAAAATACCCGGATTAATGTATTTCTTTCAATGTAAAAGAATGTTTTTAATGCGGGTATTTTGTGCGCCCTCACCGCATTTTTATATGACGTTGCGTGAACATATTAACCCCCGTGAAGTTTATCTAGAACGGCATAAAAAATGCGGGTAGGGTAAATCTCAGATACACGACGACACACAGCAGCTACACCCGCGTTCGGGGTAGCCCGAACAGAAGAGAACCACCATGAGCCAGCAGAACCAGCTCGAACCGACCGGTTTCACGACCCGCACCATCCACGCCGTGCACGATACCCGCTACGATGCGTCCGTACCACCGGTCTACCTGGCGAGCACTTTCGGTACCGCAGGTGAGGACACCACCTACATGTATCAGCGCGGCGCGAACCCCACCCGCGATAACCTGCAGGCGACCCTCGCTGCCCTCGAGGGTGCCGAGCACGCTTATGCGTACCCCTCCGGCATGGCGGCAACCGCGGCGGCTCTTGGTGTTCTGGAGGCGGGCGACACCCTGCTGCTGGGCATGCCGACCTACGGCGGCACCTACCGCTTTGCGACCACCGAGCTGACTAAGCGCGCCGTGAAGACCCGCTTCATCAGTGACTTCACGACTCTGAGCGATGAGGACTTTACCCCGGACGTGAAGGTCGTCTTCCTTGAGACCCCCACGAACCCGACCCTGCAGGTCACTGACATTGCCGCGGTTGCGGAGCTGGCGCACCGCCACGGCGCCCTGCTGATCGTAGACAACACCTTCATGACCCCCTACCTGCAGCGTCCCCTGGAGCTCGGCGCGGACATCACCGTGCAGTCCGCCACCAAGTTCCTGGCCGGTCACGCAGACCTGCTTGCCGGCGTTGCGGCGACGAACGACCCCGACCTGGCGGTTCTGCTGCACCGCGGTCAGCTCGTTAGCGGTGCGCTGCTGCCCCCGATTGACTCCTACCGCCTGCTGCAGGACGTGAAGACCCTGGCCCTGCGCCTGGATCGTCAGCAGCAGAACACCCGCAAGATTATCGAGTTCCTCTCCGAACGTCCCGAGGTTGAGAAGATTTTCTACGCCGGTAGCTCCTCCGAGGAACAGGCGGAGGTGCAGTCCCGCCAGGCAAGCGGCATCGGCTCCGTCTTCTCACTGCTGCTCAAGGACGGCGGCGACGCGCAGGCCTTCGCCCGCGCCCTGCCCATCTTCGTGAACGCCGTGAGCCTGGGCGGCATCGAATCGCTCGTGAGCCTGCCCGCGCACACCACGCACGGCGCCTACGCCCAGGAGCACCGCGACGAGTTCGGCGTGGACGACCGCCTCGTGCGCCTGGCGATCGGCATCGAGGATGTTCAGGACCTCATCGCGGCACTGGAGATTGGCCTGAAGGCCGCCTTCGCCGGCTAAGTTCGTACCGCCGACTAGGCCTGTACCTCCGGTGAACGCCGCCGGTCCGTACCGCAGATTTCAACTTTCACACCACACATCAACGTAGATTAAGGAACCAAGAATGACCGTTCTCAACACCTCCACCGTGCTGAACCGACGCTCCCTGCTGCTGGGCGCTGCCCTTGCCGGAACCACCGGCCTGCTCGCCGCCTGCTCCGGCGGTAACAGCTCTAGCGCAGGCAGCTCGCAGAGCGCCTCCAACCTGCTGGAGTCCATCAAATCCGCGGGCAAGATCCGCATCGGCGTGGAGGGCACCTACCGCCCCTACACCTACCACGACGCCTCCGGTAAGCTCGCCGGCTTCGAGTACGACATCGCCGAGACCCTCGCCAAGGACCTGGGCGTGACCGCCGAGTACATTGAAACCCCCTGGGACTCGCTTATCGCCGGCGTGGACGCGGGCCGCTACGACATCGTGCTCAACAACGTGGCACCTACCGACGAGCGCAAGAAGAAGTACGACTTCTCCGTACCCTACGCACACTCCCGTGCCCGGGTGGGCGTGAAGAAAGACTCGAGCCTGAAGAACGCCTCCGAGATTTCTGGCCACAGCGCCGCCCAGAGTGCCACCAGCAACTACCGCAAGCTCGTGGAAGAACGCGGCGCCACCATCATCGAGGTCACCGGCTTCGATGAGGCCATCGAGCAGGTGCTCACCGGCCGCGCCGAGTTGACCGCCAACGACTCCGTGTCCTTCGCCGAGTATTTCAAGGAGCACCCGGACGCCAACCTGCGCCTGCTGGAGGGCGAGGTCGGCCCCGGCACCAACGTTGCCGTTCTGCTGCCTAAGAACCAGACCGCGCTGAAGGATGCGATTGACGCCTCCATCAAGAAGCACCTGGGCAACGGCGACTTCAAGGCAATTTTCGAGAAGCACGTGGGTGAGGACCTGAGCCCCGCCTCCTAAGCTTCTCGGAACAGCCTTCTTGGAGGCTCGGAGAAGCCCAGCTTTCCAGGACTTCCGATGCCGCGTCGTGGTTGATGTATCAGCGGCCTATCCCGCATTGATGAGAGAATATGACGGAATGTTACGTTGAATTCTTTCCGACCGGGAATAGCTGTAGGATAGCCAGCGTTGCACCCGCAGAGAGGGGCACACACCGCACGATGCCCCGGGTTACCACAGGGTGACAACCCGCAACTACAAGAGCATCAACTACGACGCAAAGGAAGAACCATGTCCGCAATGATTAACCGCCGCACCGTCCTCGCAGGCTCCGCCTTCACCGGCCTGGCTGCACTGCTCGCAGCGTGCGGCTCGTCCAGCAGCACCTCCGCATCCAGCACCAACAAGCTGGAGGCTATCAAGTCTGCTGGCAAGATTCGTGTGGGCCTGGAGGGCACCTACCGCCCCTTCTCCTTCCACGACTCGAACGGCACCCTGGTCGGCTTCGAGAAGGAAATCGCCGACCTGGTCGCTAAGGACCTGGGCGTGACCGCCGAGTTCATCGAGACCCCCTGGGACTCGCTGATTGCCGGTGTGGACGCTGACCGCTACGACATCGTCATCAACAACGTCTCCGCAACCGACGAGCGCAAGCAGAAGTACGACTTCTCCGTACCCTACCTGTACTCGGAGCCGAAGGTTGCCGTGAAGAAGGATTCTTCCCTGCAGAACGTGAGCGAGATTTCCGGTCACTCCTCGGCACAGTCTGAGACTTCGAACTTCCGCAAGATGGTGGAGGCGAAGGGCGCCTCGATCGTGGTCGTATCCGGCTTCGATGAGGCTATCGAGCAGGTTCTGTCGGGCCGTGCCGAGATGACCGCGAACGACTCCGTGTCCTTCGCCGAGTACTTCAAGGAGCACCCGGACGCTAACCTGCGCCTGCTCTCCGGTGACCTGGGCACCGGCAGCAACTCCTCCATCCTGATGGCTAAGGGCCAGGACGCCCTGCGCAACGCTATCGACGAGTCGCTGAAGAAGCACCTGGAGAACGGCGATATCAAGGCCATCTACGAAAAGTACGTGGGCGAAGACCTCTCCCCGAAGAACTAATACTTTCTATAAGGAGCTGAGTTCCGTTCATGGAACGCTACCTGAATCTTTGGGCTGAGTCCCTGCCTCAGCTGCTGGGCTCGACCCTGGCAGTGACTATTCCGCTGTCGCTGATTTCGTTCGCGGTGGCGCTGCTGGTGGGCATT
This sequence comes from uncultured Rothia sp., assembly GCF_916715725.1. GTDB lineage: Bacteria > Actinomycetota > Actinomycetes > Actinomycetales > Micrococcaceae > Rothia. The sequence continues at coordinate 140,336 of NZ_CAKAPD010000003.1, read as the reverse complement.
GTGTCTGCTGGCGCGCGTACGAGCCGCTTTGCACCGGTGAACTGGCTGGCGTGGGTGTACATTTGGGTTTTCCGTGGCACCCCGCTACTGGTTCAGCTGTTCATCGTCTTCTACGGCCTGCCGAAGGTCGGTATCGCCCTGGACGTGTGGAGCGCCGCAATCATCACGATGAGCCTGCACACCGGCGCGTACGTGGCGGAAACCTTCCGTTCCGCGGTGGCGGCTATTCCGCGCGGCCAGTTTGAGGCGGCGGCAACCCTGAACTTCACCCGCATGCAGACCCTGCGCCACGTGGTCATTCCGCAGGCGGTGCGTATTGCTCTGCCGAACCTGGGCAACAACTTCATTGACCTGATTAAGGGCACCTCGTTGGTGTCGGTCATTTCGATGGTTGACCTGTTCCAGACCGGTAAGCAGATTGCGTCGCGTACCTTTGAGCCGCTGGCAATGTACTCCGAGGTCGCCATCATTTACCTGGTGATTTTCACCCTGCTGACCGCCGCGCAGTCGGCGCTGGAGAAGTACAGCAACCGTTACGTGAGGAGCAACAATGCTTAGCGTTGATTCCATGTCGAAGAGCTTCGGTGAGACGCAGGTGCTCAAGAACATTAGCCTGGACATCCCCGACGGTGAGACCACGGTGATTCTGGGCCCCTCCGGCAGCGGTAAGTCCACTCTGCTGCGTTGCCTGAACCTGCTGGAAACCCCGCAGTCCGGTACGCTCACCATCGACGACGCGCAGGTGGACTACAGCCAGAAACTCACCGACGCGCAGGTGCGTGACATTCGCTCCCGTTCGGCGATGGTGTTCCAGCAGTTCAATCTGTTTCCGAACTACACGGCGTTGAAGAACGTGGCGCTCGCCCCGACCCTCAACGGCACCCTGAGCGCTCAGCAGGCGCAGGAGCGTGCCCGCGAGTTGCTGGCGAAGGTGGGTCTTGCCGACAAGGTAGATTCCTACCCGGACGCGCTCTCGGGCGGTCAGCAGCAGCGTGTGGCGATTGCCCGCGCCCTGGCGCTGGAACCCTCCTACCTGCTCTTTGATGAGCCGACGAGTGCGCTGGATCCCGAGCTGGAGGCGGAGGTTATCCGCGTGCTCATGCAGCTGGCGAAGGAGGGCCGCTCCCTGGTCATCGTGACGCACAATATGGCGTTTGCGAAGAAGGTTGCGGATCGTATCGTGTTCCTGGAGAACGGTACCCTGCGTTACAACGGTGAGCCGACCGGTTTCTTTGCTTCGGATGATGAGCGTATCCGTAAGTTCTTGACCGTGTACGACAGCACCGAGTACACGATTTAGCCGTACTGTACATAGCGAATATGGGCTGGTTTCTGCCGGTCAGATAATCATCTGACGTGCGGAAACCAGCCCATATTCTATATTCAGCATATATTCGTTCTACTCTGAAGGCCTCTTAGAACGACGATACTCATCCAGCTGCTCAGGACTGACCACCTGTAGCTGGTCGGTGAGCGGGGCACCTGGTGACCAGCCCTCATCCTGAACCGAGTTCTCTTCACGGTTGAAGAAGGTGAGCAGGCGGGGGCGGTGCACCTGCAGGCCGCCCGGGGTGGTCGGCAGCTGCCAATTCTTCATATGGGAGAGCACACCAAACACCAGGCACAGGAGAATAGATAGTGCCATCGCCAGGTTAGGGCGGTGGAACAAGCCGGTTACCAGAGCGGTTTCAGAAGCACCCATAAACGCGACCGTTGCGTACAGGGAGTTACCACCAAAGATCGCCGGGATGCGGTTGACCATAATGTCACGGATAACGCCGCCACCAACCGCGGTGGTGATGCCCAGCGCGATAGCGGGCAGCCAATGCAGGCCCAAGTTCAGGGACTTAATGGTGCCGGTTGCAGCCCAGCATCCCATACCCACGAAGTCGACAACGAGCATGGTTCGGGTCGCCCAGCGGGCACTCAAGTCGATGCTGTACGCCAGAATCGAGGAGCCGATAGCACCCACCCAGTAGCCGCCGTCAGTGAGTGCCACGGGCAGTCCGGAGTTCAGTAGGATGTCACGAATCATACCGCCGCCCATGCCGCAGGCGACCGCAAGCAGCAGGAAGCCCACAATGTCGAATCGGAAGGCGCGCGCCACAGCACCGCCGAGCAGACCGTTAGCGACAACGGCGGCAATATCGACGATGCGGAATACCTGATCCGGGTCAAAGAGCTCGTGCATGGGCGTTCTCCTGCGTACGTGATGCGTGTGCTGCGGGTGCCGGTAGGGGAAGTGTGCGCAACGGGGGGTCGGGTGACGACGTTATCACCGCATCCGGCTCTGTTTGCCTGTGCGCGTACCTGAAATGGCACCGATTTATTGTAGACCCGCCGCAGCCTCTGCTCCTAGTTGAAAGGTGCTCATGACGAGCTCTGAGACGTAACGGAGAAGCTTGTGGGCGCGCTAAAAGATGGGCGTAGAATGAGTGAATCTCCACCCCCAATGCTCTGTCATGATTGTTTTTGCGCTGGGTTCTTTCCAGTACGGTAGCGGCATCATTTCTTCGCTACTGTTGGCATTGAGCCCCCTGAATGCGGTGGAGTCCATGGCGGTCATGATGTTTGCCGGTGCGGCGCTGTCGGCGCTCATGGTGTGGCTACCCTCCCGTAAGCTGAGCGCTCGCTAAGCTGGAGCTAGACGAATACTAGAGGCATGTGGCCCGGTCGTTTGATAGACCGGGCCACATCGCAAATCGTTATCTGCGTAAGGTGAAAGGAACCGCCGTGACGGTATCGCGTGACGAAGTTTTCGAAATCCTGCGGGGCGTGGTGCCCCGCCTGGAGGAGGCGCTTCCCGGCTGGTCGGTGCGCCCCAACATCACGGGTACCGGCGCGGTGGGGCTCTACCTGGACGGCCCCGCAATCTACCGGGACGGCGAGCCTCTGGCCGGCGTGAACGCCGAGGGTGAGCCGGTCGTTCGGCACCTGTGCGGTACGATTCAGACCGCCGACCGCGGCCTGCCGCAGGAGCTCGGGCAGGTGCGCTACCAGTACATTCTGGGCGTGAGCGTGGCGGAGCACGAGAGCGAGTACCCCGAACTGACCGACCTGGCGAGCATGGGGGAGCCGAGCTGGGTTCCTGCACTGAGGGCCCTGGAGGCGCTGGTGGAGTCCGAGGGCCGCGAGGCGCTGTTCATCAGCCGCGGCGGGTACGTGCCGGGTCGCCGCGCCCTGGGTAAGCGCCGTGTGGCGCTGCGGCGCGAGTTCTTCCCCGGTAAGCCCTGGCTGGGTTTGGGCACGATTGACTGGTGCGCAGGCGTGCGCTCGACCCCGGTGTACGCCGAGGATCTGGTGGCTCTGGTTGCCGCGGCGACGCGCCTGGCGAGCGGCTGGGATGCCGCCCTGCGAGCGGACTCGGCGACCAGCTGAAACAAAAGTAGCTAAAACAAAGCGGCGCATCCGACCCGCAAAGGGGTGGACGCGCCGCTTGTTTCAAGCTCTAACGCTTAGTGGGTTTAGCCCAGTGCCTCAGCCAGCTTGAACGAGTCGAGCCGTATCAAGCCGCATGCGATATTGCCTTATCGATAGCATGCAAGGGTGATGCATCCTGCTGCCTCTACGGGGGCGTAACCGTAGCGTTTGTAGAGCGCAACGGCGTGTTCAGTACCGACGTCGGTAGTAATGAGTCGCTGTCGAATGTCTTCTCGGTCAAAGTCCTCAATGACACGCTTTAGAAGCGCAGAACCAACGCCCTGTCGTTGGGCGTGCGGATGCACTAGGAGGTCCTGAATGTAGGCGATAGAATGTCCATCCCCGACGGCGCGGACTAGCCCGACGAGCCGTCCCGTTCCGTCCGTGGTTGCCTCTCGTGCGGTGTAGAGATACCGCGACCCTTCCACCATCGGGATGAGACGTTTAGGCGTTTTGGTATAGGCACTCCAGCCCACAGAATCGTAAAGCTCAGTAAGTTCTTCCACGCTGGGAAGGGGGCTGGTGGAGTCCAAAATACAGTACCGCATACAGGCATTGTATAGCGCCAAATCGGGGGAGCTAGGAAACCGCCGTCCAACGCGTTTTTAGCTACTGCAGGGCATAATCTGTGCATAAAGGAAGCGGCGCATCCGACCCGTGACGGGTGGATGCGCCGCTTCTGTGTAAGCTCTAACGCTTAGTGGGTTTAGCCCAGTGCCTCAGCCAGCTGAATGCCCTGTGCCACGCCACCGAGGGTTGCAGCAATACGGATCAGGTCGTTGACCTGTTCCTTGGTTGCGCCCTCTTCACGCAGGGTGTGCTCGTGAGCCTCAACGCAGTGGGAGCAGCCGTTGACTGCGGACACTGCTAGAGCGAACATCTCGAAGTCCAGCTTCTCAATGCCACCGTTCTTGCCGATGATCTGCATACGCAGGTTTGCACGCTGGTCATCGTATGCACCGTTCAGGAAGCCACGGGTGCGGTAGAAGATGTTGTTCATGCCCATGATGGTTGCAGCACCCAGAGCAGCCTCGTAAGCGGTGTCGCTCAGGTGCTCCTTAGCCTCTGCAGCAATCTCAACAACAACAGAGTCAACCTTGGTTGCTGCTGCGGTTGCGAGGATTGCGCCCCAGAGCTGCTGCTCGGTGAGGGAGGTGATGCGGGGCAGGGAGGACAGGTTGAGGTTCATGTCCTTCGCGTAGGAAGGCAGAGCCGAACGCAGGTTATCGATGCTCATGGATTACTTCATCTCCTTGAATGCGTCGATGGTTGCTGCACCCTTCTTCCAGTTGCATGCGCACAGCTCGTCGGACTGCAGTGCGTCCAGCTGGCGGAGCACCTCGTCGGTGTTACGGCCGACGGAGTCAGCGGTAATGGAGACCGACTGGATGGTGTTGTGGGGGTCGATGATGAAGGTTGCGCGGTCTGCAACGCCGTCCTTGTTCAGGATGCCCAGTGCTGCGGTCAGTTCGCGCTTGAGGTCGGATGCCATGACGATGGGCAGGTCCACGAGCTCTTCGTGGGAGCGGCGCCATGCGTAGTGGGTGTACTCGTTGTCAACGGAAACACCAATCACCTGGGTGTCGCGTGCCTCGAACTCGTCAGCGAGCTTGCCGAATGCTGCGATCTCGGTGGGGCAAACGAAGGTGAAGTCCTTCGGCCAGAAGAAGACGACGCGCCAGGTGTCTTCGTCCAGACCCTCGGAGGAGACGGTGGTGAAGTAGTCTTCGGGCTTGGTTGCTTCGATGTCAGCCAGCTTACCGGGGACAACGCCGGTGAGCTCGTATGCGGGGAACTGGTCGCCGATGGTCAGAACTGCCATAGTGTTCTTCTTTCTGCTTCGTGCCGCGCGGATTCGTTGCGCGGCGCTTGTTCTAAGTGGTGCCCATTGGGCGGGCTCGATAACTATTTTATTATGAATAATTCATAATAATCAAGTGATGACGCATTAAAACAGAAGTGTTTAACTATGATTTGCATCACCGAGCATTCTAGGATGCTCACAAAAGCTTTTCCGGCGCACAAACCTGAGGGTTTAAGCTCGAATCATGACCCCCGAACACAGTAACTTCTCAGAACACAGTGACTTCTCAGGACACAGCGAACATGCAGAGCCCAGCCAGCCTGAACTCATTACCGAACGCCTCACCCTGCGCCACCTGCGCGAGGCGGATATCCCCGACATCGTAGAAGCCTGCCGCGACCCGCAAATGATTCGCTACACCCGCGTACCGCTGAACTACACTCGCGCCGATGCCGAGGACTCCCTACTCACCACCGCCCGCCAGATTGCCGCCGGGCAGATCCGACGCTGGGCGATTGACGCCTCCGGTGTGTTCGCGGGGAGTATCGAGCTGCGCTTACCTGACGGAACCCCCGAAAGCCCCGGAACCCGCGCCGAACTGGGCTATTACACCGCCCCGAAGGCGCGCGGCAAGGGGTATATGACCGAGGCGTTGCGAGCCGTCCTTGGCTACGCTTTCGACCCGCTCGGGCTGGGTCTCGAGACTGTTCGCTGGACCGCCCTGGCGGGTAACGAGACCTCCGAACGTGTGGCGGTTAAAGCGGGTTTCACCGGCATCTACGACGATATTGACCCGAACTCCGGCCGCCCCGACGAGAACGGTCACCCGGTGCAGCATCGGGTGCGCCGCGCCGATATGACCCGCGCGCAATTCGCGGCGCTCTGGGCTAACTAGGCTCGGAGGCTATCTAGCTACCTGATGCCGAAGCCGCGGAACGAGCCGGACGGCTCCTCCCACTCGACGACCACCTCGTCAACCCGGCCCGCGGTGTCATCACCGCGCAGCACATCCACCAGGCGAGCGCAGGAGGCGGCGGTACCCTCCGCAACGACCTTGACGCGCCCGTCGTCGAGGTTTTCGGCGTAGCCGGTCAGTCCCATGGGCTTGGCGGTTCCGGCGCACCACCAGCGGAAGCCCACACCCTGCACTTTGCCGCTGACGAAAGCGACGAGGCGGATTTCGGCGGGTTCTGCCGGGGTGCGGTCGGTGAAGAAGTCAAAGAAACCCATGGGTCCTCCCGGGGGTCGTCTCGTTGAGGGTGGTCTGATGGGGCGCTGGTGCTAGCGCCCCGATAAGCTTCTATAGCTTCAGTCTAGTGGGTGCGATGTGCTTATTGCCGGGTTGCCGCGGACGGGCGCCGGTAAGCCGCTGATGAGCGCTGATTAGGGTAGAGCAACCGGAGCCGCGCCCACAAGGGGAGTAAGATGGGGTGATATTTATTAGCGGCAACGCTGAACACGCAGACTGTACCCGCAACGCTCATCCGCTGGAGGATCATTGAGTTCACGCCCCAAGAAAGCGCCTCTCGTCGGTAACCCGGCGAAGACACCCTACAAGCCCTGGCCTGCTCTCTGGTCCCTGGTTGTTGGCTTCTTCATGATCCTGGTGGATGGCAATATCGTCACCATCGCCCTGCCGCACATGCTGCAGGATCTGGATGCATCCCTGTCGGCGGGTATGTGGGTGACGAGCGCCTACCTGTTGGCGTACGCGGTGCCGCTGCTCATTACCGGTCGTATGGGTGACCGCTTCGGTCAGAAGAACCTGTACATGATCGGCATGGGTATTTTTACGCTTGCTTCCCTGTGGTGTGGTCTGGCGGCGGACGTTGAGTCGCTCATCGCTGCCCGCGTGGTGCAGGGCCTGGGCGCATCGCTGATGACCCCGCAGACCATGTCTCTGATTACGCTGATGTTCCCGCCGAATGCGCGCGGTGTTGCGATGAGTATTTGGGGTGCGACTGCGGGTGTCGCCTCGCTGATTGGCCCGATTCTGGGCGGCGTGCTGGTGGATGCCCTGAACTGGAGCTGGATTTTCTTCGTGAACATTCCGGTGGGTCTGATTGGTCTGTTCCTGGCGTGGCGTAATGTGCCGGTGTTTGAGCAGAAGAAGCACAGCTTCGACTGGTTGGGCGTGGTCCTGTCGGCGGTCGGCCTGTTCCTGCTGGTCTTCGGCATTCAGGAAGGCGCTAGCTACGACTGGGGCATCATGACCGATTCGTTCCTTGGTACCGGCATTGCGGTGAGCGTGTGGGGTCTGATTATTGCCGGCATTCTGGTGCTGGGCCTGTTCATTGGCTGGCAGGCTATTAATCCGCGTGAGCCGCTGGTTCCGCTGAGCCTGTTCAGTGACCGTAACTTCTCCGTGTCGAATGTGGCTATCTCCGCTATGGGTGTGGTTGCTATCAGCATGGCGTTCCCTCTGACCCTGTACCTGCAGCAGGTGGAGGGTCTGGACCCGACCCAGGCTGCACTGATGACCGCCCCGATGGCGTTGTTCTCGGGCGCGTTGGCGCCGGTGGTGGGTGTGCGCCTGAACCGTAACGACCCGAAGTGGATTGCCGTGATTGGCTTTACGCTGCTGGTGATTGGTTTTGCTCTGCTCCGCCCGACGATGGTTGCGGACGGCAACCTGTGGCTGATGGTTGGTCCGATGATTATTCTGGGCGCGGCGAACTCCTGCATTTGGGGTCCGCTGTCGGTGTCGGCGACCCGTAACCTGCCGCCGCAGCGTGCAGGTGCCGGTTCGGGCGTGTACAACGAGACCCGCCAGATGGCGTCGGTGCTCGGATCGGCTGCGATTACCACGATTATGGCTTCTGCGATTACCTCGCACCTGTCCGCGTTGGGTCCTGCTACCGCAGCGGGCGGTGGTTCTCACGGCGGTGCTGGAGGTGGCGTGCTTCCCCAGGTCCTGCGTGAACCCTACGCGGCGGCAATGGCTGATTCCATGATGCTTCCCCTGGTCGCCGCGGCAGTGGGTGCGGTCGTGTGCCTGTTCTATGCCTCCAAGAAGACCTCCGAGGCGAAGGGTGCCGCACAGAACGCTGAGGTGGAGGCCACTAAGTAGAAGGCTTATCAGAGCGCTTTACGTCATAAACGGTGCATAACTTGAGATGCGGTGCAAATACCGGGACAAACTAGATGCACTCTGTGTATGATGAGGCGGGTCACCGTCGAACAGAAGAGAACCAAGAATGGCTCCTTTTCCTCCATCGGAGGGTTCGGCAGTGACCCGCTGTCTTTTAAACGCCGTGCTCACTTGCGGCATGCCGGCTGCACACCGGCAACAGCGATACACATGACCACCGCACCGCGCGGCTACCGTCTGACACTTATACCTACCAGTGGACCGGGCCCGTATGACCCATACCGTACGCAACGTCAGATGAAGTAATCTAACGCGCGGCCAAGACACGAAGAGAGATCCTATGTCTTTTCTGACCTCAAATCGCGTGGTGCGTACCGCGCTCGCTTCGGCGGCACTGCTGGTACTCGGCACTGTTGCGGCCCCCGCAGCGCAGGCGTACAACCCGGACATTGACGGCGACGGCATCCCCAATACCTGGGAAATGAAGGGCTACGACGCCGACGGCGACGGCAAAATCGACGTGGACTACCCCGGCATGGGCGCTAACCCGCTGAAGAAGGACCTCTTCGTGGAGATGGACTACATGCCCGGCCTGCTCGCTAGCGAGGAAGAGCTCGACCGCATCACCGAATCCTTCGCGCAGTTGCCCCTCCGCAATCCGAACGGCACCACCGGCATTAACATTCACCTGGATGCCGGTAGCGCCCGCAGCGCTAAGTACAACCTCGGCGGCGGCAACGAAGTGGCGCACGAACAGCTCGACAACACCATGACCAAGTGGGTCGAAATCCGCTCCAAGAACATGGACCCCAACCGTGAAAGCGTCTTCCACTACATGATTTGGGGTGACGCCTACGATGAGTACGGTTCCTCCGGCCTGGGCTACGTGGGTGGCCGCGGCTTCATCGTGACCGTCGGCCCGCGCTTCTGGGGCAAGTCTGCAACCTCCGACGTGCGCGTGGGCACCTTCATCCACGAGCTGGGCCACAACCTCGGTCTGGGTCACGGCGGCACCGATGACGTGAACGACAAGCCGAACTACCTGAGCGTCATGAACTACATGTACCAGATCTACGGTGTGCGCCGCGCCAGCGGTGAGCTGAAGTTCAGCTACTCGACCCGCGCCTACAAGACCCTGGACGAGAACAAGCTGGACGAACGCGCCGGCTTTGGTCGCAACGCCTACGGCTGGCTGTACTTCCGTAAGCCCGCCTGGGAGGGTATCGACTTCAACGGCAACGGCAAGATTGATGACGAGCCGGTGTCGGTTGACCTGAACGGTGACGGCGAGCTGACTGAACTGACCGCTCCGAACGACCTGGCGACCCTGAAGCTGCAGGCTGAGGGCACCGAGGCGCAGGGCGGCGTGTACCGTTCCGAGAAGCACCTCTCGGCTGAGATTGACCACAATGAAATGACTGCCGACCTGGCTCGCTCCAAGGGCATGGTCCCCGCTAAGGACTAGCCTCTAGCGGCTGTCGGCGGTAACCGATACGCTGAGCCTTAAATACGGCGAGGGGCCCGGCATCCATAACGGATGCCGGGCCCCCGGTGTTTAAATTCGCTGTCTTAGCGGGCCATCTCCCTTAGCGGCTAATGGTTGCCGAAGCGCGCAAACCAGCCAGGTCCTGGAAGGTGTACTCGCCACCCTCGGTCAGCTGCATTGCGACGCTACCGCTGGTGATCTGAGCGGTGGTGGTCAGGGTGTAGCTGGAGGTCACCTCGGTGAAGTACACCGGAACCAGCGAAGCCAGAACCTGCGCGTAGCTCACGCCGTCCTTCGCGGTGGCTTCCAGGTAGTCGGAGGTGCGGATGTCCAGTACGCCGGTCCAGACGTTGTCCTCGATGACCGGCTCGTAGAACTTCGCAGTGTATGCGATGCCGTTGAACGCCGCCACGGCGGGGTTGTTGGTCTTTGCGCCGCCCGCACTCTTGGCGAGTGCCGGGATCTCAACGTCGTTCTCGGTGTCCCACAGCAGCGGGTCGGTGACGTCCTCGGCGGTGGGGAAGGTGAATTCGAAGGTCACCTGCAGGTGCGCCTGAGGGTACAGCCAGGAGCTGCCCTGGAACTCGCCCTTGGAGTTGATGGGTGCGGAAATCCACAGGCCCGCGCCACCGTACAGGCCTGCACCGACGCTACCGCCGGGGGTGAAGGTGCCGCCGCCGAGGCTCTGCGGGGTGGTGGAGGTCGCGGTGATGTTGGGTACCTGCACGGTGTAGGAGTCCAGGCCGTAGCGGGTATCAAAGTTGTTGGCGGGGTTCGAGTTGAACGCCTGAGTGAAGACACCGAACCTCAGGGTCGGGGTTTCCTGCGCATCGGTGGACGCCGCGTAGGCGGGTACCGCCGCCGCGGTTGCGATGACGGGGGTGCTCCAAGCGGCACCCTTGATGAGTGCGCGGCGGTTCAGACCGTTAGTGGTGTTCGAGGAAGAAGTCATAGGATCTCTCTTGTTGTGAAGAATGTGGTGATGCGTGTGAGTTGAATTACTGATACTCTAATGTAATTCAGCTCATCTTCAAAATTATCTCAACTTTTACCTTAATGTATGAACATTACGGTACCCAGCTCACCTAGCGCGTGAAACGGGAGCATCATGGAAACCGTGGAGAACGCCCTCCCGGAAAACTCCACAGAAACACCACCGGTCACCACACACTGAAGGAACACAACATGGCATTTCTGAAGAGCGCACGCGTCACGCTTGCCTCCCTCGCAGTGCTCTGCCTGGGCACTATCGCAGCCCCTGCAGCAAACGCCTACAGCCCCGACATTGACGGCGACGGCATCCCCAACACCTGGGAGCTGAAGGGCTACGACGCAGACGGCGACGGCAAAATCGACGTCGACTTCCCCGCAATGGGCGCAGACCCCAACCACAAGGACATCTTCGTCGAGATGGACTACATGGCAGGCCTGTTGCCCAGCGAAGACGAACTGGACCGCATCACCAAGATTTACGCCGACCTGCCCCTGCGCAACCCCGACGGCACCCACGGCGTGAACATCCACCTGGACGCAGGTGACGCCCGCAGCGCCAAGTACAACCTGGGCGGCGGCAACGAAATCAGCTACCAGGCACTCGACAGCGAGTTCAAGGCACTCCACCGCATCAAGGCGACCGAAGGTAAGTTCAACCCCGCCCGCGAAGGCACCTTCCACTACGTCATCTGGGGCGATTACTACGACAACAGCACCTCCTCCGGCATTGCTAACTTCGGCGGCCGCAACCTCATGGTCACCGTCGGCCCGCACTTCTGGGGCAAGGCAACCAGCGACATCCGCGTGGCAGTGTTCGTGCACGAGCTCGGCCACAACCTCGCACTGAGCCACGGCGGCTGGGACGAAATCAACTACAAGCCCAACTACTACAGCGTCATGAACTACCAGTACACCCTCACCGGCGTGCCCATGGCTGACGGTAGCCGCTACTTCGGCTACTCCACCGCCGAGTACCGCATGCTCAACGAGGCGAAGCTGTACGAGGCGCGCGGCTTCGGTCCTCGCGCGGCTGGCTTCCTGTACAAGGGCAAGCCCGCCAACCAGCCGATTGACTTCAACGGCAACGGCAAGATTGATACCGAGCCGGTGTCCGTGGACCTCAACGGTGACGGCATGATCACGAACCTGGGCGCGGCAAACGATGTGAAGATGATCCGCTTCCAGGCGACCGAGCACCCCGAGAAGGACAAGGGCCCCGAGCACATTGAACCGAGCGGCATTACCGCTGAACACGCTCGTTCGCTGGGCCTGATTTAAGCGGCGCAATGCCGAAGAGCCTTGTCAGCTCTATAAAATGAAAAGGTGCGGATACCGAATCATCATTCGGTATCCGCACCTTTACTCTATGTAGCTTTCGGCTCAGCTCAGTAACAGAGCCTAGACAGCCTCGCTCACGCGGCCAGTATCCACCAGCACCTGCGCAATGTGGCCCAGCGCCTCCTCATTCTGCAGCGAAGAAACATCGCCCAAAGAACGGCCCTGGTACAGCTCACCGAGCAGACGGCGAGTAATCTTACCCGAACGGGTCTTCGGGATATCGGCAACCGCCACAACGTCCTTCGGCTTAGCAATCGGGCCAATGTGCTCACGCACGTGTGCGGTCAGCGCCGCCTTCAGCTCATCCTCAGTCAGGTCCTTACCCTCATCGGTGAGCGTCACGTAGGCGACCGCCTGGTGACCGGTCAGCTCATCCTCCACGGGGCAGACACCAGCCTCAACCACAGCCGGGTGAGTCACCAGCGCCGACTCAATCTCAATCGTGGACAGGCGGTGACCCGAAATGTTAATCACGTCATCAATACGGCCGAGGATGTACACGTTACCCTCTTCGTCTTCCTTCGCGCCGTCGCCAGCGAGGAACCAGCCGCGCTCGCCGTAGTGACGCCAGTAGGAATCCAGGAAACGCTGCGGGTTCTGCCACACGGTACGAGCCATTGAGGGGCCAATCTTATCGACCACGATGAAGCCCTGCTTGCCGGGTTCGACCGGGTCGCCGTGCTCATCCACCACGCGGGTGGACACGCCGGGAACGGCGCGGGTAGCGCAGCCGGGCAGGGGAGTGCAGTGCGGGGTACCCTCCGGGTAGGTGCCCTCGGGTGCGAATGCCGGGTCGTGCGGGCGCGGGGAGCACACGGTCGAACCGGTCTCCGACTGCCACCAGGTGTCGATGAACGCCGCGGTGCCGCCGCCCACGTGCTCGCGTAGCCAGCGCCACGCCTCCGGGTTGATGGATTCGCCCACCGAACCGAGCAGACGCACGGTCGAGAAGTCGTACTTGCCGGGCTCCGGGCCGTTCGGGAACGCACCCATGAGGGAACGAATCAGGGTCGGCGCGGTGTAGTAGTTGGTCACGCCGTAGCGTTCGATAACCTCAAAGTGGCGACCGTAGTGCGGGGTGTTCGGGGTACCCTCGTAAATCACCTCGGACACGCCGTTGACCAGTGGACCGTAAATTTCGTAGGTGTGGGCCGTGACCCACGCCAGGTCGGCAGTGCACCAGTGAACGGTGGACTCAACCTTTTCCGGGTCGTTAACAGCTGACAGCTCGTCGGGGCGCAGCACGCCGTTCTCGTCCACGTAATCCGGCAGCAGATCGTAGAGCAGCGCGTGGGTGTACGCGGTCTGCACCAGGTATCCAGCCATGGTGTGTACCAGGCCCTTGGGCTTACCGGTCGTACCGGAGGTGTAAATAATGAACAGCGGATCCTCTGCGTCATGCAGTTCGTAGGCGTGGGTGTCCGGCTGGTCGTCAACCAGGTCGTGGTACCAGACGTCGCGGCCCTCAGTCCACGGCACAGCGGCGTGCGCTACCGGGTCGGAGGCGCTGGTGCGGTCCACCACGATAACGTGCTCAATGTTGTTCTCGCCGGAGCATGCTTCGTCGGCGTTGACCTTCACGGGAACGACCTTGCCGCGGCGGTTCTGACCGTCGGTGGTGATGAGGACCTTCGCGCCGGTGTCTTCCACACGGAACTTCAGCGCCTCGGCAGAGAAGCCACCGAAGACGAGGGAATGGATCGCGCCAATACGCGCGCAGGCGAGGGTGAAAATAATGGTTTCGGGGATGACGGGCAGGTAGATGACCACACGGTCACCCTTGCGCACGCCCAGGGACAGCAGGCCGTTCGCTGCCTTCGCGATGCGGCGCTGCAGTTCGGCGTAGGTGATGGCTTCACGGTCGCCGGGTTCACCTTCAAAGTAGAGGGCTACCTTGTCGCCGCGGCCCGCCTCCACGTGGCGGTCCACGCAGTTGTAGGCGACGTTGAGCTTACCGCCCTCGAACCACTTAATTTCGGGGATGCTGAACTGTTCGATGCCGTCCTCATCGAAGCCGAGGGACTTCGGCTTCTCGAAGCGGTGCGCGGTGTGCCAGGGCTCAGCCCAGGTGAGGCGCTGCGCCTGCTTCTCCCAGAACGCGACGCGTGCCTCGTCAGATTCGAGGGCGGGGTTCGGGGTGGGGTTCAGCGGGTCGGTGAACGAGTAGGGGGTGGGCAGTCCCATTATTCTCCCATCGGTTGCTGGCATTAGCACCCTTGCTCGCCGTGCCGCTGTCTGTGTGACCGTGGGGTCTGTGTGTGCGTTGGCGAGGGGGTTGCTGCGACGTCACGGAGCCAGGTCTCTCGGTCGCTCTGGATGGTTTGCCTTCTTAGTAAAGCGCGCTCCGGGCCAGGAAGCAAAGGAGCCCGTCATATTCGGCATGCTGTGTATCGGTTCGTAATATTCCGAAATATTTAAAGACCCCGCCCCGCGCTCACTGCTGTGGGGCGCGGGGCGGGATTCATCATCATCATTCAGTAGGCGACAGGTTTCCCCGCCGACTTCTTTCTCCGGCGCGTAGCGATGATTAGCTCACCTTTGGGGAGCAGCCACGCGGCGGACATCTCTCCTAAAACTCAGCGCGTGCTGAGTGTTGCGTTTAGCTGTGGTGCTAATTGCTGGTGGCGTTAGTTGCTGGGGTACTTCGCCTTCACCCAGCGCTCGAAAACACCCACCAAGGCGTCGGTAATCTTACCGAGCACCGCCAGCGCCACAATAGCCAGCAGCAGGCGGTCGGTGCGGCCGTTGTTCTGCGAGTCGGTCAGCAGATAACCCAGGCCCATGGATGCACCCAGCAGCTCAGCGGCGACCAGGAACAGCCACGCCTGAGCCAGCGCCAGACGCAGACCCGAAACGACCGACGGCAGAACCGCGGGAAGCTGAACCGTGGTGAACAGGCGCAGACCCTTCAGGCCGAAGGCGCGTGCCGCCTCCACAAGCTTGGGGTCAACGTGCGCCAGAGCCGCAGAAACCGTGGTGTACACCGGGAAGAATGCACCAATAGCAACCAGGGTCACCTTGGAATTCTCACCGATACCGATCCACAGCAGAAGCAGCGGAACCCACGCCAGGGACGGTACGGCACGTAGCGCACCAATGGTCGGCGCGGCAATCAGACGCACCGGCGCAGACAAGCCAATCAGCGCACCCAGCACCAGGCCGAGCACGGCACCAATACCGAAACCAATCAGCACACGCTGAGTAGAAATCGCCACGTGGCGGCCCAACTCGCCGCGCTGTGCCAGCTCAACACCGGCGCTGACCACACGGTCGGGGGAGGGCAGCTGAACCTGGGTGAACACGCCGTTGGTGCTCAGAATGTACCAGAGGGCAATCAGCGCCAGGGGCAGAATCAGGCCCAGGTACTGCTTACCGGCGAACGGGTTCGACGGCAGCTTCACAGAAGTAGCGCTCTTCTCGGCATGCTCAGCGTGAGCGCTGGAGGTGGCACTAACCGTTGCGGCGGTCATTACTTCTCAACCACCTTTGCGATCTTCTCGACGGCGGCGCTGTCAGCCTTCTTGGCGAACTGGTCGTCCACGATGCTGTTCAGGGCCTTGTCCACGTCGGACTGGGAGGGGACGTCGCCGGACTCGACCAGAATCGGGCCAACGCCCTTGAGTACCTCAACCTGCTTAGCGCCCGGAACCGGGTCGATGTCCAGGTGGGTGCGGTCCATGACGACCTGGGCGGTCTCGTGCTTAATGCCGGACTCTTCCTCCACAATCTTCACTGCCTCTTCGGGGTTCTTCTTAGCCCAGGCGCGAGCGTACTCGTACACGTCCACAATGGTCTGTGCGGCGGTCGGGTTGGACTGGATGAACTTCTCGGTTGCGTTCAGGAAGCCGTAGGTGTTGAAGTCCAGGTTGCGGTAGAAGAGCACGTCGCCGCTTTCCACCTCGGCGGCAGCCATAATCGGGTCCAGGCCGCTCCACGCGTTGACCTGACCGTTATCCAGTGCGGTGCGGCCGTCGGCGTGCTGCAGGTTCTGAATGGTCAAATCCGAAGCAGAAATGCCCTCCTGCTTGAGTGCCTGCAGCAGCAGGAAGTAGGGGTCGGTACCCTTGGTCACGGCAACGGTCTTACCCTTCAGATCCGCAACCTTGGTGATGCCCGAGTCCTTGCGGGTGACGAGCGCCGACCACTCGGGCTGCGAGTAGAGGCTGATGACCTTGATGGGGGAGCCGTTCGCGCGGGCGAGCAGTGCCGCCGAGCCCGCGGTGGAGCCGACGTCGATGTTGCCGCTGCGCAGCGCCTCATTCGCCTTGTTCGAGCCGGCGGACTTGACCCACTCAACCTTCTTACCCTCGGCGGACAGGGCGGTCTCGAGCCAGCCCTTCTTGCGGATAATCAGCGAGAGCGGGTTGTAGGTGGCGTAGTCAATGGTCACGGTGTTCTTGTCGCCACCACCGGCAGCACCGGAGGCGCTAGCGGAACCGGAACCCTCACCGGCGCAGGCGCTGAGCAGAGTAGCAAAAGCGGCGGCTGCGGCAAGGGACTTGAGGGCGGTACGGCGAGACGGGGAGAAAGTCATGATGGTTCTTTTCGCTTCTGAAGATGATGATGTGATGTATTGATGAGATGAAATGCGGCAGCTCTAGCGTTGCCTGCGGTTCTGGCGTTGTTGCGGCCTAGGCGATATCTTCCACGCCGAGCTCAGCGAGCAGTTCGCTACGCAGCGCCGTGATCTCTGCATCGGCGCGGTCACGCGGGTGAGAACGGTCAACGGTCACAATGCGCTGGATGGTGGCGGGCGCCTCCGGGGTGTCCTTACCGAGAACAATGACCCGGTCAGAGAGGTACAGCGCCTCTTCCACATCGTGGGTGACCAGCAGAATGGTGGTCGGATCCTGACGATGCACGTCCAACAGCAAATCCTGCATGTTGATGCGGGTCAGCGCGTCCAGAGCACCGAAGGGCTCGTCGAGCAGCAGCACGCCGGGGTTGCGTGCGAGCGCTCGCGCCAGGGACACGCGCTGAGCCATACCGCCTGAAATTTCCTTGGGACGGTGGGTTGCATACTCGCCCAGACCGACCAGGTCGAGCAGGCGCGCTACGGATGCTGCGCCGTCAGATTTTTTGGTGCCCTGCGGCAGTCCGAGCGCCACGTTGTCGGCGACGGTGCGCCAGGGGAGCAGGCGCGGTTCCTGAAAGCCGATAGCCACGCGGGGATCGAGTCCGGTCACGGCCTTCTCGCCGATACGCACGGTACCTGCGGTGATGCGGTTCAGGCCTGCTGCTGCACGCAGGAGGGTGGATTTGCCGCATCCGGAGGAGCCGATGACGGAGATAATCTCGCCGGGGGCTGCGGTGAAGGAGACTCCGCGAAGAACTTCGTGGGTTCCGCCGGGCACGGGGAAAGATTGCCCGACGTCTTCAAAGCTGAGGGGGACGGCGGCGGTGGATACGGCGTGTCGGCCGGTGTTTTCACTGGTGGGTACGTCAGTTACTGCACTGTTGAGTGTCATGTCACTTCCATCGTTCCTGGCGTTAGCACCGGGGGCGGAAGAATCCGTGCCGGTTGCTGCGACGTCGTGGAGCCAGGTCTCTCAGTCGCTCTGGATGGTTTGCTCCTTCAACCCTATGGGCTGTGCCACGCCTCAATCAACCTAACGGGCGCGTATGAATTTCTATGACTCTTTATTTCGCATTTGTCACGAAATATTTCGGTCCCCCCGTCACAAAAAGATTTTTTCGTCACAAACGTGACCTCCCTCCCGCGCGCCCCGTACACTCAAACCACGAGATCATGAGTCCCGGCGCTAAGCTCTGGCTAGCCGGGCGGCAACCCTCTCCCGTAGCGGGGTGCCCCAGATGATGATCTGGCCTCAACGGAATGAGGCAAGTACGGCGCGAACGCGCCACCTGCACGAAGGTCACCACCGAACGCAGAAGGTGTCAGGAGGCGGCGCGCGGGGTGCAGGGTACAAACCCGATCGTCCCCGATCATTCGCGAAAGGAAAATCGATGGCTGAGCAGAAGAAGCGCATCGTAGTTAACGCATTCGAGATGACCTGCATCGGTCACCAGAGCTTCGACCTCTGGCGTCACCCGCGCTCCCGCGCAACCGAGTACAACACCATCAAGTACTGGACTGACCTGGCTAAGACCCTTGAGCGCGGCCTGTTTGACGCCGTGTTCATCGCTGACGTGGTCGGCATCTACGACGTGTACAAGAACTCTGCCGCTCCCGCCATTGAGGGTGCCGCTCAGGTTCCCGTGAATGACCCCGCAACCCAGATTTCTGCGATGGCTGCAGTGACCGAGCACCTCGGCTTCGGTGTGACTGCTGCCGCTACTTTCGAGCAGCCCTACACCCTGGCTCGCCGCTACGCCTCCCTCGACCACCTCACCGAGGGCCGCGTCGGCTTCAACGTGGTGACTTCTTACCTGCCGTCGGCTGCTGAGAACCAGGGCCTGCCCACCCAGATTCCGCACGATGAGCGCTACGATATCGCTGACGAGTTCCTGGACGTCTGCTACAAGCTGTGGGAAGGCTCCTGGGAAGACGGCGCAGTCATCAAGGACCGCGAGCGCGGCGTCTACGCTGACCCCTCCAAGGTCCACCCGATTGGCCACAAGGGCAAGTACTTCTCCGTGCCCGGCATCTCCCTGACCGAGCCGAGCCCGCAGCGCACCCCCGTGATTTTCCAGGCTGGCGCATCCAGCCGCGGTCAGAAGTTCTCCGGTAAGCACGCTGAGGCTGTGTTCATCAGCGCCCTGCGTCCCGACCTGACCCGCGTTGTGACCGACCGTATTCGCACCGCTGCCGAGGAGCAGGGCCGTAGCCGCGACGACGTCAAGATCCTCGCAATGCTCTCCGTCATCGTGGATGAGACCGAAGAGAAGGCAAGGGCAAAGTACGAGGATTACAAGAAGTACATCAACCTCGACTCTGCACAGGCTATCATCGGCGGCTGGTCCGGCGTTGACCTGTCCCAGTTCGACGAGGACGAGGTTCTGAACTACGTGCAGACCGAGTCGATTCAGTCCTTCCTGACCCCCTTCACCCTGCAGGCGAAGGACAAGAAGTGGACCCGCAAGGCCATCGCTGAGCACACCACCCTCGGCGGCATGGGCGATGTCATTGTTGGTGACCCGGTTCAGGTTGCTGACGAGCTGGAGCGTTGGATTGACGAGGGTGGCCTGGACGGCATCAACCTGGCGTACCACGTCTCCCCGGGTTCCTTCGAGGACTTCATCGAGTACGTTGTTCCCGAGCTGCAGAAGCGCGGCCGCTACCGCACCGAGTACGAGGGCAACACCCTGCGTGAGAACATCTTCGGTAAGGGCCACACCAAGGTCGCTGACAGCCACCCGGCTGCTAAGTACCGTGGCGCATACGTGGGTAAGCCTTCGGCTGCTGACACCCCGGCTCGCGCAATCGCTGAATAAGCGTTGCCGCTGATGCGCACCGTGTAGGTTCGCTCAAACTTAACGATTGAAAACAAGAACGCCCGTTCTGCTGAGGATAGTATCCTCGGCGGAACGGGCGTTTCTTTGCGCTGTGCTTTCATGAGGCGGTGCCTTCTTGACGTGGCGCTTTCTCTATACTGGGTGGCATGACTGAACTAAACCATGATGACCGCTGCCCCTGCTCGAGCGGCGAGGTGTACGGCGCCTGCTGCGGCAGGTTCCTGGGCGAGTTTGCCGCCTCCGGTGCGCTGACTGCGCCTGCGCCGGAGCAGCTGATGCGCTCGCGTTTTACCGCGTTTGCGACCGGGGATGCGGCGTACCTGTTGGCGAGCTGGCATCCGAGTACCCGCCCGGGCACGCTGGATTTGGAGGATGATATCCGCTGGTACCGCCTGGATATTCTGGGTTCTTCAGGCGGCCCGTTTGATGCGTCCGGCACGGTGGAGTTTGTCGCCTACTATCGGTCGGTGCCGGGCACCCCTGCGGAGGAGCGGGTGAAGGGCAGCATGCATGAGCTGTCGCGCTTTGAGAAGGTGGGCGGCGCCTGGTTCTATGTGGATGGTGACGTCCGCTAACTCTAGCTCTCGTCGCCCCTGTCTCGTGCAGGGTGCGGGCACATAAAGAAATGGCAGAATCATTCCGAAACCGGAACGATTCTGCCATTTCTTGTTTTAGTTAGCTTCTATCTTTTAGAAGCTTTTCAAGATATTTCTCTAAACGAGAGGCTACCTCCAGCTCACGGTCAGAAATAATGCCGGTATATTCGTGAACCGACCTCGAAATACCGTCATGAAGGCGATATATCTGTTTTCCAGAAAGCGTCGGGATATCTCGACGCTCTTGAGAATTAAGAACCGAAGACAAAAGAATAATGTCTCGGAAATGCCGACTTTTATCGGAATCTCCATTGTTGAGCAGAGCCGATACCTTCTCGTAAAGAGCGCCCAAACCATCAGGAACATTGACTGTAAATTGGCGGTCAGCGCAGAGTACAGATGCTTTACGGGTGCGTTCAAGCCCAAACTGGGCACCACGAGTCTCTAGCAGGCGACCAAACCCCGGATACTCATAGGTGCGAGCGGCCTCCGACTGTCCCGAAGGAATGAGGATATCTATCTGAGCTTCACCTCGAACCCACCGGTGATTTTGACCTGATGCATTGAATCCGGCAATTGAAAATCCGGCATTGTTAAGAGCCTCATGGAATTGGTGAATATGCGCTCTTGACGCACGAATATCAAGAATAACGTCGATATCGTGAGTGGAGCGAGAACCCGCGTAGCTTCGTTCTGAAGCCAACAAACGCATCATGCTTCCGCCAGCCAGGGACCATCCTTGCGGCATAATCTCTGAGATATCAGCCAGACCAAGCCAAGAGGCGCGCTCTGCCCCAATAGCAGGAATCAAAATAGGGGATGCGGTCATGACTAAGACGCTTTCTTGAAAACAGAATCGTGAAGAATGCGTTCTGCCTCAGCGGAGCTTCGCGGATCCCCCAAATCTAGAAGATCTACCGCCACATGCAGGGGCAGAATATGGGGCGGCTCATCGCATTCACGCAAGATGACATTCGCTGAATCTGCGGAAGCCGGGACCAGATTGTACAGAAAAATGATGTTCTCTAAATCCTGGCTCGAAACATATGCATCAACCATTGAGCCGTACACCTGCGAAATATCGCTACTAATACCGGTCAGCGACAATGCAGGGTCTTCCAAAATTGCAGGAATCTCAGCGGGAGGAGCTAACAGGTGATGCACTTTCAACCCGCGGCGGGCTCGGTATCGCTCAACAGACGCTGCCCCTTGCACCTGAATCGCTGAGGCACGTTCTTTTGCCCTGCGGCGTTCCTCAGCAGATAGAACAGACGCCTGCCCATCGAAGTATCGAGCTAGGGTGTTGAATGCATCGAAGGAAATAGGGCGGCCAGCATTACTGCGGTGTGCTGCAGGGAGGGAATCTACGACCCAGCGGCTTCCCAATTTACGCCCTTGAAGCATCCCGCGTTCTAGGCGGGCGCGCACGCTTCGCTCTGAAACTTTAGCTTCTTGGGCATACTCTTGAACGGACATCATGGCAG
Source organism: uncultured Rothia sp. (assembly GCF_916715725.1). Classification (GTDB taxonomy): domain Bacteria; phylum Actinomycetota; class Actinomycetes; order Actinomycetales; family Micrococcaceae; genus Rothia. Next base: position 118,708 of record NZ_CAKAPD010000003.1, on the reverse strand, counting down.
AATCATACCGGAAACGGAATGATTCTGCCATGATTTTTCCTTGCACCCAGGCGCGATAAGGAACATGTAAGAGCGAATCAGATACACAAAAGGCAGGCCCTTCGGCAGCTTGAAAACTTACGTTCTCAACCGCCTCAGGAACCTGCCCTCAGCAAATATGTGCTCCGTTGGAGTTAGTGGGTCCAGCCGTTAATGATGCCCATACCGAAGTAAATCACGAACACCGCGGAGACCAGGTACATCAGCCAGTGCACGTCCTTGCCGCGGCCCTGCACCAGACGAATGAAAGTGTAGGACACGAAGCCGGCACCAATACCGTTCGCAATCGAGTACGACAGCGGCATGAAAATAATGGTCAAGAACGCCGGAATACCCAGACCCCAGTCAGTCCAGTCAATATTCACGGCCTGGCGAATCATCAGGAAGCCAACCACGACCAGCGCCGGAGCAACCGCCTCGAAAGGAACGATGGTGACCAGCGGCGAGATGAAAATCGCCAGCAGGAACAGCACACCGGTCACAATGTTCGCAAAGCCGGTGCGTGCACCCGCACCAATACCGGTAGCGGACTCCACGAAAATCTGGTTCGCCGAACCGGACGCGCCACCACCGACAACGGAACCGAAAGCGTCCACGAGCAGGACCTTGTCAATGTCCTCAACCTTGCCGTCCTTCATGGTGCCAGCCTCGGCGGCAAGACCCACCGAAACGCCCATCGCGTCGAAGAACACGGACAGCAGAATGGTGAACACCAGCAGCGAAGCAGCTAGCGGACCGATGTGGGTGAATGCGCCGAACAGGTCAGCGGAACCGATGAGGGAGAAGTTCGGGGTGGTGAACTTCATGTCCGCCAGGGAAGGCACGTTCAGGGACCAGCCGGTCGCCGCCTCCTTCACAGAACCGGAGGGGACAACCGCCTCCAGAATCAGGGACAGCGCGGTGGAGGCGAGCACGCCCCACAGGATCGCCCCCTTCACGTTACGGATGAACAGGGCGATGGTGAAGAACAGACCGAAGAGGAAGACGAGGGCGGGCCAGCCGAGCAGGTGACCGCCCGCGCCGAGGCTCACCGGAACGGTGGTGCCAGCTGCGTCAGGCATGCGGCGGATAATGCCGGAGTCGACCAGACCGATAAAGGAAATAAAGAAGCCGATACCGACCACAATCGCGGTCTTGAGCGACTCGGGGACCGCCTCAAACACCGCGGTACGGAAGCCGGTGAGCACCAGAACGGTCATGATCAGACCAGCAAGAACGACCAGACCCATGATGTCTGCCCAGGTCAGGTTCGGGGTGGTGGCAATGGTGGAGGCGAGCAGCGCGTTCACGCCCAGGCCAGCCGCCATGGCGAAGGGCTGCTTGGCGATAACACCCATGAGGATGGTCATCACGCCGGCAACCAGTGCGGTCACAGCTGCGACGGGTGCGATACCGAGGGTGCGTTCGGATGCGTCCTTGCCGAGGCCGATGACGAGAGGGTTCAGCACCACGATGTAGCTCATGGCGAAGAATGCGGCGAGGCCACCGCGGAATTCTGCGGCGATGGAGGAGCCGCGTTCGGAAATCTTGAAGTAGCGGTCGAGCGCACCGGTGGGTGCTGCCGCCTTCGGGGTTTCAGACATGTGAGGATCCGTTGATGTTGTTCGGTGTGTACTGTTGCGCCGCCGGTTTCACGGGTGAAAGCCATGTCGGGCGCCACAATGGTTCAACCATTGTAGGCGCCGCCGCTCAGCTCGTGCCGGTGAAACGCGTTGTGTGCAGCGGTTCAGTCGGTGATGTGGTGTTTTCCCCGCCCGCAGCCGGCGCAAGTAACCAGACTCGGTAGCTGGAGCCAGGGGGGCAAGGGAAGAATAGCTCAGGGCGGGGTACCGGCAACCCAAATGGTGCCGGTACCCCGCCCTGATGGTGCCCGCGCCTCCACGTGTGGAGGGTTCGGCACCCGATGTATTTAGTGCATCCAGCCGGTAATCAGGCCGTTAGCGAAGAAGATGAGGAACACTGCGGAAACCACGTACATGAGCCAGTGCACGTCCTTGCCGCGGCCCTGCACCAGGCGGATGAAGACGTAGGACAGGAAGCCTGCGCCGATACCGTCCGCGATGGAGTATGCCAGCGGCATGAAGATGATGGTCATGAATGCGGGGATACCCAGACCCCAGTCGTTCCAGTCGATGTTCACTGCCTGGCGAATCATCAGGAAGCCAACGAACACCATTGCGGGTGCAACAGCTTCGAAGGGCACGATGGTGACCAGCGGGGACAGGAAGATTGCGACGAGGAACAGCGCGCCGGTGACGACGTTCGCGAAGCCGGTGCGTGCGCCCGCGCCGATACCGGTTGCGGACTCCACGAAAATCTGGCTGGAGGAGGAGGAAGTGCCACCGCCGACTACGGAGCCGAGGGCGTCCACGAGCAGGACCTTGTCGACGTTCTCGATCTGACCGTCCTTGATGGTGCCTGCTTCGGTTGCGAGACCGACGGAGGTGCCCATTGCGTCGAAGAACGCGGAGATGAGGATGGTGAAGATCAGCAGAACGGCGGCCATGCCGCCGAGAGTGCCGAAAGCACCGAACAGGTCAGCGGAGCCGAACAGGGAGAAGTCGGGCAGCTTGCTGGTGTTGGAGTCCCAGACGGGGACGTTGAGGGACCAGCCGGTGGGGGACTGAAGCGAGCTGCCGGAGGGCACGACCTTTTCCAGGATGATGGAGAGGGCGGTGGAGGCGAGCACGCCGTAGAGGATTGCACCCTTCACGTTGCGGATGAACAGCGCAATGGTGAGGAACAGGCCGAAGAGGAAGACGAGGGTGGGCCAGCCGAGCAGGTGGCCGCTCACGCCGAAGGAGACGGGCACGGTGGTGCCGGCTGCGTCGGGCATACGGCGGATGATACCTGCGTTGACGAGGCCGATGAAGGCAATGAAGAAGCCGATACCGACGACGATTGCGACCTTGAGCGATTCGGGGACCGCGTTGAACACTGCGGTGCGGAAGCCGGTCAGCACGAGGATGGTCATCAGCACACCAGCCCATACGACCAGACCCATGATGGCGGGCCAGGTCAGTCCGGGGGTGGAGGCGATGGTGGTTGCCAGTAGCGCGTTCACGCCGAGGCCTGCCGCCATGGCGAAGGGCTGCTTGGCGATGACACCCATGAGGATGGTCATGACGCCTGCGACCAGTGCGGTCATTGCTGCGACCTGCGGTACACCGAGGGCGTTGCCGGATGCGTCCTTGCCGAGGCCGATGATGAGGGGGTTCAGCACGACGATGTAGCTCATCGCGAAGAAGGTGGCGAGGCCGCCGCGGAATTCGGCGGCGATGGTGGAGCCTCGCTCAGTGATTTTGAAGTAACGGTCCAGTGCGCCCTTGGCTTCTGCCTTGGGGTTCTGGGGAGCCGCGGTGTTCTCAGAAGACATTCGTGAAAATCCGTAGATACTCATAGTCGGGGCGGGCACCGGGGTTCCGAGCCCGCATAAAAAAGTGCCACTTCCCGGTGTGTTGGGGAGGTGACACTGTTGTTACCGAAATATTCTACGGTTAAAGTTTCTCTAAGCGTTAATCCAGGAAATTCCCAGCTTTCGTTCAGAAAGCCTGAAAAGGCACTGTAGAAACTATAAAATCCGCTGACTAGCAAAAAAATATATGTTTTGAATCTAAATAATTCGAAAATCTATACCATTTAGGTTGTGAAGGTGGTAGTCTTCTAGCACCAGGCCTGCGGTGGTGAAGTTTAGACCCACCCGCTACAGACGGGGATTCAACGATGAAAAATGCTCTGAGAGTGTGCGCAGTATTGTGTACGGTTCTGACCTTTCTGCTGGGTAGCGCCCTCATCTCTGTCCTGGAGACGCAGACCCCTCTGGGTACCAATGTGCAGGCACAGCTTTCTCTCCGTGCTTCGCAACAGTCTAAGTCTGAGCTGATTCAGAACTTTGATGCTCTGGTGGATCGCTACGCTGCCGATGGTGCCCAGCTACTTAAGGTGGTTGCTGACCCCGAAGATTTCTGGCACGGAAAATCCGTCTACGTGTTTGGGGCGAATTCACTGAGCTCTGACGGTGAAACTATCGATTGGTTCGACCCTGATAAGCACGGGAAAAAATATCCGTCACGAGCACTGGGGGATTCCTCGCTTGACGGCCAATATGCGTTAGCGGGTAGCCAAGAATTTGTGCGTGCTTTTGAAAACCTTGCCCGTGAACAAGGCATGGATGTTAAAGTTACCTCCGTTAACCCGGCGCGTGTTGTCTACGGGGCGGTTACTTCTTCGGGCTCTCTGACGAGCCTTATTTGCCTGGCTGTGCTCTTCTGTACCGCAATCATGGGGTGGTTGTCGGTCCGTTCGCGAACTCAGAATATTCTGCTTCTGAACGGATACTCCCCGCATCGTCTGCAGCGAAGGGATGCACAAGACCTCCTGCTCCTGGCGCTACCTCCTGCAGCGGTAACAGCATTGTGCATGGGATGCGTAGAGGGGTTCGTGTACGGCGTGGCGCATCTTCCTCAACTGATGGGGGTTACAGCGCTGATTTTTGCCGTGTTTACCGTTCTCATGCTGGTTGCTCTCCTGCTTATCAACCTCATGACTTGGCCGAGCATCAATGCTGTGGGACGCAGGGAACCGGCGTATCGACGTTTTACAGTTCCGAGTGCAATCGCTAAGTATGCTGTGGTGGTTTTAGTGGCGTGCACTATTCCGGGTCTGGTCTCAAGCGCTCAAGTGAGTTTGGGTAGGAGTGATTCGGCGGCTGGCTGGTCTCTTCTTTCTGACCAGTACACCTTACGGGTGAACGTGCCTGAAGCGACGATACGGGATGAACAGGCGCTCGCCTCCTACGACCAGGCCACAGTGCGTGCTTTAGGTTCTCTTGAATCACGGAACGGCGTCCTCCTGTCCTATGCGTTGGAAAACGTTAAGGGTTTGGAGGGTAGCGGATACGATGGCGCCCTTATGGTGAACCGCGCCTATGTGGACCTTCTTCAGCAGCGTCTTGGCTTGTCGTTCAAGAACGTTGAGGATAGTAGCTTCCCTGGATCTCAGTCTTTGCGTGCAGAGTATTCTTTCCACCAGAAAGACCGGGAAGATCGCGGATTTACTCTGCTCACTGTGGAGGATAAAACCAACTCGTCGGGGGTAAAGGTGCCTGCTTTGAGCTCTCAGGATTCACGGCTTCTGAACTATAAAAAGCCTGTTCTTGTGGTAACCGAATCGGCGACGCAGAATCTACAACCTTCCTTTATTTCTGCGGCCTTGACTACCGGTAACATCATGGTCTCTCAGCCTGCGTCTGTACGGGCTGCCTACAACGCTGAGGAAATTGGGCAGACCCTACTTTCTGTGGACCGCGCGGGAGAAGAACACCTTTACATCGCGCAGCTGGAACGTAACCAGTATGTTGCGCATATAGTGGGCCTAGCAATTCTCTGTGCGGCACTCGTTATTGGTACAGCAATTAATACGTACATTACCCTTGCGGCTCGTGCTCGTAATGATTTTGTTTTACGTACTGCTGGTCTGCCTCTTAGAACAATTTTTAGTGGGTACCTTCTGAAGGAAACCTGCATTGTGTGCCTTTGCTCTGCTGCGGCGTTGGTACTTCTTCTGGTGCAGGGAGCAGAGTACGCTTTTTCAGCGTTGGCGGCACCACTGTTGTACGGCACTATTCTGGCGCTGGTGCTGAGACTGAGTTTTAGCCGTATCTTCACCGCGACGGTTCACCGTCGTCACGTATAGGAGTGAATGATGAGGAATACTGTTTATCCCTCTAGTAATGGGGAACATCCTGAGGTAACTATCGCCTCCCGCAATATTGTGGTGTATGCGCAAGGGCAGCCCATTCTCCAGAGTCCCCACTTTGAGGCATATGCGGGGGAAGTGACTGGCATTGTAGGTCCGAGCGGATGCGGTAAAACGACGCTTCTGAATGTGTTGGGTCTGCTGATACCGCCTCATGAGGGTGAGGTGGTTATCGGGGGTCGCCATATGGAGCGCGCTCGTGAAAAGGAGCGTCTTGCGTTCTGGGCTGATGAAGCTTCCTTCGTTTTTCAGGATTACGGAATTATTGAGGAATGGAGCGTTATCGAGAATATTCTGCTTGACCGTAAGACCTTTGGCCGTGCTCGAATTACGGATGAGAGCCGCGAGCTTCTGAGCATCATTGGTCTTGAAGGGAAGGAGCGTACTTCGGCTGCCCTGCTGAGTGGTGGTGAGAAGCAGAGAGTGGGCATTGCTCGGGCAATCCACAAGGGTGTGCGCTACATTTTTGCGGATGAGCCGACGGCAAGTCTCGATGCTGAGAACCGGGCATTGGTTATTGAGCTTTTGAGCTCTGCTGCTCGTCGTGGAGCCACAGTTATCGTGGCGACTCATGACGCGGATATGATGGCCGCCTGCGATAGGCTATGCCGTCTTGAAAGCCCTACCAGAATTCCCGATTCGGGATTAGCGGATGTAAACGTAAATTCTCATCGGAAGGAGAACGAATCATGACGACCAGGAGTCCTCTAGCTCGTGATGAGTATGATCGTGTACCGGAAAATTCAGGAGGTGACACCCCTCGAAAAAACGGATTGCGGCATCTGCCGCGAAAAGTGGTGGGCGTTCTAGTATCTTGCGTGGTGTTCGTTGGTGCTCTTCTGGGCCTGTACTGGGGCGGAGCTTTTGAGCCATGGCTGAATGAGTATTCGACCACTACACCAGCTTGTGCAACAGCTTCTTCACCGGAGGATGTGCAGCAAGCTCTTGCGCGGACCGAAGAGCTTAATGCTATTCGTTCGGCTGCGAAGAATGTTGAATTCTCCCAGACGCTTCTGTGCGATGGGCAGAAGGCTGTTTTGACGATTACGTATACTGACCGGTCGGATTTTAAACATTTGGACGATGCGGTGACTTCGGCACAGTTGGGTGCTGCTGCTGAGATTAAGCTCAAGAGGTAGGCGTGTAAAGAACGGTGGTTGTTTATCGCCCCTGCGCGAACAACGATGACATATCAGGTTAGTGAACCCTAAGTTCCTGCTATATTCGAGGTGAAATAATGTGTCGCCGAATGCATGGTTCCGTGTGGTGAGCCTTTTTCGGCACCTATAAGAAGGAGTCCACCGTGGCTGAAACCCCGCAGGAAAACACCGCCATTCCCACCGAGAACTACCCTGCCGCAGAATCCCTGCCGGTACGCCGGCGCGCCATCGTAGCAACCGACCGCCCCGCCCGATACATCAAACAGCTCGGCTCCCACATGGGCCGCAAGCTCGGCACCGCAGAACTGCCCGACGGCCTGCGCCTCACCTTCAACCGCGACGGCATCTTCCGCGGCTACGGTGACCTGCGCGAAACTGAAGGCGCCCTCGTCATGGAGGTGCGCGCCGAAAGCGACGAGCAGGCAGCCCACTTGGCGGATGTGCTGAACCGTCACCTGGCCCGCTTCGGTGAGCGCGACGAACTGGTCGTGACCTTCGAGGCGGTACCCGCCTCCTAGCCCGCGCAGCTCGGTGCGGGTCGTATGTTCAGGCCTTATATACGTAGCCCCCGGTGCGGTGAGTTTTTCTCACCGCACCGGGGGCTTTTAGTCTGCGGTTGAGGTACCCAAGATCCACGCGGATGCGTGTTCTACACCCTGCCCCGCCCTCCTGCACCTTGGAGGGTGGGACAGTTTTATGCCCGTTTTTATGCCTGCTGCGTGCGGAGGCCCCGGGGCTGGATGCACCACCCCGCCCGAATCAGGTGACCTCGCCCGGATTACCGCCCGGATTAGGTGACAGAAAATTGTCCTATTTAGTGGGCGAAGACATATAAGCCCCCGAACACCCGTCAATCCCCGGTAAAATAGGCAGGAAGTGAACACTAAGCTCACCGCCTGTTCGCGCCGCACCGGGCGCCGGACGGTGAACTTCGAAAGGAAGATTTTCGTGTCTGAAGCAGCACGCCCCCTGCGCGTCGCCGTTATTGGTGCAGGTCCCGCCGGTATTTACACCGCCGACATCCTCACCAAGTCTGAAGAGGTCCGCACCGGCGCCGTCGAGGTCGCCATCGACATCTTCGACCGCTACCCCGCCCCCTTCGGCCTGATCCGCTACGGTGTGGCACCGGATCACCCCCGCATCAAGGGCATTATTACCGCACTGCACAAGGTCCTGGACCGCGGCGACATCCGTTTCTTCGGCAACGTCGAATACGGCAAGGACCTGACCCTCGCCGACCTGCGCGAACACTACGACGCCATCATCTTCGCAACCGGCGCGATTTTTGATGCACCCCTGAACATTAAGGGCATCGACCTGGACGGCTCCTACGGCGCAGCAGACTTCGTCTCCTGGTACGACGGCCACCCCGACTACCCCCGCACCTGGCCGCTCGAAGCTGAGCAGGTTGCAGTGCTCGGTAACGGCAACGTCGCTCTGGACGTCTCCCGCATCCTCTCCAAGCACGCTGACGACCTGCTCGTCACCGAAATCCCCGACAACGTCTACGAGGGTCTGAAGGCTTCCCCCGTGACCGACGTGCACGTCTTCGGTCGCCGCGGCCCCGCACAGATGAAGTTCACCCCGCTCGAGCTGCGCGAACTCGCACACTCCCGCGACGTGGACATCGTCCTGTACGAAGAGGACTTCCAGTTCGACGCTGCTTCCGAAGAAGCAATGGAGAAGAACGCACAGACCAAGGTCATGATGAAGACCCTGCGCGGCTGGCTGGAAGACCAGAAGACCAACGAGCAGACCGCATCCCGCCGCCTGCACCTACACTTCCTGCAGTCCCCGCACGAGATTCTCGGCGAAGACGGCAAGGTCGTGGGCCTGCGCATGGAACGCAACAAGCTCGACGGCAACGGCGGCATCATCGGCACCGGCGAGTACGTGGACTACCCCGTACAGGCTGTCTACCGCGCAATCGGCTACTTCGGTTCCGAACTGCCCGAAATCGGTTACGACGACAAGCGCGGCGTCATCACCAACGTTGAGGGTCGCGTCGTGGACGAGAACGGCGAGGTCGTTCCCGGCCTGTACGCATCCGGTTGGATCAAGCGCGGCCCCGTCGGCCTGATCGGCTCCACCAAGTCTGACGCGCTCGAAACCATCACCCACCTGCTCGAGGACCGCGAGAACCTCTACACCGCACCCGAGCCGGAGGCAGAGGCATTCAGTGCCTACCTGGACTCCAAGGGCATCAAGTACACCACCTGGGAAGGCTGGCACCGCCTGGACGACCACGAGAAGGCACTGGGCGCAGCATCCAAGGATGCTGCCGGTGAGCCTCGCGCCCGCGTGAAGGTTGTGGACCGCGACGAGATGATTAACATCTCCCGCGGCGAGTAATCTTCTAGCACGTAGAACATAGAAATCGACCCCGTACCGTGAGCCGGTGCGGGGTCGATTTTTGTCTATACATAAGGAGGCGGGGGCGGCAGGAAACAGGGGAGCCACGGGGAGGAAGCTCGAGAAGCGCTCGCCCGAAAGAGAGGTTAAAGAAAACCCACCCCGCACCATGAGGTCATGCGGGGTGGGTTGGGTAGGTGCCGAAGACACTCGAGGACATACCCTCCGGCTACCCGGACGCGCAGCGAGCCCATGCAGTGACTCCACGTGCGGCGCATCCCTTAACGGGGTCTAGAAAGCTAAAGAAACACCAAGATTAGCTCTCTAAACACGCGCATAGCCGTACGGTGTGTAGACTATGCACACTTTTTGAGGACGTCTTCAATGCCCAGAATGGCCTTGAGTACGGTTTCAGTTTCGGTACCCAGCTTCTTGCGGGCTTCACCAGAAATGACAGCCTTCACGATGTTCTTGAAGGTCTTCCACTGCTTGAAGGCGTTAACGAGTGCCTTAATAAGCTTGTAAATGGCGATGCCCAGCTGAATGACAAACTTTGCAATACTGATAACGCAAGCGATAACACCAACGGGGGAGAGTGCTGCGTGGGCACGTCCATCAGACTTGCGGACAGCGGCCTTAGCGCTTGCAATCTGACGGCCTGCGTCAGTGCCCTGGACGGTGGTCAGGTTGCCCAGTGCGCTCTCAATGCCGCTATTAACGCGGTTGGAGGATCCAGGCTTCGCATACTTCAAACGGGCAGGTACCTGCTCCAGACGGCGCAGAATCAGCTTGAGCTGCTGGTCGGCAGTCATTGCCTTCTGCGGGTGTGCCATCTGCTGTGCCTGCGCTGCGGGTGCAACTGCACAGCCGAGAGCGATGGTTGCGGTGCCTACGCCAAGCGCACGGAACGCCGTGCGACGGTTCATCGTTGCGGACACTGGATCCCCCTTCGGATCTCTATGCGGTTTATCGGTGCTGTAATGTGCGGTGACTTTACGTCTGGGGCTCCGGAAGTGGCCCCGTGCAAGGTCCGGAAGTGACCTCACGCCCTCTATAGTACGGTGCTCAAAGAGGGGGCTTCAAGCCATTTCAGGGGGTATTTTCAGCTGGCTTTCATCTGTCCTTGTCAATCGCTAGAGGTTTATCAAATCTTTATATTTCTGTGTCGTCATAATTCCATATTTACTTGCACGGAGAGAAAAATACGCATCTGACAAGCCGGTTTATTGTATTCCCTGGAGTGAATATTTTCATTTAGGTGCACTCTGTGGGGTATTTGCTGTATGGGGAAGATTTTTATGGGCCACATGGGGGCCGAGGCGGGTATCAGAGGCGAGTATCAGGCGAGCCCCACTGGAGGTCTAAGCTGTGCACCCTCTTGCAGTTTTTGCACTCCGGGTTGCGCTTGGGGTTGTGCCTGGCGTTGCGCTTGGGGTTGGGTTACGCCTGCTCGTGCACCTTATATAAGTGCCCCAGAAATTACTAAAAATTTTTTGGAGATATTTTGGAGACTTTTTGGGCTGCCGCGAGGTGGGCGAGGGGTGGAAGGCACCCCCCGGAACTTTTGTGAAGGGTTGTTTACGTGTCTTCGGACTCTCTTCCGGGCATCTTTGGAACAAAATTTTGGAAGATTCTGAAGAAAATTTGTAGAAATCAGAGTAGAAAATAGGGCTCCCTCGAAGCCTCTAGGGGCACCCAAAAGCCGCTAAAACCCCTCCAAAAGCCCCTGATTTGGGTTGTTGTGAAGAAATTTTAAAATTTTTTGAAGTTTTTCTGAATCCTTATTGACAAGCTTAAACACATATGTGCCAGGCTATAAATGGTCGAAAATGGGGGTCAAAATCGGGCAAAATCGAACAAAACGGTTTGCGCACCTCCTCAGACCTGTCATAGACTAGTGGAGGTTCGAACGACGGGATGAAGAAAACGGAACCTGTTCGATCGACTAGGCCCCCATCGTCTAGCGGCCTAGGACGCCGCCCTTTCACGGCGGTAGCACGGGTTCAAATCCCGTTGGGGGTACTTGCAAATCTCACGATTTGCAAAGCCAAGTTTGATGAGATAGAATCTATTTCTGTTGATTCCAACAAGGCCCCGTAGCGCAGTTGGTTAGCGCGCCGCCCTGTCACGGCGGAGGTCGCGGGTTCAAGTCCCGTCGGGGTCGCTCTGGCCGCGTAAGTTCAGATGATTGTTCATCCGAAGACGCGGTCATTGCGTATCTAAAAGTAAATACGCAAGGCTCTGTAGCTCAGTTGGTAGAGCGTACGACTGAAAATCGTAAGGTCACCGGATCGACGCCGGTCGGAGCCACGAAATCCGCCTCCAGGCTTCTACAGTGGGGCGGGTTTTGTTTTTAAAAAAACTTTGCGGTTGGCAGAGACTGCGACCCGTCAAAAAGGCGGCACCTTGGGAATAAAACCCCGAGGTGCCGCCTTTTTGTATACAGATTGTATACAGAGGCACCTGCCCTATAGTCACTGCAGAAAGCACCACCGACCCATGACCACCCAAAATTCAGCCGCGCAAAATTCAACTCACCCGCACCAAGAGGACTCGCCTCAGATTCCCTGGGCAAAAAATGCTGCCACCGGCGGTGCTCAGGTAGCAAGCAACCCCGCAGGCGGAATCCGATTCGAGAACATCACCAAGAGCTATTCGAGCCGAACCGGCGAACCCACCACGGTGCTGCAGAACCTGAACCTGCACATCCCCGCCGGGCAGATTACCGTGTTCGTCGGCCCCTCCGGATGCGGTAAAACCACTAGTCTGCGCATGATTAACCGCATGGTCGAGCCCAATAGCGGCACCATCACCATTGACGGCGTGAACGTGCACGAGAAGAACCCCTACGAGTTGCGCCGCGGCATCGGCTACGTCATGCAGCAGGGCGGGCTCATGCCGCACCGCACCGTCGCGCAGAATATTGCCACCGTGCCGCGCCTGCTCGGTGCCTCCCGCAAGGAGGCGCAGGCTCGCGCGCTCGAACTGCTTGAAGTGGTCGGCCTGGATTCTTCGTATGCTAAGCGCTACCCCGCCCAGCTCTCGGGTGGCCAGGTGCAGCGCGTTGGTGTGGCACGTGCTCTCGCCGCCGATGCACCCGTCCTGCTGATGGACGAGCCGTTCTCCGCGGTGGATCCGATGGTGCGTACCGACCTGCAGCGCGAGCTGCTGCGCCTGCAGGCTCGACTCGCCAAGACGATCGTGTTCGTCACCCACGACATTGATGAGGCGCTCCTGCTGGGAGATCGTATCGCCGTCTTCGCGGAGGGCGGTCGCCTCGCCCAGTTCGGCACTCCCGAAGAGATTCTGTACAGCCCTGCCGATGATTTTGTGCGCTCCTTCGTGAGCCGCTCCGTTGCCGGTCTGCTGGATGAACAGACGGTGCGCCAGGCACGTGCGCGTCGACTTTCCGCATCCCGAGAAGCACAGAATAGTGCGGTAGAAGGTGAGAAAAGCGAATGAGCCTTCTAGAAAATACTGTGCTCGCGGCACCACCTATCGTCATATCACCGCTCGCGGTAAGTGACATGCACTGGGAGTGGGTCGCCACCAATAGTCAGCGCATCCTCGAGCTGACCCTCAGCCACCTCTACCAGGGTGTCGTGCCCGTCGCGGTTGGTACCCTCGTCGCGCTGCCGGTCGCCTACTACGCGAGCCGCCGCCGTGACCGCGGTTCCGAACGCCGCGTCGGTGCGCGAACCCTCATGCACCTCTCCTCGCTGCTGTACACCATCCCCTCCATTGCGCTCTTCGTGCTGATGCCGCTCATCCTGGGAACCTCGATTATTTCCCCGCTGAACGTGCTTGTCGCCCTGAGCGTCTACTCCTTCTCTCTGATGGTGCGCTCCGGCGTGGATGCCTTCGACTCCGTACCCGATAGCGTGCACGAATCTGCACGCGCCCTCGGATATACGCCCCGACAAGCGCTGATGGAGCTCTACCTGCCCCTCGCTACGCCCGTCATTATGGCGGGAATCCGCGTGGCAACCGTGGCAAATATTGCGATGGTATCCGTGGGTGCCCTCATCGGCGTGCCCTCGCTCGGCACGCTCTTCACCGACGGACTCGCGCGCAATATCCCTTCGGAAATCCTGGCTGGCGTAATCCTTAGCCTGCTGCTCGCGTTGGTCCTCGACCTGCTCCTTATCCTTCTGACGAGGGCACTTACACCCTGGCAGGCGGCTACGGTTGCGAACCGCCACAGCCCCGAAAGGAAGGCATAACCCGTGAACGTCATAGAGCGAACCTTCGCCTACCTCATGGACGGCGCCAACTGGCAGGGAAACGGCGGAATCCTCGTGCGCCTGCTCGAACACCTGAGCGTCACCGCCCTCGCCACCGCCTGCGCGGCACTCATCGTCGTGCCCCTCGGCCTCTGGGCTGGACACCACCGACCCTCCGACGGCGCTAACCGCCGCCGCAGCAACCTGCTCATGAGCGCCGTAGCCGCCACCCGCGCGCTACCTGCGCTCGGTCTGCTCACCATCCTGGCGCTCTGGCTGGGCGTCTCAACCCTGCCCGCCCTCATCGTGCTCATTATTATTGCGGCGGCACCCCTGCTCGCCGGAGTTCTTGAAGGCCTCGCCGCCGTACCGGAAGACCTCGTGGACGCAGCCCGCGCCCAAGGCCTGACCGAATGGCAGATCCTGACCCGCCTCGAAATCCCACTCGCCGCCAATATGATGCTCGGCGGGCTCCGCTCCGCACTTGTGCAGGTCATCGCGACCGCGACCATCGTCGCCTACCTGAGCGGCGGAACCCTCGGCAGGTACCTCTTCGACGGGCTCGCCGTGCGCGACTACCCGCGCATGCTTGTCGCAACCCTGCTCGTAGCGCTTCTCGCCTTCGCCGTGGATGCGCTCATGGGCCTTGCGCAGCGTGTGCTCACCCCCGCGGGGCTCACCATCAACCGGAAGAAGGCATGAGCCCGATGAATCAGACACATCAAACCTTCACGCGCCGTACCGTCTCTCGTCGCACTGCCCTAACCGCCGCCGGAGCGCTCGGCATGGCGGGTGTTCTTAGCGCCTGCGGGCTCAGCGGCGATAAAGTCTTCAGCGGCGAACACGAAGGAATCATCGTTGGCTCAGCCGCCTTCGCCGAATCCCAAATCCTTGCCGAAATCTACGCTGGAGCCCTCGCCCGGGCGGGATTCAACGCCCGTACCCAGCTGAGCATCGGCGCCCGCGAGGCGTACCTGGGGGCACTCGCCTCCGGTGCGGTGGACGTTATCCCGGACTACTCCGGCAACCTGCTGCTCTACCTGGACCCGAAGGCAACCGCCTCGACCGCCGAGCAGATTCTGCGGGCGCTACCCGCCGCCCTCGGCACCCTCACCACGGGTGGCTCCGGGGCTGAAATCCGCGCCCTGAACGCCTCCGAGGCGGAGGATAAGGACTCGCTCGTCGTCACCGCGCAGACCGCCCAGAAATACGGTCTGCGAAGCCTTGAAGACCTCGCCTCCCGCTGCACGAATCTGAAGCTCGGCGCCGCCCCGGAGTTTGCCGAGCGCGCCTACGGCATCCCGGGTCTGAAAGAGAAGTACGGATGCGTTCCCGCCGAGTTCGTGCCCCTCTCGGATGGTGGCGGCGCGCTGACCGTCAAGGCACTGTTGGATGACACCGTGCAGGTGGTTGACCTCTACTCGACCACCCCCGCGATTGAGCAGAATCAGCTGGTGGTGCTGGAGGATCCGAAGAACATGATTCTGGCTCAGCAGGTGCTGCCCATTATCAATACGTCGCGAGTTCCCGACTCTGCGGCGGAGGTTTTGAATCGTGTCTCGGCGAAGCTCACTACCGCCGATTTGCGCACTCTCAATGACCGTGTTTCGGGTACCTCCAAGCAGGAGCCCGCGCAGGCGGCGGCTACCTGGCTGAACGAGCACGGCTTCTAAGATTCCGCCTGATATTCCATATAAATTCCGCTACAGGAATGTATATAAACAAAACTGACCTGGTAATATTCTAGAAATAGAATATTCCCAGGTCAGTTTATATCATCCCGCTCCACAGGCGAGGGGAGAGGCGCGGAACCGCTTTTAGCCCTCAATCAGCAGCGCAAGCGCCTCGTAGGGACGCAGGCTCAGCGTCACCGTCTCAGCCGAATCAGATTCAGCCGAACCCGCCGAGGCGGACTCCGCTGCAGAATTCTTGTAATTACACACCAGCACGCGACCGGAACGAACGAATTCCGCCGGCACCTCGACCTCGGTCGGCTCACCGTAGAAGTTCGTCAGCACCAGCATGCGCTGCGCCGGGTGGCTATCCTCGGCAGGAAGCTCGCGCAGGTACGCGAACACCCGCTCGTGCTCCAGCGCGTAGGGGGTGTAGGAGCCGTACGCAATCACCGGGTACTGCTTACGCAGCGCAATCAGGTTGCGGTAGTACGGCAGAATCACGCCGTCGCGTTCTTCATCCTCCACCGAAATGCCCGCGCCGGTTGCCGCATCGCGCACCGGGGCGGGAGCCAGCCACGGCGACTCCGAACCGAAACCGGCGGTCGCAGAATCCGCGGTCCACTGCATCGGCACACGCGAATTATCGCGAGCCTTCGACGCTACAATCTCCAGTGCCTGCTGCTCGCTCAGTCCGCGTTCACGCAGCATCGCGTAGGCGTTGTGCGCCTCCACATCCACGTACTGCTCAATCGAGGAGTAGACCGGGTCAATCATGCCGATTTCCTCGCCCTGGTACACGTACGGGGTGCCGCGCAGCAGGTGAATCACGGTCGCCAGCATGGTTGCCGACTCGGCGCGGTAACGCTCAACGTCGCCAAAACGGTTCAGTGCGCGCGGCTGATCGTGGTTATTCCAGAACAGTGCGTTCCAGCCGCCGCCAGCCTGCATGCCCAGCGCCCAGTCGTTCAGAATCTGCTTCAACTCGGCAAAGCGGAACGGGACCTTCGACCACTTCTCACCGTTCTCGTAGTCCACCTTCAGGTGGTGGAAGCTGAACACCATATCCAGCTCGTGGTTCGCAGGGTTGGAGTAGCCCACGCAGTTCTCGATGCTGGTCGAGGACATTTCGCCCACGGTCACGGTGTCATCATACTGACCGAAGGAGGCGCGGTTCAGCTGCTGAACGCGGGTGTGCACAATCGGGGTGTCGGTGTATTGCGCCTTGTCCACGGTGCCTTCGGGGGCGTCGAGTAGTTCCTCGCCCTTACCGATGACGTTAATGACGTCGAAACGGAAGCCGCGCACGCCCTTCTCGTACCAGAAGTTCACGACCTTAAACAGCTCGTCGCGCACAGTCGGGTTGTACCAGTTCACGTCAGCCTGGGTGCGGTCGTACAGGTGCATATAGAACAGGGGAGTGCCGTGCTCATCCGTGTACTCGCCAAAGCGGGACCAGCAGGAGCCGCCGAACTTCGACTCCCAGTTGGTCGGTTCGCGCAGCTGACCGTCCTCGGTGTATTTGCCGGGGCGAATGTAGAAGTAATCCCAGTACTCGTGCTCACCGGCGAGCGCACGCTGGAACCACTCGTGCTCGGTCGAAACATGATTGAGCACCATGTCGAACATGACGCCCACACCGTGCTTGGCAAGGGCGGCAATCATCTCTTCGACGTCCTTCATGGTGCCCAGGTCGGGGTTGATGGCGTAGTAGTCGGAGATGTCGTAGCCATTGTCGTTCTGCGGGGAGGCGAAGAACGGGTTGAACCACACCATGTCCACGCCCAGAGAAGCAATGTAGGGAACCTTCTCGATGACGCCGCGCAGATCGCCGTAGGCGCCACCCGCCGCGGAGTAGAAGGACTTGGGGTACACCTGGTAGATGACGGAGGACGCGAAATCCTTACCGCCTGCCGGGGTGGTTGCCGGCGTGAGGGTGAGCGATGCGGTGGGTGCCTGTGTCATAGAAACCTTCTGAAATGTAAGCAGGGTTCAGCGTGTATAAAAGCGTGTATAAATCAGTGTGTTGGAAATGAACCGCACCGGTGCTACGTGTGGTGCTACGTATGCGCAGCGAGGCCCGTACGCGGCAGGCACGGCGGCCCACCGCCTCCCGGTGCGTTCGCCGACTGAATATCGCCGCCCGCAACCTGGGCTCATTCCAGATTAGGGGGCATAATGGGGTGATGTCCCCCATCTACCCCAAAGGGGGCAATTCTGCCGCAGATCCGGCACAACCCCCGTGGCCTCAACCCTCCCACCGATAGGCGGTTGCAGGCTCGTGCGCGTTTCGATGCATGAAACCAAAGTGACCCTGAGCTGAAGAGCGTTGGACGCCGCGCGTAAAATCAGTACTTGCATCACTACGGAAGGTAAAACAATGCCAGAACTGCGTTCACGTACTTCAACTCACGGCCGTAACATGGCTGGTGCCCGCGCCCTGTGGCGTGCCACCGGCATGGGCGATGACGACTTCGGCAAGCCCATTATTGCTATCGCGAACTCCTTCACCCAGTTCGTGCCCGGCCACGTGCACCTGAAGGACATGGGTGAGCTGGTCGCCGGCGCGATTCGTGAGGCTGGCGGCGTCGCCAAGGAATTTAACACCATCGCTGTTGATGACGGTATCGCGATGGGTCACGACGGTATGCTCTACTCGCTGCCTTCCCGCGATCTGATTGCTGACTCGGTCGAGTACATGGTCAACGCGCACCGTGCCGACGCGCTGGTCTGCATCTCTAACTGTGACAAGATCACCCCCGGTATGCTTCTGGCCGCTATGCGCCTGAACATTCCCACGATTTTTGTGTCCGGCGGCCCGATGGAGTCCGGCGAGGGCATTGAGGGCGTTGTTGAGCACCGCCTCGACCTGATTGACGCCATGGTGATGGCTGTTAACGACAGTGTCAGCGATGAGGCTCTTGCCCAGGTCGAGAAGAACGCCTGCCCGACCTGTGGCTCGTGTGCGGGTATGTTCACTGCGAACTCCATGAACTGCCTGAACGAGGCCATCGGCCTGGCACTGCCGGGTAACGGCACCACCTTGGCTACCCAGGTGGCTCGTAAGGAGCTGTTCCTGGATGCTGGCCGCCGCATCGTGGAGCTGGCTAAGCGCTACTACGAGCAGGATGATGAGTCGGTTCTGCCTCGCTCCATTGCGACCAAGGAGGCGTTCGAGAACGCTATGGCGCTGGATGTGGCGATGGGCGGTTCGACCAACACCGTGCTGCACACCCTGGCGATTGCTCACGAGGCGGGCGCTGACTTTACCCTGAAGGATATTGACCGCATTTCGCGTCAGGTTCCCTGCCTGGCGAAGGTCGCCCCGAACTCCACCAAGTACCACATTGAGCACGTGCACCGTGCCGGTGGTATTCCTGCCCTGCTGGGTGAGCTGAACCGTGCCGGCCTGCTGCACAAGAACGTTCATTCTGTTCACGCTGACTCGCTGGACGAGTGGCTGGACGAGTGGGATATCCGCAGCGGCAAGGCTAGCGAGAAAGCGAAGGACCTGTTCCTCGCGGCTCCCGGCGGTGTGCGCACCACCCAGGCGTTCTCCACCGCGAACAAGTACGAGTCCCACGAGACTGACGCTGAGAACGGCTGCATCCGTGCCGTGGAGCACGCGTACACCAAGGATGGCGGTCTGGCGGTCCTGTACGGCAACATCGCCCAGAACGGCGCAATCATCAAGTCCGCCGGTATTGATGAGGAGCTGTTCCACTTCAAGGGTCGCGCTTTCGTGGTTGAGTCTCAGGACGAGGCTGTGTACGAGATCCTGTCGAAGAACGTGAAGGAAGGCGACGTTGTCGTCATCCAGTACGAGGGTCCGAAGGGCGGCCCGGGTATGCAGGAGATGCTGTACCCGACCTCCTACCTGAAGGGTCTGGGCCTCGGTAAGAAGTGTGCACTGATTACTGACGGTCGTTTCTCCGGCGGTACCTCTGGTATTTCGATTGGTCACGTCTCCCCGGAGGCGGCTGCTGGCGGCGCTATCGGTCTGGTGCAGACCGGTGACGAGATTGAGATTGACGTGAACAACCGCATCCTGCGTGTGAACGTTTCGGATGAGGAGCTGGCTGCTCGCCGCGAGGCGAAGGGTGCTGCACCGTGGCGTCCGTCGAAGCCGCGTGAGCGTCAGGTATCGAACGCCCTGAAGGTGTACGGCATGCTGGCTGCTTCGGCTGATAAGGGCGGCGTGCGCATCCTGCCCGAGGACGTATAAGCCCCTTACGTATCGTGTGAGAATTTAATATCTTGCCCTATGGGCTGGCGCCCCGTTCCGCGGTTTTTCTGCGGGCGGGGCGCTGTTCTTTGTCCGCGTCTTTGTCTACCGTCGTGGGATACTCGGTGCGGCGTATTGCCTTGTCAGTTGCGGTGCAGTAGGGTGTAAGAAGGTATTTAGGTACCCGATTCACCGACTCAGCACAACCACTCAAACACAACGCAATTCGCAACCCTCACGAGGACGCATTCATGGTTACCCTGCCCGCACGCGCACAGCGTGCTTTTACTCGTCGTGCCCTGACGGCTCTTGCCTGCATCGGTGCGCTCGCTTTGAGCTCTTGCTCTGCCCAGCCGCAGGCTGATGATTCTGAAACCGCCCCGATGAAGGTGGCGACTTCTTCCGCGGCTGTTGACGCGAAGACCCTGTTCCACGCGGCGGACGGCTCCTGGAAGCCGAATACTGTGCAGATCTCTGCCGGTCTGGATTCCCCTGCGACCTACGATTCGGTGGCGACTCCCACGGATGAGCCGAGCACCGACGCCGAATACGAGGCGGCATACGCCACGGCGAGCGGCTCCACGAACACCATTGATGCGGGTACCCGCTGCGGCTTGACCAGCCAGCTGGGTGGTTCCGCCGGTATCTACGTGTACGACGGTTCGGATTGCGCGAAGGCTCAGGAGGCGGTGCGCCTCTTCAACAGCCGCAAGAACCAGGACGGTTCGGCAAGCGTGGAGTGGTACCAGTGCGCTACGAAGGTGCAGGGCCGCGACTACATTACGGGTGCCTGCTTCACTCAGGGTGGTAGCGCTGAGAAGCCTCGCCTGGCGTTGATTCCGGCGCAGACCCGCATGCTCTCGGGTGTGCTGACTTTCGCTGAAGCGTACGGCGGTGGCACGTTCGGTCAGGGCGATTCGGCAAAGACCGTTGAGGCGCTGCGTTTCACCAGCCCGGACTCTAAGGTCGCGTGCTCGGTGACCCTGTCAGGTGTGGATTGCCAGGCGCTGGTGGGCGTGACCCTGGAGGGCTGGGATGCCGCATCCGGTAAGGCGCAGCAGCGTGTGCACATGGTGCAGGGCCAGGCACCCGAGGTGAGCCTGGTCGGTCAGACCTCCACCCCGGAGCCGGTGAATACCGAGGGCATTACTGCGCTGCCTGCCGGTCAGGTGGTGACCGCGTACGGTTACACCTGTAAGTCGGTGAATACCGGTAAGGTGCATTGCGTGAGCGCGACGAATGGTTTCACGCTTGATTCGGTGGAGGTTGGCGTCGAGCGCCGATAAGCTGAGAGCGCCGCTCAACCGCAAATGAAGGCGAGGCACGCCGCTAGTAGCCGCGCTCGCCTCCAAGGCTGATATACGAATATACGAAGGTGCCCGGCACCCCTCAAGCAGGGGTGCCGGGCACCTCGGTCTTTAACGTCGCTTAGCGGAAGTTGACGATGCGAACGTCCAGTTCGGAGGAGAGCAGCGGCTCCCATGCGGCGACTGCCTTCTGGAAGTGCTCGGTGCCCATGTGCTTTTCGAGCAGTTCCTGGGATTCCCAGCGCTCGATGAATGCGAAGTCGGTGTCGGAGACGGCGCCGAAATCGTAGCTGACGTTGCCTTCGTCCTGACGGCTTGCGGTCACGAGCGGTTCGATGGTCTTGAGGAATTCTTCGACGTGCTCGGGCTTGACGGATACTCCGGCGTAAACACCAATCATGGGGCTCTCCTTATCGGATGGTGCGGCGGGCTGCCGCGTCGTATATGACTCTTTTACGGTACACCTTCACCTTCGCCTCGGTGGGGTATGTGCGAGGTTTTCTCGAGCTGTGTTCCCTGCCTTGGCGGTGCGTGCGAGGAGTTGCGGTTATTCCATTCGCTGACTGTAAAAAAGGTGTTTTATATTTGCGTGCCCCTTTCTTTTCGACCTATAAAAGAATGAGGACGATACACCGCACGAATGGAAGGAGAAGCGGTATGGCACGCATGGGGGGTGACACTCATGGGATTTTCACCGGCGCACATCAAACGATGTACCCTGACCTGGGAGGCACCCGACTATAGCGCCTCGTACCCTGCCGGTTACACGGATCAGGGCGTTGCTGTGATTGCGGTGGCTCAGGAGCATCGTAAGGCGCAGGGTTTTTGTTATTCCGCCTTGTCAACGGTGGTTTTTATTTCAAAGCAGGACGGCACCCGCACCGTGGTGAATGAGGAGCAGATGCTCTCTACCCACGTCCATTCCCTCATGGAGTGCTGTGATGAGGTGCATCCGCGTCTGCTGGGTCGTGCCGTGCTTTCTGCGTGGGATGTGGTTCCTGAGCAGTACCGCCAGAACCTGGTGACGATTGCTGCTGACCGTAAGAATTTGAAGCATCTTTTCCGTGACTGTGACCAGTTGAAGGCGATCATGGAGTACCGCGCCTTTGAGAAGGTGCTGGACCCGTACGATAACCATTCTTTGGGGGAAGTGCATGTGAAGCTTGCCGGCACGCCCGCGTATGAGCGGGTGCAGGCTGAGGTGTGCGCTGCACGTACCGCTGTGGATGAGATGGTGGAGGAGGCGCTGACCCCTCGACCGCTGGATCAGCTGCAGGACTATAGCGTTTTCACGGATTGTTCGTTCCGTTCGACTCACAATAAGAAGTATCAGCGTGGCGGCCGTATGGGCATCGCCGGCGTAAGTGAGGACGGCTTCTATTTTCATGCCCACTATGATGGCGTGAATATTATGACCGGTGAGCTGTCTGCAATGTTGGCGGCTTATACGGTGTTCCATAGTGGGTCGCGTCGCCTGATTATTCATACGGATTCTTTGGGTGCGTTGACGTTTGTGTTGCGTTTGGCGCATAGCCGTTGGGCTTTTGAGGCGTGGGTTTCTGAGGGTATTCAGGATGAGCGCGTGGTGGCTCAGATGCGTGCTTTGACGGAGGCTATCCGCGAGAAGCGTGTGCTGGTGAAGCATGTTCCGGGTCATACGGGCCACGGTTTGCAGGAGAGTAGCGACTCTGTGTCGAAGATGCATCGCCATTTTCCGGGGCAGATTGTGGATAAGCGTCATCAGAGCGAGTTTAATCAGCGTTGCGAGTCGATTATTACTGCTTTGTCGGGTTGTGCGAAGGCTGTTCGTTTGCTTGCGCCGGAGTGGTTGCAGATTAAACCTTCTTCAATCCACACGGGAAACCGTTTATGGCGCTAAACTAGTCCAGGGTAGAAATGAACGCGCGATGCATTCGCCGCATACGAAGGTATGCGATGTCGGAGGTGTCGCGTGTTTCTTTTTGCCCTTTTCTGTGTGTGTGCTTGTTCTGTGTGTGCTTGTGTGCGGTGGGTCTGCAGCGATAGATGCACAGTGGCGGGGATAGAATTGTGTGAAGAATTTTTGATTCTCCCGATTTGTTTAGCCGGCACATACTATTTTTGGGACCCTTTTATGTCTTTTCTTCCTCCTCCCGACTCGTCTCCCTTTAATCCGCTGGTGGTGCTGTATGCGCTGACGGCTCTGTGCCTTCTCAGTTTTATTGGCCTCTACCTGCGGGAACGCCGTAGCGTGTTCGTGGGCTGGCTTCTGATTGCGACCGTGGGGCTGCTGGGTACGAGCCTGGCCGTGACGGCTATTGTGTCGGAGAACCAGATTTTGCTGGTGCTGGCGTTCCTTATTGTTATTATTCCGGCGTTTCTTTCGATTTTTACGCCTCTGGGCTTGACCGGTCTTTTCCTCTATAGCGGTATTCGCCTCATTGTTCGTGAGGGTTTTTCGCTTACTAATTCTTTGGCGTTGGCGGCCGGGGCGGCACTGATTGTGGGTCCGTTCTTTGCTCCCGGTCCCGCTGAGAATACGCCGCTGGGCGGTGTGTGGGGCACTATTTATTTCTATCTTTCGCTGGTGCTGACCTATTTCACGATTTACGCGGTGGGCTTTACCGTGGCGGCTGCGTTGAACCTGGTTAATTTCCGCAAGCAGGCTGACTATGTGGTGGTTCTCGGTTCGGGTCTGATGGGCGATCAGGTGACTCCTTTGTTGGCGGCGCGTATTAATCGCGGTATTGAAATCTACCGTAAGAACCCCGGCTCGAAGCTGATCATGTCTGGCGGTCAGGGCGCGGATGAAGAGGTGCCCGAGGGCGTGGCGATGACCCGTTACGCTATTGCCCGCGGTATTCCTGAGGCGGACATTATTGTGGAGGACCGTGCGGTGAACACCCGCGAGAACCTGCTCTTCTCTTACGCCCTGATGCCCGAGGTTGCCGAGGGAATGACCCCGAAGGTTGCTGTGGCAACAACCAGCTACCACCTGTTCCGTGCGTTGCTGCTGGCGCGTTCGCTGGGTCTGAAGTGCTGGGGTGCAGGCGCACCGACGAAGGTGTACTTTGCGGTGAACGCGTTTATTCGCGAGTTCATCGGCTACCTGAGCATGACTCGCCGCCGCCACATCATCACCCTGAGTGTGTGCACGGTTCTCTACATTGCGCTGGCTCTCTTTGTCTGGTGGATGTACTCCTTCGGCCTGGTGGGCCCGGGCGAACCGGTCTAGCCTGCGGCTCTTACTGGTAACCCCGCGCATCCTGCGATAGCGCCTCATACAATAAAACTGCCCACCCTGGGTTATCCGGGTGGGCAGTTTTATTTAGAGGAGCGATGACCACAGTCGGCAGAGGTTCTCCGCCATCTTGATGCGGCGCGGACGCTCCGCCCACTGGGTGTACAGCAGCTCGGTGCAGACCTGCTCGTACTCGGCGGACACTTCATCCAGCATCGCCACCATTTCACGGTCGATGACGAACGTTGACACTTCCATATTCAACGAGAAGGAACGCGGATCCATATTGGAGGAACCAATGAATGCGATCTCATCGTCCACCATCATGAACTTGGAGTGCAGAACGGTCGGGCTGGGGTACTGCAGAATACGCACGCCCGCCTGCAGCAGCTGCTCGTAGTAGGAGCGCTGCGCCATGTTCGGCAGGAACTGGTCGCCCTTCTCGCACACGATCACAGTAGTTTCAATGCCGGAGTACGCGGCGTTCGTGAGCGCCTGCAACAGGGTCTCTTCGGGTACGAAGTAGGGCGAGCAGATGGTGATGCGCCGCTCCGCATTGTAGATCAAGTAGTTGATGAGACGCAGGTTGTTTTCGGTTTCAAAACCGGGGCCGGAGGGAACAACCTGGGCGCGCATCCCATCCTCACGGTAGGGGATCGAGGTGTTAATTTCAGCCAGGATCAGCTGGTTCGTTTCGGAGTACCAGTCGGAGACGAAAACGGCGTTGAGCTCTTCAACAATGGGGCCGGTGCAGGAGAAAGTCAGGTCCTTCCACTCCAGGCCCTTCTTAATGTTTTCAGGTAGATCGTAGGAGCGGTGAATAGCGTTCTGCGAGCCGGAGAACGCAACGCGACCGTCCACGACGAGAACCTTACGGTGGTTACGCAGGTCGGGGCGCTGCCATTTGAGCTTCCACGGTTTGAGCGGCAGCATCAGGCGCCACTGCATACCCGAGTCGTTGAGCATCTTGACGAGCTTCTTATAGGACGGGTACTTGCGGGAACCGATGTGGTCGATGAGCACGCGCACCTGCACGCCGCGTTTGTGGGCGGCGAAGAGGGCGTCCCAGAGGACTGCGCTCGCCTCGTCGTAGGCGGTGATGTAGAACTCGAAGTGCACGTATTTGGTGGCGCGGTCGACTTCTTCGGCCATGGCGACCATTGCCTGGTGGTTGTCGGTGTGGAGGGTGAATTGGTTGCCGCCGACCAGGGGGAGCGAGCCGAGGGTGTAGTTGAGCTGGCTGGCTACCTTGGAGGGGTCGGAGAGATCGTCGGTGCGGGCGAGGAAAGGCCTGTTTTCGGTGACTTCGCGAATCATGTCGTTCATGGCGTGTTGGCGTGCGCGGCGGTAGGCGGGCAGGCGCGAGGAGCCGAAGACGAGGAATGCGATGAACCCGACGAAGGGGATGAAGAAGATTGCCATAAGCCAACCGAGAGCGACGACCGGCTTGCGGTTGTAGGGGAGCCAGAAGAGGGCTGTGAGTCGGATGAGGATATCGGCGATTCCGAGTGCGAGGCGCAGCCAGTCAGGCAGGAAGTCGAGATAGGTGGGGGCAAACGTATTCACTCCTCTATTATGCCGATGTTTCGTGTGCGGCTTGGGGGAGTAGGTTTGCGGCGCCGGATGCTGGTGTTCCGCTGGGTTGCTCTGCCGTTTAGCTGGTTTTGCTGTGAGCCTTAACGCTAAAAATGCACTTGAGCATTGTGTGCAGTGATGAAATAATTGCAGTTATGCAGAAAAAGGAACAGAGCCTTCGAGAACGCCGCCGCGAACAAACCTGGACGGCAATCCACGAAGCAGCCCTCAAACGCGTCCGCGAACACGGGATGCGCGGAACCACCGTTGAAGAAATCGCCCAGGAGGCAGGCGTCTCCCCGCGCACCTTCTTCAATTACTTCCCCTCCAAAGAGGACGCCGTCCTGGGTCTGCGCGAACCGGTGGTCAGTGAGGAAATCCTCGAAACGGACCGCGCCCACGAGGATGACAACACGATCATCCGTGTGACCCACCTTCTGTGGCAGGTCATTTTCCAGAGCTTCCACTACGCCAAGGGCAAGGATCCCCGAGCTCCCTATCAGGAGTTCCCCGAGTCCGCGAAACGAATGAAAATGCACTACATGAAGTGCGAGCAGGTACTGACCGAGTACCTCAACACCATCGACTGGGTGGCTTTCGACGCTGCCGGTCGCCGCGGCCCCTTCCCGCGCCGCACTCCGGCTGACCCGCTGACCGATCACTTCCGGGAGCGTTCCCGCGCGAAGGTGCAGCTGGCATCGGCGGTACTTCGCCAACTGGAATTCGCCCGCAACTTGGAAAACGAAGAGGAAGTCGCCCGCTCTATCCGCCAGACGGTGAAGACCTTCCAGTTCCTGCTTTTTGAGCAGAACCGACCCGCTATCTAGCGGCGATTCACAGTCGTGGGATATACCCGGCTATACACGGGGCTACAGAAACCCGTCTGCTGGAACCAGAACGTGGATCCCCGCGGGCACTCGCAACAGACACATATTGAACGTAACTAAGGATTATCGATGAGTACAGAGGAAAAGAACCTACCTCAGCCGCCAGCCGGCGAGGCTAAGCAGGAAAGTAAAAACCGCATCCGCGCCATGTTCCTAGGCCTGGTCATTGTGATGCTCATGTCCTCGCTGAACCAGACGATTCTGGCGCCGTCGCTGCCCACGATTGTGGGTGAGCTTCACGGCGTGGAGCACATGAGCTGGGTGATTACTATTTTCATCCTGCTTTCGACGATTACGATGCCAGTCTACGGCAAGCTATCGGACCAGTTCGGACGCAAGCCCTTCCTGATTTTTGCGATTGTCTCCTTCATGGCGGGTTCGATTGTTGGCGCGCTCGCGCAGAACATGAACTGGCTGATTTTCGCTCGTGCCCTGCAGGGTCTGGGCGGTGGCGGTCTGATGATTCTGTCGCAGGCTGTAATTGCTGATGTTATTCCTCCCCGCGACCGTGGCCGCTACATGGGTATTATCGGTGGCGTTTTTGCGTTCTCGTCGGTGGCTGGCCCGCTGATTGGTGGCTGGATTACTGAGGGCCCGGGTTGGCGTTGGGCGTTCTGGCTGAACCTGCCGCTGGCTATCCTATCGATTCTTGCGGTGATTTTCTTGCTGCCGCACCGCCCGTTCCGTGAGCGTGAGAAGCACAGCATCGACTACCTTGGCTCGCTGATTCTGATGGCGGGCACGAGTGCGCTGGTGCTTGCTACGATTTGGGGCGGTAACCAGTACGAGTGGACGTCGCCGCAGATTATTGGTCTGCTGGTCTTCTCTGTGGTTGCTGCGCTGGTGTTTATTCCGGTGGAGAACCGTGCGGCGGAGCCGGTTATGCCCATGTACCTGTTCAAGAACCGTAACTTCCTGCTGACCCTGGGTGCTTCGCTGGCGCTGGGTGTGGCGATGTTCGGTGCTGTGGAGTACATCCCGACCTATCTGCAGATGGCACTGGGTGTGAGCGCTACGGTGGCTGGTCTGCTGATGATTCCGATGATGGGCGTCATGCTAGTGGTGTCGATTGTGACGGGCCGCGTGGTCTCGAAGAGCGGTCGCTATAAGCGTTACGTGACGAGCGGTACCGCGATTGTGGCGCTGGGCCTGTTCCTGCTGTCGACCGTGAACGTTGATACCCCGACCTGGCTGTTCTGTACTTACCTTGCGGTGATGGGTGCCGGCCTGGGCATGTCCATGCAGTTCTTGACTCTGATTGTTCAGAATGCGTTCCCGGTGAGCGTGGTTGGTACCGCGACGGCGTCGAATAACTTCTTCCGTCAGGTGGGTGCTACCGTGGGTGCCTCGCTGGTGGGTGGCCTGTTCACCTCGCGTCTGACCTCGCTGATTTCTGAACGTATGCCGCAGCAGGCGCTGCAGTCTTCGGGTAGCCATGCGTCGTCGTCTCTGACTCCTGAGCTGGTGGCGTCTTTGCCGGAGCCGGTGCACGGCATCATCGTGAATGCGTATAACGATGCGCTGATTCCGCTGTTCCTGTACCTGGTTCCGCTGGGTCTGGTGTCTACGCTGCTTCTGTTCTTCATTCGTGAGGATGCGCTGGCGACGACCCTGGAGACTGAGCCGGCTGTTGATATTGCCCGCGCGGCGACCGGTGCGATTCCGGTGATTACTCCGGAGATGGCGGCTAAGGATGCGCAGGCTCTGAAGGGTATGCAGGGTTCTGCCCGCACTCGTATTGATGAGTCGTTGAACTCGGAGGGTTCAGCTGAATCGGAACCTAACACTAAAAGCTAAGGTCTTAGCACTAGATGCGGAGGCGTTGCCTTCCTATATAAGCGGCGCCCCGGTGCGAGTCGTGTGCTCGTGCCGGGGTGCCGTTTTTGGCTGTGTTGCCTTAAATAGCGCGTTTAAGAGGTGTGCCTTAGTCTCTGCTTTAGGGTCTTGAACTGTTGGCTTAGTCTTCTAAGTGGTGGGTTTACGTGGTGTTTTACCCTGTTAAAGCGCTTATCGAAAAGGTTATTACGTCCCTATCTGGGATTAATTGTTTCGGATGTAAAATTTTCGTAAAAATTGTTAATCCGCCCCTTTTCCCCGGTATTCCGGGGCATTTTTTTATTCAGCACTCTTTTAGCTTGCGTACAGGCTGTTCTAAGGGGTGAAAGTACCCAATGTGGGTTTGGTGGAAGTGTTACGGGCTATATAAGATAAAGTAACTATGCTCCTAGTGACAGCCATCACGAAGCAGTGCGCTAGGACAGCATGACACACATGCCTATGACACCGACATCTACACAAGGAGGGGAACCGTCCCATGTTTAGGTACATCCTCCAGCGATCGCTGACGTACCTCGTCATGGTCTTTATTACGACCACGATGGGTTACTTTGCAGCGGTTACTGCCCTGAAGCCTGCCCTCTTGGAGCAGGAAAAGGTTCCGAAGCCTAGCCCTGAGCAGGTGAACCGTAACTTCGCGTCCCTGGGTCTCGATCCCGAAATGAACCCCTGGGACCGCTACGTTCAGTGGCTGACCAATGTGGTCACCAAGTTCGATTGGGGCCGTAGCCCCAACGGCGCGTACATTAACCAGGAATTTGGCCAGCGCGTGTGGGTCTCTACCCGCCTGCTGCTGGTGGCTACCATTCTCTCGATTGTGATTGGTATTGCCCTGGGTGTGTACTCGGCAGCTCGCCAGTACAAGTTCTCTGACCGTGTTATCACCGGTTACTCCTACCTGGTCTACATCATCCCCGCTCCCGTTGCATACTTCGTGGTGCAGCAGGGCGCGACCACTATCAACAACATCGCCGTTGCTAATGGTGGAGAGAAGATTTTCTTCGTGACCGGTATTTCGACTCCGGGTCTGACCGGATTCTGGGAAATCACCATCGATATGGCGGCGCACTACATCGTGCCGACTTTCTGTATGACCATCTTCGGCTGGGCTGGTTACCAGATCGCACAGCGTCAGTACCTGCTCGATAACGTGAACGCTGACTTCGTGCGTACTGCTCGTGCTAAGGGTCTGACCCGCAACCAGGCGATTACTCGCCACGCACTGCGCGTCTCCTTCATCCCCGTGGCACAGTCCATTGCGTACCAGATTCCGCTGATTTTTGCGGGTGCATTCTTCGCTGAGACCGTCTTTGCATGGCCCGGTATCGGTAAGTGGTCGATTGACTCCATTTCCTCGCAGGACGTGAACGCTGCGACCGTGACCCTCGCGTACGGTTCTGCACTGTTCGCTGTCGGTGCGATCATCGCTGATATCGCTACCACCATCGTCGACCCCCGAGTGAGGATCTCATGAGCCAGGTAACTGCAACTTCCTCCGTACCGGTGGTACAGGAGAACGGTGACTTCAAGGTCATCAACAAGAGCGTTATTATTCTGCGCCGCTTCCTGCGTAACAAGGCTGCAGTCTTCGGCCTGTCCGTGTTCATCGGCATGGGTCTGTTCGGCCTGTTCGGTAAGTACCTGACCAAGTACAAGCCCAACGACATTGACTACATGGCGCTGGGTGAAGGTCCCTCGGCTGACCACTGGTTCGGTACCACCATTGCGGGTAACGACGTGTTTGCCATGATGGTTGAGGCCGTTTGGACCTCCCTCGAAATTGGTGTGGTCGTTGGTTTCATCACCGTGTTCATCTCCGCAGTCTACGGCTGTGTGATGGCGTACTTCGGCGGCTGGATCGACAAGATCATGCTGTTCATCCTCGAGACCCTGATCATGGTTCCCTCGCTGCTGATTCTGGCAATTCTGATCAACGGTCAGGTTGGTAAGCAGATTCAGAAGAGCGTTCCCACCTGGATTCTGCTCTCTGCAGTGCTGATTGCCTTCGGCTGGATGGGTAGCGCCCGTGTTATTCGTGCAATGGCGCAGTCCCTCATCAACCGCGACTTTGTGAAGGCTGCACGCTACATGGGTGTGCACCCCTTCAAGATTGTGATGCGCCACCTGGTCCCGAACATCGGCTCCCTGCTGGTTCTGAACTTCACCAGCGGCATCATGGGTGCTGTGCTCTCTGAGGTTGCCTACTCCTTCATCGGCATCGGTATTAAGTACCCCAACTACTCGCTGGGTTCGCTGATTTCGGATGCTTCGCAGCAGATTAACACCCTGCCGCACATGTTCTGGTTCCCGGTTCTGTTCTTCTTCCTGCTGGTTGGTCCGCTGGCCCTCATGAACGACGGTCTGCGTGACGCATTCGACCCGACCTCCATGTCCGTCGGTAAGATCAAGAAGTCCAAGAAGAGCGAGAAGGCAGAGGCACCTGCTGCCGCTGCAAAGGAGGCGAAGAACTAATGAGTACCTCTCCCGTTCTGAGCGTTAAGGACCTCAACGTCCGCTTCAACACTGAGAATGGCATCGTGCATGCTGTTCGCGGTGTGAACTTTGACCTGTACCCCGGTAAGACCCTGGGTATTGTGGGTGAGTCCGGTTCCGGTAAGTCCGTTGCCTCCATGGCAATCATGGGCCTGCACCCGACTACCGCCGACATCACCGGTTCGGTCAAGTACAACGGCACCGAGCTGCTGGGCTTGAGCGATAAGGAAATGTGCGCATACCGCGGCAAGGAGATCTCTATGATCTTCCAGGATCCGCTGTCCTCGCTGACCCCCGTGTACACCATTGGTGATCAGATTGCTGAGGTGCTCAAGGTCCACAACAAGGGCATGAGCAAGCAGGCTATCAAGGACCGTTCCATCGAACTGATGCGTATGGTGGGTATTCCCTCGCCGGCTGACCGCCTGCGTTCCTTCCCGCACGAGTTCTCCGGTGGTATGCGTCAGCGCATCATGATCGCTATGGCGATTGCGAATGACCCCCGCGTGCTCATCGCTGATGAGCCCACCACCGCACTGGATGTGACCATCCAGGCGCAGGTGCTGGAGGTTATGCAGAAGGCTCAGGATGAGACCGGCGCAGCGACCATCATGATTACCCACGACCTTGGTGTTGTGGCTGGTATGGCTGACGACATTCTGGTGATGTACGCCGGTAAGCCGGTGGAGATTGCGAAGGCAGAAGATCTGTACAAGCATCCCTCCCACCCGTACACCATCGGTCTGCTGGGTGCGGTCCCGCGTGTGGACCGTTCCGAGAAGATCTCCCTGGTTCCGATTGAGGGTACCCCTCCGAACCTGATCAACCCGGTGACCGCGTGCTCCTTCCGCCCGCGTTGCCCCATCGCTAAGAGCGGTGGCCAGTGCTGCCAGGACTCCAACGGCGAGCCCGAGCTGCAGCTGCTGGAAGGCGTTGGCGAGGGTCACTACTCCTCCTGCACCATCTCTCAGGAGCTGGTCGGCAAGACCGCTGACGAGCTGTACCCGGTTCCGGAACCCCCGGTATCGAAGTACGACGGTATTCCGCGTGAGGAGCGTGCCCCCGTTCTGGAGGTCCGCAACGTCAAGAAGCACTTCCCGCTCATGAAGGGTGCGCTGATTAAGCGCCGCGTGGGCACTGTGAAGGCTGTGAACGGCCTGTCCTTCGACATTCGCGAAGGCGAGTGCTTCTCTATCGTGGGCGAGTCCGGTTGTGGTAAGACCACCACCCTGCTGGAAATCATGGAGTTCAACAAGAACACCGACGGTGAGATTCTGATCAACGGAACCTCCACCAAGGACGGCAAGTCCGCAGGTGAGATTCTTGAGCTGCGTAAGAACCAGCAGATGGTGTTCCAGGACCCCACCGGTGCTCTGGATCCGCGCTTCACCGTTTACGAGGTGCTTGCGGAGCCCCTGGAAAACCAGGGCATGAACAAGGCAGACATCAAGAAGCGCGTCATCGAACTGATGCACATTGTGGGTCTGCAGCCTGACCACGTGAACCGCTTCCCGAACCAGTTCTCTGGCGGTCAGCGTCAGCGTATCGGTATTGCTCGTGCGCTGGCTGTGAACCCCAAGCTCGTGGTTCTGGATGAGCCGGTGTCCGCACTGGACGTGTCCGTGCAGGCTGGCGTGATTAACCTGCTGGAGGAGCTGCGTGCGAACCTGGGTCTGAGCTACCTGATGGTTGCTCACGACCTCGCGGTGATTCGCCACGCATCCGACCGCGTTGCAGTGATGTACCTGGGTCGTATCGTTGAGATTGGTGACGTCGACCAGGTGTTCGACAACCCGATTCACCCGTACACCCGTGCACTGCTCTCGGCGATTCCGGTTCCGGATCCCGAGGTTGAGGCAAAGCGCCACCGCATTATGCTTGAGGGCGACCTGCCCACTCCGGTGAACGCGCCTAAGGGCTGTGGCTTCTCGAGCCGCTGCCCGGTCTTCAAGCTCCTGCCTGAGGACAAGAAGCGTCGTTGCCTGGAGGAGATGCCGGAACTGACCCACGTTGAGGGTGAGGATCACGGTTATGCTTGCTACTTCCCGGAGGCTGAGGCCGCTACGGTGTAGCTCTAGAGTCGGCTGAATAAGTCGCATGTGTGCCGAGGGGCGAATATTCGTTGAATATTCGCCCCTCGGGTTTTTTTATGCCCGGTATCGGCGGGCTTGTACGTTGTTCGAGATTGTCACCTAGTGAGACGCTGGGAGCCGCAGAATGTGGCGCTAGGCACTGAAATGCTCCAGGAAACAGGCAAAACCGCCCTGACTAGGTATAACCTTTCTCACCATTCAAGATATGAATATTTATGGGCGGGCTTTCCTGCGGGCTGTAAGCCATAATTAAGCCATGGGCGCGCCGCTAGGGGCGTACCCGAAGGAACACATTCATAGACCGGCACTAATTCATCGCTCACCGCACCCTTTGGGCGGCGCATGAGCAGGGAATCCTTGACGCTTTCCTGCGGGATTATTGAGGGTCAAACGTATAAGAGGACACTCTCATGGAGAAGAATTTCATCCTGAACCGTCGTACCGTTCTCGGTGGCGCTGCAGCACTGGGTACCGTGGGCGTACTGGCTGCGTGCGGCTCGTCCAAGGACTCCAAGGCAACCACCCAGGGTGCAACCGTGGGCACCGATGCCAAGGAGCTTTATGACCTTGGTGAGGCAGCTGTATCTGAGCTGAAGGATGGCGGCACTCTGCGCCTGGCTATTCCCGGTATTGGTCCGGACTTCAACCTTTTCAGCGCGGACGGCAACTCCCTGTACACCCAGACTGCTATGAGCCCCGTGGCTTACGCAGGCCTGTGGCAGGGTGACCCCATGGGTAAGCGCACTCTGGCTCCCGATTTTGCGAAGAGCTTCGATGTCGCCGAGGAAAACGGTCTGCCCGTTGTCTCCATTGAGCTGAACCCCCAGGCTAAGTTCAACGACGGTACCCCCATCGACTACAAGGCTCTGCAGGCTACCTGGGAGGTCCTCAAGAGCACCGATGGCGGCTACAAGATTGGTACCAGCGGCATCTACAGCAGCATTGCTTCCGTGGAGCGCGACGGTGATGACTTCAAGGTGAAGGTAACTTTCTCCGCACCTTACTACCCGCTGGAGACCCTCTTCGCTGGCATTATGCACCCGGCTCTGCTGGACAAGGAACTCTTCAACACTGGTTTCGTGGACAAGCCGCACCCCGAGTACTGGGTTGGTCCCTTCACCATTGCCGAGGGTGGCTGGAACTCTACCGAAAAGACCCTGACCCTGACCCGCAATGAGAAGTGGTGGGGTGAGAAGCCCGTTCTGGAGCGTATCGTCTTCCGTCAGATGGATTCCGCTGCTGAGCGCGCAGCATTCAAGAACGATGAGCTTGATGCGATTGGTGCTACTACTGTTTCTGCATACAATGAGCTCAAGGAAGTTGCTAACACCGAGATTCGCCGAGGCGCTCGCCTGTTCTCCGGTGGCGTGACCATGAACCCCGCCCGCATGCAGGATGTTGCTCTGCGTCGTGCTGTGGTTGCTGGTCTGAACCGTGAGGCTCTCGCCAAGATTCGTTTCCAGGGCCTGGATTACAAAGAGAAGCTTCCCGGCTCGATGATTCACATGCCCTTCAACGAGTACTACCAGGACGTTTACCCGACTCCGAACAACGATGCTGCTGCAGCTGCCAAGATTCTGGAAGAGGCAGGTTACACCAAGAACGGCGAGTTCTACGAGAAGGACGGCAAGCAGGCTGCCTTCAAGTTCTCCATCTTCGGTGAGGACCCCACCTCCAAGGCTGTCGGTCAGACCCTGGTTCAGCAGCTGAAGTCTGCAGGCATTAATGCTGAGCTTGACTCCCGTGCTGTTAGCGAGTTTAACAAGACCATGGCATCCAAGGATTACGACGCAACCTCTTCCGGTTTCGCTCCGAGCTCCCCGGATGCTACCGAGGCTACCGAGCAGTTCTACATGCGCCGTAAGCCCGAGGAAGCCGGTTCCGATGAGATCAATGAGATGATTGCAAAGATGAAGCTCATTGCTGACAACAAGGAACGCAACCTGGCTTGCAACGAGATTGAGAAGAAGCACCTGGCTGAGTTCGCAGTGCTGATTCCGCTCATCAACGGCCCCGAGTACAAGTTCGTGAAGAAGGGTCTGCACAACTACGGTGTGTCCCTCTTCCAGGGCACCGGCATTCACTGGGAGAAGGTTGGTTGGGCTAAGTAAGTCCTCTTCCCTTCACCTACTAGGTGATTAGCCTAGAGCTATTGAAAGTGTCCACCCGGATGATCCGGGTGGACACTTTTTGCATTTCTGGAGGGGGTGCTTTGGGTGCTTTTATGTACCGATGCGGGGGAGCGGAAGTATAGCTATCCGATAAAATCCGAAAAATTCGCACAAAAACAGCGTATGCATAGTATTAATATTCAAAAAGCACGATAAATATTAAGAAATATTGTGAAAATGCTTGGTTTTTGTCTCGGGTAGGCGTTACAGTGGAGTTATACAAAGTTATGCAGTGTCATGCATAAATAATCATCACTTCGGGAATACGGGGAATACCCGCCCGCTCACAACAGAAGGAAACAACTCCCATGACCGCCAACACCGCATACGCCGCGAGTAGCTACGAAGCGACCAAGAACAGCTTCAGCCGCCGCGCCCTTATTGGCGGCACCGCGGCTCTGGGAGCTGTCGGTCTGCTTAGCGCCTGCGGCAGCGGCAGCGCAAGCTCCGAAAAGACCAAGGGTGCAGGCGCCGGTGCCAACATTGAAGACCTGTACAACATCAACGCTCAGGACGTAAGCAGCCTCAAGAAGGGCGGCACCCTGCGCCTGCCCGCCGGTGCCATCGGCCCGAACTTCAACTTCCACACCCAGAGCGGTAACACCACCGATAACGTCAACGTTATGAGCACCATTAGCCAGGCTGGCATGTGGAACCTCGACTTTGACGGTACCTACAAGCTGAACACCGACTTCGCTGTCTCCTTCGAGCACACCAAGAAGGACGACAAGATTCAGGTTGCCGTCAAGCTCAACCCCAAGGCTGTCTTCAACGATGGCACCCCCATCACCTACAAGGCGCTTCAGGCCACCTGGAACATCTTCAAGAGCCTGGATAATGGCTACAACATTGTCTCCAGCGGCATCTACGAATTCGTTGAATCCGTCGAAAAGGGCGAAGACGACTACAGTGCAACCGTCACCTTCTCCAAGCCCTTCTATCCGCTGCGGAGCCTCTTCTCTGAGATTCTGCACCCCGCCCTGGAAGACGTTGAGCTCTTCAATAATGGCTTCGTCGATGCGCCCCACCCCGAGTACTGGGCTGGCCCCTTCACTCTGGCGGATAAGGGTTGGGACTCCACCGCGAAGACCTTCAGTGTTGTACCCAATGAGAAGTGGTGGGGCACCAAGCCCCTGCTGGACAAGATTGTCTTTACCCAGATGGAGTCCAGTGCTGCGCGTGCCGCATTCAAGAACGACGAAATCGATGCGATTGGTGCAAGCACCTCCTCCACCTACACCGAGGTGAAGAACGTGGCAGGTACCGAACTGCGTAAGGGTACCCGCCTCTACGCCGGTGGTCTGGATATCAACCCCCGCCGCGTGAAGGATGCTGCCCTGCGTAAGGCAATCTTCGCCGGCACCAACCGTGAAGCACTCGCGAAGATTCAGTACCAGGGCCTGCCCTACGAGGAAACCATCCCCGGTTCGATGATTCACATGCCCTTCTCGCCTTACTACCAGGACTCCTACCCGACCCCGAATAATAGTGTTTCGGAGGCGCAGAAGATTCTGGAAGCCGCCGGCTACACCAAGAACGGCGACTACTACGAGAAGGACGGCGTAAAGGCTGGCTGCGCCGTTGTGGTCTTCGGTGACGACCCCACCACCAAGGGTAAGGCTCAGACCTTCACCCAGCAGATGAAGGATGTCGGTATCGAGATCCGGATTGATCAGCACGCCGATAGTGAGTTCGCGACCATTCTGGGCAACTGGGACTACGATATTTCCTTCAGTGGCTACTCGGTCTCTAGCCCGGATGCCACCGAGGGTACCAAGCAGTTCTACTACTCCGAGAACAGCGAGGGTATCGGCAGCAAGGAAATCGACGACCTGATCGACGCCATGACTCTCATTGAGGACGACAAGGAACGTAACCTTGCCTGCAACGAGATTGAGAAGAAGCACATGGCGGAGTTTGCTTTCCTGGGTACCATTACGAACGGTCCTGACTTCGTGATGGTCAAGAAGACCCTGGCTAACTACGGTCCGAGCCTCTACAAGACTACGGACTGGACTGCAGTGGGTTGGATGAATTCCTAAACGGTTCTGCCCTATGAGCGGGTCGAATGTGTGTGCGCACATTCGGCCCGCTTTGTTGTGCACGTTGGTTATTTTGGAGGCGGGGGAGGGGCTGCTGCGTGGAGGTGTAGGGCTCAGGTAGTGTGCTCTGGCGGTGTGGATATATGCTCGGGCGTAATAATTTAGAAATATTTATCGTGTTGCGCACTTGTAGCGATGCGTGTGGTGTACACTACTAAAAATATTAAATGTGGCTTAGAACATAGCTTTAGGTCACATTATTTTGCATGGCTTGACCTGCCCGCCCATCACCGCAGATGGCAGGTGCTCCTGTAGACAGAAACCCCGCCTCCAGAGCACGCGAGCCACCCACTCTACACTGCAAACACTGCATCAACGCAGTCCACACCCACAAGGAGCCCATCATGAGCCCCCACCCCATCCCCTCCCTCTCCGGATTCAACCCGATCATGAGCCGCCGCGTACTGTTCGGCGGCGCAACCGCCGTCGCTGCTGCCGGCGTACTGAGCGCTTGTGGCTCCTCATCCTCCAAGACCGAGCACAAGGCAAGCGAAACCCCGTTCTATGAAATCAACGAGCAGGACCCCTCGAAGCTCAAGCAGGGCGGTACCCTGAACCTGAGCACCTACTCCCTTGGCCCGGACTTCAACCGTTTCTCCCAGAACGGCTCCAGCACCTCCGTCTCTGAAACTATGGGCATTATCGCCGGTGCCGGCATCTGGCGCAGCACCTTCAAGGGCGAAGATGAGCTCGACCCCAACTACTGCCTCGGCTTCGAAGCTAAGGAAGTAGACGGCAAGATCACCGCCGAGGTTCGCCTGAACCCCAAGGCAGTCTTCAATGACGGCACCCCCATCGACATCGACGCTCTCAAGGCAACCTGGCAGATTCAGCGTGACCCCGAGGGTGCGTACAAGATTGGCGCTGCAGGTATCTACGAGTTCATCGAAAGCGTTGAAGCTATCGACGGCGACCGCTACCACGCACGCGTTGTCTTCAAGACCGCGCACAACCCCGTCAAGGGTCTGCTCTTCGGCGGAATCCTGCACCCGGCAATGCTTGACATAAACCTCTTCAATGAAGGTTTCGTGGACAACCCCCACCCCGAGCTCGGTTGCGGCCCCTTCACCCTGGCACCCAACGGCTGGAACTCCTCCGAGAAGACCTTCACTGCTGTGCCCAACGACAAGTGGTGGGGTGACAAGCCCAAGCTGGACCGCATCGTCGTGCGTGAAATGGCAGACGCTGCAGCTCGCGCGGCCTATAAGAACGGCGAACTGGACGCCGTGGAAGCACGTACCCTCAGCGCCTACAACGAGATGAAGGACGTCGCGAACTCCGAAATCCGTCGCGGTCGCCGCCTCTTCGCCGGCGGCATGAACCTGAACGCACAGCACATCACTGATACTGCCGTGCGTAAGGCAATCTTCCTGGGTATCGACCGTGGTGCTCTGGCAAAGATTCGCTTCCAGGGTCTGCCCTACGAAGAAGAAGTTCCCGGCTCGATGCTTCTGCTGAGTTCCTCCCAGTACTACCGTGACAACTACCCGGCACGTAGCCCGGAGGAAGCACGCAAGGTCCTGGAGAACGCAGGCTACACCAAGTCTGGCGACTTCTACGCGAAGGACGGCAAGACCATCACCCTGAAGCTGACTACCTTTGGTGATGACGCCACCACCAAGGGCCAGGCTCAGACCTTCATTCAGAGCATGAAGGAAATCGGCATTAACTTTGAGCTCGATTCGCGTGCACAGTCCGAATTCTCGAAGGTTGTTGGTAACCGCGAGTACGACGTGAGCATTTCGGGCTTCGGCGTGAGCTCCGAACCGACCAGTGCTGCCGAGTACTTCTACCACTCCAAGAACTGGGACGGCGTCGGCACCCCCGAAATTGACGCTATGGTCGACGAGATGGTTACCATCCTCGACGACGCTAAGCGCGCCGAGAAGTGCGACGAAATTGAGAAGAAGCACATGCGCGAGGTTTGCCTCTTCATTCCCTTCCTCAATGGTCCGGACTTCAAGGCATGCCGCCCGAAGCTCGCTAACTACGGTGCGTTCCTCTTCAAGAGCACCGACTGGTCTTCGGTTGGCTGGATGGCATAAGCCGCAGTTTTAAGCTCCCCGCCCCTATACGTTTTCGCAGTGTCGTATAGGGACGGGGAGCTTTTTCTTTTGGAAGGTGCAGGACGCTTTGGCTACCCATTGATGTGCTTTTAACCTGTAACGATTCTCAAAGCACCGGATGTGACGCGCTCGCCCGCCAATGCGACATAATATTTCATTTTTTAGTTTTCACACGCAGCTTCCGCGTGATGATGCGGGTTTAGGTGCTGAACCTGCGATTTTTAGACAGTGTATAGTTCTTCCAGGGTCTGGACTGTGGTCTGCACCGCTTCTTTTGGGGGTATACTGTGTTTCAATCACAAATAATGTGGGGGCTCTCACAGAGGCTGTTGGCAGGGGCTTTGTCGCCACTGTACAAATGGGTGCACAATATCGTGCACCGCACGATGCACGCCTAAGCCCTCCGGCACGAGGAGAACACATGACTCATCTACGTATTAACCGCCGTACCCTCCTGACTGGCACCGTTGCCCTGGGTACCGTCGGCCTGCTCGCTGCCTGCGGCGGCGGCTCTGACAAGAAGATTAGCGGCAAGGCCGCCTCGAGCACCGAGGAAATCGTCAAGAACCTCCAAATCAATAAGCAAGACCGCTCCTCCCTCAAACAGGGTGGCGATTTCCGTGCTAGCCTCTCCGCAGTCGGCCCGAACTTCAACATTCTGACCCAGAGCGGCTACACCACCGAAAACCTCACCGCATTTGGTGGCGCCTGCAACATCCCCTCCGCTATCGGCTTCACCTCCCTGAGCCCCGCCGGCGAATACAGCCTCAATGGCGACTATGTCTCCGATTACAAGGCTGAGACCGTTGATGGCGTTCAGACCATTACCTTCAAGCTCAACTCTAAGGCCGTCTTCAACGACGGCACCCCGGTTGACATTGAGGCAATCCGCGCCGCATGGACCGTCTACCGCAATCCTGAGGATGGCTACAACGTTATCGCCGCTCCCTTCTGGCAACAGGTAGCATCCATCGACCCCGTGGATGGCGACAAGACTCGCGTCAAGATTGTCATGTCCAAGCCCCTGTACCCTGCCGAAACCCTCGGCCTGCTCGGTGTGCACCCCGCACTGACCGACAAGGAGCTCTTCAACAACGGCTTCGTGAACAAGCCCATGGATCAGTACTGGTCCGGTCCCTTCAAGATTGGCGAGTGGAACTCTTCTGCTAAGACCCTCACCCTGGTTCCGAATGATAAGTGGTGGGGTGAGAAGCCCCTGCTGGATCGCATTATCTGGCGCGAAATGGGCGATGAGGCAGCTCGCGCGGCGTTCAAGAACGGTGAGATTGACAGCATCGGCTTTGCCGACCTGGCTACCTACAACGCTGTCAAGGGCCAGGCAGGCACCCAGATCCGCACCGGTCAGAGCGTCGGCGTGATTAACCTACAGTTCAACCCGACCCGCGTGACCGACACCGCCCTGCGCCGTGCAGTCTTCGCGGCGGTTAACCGCTCCCAGCTGGCTAAGGTCAAGTTCGGCCAGATCAACTGGGAAGAGCCCCTGACCGGCTCCCTGATCGCCATGCCCTTCCAGAAGGGCTACCAGGACGCTATGCCTACCAACCCCGGCCCCGAGGCTGCGGCAAAGATCCTGGAGGCAGCGGGCTACTCCAAGAACGGTGACTACTACGCCAAGGACGGCAAGACCGCAGGCTTCTCCATCACCTACTTCGGCTCGGATGCAACCTCCCTGGCTCAGTTCCAGAACCTCGAGCAGCAGCTCAAGGCGGCAGGTATTAAGCTTGAGCAGGACAATCAGCCGCAGTCCCAGTTCAACTCCGTGATGGGCTCTAAGCAGTACGACTGCGCCTTCTCCGGTTGGGGTATTGGTGCTGACCCCGCAGACAGTGTTCAGTACTTCTACACCAGCGAAATCAACGAGGGTGTGGGTGATCCTGAACTGGATAAGTTCATCGCGTCCATCTACGAGAAGGAATCTCACGATGAGCAGCTGAAGATGGCTGCTGAGGCTGAGAAGCAGCACATGGAGAAGGTTGCTATTTACTTCCCCTACGGTAACGGCCCCAGCTATGTAGCTGTGAAGGAGAAGCTGGCTAACTACGGTCCTTCCCTCTTCGCAACCAGCTACTCCGACCCCAAGCGCTGGGTCAATGTGGGTTGGCAGAACTAAAGCCACAGGTTAATTTTCTGGATTCCCATTCGGTAGTTTCTGAATTTTCGGAGGCGCTGGCATAAGACTCCGGAGGGCAAAGTCCCGCGGTATTCCGCCTCAGAGGTGGGGTGCTGCGGGACTTTTCTGTGTTTTTGACGGGTGATTTTGTAACGGGGTGGTTTCGAGAATTGGCTGAAATATTTTCCCTGAAACGGTGAACTGGGTCATAGTGGGTGGGAAATGTGTGTATACTATTGCCAATGCAAAATGTGCGTGCTGTCACAAAGGTGTGCGGGTTGTGTTCCCCCGCGTACAGCAAAGCAGCATCCCACCTAACTGAGGAAAACTAATGACCACTTTCACTCTCAACCGTCGTACCCTGCTCACCGGCACCGTCGCCCTGGGTACCGTCGGCCTGCTCGCAGCCTGCGGCGGTAACTCCGCCAAGAACGAGAACAGCGCTCTCTCCGCTGGCGACGACCTGTCCAAGGCAGTCTCCTACAACGAGAAGGACCGCTCCACCCTCAAGGACGGCGGCGAGCTGCGACTGAGCGCAGACGGCATCGGCCCGAACTTCAACATCCTCAACACTAACGGCTACACCGCAGGTAACCTGAACATTCAGGCGGCAATTAACTCCGCATTCACCGGCGGCTACTACGCTGACTTCCGCGGCGAAGGCCACATGAACGAGGACTACGTCACCGAATACAAGGCGCAGACTGTTGACGGCGTGCAGACCGTCACTTTCAAGATCAACCCGAAGGCAGTCTTCAACGATGGCACCCCCATCGACATCGCTGCTGTCCGTAGCTACCTGACCATCTACCGCGGCCTAGCAGAGGGTAAGGACTACCAGATCACCCCCGCGCCGCTGTGGGAACAGGTCGCAAGCGTCGAAGAGGTCGACGGCGACTCCCGCCACGTCAAGGTCACCATGTCCAAGCCCTGGTACCCCATCGAAGGTAGCTTCACCTCCTTCCTGCACCCGGCATTCGTCGACGTCGCATTCTTCAACGACGGCATGAACGGCAAGCCCCTGGACAAGTACTGGGCAGGCCCCTTCAAGGTCAGCGAATGGGATTCCTCCGGTAAGGTCCTCACCGTGGTCCGCAACGAGAAGTGGTGGGGCACCAAGCCTCTGCTCGAGCGCATCACCTGGCGTGAAATGAGCTCTCAGGCAGAGCAGGCAGCATTCAAGAACAACGAAATCGACTACGCTGACGCAAGCACCCTCAGCTCCTACAACGAGCTCTCCAGCCTCAGCAACATCGACATCCGCAAGGGTAGCGCACTGGCTGTCGGTAACTACGAAATCAACCCCGAAAAGATGCCCCTGCCCGTACGCCGCGCGTTCGTCGCAGCCCTGAACCGCGAGCAGCTGCTCAAGCTGCGCTACGAGAAGCTCGGCTGGAAGGAACCCCTGCCCGGATCCATGTGCATGCTTCCCATGCAGGAAGGCTACCAGGACAACTACCCGACCAAGCTCGGCAAGGACGTTGCCACCAAGATTCTCGAGGATGCAGGCTACACCAAGAATGGCGACTACTACGAGAAGGACGGCGTTAAGGCTTCCTACTCGGTGACCACCTTCGGTACCGACCCGGTCGTCAGCTCCACCGCACAGTTCCTCACCCAGCAGATGAAGGAAATCGGTATTGAGCTGAGCATCGACAATCACGGTGCATCCGAAATGGCAAGCATCATCTCCGCGAAGAACTTCACCATCAAGAGCGGCGGCTACGGCATCACCACCTCCCCGGTGGATGCAGCGAACTACTTCTACATCTCCGCGACCAACAACGGTCACGGTAAGGACCTGGACTCGCTGGCTGCAACCATGATGTCCACCGAGGATCCGAAGGAACAGCTCAAGATTATGAACGAGCTGGAGAAGCGCCACCTGGACGAAGTCGCAATCTACGTCCCGACCAACAACGGCCCGAACTTCAAGGCATGCCGTAAGGGTCTGGCGAACTACGGTCCCATGCTCTTCGGCCTGCCCTACTACAACCCGAACGTATGGATCAACGTCGGTTGGGAAAAGTAAAAATCTAAGCGCTGAGCACAGCTCACACGCCCCATAAGGGCAAAAGCGCTACCGCGGCGTGTTACAAAAGGATTAAAACCTTCTGTAGCACGCCGCTTTTCCATGCCCTAGAGAGCAGCAAGGATATACTTAAAAACAAATGTGGGCATTCTGCCCACCCCGGCAGAGACTGTCCTCCCGCCGGGTTGGAGTGCTGGCTACGCACCGTTCGCGTACCGACTTCACAACACTGCGAATACTCTAGGAGAAATTCCATGAAGAGCATGTCTGTCTCTCGCCGTACCCTCCTGACCGGCACCGTTGCCCTCGGCACCGTCGGTCTGCTGGCTGCCTGCGGTAGCTCGAAGGAAAAGGTTGGCGGTAGCGCCGCTAACAACGCTGAAGATATTCTGAAGAACCTTCAGGTCAACAAGCAGGACCGTTCCTCCCTCAAGCAGGGCGGTACCCTGACCCTCGCAGCTACTGCGCTGGGCCCCAACTTCAACCTGCAGACCCAGAGCGGCTACACTTCCAGCAACCTGGATGCGCTGGCACCCTGCAACATCCCCGCTGTCATGGGCTTCTACACCATGAGCCCCGACGGTGAAGGCACCCTCAACCCCGAGTTCTGCCTCGAGCACAAGACCGAAACCGTCAACGGCGTGCAGACCGCGACCTTCAAGATCAACCCCAAGGCTGCCTTCAACGACGGCACCCCCATGGACGTGAAGGCTGTGCAGGCTTGCTGGAAGGTCTACCGCGCAACCACCGACAACCCCTACCACATCACCGACAACACCATGTGGCAGCAGGTTGAAAGCATCGAGGCTGTTGACGGCGACAACTTCCACGTCAAGGTCACCATGAAGACCCCGTACTACCCCTCCGAGGGTCTGTGCGCCTTCGCAATCCACCCCGCCCTGGAAGACGTCAACCTCTTCAACGACGGCTTCGTTGACAAGCCCCTCGACCAGTACTGGGCTGGCCCCTTCAAGATTGGCGAGTGGAACTCCTCCCAGAAGGTGCTCACTCTGGTCAAGAACGACAAGTGGTGGGGCGAGAAGCCGATTCT
The DNA here is from genome assembly GCF_916715725.1 of uncultured Rothia sp. GTDB lineage: Bacteria > Actinomycetota > Actinomycetes > Actinomycetales > Micrococcaceae > Rothia. The sequence continues at coordinate 74,315 of NZ_CAKAPD010000003.1, read as the reverse complement.
GGACCGCATCATCTGGCGTCAGATGGACTCCGAAGCAATCCGTGCAAGCTTCAAGAACGGCGAACTGGACGCCTTCACCTTCGTTGGCGCAACCAGCTACAACGCTGTGAAGGGACAGGCAGGCACCGAGATTCGCCAGAGCCAGAACACCAACGTCAACATCATTCAGCTGAACCCCAAGCGCATCGAAGATCTGGCACTGCGCCGCGCAATCCTCGCAGCCGTGGACCGCGAGCAGATTGCTAAGGCATACTTCTCGCAGCTCGGCTGGACCGAGCCGCTGCCCGGCTCCATCATCGCAATGCCGTTCCAGAAGGGCTACCAGAACAACTACGCTGGTGACACCGGTGCACAGGCAGCTGGCAAGATTCTGGAGGCCGCAGGCTACTCTAAGTCCGGCGACTACTACGCTAAGGACGGCAAGGTTGCAGGCTTCGCCCTGACCTCCTTCGGTTCCGAGGCTGTCTACCAGGCGGTCTACCAGATTCTGGAGCAGCAGCTGAAGTCCGCAGGTATTCGCCTGAGCGCTGACAACCAGCCGCAGTCGAACTCCAACTCCGTGCTTGGCCAGAAGAGCTACGAAGCAATCTTCACCGGTTGGGGCGTTCTGCCCGACCTGGCTTCCTCGGCACCCTACTTCTTCACCACCGAGGTGTTCGGAGTCGGTGACCCCGAGGTCGATAAGCTCATCGAGAAGCTGCAGAACACCGAGAAGGAAGACGAGCGCATCAAGATCGCTAACGAGGCGGAGAAGCTCTACTACGAGAAGGTCGCAGTGTACCTGCCCTACGCAAACGGCCCGATGTACGCCGCTGCTAAGGCTAAGATCGCGAACTACGGTCCGTCCCTGTTCAAGCAGAGCTACACCAGCGCTGACTACTGGGTCAACGTTGGCTGGCAGGAGTAAAACAGGCGCGAGTAATACCGTTTTCGGTAATGCTCTAGTCGTCCTGTAGGACTCGAAATCCCGGGTACTCTCACGAGAGAGTGCCCGGGATTTTTCTGTTCCCCTTGTTCTGTGCCCTTTAGCGGGACACGTTAGCGGGATATGTAATTACAAAAACTGGGGGAGGGGAGTGCTCCTACGTTAGGTTGCTACCACTCGCCCAGGTACAGGGCGCGCTCCTGCAGGTACCTCAGCATCTTCGGGTTCTGCTGCAGATAGAAGATACGGTAAATGCCGCCTCCAGCAACGATGAAAGCCAGCGGGAAACCCAAAATCACGAGCACACGGCTCATATTGGCGGACAGGTCAAAAGGATCACCGCTGGTTGCCACCAGCACAATCCAGAGAGAATATCCCACGCAGGCGAGCAGAGTGCCCCACATGCCGCGCACGAGCCAACTCACCAGCGTCACCGCAATGACCCACGCCAGCGCCAACGTGAACTGGTGCCGCTCCGCCTGAGCCCATGGGAGCGCCCCCACGTAAATAATTGCGGGGATGCCCAGGTACCCGGGGATATTCAGCGAGGCAAGAATGTTCACACAAAAATAGCCCAAGAAAATAGCGCTCAACGATGAGGACAGGAACAGGTGCAGGGGAATCATGCCGTCGCTGCTATAGACGGCGGTCGGGCCCGCGTACACGGTTTCAAACATGAGGGTCAGTGGAGTCATCATGTACTCAATCCAGACGACCAGCGCAAAAGCACCGAAAATGCCCAGAGCCTGCATCAGCGCAATCAACCGTGAACGCGCATCGTGAGGAATGGTGAAGCTCTGACCTTTCGCCTTGACGCCGCAGACATGAACGACAGCCACCATCGCCGCGATGCACAGCACCCAGCGCACGAGGACCCCCGGCAACTCAGGAAGACCTCCATAAGCCCCCGTAGCGGGGTCACCCCAGGCTCCGGGGAGCAGCGTAATAGCGTGAGTACCCTCGGGGAGACTGGTGGAGGAAGCAAGCCGGTGCGGCTCGTAGATAACCCACCACAGAAGGCACGCTGGAATCAGCGCGGAGAGCTTACGCAACAGAACCGGAAACGGCGCGGACTCGTAGACGAGCGCCTCAAGATTGAGCCGGCGCATCAGCCGCCGAACAGGAGAAAGAGCGCGTAGCTCTTTTTGCTGCTCTTCCCACACCTCGGTATCCCATGTCCTAGTATCAGAAGACATCATCGTATTCCCTATCACTTGAGAACTTCCTTGTTGAGCGTATTCTTACACTAGCAGAAATACCCCCCCCGGCTAGTGCCTAAACCCCAGCAAACCCTGCCTAACAAACCCTGCCTAACAAACCCTGCCCAGCAAACCCTGCCCAAAGAATCAACACATCAGGAAGCAGGGTATAAAGGAAAGGGGCCCCACCGTAATGGTGGGGTCCCTTAGAGCCTATAAAGCGAACTACTTAGTGGTCACCTTCAGGACAGTGCTCAGGTTCTGGTGAGCAACGCCCGGCAGACCCTTCACCTCAGCGAACTTGCGGGTGTTGGTCACAATAACCGGGGTAATCAGCGGGTAACCCGCCTCCTTGATAACCTCAGGATCGAACTCAATCAGAGCGTCGCCAGCAGCAACAACATCGCCCTTAGCAACCTTCACGCTGAAGCCCTTACCGTCCAGGTTCACGGTATCCAGACCAACGTGAATCAGCAGCTCAATGCCGTTCTCCAGCTTCAGACCCACAGCGTGGCCCGAGGGGTAGGTTGCAGCAACCTTACCGGCTGCGGGAGCAACAACAGTGGTACCGGTCGGCTCAATAGCCACACCCTCGCCCAGCTTGCCAGCAGCGAAAATCGGGTCCGGAACATCAGACAGAGCAACAGCAGTACCCTCAAGAGGAGCGTGCAGCTCAATGACCTCACCGGAGGAAGCAGCGGGTGCAGCAGCAGCGGTCGCAGTAGCGGCAGCAGCCGGAGCCGCCTTAGCAGCAACAGCCTCAGCCTTGGCCTTGGGTGCAGCCTCAGCATCCTCAGCCTTACGCTCCGCAGCGTGCCTTACAGCGTCAGCCTTCGACTCGTAACCGAACAGCAGAACACCGGTCATAGCGCCGAAGAACGCAATAGCCAGACCAATCACGTACAGGTAGGAAGGCTGCATAGCCGGAATCGACAGCAGCGAAGTGAACGCGAACGCGTAGGACTTAACGCCCAGGAAGGAAATGGTAGCACCACCAATAACAGCGGGAACCAGAATAATCGGGATCACGCGCTTGTAACGCAGTACCACACCGTACATCGACGGCTCAGAAATACCACCGAGCAGACCGGACATCGACGCACCGATAGCGGTCTGACGCAGCTCACGGTCATGCTTCGCACGGATAGCCACACCGGTGACCAGACCGAACACAGCGAAGTTGTACGCACCCATCGGGGACTGAATGAAGTCAGTACCCATGGTCTGCAGGTTGTTAATCATGACAGCGTTCAGCGGCCAGTGCAGACCCAGCGGAACCATGAACAGGTACAGGCCAGCAATCAGAGCACCAACCAGAGCCGGAGCAACATCGTTAATCATCTTCAGGAAGTCAGAGATGCCCATAGCCACACCGATACCGATGGGGCCCACCAGGAACGCGGTCACCGGAACCAGAATCATGACCGAAATCATCGGCACGAACACCATCTGCAGCATCGAAGGAATAACCTTCTTCAGGAAGCGCTCAAGCGGAGCCAGCAAAGCAACAGCCAGCAGCGGGGGGAAGACCTGACCGGTGTAGCTGAATGCGTACAGCGGCAGATCCAGACCGAAGAACGGAACGTTCAGAATCTTAGTGGTCTTGTCAGCCAGAGCAGTCAGATCGGTGAAAGTACCGGTCATCAGTGCAGCGGGGATAGCCGCACCAACCCACATGTTCGCGCCCAGACGCTTAGCAGCGGTAGCACCCAGCATAATGGGCATGAAGTTCAGAACCGACAGCGAAGCAGCCTTCAGGATGTACCAGAAAGCGAACTGCTGCATCCACTGGTTGTTCAGAGCCTTAGCAGCCTCCGGGTCAGCCACACGAGCACCGTTAATGATGTCGATGTTCACGCTCTGACCGGTCAAGTCAGTGTACTGGCCGAAGAAACCCAACTGCTGCAGGAACACGATCAGGGTCAGAATCATCGAGGTGCCCAGCAGTGCCCACAGCAGAGGACGGAAGGAGTCAGACAGGACGTCGAAGACGTTGGTGATCCAGCCAGCCTTCTTGCCTCCAGCCTCAACCTTGGTGTCACCCTCAGCGTGGCCGGACATAGAAGGCAGAGCGTTGATCTCGTTGTACACAGCCTCAACGCGATCGCCCAGAACAACCTGAGTCTGGCCGGACTGCTCAATCACAGAGAGAACGCCGGGCAGGCCCTCAATCTTCTTGTTCTGCACTGCATCGTTAGACACAGGAGTGACACGAAGGCGGGTTGCACAGTGAGTAATGTGCGCGATGTTCTCGGGGCCACCCAGGCCGTCAAGAATCTTCTCGCCAAGTTCGCGGTTATTCACGATACTTCCTTAGATATGCGGTCAATGTCTATGCGGTTGTTGCCGGAGGCTGTGCCTACCTGACGTTGCGGTAGCCGAAAAAGCCCCGGAAAACACGTCCAGAAAACACAAAAGACCCGAGTCTCTCGACCACCGGAAGCACTACACTCGTGCCCACTATGGAGCTTCGGTACAGCAAATAGAGGGGATTCTCGGCAGATATATGCTACCGTCCCATACGGTGTTGAGTAACTCAGGTCTTGCCTGCCAAACCAGTAACAACCCTGAAGAAGGTTTCCCTTCTCAAATAGTTCCCTGTAACTCTAAGGGTTTTCCCAGGTTAAGAGCAAGGTGAGAGGCAAAAGCTATCAGAAGCTGTTAAATGTTTCACCCAGGTGATAGCTGAGAATAGCTGAGACACGCTCTCGGCGCTGACTGCGGGGAGCCTCCCGGCTGGAATCCAGCAGGGCTCAGGCAAAGCCTAGGCAGGGTCCCAGAGCCCTCCGGTACGCTCAGATACGCCCCGGACCGGGTGCTTTCGAAGACGGCGCTCTTGAAGACGCGGAAGGGCCCCGCATCCACAGGATACGGGGCCCACACGCTACCGAAGCAGCTACCTTCCGACTAACTACTTAGCCGGGAAGAAATTCAGCGGAGCAACCTCCAGCTCAGGGTAATTACGCTTCTGCCAACGGCGGTTACGATGCGCATTCACCTCAATCAGCGCGGCACCCAGAGCGCCGGCACCCAGAGCCGTCCACAGCAGATGCGGGAGCACAGTAACGAACTGGTGGTACTCCACCAGAATCGGCACGAACAGCGCCGCGAAGAACACCGCAAGCAACGCGCCAAACAGCAGAACACGAGCACGGTTGAACGGACGAGCCACCGCAGCCAGGTTCCACAGACCCATCATTACCAGAGTGATGAACGAAGCCGTCTGAATCTGGCGGATATCCTCAACACCCATGCCACGAGCCGTGAACGTCACCGCCAGCAGCATCGCAACCACAATAATCGAGTTCGGGACCGTGTAATTCAGCACGCGGCGCAAGAAGCCCGGCACGTAACGGCGCGAATTCGGCAGCAGAGTCAACGCGAAGGACGACGCACCCACAATCAAGAAGTCAGCGGTCGAGTACTGACGCGGCAAGAACGGGAAGGTCAAACCGAAGAGGCTGAACAGAACACCCAGCAGAATCGCGAAACCGGTCTTCGTCAAGAACAGGTTCGCCACCATCTCAATGTTCGTAATGACCTGACGGCCCTGCTCCAGCGCAGCCGGCAGAGACGAGAACTTACCGTCCAGCAGAACCAGGCGAGAAACAGCCTTCGTCGCAGGAGCCGCGTTGCCCATCGCAATACCCAAGCTTGCATGCTTGAGCGCCAGAGCGTCGTTAATGCCGTCACCGGTCATCGCCACCACATGGCCGCGCTCCTTCAGCGCAATCACCATGTTCTTCTTCTGCTCGGGCGACACACGACCGAAAATATTGTGGGTAGCCGCAGCCTCAGCAAGCTCCGGACCATCCTCGGGCAGAGTCGACGCATCAACCGCACCAGCGGAAGTATCCATGCCCGCAGTCTTCGCAGCCGCAGCCACAGTGAACGGATTATCGCCCGAGAAGACCTTCAACGTCACGCCCTGACGGTGGAAATACTCCACAATCTCAGGCGCATCCGCACGCACATTCTCACGGAAAATCACGAACAGAACCGGGGCAGCATCCGACGGAATCTTCTGAACCGGCTCATCCTTCTCATTACGGACCACCGCAGAAGCATGCGCCAAAACCATCGTGCGCAGACCCAGCGCCGCCAATTCAGCCGCACGCTCGCGCTCAGCGGTACCCTTGGCGAGAAGCGCCTCCGGAGCACCCAGAAGCCAGGCGCCCGAATCCTTAAACTCAATCGCGCTAAAACGCAGAGCCGAGGAGAACGGCACAATACCGCTCACCGACGCCGAGGAAGCATCCGGGAAACCGCCGGTCAGAGCCGCCGCAGTCGGGTTCGCGTTCTCATCGTGACCGAACCACGCCAGCGCCTCATTCCAGCCGGCAGGCAGAGAAGCACGCCAAGAAGTGTGCTCCGCCGAGTCAGCATCCGGGCCCTCAGCCTCAGCAACGGTGTCCAGCGGGCGCACCGAATCAAAAATCACGCCACCCTCAGTCAGGGTGCCGGTCTTATCGAAGCAGACCACATCCACACGAGCCAGAACCTCAACCGCAGGCTGCTCCTGCACCAGGATGTTGTGCTTACGACCCAGCGCCACAGCCGCCGCCGCAAACGCCAGAGTAGTCATCAGCGCCAGACCCTGCGGAATCATCGAAGCAACCGAGGACACCACAGCAATAGAAACCTGCTCCCACAGATGGTTCTGCTGCACGGTCTCCAGTCCACCAGCCGCCTGAATCTGACCCCACGACACCACAGGGATAATGACCGCAAGACCCACCGTAATCCAGCGGACCACACGGTTCAGCGCATCACGCAGCTCAGACTGAATACGCGAGAACTGACGCGCCTCATCAGAAATCTTGCTTGCACGAGAATTCGCACCCACGTGAGAGAGCAGGACGCGGCCGGTACCACCCAGCACACTCGACGCCGACAGCACCATATCGCCGGGGCGCTTAGCAATCGGGTCGTTCTCACCGGTCAGCAGGGACTCGTCCAGCTCCAAAGAATCGGAGGTGAGCACAATAGCGTCCGCGGGAACCTGATCGCCGCGCTTAAGGATGACAACGTCACCCTCAACCAGCTGCTCCATCGGAACCTCGATGGTCTTGCCGTCGCGCACAGCAGTAGCGGGGGAGCGGTCCAGCAGGGAGATGCGGTCCAGCTCCAGCTTTGCCTTGTACTCCTGCACAAAACCAATCACCACGTTAGCGATCACAGCCGCCAGGAAGAGCAAATCAGCCCAACGCTGGTACATGATCACTACAGCACCACAAGCACCCAACACAAAGTTAAAGACCGTGAAAAGGTGCGCACGCATAATGCTCCACAGCGTGCGGGAAGACTTATTGTTCTGGGTATTGACCCTACCTTCAGCAGTCAGGCGAGCAACATCATCGCTACTCAAACCGTGCTGGGCAATATCGAAAGATCCGCTATGCGGTGTTTCAGAATATTCGGGAATGTAGCCGGCAACGGCAGCCGTTGCCGTTTTCTGCTGAGGATCCATGCAGGGGTCTCTTTCTCGAATGGATGGAATGCTGAACTGAATAGAGTTCAGCATTGCGGACACTACCTTTCAGTGTATCTGTGCAAGCGGGGATAAAGATAATCTCCGCCCTGTAATGAACTGATATTTACAGCCATTCCAGAACGGAGATTTAATATATGCGAATATTGGCATATTTTGAGATGGAAAGTGTTTGCTGAATGGCTTGCTAACGCGCTGACAGAATCAGCGCGACAGCAGGATTAGCGTGCTAGCAGGTCAGCGCTTTGGCAGAATCAACAAACGATTCGTCACCGGATGCCTCAACACCTCAATCGGATGCTGATACACCTCAGACAACAACTCCGCCGAACACACCTGCTCAGGGGTGCCCGAAGCTACCACCTCGCCACTACGCAACAACACCATACGGTCAGAATACGCAGCCGCCACATCCAGGTCATGAAGCACCGTCAACACCGCCGCACCCTCAGCAGCCAACTCACGGCTCACCCGCAACGTCTGCTCCTGATGCGTAATGTCCAACGCCGCAGTCGGCTCATCCAAAAGAATCAGCGGAGTCTGCTGAGCAAACACACGCGCCAAATGCGCGCGGCCACTCTCACCACCGGACAGAGTCGTAATATCGCGATCCGACAAATGAGTCACCGAGGTACGCTCCATCATCGAAGCGACCACGGCATCATCCTCTTCCGCGCGCTCCGTGCCCTTCCACGGGGTGCGGCCCATCTGAACCACCTCATGCACCGTGTACGAAAACGCCACATTCAACTTCTGCAGCAGCATCGCACGCTGACGCGCCATCTGGCGGGCAGGAATCGAACCCAGAGGGGTGCCATCCAGCAGAATCTCACCGCTACTCGGGGCAATATCACCAGCAATCACACCCAATAGAGTCGACTTACCGGCACCATTGGGACCAATTAGCGACACAACCTCGCCCGCAGAAACCGACAGAGACACATCATTCAGAATCTGACGCCCACCAGCGTTAAAAGACACGCCAGAAAGGCTCAACAACTCACTCACGAAGCACCTCCGCCCTGGCCCAGGGAACGACGCAACAACACAAAGAACGTCGGGCCGCCCACCAAAGCCGTAAAAATACCAATCGGCAAATCAGCAAAAGGCACCAGCGTACGCGCACCCAAATCAGACAGCGCAATCAACAAGGCACCACCCAACGCCGAAGCCGGCAACAACACACGATTCGACGGACCCAAAATCATGCGCAACAGGTGCGGAATAATCAGGCCAATAAATGCAATAATGCCCGCATACGCCACCGCAGCACCGGTCAACAGAGCCGTCGCCGCAATAGACACCGCACGTAGGCGCTCCACGTTCACACCCGAATGCTGCGCCGCGCGCTCACCCAACGCCAGAACATCCAGCGAAGAAGCCATCACGAAACACGCCACCAAGCCGATGAGAATAACCGGCCACACGCTCGCCACGGCCTTCCACGTGGCGCCGTTCAGCGAACCCATCTGCCAGAACACAATCTGATCGCGGCTCGTCGTATCAGCGATAAACATGAGGAACGCGATAATCGCATTCGCCACTGCGGTCACCGCAATACCCGTCAAAATCATCGACAGGACCTTCGCACGCCCCGAAGAACGCGACAGGAAATACACCAGCGCAGTAGCCGCCAACGCGCCCACAAACGCGAACGCAGGAGTCGTGAAAATGCCGAAGAACTGCAGGTTCAACACAATCGACAAACACGCGCCAACCGCCGCACCCGAGGAAACGCCAATCACGCCCGGCTCAGCCAGCGGGTTGCCGAACACTGACTGCATCACCGCACCGGAAGTGCCCAACGCGGCACCCACCAGCACGCCCAACAGCACACGCGGGAAACGGATATTCCACAGGGTGCTATCTGCCAGCTGCATCGCAGGGTTCTCCGGGGCAAGACCCAGATGGCGGCCCACAGAAGCAACCACCTGATCAATCGGGATGTTGTACTGACCCAAACCTGCAGACAGCACCATCACGGCGCACAGCGCCACCGCCAAAAACGTAAAGGTCAGACCGGCACGACGCCGACGCGACGCACGGTAATCCTTCGCGCCCGCCGCACTCTTCACGGCTGCCACTACTGGGCTCCCGCAGGAGTCGAGTACGCAGCCTTAGCCAGCGACAAAAGCACCGCCGGAGTATTCGGGCCGTAGGACAGAATCTGACCGTCACCCATATCAATAATGCGCTTATTCTTACCGGCAGTCGTCTCACCCACACCCGGGCGAGCCAAGAAACCATCCAAACCGCCGGTGGACTTAATGCCGCCGCTCATGGTCAGAATGACGTCCGGGTTCAGCTTTACCAGCGCCTCGCTGGTCGCCGGAATAATGTTCGTCGCGTTCTGCTCAGACGCCACATCCTTGCCGCCAATAGCCTGAATCAAATCATCAGCGCCAGAGCCCTTACCGAGCACGAAGAACACGCCAGCGGTACCGCGCACGTACAGGAACGCGAACGACACCTGCTGTGCACCCTTCGGGGCAACGTCCTTGAGTACCTGCAGGGCATAATCCAGGTCCTTCTGCACGCGGGCTGCAACCTGCTCGCCCGCCTCCGGAACGCCCAGCGCCTGCGCCACAGCCTTGAGCTGCGGAATGATCTTATCCATACGACGTTCATGATCGAAGACCACAACGGTCACGCCCGCTGCGCGCAACTGGTCCACAATCTCAATCGGGCCGTTGCTCTTATCCCACAACACCAGATCAGGGGAGGTCGCCAGAATCGCCTCAGCGTTCAGATCGTGACCGTTCTGAGTCACCAGCGGAAGATGAGCCAGCGACTGCTCCGTCGAGGAGGTGACACGACCCACCAGTCGGCTACCCAGGCCCAGCGCAATCATCTGCTGAGCCAGGGTGCCGTACAGATCCAGTGCCAACACACGGTCGGCGGACTTAACGGTCACCTCAGTGCCGTTGAAATCCTTGAACGTCACCGGGAAAGCCGGAGTGGGGGTATCGACCATCGGCTGAATTTCGGGGGTATCCGCCGCGCTATTGGGGCCGCGCAGAGCCTTCTGATCAGGGGCAATAGAAGAACGCAACTGATCGGCAAGGTTCTCCAAAACGGTGCGGGTGCTCTGCTCATCCACCGCAGCCTGCGAAGTACTTGAAGAAGTAGCCGGGTTCTGAGTACCCACACCGCAAGAGCTCAGCAGAAAAGCGGAAGTGATAGAGAACGCCGCATACTTCATTGCATCGCGGCGGTTCAGAGCAGAAGAAGAAAGGGAAGAAAACATCGTAGTCTCGCAGAAAAAGGGGAGCTAGAAAAACTGGGGTAGGCGCCGAGGCAAAACCTGGCACCTGAAGCGGGGGTGCAGTGAAAATCTGCACCCCCGCACGGGCCGTGTCGGCTCACCGGTGAACCTCATGGTTGAGTCTCACGGGCGAGCCCACAGTGTGGGCATCCTCGTGAGGTGCCGTTATGCCTTCTTGCGGCGGCGAGTGTACACGACGGTACCCGCACCGGCTGCAACAGCGATGAAGCCTGCAACCAGGGTGCCCTCAACACCGGAGGCACCGGTGGAAGCCAGAGGCTTGCCGGTGACCGGGTCGCAACCCTCACCCTCGTAGACGGTTTCGGACACGGTCTTGGTGGTGGTCTTCGCGCCGTTAATCGCCGCGGAGAAGCTCAGCGGAGCCATGTCCTTACCGGCGTCGTAGAAGCCAGCGAACGCCTTCGCGCCTTCAGCGGTCAGGGTGGTTGCCGCGCCGTTGACGCTCACAGCGTCAGCGGAGCTCTGCAGACCGGAAAGATCCACCTTCAGCAGTGCCACCTCACCGTAGTTAGTTGCCTTGCCGGAGGGGTCATTGCTGTTCATGGTCGCGTAGAGAGTGCCGGAATTGCCGTTAATCTCAAGGCGCGGGTTCGCAATGGTGGTGTCCAGAATGCCGTGGTGACCGGTGAAACGAACCGAACCGCTGAAGGAGATAGAACCCTTACCACCCTTGAAGGTGCCGGTGCCGTTAGACCAGTTGAACGCATCCGAAGAGTAGGAGGTGCCGTTCAGCTCCCAGCTGCCGTTTGCGATGCCGCCGCGCACGTAGTTGCGGAAGGAATCACGCACGCCCCAGCCGAGGTTAGCGCTCTTGATGGTGCCGTCGGATGCGCCCTGCTCCTGCACCTCGCGGGTGCGGGTGACGGGTACGCAGACCGGCTGTGCCGGGTTGTTGCTGACCGAGCCGTTCGAGGAGGAGCCGCCGTTAGAAACGCTGCCGGAGGTGCCTGCCGAACCGTTAGAGCCGGAGTTGCCGGTGGAGTTCGAGGAACCGTTGTCGGAAGCGCCGTTCTCAGAACCCTTGTTATCGGAGGACTTGTTCTCGGAGACGCGAGGAACCTCAACGGTGTTCTCTGCGGTCTGCTCGCTGAGCTTTACGGAGAAGCTCAGCGGTGCCATGGCGTTGTCGGCACCGCGGTACTGGCCCGCGAAGAGCACGTCAGAACCTTCAGCGGTGAGCGCGACTGCTGCGTTCTGCGCCGAGAAGACGCCGTCCTTCACGCTCGCGCCGGAGAGGTCCACCTCGGCGATAGCCAGGCCGGTCTTAGAAACGGACTTGCCGTCGCGGGTCAGCGCGTCAACGTCAGCGACCAGGGTGCCCTTGCCGTTGACGACGACCAGGCGCATGTTCTTGATGGTGCTCTTGAGCTGACCGTTGTGGCCGGTGAACTCTGCGGTGCCCGCAAAGTTGATTTGACCGGTCTTGGTCTCGGGGTTGTACACGCCGGATGCCTGAGTGTACTTCAGGCCGCCTGCCGCGGTCTTCTCCATGCCCTCAACGTTCACGGAGCCGTGCGCGAAGCCGGTCAGGTACTTCAGGAAGGACTCGCGGATATCCCAGCTGAGGGTGCCGGACTCGACGACGTTGCCAGTGACCTTTTCTTCACGCTTGGGCTCGGTGGTTGCAGCGGGGGAGGAAGGCGCCGCGGAGGTGGGGGCTGCGCTCGGTGCGGCAGAAGTGGGCTCGGCGGGCTTGGGTGCCTCGGTGGTCGGTGCGGAGGAAGGCTCGGCAGGCTTGGGTGCCTCGGTGGTCGGCGCTGCAGTCGGCTCTGCGCTGGGCTCAGTGGAAGGTACGGGCGCGGGTGCTTCCTTGGTCACGATGGTTGCGGAGAAACCGAGCGCATCCAGCTCCTGACCAGCCTTGTAGAAGCCGGCGAAGGCGCCGGTTGCCTCTTCGGAGAGCTTGACGCGGGTGCCGTTTTCCTCGTCAACGCTGGGCAGGGTGATGGTGTTACCTTCAACCTTCAGACCGGAGGCGTTGAAGGTGCCGATGGTCATGTTCTTGGTTTCGACCAGGTCGTTCGGGGTGGTATTGCCGTTGTAGGGGCGCGACTGAACGTTGGCGCGCACGGTGCCCACGCCGTCCTTAATGGTGACGGAGAGGTCGGAGATGATGACTTCCAGCAGACCGTGGTGAGCGGTGTAGTGAATTGAGGAGCCGGTGAAGGTGACCGAGTATTCGCCGTTGGCTACGGTGCCTTCGGCGGAGGTGAAGCGGTAGGAGCCGTCTTCGTTGGTGGTGACGCCGGTCAGTTCCTGGGAGCCCTGGGAGAAGGCACCGTTGATGTAGGAGCGGAAGGACTTCTTCAGGCCCCAGTTGACGGTGACGTCCTGCAGGCTCTGCTCTGAGGCTGCGGCTACCTCACCGGCGCTGACGTGGGAGTTGGTTTCAGCCGCGAAAGCCGCGGGTACGCCAGCGATGCCGCTGAGGCCGATGGTTGCCGAAGCCAAGAACGCCCAAGTGCGCTTGGTGAGAGAGGGGGTAGACATTCGGTGTCTCCTTGGATTCTGTGATTGTGGTGTTCGTATCAAGTCTAGCCCTATTAGCCTATGTTTGTGTAACTTAATGCCTAGGGTGACTTGTGTATGAGGTTTACCTTAGCAAATTTTTTGTGAGAGCTATTGCCAAAACCGGTTTTTGGTGACAATATGTCATTAACAGTTTGGTGACACAGTGTCATCAAAACCTTTATTGTTCACCCACAAGCCGCTATAGGAGCTCACCAATGACTATTACCGCCCCCGCAACCACCCAGGAACGCTTCTCCGCACGCCTGAAGGAAAGCACCAAGCACGTCCACGACAACGCCGAACACTCCACCTTCATGGAAGACCTCATGGGCGGTTCCCTCAACACCGAGGCATACCTGCGCCTCATCAACCAGTACGTGCACATCTACGAAGCACTCGAAGCAGTCTCCGAACACTACCGCGCAGAACCCAACCCCATCACCGAGCCCTTCACCCACCCCGGCCTCGACCGCGCAGAATACATCCGCGCCGACATCCGCGCGCTCGGCCAGGACGGCGACATCGACGCGCCCCTGCCCGCAACCGCAGAATATGTAGAGCGCATCCGCGCCACCGTCAACTCCCCCGAACGCTACCTCGCACACCACTACCTGCGCTACCTAGGCGACCTCTCTGGCGGCCAGGCAGTCGCAGCACTCGTCAACCGCCACTACGGCATCCCCGCCGAAGCACTGAGCATGTACCGCTTCACCGAACTGCCCAAGCCCAAGGTCTTTAAGGACGGCTACCGCGAACTGCTCGACAATGCACCCCTGACCGACGAACAGCGCGAAGCCCTCATCGAAGAATGCATCGAAGGCTTCCGCATTAACGCCTCCCTGTTCGCGCAGCTGGGACGCAAGGTCGCCGAGGCATAAACACCGAACACCTCAACGCACAACGCCTAAACGCTCAACGCACAAGCCAGCGGGCATAACAAAAGGGGCGGATGCTTTCACAAGCATCCGCCCCTTTCGGCGTTAGTCTCAAACTAGTCGAAAACTAGCCCTTCGCAACCTCACCGAAGTAAGAAGCGAGAGTACCCTCGTGAGCTGCACGCAGCTCATCCAGGTTAATGGAAACCTCATCCTGGAAGTCCAGAGCGTTCGACGCAGCATCCACCACACCAATACGTGCGAAGGGGAACTGGCGAGCGGTGCACATATCCTTGAAGCGCACCTCCTCAGAACGCGGAACCGAAACCACAACGCGGCCCAGGGACTCCGAGAACAGCAGGGTGAACAGGTCCACGCCGTCACGCTCAGCAACCTCACCCAGACCAATGCGGGCACCGGTGTTGAAACGCAGGCAAGCCTCCGACAGAGCCGCAGCCAGACCACCAGCAGACACGTCGTGCGCGGCATCAATCATGCCGTCACGAGACATGTTCACCAGCATGTCACCCAGCTGACGCTCCAGAGCCAGATCAACCTTCGGCGGCTGACCGCCCAGGTGGCCCTTGAAACGAGCCCACTCGGAGCCGTCCAGCTCATCGCGAGTGGTACCCAGCAGGTAGATAGCCTGACCGTCATGCTCAGGAGCCCAACCCGAAGGGGTGCGGCGGGTGACGTCATCCATCACGCCCATCATCGCCACCACGGGGGTCGGGTTAATAGCCTTACCACCGGTCTGGTTGTACAGGGACACGTTACCGCCGGTCACCGGAACACCCAGCTCCATGCAGCCATCAGCCAGGCCGCGAACAGCCTCAGCGAACTGCCACATGACGTCCGGATCCTCGGGAGAACCGAAGTTCAGGCAGTCAGACACAGCCACGGGGCGTGCACCAACGGTCGCAACGTTACGGTACGCCTCAGCCAAGGACGCGCGAGCACCCTCGTACGGATCCAGGTAGGTGAAACGCGGGGAGGCGTCGGTCGCCAGAGCAACACCGAGGTTAGTGTTCTCGTCCACGCGCACCACGCCGCCGTCGTCCGGCATGGACAGGGCGGTGTTGCCCTGAACGTAGCGGTCGTACTGGTTAGTGATCCAGGACTTGGAGCACATGTTCGGGGACGCCATGAACGCCTTGATTGCCTCGCCCAGCTCCTTACCGCGCGGGCGGGAATCGTCAGCAGCCGAACCGGTGAAGTGGTTAGCCTGGACGTCATCCTGCCACTCGGGGCGTGCGTAAGGACGCTCGTAGGTCGGGCCGTCGTGCGCAACGGTGCGGGGGTCAACATCCACGATGACCTCGCCGTCCCACTCGATGACCAGGCGGCCAGAATTGGTGACCTCACCGAGGAAGGAGTACTCCACGCCCCACTTGGTCATGATCGCTTCGAAGCGCTCCACGTTCTCGGGGGAGACAACAGCCATCATGCGTTCCTGAGACTCAGACATCAGAATCTCGCCCGGGGTCAGGGTGGGGTCACGCAGCAGAACCTTGGTCAGGTCGACGTGCATGCCGCCCTCACCGTTAGAAGCCAGCTCGCTGGTTGCGCAGGAAATACCCGCAGCACCCAGGTCCTGAATACCCTCAACCACGGAGCCCTTGAACAGCTCCAGGCAGCACTCAATCAGAACCTTCTCAGCGAAGGGGTCGCCCACCTGAACGGCAGGACGCTTCGAGGGCTTGGTGTCATCGAAAGACTCGGACGCCAGCACCGACGCACCGCCGATGCCGTCGCCACCGGTGCGTGCACCGAAGAGGACAACCTTGTTGCCCACGCCCGATGCGTTCGCCAGGCGGATGTCCTCGTGGCGCATAATGCCCACAGCCAGTGCGTTGACCAGCGGGTTTGCCTGGTAGCAGGAATCGAACTCAACCTCGCCGCCGATGTTCGGCAGGCCCAGGGAGTTACCGTAACCACCAATACCGGCAACCACGCCGCCAATAACGCGGGCGGTGTCCGGGTGATCAATCGCGCCGAAACGCAGCGGATCCATCACAGCAATCGGGCGTGCACCCATGGAAATAATGTCACGCACAATACCGCCCACACCGGTCGCAGCACCCTGGTAGGGCTCCACGTACGAGGGGTGGTTGTGGGACTCAATCTTGAAGGTAACAGCCCAGCCGTCACCAATATCGGTCACACCGGCGTTCTCACCGATACCGACCATCAGGTCCTTCTTCATCTCATCGGTGACCTTTGCACCGAACTGCTTCAGATGAACCTTAGAAGACTTGTAGGAGCAGTGCTCGGACCACATGACCGAGTACATTGCCAGCTCAGCCGCGGTAGGACGGCGACCAAGAATCTCCTTAATGTCCTCGAACTCGTTCTCCTTCAGACCCAGTTCAGCCCAGGGGAGTTCGGTGTCCGGGGTTGCCGCCGCGTGCTCGACGGTGTCGAGGTTAAACTGCTTTTCGCTCATAACTTCTTAGAATCCTTGTCGTGCGTTAGCGGGCGTTAATCAGGTTGGCAAGAACCGAGGTGAACACGCCGAGACCATCGGCGCCACCGCGCAGAGAAACCTCACCAAAACCGGAAGAGGAAGGACCGAAGCCGGGCTCCACAGCGTGCTCCGGGTGCGGCATCAGGCCGACCACGTTACCGCGCTCATTGCTGATGCCAGCAATGTCGTTACGGGAACCATTCGGGTTGAAACCAACGTAGCGGAACACCACGCGGCCCTCAGCCTCCAGCGCCTCCAGGGTCTTCGCGTCAGCAACATACTGACCGTCCTGGTTCTTCAGAGGAACAACAATCTCCTGGCCTGCAGCGTAATTGCTCGTCCAGGAGGTGGAGTTATTCTCAATGCGCAGAGTCTGGTCACGGCAAATGAACTTGCGGTGATCGTTCTTAATCATCGAACCGGGCAGCAGGTGCGACTCAGTCAGAATCTGGAAACCATTGCAAATACCCAGAACAGGCAGGGGCGAAGAACCGGAGGTACCGGCAGCGTTAGCGGCATCAATCACCGAACGCATCACGGGAGCCTTCGCAGCAATAGCGCCGGCACGCAGGTAGTCACCGTAGGAGAAACCGCCGGGAATGATGACGGCATCAACGTTCTTCAGATCAGCGTCGTCGTGCCACAGCTCAACGACGGTACCGCCAGCCAGACGGACGGCACGCGCAGCGTCACGGTCATCCAGGGTGCCGGGGAAAGTCACCACGCCAACGCGTGCATCAGCGAAGGCGGGATTCGGGGAGTAAGTAGAAAAGTCGCCAACCAGGGGGACTTCAGTAGGTGCGAGGGACTCTGCCATAGGTCTTAGTCCTCCAGAACCGAAACGTTCACAACGTCTTCGATGACGGGGTTCGACAGCAGCTCTTCAGCAGCCTTGCGGGCAGCTGCGAGGTGCTCCTCAGTAGCCTCACCCTCGACGGTCAGCTCGAAGCGCTTACCCTGGCGAACATCAACGAAAGAATCAACGCCAATACGGGGCAGCTCGTGAGAAATAGCCTTACCCTGCGGGTCAAGAATTTCGGGCTTGAGCATAACATCAACAACAATACGGGCCATGTGTGGGCACTCCTTGGGTGCGTGGGTTCTGTATGAGCCGTATCTCATCTTACCGTACTAACGACCGTAACGGGGGTATGCGTTCGGTTGGTGGATACCCTAAGAGGCTCGAATCACGTCTTTTACGCCTCGAGGGGCGGAAGATAGCGCTCGCACACCTGCAGCAGGCGCTCACGTAGCTCAATGGAACGCTCCGACAGTTCACGCTGAATGCGCACATACTCAGCCTTACCCTCGGTCGTCTCCACCGGAATCGGCTCGTACCCCCAATCGCGAATATCGTAGGGGGCGGCGCGCATATCCAGTTCACGCGCATCCCACGCCAGGTCAAAACAATCCATGACCAGGGTCGAATCAACCAGCGGCAGCAACTTATACGCCCACTTGTACACGTCCATATTCGCGTGCAGGCACGCCGGCTGCTCCAGCACGCGCTGCGTCTCACGGGTCGGCTGCAGCTCGTTCAACGGCGCCGCCTGCGGCATGAAGAAACGGAACGCGTCAAAGTGCGAGCAACGGATGCGGTGCTCCTCCACCACACGGTCCGTACCGTCCGCGCCCAGGCGCAGTTCCAGGTAGTCGTGGCGGATATTGTTCTCCACCGACTTGTACGCCATCGCCCACTCGTGCATGCCGAAGCAACCGAACTGGCCCTTCTTTGCGGCGGTGTTGCGCAGAATCTCGTGGGTGAAGGCGAGGGCGGTAGCGCGGCGCTCCACAAAATCGGTGACGTCCACCGTGACGGCGGAGGCGGCCTCCGCCTGGGCGCGCGCCTGCTCGGGGGTGCAACCCGCCTCGAGGAGCTCCTGCTCGGTTGCGAGGCGATAAAAACGCCAGGAGGCGCGCTCGGGCGCATCCAGCAGAATGACGCCGGCGCCGGGGTGCCAGCGCTTGAACTGGCCGGGCTTGAGAGTGTAGTAGGTGAAGAGGAAGTCCTCCACGGGGTGCACTTCGTGGCGGGCGCGACGCTGCGCAAACGGGTCGGCGTAACGGCCCGCACGCGCCTCATGCGCCGCCTGAGCGGCACGCCATTCGCGGGCATCCATCACCTGGGAAAATACAACACTACTCATGCTTCTAGAGTAGAACACCCGCACGCCCACAAACACACTGACAAAAAAGGGGAGGGGCGGCGCCGGACCAAACCAGCACCGCCCCTCCCGAAGCGTACAGCCCACAAACGAGCTAAACCCTAGCGGCCAGTACCACCGTAAACAGTAGCCTCGCCCTCAGCGTCCAGACCGAACGCAGTGTGCACCGCGCGAACAGCCTCATCCAGCTTGCTCAGCTCAGTAATCACCGAAATACGGATCTCAGAAGTCGAAATCATGTCAATGTTCACGCCAGCGTTAGACAGGGCCTCAAAGAAAGTGAACGAAACACCCGTGTTAGTCTTCATGCCCGCGCCAACCAGCGACAGCTTACCAACCGACTCGTTGTAAATAACCTCCTGGAAACCCAGCTCATCCTTAGCGGCCTCCAGCGCCTCCAGCGCGGTCGGGCCCTGCGCCTGATCCAGAGTGAAGGAAATATCGGTCACGCCCGGGCGGTCAGTGGGAACGTTCTGGACAATCATGTCCAGGTTTACCTTCGCCTCGTTCAGCAGGCCGAACACCTTCGCTGCCGAACCGGGAACATCCGGAACACCAACAACGGTAATCTTTGCGCGGGTGCGATCGTGCGCAACACCAGAAATCAGGGGCTGTTCCAAGGGAATCTCCTTCAGATGGGTGGGGGTCAGTTCCGCGGACTCCTCCGGGATCACAATGGTGCCTTCAAGGTCCGAGAACGAAGAACGCACGTGAAGCTTCAAGTTAAAGCGACGAGCATACTCGACGCTACGCAGGTGCAGAATCTTTGCACCGTTCGCCGCCATCTCCAGCATCTCCTCGCTGGTGATGGTATCCAGCTTGTGCGCGGTCGGCACGATGCGCGGGTCGGCGGTGAACACGCCGTCCACGTCCGAGTAAATCTCGCACACATCGGCGTTCAGCGCGGCGGCCAGCGCAACGGCGGTCGTATCGGAGCCGCCGCGGCCCAGGGTCGTAATGTCGCCGCTCTGACGGTTCATGCCCTGGAAACCGGCCACAATCGCGATGTTGCCGGCCTCAATCGACTCACGGATGCGATCGGGGCGAACCTCCACGAGGCGCGCCGAACCGTGCACGCCGTCGGTAATCATGCCAGCCTGCGAACCGGTGAAGGACTGCGCCTTAGCGCCCAGGTCGTTAATGGCCATCGACAGGACGGCGGTCGAAATGCGTTCACCGGCGGTCAGCAGCATGTCCAGCTCACGCGAGGGAACGACATTGCTGGTGACCTCTGCGGCAAGGTCGAGCAGCTCATCGGTGGTGTCACCCATAGCGGACACCACGACGACCACATCGTTACCTGCCTTCTGAGTGTCCACGACGCGGCGGGCAACGCGCTTGACGCCCTCCGCATCCGCTACGGAGGAACCGCCGAACTTTTGGACGATCAGGCTCATAGATATCTCCAGGTCAGTTACTTTGTGTGCTACCGGCAGACGCCGGCTCCTCATTTATAGTAGACGGCGTTCAGTGCAAGCGGCGAACTGCACCCCCGTATGTATTGACTCGTGGAATATTACCGAATGTTACGCGGGTCGTGGCGGGCCCGGGAGCGCGAACCCTACCGCGCACGTACTAGTGGTGGAAGGCTAGGTCCACGGGTTCACGTAAGTCACGCCCGGCAACGGCGGAACGTCCGGCTTCGGGGTGCGTAACGGGGCGTTCTGAATAGTGCGGATCTTCTCCTCGTAGTCGGGGGCGCGGAATACCTCCGGCGCATCTTCTGCCTGCTCGGTTACGGGTGCTTCAGTCGGTTCGGAGGTAGCGCTCGCCGGAGCCTCCTCACCGGAGTCTTCGCCCAGGTCAGGGGTGGATTCTGCTTCTGTGGCTTCAGGCGTAGAGCCCGCACCAGAATCGGTGGGGGAGGCTTCCTCGCCTGATTTCTCAGCCTCCTGCAGAACCCGCTCGATCAGCTGCTCATCCACCGTGCCCTGCACACCCTCAGCGGCGGGCGCCGCCGGGGCGGAAACGGCAGAATCCTCAGAATCCAGGTCATCAAACATGCTCGAATTCCAGCGGCGGCGGCTCTGCTTCGCCTCCTCGGCACGCACCGCGGCGGCCTGCTCGCGCTCCTGTTCTTCCTCGCGGTTAGCCCGCTCAAAATCCTCGGCGGCGGTGTGAACCGCGGCGGTGCCCTCGCTAATGACGCGGCGGCCCTCCAACGCGCGGCCCAGGGTAATCTCGTCCGCGTACTCTAGATCGCCACCGACCGGAAGACCCGACGCGAGACGCGACAGACGCACACCCAGCGGCACGAGCATACGCGAGAGGTAGGTTGCGGTAGCCTCGCCCTCAAGGTTCGGGTCCATCGCCAGAATAATCTCCTGGATACGCTCATCCGCCAGGCGGGACACCAACTCACGAATACGCAGCTGCTCCGGACCCACACCCGCCAGCGGGTTAATGGCACCGCCAAGCACGTGGTAGCGGCCGGTGAAAGAACGGGTACGCTCAATCGCCACCACGTCCTTCGATTCTTCGACCACACACAGCACGGACGGGTCGCGGCGCTCATCACGGCAGATCGTGCACAGCTTCGTCTCGGAGACGTTACCGCACTCCTCACAGAAACTGACACTGGTCTTCACCGTGGAAATGGCGTTGGCTAGGCGCGCCATATCGGCAGCATCCGCATTCAGAATGTGAAAAGCGATGCGCTGAGCCGACTTGGGGCCCACACCCGGCAGGCGGCCGAGCTCGTCAATGAGGTTTTGAACTGCTCCCTCGTACATGGCTTCTCCTTCAGATGCGGTGCGTTGTGCTGGTGCGTTGGTGCGCTGTTCTTGGGCGACGTTATGAGTATGCACCCAAACCCTGACAGTTTAGGGGCGTTTCGCGTAGCGAGTATGCGGCTGGAATGAGTGCGCCCGCCATCGGTGCGATGGCGGGCGCGGCACCTACAACCCCGGATTAGGGCTGGTGCAGGGGGCGTTCGTCAATGACGGTGCCACCAATAATTTTTTCGATAGCGCGCAGACCGATGAAGGTGCTGTTTTCGACCTTCTCATCATCCTCAGAGACGTAGTCCTCATCGGACGCGGCACGTGCCGGGTGAGCCGGTGCCGCCGGCGCGCTAGGAGCCGGCGCTGCGGTTGCGTTAGAAGCCTGCGATGCGGGCTTCCCATCACTTGCCGGAGCGTTATCAGCCGGTGCCGCCTGCGGTGCCTCTGCCAACGGACCCGCCGCCGCAACCGGAGTAACGCGGGAACCAGCAGGCTCAACCGGAGCAGCGAGCGGGCCAGCCGGTGCTACAGGCTCAGCGGGGATTGCGGCCGCAGCGGGTGCCTCAACCGGTTCAGCGTAGGCGGGCTCATCCTCAAAAGGGGGCTCCTCCTCATACGGAGGTTCCTCCGCGTGAGGGGGCTCCTGTGGGAACGGGGGCTCCTGTGCATGCTGGGGTTCAGGAGCGCTCTCCTGTTGCGGAACTCCACTACCGGAGGCAGCAAAGGAATCACGCTCACCAAAACCACCCGCCGGAGCAACCAGAACCTGCTGAGCTGCCGGAACCTGCGGAGCAACCGGGGGCTCAGGGGCAAGCGGACCAGCCGGTGCCTGCGGCGCAGCCGGTGCGGCCGGGGCAACCTGCTGAGGTGCCTCCTCGGGGGCGCTCTGCGGAATCGGGGCAACCTCCCACGCGCCCAGGGGCGCATCCACGCTCGTAGACTCGGGGGTGTTTGCGCCGGTCAGCGGCTGACCGTGGCGACGCCACGCATCCTCACCGCCGCGCGGACCATCAGCCAGAGGCGCCGGCTGAGTGGGCTGCGGGGGAGTCTGCTGAACGGGCTGCTGAGGCGCCTGCGGGGCAACAGCCGCCGGAACTGCAGGCTGAGCTGCGGGAGCACTGGGCGCAGCAGGCTGAGCTGCGGGCTTGACCTGCTCACCGGGCTTCGCCACCTGAGCGTGAATGGTCACCTGACGGCGCAGGAACTCACTCACGCGGGCGGTCAGCTCGGGCACAAAACCCTTGACCGCGCGCAAAGTAGCAATGTCGGCGCTCACGTACAGGGTTGCGCCGTCCATGCGGGCGGGGCGAACCTTCATCAGCTGCTCCGCCGCACCGGGAACGCTCATTCGGTTAAGAATGGCGCGCCAATTACCCTGAACCGCCGCCAGCGGATCGTTCGGGTCAAGCTTCAGCGGCGCGGAGGGGGTACCCGCCGCAGCTGCTGCAGCAGAAGCCGGGGCATTCGGCGCCTCCGGGGTATTACCCGCTAGGGGAGCACCAGCCGCAGGTGCAGGCGCCTGCGCGGTCGGTGCCAGAGGTGCGGCACTAAGGGGCGCGCCCGCCAGCGGGGGAGCACCCGCGCTGGCATGCTGAGAGCTGCTCTGCTGAGGGGCTACCTGCTGCGCGGGCTGAGCTGCCTCCTGAACCGGGGCGCTAGGAGTCTGCGCATTAGGTGCCTGGGTCTTAGGAGTCAGGCCAGCCGCCGCCATACCCGCCGCACGAGCAGCAGACATGCCACCCTGCGCCGGAACCGAACCAGCGGAACCCGAGGAACCAGCAGTACCAGAAGCCACGCGACGCTCCAAAACCTGCAGGCGAGAAGCCAACGCCGCAACCTCAGCGCCACCGGCAGAACCCTCCACCGCAGGCAGAAGCAGACGAGCACACAGCAACTCCAGCTGAAGCTGCGGATTCGCCGCACCCGTCATACCATTCAGAGTCTCATTCGCCGTACCCGCAGCAACCGTCAGCTCACGCTCACCCAAAGCCTGAGCCTGCTGAGCCAGACGCTCCAACTGATCCTGCGGAACACCCTGCAAAATCTGGCCGGCAGCCTGCGGAACAGCCTTCACCACGATCAAATCACGCAGACGCTCCAGCAAATCCTCCACAAAACGGCGAGGATCCTGACCGGTCGCCACCACACGCGACACCGCACCAAAGAGAGTCGGCGCATCCTTCGCGCCCAATGCCTCAATAACCTCATCCAGAAGCTGCGCGTGGGTATAACCCAGTAGCGCCACCGCACGGTCATACTCAATACCGTTCTGCGACGACGCACCAGCCATCAGCTGATCAAGAATCGACAGCGAATCACGCACCGAACCGCCGCCAGCACGAATCACCAGCTGCAGCACGCCAGGCTCAACGGCCACCTGCTCCTGATCGCACAGGCCCTGCAGGAACGGCAGAAGAACCTCCGGCGGAACCAGACGGAACGGGTAATGGTGAGTACGCGAACGAATCGTACCCAGCACCTTATTCGGCTCAGTCGTCGCGAAGATAAACTTCACGTGCTCCGGCGGCTCCTCCACAATCTTCAGCAGCGCATTGAAACCCTCACGGGTCACCATATGCGCCTCATCAATAATGAAGATCTTGTAACGGTCACGCACCGGCGCCAAAGTTGCGCGTTCACGCAGGTCACGGGCATGATCCACACCGCCGTGGCTCGCCGCATCCATCTCAATCACGTCAAGAGAACCGCCACCATCACGTGACAGCTCACGGCACGAATCGCACACACCACACGGAGTAGGAGTCGGACCCTGCGCACAGTTCAAGCAGCGCGCCAAAATACGCGCCGACGTGGTCTTACCGCAACCACGCGGACCCGAAAACAGGTACGCGTGATTCACACGGTTCTTCTCCAAGGCGACCATAAGAGGTTCGGTCACGTGCTCCTGCCCGATAACCTCAGCAAAGGTCTCGGGGCGATAACGACGATAAAGGGCAGTGCTCACGGCAACCTCTTCAACTCGGGGGTGCGGATAGGACAATCCCTACCATTTTAGACGCTCCACCCCCGGCACGAGTGGTCACCAGTCACCGGCGAACACGCCCCACCACGACACCCACCCCAACACCCTCTACGGATGCCCACCCAGGTAGCCTGTACGCCCACAGAAATACCGCGGACGCACCGAATTCCCAAGAACCCAAAAATCCGGTACACTGGTTCTTGCCTCTTACGTGGCGTTATCTTGGAAAACTCCCCCAGGACCGGAAGGTAGCAAGGGTATTCGAGCTATGACGGGTGCGTAGGAGGTCTTTTTTACCCAAAATTAGGTACATGGGTAGTTCGCACCCGTCATGTCCGTCTCACTATCGTTCGACGGCTTCAACCCAGGATTCCGCCTCTCTAGAGCTCGGCGGCTTCGACGCAGGATTTATTGCCTCGCGCGCTCGGAATCCTGCGCCTCAGTTCGCTCGCTCGGAATCCTGGGTTTCAGCGGTTGCGTAGGAGGTTTTTTCGTGTCTGCCCAAAAACAGGGGCACAAGCATCCATAAATGTGCTTTCTGTTACTTTTCCCGTCCAGGGCTTGCATGCTTAGCGAAAGCGTAGTAAAGTTTTATTCGTTGCCTACGCAATGCGTAGAAAACATAGCTGGAGGATTCGCCTAGCGGCCTATGGCGCACGCCTGGAACGCGTGTTGGGTTAACAGCCCTCGGGGGTTCAAATCCCCCATCCTCCGCCACCGATCCCCGGTCTTAGATTCTAAGACCGGGGATTTTTTATACCCTTGGTACTATTTCTTCAGAACCCCCACGGTTCCACGCGCCGCCGAGGCGCCCCATACCTGCAGAAAGCACCACCATGATTTTCAAAAAAGTAGGCGACAGCCGCCCCTACCCGCAGCACGGCATGACCCACGCCGACTGGGGAGGAATCCCGCCGCAGCAGGTGCGCCTCGACACCCTCATCACCACCCAGAAGACCCTCAACCTCGAGACCCTGCTCGCGGAAGACTCCACCTTCTACGGCGACCTCTTCCCGCACGTCGTCAAATGGGGTGGCGAACTCTACCTCGAAGACGGCGTGCACCGCGCGCTCCGAAACGCCCTGCACCGCCGCGCCGTCATGTACGCCCGCGTGCTGGACCTGGACTCCATCTCCCCGGCGCTACTGCCCGGCGCATAAACGCCTACTCGAATACAAAAATGCCGCAGACCGACGCACTGAAGCATCGGGTCTGCGGCATTTTACGTATAACTGCTCAGTCCGCCGTGACGAGGGGGCGGATTAGGAAGCTGCCTTCAAGGTCGCATCCTGCACCGGGGACTGCTCCGGCAGAGATTCCTGCGAATCTAGGCGCACCGGGTTACCCTCGGCATCAAAACGCGCACCCAAGCCCATCTGAATAAAACGGATGGTATTCAGGATCTGGCGCTCGCGGGTCTCCTCGTCCGGCGCGTCCTCGGCGCGGCCAGCGCTCGAAGAGAGCGAACCGTGCACGAGCATCGCCAGTTCGCGAATGTCGTTCTTGGGAATGTAGTTCTCAGCAATCGCGGCAGAGAGAATATGCGCCAGCACCATCTGCAGCTCGTGCACGTGCTTGCCGAGCTTTGCGTAGGACTCGGGGGAGAGCATGGAGCGCATTGCCGGGCCCGGGGGCAGGTGGCGGCGCGCCAGGTCGTTGATCTGCAGGCGAATGTAGACCGCGAGCTGGTCAATCGGGTTTTCGATGCCCTCCAGGCCGACGCGCAGCTCGTTGAGGAAACGTTCGGTCTCGTCTAGGGCGTAGGCGACCAGCAGTTCACCCATGTCGGCAAAGTAGTTGTAGACCGCGGTGCGGCCGATGCCGGCGTTCTTGGCGACGTCGGTCATGGTCAGGCCGGAGAGGCCGCGGTTGTAGAGGATTTCGCCGAAGGAGTTGAGGATGGCGCGCTTGGTGTTTTCGCGCTGGGCGGCGTTGGTTGCTGCAGAAATACGAGGCATAGTGACACTCTACCCTAAATCGTCAGCAAATGACGAATTTATCGAATGTGTCACCAAGAAATTTGCGTAATCCATGCGAATTTTCACGTTTATGACAAAACGACCTGTGACAAAACGCAGCTCCTACAGGAACCCCAAACGCGTTGCCGCCGCCAAATCAGCACCCACCAACGACGCAATCGGATACCCCGTATGGCCACGCCCCGGAGTCACCTGCAGCAGAGTTCGCGCCCCCAACCCCTCGTAGAACGCACTACCCTCCTGCACCGCAATACGCGCCGACCAGCTCCCCTCAGAACTCGTCGCCATGCGACGACGACCCGACGGCGAACGCCCATCCAGCACACCCACATGCCAGCTCATCAGCAGACGCTCATGCGAAGAAGGATTCAGCGCAGCCTGCTCACGCACCCGCACGGGCACGCCGTCAGCGCCGCCGCCACCGATGAAGGTGGCGCCGCCTCCACGGATCCACTCAATATCGTGCGAAAGCAACTCGTAGCTGAGGAACTCGGCACCACCCGAATAGCCCGCAAGCCAGATACGGCTCGTATCCACCCCGTACGCCAGGGCAATCTCCTCAATGAGGGCGCGGACCATCCTGCCGTTCGAACGGGCGCGAACCCACCAGTTATAGGTCAGCGGAGGGGCATAGGCGCCGGTATCGGCAAGGCGCGGCTCCCGCAGGCTACCCGGTGAAAGCACCGGCACGGATAGCATGTTGAACTCAGCCGCCACCTGCGCCAACTCGGCACGCAACGGGGAGGTGCGGCGCAGCAGACGACTACCGGCACGCGAGAGATGATCACCATCAAAATAGAACAGCACACCGGGCGCGGACTCAGACTCGGTCAGAAGGTGCAGGTTATCGACCCGGTAGTAGATATTGCGGCCGCGATGCGTAAACGATCGGTAACCGAGTAGCTCAGACGAAGCCAAAAGCATCGGCTCCAGAAGAGAAATACCGGTTCGTACCGCATGTGCCGCATAGGTCAGCAGCGGATGCAACCGCGGGATATGTGCGCTGAGCCTACGCTGATTGCGGTGCCGCCGCCTCCGCGCTCGCCGTATAGAGCCACGAACCGAGCGGCGCACCGAGGCACGCAGCGCACGCCCCGCCTCCAGCAGGGATGCCACCTGCCCGGTATGGTGAGCGCCGCTGCGGTAAACTCCGCTGCGGTGAACTCTGCGGCTCAGTCTCTTCATATTTCCATTGTAGGTGCGGGGGTTCTGCCCCTGCCGGGATGAGATGGTGCCGCAGGCATCCCACACCGGGTAACCGGGCGCATGCCGCGTCCATACTCTTGAAAGAGGCGCAGAAACCTGCCGCCGTCACGGCATATAGGTACTATTAGATAGGCTCGGGTGGCAGACGAGCCGGTGAGTAGCGCCCTGCATAGCGCGCTCACCCACCATGCGTGAGGGCTCGTACCTCGCGTGAAGAAACACATCGCATGAAGAAAGACTTGGGGAAAGTAATGGCTAAACCCGTTAGCGAATCTAAGGCTCAGACGAGCACCGTTAAGGTGCCCTGGGCTGGTCGCCGCGGCTACTTTGATCTGCTGCTGGGCGCGTCCTGCGTCATCCTGATCATTTCGAATATTGGTGCAACCAAGGGTGTGGAGTTCGGTCCGCTGCCCTTCGAACTGCCCCTTATCGGTAACACCATCGTCACCGATGGTGGTTTCTTCCTTTTCCCTCTCGCCTACGTTATTGGTGACCTTCTCTCTGAGGTGTACGGCTTCAAGCGTGCCCGCCGCGCGATTGTAGCCTCCTTCGCCTCGGCTGCTTTTGCCGCCCTGTGCTTCCTGCTGATTGTGCACCTGCCGCCGGCAAGCTTCTACACCGGCCAGGATTCGTTCGCACAGGTTCTCGGCCCGGTCTGGCAGATTTTTGCGGGCTCCCTGCTCGGCTACCTCTTCGGTCAGACCCTGAACGCCTGGGTCATGGTGGCGATGAAGAAGGCAAGCAAGGGCCGTTTCCTGTGGCTGCGCATGATTGTCTCCACCCTGGTTGGCGAGCTGCTCGACACCCTCATCTTCTGCTCAATCGCCGCACCGGTGCTCGGTATCGACACCCCGGAAGCGTTCATCAACTACGTACTGATTGGCTATATCTACAAGTGCCTGGTCGAGGTGCTCCTCATGCCGATCAGCTACCCGATTATTGGTTGGTTCAAGCGTCACGAACTGGAGTACGTGGCATAAGCTAACCTCCTTACAGCTGATGTGCAGAGCCGCCCGGCCTAATGCCTGGGCGGCATTGCCTTTTCAGATTTGTTCAATACACAGCATGTCTAAGAAAGAGATACGTTATGTCTAAACTGCAGGGGAACACCCCCGAGCAGTCGGAGAAGAACGACTCGTTGAATCGTTCCCTCTCCCACGGCCAGTTGACCATGATTGCAATGGGCTTGGCGCTGGGTACGGGCCTGTTCCTGGGCTCCTCCTCCGCCATTAAAATCGCGGGCCCCGGCGCAATTCTCTCTTACGCTATTGGTTCGATGATTGCGGCAACCATTGCTGCGTGCGCGGGCGAAATGTCCGTGCGTCACCCCGTCCAGGGCGGTTTCGGCACCATTGCCAGCCGATACCTGAACCCCTTTAGCGGCTACCTGACTCGCTGGGCGTATTGGGCGTGCACCGTGCCGCTGGCCGGTGCTGAGCTGGTGGCGGTTGGCCACTACATGGCGTACTGGTTCCCGGACGTTCCCCTGGCTGTGTTCGTTGCCCTCTTCGGTGCGATTATTCTGGTGCTGAACCTGGTGAGCGTGAAGTCCTTCGGCGCCCTGGAGTTCCTGCTCTCGTCGATTAAGGTTTCTGCCGTCATCGTGTTCATGGTGATTGGTGTGCTACTGGTGTTCGTGGGTCTGCCCGGCCACGCTGCGGCGGGTACCGCAAACCTCGTGAACGACGGCGGCTTCCTGCCGAACGGCCCGGCATCTATCTGGATTTCGATGGCTGTTGTCATGTTCTCCTTCGGCGGTGTGGAAATGATTTCTCTCTCCGCAGCGGAGGCGAAGGACCCGGCACGCTCGGTGGCAACCAGCGTGAAGGCAATGATTTGGCGCCTGTCCACCTTCTACGTGGTGTCCATGGCGATTATTCTGTGCCTGGTGCCCTGGCAGACCGCCGCACAGAACTCGGAGCTGACCGAGTCGCCGTTCGTGCTCGTCTTCTCTGAGCTGGGCATCCCCTTCGCCGCGGACATCATGAACTTCGTGGTGCTGGTGGCTGCGCTCTCGGGTGCGAACGCCTCCCTGTACGCTGCGACCCGCCTGCTGCACGCGCTGGGCTCTGACCGTATGGCTCCCGCAGTGGCTGCCCGCACCTCCTCGCGCGGTGTGCCGGTCGTGGCTCTGCTGATCTCCTTCACCGGCGTTGTCGTGGCGACCGTGATGGCTGTTGCAAAGATCGGCGACATCTTCGCCCTGCTCATGGCGCTGGTGACCCTGTGCATCCTGGTCGTGTGGATCATGATTCTGCTGACCTACCAGGCGTACAAGAAGAACCAGAAGAACGCATCCTCCTTCACCGTGCTGGGTGGCCGCGTCACCGCAGGCCTTGCCCTGGCGGGTGTTCTGGCGACCCTGGCGGCAATGTTCATGCTGCCCGGCTCGGGTGTTCAGGAATCCATCATGGTCGGCATCGTCTTCTTCGTGCTGATTTCTATTGGCTACGCCATCTCCTCGAAGGTTAAGGGCGGTTATGAGCGCCCCGATTTGGACGCTATGCACGCCGACGAGGACACCAACGCGGCACAGCACTAAATAGCGTGAAAGCCTCGCGAGGCTAAAACAAGTAAAGGCACCGGATGGGGGAGTGACCCTGCCCGGTGCCTTTCGCTTTCTGCAGGTTCCGGCGGCGCCGTTCTGAACGGCTCGGACGTGCCCGTAGAATAGTTAACTATTCGCACCTGTCACCGAGGATATGAGGCCGCGGGAGCCGGGTGCGAGCACACATTGCACATCACGCCCCTAAGGCGTACTGACGGAAGGCACCTTCGTGTCCCACAACGACGATACCCGCAGCCAGGCTGCAGCGGGGACCGCCGGGCAGCGCACCCTGAAGCGTTCTCTGTCTCACGGACAGATGACCATGATCGTGATGGGTTCCGCGCTCGGTACGGGCCTCTTCTTGGGCTCGGGCACCGCTATTGCGATGGCTGGTCCTGCGGTCATTCTCACTTACGCTATTGGTTCTGCGCTCGCTTCGGTGATTGGCGCGGCAACCGGTGAAATGGCGGTTCGCTACCCTGTCCGCGGCGGTTTCGGCACTATTGCTACCCGCTACCTGGGCCCGTTCGCGGGCTTTTTGACTCGCATCGCCTACTGGACGGCGACTGTGCTGATTGCCGGCGTTGAGCTGGTGTCGGTGGCGACCTACCTGAATTATTGGTGGCCGCAGCTTCCGCTGTGGACGGGTATCGCCGCGTTTGGTGTGGCGCTGATTGTGCTGAACCTGACGAGCGTGAAGTCCTTCGGCATGCTGGAGTTCTTCCTCTCCTCCATTAAGGTCATTTCGATTGTTGCCTTCCTGCTGGTGGGCCTGTGCCTGATTTTCTTCGGTCTGCCCGGCCACGCTGCGGTGGGTACCGCGAACCTCTTCAACGATGGCGGTTTCATGCCGAACGGCCCGCAGTCGGTGTGGCTGTCGCTGGCTGTTGTGATGTTCTCCTTCGGCGGTATTGAGATGATTTCGATTTCTGCCGCGGAGGCGAAGGACCCCTCCCGCTCGGTGCGTTCCTCGGCTAAGGCGATGATGGTTCGTTTGGCGACCTTCTACGTGCTGGCGGTCCTGATTGTTGTGGCTATTATTCCGTGGCGTTCGGCGTCGGGTCTGGGCGACGCGGTGGATGCTTCCCCGTTCGTTCTGGTCTTTGAGCAGTTGGGCGTGCACGGCGTGGCGCACTTCGTGAACTTTGTGGTGCTGATTGCGGCGCTGTCGAGTGCGAACGCGAACCTGTACGCGGGTGCGCGTCTGATGCACTCGCTGGCGGTTGACGGTATGGCGCCTATCCAGTTGGCTCAGGTGAACCGCGCTGGCGTTCCGGCTCGTGCGGTATGGCTGTCGACGAGCGGCATGGTGATTGCTATTCTGCTGGCGCTGTACAGCCCGAAGGAAGCGTTCCTCTCCATGATTTTCGTGATTATGGTGTGCGCGCTGACCGTGTGGGTTCTGATTCTGTTCGCCTACATTGTGTACAAGCGTGTTGAGCCTGCGACCGATGGTTTCCGCCTGTGGGGTGGCCAGTTCACTGCCGCGGTCGGTGTTCTGCTGCTTTTCGCGGTGTGGGTTGCGCTCTTCATGGTGCGTGGTTCCATGATTCCGGCTGTGGTGGGTGTGGGCTACTTTGTGGTCCTGAGCCTGCTGTACTTTGCTCGTATCCGCCACACTCACGTGATTGATGAGCAGACCTTTGTGGAGGCTCAGCAGGCAACCGGCGAGTACGACGCCGATCACGCTCTGGAGACCGCGGCGAAGCTGGGTCGTTAGGAACTGCGGTTCTGTGTTCGGGGGTTTTACCCCTGAAATCCTGAGTAGTGTAGTTCGCGGCTAGTGCGGGTAATAAACGAAAAATACGGAAAATTTCTGGAATTCCTCGTAATAAAACCGTAAAAATGCCGTGGGCTCTCAGGGCAGGTCTATCATAGACAGTGAACCGTATGATCTTGTATGCGTTCAAATGTCTGTGTGTTGGATGAGGCTCGAAAGCATCGTAGCTTTCGAGCCTCATCGCTTTAACTATCAAATATATTTCTAGCCCCCGAATCATTATCAGCTGATTCATTTGCTGTACCTTGCGGATTCGTACGAATAGCCGCCTCACAGCGGTGGGGGAGTAGAGTTAAAACCATGCAAAGCCACGAAAAGAACCGCGAAAACACCCCCGCCTCCGAGGCTGGTACCACCGACGAACTGCTGGTGCACGTTCCCGCCCGCTGGGGCGACATGGACGCCTACGGCCACGTCAACAACGTTGCCATCCTCTCCCTCATGGAAGAAGCCCGCGTGGCGCTCTTCGGCCCGCCTCCCTCCTCCGGTCAGAAGCCTACCGTGGCACCGCAGCCTCCGATTCCGCTGTTCGAGCTGGTCGCCGAGGGCGTGCAGGCACTCATCGCCGAGCACGGCATCCGCTACCTGGCTCAGCTGCCCTACACCGGCGAGCCCGTACCCGTGCGTGCGCGCGTGGAGAAGGTCAGCGCGGCATCCGTGCGGATTGGCTACTCGATTCTCTCCCCGGTGGACGGCCGCGAATGCGTGCGTGCCTTCACCGTGCTGGCGTTCTGGGATTCCGTGGCGGGGCGGCTGACCCGACTCAGCCCCGAGCAGCGTGACCTGCTGAGCTCCTACCTGCCGCAGAAGTAGGGGCTGGCGCTCTGCTGTAATAAACCGGTCTTGAACGGGGTTAAGCGTATGCTTTAAATACCTTCTGCAAAGGGTGCAAAAGGTTCATTCCCGGGAGAGATAACAATGTCGTTTCACCACACTCAGGCAGGCCCTGCCGGTTGGGGTCGCCGCACGATGCGCGCCACCGGATGCGCCGCCGCCCTGCTCCTTGCCCTGACTGGCTGCTTTGGCGGTTCTCAGAGCGAAAACTCCTCGTCGAACCCCAGCGCCTCCGGCACGGCTAACCACTCGAAGTACCCGCTACCGTCCTCGACGGCATCGCCGACGAAGAGCGCTGAGCCGGCAAAGAGTACCGAGCCGACGGTCACCGAAACCCAGGTGCCCGCCCCCGCAGAGAGCACCGAGGCGAAGGCGTCCGAATCCTCCGCACCCGCTGAGGCGAAGGAAACCCCCACCGCGGCAGCGACTCCTACCGGTGACACTCCTCGCGCGCCCGAAAAGGTGGAGGCTGAACGCGCCTCCGCCGGCGAGCGCTGCGGACACATCGGGCGCAAGGGCTACCTGAAGGGTGGCGCGGAAATCATCGTGTTGCGCGGTACCGTGGACTGCGCCCACGCACTGGATGTGCTGACCGAGTACGTCACCACCCCGCGTGCCGACGACAACCTGACCCAGCACCAGATCGCGAAGGTTCAGGACGCCACCTGCTACTGGAACCCGCAGTACGAGATGGCTGAGAACCGTCGCGAGGATCGCGGCGCCCCCGAATGCACCATCGGCGAGGATGTCGCCTTCGTGGCTCGCCTGCAGAACCCGGACGCTCCCGAGATCCCGTTCCTCATGGAGCCCTCCTACTACGATTCCGGCGCCGGCTACTACCGTTTCAAGAGCGATGACGAGCGCACCCTCTGCGAGTTGAACCCTGCGGACGGAACCCTGGTGTGCGAGCGCCGCACCGGTGAGCAGACCGGCAACGGTAACGGTGCGGTCGGTCGTACTTTTGCCGGTCCGGTGGAGGTGACTCGCATGAACTTCAAGACCGGCGCCAGCGAGGTGAATACCGTGAACGAGTCTTCGGCTCTGCACGCGGAAACCACCACAGCAAACACGAAGATGATGCACACCTGGGATGTGGTGACTGTGCCCGCTGCCGACGGTAATCAGCTGACCTGTTTCGGTGAGATTGAGACTGGCTCGATTAGCTGTCATGACGGAAACGGTCACACTATTCTGGTGCGTGGCAGGCACGAAGACTAAGCGTTGGTGCTTGTCGCTATAGCTTGTGAATAACTCAGGAGGGGCTCCCCGCCATGCCGGGGAGCCCCTCCTGTTGTGCTCTCTCGCCGTGTCTCATAGGTAAGCACCCTGCGGGCTCCTCAGATGCCATATAGCTAGCTCACAGGTAGCGTCTTTAGAATACTGGGTAGGAACCCGAACCGATGACGCAGAAAGGTCACTATGCATCCGGCACAGAAGCACTCTACCCAGGCTTCTTCTACTACTCTCCGCACCGCTAAGCGCTATTCCCCCGTGGCGCTCGGCGCCACGCTCCTGCTTGCCCTGTCGGCATGCTCCGGAGGCGCTACCACCGCCTCTCCGAGCGCTACCGTAGTCCCTAGCCCCAGCGCTACGAGCGCGAAGGCAACCGCCAGCCCCACCCGCACCGCAACGGTCACTGAAAGCACCCCGACTGCCGGTACCGTGCACACCCCCACCGCGGCGGCTACCGTGAGCCCCGGAACCATCACCACCGCAAGCCCCACGGCGACCGCGCAGGCGAGCGCGGCGTCGAGCCCTTCCGCATCGGCTAAGGCGAATACTTCAGCGAGTGCAGTGGCGAAGGCGTCGAGCACCGCGAGCCTGTCCAGCTCGGATGTTCAGTCTGCGGGCGGTAGCTGCGGCAGCATGGACGCTACCGGCTACCTGAAGCACAACGCTACGGTTCAGGTGGCTTCCGGTGCGGTGGATTGCCTGTTTGCGCGTGAGCTGATCCGCCAGTTTGTGGTGCAGAACCCCGCCGAAGTGACCGATAAGGCGAATGGTGAGCGTACCGTCATGTCGGCGCGCTGCTACTGGAAGCCGGGCGACGGTGCGGATCGTGCGACCCCTGAGTGCGTGTCCCTGGATGGTGGCAGCACCGTCATTACCGTGAAGCTGACCAACTAGTTTACGACTCACACCCGGCAGGGCACACCCCGCAAGGCACGGGTGTTAAAAACAAGCGCCGCGTTGACGAATGATTCGTCAACGCGGCGCTTGCGTGTCTCGAAGCTAGCTCAGGCAGCTGGCGCGGCGGGTTTTAGAGCTCTCCGCGCGCGCGGGCGGCGAGCACGTCATCCAGGCGGGCGAAGGTCGAACGCCAGGTGGTGCGCACCTCCTCGTGGACCGAGGCGGGCATGGGACCAATCTCAATGACGATGCGGGTACCGGAACCCACGCCGTCGGCGGTAATCACGGTTTCGGGGAAGAAACGGTGACGCTGGTACACCAGCACGCTACCGGGGTTGCCCAGGTGGTCGGGCAGCTGCTCGGCGTATTCGAGCTCCTTGAACGGTTCAATGCTCAAAAAGCGGCTCTGCAGAATGCAGGACACCGAGGGGTCAACCTCGTTAATCATGGACAGGCGCTGCATGCCGCCGACGACGGGCTCCACGACAACGTCGGTGGGGCGCACGTGCCAGCCGGCGGGGCCGTACCAGCGGACCAGCAGTTCGGGGTCCAGGTAGGCGCCGAAGACGTCCTCGACCGGGGCTGCGATCTCGTGGTCGAAGACGAGAAGCTCCTCATCGGGAACATGAGTGATGCTCATAGGGTTCTCCTTAAACGGGTTGAAGAGCGGGTTTAGGGCTTCTTGCCGGAGTAGTAGTTGCCGAGGAACTCGTCACGGTACTCGAAGTAGGTGCCGTCCTTGATGGCTTCGCGTGCGTCGTCCACCATGCGCACGATGAAGCGCTCATTGTGGATGGAGGCGAGGGTCGCCGCCAGACGCTCGTCCGCCTTGAAGAGGTGACGCAGGTAGGCGCGGGTGTAGTGGGTGCAGGTGTAGCAGTCGCAGCCCTCGTAGATGGGCGAGAAGTCCGCCTTGAAGCGCGCGTTGGTGATGTTGTAGCGGCCGGTGGGGGAGTAGACGGCGGCGTTGCGTGCCACGCGGGTGGGGGAGACGCAGTCGAAGGTGTCTACACCGTTTTCGATGCCGACGAAGATGTCGTCGGGCTCGGAGATGCCGAGCAGGTGGCGGGGCTTGGATTCGGGCAGCTCTTCGGCGCACCAGCGCACGATGGTGCCGAGGTTTTCCTTCTCGAGCGCACCACCGATGCCGAAGCCGTCGAAGGGCATAGAACCGAGGTCCTGGCATGCCTTGCGGCGCAGGTCCTCGTACTGTGCACCCTGAATGACGCCGAACAGCGCCTGGTAGGGCTTGCCCACGCGCTCAGCGGTCAGGCGCTGGTGCTCAGCGATGCAGCGCAGCGCCCACAGGCGGGTGCGTTCGAGCGCCTCCTCCTGGTAGCCGCGGGAGTTGTAGAGGGTGGTCAGCTCGTCGAAGGCGAACATGACGTCGGCACCGATCTGGTGCTGAACCTGCATGGACACCTCGGGGGTGAAGCGGTGAATCGAGCCGTCAATATGCGACTTGAAGTTCACGCCGTCGTCGTCAATGTGGGCGAGGCGTTCCTTGCCCTTCGCCACGTCGTCGTCGCCGAGGGGGCGGCCGTCGGCGCCCTTAGCGTCCGCGACGGTACCCATGTCGATCACCTTTTTGAAGCCGGAGCCCAGGCTCATGACCTGGAAGCCGCCGGAGTCGGTGAAGGTGGGGCCGTCCCAGTTCATGAACGCACCCAGGCCGCCTGCCGCGTCCAGAATTTCGGGGCCGGGCTGCAGGTACAGGTGGTAGGCGTTGGAGAGCAGAGCCTGAGCGCCGAGCTCCTTCATGGATTCGGGCAGGACCGCCTTGACGGTTGCCTTGGTGCCCACGGGGGTGAAGGCGGGGGTCTCGATCTGTCCGTGCGGGGTGGTGATGACACCGGTGCGTCCGCGGAACTGTCCGCCGTTGGCTTCTACACGTTCAGCGCTGGGGGAGGCGGTGTCCGCCAGGCGGCTGGTGATGGTGAAGCCAAAGTCCTCGGTGGGGAAAGAATTATCTAGAACGCTCATTCTTCTCTCGATTGTTTGCTTTCCGTCTGAATGTCTACACCCTAGCCTACCGGAAAACCCCGCCTCTCTTGCCAGAGGCGGGGTTCACGAGAATTTAGCTGAGGGCAGCTGGGTTTAGCTCGCCTTAGCCGGCGAAGTCGCCGAGCATATCCACGGTCGGCACGAAGAAGAGGGTACCGGTCACCGCGGTGCTGAAATCCAGCAGACGGTCGTAGCTGGCGCCGTCCACGCCGGTGAACATATTCATGAGCATCTTCTGAACGGTCGAGAAGGTGCTGGCGTAGCAGATGAAGTAGGTGCCCAGCTCGTTGTTACCCACGGTGCCGAAGGGCATGTTGTCGCGAATAACCTTGAAGTCATCGCCGATATTGGCGATAGCGGAGTGCGAGTTGGCGGGCTTCTCGTCCTCGCCCATCTCGATGTCGTCGTGCTTGGAACGGCCAATGACCTTCTCCTGCTCGGAGACGGGCAGGGCGTTCCACGCGGTCATGTCGTGGATGTACTTCTGCACAAACTGGTAGCTGCCGCCCCTGTACATGGGGTCGCTGTCACCGATGACGCCAAAGTATTCGCGTGCCGCGGGGGTCTGCGGGTTCTCGGTGCCGTCCACAAAACCGATGATGGAGCGGCCGTCCCAGTAGCGGAAGCCGTGCACCTCATCCAGTACCTCGGCAACATCGCGCAGAGCCGCGGTAATAGCGGACGCCATATCGTAGGCGACGGACGGCTGGGTCGCGCGGATGTGGAAGTGCAAATCGCCGGGAGTGGACACCGCGGTGTGCTTATGGCCCCTAATCTCCTCGAACTCCACGAGCTCCTGAGGCAGCGGCTTGGGTAAATCCAGGGTCAGCCACGCGCTGTGGCTGATACCCAGCACAATGCTGGCGTTCTCGGGCGAGTAGCGGTTCGCGGCGGTGTGGTTGAGGTTAATGACGAGCCCGCAGAGGTTCTGGAACCCCTCGATGAGTGCATCGTGAGCAATGTCTTCCTTGAACTTCCACACCATGAAAATGGTGTTAGCGTTCGGGCTGGCAGTGACCTGTTGTGATTCTGAAGCAAGCATAAAATTCACCGTACGCCCGTGTGCACGCCCCCGCAATGAATCCAGCCCTAACCTTCTGCGCTGCTGGGAGAAGATTAGGGCTGAGGGCAAAGAACAGCAGGGTTTTAGAAACCGTACTTTAGAAACTGTGCTTTAGAAGCCGTGGGAGGCGAGGTCACGGGCATGCGCCAGACGCGCCGCCGTCTCAAAAATAGTCCACGCCTGCACCTGAGCGGACAGCTCCACCGGCGCGCCGGGCTTCACAACCTTGCTCATCGGCTCGGTGAACCGCGGGGAGAACTGCACGAGCGCCTTACCGCGAATCTCATTCGGGTCAATGCCGTACTCATTCATCGGCAGGTCGGGGTCAAACTCGCGGCGACCCTCCCACAGGGCGCGTGCGGTCGAGTACACCAGGGTCGAGGCGAGCGCTCGCGCCTCATCACTGAGCAGCGGCGAGGATGCCGCCATGCCCAGGTAGCGCACGAGAATGCCGGTGAACAGGCCGCCGTCGCCGTCACCGTGAGAGATGAGGATGCGGCGGCGAGCACCGGAGAGGAACTCCACCTCTTCGGTCATGTGCTTGACGATACCGACGATGAGGCGCTCGGCGCGCTCGGCGGGATCCACCTCGCAGGGCACACCGGATGCGGCGAGGCTCAGCAGGGCGCCCAGGGCGGTTCCCTGGTTGTAGGTGAATTCGCCGCGCTCGTACTCGTACTCGTCGCCGCGCACGTTCACACCGTCAATATAGAGCGAACGTTCTGCATCCCAGAGGGTTTCGTTCATCCAATCCATGAGCGCGGCGGCAGTCTTCGGGTCGCCCGCCCGCACATACGCCAGAGCAGTCGGCGCGGTCGCCGCAGCATTCACAAAATCACGCTTGGACTTGCGCCAACTCATGCCACCCACCGGGGAGAAACCCTTCGCCAACTGCTCAAAGAGAGCCGCGCCAGCATCCTGGGCGGCAACATCATTCGCGCCGGTCAGCTCAATGCAGAAGGAGTTCATGCGGCCCACCGCGAGGGTCAGCCACGCCATATCGTCAAAGTAGTCGTTCGCGAAGCGGCCGTAATTACGCACGTTAATGCCGCGCAATAGTGCGCGGGCGCGGTGTAGCTGTTCCTGGGCGGCAGTAATATCGCCCTCGCGCAGGTGACGCTGACCGGCATCAATCACACAGTCCAGCAGGTGCGCCTGCCACCAGTAGTGCCAAGCGTTCAGGCGCTGGCTCAGCGGGCGCGGGTCGGGCACTTGCACCGAACCAATGAGGGCGCCGGGAACGCCAAGAATACGGTGCACGAAGGTGTCGGTGACGCTGGCGGCTGCGGCAGCGGCATGTGAGGAGGTGCGCTCGGCGTACTCGCTAATCGACTCCAGAGACTGCGCGTTGTGGGAAGACGGCTGGGAATTCATGGACCCTCTGTAGTTGCGGTGAAGTATTACGTCTGAATTATCCCACTTTTTGCCCTCTGAGCGCCCGGATGCTGTGGGCGGGCTCTCGGGTGTGATTCCTTTTCGAGAGACCGCCGAGAAGATGCACCGCAGGGAACGGGGTGAACGCCATTCAAAAACCAGTTAGGAGGCGGCAGTCAGCGAACGCCCGCTGTACAAATCCACTCGCTCGCCGGTGATGGGATGCTCAAAATGCAGACTGTACGCCAGCAACTGCAGCGGGTACTCCGGGCGGTCTGGCGCGTCGGGTAGCACCTGCGGGTAGAGCACATCGCCCAGAATGGGGGAGCTGAGCATATTCAGATGCGCCCGCAGCTGGTGCGTTTTGCCGGTGTGAGGCGCCAAATCATAGAGCGCCCATTCTCTATTCGGTTCCGCGCGCCACCCCTCAACCGCCTGCGCACTCGGAGTGAAAGTCCGCAGAATCTTCACGGTCGTCAGCGTATTCGGCTCCACACCCTGCGCCGCGCACTCTTGCTCAGAAAGCTGCTGAACCTGCAGCTGATCACGAATCTTCTGAATATGCGAACGCACCTGCAACCCTTGCGCACTCAACGCCTGCTCGGCGGCGGCAGCATCGGCGGGAACCGGCGCCACGGCACGGTAGGTCTTTGACACCTGACGGTGCTGAAACATCATCTGGAAGGGGCGGCGTGCCTCAACGGTCTTGGCAAAAAGCAGCACACCCGCGGTCGGGCGGTCCAGGCGGTGAATCGGAATCAGCAGCGGGTTCTGCTCACGCACCCGCAGCTTGGTCAGCGCGGTCTGCGCAATATAGGAACCGCGCGGGGTGGTCGGCAGAAAATGCGGCTTATCAATCGCCAGCACGTGCTCATCCTCGTAGAGCACCGGCATGTCGGAGGGTAGCTGCGGCTCATCCGCAAGCTCACGGAAATACCAGATGCGCTCACCCGGCATATAGGGGCTATCGCCGGTCAGGATCGTGCCGTCGTCCAGACGCACCTCACCGGTATTAAAGCGGGCGTGAATAATCTGCGGGTCGTTCGGGTAGAAGCGCGCAATCAGGTAATCCGCAATGGTTGCCGGAGCCGTATTGTTCGGTGCGGTGTTGTTCGGTGCAGTGTTGCTCGGGGCGAGCTCGGCGGGGAGCTCCTCCACGCGCGGCAGGATCAGCTGAATTGGGTCGATACCGTTCTTCTGAGCCAGCGGAGGGGCCAGCAGACGGCGATGCGTGCGGCGTGCAGGCTTTGCCTGATAGGCGGGCTGTATTCCCTGCTGTGTATCGGGGCGTGCGATAGGCTGCGGGCGTGCGGTGTTCTGTGCGGGCATGGCTCTACTCTACCGCCTGGGCGGGGTAGGTTCGGAGGCAAGCTGGAGGCGTACTGAGTGAGTTGGGCTGAGCTACGTGCCGGTGGAAATATTACCGTGGGCTTGGGTGTGGGGTTGCGGAAGACAGTTTTGTCTGACACTCATGAATGTTTGTGTGAATATGTGGAACAGAAAACGAAAACTTCACAAATTTTTGAAATTATTGGACATTTAATTTAAAAAAACTACATTAATTTTACAAAAAACAGCGTTTAAGTGCGGTATTTTCGAAAATGCTGTCAAATCATAAATCAATAACCCTCAATTTAGCCCCTTTGGTTTTTCTAAGTATAAAAGATGTAAAGCAATTAAAGACATGCTAACCTGGGCACCCTACGTCATAAACGCCTTAATAAAGGCTGAAAGTAGCCTTAAAGCGGTACGATTAAGACACAGAAGTTCGATATTTCGAACGAAGGGGTCGAAATGGGACAGAAACAGCGCAAGGATGCAGAGGTTAAAGGAACACCCCCAAATACAGCGGTGCAATCGGACAATTCCAAAGCACCGGAAAATGCGATAGGAGAGGTTATGGAACATTCACAAAAGAATGCGGAGCCTCGCACCGGTGCCCTGCGTATGGAGCCGCACGAACGCGAAGAGCAAATTCTGAAAATCGCTGCAGAACATTTCGCTCGCCGCGGCGTGCTCGGTGCCTCCATGAGCGCTATCGCCCGCGATGCAGGCATTACCCGCGCCCTGCTCTACCACTACTTCCCCGGCAAGGACTCCCTGGCGGCCGCTGTCACCCGACGCGAAGCCAACGCAGTCCTTGAGGCCCTGGGCGAGCATCACGAAAACCCCGAAGAGGCGTTGCGCAATGCGCTACGCACGTACTTCCTCGTTGTAGCCGGCGTTCCCACCCCCGGTGGGGAGGACTTCCCGAACAACCCTACCGACTACCTCGAATGGATGCTTGAACGCACCGGCATGCCGATTAATGACCGCACTCGCGTCATCCTCGGAGGCTGGTTGCAGCTCGTCGACTACTTCGCCATGCACGTCGTGCAGCTCAACCCCCGCGATCAGCGCACCGTTCGCTCCCGCGGGCTCGGGCTCGAAGAAGCTATCGACCTGTGCCTGGGTGCCGTGGACACCCTCACCGGCGGCTACTAGCCGCCTCAAGAGGTGACAGGTCAACGTAGGACTTCCCGCTCCGATGTTTGGTTATGTGCTCCACGGCAAAGATGACGTGGACATCCGGGCGGTTATTCCTCCGCCACGCCGCCTGCGACGTGGTGGACTCCGGGAACACCACCCGGTTCGTGAGTAGGGAAACATAATGCCCCGCACCCCCCTTCCGTGAGGGTGCGGGGTATTATGATGCTCAAGTTGAGGTTAAAGGAATTGATTTAATCTGAGGTTGAGCTTGAGGCTCTTTCTGGAGAGGGCTAAATGGAACGGCGCAGCGACAGTCCGCGAACCGTCGCGTAGAACCCCTGCGCCTGCAGTGCCGCACGCAGAGCCTCCACCGGATGCTCCACAACCTCGCCGCCGGAGGCGCTCAAAGTATGGGTGCCCAAAAGCTCCACATCGTTGACCTTCTCCACCGAAATCTTCTCCGCACCACCGG
The DNA here is from genome assembly GCF_916715725.1 of uncultured Rothia sp. Classification (GTDB taxonomy): domain Bacteria; phylum Actinomycetota; class Actinomycetes; order Actinomycetales; family Micrococcaceae; genus Rothia. The sequence goes on along the minus strand of NZ_CAKAPD010000003.1, from coordinate 31,831 downwards.
CGGACACTAGGCGCGCCAGGGCGGGGGCCGCCGCCTCCAGAAGTACCGGGTCGGTTGTGAACGCCAGCAGGGTCTTCGCGCCGCGCTCCACGTACAGCACCGGGGCGCCATCCACCAGTACCACGCAGGCGCCCGCCTTGCGTGCCGGACGGTGCTTCACAGTCCCCTCGCCTTCGTGTGCAAAGGAGGGAATCGCGGGCCAGCTCAGCGCCGCACCGTACGGGTTCGCCGGGTCGGTCGCCGCCAACAGGGTCACCGTGAACGTACCGTACACCCGCTCCGTATCGGTACGCTGCGGGGCGTAGGCGCTCGCACCAAAACCCTGCGGACCTGCGGGAACACTGAGGCTATCGGCGGTAGAACGCAGCAGGTCCACCGTCGCCGGGGCGGCAAACTGCGCCGCACCCAAACCCTCAATAAAGTAGCCGCGACGCACCAGCGCACGATCCTCAGCCGCCGAATAAATCCGGTACAGCTGCGAGAACCCGCCGGCAGAATCCTCCACCTGCAGGCACCCGCGAGTTAGCACACCGTAGCGGTCCAGCAGCAGGTCGGCGCGTGCGAGTGCCGCAACCGTCGCCTCCACGGGCTCCTGCAGGAGCGTGTCCACGCGCGAGAAGCGGCCGCTGTCCTGCGGGGCAACGGTGGGAGCGGCGGCATGGAGCCCGCCGCGGAGGGAACTGTTGCGCAGGGAACGCAGACCGCGCCCGGCGGCAGGCGCAGAGTAGCCGCTGGAACTATAGCTATCAGTGCCGTAACCGCCCGCCATGCCGTTACCCACGGAGGCGCGCGCCGCCGCAATACGACCCGCACCGCGGCGACCCACCCGCGACGGACGCGCAGGGGCCGCCGGAGTCGGATGCGCACTGCGGACGCCCGCCAGCATCGCCCGAACCGGCGCGAAACTATCGTTCGTCACCGCACCAGCCCACACCAAGCGCCACAGCGCCGCCGAAACCTCCGCCGTATCCGGGAAAGTCACCACCTGACCGGCAGGTGCCGCAGCGCTCATCAGCTGCGCCACCCGCTCACGCAGCGCCGGCACGAACAGGCCGCCGTGAGCCAGCGCCTCATGGATGGCGTGCTCCAGCGTGCCCGGAGCCTGCAGCGCCTCCCAAAGCTCGGGGTTCTCCGCGCGCAACAGCTGCTCCGGGTAGTCCTCACCCAGAGTCAGCGAGGAACTCTCGCTCAAATGCAGGCGAATCCAGCCGTCAGACTTCTGCGCGCTACCGCCGCCGAGCTGACCGGCGCCGGTGAAGAACACCCTGCCGCTCGCCATAAGCTCGTCCAGCATGTGCGGCTGGTAGCCGGGCACGCGCGCCGGAAGCATCAGCGTCTCCAGCGCGGAAGCCGGTACGCGCACACCTGCCAGCTGGTCGATGGCGGTGAGCAGATCCTCCGTGGCGGAGGCGGAATCTTGTCCCGTATGTTCTGCGCCGTGCTCAGCTAACGGGTTGGGTGCCGCTGTGCTGAGGGGTGCCACCCTCTCGCCCATCACCGTGGCGGCGCGGCGGGAGGGCATGAACGCACCGTAGGCGCTCGCCTCCGGCAGGGTCTGTGCAACCCGCACAGATAAAGAACGAACGTTCTGCCACGAGGGTAGGAATACACCATAGACCTGCGCCGATACCGGCTCAATCTCCTCACGCAACGCCGCCAGAGAACGGGCACGAATCGTACGCAAAACCTGCGCATCCACCCACTCAACACCGGCAGGCCCCAAGGCACGTAGCACCTCGGGCAAGAACTCGCCGGAGCTCAGGCGGCGCTGCTGCTGAAGACGCTGCAACACCGGAGTCAGTACGCCCACACCCACCGGGGTCAGACGCGAAAAATGCTCCGCCGCCTGCTGCGCCGTGAAGGGAATATGGGTGCGCGCATAGCGAGAAACCAGATCCTCTAAAGGCTCCGCGACCGGCTCCAAAAGGGCGGTAGGAAGCGCCACGGAGGGCATAATGCCCAGCCCATCGCGCAGGCGCGCGGCATCCTCAACCACCGCATAGTACAGCTGCGGCTCGGCGGAACCGTCGGCAGCTCCCATGAACGAGAACGCGCGGCGCGAGCGCACCAGCTCTTCCGCCAGCTCACGCGCCTCAGTCGTGCTGGCGTGCGCGCCGTACTCCTCGCTGGACTCTTCGCCGTAGTTTTCAGAATCCTCGGACTCGCCGAAATCTTGAGAACCGTGTGCCGCAGATTCAGTCCGCGGGTTGTCAGCCCGCAAGCGCAGGCTCAACTCCCGCGCGCTCAACGGGCCCAACTGGCGCAAAAGATCCGCCACGCCCTCCACGCCGCAGGCGCGGTAACGCTCACCCGTGCGCTGCAGACGCTGCTGAGTCTGCACCAGCACCGCCGGGTCCAGCAGGTCGCGCAGACCGCTCGAACCCAGCAACTCAGCCAGCAGAGCCGGGTCCAGCGACAGTGCGGCGGCGCGACGTTCGGCGGCGGGCGCATCGCCGTCGTAGAGGTGCTCGGCAACGTACTCAAAGAGCAGAGTGCGCGCAAAAGGCGAAGGGTTGTTCGTCTCAACCTCCAGCATGGACACCGCCCGAGACTGCAACGAACGGTGCACCTGAACCAGCGCTGGAACATCGTACACATCCTGCAGACACTCGCGTGCCGTCTCCAAAAGCACCGGAAAATCAGGGTACTTACGCGCCACATCCAGCAGCTGCGCCGCACGCTGACGCTGCTGCCACAGCGGGGTGCGCTTACCCGGATTACGGCGCGGCAACAGCAGGGCACGCGCCGCATTCTCACGGAACCGAGACGCAAAAAGCGCCGAATCGCCCACGCGTTCGGTGACAATCGCCTCCAGCTCGTCCGGGTCGAAAAGGAAAAGATCAGCGCCGGGTGGCACATCCTCCATGGCGGGCAGACGCAGAATCAAGCCGTCATCACTCGCCATGACGGAGGCATCCACCCCGTACCGCTCCTCAATGCGGGCGCGCACCGCCAGCGCCCAGGGTGCGTGCACCCCGTAGCCGAGCGGCGAGTGCAGGACCACGCGCCAATCGCCCAGTTCGTCGCGGTGCCGCTCCACAATCATGCGAGTGTCGGAGGGGACCGCCCCGGTGGATTCGCGCTGCTCACGCAGGTAGGCGAGCAGGTTATCGACCGCCCAGGTGTCCAGGCCTAGCTGTTCGAGTTGCTGGCGGGCGGCGGCGCTATCGGTGGCGTCCAGGCTGGAGAGGGCGCGCGTGAACGCACCCGTCTGCACGCCCAGGGCGTAGGGGCGGCCCATGCGGTCGCCGTGCCAGAAGGGCAGGCGCGCGGGCTGACCGGGTGCGGGGGAGACCCGCACCGCGTCGTGCGTAATTTCTTCGATGCGCCAACTGCTCGCGCCGAGGGTGATGACCTCGCCGGCGCGGGATTCGTACACCATTTCCTCGTCGAGCTCACCCACCCGCTTGGGTCCGCGCTCTTCATCGCCGCTGACCAGGTAGACGGGGAAGAGCCCGCGGTCGGGAATCGTGCCGCCACTGGTGACGGCGAGGCGTTGCGCACCCGGGCGGCCCTCAATACTGCCGGAGGGGGCTTCCTCGGTGGGGGTGCGATCCCAGATGATGCGCGGGCGCAATTCAGCGAATTCATCGGAGGGGTAGCGTCCGGCGAGCATTTCGAGTACGGAGTCGAAGAGGGCGCGCGGCAGTTCGGCGTAGGGTGCACTGCGGCGTAGCGCCTCGTACCAGGAGTCCACGCTGATGGGGCCCAACGCGCAGGCGGCGACGGTCTGCTGCGCGAGTACGTCCAGGGGGTTGGTGGGGATGGCAAGAGGCTCGAGGGTTCCGCTGCGCATACCGGCGAGGGTGACGGTTGCGCCGAGCAGGTCGCCGCGGTGCTTGGGGTAGAAAAATCCGCGCGAAATTTCGCCCACGCGGTGTCCGGCGCGGCCCACGCGCTGCAGTGCGGAGGCGACCGAGGGAGGCGCCGCCACCTGGATTACGAGGTCCACGTGACCCATGTCGATGCCCAACTCCAGGGAGCTGGTGGCGACCACGCAGCGCAGGGTTCCGCCCTTGAGTGCCTCCTCGATGAGGGTGCGCTGTTCCTTGGACACGGAGCCGTGGTGCGCGCGGGCGAGCGGTGGCACCTCGGCGATGTCGCAGATGCCTGCCGCGTAGTCTTCGGGGTCGATTCCCTGCTTTGCGAGGACGCGGCGCAGGTGAATATCGTTGAGCGCCGCGGTGAGCTTTTCTGCTAGTCCGCGCGAGTTAACGAAAACAATCGTAGAACGGTTGTTCTCAATATGGTCGACGATGCGCTCCTGCACGCGCGGCCAGATGGAGGTCTCGGGGCGCTCGCTATCGGGGGTGTCTCGCAGCGCCTTTTCGTGCAGTGCCCCTTCTCGCAATGCCTCTTCCTGGATGGTGAGCGTATTTTTGGGCGCGGCGGTATCGCCCTGTCGCGCCGGGTTTGCCTGCCTAATTTCTAACCCAGGTTCTTGCCCGGCTTCTTGTCGGGTTTCTAGTTCGGTTTCCTGTCCGGGGAATACGCCAATGGCATCTTCGAGGGTATAGGGCGTGTTCGCCGGGATATTTGCGGCACTAGAGATAGGCTGCGCCGCGCCCCACTGCGAGCCGGCAGAAACCGAGCCCCCGCTGCCCGGCACCTCCGAGGGTGCGTATTCTGAGGGCGCGTAGAGCCCCTGCCCGTAGTCGTTGGCGCCTCCGAGCGCCGCCATGTCGGGCACCGGCACGCTCAGGCGCAGGTCCCATTCTTTGGCGACCAGACGGCTCATGATGGTTACCGGCTGAATGCCGCCGAGGAACCGGGCGACCGCCTCCGGGTTTTCGACGGTTGCGGAGAGTCCAATGCGCTGCGCGGGCTTCTCGAGGAGTGCGTCGAGGCGTTCGAGGGAGACTGCCAGGTGTGCGCCGCGTTTGGTGGCGGCGAGGTTGTGAATCTCGTCCACAATCACGGTGGTGACGCCGGCGAGGGTGTTGCGGGCGGCGCTGGTGAGCATGAGGTAGAGGGATTCGGGGGTGGTGATGAGAATGTCGGGTGGGTTGCTGATGAGTTGGCGGCGTTCGCGGGCGGGGGTGTCGCCGCTGCGCACGCCGACGGTGATGCTCGGCTCGCCCGTCTCGTTTCCACTTAGGCGGGTGATTCCGGCGAGGGGCGCGCGCAGGTTGCGTTCGACGTCCGCACCGAGCGCTTTGAGGGGGGAAATATAAAGGATGCGCGTGCCGCCCGCGGTGCCGGCTTCGTGTTCGCGGTGCAGGGCGTCGAGTGCCCAGAGGAAGGCGGCGAGGGTTTTGCCGGAGCCGGTGGGGGCGATGATGAGGGTGTTGTTGCCGTTGCGGATGCTCTCCCAGGCGCCTTCTTGGGCGGAGGTGGGTGCGCTGAAGGTGGCGCGGAACCAGTCGCGTACGGGGGCGGAGAAGTGGGAGAGTGCGTCGGTCATGTATCTATTATGGCGGGGTTTATGGTGTGCGCCTCTTGAATTGTTGGGGGTTGGGGGAGGAAGATGTGCTTGACAGTGTCTCTACAGAGTATGTAATATTTTACCTGTAAAGTAATCGACTGAGAAACAACCCAAAGGAGCCTCACCATGACCCGCCTGAACGACGAACAGCTCATCAACCTCTTCCATGAGCCGCGCACCGTCTCCTCCTTCACCGAGGAGCCCGTCACCGACGAGCAGCTGCGCCGCATCCAGGAGCTGACCTTCTATGGCCCCACCGCCTTCAACAACCAGCCCCTGCGCATCACCTGGGTCAAGAGCCCCGAGGCACGCGAGCGCCTCGTCGCACACCTGGTAGACGGCAACAAGGCTAAGACCCAGGCGGCACCGGTGACCGCAATCCTCTCCGCAGACGCGAACTGGGTGGAGCACGCCGACACCTTCAATCCCAACGCTGCCGGCTTCATCAAGGGCTTCTACACCACCGAGGAGCTTGCTACCCCCGCCGCTGAGCTGAGCGCTCACCTGCAGGCAGGTTACTTCATTACCGCAATCCGCGCCCTCGGCCTGGACGCTGGCCCCATGACCGGCGCAGACTTCGCCGGCATCAAGAAGGAATTCTTCGCGGACAACGCAGAGATCCCCTTCCTGATCGTCAACCTCGGCCACGGCGAGGCTCCCGCATACCCGCGCGGTGCACGCTTCAGCCACGATGAGGTTGCTCGCTCCCTCTAAGAGCGCGCAGCTATGGTATGACTAAAGCTAAACCCTAGATTCAGACTTATAGACAGCTCAAGGGCGGTTCCCCATCACGGGGAACCGCCCTTGAACTATATGTGCGTTATACGCGCCGGTTTCTTAACCCTGAAATGCCGCGTTAGCGGGCACCAAACTGACCCACCGACAGCTGCGGAACAGACGAGGAACACGCGGTCGTATCCAGCGGAACAATCACGCCACCGGAACCGGAGGGAAGACCCACCAGGAAGCCCTGAACCGGGCGGCTACCACATGCGTCACCGAAGCGTGCCGGGTACACCGAACGCAGTACCGCGGTGGTGCTATCGCCGGGGTTGAGGGTCACGCCCGCAGAGTTCATGTACTCATCAGAGGTGGAAGCCTCACGACCGACCCAGGTGCCCGAAGGACCCGCATGCACCACGCGTGGGTAGCCGCGCAGGGTGCAGGAAGAATCCGAAGAATTCTGGAAGTACAGGGTGTAGTTTCGGGCGCCGGGGGAGCCATCTCCAATGGACACCGAAATGTTCAGGTCGTCCAGATCGCACTGGCCGGGGCCTTCAGCAGTGTTGTTGGAGGAGTTCGAAGAACGATCCGAGGAATTCGACGAGCTCGACGAACGTGAAGACTCCGAAGAATGGGAGGATCCGTTCGACGAATGAGAACCCGACTGTGAAGACGAGTTTGAGCTCTTCTGGGAATCCTGCTGAGAATCTGCAGAGTCGTCTGACTTGTTCTGCTCGGAACCCTCGTGGGAGGACCCAGAAGAGTGAGAGTCCGAGTTCTGCTTCGACTCGCGAGTCTCGGTGTGGGAAGAAGACTCGGAGTGCTCAGAGGAAGAGCCGTGGTTCTCCGCATCGGGAGAGTTCACCACGGTAATAGAGCCCGGGGTCACCGAAGAGGTAGCCCCGTCAGAAGCTACTCGAATCGTGCCGGGCTTGACCGAAGCCGAAGCACTCGGCTGCGCCGAGGTGCCTTCAGCTTCCTGACCGGCCTGGGACGCGCCGCATCCGCTGAGCGCTAGCACGCCGCAGAGGAGGGTGGTTGATGCGAGTACCTGAGCCGATTTAAACATGATTACATCGCCGCCTGCATTTGGATTTCTGCTCCGTCCATACCGGGGGCGTACTCGACCTGGCAGCACAGGCGGGAGTACTCGTTGGCGACATCGTCGACCATGTCGAGCAGGTCCTGCTCAGCTTCGGTGCGTTCACCGGAAGCTTCGAAGTGCTCGGGGTCGATGAAGCCGTGGCAGGTAGCGCAGGATGCGTTACCGCCACAGGTTGCGAGGACCGGCACACCGTTAGCCTGGAGGGTTTCCAGGAGGGTGTGGTGGTCTTCCCACTGAATGTCGTAGTTTACGCCTGCTTCGTCAGTGACCTTAATCGTTACGCCCATGCGTTCTCCTTCTTCTGTAGTGATGCGTTTCTATTGTAGAGGTAGGGGCTGTTATTCACCGTACTTTGTGGTGTATCCCCAACCCTACCGTCACGCATATCACGGGAACGCATATTAATTTTTATGCTGAATAGCATGTCTGTATTGCCCCCAGTCTACCTCTTAAATCCCTGACAATGCGGGATATAGTCGTATATGAATACTGCCCCCAGATGCAAAGACATGCTGGGGGCAGTATAAAGAACCGGCACGCAGACGCGCTTTAACGGTGACGAAGACCTACTCTGATTCCTTCTCCGCAGCCTTCTCGGCGTCCTGCTTTTCTGCGCTGTGGTTATCGGAATTCTGGACTCTTCCTCCGGGGCCTCGCACAATACCGCGCACGCTATCGCGCGGATCGGCGTAGCGCAGGTCGATACCAAAGGTATTGCGGATCTGACGTGCCGAGTTCAGATGCCAGCGCTGCGAATCTGAGGGGGTCACGGAGGTGACCGCCTTCTGACCCGGAGCCAGCTTCTCGTGGCGAATATCGTAGTGCTTACCGCCCATGGTGATGGTGAAGCCGTGCTCCTGCAGCAGCTGCACGAACGCATCCACATCGTGCGGGATCTTGCGGCCGCGCTGCCTCTTCGTGCCGCTCATCCTCGGCTGCGATTCGAAGGGGTTGCGGCTGGGCGCGGTGCCGCGACTAATACGAATGACCTGCTGGTCGGAGTGCGAGAACTCCACCTGGTAGCCGTTGAGTGAGTACACGGTGCGGCTACTGCCGGGAATCGGGCGGCGGTCCTCAGCCTCATCAAGGATGCGGGCAATGTACTCGCCGGTCAGTCCGAGCGATTTGAGCTGAGCCTGAGCCTCGGGGGAGAGCTGGTAGCCTCCGGCGAGAGCCTGCAGCGGGCGTAGCGCGAGCACTTCGGCGGTCAGGGGGTTGAGCACCACCTGGTAGCCTTCCTCTTCATGCGTGTAGAGGGTGACTTCGCGGCCGTAGCGGTTCTCTTGCGCGCTTTCTTGAACCACGGTGCTTGCGGGGGATTCGATGATGTCCAGCAGCAGCTCGTAGGTGAGCCCGTGGCGCATCATGTAATCCATCACGCCGGGGAGCACACCGTAGATGCGGCGGCGCGGCGGCACGTCACCGTAGAATTCCTTCTCGATGCGCGCGGCAATACGCTGGTTCTCCAGCGGCACCTCGGTCAGCGGAATGAGGCGCTGGTTGGAGGGGCGAATCTTGGCGCGTGCGGCGGCGGGCTTGGGTGCCTGACGGTATGCATCCACGAGCGCCTGCTGCTGCTCCACGAATTCCTGGGCAATGAGCGGCAGGAGGGTGAAGTAGAGCTCTGCCGCTTCGGGCTTGAGCGCCCCGTTCTCATCGAGTAGGGAGGCGCCGTCCTTGGAGAGCAGATCCCAGGGCTTATCGTATGCAGTGCTCTCTTCGGAGCCCTGCTCATCGCGGTAACTATAGGCGGCGAGGGAGGCAAGCTCCTGCAGGCGAACGTACACCTCAAGAGGAACGGTAATCTGCTTAGCGGACATTATTTCTCCTCCTCGGTGGTGTTTTCTGCCTGGGCTACTTGATGTTCTGCCTGCTTCGCCAGGGTATTACTGAGCTCTTCCAGCTGTGCCTTGCGCAGGTTCTCCGCGTGCAGAACATGGAAATCCGGGGTCTTCGCCAGAGCCAGAACGGTCCGCTCATCGGGTGAAATCGCAATTTCCAGACCCTGCGCCGCGTAGATGCGGGTCCAGCCTTCAGCCATGCGCACGCTTTCGGGGCTGCTCAGCGCCTGAAGCATCAGATCGAAAACGAACGGCGGGTTCTTCTTCAAGAAGGTGCGGGCGCGCTCGCTGAATTCGAGTTCCAGGGCGTTGAGCGAGTTATATTTGCCCTGAGCCAGGGAGGTTTGTGCCGCCTCGTTGTAGTCGGCATCGTATTCGTCGATGACGGTGATGACTTCTGCGGAGGCGGTGTTCACGTCAACGCGGTAGTCGTCGTGCGTGAAGCGAATCGTCCAGTCGTTGATGCGTTCGGCTTCACCTTCGCGCAGGATGGTGCGCACGAGTTCTTCGCTGATGTTTTCGCGTTCGAGGCGGGCGCGCAGGCTCGGGCGCAGTCGGTAGCTGCGTTCGCGGTCCTCGGCGGTAATGGCGCGAGGTGCGGCGGCTACCGGTTCTGCTGCGGGCGCGCTCGGGGTGGACGCGGCAGGCATCGGTGCACCGGGTTTCGGCGCGGCAGGCTTTGGAGCGGTCGGCTCGGCTACGGGCGCGCTCGGCAACGACTGGCTGAGCACGGGCAACTCGTCAACAGGTGCCTGCTCGGTAGCTGCTGCCGACTGCGCGGCTTCTTCGGCTACCTGCTGCCGGACACGCAGACCCTCCAGGTACTCTTCGATGCGCGGCGGGCGGTAGGTCAGCGTGGACTTGCGGAACATGCCGGGGGAGGGAGCACCGGGAGTAGGCGCTACCGGTTTCGGCGCAGCGGGCTTGGGTACTGCAGGTTTCGGTGCAGCGGGAGCAACCGTGGCGGGCGTCGGAACCGTCTCTCCTGTAGTCGCCTCTGCGGGTGCCTCCACGGGCGCTTCTTCCGGCACGCTGGGAGCCGGAGTAGGAGCCGGGGCGGGTGCCTGCGCCGCGCGGGCGGCAAAGAGCGCGGGGGAAGGCGCAGGCTTCGGGGCTGCAGGCTTGGGCGCAACAGAAGCGCTAACTTCAGCATCCTCAATTACTGCAGATTCTGTGGGGTTAGGTTCAACCTCAACATCAGCCGTAGAGTCTGCGGTAACTTTGGTTGTCTGCTCCTCATCGCTGAGCTCATCGTCGCCACGACGCAGAGCGGCAACGAGTTCCTGCCGGGAGGTATAGGGAATGATTTCCTCGGGAGAGTCGATATATCGGGGGAAGTTCTCGTAGAGAATCTTCGCCGCGGCTTCAAAGAGCTTCTCCGTGGTGGCGTTGGCGGCGGGTGCGCAGGGGCAGAGTAGTTCCTGGTGTTGCGCGTCATAGAGGGACCAGTGGGCGCATCGTTCGGTGGGCGGGAAGTAATCGAGTGTTCCCAGATCGGCTATATCGATGAGTGCACCTATCAGGGACTGCGGAATGGATAGCTGTGCCATAGTGCTCCTTCGCGTTGTCTGCTCTCCAGCCTATGTGTGGAGGGTTCTCTTTCCATCCTAGGCGTTTTTTGGCGGGTGTGCCCCGGAGCACGTCATCTGGGAGCGTAAATCTGTGGATTCACAGGTTGAGGCGCACTTTTAGCTCAGTTTTTGGGTGCGGATGCGGCGGCGGCTGGTGGAGCGTCCTTGCTGCACCTCTATATAGGTATCTCTGCATGCCGCGCAGCTTCTACACGTCTGTAGTTTCTGTATGCTGTGTTTCTGCATGCGGCGTTTCTGCATACCGCGCCGTCTGCCGAGTGAGTGGCGCCTTCTGCACACAACTTCTGGGTACACAAAAAATCCCCGGTTCCGAAGAACCGGGGATCGTTGGTGCGCCCGAAGGGATTCGAACCCCCAACCTTCTGATCCGTAGTCAGATGCTCTATCCGTTGAGCTACAGGCGCATGTTCCTCGCTTCGGATTTCTTCAACCCGTCGCGGCAACAGGTACTACTATACGGATGTCCCCAGGGGCACGCAAGCCGAAAAACTCGAAATTTGCCTAAAATCCCCTCCGAAAGACTCGATAATGCCCTGATTTGCCGCATGATTTCGGGGTTTTTGGTGTCGAAAAATTTTTTCAAAATATTTTCTCAGCACCCTAAAATCGGCGCCGCAGATCCCTGAAATCCACGGAGAATCCCGCCATAAGTCCTAAAAATTCTTTGCAGAAATCTTCTCGCGCTCTAGGAATGTGATGCGCAGAACTTAAGAAATGGTGTCATAGAAAGCTCTGCAGACCATTAATGCGTTATTCTGTAAGCATCACGAGGAAGTGGAGACTGTCCAAGCGTGCATATTCACGATTATTTGCACGCTTGTAGTGTTTAACTGCTTCTTTGTTACCTCAGACCTATCCGGATCAACGTAGTATCCGGGCCACCGATTGAAGGGGAAAACGTCAATGGCTGACACCTCAACTCGTACTCTCTCTGCTGAGCTCGAAAAGGAGCTGCAGAGTGCACCCACTACCCACCAGGGCCTTCTGGATTGGGTTCGCGAAGTTGCGGCCCTGACCCAGCCCGCACACATCTACTGGGTCGATGGCTCCCAGGAAGAATACGACCGCCTGGCACAGGAACTGGTTGACGCCGGTACCTTTGTTCGCCTCAGCGATCACGAATTCCCGAACTCTTACGCAGCTTTCTCCGATCCCGATGACGTTGCACGTGTCGAGGAGCGCACCTTCATCTGCTCCGAGACTGAAGAAGGCGCAGGCCCGACTAACAACTGGCGCGACCCCGTCGAAATGAAGCAGACCCTGACCGGCCTGTTCGAGGGCTCCATGCGCGGCCGCACCATGTACGTTATTCCCTTCGTCATGGGCTCCCTGAAGGCTAAGAACCCCAAGATTGCTGTTGAGCTCAGCGACTCCGCATACGTTGTCTGCTCCATGCGCATCATGGCAACCATTGGTAAGGACGTTCTTGCCAAGCTGAACGAGACCAACGGCTTCTTCGTTAAGGCCCTGCACTCTGTCGGCGCACCCCTGGAGCCCGGTCAGGAAGACGTTCCCTGGCCTTGCAACCCCGAGAAGTACATCGTCCAGTTCCCCGAGACCCGCGAAATCTGGTCCTTCGGCTCCGGCTACGGCGGTAACGCACTGCTCGGTAAGAAGTGCTACGCACTGCGTATCGCATCCGTTATCGGTCGCGATGAGGGCTGGATGGCAGAGCACATGCTCATCCTGAAGGTCACCAACCCCGAGGGCAAGGTTCGCTACATCTCCGCAGCGTTCCCCTCCGCATGTGGCAAGACCAACTTCGCAATGATGGAACCCACCATTGACGGCTGGAAGGCTGAGATGGTCGGCGACGACATCGCATGGATCGAGTTCGACGAGAACCACCAGGCACGCGTGGTCAACCCGGAGGCTGGCCTGTTCGGCGTGGCACCGGGCACCGGTTACTCCACCAACCCGAACGCTATGAAGGCTATCGCCAAGGGCAACACCATCTTCACCAACGTTGCACTGACCGACGACGGCTCCGTCTGGTGGGAGGGCAAGACCGACGAGGCTCCCGCGCACCTGATTGACTGGACCGGTAAGGACTGGACCCCCGAGTCCGGCCGCCCGGCAGCTCACCCGAACTCCCGCTTCTGCACCCCCGCATCCCAGGTCGACATGCTCGCTCCCGAGTACTACGACCCCGAGGGCGTGCCGCTGAGCGCTATCGTTCTGGGCGGTCGCCGCAAGACCACCATCCCCCTGGTTTCTGAGTCCGAGAGCTGGGAGCAGGGCGTGTTCCGCGCAGTTACCCTCTCCTCTGAGACCACTGCGGCCGCTAAGGGCGCTGTTGGCGTGATTCGCCGCGACCCGATGGCTATGCTGCCCTTCATCGGTTACAACGCTGGTGACTACTTCAAGCACTGGCTGGACCTGGGTAAGAAGCACGGCGCAGAGAACATGCCGAAGGTCTACTACGTCAACTGGTTCCGCCGCACCCCCGACGGCGGCTTCGCATGGCCCGGCTTCGGCGAGAACTCTCGCGTTGTGAAGTGGATCTTCGACCGCCTTGACGGCAAGGCTGGCGGCCAGGAGACCTTCCTGGGCACCGTTCCCACCAAGGAAGACCTGGACCTGACCGGTCTGGAAATCTCCGAGGAAGAGCTGAAGGCTGCTCTGGCTGTCTCGAAGGAAGAATGGGCTGCTGAGCTGCCCGGCATCGACGAGTGGCTGGAGAAGTTCGGCGACAAGCTGCCTGCTGAGGTTCGCGAACAGCGCGACGCTCTGGCAAAGGCCCTGGAGGACTAAAAGACGCTGGAGGACTAAGACACTCCAGCTAATACCTACGGTATAGCGCTTTGAAGGAGCGGAATCTCCCGGTGAGATTCCGCTCCTTCCTTCCGTTGAGGGGAAATTTAAATCTCTATCAGTTGGGGGAACGATAGGTTTTCGCGCAAAGGCGTGAGTGTAAGGCTATGCAGTCCACTTGCTTTTGAGAAATACTTTAAGCTCCCCGCCGGGGTGGTTTGGGTACAGAAGCGGCTAGTTATAATTTCTTGCCCCCTCGCCGCCCCTATACAATGCCAATGTAAGATTTTTGAACGCGCACGGCTTTCACGAGCTGCGCATATCCACTGCTGCATGTATTGATATGTGGCGGCACGAGAGATTAGAAGGAGTATCCATGCGTTTGACAGCATTCTCGGATGTCTCGCTCCGCGTTCTGATGCTCCTGTCTGCTCTGGAGCCCGGTCAGAAGCTTTCCACCCAGAAGATCTCTGAAGGTGTGGACACCCCCTACAACCACGTGGCGAAGGCTGTAGCTTTCCTCGTGAACATGGGTTATCTGGACTCGACTCGTGGGCGTGCCGGTGGCGTCATGCTTTCCGATGCGGGTCGTTCTGCGACCGTCGGCACTATTCTTCGCGCTACTGAGGGCGATATCCCCATGATTGAGTGCGAGGATGAGAATGGCCACTGCCCCCTCGATAAGTTCTGTCGCCTGCGCAATGTGCTGGCGAGGGCTCGCGAGGCGTTCTATGCATCGGTTGATTCGGTGATCATTAGCGAGCTGACTGCCGGTGCACGCCCCGTTGGTCCGGTGTTTGTTGAGCTCGGCTTTGCGCCTCCGGAGAATGCGTTGCCTGCGCTCTAGGCTGGCACGCTGCAAGAAATATGTGATACCTGTGGAGCTTTCCGATGGGAGGCTCCACGGAGTTTTTAAGGCGTTCTTGCGGCTAACGTAGGGCTGTCGGGGTCTTTTCGGTGGCTTTCTACAGAGGCTTTTGAGGAGATATCGGGGGTGTCTTTGCCTCTGCCTGCGGGGGTGCTGGAACCTGTATGATTCCTGAATTTGTGCAGGAAATGCAGAAAATTGCAAACTTGCTTTTCAAATGCAGAAAATGTGACCATATTCATTTTTGCACCACACTGCATACTTTCCCTAGTAAATATATTTTCGGTCCAGAATTTTTATGCATACTTCGGGGCTAGTCACCCGGCGAACTCAAAAACAGTGCTGAAAATATATAGTGTGACGCTCGGCTCTCTCTTTGAGTCAGGGTGAACCATAAGTAGCATCTGCAGCGCCAAATAACCCTCGGGGCATGACCTGCACTCAGCGCAAACACCCCGCAAAATGCTACGGTAAGGGTGCTTTGTAAACACTCTGTCACCAACTGAGCTGTCCGAGTGAACGCCCCGTATCACCCACATTAAGGGCGTCACCACAACGACCGAGGTGACCACACAGGAAGAAGGCACGCACCGATGCTCTCCGAAAAGTCCCGCCCCATTATTGAGGCAACGCTGCCCATTATTGCTGAGCGCATTAACGACATCACCCCCGACTTCTACCGTCGAATGTTCGCCGCTCGCCCCGACCTGATGGACGGCATGTTCTCCCGCTCCTCCCAGCTCGAAGGTACCCAGCCCAAGGCGCTGGCAGGCTCCATCGCCGTGTTCGCCTCCTACATCGTTCAGAACCCGAACTCCTACCCCGACGAGGTCCTCTCCCGCGTTGCACACAAGCACGCATCCCTGGGCCTGAAGGAAGAAGAATACCCCACCGTCTACAAGTACCTCTTCGAGGCAATCGCCGCTAACCTGGGCGACCTGGCTACCCCCGAAATCGTTGAGGCATGGACCGAGGTCTACTGGCTCATGGGCAACGCCCTCATCAAGCTGGAGAAGGGCCTGTACGCTTCCCAAGCAAACGACGTCATGTTCGCACCCTTCAAGCTCGTTGAGCGCAAGGAGACCGGCGAGAACGTTGTCGTGCTGACCTTCGAGCCCGCCGACGAGACCCCCATGACCGAGTCCAAGGGCGGCCAGTACATCTCCATCATCGTTCCCGCACGCGACGGTCTGCGCCAGGCACGCCAGTACACCCTGCTGCCCAGCGAAAAGAACCAGCGCCGCATCGGTGTGAAGCTCGACCCCAACGGCGAGATGACCTCCATCCTGCACGAGCTGGAAGTCGGCGCAGTCGTCGAGATCTCCAATCCCTACGGTGACCTGACCCTGGAAGGCTTCGGCGACCCCGAGGCGCCCCTGTACCTCTTCTCCGCAGGTATCGGCACCACCCCCATGCTCAGCTTCCTCTCCGAGCTGGTTGAGAAGGGCTCCGAGCGCCCCGTGACCGTGGTCCACGCAGACCGCCGCCTGGACACCTGGCCCCTGCGCGAAGAGCTCGTTGAGCTCGTCGGCAAGCTGCCCAACGCACGTCTCGTCTCCTTCATCGAGGGCGAGGGCGGCGACTACACCGGCCGTGTCGACGTCTCCAAGTTGGACGTTCCCTCCAACGCTAACGTCTACCTCTGCGGCCCGCTGCCCTTCATGCAGGGCGTACGCTCCGCACTGGTTGAGGCAGGCGTTCCCGGCAAGAACATCAACTACGAGATCTTCGGCCCCGACCAGTGGATGCTCCACGACCAGGCACGCGAGGCGTAAAAACCCCGTAAGCCGGCCCGTCCGCTAGGTTTCTTAAACCCGGCTAGGTTCTTCCTCTTAGACAGAAGAACCTAGCCGGGTTTTTAGAACTCAAAATAAAAATCCCGCCCCGCAGACGAATCTGCGAGGCGGGATTTTTAGTAGCTAGCTAGTGCTTAGCCCTGGCGGACCAGAGCCAGAACCTCGTCGCGGACGCGCTCCATAGTCGCAACATCCGGAGCCTCAAGGTTCAGGCGCAGGAACGGCTCAGTGTTCGAAGGACGCAGGTTGACCCACCAGCCCTCTTCAGTGTTGGTGAAGGTGGTACCGTCGGAGTCTTCAACAACCACGGGAGCGTTAGCGTAGTGTGCACGAACGCGGTCCACAGCGGCAGCCTTGTCTTCGATCTCGGAGTTGATCTCGCCGGAGGCAACGTACGGGGAGTACTTCGCGCTGATCTCGGAGAGGGGCTCCTCGCCGCCACCCAGAGCTGCCAGCACGTGCATTGCAGCGAGCATGCCGGTGTCTGCGTTGAAGAAGTCCTTGAAGTAGTAGTGAGCGGAGTGCTCGCCACCGAAAACGCCGTTCTCCTCAGCCATAACAGCCTTGATGAAGGAGTGGCCCACGCGGGTCTTCACTGCACGGCCGCCCAGCTTCTCAACCAGCTCGG
The DNA here is from genome assembly GCF_916715725.1 of uncultured Rothia sp. GTDB lineage: Bacteria > Actinomycetota > Actinomycetes > Actinomycetales > Micrococcaceae > Rothia. The sequence continues at coordinate 15,099 of NZ_CAKAPD010000003.1, read as the reverse complement.
GAACAGCCTTCGAGGTGATCAGGTTGTAGATGATGACGGGCTCTTCGTTACCCTCAGCCTTTGCACGAGCAATCTCGCGCTCAGCAACCAGAGCGGTCACAGCCGAAGGAGTGACGGGCTCACCCTTCTCGTCGATGACGAAGCAACGGTCAGCGTCGCCGTCGAATGCCAGACCAATGTCAGCACCGTGCTCAACAACAGCCTTCTGCAGGTCAACCAGGTTAGCCGGCTCCAGCGGGTTAGCCGGGTGGTTCGGGAAGGTACCGTCCAGCTCGAAGTACAGGGGAACGATTTCCAGGGGCAGGCCCGGCAGGATGGTGTCGCCCAGAACAGCGGGAGTGGTCATACCACCCATGCCGTTACCAGCGTCAACAACAACCTTCAGGGGGCGGATGGAAGACAGATCAACCAGCTTGCGCAGGTATTCTGCGTAAGGCTTGAGGATGTCCTTCTCAGAAACGGTGCCGACCTTCTCCACAGAAGGAATCTCGCCCGCATCCAGGTACTTCTGAGCCAGGTCGCGGATATCGAACAGACCGGACTCGGAAGACAGAGGAACAGCGCCAGCCTTAGCCATCTTCATGCCGTTGTACTCTGCGGGGTTGTGGCTAGCGGTGAAGGTAACACCGGCAGCGTTCTCGACGCCACATGCGAAGTACAGAACGTCAGTGGAGATCAGACCGATCTTCTCAACATTTGCACCGCGAGCGGTTGCACCCTGGGCGAATGCATCCATGAATTCGGGGGAGGAGGGGCGCATGTCGCCACCGACCAGAATGGTCTGGCCCTCCAGGCCCAGAACGTCTACGAAAGCCGCACCAGTAGCGCGAACAGTCTCTGCGGTAATGGTCTCGCCGACGATGCCACGCACGTCGTACGCTTTGAATGAGTCATGTAGATTAATAGTAGTCACGCCTTTTATTTTAGCGGTAAAGAAGTGCAACTAGCCTCTATAATGGGCAGGTAAAACCTTATAAATTCCGCTGAATGTATGGGTTTTTTATCACTTCACTTACTTCAAACAACTCACGTCGAGAGGTATTTTCCCCCATGGGTGAGATTTTTTCCCTAAAAAACCAGATTCAGAATTATGCGTGGGGTTCCCGCGAAATTCTCGGACGCATGCGCGGCGTGCCCGTCCCCACCGAACAGCCCGAGGCTGAGGTGTGGGTTGGCGCGCATCCGGCTGCGCCCTCGCGCGCTACCGTGGACGGTACCGAATCCCCGCTCAACGAACTGATTGTGGAGAACCCTTCCCGCTTCCTGCGCCCGGACCGTACCTCCGACTGGTTCCCCTTCCTCTTTAAGATCCTTGCGATTGATGCACCCCTGTCCATTCAGGTGCACCCCACCCCCGAGCAGGCTATCGCCGGCTTCGAGGACGAGCAGGCACGCGGCATCGCGATTGACGCGCCGCACCGCAACTACAAGGACCGCTACTCCAAGCCCGAAACCGTCATCGCGCTGACCCAGATGCGCGTGCTCACCGGTGTGCGCACCTCCGAGCAGCTGTCAGAACTGGCGAAGGCGTTCAAGGCTGACTGGCTGGCAGAGCGTGTGGAGCTTACCCCCAAGCAACTGCTGACCGAGATTATTCGCATGCCCGAAGACGCTGCCGCAGCCGCTGTTGAGCAGCTCGTCGAGGCGGCAGCAGAGCTGACCGGCTCCGAGAACGCGCTTATCGCCGATGCAGCTGAGCTCGTGCAGATTGTTGCCGGCAAGTACCCCGGCGACCGCGGCCTGCTCGTCGCCTTCGTCATGAACCTGGTACACCTGGCACCCGGCGAATCCGCATTCACCCCCGACGGTCAGGTGCACGCCTACGTCTCCGGCACCGCCATTGAGCTGATGAACCCCTCTGATAACGTGATGCGCGCGGGTCTGACCGCAAAGCACATCGACACCGAGGAGCTCATCAAGGTTCTCGGCGAAAGCCAGGATGCACCCGTAATCCAGCGCCCCACCCCCGAGAACGCGCCCGTGGGCACCTACGCCATGTGGGATGAGCGCATGAGCGTGACCCGTATCCGAGTTGAAGAGGGCAAGCCGCAGGAATACACCTTCGAGGGTATTAGTGCCGCACTGAGCGTATCCGGCGAAATCGCCATTCACGCGGCTGACGGCAACGGCACCGAAGAGTTCGTGCTGGGTGCCACCGAGTCGGTACTGCACGTGGGTGAGCCCTCCGTTGCAACTCTGAGCGGTAGCGGCGAGCTGTACATCGCTTCGTACGTTTAGGAAATACTTCTAGACAGTTATAACTAGACAGTTATAAAGGGCATCAAAAATAGGTCGCTCCGCTAGCGAAGCTAATAAAGAATCCACGTTCTTCCCTGTATTTATTCAGACCGGGGAGGCGTGGATTTTTTATGCCCCGAATGTGGGATGCAAGGGGTATTTTTGTGTCTACCCTGCACAGTGTGTTCTGGGTAACCTATAATTGCTCTTATAAATATGCGTATGTCTGTGCCTTTATGCACGTATTCTTTCGGTACGCAGCCCCAAACCATTAGGAGAACACCGTGAAGATCATCCTCACCGTCACAGGTATCGACCACGAAGGCATCATCGCTGCCGTGACCGCAACCCTCGCCGAGCGCAAGGTCAACGTCCTCGACGTCTCCCAGACCATCATGGGCGAATACTTCACCATGATCATGCACTGCTCCTTCGACGAAACCCAGCAGAACCTCATCGACCTGCAGGAAGCCATGGCCGGTGTCGAGCACGAACAGAAGGTCCAGATTCGCATTCAGGCTGAATCCATCTTCAAGGCAATGCACACCATCTAGGCGACCACCATGATGAACGACAATATTCTTGAAACTATCCGAATGATCGAGGAGCAGAAGCTCGACATTCGCACCGTCACCATGGGCATCTCCCTGCTCGACTGCGCCGACTCCGACGGCGAAGTAGCCCGCCGCAAGATCTACGACAAGATCACCAGCCGCGCAGCGAACCTCGTCAGCGTCTGCGAAGGCATCGAGGCCGAGCTCGGTATCCCGATTGTCAACAAGCGCATCGCGGTCACCCCCATCGCGCTGGTGGCAGGCGCCTCCGGCGATGAGGACTACGTAGAATTCGCCCGCACCCTCGACGCGGCAGCCAAGGCAGTCGGCGTGAACTTTGTCGGCGGCTTCAGTGCCCTCGTCGACAAGGGCATGACCCCCGCCGATGAGAAGCTGATTCGCTCCATCCCGCGAGCGCTCGCAGAAACCGACGTGGTCTGCTCCTCCGTAGACATTGGTTCTTCCCGCGCCGGCATCAACATGAGCGCCGTCAAGCTCATGGGCGAGACTATTCGCGCCACCGCAGACTTGACCGCGGACTCCCACGGCTTCGGCTGCGCCAAGCTCGTGGTCTTCGCAAACGCCGTCAGTGACAACCCATTCATGGCGGGCGCATTCCACGGTGTACAGGAGGCAGACACCACCATCTCCGTGGGCGTCTCCGGCCCCGGTGTGGTGCACCGCGCCCTGCAGAAGGTCCGCGGCGAATCCTTCGACACCTGCGCAGAAGAAATCAAGAAGGCAGCCTTCAAGATTACCCGCGTTGGCCAGCTGGTCGGTACCCTCGCCGCTGAACGCCTTGGCGTGCAGTTCAACATTATCGACCTCTCCCTGGCACCCACCGCAGAGATTGGTGACTCGGTCGCACACATCCTCGAGGAAATGGGTCTGGAAACCGTCGGTACCCACGGTACCGTCGCAGCCCTCGCACTGCTCAACGATGCGGTGAAGAAGGGCGGCCTCATGGCATGCTCAAACGTTGGCGGCCTTTCCGGCTCCTTCATCCCGATTTCTGAGGACATCGGCATGATTGAATCCGCAGCCGCCGGACACATCTCCCTCGACAAGCTCGAAGCGATGACCGCCATCTGCTCCGTCGGCCTGGACATGGTCGCGGTTCCCGGTGACACCCCTGCCGCCACCCTCGCCGCAATGATTGCCGACGAGGCAGCCATCGGCGTGATGAACCACAAGACCACCGCGGTCCGCGTGATTCCGGCCGTCGGCCTGGGCGTAGGCGACATGGTCGAATTCGGTGGCCTGCTCGGTCGAGCACCCGTCATGCCCACCCATACCCCGAGCGCGGATGCGTTCATCGCCCGCTGCGGTCGTATTCCGTCGCCGGTTCACGGTTTCCGCAACTAAGCTCGATTCCGCAACTAACCTCTAGGCACTTTTAGAGTCTATAGAAAAGGGGAGGCACCGAAGAATATCTCTTCGGTGCCTCCCCATTTTGTGTTGTATTGAAGATTCATAGACGCTTGTTCGAGCGTTTCTAGTACACGAAACGGCTCATTAACGCCTCAAGCGCCAGACGCGCATTCGCATTTGTCTTCAGGCGACGCAGAGTCAAATCGACCGCCTGCACATCCTCCAGTAGCTGCTGGGCGGAGCGGCGGGTGCAGAACGCCTCCAGAGGCTCGCGCAAATGCTCATTAATCAGCGGAGCCTGCGCAGACAGAGCCACCGTCAACGCATCACGCAGAACCGTCTGAACCTGAGCCACAGAACGTAACAGCGTATCCGAGGAAACGCGCTTAGCGCGGCGCTTCTGCTGCTCCTCTAGGCGGCGAACCTGCGCGCGCAAGGACGGAGAAACGCGCTCACCCTCACGAATACCCAACAGAGCCAGCAGCTCCTGGCGTTCCTGCTCATCCTTGAGAGCGGAGACAGCCTGCGCGTCCTGATCGGCAAGGTCGGTGAGCTTTTCTGCGGCGTTGAAAGCCGAAGAAATAGAACGAACATTCAGAATCAGGGAGGTAATCAACTCCCGACGAGCCATCGCCTGCTCATCGGTCGCCAAACGGTACCCCTCCTGCGCATCGCCCAGAGACAGGCGCGCCGCACGCTGCGCCAGCAGGTCAGCCACGCCGTGCGCCAGCAGATACTCGTGCACCTGCGCATCGGTCGGAACCGGCAACTGTACCGGACGGCAACGCGAACGAATCGTCACCAGCACGTCAGTGGGGGAGGGCGCCGTCAGCAACCAAATCGTATGCGGCGGCGGTTCCTCAATCGCCTTCAACAATACATTGGAGGTACGCTCCGGCATGCGCTCAGTGTCCTCGACCAGAATCACACGCCAACGACCCACGGTCGGGCGGTCCTGAGCCTTCATGACCAGCTCGCGTGCCTCATCAATGCTGATGTGCGTCGCCTCGGTACTAAAGTGCGTGAAATCTGCGTGCGAACCGTTCATGACGGTCACGCAGCCCTTGCACTGGCCGCATCCGCGGTTCTGTGGGTCGGGCTGCTCGCACAGCAGAGCCGCCGCGAAGACCTTTGCCGCCTCACGGTGAGGCGCGCCGGTCGCCCCGGTAAACAGCCAAGCGTGCGTGGGACGGTCAGCGGCGGCGTCTGCGCATAGCTGCTGGAGCTTATCGGCGGGAATCAGCAGGGTATCCCAGAGGCTCATGAGTCCTCCTTGCCGGTGCGGACCAGCTCGCGGGCGGCGAGCAACGGTTCAATCACCTCGAGCACGCGCGCGTGCACCTCATTAATCGTGCCCACACCGTCAATGATGCGGTGCGAGCCGTTAGCGTCCTCGCGGGCAATTTGCTCGAAGGCACCGTGAATACGTGCTTTGAACGCCGCGCCTTCAGCCTCAATACGGTCGACGGTGCCGCGCTGGTCCATGCGTTCCTGCTCGGCGCTTAGCGGTACGCTCAACAGCAGGGTTGCGTCGGGTACCAGATCGGCGGTGGCCCAGCGGCTCAAATCGACGATGGTTTCAACGCCCAGATCACGGCCTACGCCCTGGTAGGCAGCAGAAGAGTCAATATAGCGGTCGCTGAGTACGATGGCGCCCTTAGCGAGCGCGGGACGAATCAGCTGGGAGGCGTGCGCCGCGCGGGACGCCGCGAAAATCAGCGCCTCGGTGCGGTCGTCAATAGTGCCCTGACCTGCCTCAAGGACGAGCGCTCGCAGCTTTTCGCCAATCTCGGTGCCGCCGGGTTCGCGGGTGGTGATGACACGGTATCCGCGGTCGCGTAGCGCTTCATCCAGCAGTGCGAGCTGGGTGGTTTTGCCGGCGCCGTCGCCTCCTTCAACCACGATAAAAAGCCCGCGGCGACCGGTCGGGTCGGCGGGAAGATTCTGGGCATCGGGGGTGTAGCTGAGAGTATCCATCACTTCTTAAGGGTACCGGGTCTGCCCAAATCCTCAGTGTGGCTTCGGCGACGGGTCCGAACAGAGTTGAGTGCGCTTACAGGTAAAAAACATGTAAATCCTGTGTACCGTCACCGGCGTGGGCGTGCGTTCTGGGCGTGGGTGTGCCAGGCTTAAAGGCATGACTGCAGATAACCACGACATGAATTACTCCGCCGAGACCTTCGTCGTCTCCGGCGGCCGCCCGGCACACGAGCATGACGCGCCGGTGAACCCCCCGATTGTTCTTTCTTCCACCTACCGCGGTGTGGACGCCGTCAATATTGAGCAGGACCGCGTGTACGCCCGCTTCTCGAACCCCACCTGGGAGGGAATGGAAGAGGTTGTGGCGAAGCTGGAGAACGCATCCCAGCCGGGTCTGCTGTTCCCCTCCGGCATGGCTGCTGTCGCTGCCGTGATTGACCTGGTTCCGGTTGGCTCCATTGTGCTGATTCCGAAGCACGCGTACATGGCGTCGGTGACCCTGTGCAAGGATTTGGAACGCCGCGGCATCATCGAACTGGTTCGCGTGGACATTGAAGACACCGAGAGCGTTATCGCCGCTATGGAGGATGCCGCATCCCGCGCTGGCGTGACCCCCGAGAACGTGAACTACTCGGCACCGAAGGTCCTGGCGTGGCTGGAGAGCCCCACCAACCCGATGCTTGAGGTCGCTGACCTGCCTGCCCTGCTGACTGCTGCCCGCCGCCTGGGTATTGTGACCGCGGTGGATAACACCTTCGCGACCCCGATTCTGCAGCGTCCCCTGGATTTGGGTGCTGACGTCGTGGTTCACTCCGCAACGAAGTTCCTGGCGGGCCACTCGGATGTGTTGCTGGGCATGACCCTCACCTCGAATGAAGAGCTGTACAAGGCGATGCTGCACCACCGCATCACCAACGGTGCGATCCCCGGCCCCGTGGAGGCGTGGCTTGGTCTGCGCGGCCTGCGCACCCTGGCGTTGCGCGTGGAGCGTGCGGTGCAGAACGCGCAGGTACTGGCTGAGCGTCTGAGCGAGCACCCCTTCGTGACCGAAGTACGCTACCCGGGTCTGGTGAGCGACCGTGGCCATGAGGTTGCGAAGAAGCAGATGGACGGTTTCGGCGCGATTCTCTGCGTCACCCTGGATACGGACGCTCAGGGTGCCCGTAATGTCGTGGAGGCGCTGAAGCTGTGGACCCCGGCAACCTCCCTGGGTGGCGTGGAGTCCCTCGTGGAGCGTCGTCGTCGCCACGGTAACGAGCCGGATTCGATTCCGGAGTCGCTGCTGCGCCTGTCGGTGGGTATTGAGAACGTTGATGACCTTTACAATGACTTGGTTGAGGCCTTTAAGGTTGTCCGCTAGGCACTTTGCTAGGGTTGTCTAGAGAAGCTGCTGATTCTAAGGAATACTATGTCTCCTATTCTGTTGGTCTGGTACGTGACCACTTTTGTTGATACGCTGCTGGCTATTGCAGCTGCTGTGGTTGGTGTGCTGGCGTTTGTGCGTGCGTGGATGTCTCCGGCTAATGCTTACGATTTTGCCGGTAAGCGTCCGAAGAACACGTGGCTGGCTTTGACCGGTGGTTCTGCTGCGGTGTCGCTGTTTAGCGTTTTTGCTGCGGTGACTGGCGGCGGTAATACTGTGCTGATTCTTCAGCTGGTTGCTGCTGTGATTAGCTGCGTGTTCCTGGCTGGTGTGTGGCCTTCGGTGGGTCGCCGCCGTTTCTAGTGCAGCTTGTGCGCTCGCTTTGAGCGATAGAGTGTGAGGCCTCGCGTGCCTTCTGGCGGGTTTGTCCCGGTCGGATGGTGTGCGGGGCTTTGCCGCGTCTTGGCGCGGTTTTTACCCTTCCTCTTCTGGTAGAAAAGACCCTTATAAATTTTTGGGAGAATGCATATTTTCTAGGCTCTAAGGCATGACAAACCGGCGGGTAAATGAAAAAATAGAGGTATGACTTACAAACTAGTACTCCTGCGCCACGGCCAGTCCGAGTGGAACGAGAAGAACCTGTTCACCGGCTGGGTGGACGTTAACCTGACCGATAAGGGCCGCGCTGAGGCTAAGCGTGGCGGCGAGCTGCTGGCAGAGCGCAACATCCTCCCCGATGTTGTTCACACCTCCCTGCAGCGTCGCGCAATCAACACCGCAAACCTTGCACTGGATGCAGCAGATCGTCTGTGGATTCCCGTCAAGCGCACCTGGCGCCTGAATGAGCGTCACTACGGTGCTCTGCAGGGTAAGAACAAGTCCGAGATCCGCGAGGAATACGGCGACGAGAAGTTCATGACTTGGCGTCGTTCCTACGACGTTCCGCCGCCCCCGCTGGATGACAACGACCCCTACTCGCAGGCACACGACCCCCGCTACGCGAATGTTGAGAACGCTCCCCGCACCGAGTGCCTGAAGGACGTTCTGGGCCGTATGCTTCCCTACTGGGAGTCGGACATCAAGCCCGACCTCGCAGCAGGCAAGACCGTTCTGGTTGCTGCACACGGTAACTCCCTGCGTTCGCTGGTCAAGCACCTCGAGGGTATTTCCGATGAGGACATTGCTGGTCTGAACATCCCCACCGGTATTCCGCTGTACTACGAGCTGGATGAGAACTTCAAGCCCGTCAAGGCTGGCGAGTACCTGGACCCCGAGGCTGCTAAGGACGCTATTGCTGCCGTAGCAAACCAGGGTAAGTAATACCTTCGGCAGGGTTTTTCCCCTGTTATTGTGATGAGCCGTCCACCGGTATGGTGGGCGGCTCATTGCGTTCTCTGCAAGGTTTCTGCACGGAGAGTTGGTCTGAAGTCGGTCTGAGAAGACGGGTGCTCGTCTGAATGCTGGGTATCTGCCACATTTATACTTATGGGGTACCCGAATGGAAGGGAAGTACATGGATGCCGGTCTGATCGCCTTTATTGCGGGCATGATAGGTCTGCTGGTGGGCGTCCTGAGCATGAACGCGGTGGCGCGTAGTGAGCGTGAGCAGGAGCGTAGCTTGGTGTCGGCGCCGGCGCTGCGTGATGGTGCCGCCCAGGTGCTTGCTGTGATTGGTCGCGCCTACCTGGTGATTGATGAGGTGGGCGGCGTGGTTCAGGCTTCTCCGGGTGCTTATGCGATGGGTCTGGTGCGTGGCCATACGGTGGCGTCTGATGAGCTGGCGGATATGATTCGCACGGTGCGTCATCGCGGTATTTTTGTGGAGCGTAGCTTTGAGATTGACCGCGGTGAGGGTGAGGCGCTGGTCCTGGATGTGCGTGTTGCGTCGCTGGGGGACGAGTACATTCTGGTGCTCGCTGATGACCGTACTGAGATTTCTCGTGTTCAGCGTATGCGTAATGACTTTGTGGCGAATGTGTCGCATGAGTTGAAGACTCCGGTGGGTGCGGTGAGTCTGTTGGCTGAGGCTATTGAGCAGGCGAGTGATGACCCGGAGGCTATTGAGTATTTTGTGGGTCGTCTGCATAAGGAGACTCGCCGCCTCTCTGCGCTGGTGCGTGACATTATTGAGCTTTCGCGTCTGCAGTCTACCGATGTGATTGCGCGTGGTGGTCCGGTGTCGGTGCCTTCTTTGGTGTCTGATGCGGTGGACCGTTCGCATATTGTGGCGGAGGAGAAGGACATCCAGATTTCTACCCGCATCGAGGAGGTCCCTGAGGTGTATGGTGATGCCGAGCTGCTCGGTATTGCTGTGCAGAATGTGGTGGAGAATGCGGTGCGGTATTCGCCGGAGCATACGAAGGTGGATATTTGGGTGCATCGTGTGGCTGATCAGTTGCTGGTTGAGGTTGCTGATCAGGGCGTGGGTATTCCCGAGGATGAGCAGAAGCGTATTTTTGAGCGTTTTTACCGGGTTGATCCGGCTCGTTCGCGTCAGACGGGCGGTACCGGTTTGGGCTTGAGCATTGTGAAGCATGTGATGACTCAGCACGGCGGTAGCGTGACGGTTCGTTCGATGCCGCAGGAGGGCTCGACGTTTACGTTGGCGTTGCCGCTGAATGAGGCTCCGGTCGCAGTGTAGTGTTAGCGGTATAGGTTTTATGGAATCGAAGGAAGTTGTTGATGTCTAAAATTCTGATTGTTGAGGACGAAGAGGCCCTCTCGGATCCTCTGGCGTTTTTGCTGGGTCGTGAGGGTTTCCAGACGATTGTTGTGGATAACGGTCTGGATGCTCTGCCGGTGTTTGACCGCGAGGGCGCGGATTTGGTGCTGCTGGATGTGATGCTTCCGGGCATGTCCGGTATGGAGGTGTGCCGTAAGCTGCGTGAGGTGTCTTCGGTCCCGATTATCATGCTGACCGCTAAGGATTCTGAGCTGGATAAGGTTCTGGGTCTGGAGCTGGGCGCTGATGATTATGTGACGAAGCCGTATTCTGCGCGTGAGTTGATTGCTCGTATTCGTGCGGTGTTGCGCCGTCGTTCGGCGGAGACTGATTCTGCTACTGAGTCGGTGCTGCAGGGTGGTCCGGTGCGTATGGATATTGACCGCCATGTGGTGACGGTGAATGGTGAAGAGATTTCTATGCCTCTGAAGGAGTTTGAGCTCCTTGAGATTCTGCTGCGCAATGTGGGTCGCGTAATGACGCGCGGACAGCTGATTGAGCGTGTGTGGGGTGCGGACTACGTGGGTGATACGAAGACCCTGGATGTGCATATTAAGCGTCTGCGTTCGAAGATTGAGCCGGATTCTTCTGCTCCGCAGTATGTGGTGACGGTTCGCGGCTTGGGTTATAAGTTCGAGGCGTAGGCGGGCTTGAGACTGATGACTTCTGCTTCTGCGGCGAATACTGCTGTGATTGTTTTGGCGGCTGGTTCGGGTACTCGCCTGGGTGAGCCGATTCCGAAGGCTGCTGTGCGTGTGCACGGTCGTACTTTGCTGGATTATGCGTTGGAGGGTGCGCTCGCTTCGGGTGTTGCTGAGCATGTGGTGGTGACTGTTCCTGCTGATTGTCCGGTGAGTTGCCCGGAGCTTTTGGAGGATGCCCGCCGTGCCGGTGCATTGATTACAGCCGGTGGTGATACGCGTACTGCTTCGGTGGTTGCGGCGTTGGATGCTTTGAAGGATGCACAGGTTCCGGTGGATTATGTGCTGATTCATGATTGCGCTCGTGCTTTTACTCCGCCGCAGGTGTATCACCGTGTGCTTGAGGGGCTGGGTTCTCAGAGCCCGCAGGGTGTTGTGCGTGCGGTGATTCCTGTGTTGCCGGTGGTGGATACGGTGAAGACCGTTGATTCTGCCGGCCTGGTGACGGGTACTCCTTCGCGTGCGCAGATGCGTGCGGTGCAGACTCCTCAGGGTTTTGAGGTCTCTGCCCTGTTGGCGGCGCATGAGCGTAGCCGCTCCCTGCCGCCCGAGGAAGCGGAGCTGCTGACTGATGATGCGATGGCGATGGAGGCGGCGGGTGAGCCGGTGTTGACGGTTGCCGGTGATGCGGATGCGTTTAAGGTGACGACTCCGTTGGATTTGCGGGTTGCTCGCGCGCTGTTTGGCGATTCTGCTTCCTAATCCTGCCGCCTAACGCCTCCTATACCTGCCTCTGTAGTGGGGCGGGCACTGCCGCTCAGAAGATTTCGATTGTTTGAAGGGTCCTGTGATGACTGTTATTCCTCGTGTTGGTACCGGTGTTGATGTTCACGCTTTTGGTGAGGAGAGCACTCCTCTGTATATTGCTGGCCTGCATTGGCCGGGTGAGCGTGGTTTGAGCGGCCATTCTGATGGTGATGTGGTGGCTCATGCTGCCGCTGATGCGCTGTTCGCTGCCTCGGGTACGGGGGATTTGGGCTCGAACTTTGGTGTGGACCGCCCGGATATGAAGGGTGCTTCGGGTGTTCGTATTCTTTCTGAGGCTGCGGCGATTGTGCGTGCGGCTGGTTTTGAGATTGGTAATGTGAGCGTTCAGCTGGTGGGTAATCGCCCGAAGTTCTCTCCGCGCCGTGAGGAGGCGAACCGCGTGCTGAGCGAGGCGGCGGGTGCCCCGGTGACGGTGATTGCGACGACTACTGATGGTTTGGGTTTGACGGGCCGCGGTGAGGGCGTGGCTGCTATTGCGACGGCGCTGGTGTATCCGCGTTCGTAGGTGTTTGGTTGCTTTGAGCCATTCTGTAACCTATCGCTGATTTACCGACCCGGTGTCTGAACCGACCCCGTAGAATGAGAGTGTGACTATGCGTTTTTATGATTCTGCTTCCGCGACTATTCGCGAGTTTGAGCCCGTCGTGCCCGGTGAGGCGCGTATCTACTATTGCGGTGCTACGGTGCAGGGTGAACCGCACCTGGGCCATATCCGTTCGGCACTGGTGTTCGACCAGCTGAGCCGCTGGATGCGTTACCGCGGTTTGAAGGTGACGACGGTCCGCAATGTCACTGATATTGATGACAAGATTTTGGCGAAGTCTGCTGATTCTATGGAGCCCGGTTTTGAGGGTGAGTTCCCGAATGAGCAGTGGTGGGCGCTCGCGTACCGTTTTGAGAAGGTTTTTGCTCAGGCGTATGCGGCGTTGGGTATTGATCCGCCGACGTATGAGCCGCGTGCGACCGGTCATATTCCGGAGATGTTTGCTCTGATTCAGCGTCTGATTGATCGCGGCCACGCGTACCCGGCGTTGGATGATTCTGGTGATGTGTATTTTGATGTGCGTTCGTGGGATAAGTACGGTGCGCTGACGAATCAGAGCGTTGAGGATATGCAGGATTCTGCGGATGCTGATCCGCGCGGTAAGCGTGACCCTCGCGATTTTGCCCTGTGGAAGGGTTATAAGGAGGGCGAGCCGCTGACTGCTTCGTGGGAGTCCCCGTGGGGTCGCGGCCGTCCGGGTTGGCACCTGGAATGCTCGGCGATGGCTGGTAAGTACTTGGGTTCGCGTTTCGATATTCACGGTGGCGGCCTGGATTTGCGTTTCCCGCACCATGAGAATGAGCTGGCGCAGTCGACTGCTGCCGGTGATGATTTCGCGAATTTCTGGATGCACAACGGCATGGTCACCTATGAGGGTGAGAAGATGTCGAAGTCTATCGGTAATACGATTTCGCCGGCGCAGATGCTTGAGATGGCTCGTCCGCTGGTGGTTCGCTACTACTTGGGTAGCGCGCATTATCGTTCGGTGCTGGATTACCGCCCGTCCTCTCTGCAGGAGGCAGCGACCGCGATTGAGCGTGTTGAGGCGTTCCTTGCTGCTACTCAGGATGTGCTGAAGCCGGGCCGTGAGGTTCCGGAGGCTTTTGCTGAGGCTATGGATGATGACGTGAACATTCCTCGTGCCCTGGCTGTTCTGCATGAGCAGACCCGTGCGGGTAATGCTGCGCTTGCTGCTGGTGAGGATGCTTCGGAGGCGGCTAATGCCGTGATGGCTATGGCTGAGGTTCTGGGTCTGGCGCAGCTGATGAGCTTTAATGCTGAGGGCACGTCGGGTGCTGAGCATGAGGCTTTGGATGCGCTGATTCAGGCTGTGTTGGCGGAGCGTGCGGATGCTCGTGCTCAGAAGGACTGGGCGAAGGCTGATGCGATGCGTGACCTGTTGGCGTCTGCTGGTGTGCAGGTGAAGGACGGCGCGAATGGTTCGACTTGGAGTGTCGGCTAGAGGGTGATGTGCCCCGCGTTTGTGCGCAAGGCTTAGGTCGCGCGGGTTCTCTCGCGTAGACTCGTATTCAAAACTTTGACGAAGGAAGAGAAGAATGGCTAAGGCAGGTTCGCGCCCGGGCGCTACCAGCAAGAAGAAGGGTGCTACTAAGGGCACTGGCGGTCATGGTCGTAAGGCGCTTGAGGGTAAGGGTCCTACTCCGAAGGCTGAGGACCGCGTTTATCACAAGGCGTATAAGATGAAGCGTGCGGCTGAGCGTCGCGCTGCTACCGGTACGAACCGTAAGTTCCAGACTCGTCTGGGTGGTAAGCGTGCTAGTGATGAGCTGGTGACTGGTCGTAATGCGGTGCTTGAGGCTCTGCGTACTGAGATTCCCTCGAAGCACTTGTACATCATGAGCCGTGTTGAGGTTGATGACCGCGTCCGCGAGATCATGACTATTGCGAATAAGCGCAATATTCCGATGCTGGAGATTCCGCGTAGCGAGCTGGACCGCCTGACTGATGGTTCTGTGCACCAGGGCGTTGCGATGCAGATCCCTCCGTACAAGTACCCGGATGCTACCGACCTGGTGCTGGATACTATGGAGCGTTGGCACTCGGGTAAGCTGTCGACTCCGCCGCTGTTTGTTGCGCTGGACGGTATTACTGATCCGCGTAACCTGGGTGCGATTATTCGTAGCGTGTCCGCGTTCAGCGGTGATGGCGTGATTATTCCTGAGCGTCGTTCGGCTGCTGTGACTGCTGGTGCGTGGAAGACTAGTGCTGGTGCGGCTGCTCGTATTCCTGTTGCGATGGCGACTAATCTGACTCGCGTGATTCAGCAGGCTAAGGAGCAGGGTATTTTCGTGATTGGTCTGGATGGCGGTGGCGATATTGAGCTGCCGGCTCTGGAGCTTGCGAATGAGCCGCTGTGCGTGGTGGTTGGTTCTGAGGGTAAGGGCCTGTCCCGCCTGGTGACTGAGAACTGCGATCAGATTGTGTCGATTCCGATTGACTCGGCAATGGAGTCTTTGAACGCGGCGATGGCTGTGGGCATTACTCTGTACGATGTTTCTCGTCGTCGCGCTACCGCAAACTAGAGTTTTGAAGCAGTGGGCTACGGCATGTAGCTCTGTAGCTTGAAAAAGGAGGGCGCCCCCGTGAGGGGGTGCCCTCCTTTTCTATCTCTTCTCCCCTCCTTTATTCGGTTCTTCCATACGGGGTGGGGGGAGTTTTAGGGGATTTTAGGGCTCTTTTGAGGCTTTTTAAACTTTTTTTGAAGAAATTTTGAAGGGGTTACCCTGCGTTGACTAGGGGTTTTAGTACTCTGTTCAGGTCAGAATGAACCTAAACACCCGTATTTGTGTGCTACTTCACCCTTTTTCGGGTTGCAGGGCTGTTTGGGCATCTGTATA
>NZ_CAKAPD010000002.1 GCF_916715725.1 uncultured Rothia sp. | reverse complement strand
AATGAACCTCCTTCCGTGAGGTAGACGCAACGAACCCCTCATTTTCATAACCTGAACAACATAAGTCAGGTTATGAAAATGAGGGGTTCGCCGTTTTTAGATGAAACCCTAGACAGGGGAGCCTAGATGAGAAGAGCTACTCGCCGTCGGTCACGCGGTTCACGACGCGGGTGCTACGGTTACCCTTCACCTCTTCGGGGAGCAGGACCGGCATGGAACCGGTCGGGGTGTAGGTTGCCGCGCGTGCCGCCGCGGTAGCGTGGGTGTCCTCAAACTCGGGGACAACCTCGGAGCTGGGTGCACGGTACAGGTGGCTGTTAGCCCACCACGCAAAGAGCAGGACCACAACCGCCAGGGCGGTGGAGACGAACAGCCACGGGCTGACCTGACCCTCGTAGTAGAGCTTGAAGAACGCGCCGCCCATGAAACCACCGGCGATGGGGCCGCAAATCGGCACCCAGGCGTAGAACCAGCGCGAGGAGCCCTTATCGTGGATGGGCAGTAGCGCGTGCATGAGGCGCGGACCGAAGTCACGGGCGGGGTTCAGGGCGTAGCCGGTCTGACCGCCCAGGCCGATGACGAGCACGGCAACCATGAAGCCGAAGGCGAGGGGCTTGAGCACGTCGTTGAGGTTGAGTGAAAGCTCCACACCGCCGCTGATGGACGGCTTGAAGTTCACGCCGGTGTACAGCGCCGAGAAGACCAGCATGAACGTGCCAATCATTTCGGAGAGGGCGTTGGTGAAGTAGTTGTGAATGGCGGGGACGGTACCGAAGATGCCGAGCTTAATCTTCTTGTCGGCGGTTGCCTTCCAGTGGGGCAGGTAGTTGAGGTAGACCAGTCCGGCACCGACCATTGCGCCGAGGACCTGGGCGATGATGTAGCCGGGGACCTTCTCCCAGGGGAATTCGCCGTAGGCTGCCAGACCGATGGACACGGCGGGGTTGAGGTGGCCGCCGGAGTAGGCGTGGGAGGCGTAGACGCCGAAGGTGACGGCGAAGCCCCAGCCGAAGGCGATGGTGAAGAAGTTGTCGCCGTGGCCTTTGGATCGGCGAAGTTCGACGTTGGCGATGACGCCGCAGCCGATGGTGCACATGATGAGCGTGCCGAGGAATTCGGCGAGGTAGGGGCTGATGGTGTACACGGGGTGTCCTTCAGGTAGTGAACTGCGGGTGGTGAACCGGGGTTCGACCGGGTGTGCAGTGCCGAGCGTGAGGGAGATGTGGTTTTGTGTGGGTTATGTCGCCCGAGTGGCGTGTTTAACCTTTGGCATCTATGGAACCTTGAATACCCCTGGAAGACAATACTTTTGTGTTATTTCACCCTTAGACATAAGCGGTTTTTCGGGTTTTTCGTTTAAAAATAAATGTGGTGGATGAGGGGAAAAACAGGCATAGTCCACACCTTGGACTCATTCCATAAACCCATACTTAAATCCACAGTTCAACCGACCGTTAAATCCATGGCTCAACCAACACTTGAATCCCCACCTTCACTACCCGCCATCAGCACAAAAATGCCCGGGCACCGCATGAGGTACCCGGGCATTCTCTGTGGTTTCTACAGGGCTCTTATGAGCCGTTTTGGGGTGGAATCTACACCGCTACTTGGCGCTCGCCCAGTCGAGAATCGCCTCGAAGAAGCGCTCGCATTCGCTCAGCTGCTCCAGCTCAATCCATTCGTTCGGGGTGTGCGCCTGCGCAATGTCGCCGGGGCCGCAGATGATGCTCTGCACGCCGGCGCGCTGGAACTGGCCCGCTTCGGTGCCGTAGGTTACCTTTTGCGGTGCGTCGTTGGTGCCGAGCCACTCGTGGGCGAGGCGCACGATGGGTGCGTCGTCTTCGGTATCCAAACCCGGCACGGCGGCGAGCAGTTCATGCTTCACACCCACGCGGGAGGTGAGGCTACCGGGCTCCGCGCCGGTCAGCTTTTCGGCGCGTGCGGCGCGCGCCTGCAGATCGGGCAGAATCACCTCGGAAAGCTCACGGTCAATGCGCTCGACGAAGGACTCGGTGGTCACCTGCGGCAGGGTGCGCACATCGTACTCCACGACCGCCTGCTCGGCGACGATGTTGTACTGCAGGCCGCCGTTTGCCAGGTTCACGCTACCGGTGGAGTGGGGAATGATGAAAGATTCGTCGTAGGGGCCTTCTTCTTCCCACTGGTCCGCCATGTCGGTGAAGAAGGTGATGAATTCGCCGGCTGCGGCAACCGCGTTCACGCCGTGGGTGGCGAGGGAGCCGTGCTTGGGCACGCCGGTGAAGGTGACGCGGCCGCGGTGCGCGCCCTTGTGCGCGTCAATAATGCGCATGCTGGAGGGCTCACCAACAATCGCGTAGTCGGGTGCGAGGTTGCGCGCCACGAACTCCTCAATGAGGGAGGGTGCACCGATGCAACCGATTTCCTCGTCGTAGGAGAACGCGAAGTGCAGGGGAGTGCGCAACTTCGCCTCAGCAACGCGCGGCAACAGCCAGAGCGCGACGGCGATGAAGCCCTTCATGTCGCACACGCCGCGGCCGTAGGCGCGGGTACCCTCCACGCGCAAGGTGAAGGGGTCGGTGTCCCAGTCCTGACCGGCGACGGGAACGACGTCCGTGTGGCCGGAGAGGATGAGGCCGCCGCGGGTGGTGCCGTCCGCTGCGGGGACGGTGATGAAGAGGTTGGCGCGGGTGCCGTCCTCGTTGTAGGTGCGCACACCGCTGTAGCCGTAACGGGCGAACTCGGCTTCGATGAGCTCAATGAGTTCGAGGTTGGAGGTTCCGGAGATGGTGGGAATTGCGATGAGCTTTTCGAGCCAGGGGAGGGATGCGGGCTGGGTGGTCTGAGCCGTCATAACTATTCCTTCTGCGCTGTGTTGGATGCGCTGTAATGCTGTGCGCTGTCATGTGCCGCGTGCGCTGTTATGTTCAGGGTACGCCGCGGGGCGGCATTCGTCGCCTCATGGTCGTCGAATACCGCCCCGTGACCCCTGCGCGGGGTTAGATGCTGTAGTTGTTCACGTTGGAGTGGTCGCCCAGTGCGTGGAAGTTGCGCGAGTGGTAGACCAGCGGGGTGCCTTCGCAGTCGTTGCGGATGAACTCTTCAACCTGCGCGGTGAAGACGAGTGCGGGGCCTGCCTCAACGCGGCTGAGCGGGGTTGCGCGCAGTACGCGGCGCACGCCGTGGACGAGGGGCTCGCCGGTGTGGACGAATTCCCAGGTGCTGGGGTCGTCGAAGCGGGGGTAGTCGTGGGTTGCGAAGTTCTTCGCGAGGGTGACATTCTCAGCGTCGAGCATGTGCACGAGGAAGGAGGATGCAGCCGCGATCTTTGCTGCGGAGCCGCTGTTTGCCTTGAGGGAGAAGGCGATGATGGGCGGTTCTGCGGCGACGGAGGTCAGCGAGGAGGCGGTGAAGCCTGCGGGGTCGCCGTTTTCGTCGGTGGCGGTGATGATGGCGACGCCGGCGGGCTGGTGGCCGAAGGCGAGCTTGAACTGCTCGGTGGTGTCGGCGAGGGGTGCCGGTGCTGCAATGGTTTCGGTCATGATCGACCCTTTCTTCTGCGGCTGCGTTTGAGGGTTCGTCCCGATGTGTATGCGTTGGACGACCCTTTGTTAAGGGGAGATATGTTTCAGGGTAAAGCTAAAGGGTGGTGAACACCTTATTTATTGCCCTATGTTTCTTAGGTGAACCTTTCGTGACATTGAGCGTGAAATATTACGTCATAATCTTCGTCTTTTGGGAGCTTCGAAGATGCACTCCGCCGATTGTCCCGCTTCGGGGTCTGAGTAGCGGGTTGCGGGTGCTGTCCCTCTCTCTTCTGCGGGGTTTCGCCGGGCTAAAGAAGCCTCTGGGGTATCCTTGCTTGGTACGCGAAAGCGCGCCGCGCCCCGTATTTGAGGGGTTTTTCGGTGCGTGAACTGTGGGGAGAAGAGGGTTAATGAGCTGGTTGGCAACTATTCCGCTGCTACTTTTTGCGGTCGTGTTGGCTTTTGGCCCCGGCTATGCAATGGGCTGGGCGCTGCGTGTTCCCGCACGTCTGCGCGTCTTCCTCTCTCCGCTCCTGTCCTTTGCCCTGATTGCCGTCTCGGCAATTGTGCTGGGTAAGACCGGCATTGCGTGGAACCTGATTTCCTTCGTAGTGGTCGCGGTCGTGTTGGTGGCTGCGGCTGCTGGTCTCATGTGGCTGGTGGGTCGCCGCTGGCCTGCTCTGGCGTCTGCCTCGTGGCCGGGTAATGATGTTCCTGTGGCGTGGCCGGTGGTGGGTGCTGTTTTAGGCGGATTCCTGGTGCTGCACATGACCGAGGACATGGTCTACGGGCCTGAGGCGTTCTCGCAGAGCCTGGATAACTCATTCCATATGAATGCAATCCGCTGGATTCAGGAGCATGGTGACGCGTCGAGCCTGACCCTGGGTGCGGTATCTGCGGCAGACCAGCAACCGGCATTTTACCCGGCGGGTTGGCATGATTTTGTGTCCCTGATTTATAGCACTACGGGTACGAGCATTGCGACTGCCACCATCGTGACCGTGTTACTGGCTGCCAGCATTTTGTGGCCCTGCTCGCTGGTGGCGCTAAGCCTGAGCATCCCGAAGCTTCGCCCCCTCCAGGCGCTTGCCATCCCTGCAATAATTGGTGGTTTTGCCGCCTTCCCCGGTCTGTTGTTGCGCTGGGGTGTGCTCTTCCCGAATCTGCTGGGTTACGCTCTGGTGCCATCATTTGTGGCACTCATGGTATGCCTGGTGCAGGTGATGGTGCGCGGCGAGTACGCAGCTCTGCTTTCCCTGTGTCTTGCCGCCCTGGTGGGTGTCGCGGGTCTAGCGCTTGTGCATCCGAACGCGGTGGTGTCTGCTGTGGTCTTTGCTCTGCCGCTGGTGCTGGCCGGGGTGGCGTGGGTAGTGCGCTCACGCGAGCTGACCTCTCGCCAGAAGTGGGTGGGATCCGCTCTACTCGGGCTGGTAATTCTTGGGTGTGTGGGTGCCTGGTGGTTCCTGCGTCCTGGCGCATCTGCCAGCAACACGTGGGAGCCTATGCTCACCGAAGGTGAGGCGCTCTACCAGTTCCTCTTCTTGGGTCTGGAGAACGCCAATCAGTTGAGAGATACGTTCAATCCCTCGTATCTGGCCGGTTTCCTGGCCCTGTGGGGCGCGGGGTACCTGCTGTACAAGCACCGCAACCTGTGGCTGATTGCCAGCTGGGTGCTGATTGGTTACCTATGGATTGTGTCCGCCTCGGTGCCGCGCGGTGAGTTCCGCTTGTTGATGGTTGCTCCCTGGTACACGGATCATTTCCGCTTGGCGGCGCTGGTGGTATTCCCCTCGGTGATTCTGGCGGGTATCGGCCTGGGCGGCTTTGTCGAGGGCCTACTCACCTGGGTGGTGCGTCGGGTTCCGCGCGCAGCGCGCCTGAAGGTGGCGACGGCCGGTATAGGCGTTGCCACGGTGCTGGTGCTCGCGGTTGCGGGCCTATCCTCGCGTGTACCCTCGGTACAGGAGACAACTCTGGCGGTATCGCAGGAATACCGAGTGACCCCGACCTCTGTGGTTCTGAATCAGGATGAGATGAACGTTATTAATGAAATCCCGAAGATTGTGCCGAAGGGCGATGTGATCGTGAACAACCCCTGGGACGGTAGCGCCTATATTTACGCGCTGGCAGATCGTCACCTGACGGGATACCACTTCGAGTTTGAGACTTCACCCAAGTACTCGGCGATTATGCACAACCTCAAGGACGCTCGTACAAATCCGGAGGTGTGCCGCGAAGTGAACAAGTACAAGGCCCACTGGTACGTTCACCTGGAGAACCAGTTGAACTTCGGCCCAGACGCACAGAAAAACTACGACGGCCTCGTAGCTGCTATCGACACGGACGTGCTGACCCCGGTGTACTCCTCGGGGCCGATGACTCTGTATCGCATTAGCGCTTGCGATAATAACTAGTATCTGGCACTTTTGGGCTGCCTGAAGTATTGCGGGGGTGGCGTGGAGACTAGGCCACCCCCGCGGTGCTACTTCGAGCGTCGTTAAGAGAGTACTGATAAGATGTAAAACCGGTATGCCTTTGTGCGCATACTAACTTCCGTATGCCATACACACAAGAGATAGCACCGCATGGAATCAGAGACTTTTACGCAGACCCCTCGGCCCCTCATCATTATGCCCGCGTGGAATGAAGAGGAAGTTATTGGGGGCACAATTGAAGAACTTTTCCGCATGATGCCTGAGGTCGACCTGGTAGTCGTCAATGACGGGTCCACCGACCGCACCTCTGAGATTGCGCGCGCTACCGGCGCTTTCGTGATTGATCTTCCCTACAACATGGGTATCGGTGGCGCTTTGCGCACCGGTTACAAGTATGCTCGCCAAGCCGGATATGATTGCGCGATTCAGGTTGATGCTGATGGCCAGCATGACCCGAAGGGTATCCGCACTGTGCTTGCTGGCCTGGAGGATGTCAACATCTCGATCGGTTCCCGCTTTGCTGAGGCGACGAACTATAAGGTGTCTGGTCCGCGTAAGTGGGCGATGGTGGTTCTGGCCCGTATGTTTACGATGATTTCAGGCGAGAAGTTCACCGACGCCACCTCCGGCTTCCGTGCGGCAGACCGCAAGGCGATTGAGCAGTATTGCGAGCATCTACCTGCTGAGTATCTGGGTGACTGTATTGATGCCTGCGTGATGGCGATTCGTTCTGGCTTGACTGTTAAGCAGGTGCCGGTTGAGATGCGTGAGCGTCAGGGTGGTACTCCTTCTTCGAGCCCGTGGAAGTCTGCGGTGTACCTGGTTCGTTCTTTCTTCTCGTTTGGCATGTCGATGACTCGCCAGAAAACGAATGTGGGGTCTAAGTAAATGAGTGCAAATATTTTCTTCCTTCTCATCGTGGTGGTGATGGAGGTTCTCGTTCTGGCGCAGGTACGCAACCAGAAGATGAAGGAAAAGTACGCCGCACTGTGGCTTATCGTTGGCGTCATCATGATTGTGCTAGCGCTTTTCCCGAAGCTTTTGGATGCCCTCTCGCGTCTGGTGGGTATTGAGACCCCGGTCAACCTGCTGTTCCTACTGGCGATTATTATGCTGATGGGTATTAGCTTGCACTTGACCCTGGCTATCTCGAAGATTACGGATGATATGCGTACCCTCGCTGAAGAAGTTGCGATTATGAAGGCTCTTCAGCGTCAGCCGCAGGGCGCTTCCCGCGCCACAGAGCGAGAGCAGAAGAAGCCCTAAAGCCCCTGATTTTTATACGTTTCTACACGTTTGAGCTTGGAGTAATACCTCATGACCGTTGATATTCTGTTCCCCTACTACGGCGACGTTGCCATGATGAAGCAGGCTGTGCTGTCTGTGGTCGGTCAGACCAACCCGGACTGGCGCATGATTGTTATCGATGACGGCTACCCGGACGACTCGATTCCCGGCTGGTTCGAGTCGCTCAAGGATGAGCGCATCACCTACATGCGTAACGAGAAGAACTTGGGCGCGAACGGTAATTACCGCAAGTGCTTGACCTTCGTAGAGAATGACCTGGTCACCGTCATGGGTGCTGATGATGTCATGCTCCCCAACTATGTGCAGTGGCTGGTGGATTCGGCGGCGAAGCACCCTGAGGCATCCATTTTCCAGCCCGGCGTGGTCGTGATTGATGAGAACAACGGCCTGTCGAACACTCTGGTGGAGCAGACTAAGGCGTTCTACCGTCCCAAGGGTGAGGCTGTTCTGCAGGGTGAGGAGCTGGCTACCTCCCTGCTGCGCGGCGCGTGGTTCTACTTCCCGTCCCTGGGTTGGCGTAAAGACGCTATCGTGGGCACCGGCTTCCGTGAGGGCCTGAACGTTGTGCAGGATATGGCGCTGATTCTGGACATTACGATGCGTGGCGGCTCCCTGTACTACGATCCGCAGGTTGCGTTCATGTACCGTCGTCACGGTGGTTCTGACTCGTCCTGGCGTGCCCTGGAGGGTACCCGCTTTGATGAGGAGCGCCGCTACATGAACACCATTGCTGATGAGATGACTGCCCTGGGTTGGACGAAGGCTGCCCGCGTGGCCCGTATCCGTTTCTCCTCGCGTGCTCACGCGCTGACTCTGCTGCCGAAGGCGGCCCTGGCGAAGAAGTGGCAGGGTGTTAAGAACCTTGCCGAGCATGTGGTGAAGTAAACCTATATTTGTGTGCGGTGCGTCGTACATCCTGCGGTGGATGTGCGGCGCATCTGCGTATGTAATGATGGTTTGTGTTGACGGCTATATTGGCGGCTAGGAATGAGGAGGACGCGGTGAGCGAGTCGGTACAGCACCCCGATAAGAGCGGGGTGGAGGAACACCCCTCTCGGGAGGCCCAGTCTTCGGGTACGGTCACCCGCTACCAGTCCCTGGCGCTTTTGGGTTCGTCCCTGTTGGCGGCGGTCTCCACGCTGTTGGTGACCATGATTGCTCAGCGTGCCCTGAACGGTTCGGAGCTGACGGAGTTCCTGCTGTTCTGGGCGGCGCTTTTCACTGTGACGGGTATTATCACGGGTATTCAGCCGGAGATTACGCGCGCGGTGGGTACGGCACGCACCCGTGCTGTAGCTGACAGGGCTTTAGCTAACAGGGCTGCATCCGGCGGGGCTGCATCTGCTGAGGGTTCCGCGCCGCAGGGCGCCCGCGTGGTTACGGTGACCGCGGCTCTGGGTGCTATCGCTGGTGCGCTGGTGTTGGTGAGCTCCCCTCTGTGGGCGGGCCAGCAGATTCCGCATTCGGCGGCGGTGGGCGTGACCGTTATGGCGGTGGGCGTGTTCCTCTACGCCCTGCAGGCGACTATGAGCGGTGTGACCGCCGGTGAGGACCGCTGGTACCTTTTTGCGGCGGTGGGCGGTCTGGAATCTGCCGGGCGCCTCATCCTCATGCTTGCGTCTGCGCTCATGATTCCTTCCCTTGCCGGCCTTGAGGTGGCAACCGTCGTGCCGATGGGTCTGTGGCTCATCCTGGCGTTCGTGACCGTTTCGGGTCGCCGCCTGTGGGTTGCCCGCGCCGATGTGCCCGCGCGCCGCCTGAGCTTAAATATCCTCTGGTCGTTCCTGTCCTCTGCCGCCGCGGCGGTGCTGATGATGGGCTTCCCGAACGTGCTGAAAGCGAGCGGCGCCGCGGCGAGCGAACCGATTGTGCTGGGCACCCTGATCCTGGCGATTTCCATTACCCGTTCGCCAATCATGATTCCCCTGCAGGCGTTCCAGGGTGTGGCGGTTTCTGCCTTCTTGAAGCAGCGCCACCGCCCCGTAGCGGCGTTCATTAAGCCTGCCGCCGCAGTGGTGGCTGTGGGTGCTGTGGGCGCGTTGGCGGCGTACCTGGTGGGTCCGCTGCTGTTCCGCCTGATTTACCCGCCTGCCGCAGGTGCAGAGTCCGCGTACGAGGCGGCAGCCTCCGGCATCACCCTGGGTGCGCTGGTCTTCGCCTCGGCACTGCTGGCGCTCATGACCCTCTCGGGCAATATGGCGCTCGCGGTGAACCAGCACCGTATCTACCTTGCCGGTTGGGTGGTTGCCGCGGCGGTGACGCTGAGCCTGGCGTTCTTGATTCCCGCGCCGCTGGTGCCGCGCGCTATTGTGGCGCTGGCGGTCGGCCCGGTCTGCGGCTTTGTGGTACATATGCTGGGTGTATCTGTCACCGCCCCCAAGGGATAATCCTGCATTAAGAATGCCCCTCGGCTGATATCCAGCGGAGGGGCATTCTCTGCGTAGCGGCTAGGTTGCAGACTGGACTGTAGGCTTCTTACCCGAAACCAAAGGGTTACGGCCGAGAGCCATGGCCCGCTTCTCAACAAAGGTCCAAGAAAGCCATGCTAGGCCGAAGGTGATGATGGCGTCGAGGATGATATTAACTGAGATTCCGAGGGAAACGCTTCCCAGGAGTACAAGAATCTGTTGTACCGGCCAGGCGTAGATATACACGCCGTAAGAGATATCGTTGGTTTGCCCCAGAGGAACGTTAAGACAGGTGCCCAGGGCAATAATTCCGAAGGCCAAAACAATCTGAGTCCACTGCATAATGTTGGCGTGAGGAACGAGCCAGGTGAAGTAGAACCCGGCGAGAGTACAAATTGTAGCCAGGAGCGGAGTGATTACCGGACGGAGCGTGATACGGCGGCTCACGAGGTAGAGTAGAGCCCCGGCAAAAAAGAAGGGGTAGAGGCGTGCTGAAGCCTTGAGGTTTCTAGGGTCGAGGCCCAGCGCCCAGGTCATCCAATCGTAGCCAAGTACCTGAATGAGTACGTAGTAGCTGAGGCTCACAAGGTAAGCAAGAGGAATAAAAACCTTTAGATGCTGGCGAACGAACGGAAGGTAGAAGATGGGGAGAAGTAAAAGGTAGCAGAAGAACTCGTATTCTAGCGTCCATGCTGAACCGTTCCATGAAGGGGAGGTAAACGGCACGTCGGCCGGTCCGTTAAAGAGTCCGTACTGCAATTGGGAGAGATCCCAGTTGTTGCGGAAGTATAAGATGGCGTTGGGGATGTCCCAACCCATGGGGGCGTGGCCTGTGAGGACGGAGAGCGTTCCACCAATGAAAATTACAAAAAGGATGGAGACCCAGTAACCGGGGAAAATACGCAAGATACGCTTCACCAGATATGATCCCGCGGAACTCCGGTAGGCGCTGTGCGCAATTAAAAATCCCGAGATGGCGAAGAAAGCATTGACTGCAAAATCGCCAAAGACATAGAACTCTTTCCACAGGGGGTTTTCATCAACCTTTACACCCGCCACAATGTAGGGCGTGTGGGAGAAAATCACAAAGGTCGCGAGGACTAGGCGAATGAAGTTGAGAGAATTTGGCCGCTCAAAAACGGCGGAATAGAGGGACGGATACTCCGGTGCTGTATGTGCCATAAGTTTCTAGGGGATATGTGGATGAATATGCAATGTGAGTGCAGCGTTGGGTTAGCGCAGAGATAAAACCGAGAGTGAGAATCCCCGTGCTTTGTTCCAGCAGATATATGACTAACGCTTAACGTCAAAGTGTCTGGGATTAGAGGTTGTAAACCCGTTTAATGTAAGCGCCGTAGAGCCTGCGGTAGAGCGCCGGGCTGACCTTGAGGAGCAGGCCCGCAGCGCCAAAGACGGGGCGGCGGCGCAGGGCGAGGAGCGTATCGCCGAAGCTGAAACCGGCACGGCAACCCGCCAGCACAGCCGGTGCGCTCTCACCGCCCACAATCAGCGCCTGCTGCGCGTTATTCAGGTACGCAATAACCCGGGCAATCGTCAGTGCCTCCTGACCGGCAGGCAGATGATACGTACTCGTACGCTGCAGAGACTTCTCAAAATACTCAAGCAGACGACGAGTTTCAGACAGGGGAGTAATACGGCTCCAGGTCAGGCTTCCCGCGCTCACCGCGTACGCGTACAGCGGCTCGTCAATGACGGTCACGCTCTGCGCTCGCAGGTAGCAGTCCAACAGCGCGCACTCATCTTCAGCGCGTTCAATCTGCGGGTATCGAACACCTTCAAATAGTTCACGGCGAATAATCTTATCCCAAGCGTAAGGAGACAGCTCATCCTTAAGCAGGGCGAACGCCGCCTCCTGACCGGTCAGCGTGCCGGGGGCGCCCTTCAGGCGCTGCGTAGTCGAACCGTCGGTCGCCACCATGTTGTGGGCGCAATTGACCACCTGCGCCCCCGTACGCTCCGCGTGGTAGTGCAGGCGCTCCAGGAAAGTCGGGTAGAGAGCATCATCAGAATCGGGGAACGTCACCCACTCGCCACGCGCCTCGTCCAGGCCTTGGTTACGCATCGCGGACAGACCCTGATTCTTGGGGTTATTGAACACGCGCACGCGCTCATCCGGGTTCTGCTGCAGGTACTCGGCAATCAGTTGCACTGAATTGTCCGGGGAGCCGTCAATCATGACCAGCAGCTCAAAGTCGGGGTCGGTCTGCGCCAGCACCGACTTAATCGCCGCAATGACGGTGGAAGCGGTGTTGTAGACCGGCATAATGATGCTCGTGCGAGGGATGGCAGACATAGGTGGGAACCTTTGAGAACGGGGCTGATAAGAGCGGGACTGATGAGAACGTTGAGGGGTTACATGCCGTAGGCGCGGCGAACGTACGCGCCGTACAGGGTGCGGTACAGGGCGGGGGAGAGCTTCAACAGCAGGCTCGCCGCACCCACCACCGGACTAGAACGCAGTGCCGGCACAACCCAACCCCACTCGATTTGGCGGCGACACTCGCGGATTACCGCATCTGAGTCGGCGCTATCGCTCATGAGCGCCTGCTGCGCATTATTCAGGTAGGTCACCGCAGAAGAAATCGCCATTGCCTGCTGACCCTCCTTCGAGGAGAGCAGCGGTGCGCCCGCCTGGCGCATGTAGCGGGTGTGGCGGATGCTTTCCTCCACCGGGGTCACGCGGCCCCAGGTCAGGCCCTCAGAGCCCATGTGGTACAGGTACAGGCAATCCGGGATAACCTCAAGCTTCTGCGCCTGCATGAGACACTCAAAGACCGCGAGGGCATCCTCGGCGCGGTGAATATCGGTCGCGAAACGTACCGAAGAGAAGAGCGAAGCGCGGAAAATTTTATCGTGCACAAACCCCGTAAAACGGTTCAGCAGATAGTTGATGGCAATATCGCGACCCGTGTACGTACCGGGCGCATCCTGCGGGCGGTCCATCGTGGAGCCGTCGGCGCGGGCAATGGTGTGACCGCAGGTTGCCACATCCGCGCCGTTACGTGCCGCCGCGGCGTGCAGACGCTCCAGGAATTCGGGGCGGTACGTGTCATCAGAATCGATGAACGTAATCCACTCGCCGCGCGCCTCATCCAGACCCTGGTTACGTGCCGCAGACACGCCGGCGTTCTGCTCATTGTCGAACAGGCGGATGCGGGGATCGGGGGTGTTCTGCAGGAACTCGCGAATCACCTTCGAGGAATGGTCCGGGGAGCCGTCAACCACTACCAGCAGCTCAAAGTCGGGGTCGGTCTGTGCCATAACGGACTCCATCGCGGCGACGACAGTGTCAGCCGTGTTGTAGACCGGCATGATAATGCTGGTGCGGGGTGACGGCATAGTACCTCTTCGAAATGCGGCGGATGGAACTACATACAGGTACATCATACGGTGGGGGTGGTGGGTAATCGAAATATGTTCCACCACCCCCACGATATATGACGGACCTACTGGTGGGGAGGAATATGCGTAGTATTGTGGGGCTTGCGAGTATGGTCGGTGTTAGCCCAAGCCATCCACAAACCCCAGAGGGCTATCGCGAGACCAGCCCACACACTTGCCTGCTCCTGCGTAAGGATTCCGTATGTCTGCAGGACGGCAGTGGTAGCTGGAATAACCGCGTACAGCTGCTTACGCCATCCTGGACGGTGTCTAAGCATGGCGCTTTGACTTTGCGAGCTTCTCGATATCTTCAATACGCTTAGCAATGAGAATCACCTGATGATCGAACCATTCCACAACGGTTCGAGTGTTGACAGTAGCGTTGCCAAATTTAGCAACCGCAAGATTACCTTCTCGAACAAAAGGCTCGTTGTACACATCGGTTAGGGCTCGATGCGCTGCGCGGTAGGCGGATGCTTCAGAAATAGGTGCCATGATAATCTCCTTGGCGGTTGGGCGGCTATGATGGCCGCGGTTTAACAGAAAACCCCGCCAGGATAAACCCGACGGGGTGAACTACAGCAGTGAAATAACAGCTTCATGCGGTAGTTTTATCTGCCCGGGAAAATGGTGTAATCCTATTGGATTGGTTACCTATGTTCACAGGCAGAAGCTTAATAGTGGACGATATTAGTCCTGGCTATGAAGTAGCAGGGCTAAGACCTTCATGCCTTCTAGCCCTTCCCACGTAGCAGAGCAAGAACGACAAGATGCCCTTTCAGCGGTGTAATACAGTGCAGATTGGCGTATTGATGTTGAGCCATCGCAGCTTGTTTTCATGACTTCCTGCTCCCCGCAGTTAGGACAAAATCCCTGCAAATCATGACTGGGATGGCGTAACGCGACGATGGCCCGAATCCAACTGGTCGTCGTTGCCAACGCCTCATCATGAAGCTCCTGATGTAGGTGATTGCGAATCCACGCAGAAACCTGATTTTTCAGCGGTGCACCTGGGAATGAGCGCATTACAACGGAACGAATAGACTCTTGAATTTCTAATGCATTAGCAGAAATAGGTATGCGACATCCAAAGCGGCTGGCGCTGGATGCTCCTCCGGTACGTGAACCACCGGCGACATAATCTGCCAACTCGTCCAATAATGCCTGGTGGCGTGGAATACGGAACTTTGTGCGATGTAGACATTGACGGTCTGCATCCTTCACTGGCGTGCCCACAGTTAGAGCGATTAGATGCTGCTGCAGTTGCTCGCCAGACGAAATGGTAGCCATATGATGTAGCCTCTCTGCTAAATGAGTGAATTATTGATATCCGCTACAGTGCGGAAGGTGCGTGAACCATAGTGTTGGCTCTACAAAGAGTTGCCCTGCTTCTGCTTCTTGGCAGCGAAGTTGAAGCACGGGACAGACGCTTTCTCCGTGCGTGTAGGAATGATGCTAAACCAGCATCATGAACGGCCCATTCATCCTGTCCGTTCTTCTTGCCGATTGGAGCTTCAGTATCCTGGTGCGCATTCTGTCGCTTCAGTTGCCGGTAGTGCTTGCGGCATAAGGGATGCCCGGCATGTTGAGAATCCTCATCTATTGGCTTCTCGCAACGCGTGCAATGAGAAAGCGGAAGAAAAAGAACCGGATTTGCTCGCGAAGGGTAAATTCGCTGCTTTGAAGTTCGTCGAGCTCTAGGATTGACAGGAAGATAGACCCGCGGTGAATCAAGAGGAACGGTACCTTCTGGCGCGTGGATACATGCACGGCAGATGGAATAGATGGGATTCCACTGATTCTCTATTACGAGCGGTTGCCCGTAGTTCTCCGGGCGTACACTACTTGCCGGTAGAGAGAGACCTGCCGTACGCCAACACCGAGGGCATATTGAATGCCCCTGCATTAGATAGGGACTATCGTGCGTCTGTATAGCACGGCGCCGCGCCTGGCAGGTGCGGCAGTCCTCTCTATAGGAACTGGTTGGCTCCCTGCATCCTGCGCAGGGACGGGGTAGGTGTTTCATGGTTTCTCCTGAATACTATGCCTAGTCAAAAGAGTAAACAGATACTTTTCAATGTTCTAAATCGCCCTTTAATATTTAGGTTAGGGGGGGGGGTGTACTTGAAGGTAGATGAGGCTATTTAATTCGTAAATCAACTTATATTGGTTTATTTATCGATAAATATTCATTAGGTGAAATTTTGTGATTTATTGAATGCGTTATATTTAAAGTTTTATGGGTGTTTGGGGCAGGGTCTAGAGACCCTCCCCCAAACACCCTGATGGTTATCTCTTTGGTTTCAGTAGATAAATCTAACTAGAGCGCACGCACAGCTTTTTCTGCATCATCGAGACGCTGCTGAAGGTACAACATGGAGTTGTCGAACCAGTGGATTACGCCGCGCAGGCCGACAGTGGCATTGCCATAGCGAGCCTTAGCGAGGTCGCCCTGGCGAACAAAAGGCTCATTAAAAATTGCATTCATCGCATTCTTGGCAGCACGATAGATAACCTCTTCTTCGTTCACTTCTGCAGGGGGACGATAAATCGTGATTGCAGGAGAACCGTTATACACCCAAATCGTGTCGTGCGGATTGATGGAAATGCCATTGTGGCCAGCGTTGCAATGGATAATCGTGTCGTGGTCATCATAGAAAATGCCGGTGTGACCAGCTGCGCCGTTGGTGTATCCACGGCGACCCCAAATAAACACGTCGCCACGTCGTGCCGGGTAATTACCCGATGCATCCGGTCGAACCTGAGTCCAGCCGTTACTCTCCAAATCGTGGAAAAGCGTTTCGGTATTACCGATGGCAATATTCTGCGGGAGTAGGCCAGCATCTCGCAGTGCAAAGTAAACCGCAGATGAGCAGTCATACGAATTCGGGCCAGTTCGATAATTCATCGAATAGGTCACCTTGCCCTTACGCTGCTCCATCCATGCAATCGCCTGATCAATCTTGGCCATAATAAAATCCTTTCGGAAAGGCAGTAGCCCCGCACTATGAACCTCCCGGGAAGTCCATAGTTCGGGGCTACCGCAAATGAATTGGACACTAAAAACGCCGACCAGCTTTATCTTGGTCGGCGTGACTGCTCGGTAGGCACACTCCTGCCGAGGTGATATTCACTTTACGTGGGTTGGAGTGCGAAAGTCCTGTCGCGCATTTTTGAAATTACAAATTTCTTTATCGCTTATGAACTGACTGGGGTTGGAGCTGGAGGTGTCCGTCCGCTATTACTACTTCAAACCTTGGGAACTTAGGTAACCCTATGGAAAATGGGTGGGGTGCTCCCTACACTGGAAGGGCACATTGACAAACCGCACGGGCCGCCTACACCGCGGCCCCGCCCCTCCCAACGGGTACACCACCGAAGGAGCCACCCATGAGCCGACGCACCGACGCGCCCGCCCGATCACCACGACGAGCCGCCCTCGCCAGCTGGATAGGCTCCGCCCTCGAATACTACGACTTCGCCGTCTACGGCACCGCCGCCGCAATCGTGCTCAACCGCATCTTCTTCCCCGAAGACACCGCCGCCATTGGCATCCTCAAGTCTATGGTGGTTGTGGGTGTCGCCTACGTGGTGCGTCCCTTCGGCGCCATGATTGTTGGGCCCCTCGGTGACCGTTACGGCCGCCGCTTCGTCCTGATGCTCACGCTCTTCCTGATGGGCTTTGCAACCTTCGCGATTGGCTGCCTGCCGACCTACAGTGAGGCGGGTATCCTCGCTCCCACCCTGCTGGTCATCTGCCGCATGATTCAGGGCCTCTCCGCCGCCGGTGAGCAGGCAAGCTCCATCTCCATCTCCCTGGAGCACGCCAACGAGCATCAGCGCGCCTTCACGACCAGCTGGACCCTGCAGGGCACCCAGTTCGGCTCGCTGCTGGCGACCGCCGTGTTCATTCCCTTCGCCGCCCTGCCGGATGAGCACCTGCTCACCTGGGGTTGGCGCGTGCCCTTCTGGCTCTCCGCATTTGTGGTGATTACCGCCTGGCTGATTCGCCGTACTCTCTCCGAGCCGCCCGCTTACCTGCAGCGTGAGAAGCTCACCGAGTCCCCGCTCATGCTGGTCTTCAAGCACCACAAGCGCGCCGTACTCACCATTGCCGTGTGCGCCATGGTCAACACCGTGAACATGGTCTTCACGACCTTCGCGCTTTCCTTCGCCACGAAGGGTTACGGTCTTGACCGCAGCACCATGCTGCTGGTGCCGGTCGCCTCGAACACCCTCGGCCTGATTGCGATTCCACTCGCCGCCATGCTTGCCGATAAGATTGGCCGCAAGCCCGTGTTCATTACCGGTGCGGTGGCTTCCTCCCTGGTGATGTTCCCGTACCTCGGCGCGATTGCCGAGGGCAACTGGGTGGGTATCTTCGCCTACGGCGTGCTCATGCACGGTGCGCTGTACTCCATGGCGAACGGCGTGTGGCCCGCCTTCTACGCGGAGATGTTCCCGACCCGCGTTCGCGTGACCGGTCTTGCGCTGGGCACCCAGATTGGCTTCGCAATTTCTGGAGGCGTCGCCCCCGCCGTAGCGACCAGCCTCGCCGGTGCCGACCTGCATAACGCGGTGCTGCCCGCCGTGTTCACGGTTGCCATGTGTGTGCTCGTGGCGTTGGGTGCGCTGACGGCTCGTGAAGGGTACAAGAAGTCCCTGGCTGAGCTGGATGCATAACCCGAACAATATATTCTGTATATAGAATAAATACAGGTGGGGCTGGATAGCTAGCTATCCAGCCCCACCTGCGTGTTTAAGCTTCTAAACCCCCTGCTGCGCCGCAATCAGCGCCTCAAAATGAGCTGCCATGCGCTCTGCATTTGGTTCTAACTCGGTGAAGAGGCGGAAGGCATCCACCGCCTGACCGACCGCCATGTAGCCGCCCGTTAGCACCTCGCACCCGGCGGCACGCGCTACCTGTACCAGCTGTGTTTCCTGCGGCAGGTAGATGACGTCCGCAACCCACAGGCCCTCGCGCAGCACCCCGGCATCCAGTGCCGAATCGCTCAACGGCATACCCGGATGCACGTGCATGCCCACCGGGGTCGCATTCACCAAACCCTGAGCCTCCAGTAGAGCTTCAATGAGGCGCGTATCGTCGGTCAGCACCTCGATTCGGGTCTGCGGGAAGAGCCCGCCCAGCTGCTCCGCCAGCCCCTGCGCTTTCGCCGCGTCACGCTCGAAGAGACTCAGCCGGTGCACCCCCAGACGGCACAGCGCGTACGCCGTGGCGCTACCGGCACCACCGGCACCCAACTGCACCACGTGCTCCAGGCGCGCCGGATCCTCCGCCACCTGCGGCAGACCGCGCTTCAGCCCCGCGATGAATCCCGAATAGTCCGTGTTGTCGCCGTAGAAGGTGCCGTCCTCGCGAATCACCACGCAATTGACCGCGCCCAGGGCGCGCGCCGCATCCGAGAGCTCGTGCAGGTGCTCCATGACGGACTGCTTGCACGGGTGCGTGATGTTGAAAGCGTTAAAACCGAGTAGTGCCGCCGCATCCAGGAGCGCCGGTGCGGAGGCGCCGTCAAGGTTCAGGGCGTCCAGGTCGACGGGGCGGTACAGGTAGCGCACCCCGTGCGCATCCGCCTCTGCCTCGTGCATGGGAGGGGTTAGGGAGGAGGTGATGCCGTCACCAATGAGACCCACCAGGAAGGATTCAGTACGCAAACTCATAGTTTCACTGTACGTGTCCGCCTCGTAAGATGCACCTACTTTCTTGAACCCGTACCAAATGCGCGCTGGAGTTGGGAAGAAGATAAAAATAATTTCTATGCCCACAAGAGCGATATGTCTGACAGAAACACCTCGAAGGTATAAGCTTGGTATAAGTGCTCGCGCGCCACGGCGCGCACATGAGACCACACAGACACCGTCACAGTGAAGTGATACCGATATTCGGAGGATAGATTGTCAATGACTGACAAGGCTATGGCACACTTCGCTGGCGCCGATGCATGGGTCGAGCAGTATTTCCTGAACAGCCCCGAAGATGAGCGTGAAGAGTTCACCCCGGCAGAGTTAGAGGATTTGGCTCGCACCCACCGTGCGCTGGCTCAAATCCGCCTGCCCAAGACCCCTGTCGTTGCTGCGCGCAACGACGAGTACAACACCACCCTGTACGTCGCGACTGACGACATGCCGCACATTGTCAGCTCCCTGACCGCATGCCTCGCCGCGCACTTCGGTGGTTTCGTCACGATTCTTCACCCCACCTTCCTCGCCGAACGCGGCCCGGATGGTAACCTTCTGAGCCTGCGTGGCACCGGCATGCGCGGCAACCTTGCCAGCGGCGATACCGCCACTCTTGGCGTGCCCTCCCTCAAGCTCAGCGATAACGCCCCCGAAGGCACCACGGTCGCTATTGAGTCCTGGATTGCGGTCCGCCTGACCCGCTACCTCACTGAGGAAGATCAGCGCCGCTGCGAGAAGGAAGTTGAGCGCGTGCTCGCTGACGTTCGCGCCTGCCACACCGACCTGGACGCCATGGTCACCCGCGTTTTCGACCTGGCGCAGTCCATGTACGACCTGCGTGGCGCAACCCTGGGCCACGGCGAGGAATCCTACGCCGCCAACCCGCGCGGCGTGGAGCCCGCCTCCCGCGTGGAGGTGGCACAGGACTTCCTGCGCTGGCTCACTCGCGGTAACTTCGTGTTCATGGGCGTGAAGGAGCGCGTACTGGACGGCTCCTCCGGCGCTATTTCTCTGGTGGACCGCCCCGGTTCGGCGCTCGGTATTCTGCGCACCACGGAGGGTAAGAGCCGCATCCCGCTCTCGGGTGAGACCCTGGAGCGCGCTCTGTTCCCGCGCCCGCTGTACATCACGAAGGCGAACTCCCGCTCCACCGTCGCACGCAACGACTACCTGGACTACGTTGGTGTGCGCCGCTTCGACCTGAATGGCCGCGTGATTGGCGAGTACGTCATCCTGGGTCTGTTTACCCGCCAGGCGTATGCGCTGCCCGCTATTGAGACTCCGCTGGTGCGTGAGCGTATTGCGATGGTGCGCCGCCGCCTCGGCTACCACCCCGGTTCTTACTCTGACAAGGCGCTTCTGGGTGCCTTGGAGGATTACCCCCGCCTGGAACTGCTGCACGCTTCCGCTAATGATCTGACCGATACTTTCGGCGGCATCATGGGTCTGGAGGAGCGTCGCAAGACCCGCCTGTTCCTGCGCGCTGACCGGTTCAACCGGTTTATTTCCGCCGTGGTGTACCTGCCTCGGGATCGCTACAACACGAACGTGTGCTCCCGCATCCAGCAGGTGTTCCAACAGGAATTTGATCTTAGTGCCATCGACCATGAGGTGTACCTGTCTTCCTCATCGTTGGCGCGTCTATTTTTCCGCATTCGGCTCACGAACCCCAACGATGTGCCGAAGACGGATCATCAAGCTCTCGAAAAGCGACTGCAAGAAGCCGCCCGCTCCTGGGTGGAAGCAACCGCAGCTGCTATTGAGGCATGGAAACCCGGAGCGGCAGGCCGCCGACTCGCATCAGCCTGGGCAGATGCGACTAGTGCAGCCTACCGAGCCGATTACACAGTAGAACAAGCAATCGAGGATATCGTGATTCTTGAATCTCTCTCGGGCCAGAAGCCCGCCGCAATCAAGGTTGAAGCCGGCGAAGCCAACACCACCCGACTGAAGACCTACCTGTCCGCACCTCACACCCTCACCGAGCTTCTGCCGGTTATGCAGAATATGGGCCTGGTCGTTGTTGATCAGAAGCCCTACGAGTTCAAGCCTGAGGATGGCGAAGACTACGGCTACCTCTACGACTTCGGAGTTGAATTCCCCGAGGGCGTGGACGCAAACGCTGTGGCTTCCCTGTACGAGGATGCTCTGAACGCCTACCTGCTCGGTGAGCGCGAGTCCGATACCCTGGACCGCCTGATCCTGGCTGAGGGCCTGACCTGGCAGGAAGTACGTCTGTTCCGTGCCCTGAACCACTACCTGATTCAGCTGGGCCTGGGCTACACCCCGTCCTTCATGTCGAACACCCTGCTCGCTAACCCGGCCATCACCAAGCACCTGGTCGAGTTCTTCGAGGTCAGCTTCGACCCGAACAACGGTCTCAACGATGAGCAGCGCAATGCACGCCGTGACGAAATCGAAGCAGCCCTGGTTGAGGAACTGAACCAGATCCCCACCCTGGACGCTGACCGCTACCTGCGCTCCCTCGGCAAGGTTATCCGCGCTATCCTGCGCACCAACGCATACCTTGCTGACCGCCCCGCACTCGCGTTCAAGGTGGCACCGCAGGAGATTGACTTCGCACCCCTGCCCCGCCCCAAGTTCGAGATCTTCGTCTACTCCCCGCGCGTTGAGGGTGTTCACCTGCGCTTCGGTAGTGTCGCACGTGGTGGCCTGCGCTGGTCGGATCGTCGTGACGACTTCCGCACCGAGGTGCTCGGCCTGGTCAAGGCCCAGATGGTGAAGAACGCCGTCATTATCCCCACCGGCGCGAAGGGTGGCTTCTACCCCAAGCAGCTGCCCGACCCCGCAGTGGATCGTGACGCATGGATCACCGAGGGCCGCGAGTCCTACAAGGTCTTCATCGGCTCCCTGCTGGACGTCACCGACAACCTTGCGGTTGGCACCGACGGCTCCGAGACCGTTGTCCGTCCCGAGGGCGTTGTAGCACGCGACGCTGACGACTACTACCTGGTGGTTGCAGCGGATAAGGGCACCGCAGCATTCTCCGACACCGCAAACGCAATCAGCCTGGAGCGCGGCTTCTGGCTGGGCGACGCCTTCGCATCCGGCGGCTCCGTCGGTTACGACCACAAGGCTATGGGCATCACCGCACGCGGTGCATGGGAGTCCGTCAAGCGTCACTTCGCTGAGCTCGGCCACGACGCTCAGACCGAAGAGTTCACCGCAGTCGGCATCGGCGACATGTCCGGTGACGTGTTCGGTAACGGTCTGCTCCGCTCCAAGGCAACCCGCCTGGTCGCAGCATTCGACCACCGCGACATCTTCCTGGACCCGAACCCGAACGCGGCAGTGTCCTTCGACGAGCGTCAGCGCCTGTACAACCTGCCCCGTTCCTCCTGGCAGGACTACAACCGCGACCTGATTTCCGCCGGTGGTGGCGTGTACTCTCGCGGTCTGAAGTCCATCGAGATCACCCCCGAGGTGCGCGAGGTTCTGGGCCTGGATGAGTCCGTCACCGAGCTGGCACCGACCGAGCTGATTTCCGCAATCCTCAAGGCACCGGTCGACCTGATCTACAACGGCGGTATCGGTACCTACGTGAAGGCATCCACCGAGACCAACGCACAGGTTGGCGACAAGGCTAACGACGCACTGCGCGTCAACGGCAAGGACCTGCGCGCCAAGATTGTTGGCGAGGGCGGTAACCTCGGCTTCACCCAGCTGGGTCGTATTGAGGCTGCGCTCAACGGCGTTATCCTCAACACCGACGCAATCGACAACTCCGCAGGTGTGGAAACCAGTGACCGTGAGGTCAACATCAAGATTCTGGTGGACCGCCTCGTGGCACGCGGCGAACTGCCCGTTGAAGAGCGTGCTTCCTTCATCGAGTCCCTGCAGGACGAGGTCGGCGGCAAGGTCCTCGAGACCAACGTTGAGCAGAACGTTCTGTTGCAGGGTGAGTTCCACGGCTCCTTCCTGGGCACCAACCTGTACAAGCGCCTCATGCACGACCTGGAAGAGCACGCCGGCCTGAACCGCGCCGTCGAGTTCCTGCCCACCGACGAGGAGCTGGACGAGCGTCTGGAGACCACCGGCGACCGCCTGACCCGCCCCGAGCTGTCCGTCCTGGCTGCGTACGTGAAGATTTACCTCACCCACGCACTGGAGCAGACCGACTTCGCGGACGACCCCTACCTGGAAGGCGTTCTGCGCAGCTACTTCCCGGCAGCACTGGTCGAGCGTTTCGGTCAGCACCTGGACTCGCACCCGCTGCGTAAGGAAATCATCTGCACCCGCGTCGCTAACGAGCTGGTCAACATCGGCGGTATCACCTTCGCATACCGCGTGATGGAGGAGTTCAACGTCGGTATCGATTCCGTCGCACGCGCCTTCATCGTCGCTCGCGAGCTCTTCGAGCTGGGCACCGCATCTAAGCTGCACCGCGAACTGCCCCCGAAGACCCCGCTGGATGCATGGTTCACCGTTCTGCGCGACAACCAGCGCGTTCTGGATCGTGCTGTCCGCTGGTTCATCACCGAGCGTGGCGTGGTTGCTGGCACCAGTATCTCTGAGCTGCTGGAGACCTTCGGTTCCGTCGTCGAGATGCGCCATAACCTGCCCGAGTACCTCTCCGGTACCTCCCGCGAGCGTGTTCGTGCAAAGCGCGACGCAGGCGAGGCATGGGGCCTGCCCGAGGAACTCATCGTCATCTGGATCCGCGGTTTCGAGGGCTACGCCCTGCTGGACGTCATCCGTTCGGCACGCGACCACGACTTCGAGGCAACCTCGCTGGCACCGGTCTACTTCGCAACCTACGACCGCTTCAAGGTGGACGAGCTGCTCGGCCTCATCTCCGACCTGCCCCGCAGCGACCGCTGGGAGATCCTGGCACGTCAGGCACTGCGCGGCAGCCTCTACGAGACCGCTGCAGGTCTGGCACTGTCTGTGGCAGAGGGCGCGAAGGGTGACTTCTCCACCGTGGACGGTGCGCAGAAGGCACTGGCTACCTGGATTGAAGAGCACCCGACCCGCGTGGGTAACATCGACCGCATCCTGAAGGAGATTGGCGAGGCCGCTCTGGACGTCACGGGTCACCCGCGCCTGGCTGTAGTGTCCGTGGCACTGCGTACTCTCTCGAGTGCATCCTAAATAGCTAAGGCCCGTTAGGGTCGCTTAGAGCATCCCGGTTCCCTCCCGGTGGGAGGGGCCGGGATGCTTTTGCGCAGGGATACATGGTGCGTGCACAGGTAGTGCGGGGGATCCTTGGTTGGGTGAACCTTGTGCCGGTGTGCCAGCGCGTCAGCACCTAGCGTGGAGCACCCAAATCAAGGTTGTTGCACCCCGCGTATATTGCATAGAATATTGCTCTCACTAGGTATTTTGCATTCTTGTGTGATGCACATTATGTGGGTGTGTCCTAAATCCCTCCAAATATCAAGTAGAGGGTTAAGGAAACCAAAGGTTTTAGTTGATATATGCCGTATATTGATTCACGGCGGCATCAGCGCAAGCCATGGGGACCCGGCACTTCTCGGTACGACGACTCTTTCCTCTGGCGCGTCACACGGTGCTGTTCAAACACACTGCCCCTAATCTTTACGATTATCGACTGAAAGTCTGCAAGATTGTCTACCAACCACGGTACTGAGGAAAAAAGCAACAGCGCATGGCGCCTCCTCATTAACTTTCTGCTTTACGTCTCTCCGGTCGCCCTGCTGACCACCGTCTTCCCCATGGTCACCCCGACCATTAACCGGTACAACCTCGATGGTGTACCCCTGATCCAGGTGATTCTGGCAGCGTCCATTACCGTTCCTTGGCTCAGCCAGGCTGCCTGCCTGCCCCTTTACCGTGCTATCCAGATGGAGCACAAGAAGATTGCGGACGCCCGCGAAGGCCTGCGTATTCACGCTGAAACCCTTGAGCACCAGCTCAAGCGCGCCGAAGCACGAGCCGTACGCGCACGCATGTCCGAACCGCAGTTCCAGGACATTACTGACCTGACCGCGTTCACCCGCAACTGGCTCTACCTCTTCTTCATGACCATGCCGCTGGTGCTGCTCTTCGCAATTCCGGTCGCCCTCGTCCTTCACTGGAGCCCGACTGCATTCGGTGCGTTCTTCGTCCTGGGCGTTCTCAACATTGCGTTCGCGCAGCTGCTGGTCATCCCGAACCTCGCGAAGAACCGCATCATCTGGTTCATCGCGTGGCTTGGCTACACTCTTGCCCTGTACTGCTACCCCATCATCTGGTTCCTGCCGCCGCTGGTTGGTTCGCTCATTCTGCTGGTGAGCCTTGGCAAGGACCTGGTGCACCTGCTGCACTTCGCGCGCATCCCGCTCAAGGACATTGCGCTCGACGCCCTGCGCGGCTTCTTCACCGGCTCCATCATCTGGGCCGATAAGTACATGCTCTTCCTGGTCACCGGCGGTGAAATCAATGTCGTGGC
The DNA here is from genome assembly GCF_916715725.1 of uncultured Rothia sp. Classification (GTDB taxonomy): domain Bacteria; phylum Actinomycetota; class Actinomycetes; order Actinomycetales; family Micrococcaceae; genus Rothia. The sequence continues at coordinate 203,764 of NZ_CAKAPD010000002.1, read as the reverse complement.
AATCTACCTGAGCCTGATCCCCTGCGTTATCGCCTACAACTACTTCTTCGTGGTGGAAGCAGACCGCGTCAACGCAAGCATCCAGCACCTGTGGACCATCTTCGACCGCCTGCCCTACAAGGGCGTTCAGGAGGAGTCCTCCAAGGCCCTGCGCACCTCCAACCGCGCTATCCGCAACTCCCTGCTGATTTACATCGCCAGCGCTATCGTCACCGGCATCCTGATGTTCATCTTCCTGCCGCAGTCCTACCCGCTGGCGCTCTCCGGCCTGGTCGTGGCGTTCCTCTTCGTTGCAGTGGCACTGCTGATTTACCAGATCGAGTACATGACCATGTACGTCACCGTGCAGCTGCTCTCCGCAGCGCACCTGGTGCTGCTCTTCATCTCCTTCATGATCCTGCCCAACGAGACCGGCTACCTGCCCATCATCGCGGGCGAGGCAGTGCTCGCCTTCGCCTGCTACCGCGTCTACCGTCAGGCGTGGGCAGCACCCGAGTACTCCCTCTTCTGGCGTCGAGCCCTCGCCTGGTAAGAACCGCACGGTCCGCGAAAGATACATACGACAATGACTGAACAGATGTACCGAAACCACTACGCGCCGCTGCAGCTTCCGGCTCCCGGCCCCCACTACAGCGACCCCGAATACCCGGACGTTGACGTCGCCATCATCATGGAATCCACCTACCCCTACCTCAAGGGTGGTGTGTCCGCGGTGGTGCACGATATTGTCTGCGAAAACCCGGATCTGACCTACGGCATTATTCACATCGCCTGGGATAAGAACTCCCCCCACGAAGACCTCTACGGCATGCCCGAGAACGTCAAGTGGGTCAAGGTGCTGTACCTGAGCCTGGAAGTCAACCGCGACGCCTTCGCGGAAGCCTGCGACCCCTCCGCACTGCGCATGAACTTTGCGGAGCGTCAGGCGCTCACCCAGCGCCTCATGGACGGATTCAGCGCCCTCATTGCAGGCGACGTGAACCCCCTCTGGAAGCTCTACGACGAGGGCATCAACCCCGCAACCCGCAGCTACAACCTCTTCGGCCTCTTCGGAACCCGTGAGTTCATGCAGGCGATTGCGGGTCTGGGCTTCTTCTCCGAGGTGCCCTTCGGGGAGCTCTTCTGGAAGGTGCGCGACTTCGTCTCCATCCTCTTTGCAATCCTGCACGAGCGGATGCCGCACGCCCGCGTCTACCACGCCCACACCACCGGCTACGCGGCACTCATCGCCGCCGCAGCCGCACGTGACCACGGCACCAGCTTCCTGCTGACCGAGCACAACCTGTACATTCGCGACACCGTGAACACCAAGCTCGAACGCAACATGGCGAAGCCCGTCACCACCGACTACGCCTTCCTCAACGAGGAGCGTGAGCACCCCGGCCTGGGCCCGGTCACCCTCGACGAGCGTGCCTGGTCCGTCTGGTTCGTCGAAATGGGACGCTTCTGCTACCCCAGCGCTGACATGGCAACCTACCTGTACCCCAAGGCTCTGGAAGAGGCACGCGGTATTGGTGCGCCCATCGACCAGATGAACGAGGGTGAGAAGGACCGCGCAATCATTCTGCCTAACGGTATGCTCATCGAGTCCGTGGCGGAAGCCTACTACGCCCGCCAGTCGGCGCGTGCCCGCATCCTCGCTGAGGGCCGCGGCCACGTGTGGCGCTTCGTGTTCATTGCCCGCGTGGTGCCCATTAAGGGCCTGACCGACCTGATTCGCTCCCTCGCGGTGCTGCGCGATCAGGGTCTGGTGAACTTCCACCTGGACGTGCTCGGCCCCAAGGACCACCTGCCCGAGTACTACGAACTGTGCCTGCGCACCATCGAAGAGCTCAACATGGGCGAGTACATCACCTTCCACGGCACCGTGAACGTGCGTGCGATGCTCGACCGCTTCGACCTGCTGCTCATGCCCAGCTACAATGAGGGTCAGCCGATTGTGGCGCTCGAGGCGATGGCTGCGTCCATCCCGCTGGTCAGCACCGACGTGGGCGGTATGTCCCAGCTCATCGACGATGTGCTGGTCGCCCCCGACGGCCACGAAATCGGTAACTGCGGTATCTTGACCATCCCCGGCGATATTCACGGCTTCGCGGCGGCGCTGCGCACCCTCATGGAGGAGCCCAGCATCTACGAACGCTACTGTGTGAACGCCTACGACCGTATCGTCAGCTTCTTCCAGCTGCGACTGGTCATGGACCGCTACAACACGATCTACCGCGAGCTGGGCAAGCTGCCCCCTCGCGCCCCCGAATTCGACCCGGAGTACGATGGCGAATAAACTCACCCGTTTGGGCGGACCCGGCAAATTTGGTGCCTGGGTCCGCTACGGTGGTAAGCCCATTACCCAGCAGCAGCTCGATTTTGCGGTCAAGAACTACTCTGTCGCAATCCTGCAGCCCTGGGAACTGGACGCGGCACGCTACCTGAAGAAGCGTGCACCTCAAATGGTGGTGCTGGCGTATAAGTGCCTGTCCTCCACCCGCTCTTATGAGCCCGGCCCGATCTATTCTTCGGGTGTGTCTTACCCGCTGGCGCAGTCGATGGCGAACTCCGGTAAGGATTTCTTCGCCCACCGCCTCAACGGCGACCGTATCGAGTGGAAGGGCTACCCCAAGCACTTCCAGATGCAGGTGTGGAACGCCGACTACCGTTGGCACTGGGTGGACGCTGTGGTGCGCGAAATGCGTAACTCACCCTTCGACGGGGTCATGGCGGATAACGACGTGGAGAACGACTACTACGGCCTGGACCTGCCCATCCAGGGCGTGGAGTCCATGACGAAGATTCGTGAGCACCTGGATTTTCTGGTCGCATATGCCGGTATTGAGCTGAATAAGATCGGCAAGATTCTGGTGCCCAATATTGCTGAGTCGCGTCTGCGTTACGGCAAATGGGAGCGTCACAGCGCCTACGGTGGCGGCTTCGAAGAAGTGTGGCTCGGCTGGGGTCCGAACGACTATCTAGCCTCGCCGTACGCCGTGATGCAGGGCCGTGAGATTGCGAACGGCTCGGCGGGCGATGTGAACCTGGGTACTACTTTTGCGGGTTTGGGTGGCCGTAGTGCCGCCTCGCAGAAGAAGGTGACGATTCTGCGTACCCCGCTCAGCGACCGCAAGGCTCCGATTACCGGCACGGATGAGAATTTCCTCTACGGTTTGGCGGGCTTCTGGGTGTTCGGTGGAGGTACCTTCACCGGCATCAGCGCAACCCATCACGATGCCTACGACGAGATTCCGCACGCCCCGGAGCTCTCCTACGACCTGGGGGATCCGGTTGGCGGTATTATCGCTCAGCAGACCGCTCAGACTCGTGCCTTTACTAGCGGCTGGGCTGCTCTGAACACCGGCTCGAAGGATGTGACCGTGAAGGTTCCCTCTAATCTGGTGGATGCGGCAAACCGCCCGGTGTCCTCGAGCTTCACGTTGCGGGCGCATCAGGGTGTGGTGTACCGCCGGCGGTAATTTGAAGGTCTCTTGTTACAGCGTATATACGGTGGTACTCTGTACCCTACCCGGGGTGGGAATACCGCCTATTCGTTTCCACATGGTGGAGAGCATACCTGAATAAAGTCCGTTTCATGTCAAGAAACGGGCTGATTCACAGCGTAGCAGCCCTGTACCGTGGAACAAGCGGCTGGAATACAGCCAACCGTTCTCGTGGTGTTGAGTTTAAGGAGTGAACTACAGTGAATATTCTTTTGATCGACGGCGGTAAAGCATTCGCCCACTCGGCGGGTCGCCTGAACCACACCCTGCATCAAATAGCCCGTGATACGTTATCGGCGCTCGGTCATAATGTGCGAGAAACTGTGATTGATGACGGGTACGATATTCAGCAGGAAGTAGAAAAATTCCAGTGGATGGATGCGGTCATCTGGCAGATGCCCGGTTGGTGGATGCACGAGCCGTGGACCGTGAAAAAATATATCGACGAGGTGTTTACCGCTGGCGCGGGCACCCTGTACACTAGTGATGGTCGCCACAGGGTTAGCCCCACTGAAGGATACGGCACGGGCGGTCTTCTTCAGGGGCGGAAGCATATGCTGTCGCTGACGTGGAACGCACCTCGCGAAGCTTTTACCCGAGAGGGCGACTTCTTCGAGGGACTCGGGGTAGATGCCCTCTATATGCACTTTCATAAGGCCCATGAGTTCATGGGGACTACCCAATTGCCCACCTTTATTTGCTATGACGTGATTAAAAATCCGCAGGTCGAACAGGATTTCGCTGACTATGCTGCCCACCTCAACGAGGTCTTCGGTCGGGCGTAAGGATTTAAGCCTGTATGCCTTCATAAGCATGTCTGAGGTGGATGCGGCGAACCGTCCCGTGCCCTCAAGCTTCACGCTGCGGGCGCATCAGGGTGTGGTGTACCGCCGCAAGGCGTAAATCGCCGCCTGCTGGCGTACTGCCAACCTATATAACCTCATAAACAAACCCACCGGCAATATAGCCAAATGGCTATATGTACCGGTGGGTTTGTTATATGTGTGCTAGATGAGCTGGGGTAGCTTACTTAGCGGGGTAGGAGGGCACGTCGTAGCCGCCCATGCGCTCCAGAACGCGAATCACCTGGCAGGAGTAACCGAACTCGTTGTCGTACCAGACGTAGACAATTGCGGAGTCATCGGTCACCACGGTAGCCAGCGAGTCCACAACACCTGCGGTGCGGGAACCCACGAAGTCGGTGGAAACAGCCTCGGGGGAATCCGAGTAGCCCACCTGGCGGCGCAGCTCGCCGTCAATGGACTCGCGGCGGAACAGCTCGTTCAGCTCCTCAGCGGAACCTGCGGGCTTGGTCAGCTTCACGTTCAGGATCGCCATGGAGACGTCCGGGGTGGGAACGCGGATCGCGTTACCGGTCAGCTTGCCTTCCAGCTGCGGCAGAGCCTTAGAAACAGCCTTAGCTGCACCGGTCTCGGTGATGACCATGTTCAGCACAGCGGAGCGACCGCGGCGGTCACCCTTGTGGAAGTTGTCGATCAGGTTCTGATCGTTGGTGAACGCGTGGACGGTCTCAACGTGGCCGCGCTCAACACCGTATGCGTCATCCAGAACCTTCAGTGCCGGAGTAATCGCGTTGGTGGTGCAGGATGCTGCGGAGAGGATCTTGTCCTCATCGGTGATGACGTTGTCGTTCACGCCGAACACGATGTTCTTCATGTCGCCCTTACCGGGAGCGGTCAGCAGAACACGAGAAATGCCGGGGCAGTTCAGGTGCTGCTCCAGGCCCGGAACGTCGCGCCAGCGGCCGGTGTTGTCCACCAGCAGAGCATCCTTGATGCCGTACTCGGTGTAGTCGACCGTGGTCGGGTCAGAGGAGTAAATGAAGCGAACCGGAACACCGTTAGCGATGATGGTGCTGTTCTCCTCGTCCACCTCAATAACGCCCTTGAAGGGGCCGTGAACCGAGTCGCGCTCCAGCAGGGACGCACGCTTGACCAGGTCCTTATCGCCGTTCTTACGCACCACAACAGCGCGCAGGTTCAGGCCAGAACCCAGCGGCGAGGAGGAGCGCTCCAGCAGAATACGAGCCAGCAGGCGACCAATACGACCGAAGCCGTACAGCACAACGTCCTGCTCCTTGGGCTGGTCGCCCTGGTGGTTCACGGAAGAACCCAGCTGCTCGGGCAGCCACATGGACAGCTCGGGGGAGCCAGCCTCGTGGTGTGCCTTGTGCAGAGCAGCAATGTTAATCGAGCACGCGCCCAGGTTCAGCTCAACCAGGGCGCGAACCAGCTCGAGAGAGTGCGCGGGGTTCAGAGGCGCACCATCAATGTGGGATACGAAATCGTGCAGCTTCAGCAGCTCAATGACAGACTTGTTGACCAGGCTGCGGCCGTGAATGCTCAGCACCACGCCGTTCTCGCGGTGCAGCTTACCAATGAGGGGGATCAGCTCCTCTGCGGTAGCCTCACGGTTAACCCAGGTAGCGGTTGCAGTCGTCACGTATGACCTTCTTCCTAACTTCGTCGTTGGAGGGTAGGCGCGACGATGCTGTCGCGTCAATACCGTGCCGGGCGTTAAGACCCGGCGTCGGTTTAAGTCTAACCCGTGTGAACCCCTTCAGAGCCTCAAAATTAGCGATATTGAGGCTAAAAGTCAGAAGAGACAGAAGGCAGTTTGTGAACCCACACGGTAAGCCAACACAAGCCCTCAGAAGGGAAAGCAAAACCACTTTAAATACCCACAAAAACACACGCCACGAGGGCACAAACATGAGTAGAATTGAAACCATGTTGACTGTAATCGGTGAAGCACTCGTAGACGTCGTCCACCAGCACGACGGAGAAACCCGCGCCTACCCCGGCGGATCGCCCATGAACGTAGCCGTCGGCGCGCGCCGCCTCGGCCACCCCACCAACTTCGTTGGCCACTACGGCCCCGACGCCTACGGCAAGAGCATTGACGCACACCTGGAAGCATCTCAGGTGACCCTGCCCTTCGAGCACAGTGCCGAGCGCACCTCCGTCGCCCAGGCAACCATCGGTGCCGACGGCGCAGCAGAGTATGAATTCGACATCACCTGGTCCCTCGACTCCGTCGCAGAGAAGCTTACCGAACTGGCACGCACCTCCGACGCGGTACACACCGGCTCCATCGCCGCCATGCTCGAGCCCGGCGCACACGTGGTCGCCGCAGCCTTCGAAGTCGCCCGCGACAGCGCCCTGCTCAGCTACGACCCGAACTGCCGCCCCACCCTCATCCACAACGTTGACGAGGGTCGCGCATGGGCTGAAAAGTTCGTCTCCCTCTCCACCGTCGTGAAGGCGTCCGACGAGGACCTGCAGTGGCTCTACCCCGATCGCTCCCTCGACGACACCGCCCACGCATGGCTCGACCTCGGCGCAGAGCTGATGGTCATCACCCGCGGCGAAGACGGCCCCATCGCCTTCACCAAGAAGTACCCCGAGGGCATCAGCCAGCCCGCACACCGCGTTGAGGTTGCGGACACCGTCGGTGCCGGCGACTCCCTCATGGCGGCACTTATCGCAGGTTTGCTCGACCGCGGCATTGCCGGTCCCGAGGCGCGCGCCAAGGTTGCCGCACTGACCGCAGAAGACATCGCCGACCTGCTGCGCTTCTCCGCAACCGCAGCCGGCATCACCGTCTCCCGCGCGGGCGCTAACCCGCCCACCCGCGAAGAACTCGACGCCGTACTCAACGGCTAAAAAATTCACGCCTCGCCGGCGGATAGCTCACTCTGTCCGCCGGCGTCGCCATATCCACCCGCACCCCAACGCTGAGGAGCACCATGACCAACATCGGCACCGCACCCCTGCCCCGCGAACCCTACGCGGGTCTGCCCGAACTGCCCGAATTTACCCTGACCTCCACCGACATTCAGGACGGCGGCACCGCCCCCGAATGGATGCGCTCCGCACTCTTCGGCATTGCCGGCGGTCAGGACCGCTCCCCGCAGCTGTCCTGGAGCGGATTCCCCGAAGGCACCAAGTCCTTCGTGCTGACCTGCTTCGACCCGGATGCGCCGGTCCCCAGCGGCTTCTGGCACTGGACCGTCTCCAACATTCCTGCCGAGGTGACCAGCATTGACACCGGCGCAGATGCGCCCGCCGGCGCCCTGACGCACCGCAACGACGCCGGCGTGGCGGGCTTCCTGGGTGCTGCGCCTCCGGCTGGTCACGGCCCGCACCGCTACATCTTCTGCGTCACCGCCGTAGACGTGGAGAAGCTCGACATTGACGAGAACGCCACCCCCGCCGTCGTGAACTTCAACCTGCTCGGCCACGGTCTGGGTCGCGCGTTCCTGACCGTCACCTACGCGGAACCGGCGGCATAGCGGCACGGCGGCACAGTCTCACCAGTCTAACGAGTCCCGCGCCTTGACCAGCCCTGCACCCTAACCAGCACCGATACACCCCACCACCGAAGGCATATCTGCATGATTAAACTCATCGCCAGCGACCTGGACGGCACCCTCATCGGGCACGACTTCCGATTCCGTCCGCGTACCTTGCGTGCCCTTGAGGCCGCCCGCGCCGCCGGAATCGACATCGTCTTCGTCACCGGCCGCCCGAGCCGCTGGCTCACGCCCCTGCGCGAGCAGACCGACTTCGACTCCTACGCCATCTGCTCCAACGGTGCCGTGGTGTACCACCTGGGTGCGAACGAGGTGGAAGAAGTCAATGGCGCTGATCCCGCGGTGATTGCCCGTACTCACGAGCTGCTGGAGCCCATGTTCCCCGACGCCACCTATACCCTCGAAACCGTGGACACCGTCTACATTCAGGGCCCGCACGACGGCGGCGAGGTACTTGAGGGCGCCCGCGTGGTGGAGGCGAAAATCGCCGAGGCGCTCGAACGTATCGGTTCAACTCCGGTCATTAAGTACCTGATTCGTGTGCCCGGCATGGACCCGGATATTCTGCAGGCGCGCGTGCATCAGGCGGTCGGTTCGTTGGTGTCGGTGACCCGCGGCGTGGTCGGTGAGCCGCTCGTCGAGATGGGCTCCAAGACCGTGAATAAGGGGCGGATTTTGGAGAAGTTCGCGGCACGCCACGGCATTGAGGCACACGAGGTGATGGCGTTTGGTGACATGCCGAATGACGCGGAGATGCTTTGCTGGGCGGGGGAGGGCTTCGCCATGGCGTCGGGTCAGCCGGCGCTCATTGCGAAGGTGGGGCGCACCTGCCCGCCCTTCCATGAGGACGGTGTGGCGCAGACGATTGAGGCGATGCTCGCCGAACGGTTCTAGGCGCCTAGCACTAGCTATCCAGCACTAGCGGCTGGGTGAGCCTCCGCAGACATAACTTAGACATAAACTTTTATGTCTACACATAAAAAATTTGAGTCTAGACATAAAAATTTATGTCTAGACTCAAATTTTTGTGTCTGATTTACATCTGATTTGTGTCTCAGTAGGGTGGCGGTTGTGTGTAACGTCCAGAAGACGCAAAAGCGGCCCGGATGGAAACCAATCCATCCGGGCCGCTTTTCTACAGCCTACGCCTCAGGAGCATCACTCCCAACGGGCGTAAGCGTATGGAGCTCTAGTGTCCCTCAGTGCTCTTCTCAGGGTCGAAGGGCTCCAGCGGGTCGCCAGCAGCCTTCGTGTACTTCGCGATGAAGGTCATCAGGTGGAAGATAATCAGGGTCGCAGCGGTACCCAGTGCAATACCGGCGAAGGACAGCTCACCGAAGGTCCAGGTGTAGTCCGCAATACCCACAATCAGCGCCACAGCGGCGGTGGTCAGGTTGATCTGGTTCGAGAAGTTCACTCGGTTCTCGCTCCAAATACGGGCACCGAGCATACCAATCATGCCGTACAGCACGGTTGCGGCACCGCCCAGAACACCCGCGGGAACGGTCGCAATTGCAGCACCGAATGCGGGGAACATGGACAGCGCAATCGCGAAGATAGCAGCCACCCAGTACGCCGCGGTGGAGTACACCTTGGTCGCAGCCATCACGCCGATGTTCTCAGCGTAGGTGGTGGTACCAGAACCGCCACCCATACCGGCGATGGTGGTTGCCAGGCCGTCCGCCATGAGGGCGCGGCCGGAGTAGTCGTCCAGGTTCTTGCCGCTCATCAGCGCAACAGACTTCACGTGGCCGATGTTCTCAGCCACCAGCACCAGGATCACGGGGATGAACAGGCCGGCGAGCTCCCAGTGGAACTCGGGGGTCTGGAACTGCGGCAGACCAACGATGCCCTGAGTCTCAACTGCCTTGTCAATCTTGGAGAAATCCACCTCGCCGCGAATCACGGCGGTAATGTAGCCGATGCCCACGCCCAGCAGGATGGACAGGCGACCAATGATGCCCTTGAACAGGACCGAAATCAGGATGATGGAGCACAGGGTCACCAGCGCGGTCACCGGTGCCACCATGAAGTTGTCCTTAGCGCTCTTCGCCAGGTTGAAGCCAATCAGCGCCACAATCGAACCGGTTACGACCGGGGGCATGAGCTTGGTCAGCCAGCCGGTGCCAGCGAACTGAACAATCAGACCGACCAGGAACAGCGCCACACCCGCCATGACGATACCGCCGAGGGCACCAGCTGGGCCGTGCGAGTTCATGGCAGCCGCCAGGGGCGCAATGAACGCAAACGAAGAACCCAGGTAGGAGGGGACGCGGCCGCGGGTAATCAGCAGGAACAGGACCGTGCCGATACCCGAGAAGAACAGGGTAGTTGCCGGAGGGAAGCCGGTAATGATCGGCACGAGGAAGGTTGCACCGAACATTGCGACCACGTGCTGTGCGCCGATGCCGATGGTAATTGGCCAGGCGAGGCGCTCGTTCGGGGCGACGAAGGAACCGGGCTTAATGCTTCGGCCGTCGCCGTGAACCGACCAGTCAAAGCCGAGAAGTTTAGAGATGCTCAAAGGGGAGCTCCTGAGGTGAATGTGGTGGTGTATAAAATTCCACATAATTCTACGCGTATACAGGCGTAGGTCACAGCTAAACGGCTATAAATATGAGCAGGGATACGTTAATTGGGGCGTATATTCCTTTATTGTGGGCGCGGTATCCCGTATATAGCCCAGAATGCATCAATACCCCGTATATGCGATTTAAGGCATATACGGGGTATTGATGCAAAGAGCGAATAAAAACACTCGCTACACACAGCTCATGAGCTTAGAGAGCGTCACGCAGGTTATCCAAGTGATCGTAACGTGCCAGCTCGTAACGCAGGTGACCCTCAGTCGGCGACTGAACCGGCAGGAACGACGCCTCACGCAGGCGACGAGCAGTCGGGGAATCAGCCACGTAACCGGCGCCTCCAACAACCTGCAGCTCAAAGTGAGTAGCAATAGTCGCGAAGTGCGAAACACCCAGACGCAGGCTCAGCAGGTCACGACGCTCAGCACGTTCCGGCTCAGACGCCAGGCGAATCAGTTCTTCACGCAGGCTCTGGTACTCAGTCAGAATCAGCGGGAACTCAGGGCGGAACACGCCCTGGGAGACGTCCAGGTGCTTAGCAGCCTCCTGCAGGGCACCAGCGGCAAGACCCAGGCAGAACGAGGACTGGACCAGCAGGAACGGTGCGGTCACATCGCGCAGGAATGCCTCAATGTTGTCGCTCAGAATGTCCTCGCTCGGAACGAAAACGTCCTCGAACTTCAGGGTGCCGGACTCGGTACCGTTCAACGCCAGCAGGTTGCGGTGGTAGGCAATGCTCAGGCCCTCGACGTCCTGGCGAACCGTCACGATGTAGCGGTCCGGGTGGCTCTCCGGGGCGTTCTGCACAGCCACCGGAAGAACAATCACACCGCCCGGGTACAGGTTCGACGCCCAGGAGATAGAACCGTTCAACTTCAGACCGCCCTCAACGAGGGTGCCCTCCACCTTGATCGGTGCCAGACCCGAAGCCTCCTTGTACGCTGCCGCCATGGCGGTGGTGCCGCTGACGGTAGCGTCCGCCAGGCCGGCGGGCAGTTCGCGACCCACAGCGTCAAAGAACGCAATGGTGGAGCGGTGAGCCCACAGGGAGAACGCCGTGGAGGCGTCCTCGGTGGCAAGGTCGAAAGCCACCGCAACCTGGGGTACCAGGGAACCGCCGTCGCGGCCCAGGGTAATCAGGCCGTCCTTAGCGATTTCGCGCAGGTTTTCGAAGGGGGAACGCTCGCCGCGGTCAACAGCATCTGCGTGGGTTCGGGCGAGTGCGAGCACCTGCTCGCGCTGGGGGTAATCGTAGAGGGGTTCGAGAGTGAACTCGGACATGGGGTTTCTCCTAAGCGGGGAGCATCGCGTCTATGCGTGCAGCTTGAACAGTCGGTCGATGGGGGTGCTGACGGCCTTGCGGGCGCGAACAACAGCTTCTTCGTCGGGTGCGTCGTAGAAGCAGAGGCACTTTGCGGTGTCTTCGCGAACGTAGGTGCGCAGGAAGGAAACCTCGGGTACTTCAGCGTACTTGGGGGCGTTTGCCTTCTTGCGGGTCAGGTACTGTTCCATAGTAATCTCTGCGGGGATGTCCCACTCAACCAGGTAGTCTGCGTCCTTCTTGAGCTTCTTGATGTCTTCGAGCTCTGCGCCGACCAGGCGGACTGCGTCGGGGCCTGCGACGGTTGCGCGCTCACCGATTGCTGCGGCGAGGTCGGGGCCGAATGCGGTGTTCTCGGATTCGACGATGACGAAGACGATCTTGTGGTCTGCGGAGACCTGGGTTTCGATGAGCTCGGCGCCGTTGGTCAGGGACGAGTTGACGGTCTCGATGAGTGCGGTTGCTTCGTCCTTGGACGGCTGTGCGGGGGTCAGTTCTACCAGGTAAAGTGCCATGATTTTCTCCTCGGCTAAGGGTTGAAGGGTCGTGCCGGAAGGTTTTCCGGCTCGTTCTGGATTCACCTTAGACCTGTGGTTGAGGGCTGTCTAGTAGATTTCTGTTCGTGGCTTAATGCGTCCCTTTTTGACCCTGTGTTTCGTCACGCGCGTTCATGCGGAGACATAAATCGTCACAGTTCCGCGCGCGGCAACCCGCCTACGGCCGCAGAATTTTCGCGCAGGTTATCGAACCCGATGGCGCATCTATCCGCGTCGTCCTGCTCGTGCCGCGAAGTCGTCGAGGGCGTGGTTGAGAGCGGGGACAGTCCACACTTTTTGCCCCTGAATTTTGACGCGCTCTTCACGCAGAATCTGTAGCTCCACCATGCGGTTGAGGAGGCGATACACACTAGCTCGGGACCCCCGCGTGTGCTCCTCCACCATGTGCGCAGTGAAGGCGGGCTCAGTGCAGCACAGGTCAGTGAGGGAACGCAGGAGAGGGGTTTTACGCTGGGCAATGGACAGCACCTCATCATGCAGGGTTTCAATGTCTTGCGCCAGGAGTTCTGCGTTGGTGATTGCCTTCTGCGCGGCGTCAATGAAGAGCTCGATGATGGGCTCAGCATCGCCTGCACGGTAGTCGGTGAGCGCCTGAATGTACCCATCGGTATCGTGCAACAGCCCGGAGGAGACGGGCAGAATCACGTGGCGAGTGACGCCGCGGGCGAGCAGGAGCGCGGAGATGAGGGCTCGTCCGGTTCTGCCGTTGCCGTCGGTGAAGGGATGAATCGTTTCAAATTGGGCGTGCGCGATAGCCGCCTGCGCGAGGGGGTCAATATCGCGGCGGTTCATGAAGGCTACAAGGTCTTCGAGAGCGGCAGGAACCCTCTCGTGATGCGGTGCCACATAGTCGGCGGTTACCGGCGAATCACCCTTAATCCACACCCACTGGGTGCGGAGTACACCGGAGTCCTGCTGCAGACCGCGGGTCAGTTCGCGGTGCATCGCTAGGATATTATCGACGCTAATATTTTCTGCGGTATTCAAGGCTGCACGCATGGCGTGAACATTGCGCGCCACCAGCTCGGCATTAACGCCGACCTTCGACCCGCTTGCACCCAGGACAGCCAGTGAGAGCCTGCGTGCGCTAACGGTGAGGTTTTCAATCTGCGAGCTGGAGGCGGATTCGCCGCGCAGAAGAACCGCGGAGAAGGGGATGCCGCCGATGTGGTGGAGCCGCTCATCGAAGCGGGTCATCGCGGTGGCGTTCTCTTGGAGGCGCACTCGCAGTGCGGGGCTGAGTTCGACGTTGAGTGCGGCAATGGAGGCGGGTACGGCGCTGGAGAAGGCGCCGGAGTTGCGGCGCGTTGCGCGGCGGGAGGCGAGGGCGTCCCGGTGAACCCAGGGGGCTTGCGGCTCCCATTCGAGGGCGGGCCAGGTGATGGCTGAGGGCATGGTTCCTCCTCCCTCCTCCTCTTCATCGGTGTCGTCTTGCTGGTCGTGCTTGGGGGTCTTAATAAGACAATACACCCCGATTTTCTTATTAAGGCGCTTAATAAGAAAATCAGCGCGGATTGTCTCATTAAGGAAAATGCCCCGAACGCCCCTAAACCCGCCCCTCCTGAACCTCCCCTCAATATTCCGGCGCTCCGACTGCCGGGAGCATACACCAGGGCATGCACCAGCGCATACAGCGAGGGCCCCGAATCCTTGGTAATTCAAGGATTCGGGGCCCTTAGCCTATATGCACTCACCTATACGCTCACGCCGCCTGAAAACAGCGAGTCAGCAGCCTAGACAAGCAACTTTGCGGTTACTTCACGCCGCGCATCATCTTCTGAACCGGCTTGTGCACCAGGAACAGCAGAATACCGGTCGCGATGGTGATAATACCCATCCAGGTGAAGTAGGGAACTTCAGTCTCCATGGTGTAGAACGGAGCCAGCCAACCCGACAGTACGGTACCCATTGCCACGGAGGTGAAGTACAGTGCCATCATGTTCACGCGGTGCGCCTTCGGTGCGAGCTTGGTCGCCAGCGAAATACCCACCGGCGAAATAATCAGCTCAGCGATAGTGCAGACGAACAGAATCAGCACGATCCAGCCGACGTTCACGCTCTGAACGCCCGCCTGAGCGAGGAAGATCCAGAACGCCAGACCAATAATGATCAGCGCTGCGGAGAACTTCAGGGTGGTGACCGGCTGGCGGTCACCCCACTTGGTCCACAGGGCGGAGAACATCATGCCGAAGATAATGATGAAAATCGGGTTGATGGAGTTGACCAGGTTCGGGCTCAGCTCCATGCCCAGAATATTCCAGTTAAGACGCTCATCCGAGTACACTGCCATCACGGTGAACTGCTGCTGGTACAGCGCCCAGAACACGGCGTTTGCAATCCACAGGGGAATGAACGCGGTGACGCGGGAACGCTCATCAGCGGTGACGTCCTTAGCGCTCAGCAGCTGAGCGAACAGGGCGATAGCACCGATGAAGATGAAGCCCATGACCCAGTTCTTGAGGTTGTCTGCGGTCATCAGGCCGGTCGCCAGCAGAATACCGAGAATAACCACGATACCGACCAATGCCAGGAAGAAGTTACGCTTCTGAGCGGCGGTGAAGGGGGTGCCCACGTGGTGTACGGAGGCGGGCAGGTTCTTGCGGGTCAGCGAGTACTGGATCAGGCCTGCAGCCATACCAACAGCAGCCAGACCGAAGCCGAGGTGGAAACCGCCGGTGCTCCAGCCCCAACCGGTCAGGATCGGGCCAAGCAGTGCGCCGGTGTTCACGCCGATGTAGAAGATGGTGAAGCCTGCGTCGCGGCGGTGGTCGTCGTCCGAGTAGAGGGAGCCGACCAGCACGGATGCGTTACTCTTCAGACCACCGGAGCCGATAGCGACCAGCAGCAGACCAATCACCACACCCGGCACGCCGGGGATGAGGGAGAGGGAGATGTGGCCCGCCATAATGCCGATAGCGGAGTAGAAGAGGGTACGCTCGGGGCCGAGGAGGCGGTCACCGAGAATACCGCCAAGAATTGCCATGAGGTACACGATTGCACCGTACGCACCGATAACGCCGGTGGCGAGGGTCTGGTCGAGACCCAGGCCGCCCTTGTCGGCGGTGTAGTACAGGTAGTAGATCATGATGCCCTGCATGCCGTAGAAGGAGAAGCGCTCCCACATTTCTACGGTGAACAGGTTCGCGAGCATGCGCGGGTGGCCGAAGAAGGTCTTGGTTTCCTTGGGTTCGGCACCTGTGATGGTGTGAGACATGGTGGAAAATCTTTTCTGTGCAAGTCCGGAATTCTATGTGACCCGGGCAATATGTATTTAAGTCTATACCCTTATGGGTGCATATGTATACATGAATGTGCTTGTATTACGGATGGTTACTTTATATGTAGTGCATGAAAAACCATTTCGATTTTTTCGTATGCACCACGTCCGAATCTCACAAACCCCCAAATACCGGGCTAGATGCGCCCCGCACCCCCAACACGCTAGAGTGGAACCACAACTATGCCCACCCGGCACCCCGCCGTGCCGATCGGCTCATTTTTAATCATTTCAAAGGAGAACCCCATGACCGCTGTACCCCAGGTCGACCCCCGCGATGTTCCCGCAGGCGCAACCATCATCGACGTGCGTGAAGACTACGAGTGGGAGGGCGGCCACGCGACCGGCGCAAAGCACATCACCCTTGGCACCCTCACCGAACGTCTGGCTGAGCTGCCCGCACCCGGTGAAGACTTCTACGTCATCTGCCACGGTGGCGGCCGCTCCAACCGCGCGGCAACTTTCCTGCGCGAACACGGCTACGCCGCGCACAACATTGCTGGCGGCACCAGTGCGTGGTTCGCTGCCGGCCTGCCGATGACCAGCGAAAACGGCGAAGCACCCGCAGTCGTTCACTAAACCGCCAGTTCGTCTGCACGCCATACAATGGAGTCCGTGACTGAAACTTCCGCGGACTGTATTTTTTCTACCCCGAACGCTCCCGCTTCTGCCTCCCCGCATGCCCTGCCGAGTATTCTGCAGAGCATCCCGTGGGATGCGCAGACGCGGGAGCTTGCCGTGCGCCCGCTTCCTTTCGCGGTGAACTGCGAGGACGCGTACCCGTTGCTGACCGGTGGTGCCGAGTATTCCTTCTGGCTGGATTCGGCGCGTGAAGAGTCGCCCATGTCGGTTGCCTCGTATGTGGGTGTGGTTCCGGCGCAGCTGTCTCCTCTGCGCGTGGATTCGGCGCGTGTGGCGGCTGAATCTGGCGCGGAAGACCCCTTCGCCCAGCTGGAGGCGGCGCTCGCCTGCGCACCGCGCGTGCACCCGGATGCCGCGGCGGCGACCGGTCTGCCCGCGGGTTTGCGTGGCGGTTATGTGGGCTATTTCGGCTATGAGGCGCGTGCCGCCATGGGCTTGGAGCACGGCCACCCGGTGCCGGGTTACCTACCGGCGTATGAGGCGCCGACCCCGGATTCTCTGTGGTTGCCGGCGGTCCGCTACCTGGTGCATGAGCATGCCCGCCCGGGTGGTGCGGCGCGTAGCTGGCTGGTGGGGGACGAGTCGTGGTGTGAGGCGGCGGAGCGGCTGCTGAGCACGGTGCTGGCTCCGGCGCTGAGCGCGGTGGGGGAGAGTGCCTCAGATAATGCCCCCGTAAATACCCCCGTAAATAATCCCGGCAATGCCCCTGAGCTTGCCGAGCCTCTGCTCTTCCCGGCACCCGCCGCGGAAGCCTACATGGACGCCGTCCGCGCTAGTCAGCACGAAATCTACGAGGGTAACAGCTACGAGGTGTGCCTGACCGCACAGACGAACGCGCGCATCCAGAATCCGAGCCCGGAGCTTTTCTTTGAGCTGTACCGCCACCAGCGCGCCCACAATGCGGCACCCTATGCGGCGTACCTGCGGTGCGGTGATTTTTCGGTGCTTTCTTCCTCGCCGGAGCGTTTTTTGAGTGTGGATGAGCAGCGTAACGCTCAGACGAAGCCGATTAAGGGCACGATTGCTCGCGGTGCCACCCCGGAAGAAGATGAGGCTGCCGCAGCCTGGTTGCGTACCGATGAGAAGACCCGCGCCGAGAACCTCATGATCGTGGATCTGTTGCGTAATGACCTGTCCACGGTGTCTGACCCGGCGTCCGTGCGCGTGCCGGTGCTCATGGGTGTGGAGAGCTACTCGACGGTGCATCAGCTGGTGTCTACGGTCAGTTCGCGTCTGCGTGAGGGCGTGAGCGCGGTGGCTGCCGCGCGGGCGTGCTTCCCGGGCGGTTCGATGACTGGTGCTCCGAAGCCCTCGACCATGCAGATTATTGAGGGTCTGGAGGGTCGCGCTCGCGGCGTGTATTCGGGTGCTTTGGGCTTTGTTTCGGCGGATGGTTCAGCGAACCTGTCGATTGTGATTCGCACGCTTGTGGCGCACGATGACGGCGCGGTGACTCTTGCTGCCGGTGGTGCGGTGGTTGCCGATTCGGATCCTGCTGCCGAGTATGAGGAGATGCTGACGAAGCTGCATGCCGCGTTGCCGCCGTCGGTGGGTCGCGTGGTGGAATAGCCTAGCGCTGGAATAGCACAGGGAATAGCCTGCGCCGCCTGGACGTGAGCCGCTACACTGGAACTATGACTAAGCTTTCTGAAAACCTCCCCATTGAAGAAGCCCGTGAACGCCTGCGCCAGCTGATTATTGAGCTGGCTGTGGTGCGCGGGCACGTGGTCCTCGCCTCCGGCAAGGAAGCCGACTACTACGTTGACCTGCGCCGCATCACCCTGCACCACGAGGCTTCTCGCCTGGTCGGTCAGGTCATGCTGGACCTGCTGGATAAGAACGGCATCGAGTTTGAGGCTGCTGGCGGCCTGACCATGGGTGCTGACCCGGTGGGTACCGCGATTATGCGTGCTGCTGGTGATCAGGACCGTGCGATTGACGCGTTTGTGGTGCGTAAGGCTCAGAAGTCTTACGGCATGGGCCGTCAGGTGGAGGGCCCCAGCGTTGAGGGTCGCCGCGTGGTTGCTGTGGAGGACACCTCCACTACCGGTGGTTCGGCGCTGACTGCTGTCGAGGCGCTGCGTAAGGCTGGCGCTGAGGTTGTGGCGGTTGCTGTGATTGTTGACCGTGCGACCGGCGCTAAGGAGCATGTGGAAGAGGTTGCGGGTGTTCCGTGCCTGTACGCGTACTCGAAGGATGAGCTGGGTCTGGACTAGTCTCTACTAGGCTGGATTCTTAGGATCTCGTGATTTTTTAGACGTTCCGCTGCGGCGGGTGAACCCGTGCCGCTGGCTACTGTGTGTGGCTGGTGGTGCGGGTTTTTGTCTGTAAGATGGCTCTGTGGGCGCCGGTGTGGCGCTGGTTGTTGGCGTGAAGGTGGTTGTGATGGTTGAGAATCGTGATGCGGCTGAGGCTGTGCCTGCTGAGGCGGCTGTGGCTGAAGCTGTTGAGGGTACTGAGCAGGGTACTGCCCGTTTTGAGGTGGGTGTGGGCCCGTGGGAGGGCCCGTGGCCTGAGGGCGACCATTGGGATGAGGAGCTGCTGCGTGAGGGCGACCGCCGTAACGTGGTGGATAAGTACCGTTACTGGTCGATGGACGCGATTATTGCTGACCTGGATACGCGCCGCCATGATTTTCATGTGGCGATTGAGAATTGGCAGCATGACCTGAATATTGGCACGGTGGTGCGTACTGCGAATGCGATGTTGGCGAAGGAGGTCCATATTATTGGGCGTCGCCGTTGGAATCGTCGTGGTGCGATGGTGACGGATCGTTATCAGCATGTGCGTCATCATCCGACGATTGAGGATTTTGTGGCGTGGGCGCAGGGTGAGGGTCTGGAGATTATTGGTATTGATATTTTTCCGGATTCGGTGCCGCTGGAGACGTATGATCTGCCGAAGAAGTGTGTGCTGGTTTTTGGTCAGGAGGGCCCGGGCTTGTCGGAGGAATTGCATGCGGCGGCTAGGGATACTCTGTCGATTGAGCAGTTTGGGTCGACGCGTTCGATGAATGCGGCGACGGCTGCGGGTATTGCGATGCATGCGTGGGTTCGCCGCCATGTGTTTGGTCAGATTCCGTCGTAGTTTGGCGGCTGTTTATGAGGTGTTTAAAGGTTCCGATGCGTTGTGTGCGCGTCGGAACCTTTTTATTGGGGCTTTTTATTGGGGTATTGGGTGATTTTTTGTTAGAGTAGGGTGTTGAGTTTTTCACATGAATGTGGGTACCCACGGGGTTTGATGCGTTGTTTGTGGTGGGGTTGTGTGATGTTATCTGGATTTTTTGTCTTGTAAATGTAGTAAATAATATTTGAATATATCTA
Organism: uncultured Rothia sp.; assembly: GCF_916715725.1. Taxonomy (GTDB): domain Bacteria; phylum Actinomycetota; class Actinomycetes; order Actinomycetales; family Micrococcaceae; genus Rothia. The sequence goes on along the minus strand of NZ_CAKAPD010000002.1, from coordinate 184,235 downwards.
AAGCGGGTAAATCACACATTATCACATAAGTGATTTAGGTCACTAAATAAATTTCCTAGGTGTGTTAGTGTTAATTCAAGTCACAGGGAATATGAGAATCGCACTCTCAATTTCAGTTTGGGGCATGCGAGATTTCCTGGCTTCGGCTCGCTAATGGTTGCGGGTTGTGGGTATGAATGACCGCGGCGTCATTCTTTTGAAAGGAGATTCTGATGAGGATCTTTAATAAGTCTCTTGCTGTTGCGGCCTGTGTGGCTGCGGTGACTTTCGGTGCGGTAGCACCTCCGGCACATGCGGGTGTTACTTTCTATTCGGACGCAAATTTCCTTGGGTCCCGCATGTACACCTGGACTAACCCTCATCTGGGATGGATGAGCGACCGTGCATCTTCATTGCATTCTGATGGGTGCCGGTGGCGCTATTACGAAGACAGCTACTATGCGGGTCGCAGGTTTGAATCTTCTTCCGACCTCAACTATCTTCGGGGTCTAAGCCATGCGGGTCTCCATTGGGGTGAGACCTGGGATGACCGAATTAGCTCCGTTATGTATGTGTATTGCTAAGTGAATGGTGCTAGAGAGACAAGATGCTTTCCAGCTTTAAGTTTCTCGTCCACTCTGAAAGGAGGGTGTGATCTTGCATAAAAGTAGTGCATTCACAATCACTGCCCTAGCAGGCGCGCTTTTGCTATCTTCATGTGCTCAGGGAGGTGCCTCAAATTCTGAATATAAAGCCAAGCTCGATTACCCGAATAATTTGATTACTCTTCCCCTGGATGAGTATGACTATGACGATGCGTCAAGGGCTGTAATTAGTGAGGCGACCGCCCGTATCCTGCAAATATGTTACGTAGCTAAGGGATACTCTGATGCTGTCCCTGCGTTCTCTGGTGATCAGAACAGCAATATATATGGTGCCTGGAATGTTGAATATGCCAAGAAGTATGGATATTTCAATGAAGAAAAGGCTCGAGAGGGCGCGCAGACGGCAGAGAAAATACCGGCAGATATTAGGCAGCAATGTCGTAAAGAAAATGCCAATCAGCTGAAAGAAATTGAATACGAGAATGACAATGACTCTTTCGCTTACCGGCTTAGACAGGAAGCCTACGCGAGTGCGAAAAGTAATCCGGAATGGAATAAAGTTCGCTCTGAATGGTGGAGCTGCCTAGAGAGCAATGGGCTAACACCACGCAAGGGTGACCATGAGTGGACTAGTCAAGAGACGTTCAATATTGACCTAAGTTCTAAGAGTGAGGAGGAAAAAACTCAAGAAGCGATTCGCCTCGCAACGGTTGAAGCGGAATGTAACCAGAAGGTGGGTATGGCTCAGCGTCTGGGTGATATTGAGGCGTCCTATCAGGGGCCTCTCATTGAGAAGAATCAGGCGCAGCTCAACCAATTGAAAGAAGAGAAAGAAAAGCATGTGGCGAAGGCGCGTGAAATTATCGCCACTAGTCAATAACACATTCTGTTTGAACTGAACAGTACAACTAATAATTGTGATGGAGGAGCCCAATGTTTGTGGGCTCCTCCTGACTTTCCTGGTTGAAAGGAGTCGGTAACAATGAAGGAATTTGCTGCTCTGTTCGTCTGCTTTGCTTTTAAAGAGTGTTATGCGAAAAAAGGATGCGATTTTGAAATTCTAGAAAATGGCTGGGTTTCTGGCGATGCTTCCCAGTATGGCTCCTGGAATGTGAAGCATGTGTGCGCGTCGGAACCTTTTTTATTGGGGATTGGGTGATTTTTTGTTAGAGTAGGGTGTTGAGTTTTTCACATGAATGTGGGTACCCACGGGGTTTGATGCGTTGTTTGTGGTGGGGTTGTGTGATGTTATCTGGATTTTTTGTCTTGTAAATGTAGTAAATAATATTTGAATATATCTAAAGCGGGTAAATCACACATTATCACATAAGTGATTTAGGTCACTAAATAAATTTCCTAGGTGTGTTAGTGTTAATTCAAGTCACAGGGAATATGAGAATCGCACTCTCAATTTCAGTTTGGGGCATGCGAGATTTCCTGGCTTCGGCTCGCTAATGGTTGCGGGTTGTGGGTATGAATGACCGCGGCGTCATTCTTTTGAAAGGAGATTCTGATGAGGATCTTTAATAAGTCTCTTGCTGTTGCGGCCTGTGTGGCTGCGGTGACTTTCGGTGCGGTAGCACCTCCGGCACATGCGGGTGTTACTTTCTATTCGGATGCCAATTTCCTTGGGTCCCGTATGCGCACTGAGGGGACGACCCATTTGGATTGGATGAGTGACCGTGCATCTTCATTGCATTCTGATGGGTGTCGGTGGCACTATTACGAAGACATTAATCACAGGGGTCGAAATTTTGAATCTTCTTCCGACCTCAACTATCTGCGGGGTCTAAGCCATGCGGGTCTCCATTGGGGCGAGACTTGGGATGATCGTATTAGTTCTGTTCACAAGGTAAACTGCCGCTGGTAATTGTGATGGAGGAGCCCAATGTTTGTGGGCTCCTCCTGACTTTCCCGATTGAAAGGAGTTGGTAACAATGAAGAAATCTGCTGCTCTGTTCGCCTGCTTTGCTTTAGCTTTAAGTTCCTGTGCCGCTGCGCCTAAGGACACTAGCCTCAAAGCCCAGCTGGATTTTGAAAATAACTATATTACTCTTCCGCTCGACGAATACGATATGAGTGACCAGGCCGAAGATATAACATATAGGGCGTATTTGTTGATTCTTAAAGAGTGCTATGCGAAAAAAGGATACGATTTTGAAATTCTAGAAAACGGCTTGGTTTCTGGCAACGCCTCCCAGTACGGCTCCTGGAACGTGAAGCATGCGGCGAATCATTTTACGTCCACCCAAGTCAGAGATGAGCAGGAAAGGATTTATGAGAGCATCCCTGAAGACGTCAGGGCCAGCTGCCGCGAAGAGCATCGGGAAGAACTGGATATGCTCTATTTTGATGTGGCTGATGAGGAAAAGTACCGCCCCGTCGAGCGTATCCGTAGTGAAGCGTACATGCGTGCGCAGGGTGACCCTGAATGGAAGAAAGCCCGCTCAGATTGGTGGGACTGTCAGCGTGAGAAAGGGTTGACTCCTCGCACTGGGGACGGTGAATGGACGAGCAAAGAAACGGCCAATCTGAATGCTGATGATCCCAAAGTGTTGGAGGAGGTTATCCGCCTGGCGACCATTGAAGCTCAATGTAGCGAGAAGGTGAGGCTGGCTCAGCGTTTGGGTGATCTTGAGGCGTCCTATCAGGGTCCTTTGATTGAGAAGAATCAGGCGTTGCTGAATGAATTGAAGGCCTATCGTGATGCGAAGATAGCGAAGGCGCGTGAAATCATCGCCACCCACCAGTAGATATCAGCAACAAGCAGATAGCAGCCCTTGGGATAATTGGGGTAACTCCGTTCAATGCTACAACGAAGTATGGAGGAGGAAAAGCCTATGCGTAAGGCCCTCTCTGCGGTAACAATATTCTGCCTGCTGGGGGCGTGCGTGTCCTGCTCCAACAGCGCCGAGCGGGACACCTCACGAAAAGCTGTTCTCGATTATTCAAAGAACTATATACATCTTCCACTGGACGAGTATGCCTTCGATGAACTAACAGTCCGTACGGTGAGCACGGCGTGGCATACGCTCATGTCCGAATGCTACGCGCACCACGGGCAGTCCTACGCTGTGCCCTCAATAGACACCCCGCAACCGGGAGGCCTATACGGCAACTGGAACGTTGAGTACGCCAAAAAGTACGGGTATTCCCATAAGGAATCCCGAGGCCCAGAAGATTCAGCAGCGGACGACATTAACGCCCAGTGCCAAGAAGAGGTGAAAACCGTATTCTCTGATGTCGAACTGGACGAAAAAGAATACCGGTTCGTAGGAGAGCTAAACTCACAGGCATACACCTATGCCTCTCAAACCGATGAGTGGAAAAATATCCGCTCAGAATGGTGGACCTGCCTGCGTGAACGCGGGCTAACCCCCAGGGAAGGAGAAGGCGACTGGATGTCCGAAGAAAGCGCACATCTCATGACCTCTTCCCAAGGCAACGAAGAAGCTAAGCCGGAAGAAATTCGCCTCGCAACCATCGAAGCCGAATGTAATCAGAAGGTGGGTATGGCTCAGCGCCTGGGCGATATTGAGGCGTCCTATCAGGGGCCTCTGATTGAGAAGAACCAGGCGAAGCTCAACCAGCTGAAAGAGGAGAAAGAAAAGCATGTGGCGAAGGCGCGTGAAATTATAGCCACCCACCAGTAGCCACACCCACTGAAGGGCAGAACAGGTGAACCGCCCGCGGGCTGCCCATACGAAATCCGCCCATAAGAAAATCCGCGCACAAGGATCTGTGCATAAGAAAATCGCGCAAGAAGGAGCCGGGGAGTGTCACCACTCCCCGGCCCTCACTTTATTCACTCTCAACCTCGCAGCCCATGCTGGCGCACCTACAGGCCCACCAGCTCAAGGCCACTCAGCGTCAGGTTGCTTAGCCCTTTTAGCCCACCGGAACGTTAACGTTCACCAGCGAGTACAGATCCTTCGGATCATCCGGGCTAGCAACCAGGTCAATGAACTGCTGCAGGTCGGTGTCCTGCGTAGCCGCACGGGCATAACGCAGACCCGAGAAGTCAGCAATTGCGAAGCCCACCGAATCAAACAGGGTAATCTGCTCATCCGACACGCGGCCCGGCTCCTCACCGGTCAGAACCTTCCAGAACTCCACCACGGGGAAGTCCGGGTCCTTCTGCTGAATCTCGCCCTCAATGCGGGTCTGCGGCGGGAACTCAACGAACACGGTGGAGCGGTCCAGAATTTCGCTTTCCAGCTCGGTCTTGCCGGGGCAGTCGCCACCAATAGCGTTCAGGTGCACGCCGGGCTTCACCTGGCGGTCCAGCAGAACCTTCGCCTGCTGCTTATCGGCGGTGCAGGTGGTAATAATGTCTGCGCCCTCAACAGCCTCGTCCACGTCCTTAGCCAGGTGGATGCGGAAGCCCAGCGGCTCCAGGTTGCGGCGGAACTTCTCCATCGCGTGCGGGTCAATGTCGTAGACGGACAGGTCCTCAATGCCGAGCACCGCGCGCATACCCAGCGCCTGGAACTCAGACTGAGAGCCGGTACCAATCATCGCCATCTTCTTCGAGTCCTTGCGTGCCAGGTGCTTAGCAACCATGGCGGACACGCCAGCGGTACGCAGCGCGGTCAGCAGGGTCATCTCAGCCAGGAATACGGGGTAGCCGTTGTCCACATCAGCGAGCAGACCGAACGCGGTCACGGTCTGGAAGCCGCGCGCCGGGTTGGACGGGTGGCCGTTCACGTACTTGAAGGAGTAGGTGATGTTGTCGGAGGTGGGCATCAGCTCAATCACACCGAAGGGGGTGTGGGAGGCGACGCGCGGGATCTTGTCGAAGCTCTGCCACTTCTTGAAGTCTTCTTCGAGGAAGTCGACCATGCCGGCAATGATGTTGCCTACGCCGTCCTTCTGAATCCACTTCGCCATCGAGGCGACGTCAACAAATTCCACCGCGTGTGCGCTAGGACGTTCAGTCATGATTTTCTCCTTTGAATATCTGCACAAAACTTCTTTGTGCATCTGGTGGTCACTGTGGATATCTATTATCTCAAAATATATTGCAGGACACACCGTATTAGAAATGCTGTAAATATGTACTTTGCTTGATGTATTACACGGATGTAATACGGAAGCAAACACGAAAAACGTGCAGGGAGGGGGTTCCAGACTCTATTGGCTAGGGTCTAGCGGCTAGGGTCTAGAACCCCCTCATTCGCCTTCACCAGGATTACAGGCAAACCGGTCGGGTTAGCTACCCTTCGGCTTGTCCTCGTCCTCAAGGTCCAGCTCATCCAGGTCAATGTGGGTACGAGGCTCCGAAACGAGCTTCTTCACCACGGGGCGGGCAGCAATCACAGGCACGGAACCGGTGTAGCCTTCACGGACGCGAGCAATCTCGTTGACGCGGTCACGAACCGTGTACCAGCCGATAATCAGCAGCGGGATAACCAGCAGCAGCGATGCCAGGGTGTAGGTGCCGACCGGGTAATCCAGAGCCATCAGCACCAGCACAACAGCAAGGAAGGCCATCACAGCCCAGTCGCTGAAACGACCGCCGGGTGCACGGTAGTTGGGGCGCTTGTACTTGCCCTCGCCGACCAGCTTCAGGTACTTCTGGTGCGACATTGCGATAGCCGCCCAGCTAGCCATGGTGCCCACGGATGCGATGTTCAGCACGACCTCGAACGCCTGCTCGGGAACGAAGAAGTTCAGCACAACACCGAAGAGGCCAATCACACCGGTGAGCAGAATACCTGCCACCGGAACACCGGAGCGGGACACCTTGGTGGTGAACTTCGGTGCCGAACCGGCAACACCCATCGAGTGGAGGATACGGCCGGTGGAGTACAGGCCAGCGTTCAGCGAGGAAGCAGCCGCGGTAATAACGACCAGCTGCATAATCGGTGCGGTACCATCAATGCCGATAGCGTCGAAGAAGGTCACGAACGGCGACTCTGCGTCCTTGTATGCGGTGTAGGGCATGAGCAGGCAGAGCAGAACCACGGAACCAACGTAGAAGATCGCAATACGCCAGATCACGGTGTTGATAGCGCGGGGGATAACCTTCTCAACGTTCTTGGTTTCACCACTGGTGGTGCCGACCAGCTCAATACCGGCGTAGGCGAACACAACGCCCTGAACCACAATCAGAGCGGGAAGAATGCCGTTGGGGAAGAAGCCGTCATGGGCAGCGATGAGTTCAAGGCCGGGGCGGACGCCGTTGATGGGCTCACCGAAGACCAGGTACCAGATACCAACTGCCATGAAGGACAGCAGAGCAAGAATCTTAATGAGTGCGAACCAGAATTCCAGCTCACCGAAGATCTTCACGGAGATGAGGTTCAGAGCCACGGTGACGATAACGACGATGAATGCGCTAAGCCACTGGGGAATGTCTGCGAAGAACTGGTTGTATCGACCGAACCAGCTGATGTAAATAGCAATAGCGGTGGCGTCTGCAACGGCGGTCATTGCCCAGTTCAGCCAGTACAGCCATCCGGATACGAATGCGGCCTTTTCGCCGTAGAATTCGCGGGTGTAGGAGACGAAGGAGCCCGAGGAGGGGCGGTGAAGGATCAGCTCGCCGAGGGCTCGAAGAATCAGGTAGCCGAAGAAGCCGATGACGGCGTAGATGACGGCGAGCATGGGGCCCGCGTCCTGCAGGCGGCTACCGGTGCCCAGGAACAGGCCGGTACCAATTGCGGAACCGATGGCGATCATCTGGAGCTGACGTGCGCCCAGCCCCTTGTGGAAGCCTTCCTGTTCGTGTGCGAACGGGTCGTCTGTGGGAGGCTTGGTGTACTGATCCGCTGCAGAAGTCTGCGGGTTCTTGTTCGGTGAGGTGCTCATGCTATACCTCCTTGGATAGTTACGTCTGAAGCACGTGTTACACGAAATGTGGTTGGGAACACGTCTGTGGGTTGTAACGACTATAGCACGGCAATTTGACTAAATATAACCCGCATCACGTAACAATTTATATACATATAATGCATATCTTATGAAAATATTTGGTTCATGTTGTATTGTGTGGTTTTAATTGTTTTGTGAAATAGATTATTTGAACCTTGAGTCTAAAAAATCAATTCCCCCACCACCGCACAGCACAAGAGCACCCACAACGGGGTGCTCCAGCAACCTATTCAGAACGGGACTCTAGTCCTCCATTAGGCGATCAATCTTCGCCCGCAACGCACGCTCACGACGATTCAACCACCACCAGCTCGGCCAACGCATCAACGACTTACGCCCAACCTGCACGACCGAGGGGAGCTTCGCCTCCGCAAGCGCCACATCAATCTCGTGGTCGCTCGCGCCCTCATCACGCATTTTCTCCATCAACTCAAGGGATTTCGCCATATCGCCATGCCCCAAAACATGCCGACTCTTACGCTCCAGAACCTCATCCAACCGAGCACGCACCGGGGCAATAGCCGCCGCATTCGGATGCTCACGCTCAGCACGACGCTGCGCCTGGCGGGCACGCTTCTCACGCTTCGCGTCGAGCTGTTTCGGATTATTTTTAGCGCTCGCCTTGCTCATGGGAGGATCCTTTCGCCGCATTCAGGGTGACGTGTACGCTGACCTGCACGCACAGAAGACATCAAGTCATTAACACCTCTACTTTACCGCGGTAATTCACGGAAATTTCGCTGCAGTAAACCCAAAAAAACCCACAAAAAATTAACGATAAATAAGTCGTATCTTGGTAAAATAGTGCGAGTAGGAGGCGTCTCGCGCGCCAACAAAATATGGTGAACCGGCCCTGCCTCGGTAACCGGTCGCATCTATCCAAGGAGTCAGCATATGGCTATTGCAACCCCCGAAGTTTACGCAGAAATGCTGCAGACCGCGAAGGAAAAGGGCTTCGCGTACCCCGCAGTGAACGTGACCTCCTCCCAGACCCTGAACGCTGCTATCCGCGGCTTCGCAGAGGCTGGCTCGGACGGCATCATCCAGGCATCCACCGGCGGTGCAGCATACTGGTCTGGCGCTTCCAAGAAGGACATGGTCGTTGGCTCCCTCGCCTTCGCAGCATACGCACGCGAAGTTGCTAAGCAGTACGACGTGAACATTGCACTGCACACCGACCACTGCCCCAAGGACAAGCTGGAAGGCTTCGTCCTGCCCCTGCTGGCAGAGTCCGAGAAGGCTGTTGCTCGCGGTGAAGACCCCATCTTCAACTCCCACATGTGGGACGGCTCCGCAATCGACCTGGACGAGAACCTGAAGATTGCTGCTGAGCTGATCGAGCGTACCTCCAAGGCAAAGCTCGTTCTCGAGGTTGAGATTGGTGCCGTTGGTGGCGAGGAAGACGGCGTTGAAGGCGCTATCGACGACTCCCTGTACACCACCGTTGCAGACGCAATCAAGACCGTTGAGGCAATCGGCCTGGGCGAGAAGGGCACCTACATGGCTGCTCTGACCTTCGGTAACGTTCACGGCGTGTACAAGCCCGGTAACGTTCACCTGCGCCCCGAGTTGCTCAAGGAAATCCAGACCGAGGTCGGCGCTAAGTACGGCAAGGGCGACAAGCCCTTCTACCTGGTCTTCCACGGTGGCTCCGGCTCCACCGAGCAGGAGATTGCAGACGCAGTGTCCTACGGTGTTATCAAGATGAACATCGACACCGACACCCAGTACGCATTCACCCGCCCCGTTGCTGGCCACATGTTCAGCAACTACGACGGTGTGCTGAAGGTTGACGGCGAGGTCGGCAACAAGAAGACCTACGACCCCCGCGTTTGGGGTGCAGCTGCAGAGGCAGGCATGGCCGCACGCGTGGTCGAGGCTTGCCAGCAGCTCGGTTCCGTCGGTACCTCCATCAAGTAAGGTACTGTTCGCCCGCCGCGGCTCCTGTAGCCGCTGCCGGGTGTGAACCTAAGCTTCGTTAAGCGAAAGCGGTGCCCGCCTCCTCATGACGAGGAGGCGGGCACCGCTCTTTTATGTATCTAGAACCGGGCAAACCTAGCGTTTGCAGTGGATCTCAGTGGGGTTCTCAGCGGGGCAGGGGCGGGTTTACTTGCCGCCGCAGCCGCAACCACCGCATCCGCAGCCGCCGGACTTCACAGCCACCGAACCGGAGGTGGGGATACCGTCGCCGGTGTCGCCACCCATGAGGTTCACGCGGTTGCCAATCTCGGGGCCGCCAACCGGCTGGGGCGCCTTACCCGCCAGGGTCGCCGCGAAACCGGCGGGCTCCGCCAGGGGGCTTAGGTTCGGCACCATAGACGCCGCCGGGGAGCCGGAGGGGCCGCACGCTGCTGCTGCCGCGTTAGCCTTCGGCTGGGCGACCAGGTGGGCGCGGGAGAAGCGCTTAATCTGCTCGGCGGTCGGGTACGCGAAGGACACCTTCACCTCACCGTTGACGAGCATGAGCGGCAGAACCTCGCGGCCGTTCATCTCAATCTGCTCGGCGACCGGTGCGCACTCTTCAAATGCGGAAGGGTAGGAGTCGGTGGAGTACACCTCAATGTCCACGCCCGAATCCAGAGCCTCCTGTGCGGCGCCCAGGAATTCGGAGCGCTCCATATCCTGCGGATCCTCCGGGTTCTCACCGGGGCCCGGAATAAATACTTCAAGAACGGTCTCAGCCGCTTCAGTCATCAGTTTTTAGCCTTTTCTCTCTTATAGGCACCGGCTCGGAGGAGGGGTGCCAGTCCTTCACTAAGTGTACTCGCGACCTCAAGAGTGCAGAAGTGTGAGTTGAAGTTCCAGATTTGCGGAATATTTGCAGAATTCGAGTCGAATGACCCTCAGCTCGTGAGCTGCGGGTTTAGGTGTTGTATTCTGAGTGCATATGCACCGGAGTGTGCGAACCCTGCAATTTAGGCAGGCGCCGCCCGGTGTGAAACCAAGAAGGCAACGACGCCCGCATCCGACGCGGACGCATCAGCGCTACAAATACACGCTATTCATAGCGCCACACGACCAGAAGGAGCATATATGTTCGGTTTCGGCAAGAAGAAGAAGGAAGCTGCCGCACAGGAAGCATCGTCCGCAGACGTCTACGTCGCACCTGTTACCGGCGAGTACCTGCCGCTGAGCGAAGTCTCCGACCCCGTTTTCTCTCAGGGCGTTATGGGCGACGGCTACGCAGTGAACCCCACCGCAGGCACCATCGTCGCACCCGTTGCAGGCACCATCGCACTGATTCAGGACACCCTGCACGCATTCATGCTCCGCACCGAAAACGGCGGCGAGGTACTGGTCCACATCGGTATCGACACCGTTGAGCTCGGTGGCGAAGGCTTCACCAAGATTGCTAACGTAGGTGACAAGGTTGAGGCTGGCGCACCCATCATCGAGGTGGACTGGGCAGCTATCGAGGGCCGCATCCCCTCCAAGGAAACCATGGTGATGATCACCAACACCGCAAAGTTCAACATCTCCAAGGACTCTGAGGCACGCCGCCCCGTCGCAGCCGGTGACCGCGTCGCTCAGGCAACCAAGAAGTAAGCTGAACCAGCGAAAATAGCTCAGCTTCAACAGCGGTGAAAAACCTGCGAAAAATGTTTTAACGCAAAAGGTCGCGTCCTGTAGGCTCAATCGGGCTGTAGGCGCGGCCTTTTTCGTTACACGAGAAATTTTTTAACGCCGCATGAAATGCCGCTATTAAAAGCGGCGGAAAAGGAGGAACACATTCACCCGCATTACACCGCGGGTAAGAATGAGGCGCACATAATACCCTATTTTCCTGTAAACGCAGTGAATCACCGATAAAAAATCGTTATCCTACTTAGAGTTGTAGTTTGAGTTGAGAGAATCCGGACCCTCAGCTATAAACCAAAACTTCAATGAACAACCACACACATTACGCTCAACTCATAAAAGAAAAAGGACTACTACGGTGACTGCATTCCCGAAGACCTCTAAGAATCTGAGCCGCCGCGGCTTCATCGGTGCCTCCGCACTGGCACCCGCCGCCCTCATGCTCCAGGCAGGCGAAGCCCACGCCGCAGCCAACACCCGCGCACAGCTCGCGGCAGTACACAGCGGCTCCCCCGCACACCAGCTGCTCTACAAGACCGATGAATTCTTCATCGCCCACCGCGGTGCCGGCAACATCAGCCCCGAGCATACCGCCTACGCTTACGCAGAAGCTGTACGCCGCGGCGCCCTCGCCGTCGAAATTTCCGTACGCACCACCAGCGACGGCCAGTTCGTCTGCATGCACGACACCAACATCAAGCGCACCACCGGCGCATCCATGGACGTGCGCGGCCACACCCTCGCCGAACTGCGCCAGCACAAGGTCGACATGCGCCAAAACTTGGGCGAGAAGACCGGCCTGTACGACATCCCCACCCTCGAAGAAGCAATCGCCGCGGTTGACGCCGTACCCGCAGGCGGCGAATACGCCTCCGTCGGCGGCAAGAAGGTCGTACTGTTCCTCGAAGCGAAGGACGGCCCCGCACAGGCAGGCCTCGTCAAGTTCATCACCGACCGCGGTCTGCAGCGCCGCACCGTCATCAAGATGTACCGCGACGGCAGCGGCGGCTTCAAACCCACCTCCCGCTACCTGAAGCTTGCCAACTCCGCAGGCTGCGCCACCTGGTGCTACTTCGACGGAGGCGACCCCATCGACAAGATTTCCGCAATGGCACGCCACGAAAACGTGGACGCCATCGGCGTACCCTACTACGAGAAGCCGACCGGCGCTTCCCAGGGCTCCATGAGCGAAGAGAACGTACGCGCCCTCACCGGCCTCGGTAAGGCAGTCATCGTCTGGGAAGTCCACCGCCGCTCCGCCTACGAAAAGTACAAGGCATTGGGCGTGAAGGGCTTCATGTGCCCCGACCCCTACTGGGTAATCGGTGACCCCTTCGACGCCAGCGTGAAGATTAAGACCGGCCAGCGTCCCCACGGCATGCTGCCCGCCGACCCCTCCGTCGCAGCGGACATGCCCGACCTGACCGGCGCAGCCATCGTGCACAACCAGCGCTACGACGAATCCGTGCTGCTCGGCCCCCTGGCGAACTACACCACTCGCGACAAGTACACTCTCGACTTCTCCATGAAGTGGACCAGTGCAGTGCCGAAGCAGGATGGTCACTACGGCTACATTGCGTTCGGTCGCGAACACGACGGCGCCTTCGGCATCGGCAAGAAGTTCGCTGCAAAGCAGGAAGACGGCACCTACGTGCTCGCCATCCGCCCGAACTACCGCGGCGGCTCCGTGGCACAGATCCTCTGCTTCGAACCGAACCAGGCAAGCCCGCGCGTACTGCACACCATGAAGCTGCGCCAGAAGGTCACCACCGGCCAGGCACTGAACTGCAAGATTGTGCTGAACAAGAACAGCTTCTACTACACGGTCAACGGCCAGTACTCCAGCCCCATCAACCACAGCGCCTACCGCGGTCCGTACGTACACTTCGGCCGCTTCCACGGCACCAACGATGGCGGTCCTCTGGAGCTGACTCGAATCGAGGCACGCCAGTCCTGGATTTGAGAGAACCGGTGGGCCTAGTCCACCAGGTCTGACTCGCCGCCCGCTAAGCGGTGAAGGTGCGGGTATCGGGCAGAGCGGATGCAACACCGAGCATCCCTTCCGGGCAACGCCTTCCATAATCCCCAGCTAGGATTCTCGCGCACCGAGCGAGAATCCACCTGAAGGGGGTCGTATCCACAGTGGATGCGGCCCCCTTCGGCGTGCCCGCGGTCGTGTGGGGGCGGGGAGGGGAGAGAGCCGCCGGGTCGGTTCGAGGCGCGCAAGGGCGTGTAGGCGCGCGTGCAGGTTCGAGGGGTAGGGGAGCGCGCGGGACTAGAATTAAAAGCGTCAGAGTCGACCGCACCGGCCGCCCCAACCCGAAAGGCACGCCATGACCACCTCACCCGAAAGCTCCGCCGAGAATCCCGCCGCAAAGCCCACCGCAAAGACCGCCGCGAAATCCGCCCAGCTGCGAGGCCGCACCGAACCGCACATGCAAAGCATCAACATGCCGCAGCGTGAACCCATCGACCCCTACGAGAGGCCCTCCTACCCCTTCTTCTACGTGCCCACCGACCTGCTCATCGGCGGCACCTGGGTCACCGGCGACAACGGCTCCTTCCCCGTACACAACCCCTCCTGCGGCCAAATCCTCGCGCACGTCGCCGACGCCAGCATCGAACAGGGCATCGAAGCACTCGACGCCGCCTGCGACGCCCGCACCTCATGGGCGGCAACCAGCGCCCGCAAACGCGCCGACATCCTCAACCGCGCCTACACGCTCATGACGCAGCGCACCGAAGTCATTGCCCGGCTCATGACCCTCGAAATGGGCAAGCCCCTCGACCAGTCCCGCGGCGAAGTCGCCTACGCGGCAAACTACCTGCGCTGGTACGCCGAAGAAGCCGCCCGCAACTTCGGCCGCACCGCGGTCGCCCCCGAATCCGGGCTGCAGATTACCACCGTACGCCGCCCCGTCGGCCCCTGCCTGCTGATTACCCCCTGGAACTTCCCGCTCGCCATGGCGGCACGCAAGGTCGCCCCGGCGCTCGCGGCGGGCTGTACCGCGGTGCTCAAGCCCGCCTCCCTGACCCCGCTGAGCTCCCTGTACTTTGCCTCCCTGATGCGTGAGGCGGGCCTGCCGGACGGCGTGCTGAACGTGGTGACCACCTCCCGTACCGGCGAGGTTGTCTCCGCACTGATGGCCGATGAGCGCCTGCGGAAGGTGTCATTCACCGGCTCCACCGCCGTGGGCCGCACCCTGCTCGCACAGGCCTCGCAGAACGTTCTGCGCACCTCCATGGAGCTGGGCGGCAACGCCCCGTTCATCGTCTTTGAGGACGCGGACATTCCCGCCGCCGTGGAGGGCGCCTACGCGGCGAAGATGAGGAACATGGGCGAGGCGTGCACCGCCGCCAACCGTTTTATCGTGCACGAGGACGTTGCCGAAGAGTTCACCCGCGCCTTCGTGGAGCGTATGGAGGCGACCGTCGTGGGTGACGGCACCGTCGAGGGAACCGACTGCGGACCGCTAATTCAACCTTCAGCGGTTGAATCCATGCTTTTTATGGTGGAAGACGCCCTGGGTAAGGGTGCGCTCCTCGCCTGCGGCGGGTACATTCCTGAGCTTGAGGAGAACGTTCCGAGCGATACCGGCGGCATGCCCAAGAACCTGAACAAGGGCAACTTCATTCGCCCCACCGTGGTGACCGGCGTGACCGATTCGATGCGCGTGTGGCGTGAAGAAATCTTCGGCCCCGTCGCCCCGATCGCCACGTTCAGCGGCTACGGTGAGGAGGGTGAACGCACCGCCCTGAAGCTCGCCAACGACACCGAGTACGGCCTGGCGGCGTACGTGTACACGAGCAACCACCCGCGCTTTACGCGCATGGCGGCTGGTCTGGAGTTCGGTCTGATCGGGTACAACTCCGGTGTTATCTCGAATGCGGCGGCACCCTTCGGTGGCGTGAAGCAATCCGGCATGGGCCGCGAGGGTGGCCCCGAGGGTCTGGAGGAGTACACCGAGCTGCAGTACATCGGCGCGCCGAACCCGTTCGCCGGGTAGGCTGAAATACTAGTTATGACGGAGCTCCGGCGGGTACCCGAGAAGGTGCCCGCCGGGGCTTCGTGCTGTCTAAATCATGTGCGGGTGCTAGAGCTGGAACAGACCGCACAGCTCGCGGCTGAAAGCATCCGCGGGACCCTTGCCGCACGAGTTGGGGCGCGGCTCAAGGGCGACCCGCTCGAAGAAGGCGACCCAGGTGCGTCCGTCGGTGTGGGAGGTGAGTGCCGCCTCCATGGTGGGGTGTTCGGCGGTATCTGCCGCGGGGTCGATGCCCGCTTCGAGGAGTGTACTCAGTGCCTCCGTTGTCGATGTTTCACGTGAAACCAAACCTCCAGAGGTTACTTCTTCACCCTTTTTCTCCAGTTCGAGGCGTACGGCAACCTCCGCCGCCTGCTCCACCGGAGTATCCGTGCTGCGGCCTCGCAGGCCGTGCAGCGACGGAATGGAACGACCCGCCAGCGACAGGTACGCCGCCAGCGCCGAAGGTTCCGAGAGGCGACCGTAGGTGTAGCCGGTGGGCAGCATAATACCGACCGGGGCAAAGCGGTGACCGCCCGTATGCGAGCACTCCCAGACCGCGTTTGCCGGCAGGATATCCGCCAGGTGCGCCGCAATGGGGCGACCACGCAGGGCACAGCAGCGGTCACGCTTGGAGTGGGTGCACACGAGAATAGCGGGGGAATCCATGAGCTCCGCGCCGGTCGCCTGAATCAACTCCTGGGGGTTGCCCAGGGGTAGGTCGAGAAGCTGTTCGGGGGTGCTCACGTTGAACGAGTAGAGCTTCTCCTCACCCGGGGTGCAGAGCGCGTAGAGCACCCGGTGGGTCGGGTTGCCGGATGCATCCGGCGCGCCGTGCAGTACGCGCCCCGCCCTGCCCGCCTGGCGGATCAGTAGGAACTTCAACCCCGCCTGCGAGACTGCCTCGCCCAACGCCTCCGAAAGCTCCTCGCCCAGGGCGGAGCCATCCAGTACGTCACGGCCCCACTGGCCCACGTGCTCGAGCGCCAGCCAGGCGGTGGCCCGTCCGGCGGTGCCGCCGAGCGCCTCGTCGTCGTAGAGGGAGCAGGAGTCCGCCGGGATGCTCGTGGCGCGGGTGCGGGAGGAGAGCTCATCGGCGTGCGCGGCGCGCAGGTTGTTTAGCTCGGCGGGGTCGCTGGCGCGCGGCTCGGGGGTGGCGGGGGTGCAGGATTCAGTCATAGTTCCTCGATTCTACGCCTGCAGGATGTGAATGACCTATGTTGCCCCTGTGTGGTCTAAATGCTGAAAAACAACTGTTCAAGGGTGATTTTCAGGGGCTATCGGGTGGTCAACTACTCAGGAAGGAGCGCCAAAGCGACGCGGTAGAGGCGGTCCTTCTCTTCGGTGCTACCGAAGAATGAGCGGAGCATGTACCCCTGGAAGACCATCATGAGGGCGTCCGCGGTGTCGCGAGCGTAGTCGGTGATGAGCGCTGCCTGTTCGGGGGTGCGCTGCGCCGGATCGGGGTTGATCTCGTGCAGAACGCTGAGCTGTTCGGCCGCCCAGGGGGTGAGGGTCTTTACGATGATGCCCTGCAATAGGGGCATGATGTCCGCGGTTGCCCTGGCGATTTCGGGTGCGTGGAGCGACTCAAGGCGGATGCGCAGCATGGCAGAGAAATTGTCGTTTACCAGCTGGTTCGTGTGGATGGTTTCGAGAATGTCTTGGGGGCCTGCGCCTTGGGGGAGTGTTTCGTAGATCTCCTTGATGTTGTTGAGGCGCTCGTTGATGGCGGTGTTGAGGATGTCTTCTTTGCCGGAGAAGTGCGAGTAGATGGACCCGGAGGACAGTCCGGAGGTTTTGATGATGTCGCTCATGGAGGTGTTGGTGTAGCCCTTTTCGAGGAAGCAGCTAACGGCGGCTTCGATGATTTGGGCTCGGCGTGCGGCTTTGGTGGCGTCTGTTAGTCGGGGCATGGTTCCAGTCTAGGGGGTGGGGTTAGAGAATGTGTAAACACAACACCGATTCTTTTTGTGACCTTGCAAACAAAATAGTTATTTCGTTTGCGCTTGGTAAAAACCGAGAGTAGAGTTCTGACTCGTAAACGAAATATGCATTTTGTTTGGAGATTGTCATGAACAACGAAACCGCCACCGCAGTCACCGCAGAAGCAGTGACCGCAGCAGCCCCCGAGCGCACATCCCAGAAGATCTCGGCCAAGAGCATTGCAGAAGCAAGCGCACAAGAAACCACCGACCGTTCCTCCTGGCTCAAGGTCATCAGCACCTCGCTGCTGGCATCCCTAATCGTTGCGGTTGTTATCCTCGCCTTCACATGGCCTACCAAAACCATGGAAGCGAAAAACCTGCCCGTCTCCATCACCGGCCCCGAAGTGACCGTCAGCCAATTTGAGCAATCTCTCAAAGACCGCGGCATCGAAACCTTCGAACTGAAGCAGGCCACCTCCCGCGAAGACGCCGAAAACCAAATCAAGCAGCGCGAAACCTACGGCGCTATCGTCTTCACCGAAGGTGCCGCCCCCGAAGTTCTCACCGCCCCCGCCGCTAACGCCGCAGCAACCCAGATGCTCAACGGCGTCGCCACTCAGCTGAATGCACAAATTCAGCATCAGGCACTCGCTGCTAAGACTCAGGCACTCACCCAGGCTATTGAAGCTGGCGGTGAGCAGGGCGCACAGGCTGCCGCCCAGCTGGAGCAGATGAAGGCGGAAACTGAAAAAGCCTCGGCTATGACCGTGAAGACCACCGCCGTAGTGCCCCTGAGCGAAAGTGACTCCTCCGGTTCCGGTATCGCTATCTCTGCGTTCCCGCTGGTCATCGGTGGTATTCTGGGTGGTTCCTTCTCTGCTCTGCGCGTGAACGGTACCTGGCGCCGCTTCGTCACCGCTACCCTTTACGCCGTCATTGGTGGCGCACTCACCGCCCTGATCCTGAACGTCTGGTTCGGCCTAATTCCCGGTGACTTCGCAACCCTGTGGGCAGCATTCAGCGCCACCTACCTGGCGACCGCCTCCTTCATCGTGGGCGTGAGTGCCCTGACGGCGCCGATTGTCGGTCTGGGTGTAGGTGCCGTCATCACCATGTTCATCGGCAACCCGATTTCGGGGGCAAGCATGCCGAGCGTCTTCCTACCCGGTGCCTGGGGTGCTATCGGTCAGATGATGGTTCCGGGTGCCTCCTCGACCCTGCTGCGTTCCATCGCGTACTTCCCGGAGGCTGCAACGAGTGACCAGTGGCTGGTGCTCGGTTCCTGGATTGCCTTCGGTCTGCTCGCCGGCGTGATCGGCTGGGCGCTGAAGGAACGCCGCCCCGCAAAGGTGGAGGCATAACCGCTGCGGGCTAGGCAGCTAGTACATACAGAAAAGGGTGTGTGCCGTGTTCACTGAACACGACACACACCCTTTCGGCATACCGACTATTACCGGCTGTTATGCGCTGTTACTGGTTGTCGAGCACGTACTGTTTGAACTGCTCATCCTTGCGTTTGAATTCTTTGAGCTCATTCTCCAGGGCTGCCTGGTTCTTGGCGATGAGCGGCTTCTGGTACTGCGCCTCCAAATCGTAGAGCTTCTGCGAACGGCCTACATCCTGATTGCATTGCGCCTGGATGACGGCGATTCGAATTTCTTCCTCGGAGGCGACGGCGCTCTGAGGAATATTCTTCGATTCCTTGACGGTCATCTCACTATCGGGGGTGAGGCCCTTATTCTTGACGCATCGCTTCCACTCGTCGTCGAGGGATTTTTTGAGCTGTCTATCGCCTGCGGCGTTTCGGGCATCGGTTTCCAAACGCGTATACGTAGTGGAGCCGAATGGTATCTCTCCAATTTGCTTCATCTCATCGACGGCGCGCTGATAACATTCGGTCCTGACATCCTTCCCAGGGTCGGAGGAGGGCGCAGGGGAGGACAGATCCAGCGTATTCGATTCATTGGGCTCGTGGAGGCCGTATTTTTGGGCGCGCTCAACATTCCAGATTCCGTAGGTTCTGCCGAGGTTCCTGCCGGATCCTTCGGTGGGGACGAACATCTCGTAGTGTTGCCCGTGTTCGGCAAAGCACTTTTTGCGGGCGAGCTCAAGGGCTTTGGTGAAGTATTCGCCCTTGCCGGCGGTGTTGTATGCGTCCAGGGGTAGGATCACCCGGTCATTTTCTACGTCGAAAATAGCGCGGGCGCTTTCGTCCTTCTCTAGAGAAGGACCGAAGGAGCAAGAAGATAGCACAGTGCTGATGAGGGCAGCCGCCAGAAGCTTTTTCAAAGCTGACATGGTGTTATATCCAATCTGTTACAGGGAGCCCGTGGCGTCGCGGCCACACCCCCCCCGTAGGCCACGCGAACTAGGTGGCCTTGAGAACACTTCTTGAGAAGGTGACTTAACAATACCCCTAGTGGAAGCTAGTTGGCGCTCAATAGGCTGGTGCGTGCGCTAGAAAATTTTTCTGCCGCATGGTGGGTTTGCGCAGGTCACGGCTCAGTTCAGCAAAAATACCGCGGAAACAGTGCGAAAACAGTGCGAAAACAGCACAAGCGCAGGACGGGCAGGCGGGCGCACCTGATTTGGTGCCCCGCCCGCCTCGCGCCACAATGAACACATGACCGCAGAAGACACCACCGCACTAACCAGCGCCAGGCTCGACCTCTGGCTCTGGTCAGTGCGCATCTTTAAAACCCGTTCCCTCGCCGCCGACGAATGCAAAGGCGGCCACGTGCGCGTCAACGACGCCCCCGCCAAACCCTCCCAAAAACTCAAAAAAGGCGACATCGTCAAGGTCCGCTATCCCGGCTGGGAACGCGTCTTCAAAGTCGAAAAACTCCTCGTCAAACGCGTAGGCGCACCCATCGCCGTCACCTGCTACGAAGACCTCTCCGGCCCGCGCCCCGCCTACCTCTCCATGCCGCCGGTCGCCAAACGCGAACGAGGTAGCGGCCGCCCCACCAAGAAGGAACGCCGCGCCCTCGACGAACTGCGCGGCCGAGGAGCCTAACCGCCTAAAGCGCATCTCACGGAGTGCACCCCGCCCCGCGCGCAGGCACCCGCCGCGGCGGCGGGGAGTAGCCTAGAGGGATGAGCACACAGAAGCACCAGAATACTGAACCCGGCGGCACCGCGCCCGGCGATACTGCGCGCGCCGCGAACCCCAGCGCCAATACCACCGAGCCTTCGCTGAACCGGCGCATCCTCGCCCTCGCCGTACCCGCCTTCGGCGCGCTCATCGCCGAACCCATCTTCGTGCTCACCGACTCCGCCCTCATCGGCCAGCTCGGCAAGGCAGAACTCGCCGGCATGAGTATCGCCGCCACGCTCGTCACCACGGTCGTGGGCCTCATGAACTTCCTCGCATACTCCGTCACGCCCGCCGTGGCGCGCGCCTTCGGTGAGAAGAACCTGCGCCGCGCCTGGCAGATCGGCGTGGACGGCGTGTGGGTCGCATTCGGCCTCGGCATGCTCCTCATGATCGCCGGATACGCCTTCGCAGACCCGCTTCTGCGCGGCCTCGGCGCAACCGACGAAACCATCAGCTACGCCCTCGACTACCTGCACCACTCGCTCTGGGGCATCCCGCCGATGATGATAATCCTCGCGCAGGTCGGCACGCTCCGCGGACTGCAAGACACCGTCACCCCACTCAAAGTCGCCACGGTCGGCACGCTCGTGAACATTGCGCTGAACTGGCTGCTCATCTACCCGGTCGGCTGGGGTGTCGCTGGTTCGGCGACCGGCACCTCCCTCACCCAGTGGGGCATGGCTGCCGCGCTCGGCGTGGTCATGATGCGCGGCACCCGCGAGCACGCCGTGCGCTGGGCACCCGACGTCGCCGGCATGCGTTCGGTGCTGTCCCTCGGCTCCTGGCTCATGCTGCGCACCCTGTCCATGCGCATCGCCTCCCTGCTGACCGTGTTCGTCGTGGCACGATTCGGCACCGAACACACCGCCGCCTACCAGCTCGGCATGGGCGTGTTTAACCTCTTCCTCTACGCCCTGGACTCCCTCGCCATCGCCGCCCAGGCGCTACTCGGCAAGGAACTCGGCGAACGCGACCTGGCTGTAGAATCCGAACGCGTGAAAGTGCGCCAATTGAAAAACCGGCTGCTACGCATGAGCCTCATCTACGGCGTTATCACCGGCCTGATCTGCCCGCTCATCGGCTTCTTTGGCTCCTGGCTATTCACTCAGGATGCGCAGGTGGCGTTCCTCTTCACCATCGCCACCGTCATCATCGCGCTCGGCCAGCCCATCGCCGCCTACGTGTTCACCCTGGACGGCATCCTCATGGGGGCGCAGGACGTGAAATACCTGGCAATCGGCTGCTTCATCATGCTCGTCATGTACGTGCCGGTCATGCTCGGCCTGCACTGGGCGGTCGGTGCCGGCACCATGGATGCGCTCGCCGGGTATTGCGGCTTGTGGGCGGCGTATATTCTGTACTTCCAGGGAATCCGCGCGGTCATTTTCGGTCGCCGCGCCCGCTCGGATGTGTGGATGAAAGCCGGTGCCTAAACCCTTCGAGCCTGATTGTTTTGCGCATACGTGCTTTGGGCGTAATGGCTCACAATTAGACCGCCCGCACCCTCCGCAGGTGTAGCATGACAGGGTATTGAAACCCTCATGCAAAGGATGAAACCGTGACCGTAACCCGCGAAGAAGCTCTCGAAATTTTCGCCCGCCGCCGCGCAACCCGCGCCTACGACCCCGACCGCCGCATCAGCGACGAAGACTTCGCCGCAATCCTCGAATTTGCGCGCCTGTCGCCCAGCTCCGTCGGTACCGAACCGTGGAAGTTCCTGGTCATTCAGGACCCCGAACTGCGCGAAAAGCTCAAGCCAATCGCCTGGGGCATGGTCGGTCAGCTTGATGCCGCAAGCCACGTGGTCATTCTGCTGGCGAAGAAGGGCCTGCGCTACGACACTCCGTGGATGCGCCGCACCCTCGAAGGCCGCGACCTCACCGAGGAGCAGATGGAGGCCGCACTCGAACGCTACAGCGACTTCCAGAAGAACTGCATTAAGGTTCTGGAAAGCGACCGCGCGCTCTTCGACTGGGCGTCTAAGCAGACCTACATCGCCCTGGGCAACATGATGACCGGCGCCGCTATGCTCGGCATTGACTCCTGCCCCATCGAGGGTATGGACTACGATGCAGTGAACGAGCTGCTCGCTTCTGCAGGCCTGTTCGACCCGGAGGAGTACGGCGTATCCGTGGCTGTGACCTTCGGCTACCGTGCCCGCGAAATTGCGCCGAAGAGCCGCCGCTCCATCGAGGACCTGGTCACCTGGGCGTAAGGTTCTGCCGGGTGCTCGGCGAGGTTTTCTTGCCGGGCTCTTGAGTACGGGCTTCCGGGCGGGGCGTTTGAGCTAGGTGTTCAAGCCGCCGCCCGTGAAAACTAAATATAAAGAAATGCACCGCCTTTACACGGGCGGTGCATTTCTTTATATCTTTTACAGTGCGAAAAGCACGGTGAGATGCACTTTTGAAATTTTCGTTTGAAATCGCGCGGGGCGATTCATTCTGTATAACGGCAGGGCGTTACTTCCTAAACGCCGTCAGACGCATAGAATTCAGCACCACAAACACCGAACTAAACGCCATTGCCGCAGCCGCAATCATCGGGTTCAGCAGGCCCGCCACGGCAACCGGAATAGCCGCCGAATTGTAGGCGAACGCCCAGAACAGGTTCGACTTAATGGTGCGCAGCGTAGCGCGGGAGAGACGCAGTGCCGTCACCACTGAAGCAACATCCGAACGGGTCAGCACAATATCGGCTGCCTCCGCGGCAACGTCCGTGCCCGAACCCATCGCAATGCCCAGCTCAGCAAGAGCCAGCGCCGGGGCGTCATTCACGCCATCGCCGACCATCGCCACGCGGTGACCGGCAGCCTGCAACTTCTCAATCACCTGCGACTTACCCTCCGGGGTCACGCCGGCGTACACGTTCTCAGCCGAAATACCGACCTGCGAGGCGATCGCCTGCGCAACCTGCGGGGCGTCACCGGTGAGCAGGATCGGCTCCATGCCGAGCTCACGCAGCTGCGCCATGGTTTCTGCCGCCTCCGGCTTGGGGGTGTCGGCAACCGAAATCATGCCGACCGGCTGCAGGGCAGGAGCATCTTCGGCGGCCTCATCGTTCGGGGCCTCGCCGCGGGCGACAACCACGGTCGTCAGACCCGCCCGGCGAGCCTGATCCAGTAGAGCCAACTGAGCCTCGCTCAGCTGCGCACCCGCCGCCTGCAGGTACTCGGGAGTACCCACAACAACCAGCTGGGAGGTGCCATACTCGGCGCCACTCTCAGCGCCTTCACCCGCGCCGCTCAGCACGACGCCGCGCACGCCTCCGGGAACACCCTCAAAGCCGCTCACACTCGGTGCCGAAGCGCCCTCCGCCAGCACGCCCTGCTCACGGGCAAAACCGGCAATCGCGCGGGCAATTGGGTGCTCACTCAGCGCCTCCACGGCGGCGGCATCACGCAGAACAGACAGGGAACGCTCGTTCTTGGAACCGGTAGATTCCGGCGAAATACCGGCAAAATCACCCGCCGACTCATAGTCATCAAAAGTGCCGTAGAACGCCACAGACATCTCACCAGTCGTCACCGTACCGGTCTTATCCAGCACCACACGATCAACCGTGCTCGTCGCCTCCAGCACCTGCGCATTACGAATCAAAATGCCCAACTGCCAGCCGCGACCCGTACCCGCCAGCAGCGCCGTCGGAGTAGCCAAACCCAAAGCGCACGGGCACGCCACCACCAGCACCGTCACCGCCGCATTAAACGCCGCCGAACCGTCACCAGAAACCAGCCACCAACCGACCAGGGTCAGCGCCGAAATCACCAAAACCACCGGCACAAACACCGCAGAAACACGATCCGCCAGGCGAGCAATCGGAGCCTTCGTCTCCTGCGCGCTCGCCACCAGCTCACCCATCTTCGCCAGAGTCGTCTCAGCGCCCACACGGGTCGCACGCACCGTCAACGAACCAGACGTATTCACCGTCGCACCCGTGACCGCATCACCCGGATGCACCTCAACCGGCACAGATTCACCCGTCAACAGGGACGCATCCACCGCGGAGGTACCCTCAACCACCACACCATCCGTGGCAATCTTCTCACCCGGGCGCACCAGGAACAGGTCATCCGGCATGAGGTCCTCCACCGGAACCTGCACCTGCTTCGTCACGCCCTGCTTATCGGTGCGCAGCAGAGTCGCCTCCTTCGCGCCCATGCTCAGCAGGGTGCGCAGCGCCTCCGAAGAACGGTTGCGAGTACGGTGCTCAATCGCGCGGCCAATCAGCAAGAACAGCGTCACCATGGATGCCGAATCAAAATACAGCGGCGCATGGTTGCCGGTAAACATCGACCAGAAACTACCGCCCGCATGATGCACATGCGCCGTCAACGCCGGGTTCATGAGCAGCTGCGCCAGCGAATAGAAATACGCCAACACCACGCCGAGAGACACAAGCGTATCCATCGTGGACGAGCCATGACGCGCATTAATAAGCGCCGCACGATGGAACGGCGCAGCACACCAAAACGCGACCGGCGCAGTCAGAACCGCCACAACCCAACCCCAATTCGGGAACTGGAACGACGGGAACATCGAAATCAAGAAAATCGGCACACCCAAAATCGCCGCATAAATAATGCGGTCGGTGAAGCCGCCATTCATGCTCGGGGTGCTGTGATGGTTGCCGCCGGATGCGCTCGCGTTCGTTCCAGCGCCCGCGCGCGGCCCGTTTTTGAGGTGCGCCGTATAGCCGGCATTGTTGATGGTCTCAACAATCTGCTCGTCGCTCACACCCTCGGGTACGATGACGCGCGCCGACTCCAGCGGCAGGTTCACCGCCGGGTCAACGCCGGGGATTTTGCGGAGCTTACGCTCCACGCGACCCACGCAGGATGCGCAGGTCATACCCTGGATATCTACGTGGATAATTCGGGTTGACTCCGTTGATTTTACGGTCGTTCCGGCAGTATTAAAAAGAGAGCGCTCACTCTGTGATGAGGGCTCACGGGTGGTTAGTGAAGGCTGTGTAGAAGACACAATACTTCCTCAAAACTCAAAAACGGGAGGGTAGAAAAAGGCACACGCCAAGCCGGGGGAGGGGTCCCGAAGGACCCCGCCCCGGGTGGTGTTTGGTGCAGTATCAGGGCGCGGTGCCGAGAGTACGCGAGGGTGAAGCTGCGGGTAAAACCGCGGGGCTGTGAACGCGGCGGCGCGAGTAAGGCTACGGCTGTGAAAGCCGCGGCTTAGTGGTCGCCGGGCAGCCCATCCGGCCTGCTCGTGTGCGGGCGAATACCGGTCACCTTCGCGCCACGATCAGACACGCCGTACGCACGCTTCACGGCAGCCCGCGGGAACGGCGAAGCGTTCGCCTTCTCGCGCGCCTTCACGCCCTGCTCGTGCTCGGCGGAACGCTTATTCGCGCTCGTGCCGCTACGACGCGCGGCACCAGTCGCATCTTCACGCGCCGTATATTCGGGGCTCTGCTTCACCCACGAATCGACCAGCGCCGCATCCAGATTCATCTGCCTGGCAACGCGGGCAATCGCGTCGCGCAGGTGAATGTTTTCGGTGCCGACAAGGGTGCGGACCGCGCCAACAATCATCGCAATGTACTGCGGAGGATAAGCCATGATGACTCCTAATCGAGCCGACTGCCGCGCTAGACAGCGGGGGTGAAGCCAGCCTCCACAATAGCGTCTGCGACGGCCTGGGTGTTGAGGGTGCCCTCGTGCTCAATGGTCACGGTGGAGACGCCGTCCTTGACGACGTCCACGGTCACGCCGGTCACGCCGGGAACTTCGCGGACCTCTTCGCTGACGCTCATAGCGCAGTGGTTGCAGGTCAGGCCGGTTGCCTTAACGGTGGTGGTGCTCATGATGATTTCCTTTCGGTAATGGGTTGAAAACTTGGGGCTGCCCGGTGTTTGGGGCTGCGCGTTTAGCTACGCATGAGGCGGGAGATCGCGGCGGTTGCCTCTTTGACCTTGGCCTCTGCGATGGTCGGGTCGCCGGTGCGTTCGGATTCGACGGCGGCGCCGGTCACGCAATGGCCGATGTGCTCTTCGAGCAGGTTCAGGGAGACGGCGTGGAGCGCCTTGGAGACTGCGGCAACCTGGGTGAGGATGTCGATGCAGTACTTGTCTTCGTCGACCATGCGGGCGATGCCACGGACCTGCCCTTCGATGCGGCGCAGGCGCTTGAGGTGCGCCTCTTTGTTGGAGGCGTAACCGTACTGGGTTTCGGGCGCCTCGCCGCTGCAGCATGCGCCGGTGCGCGCCTCGGTGGGGGCGCCGGATGCGGTGCTGACATGGTCGGATGTGCTGTGGCAGCACTGGTTGCTGGTGATTTCCATGGCTTAAGTGTATACCCTAGGGGGGTATACCGCAAGGGGGTGTTACGGGTTATTACGAGGTATGGGTTTTCATACCGAGGCTTTTTACGCCGAGAAGCCACATGTCTTTCGAAAAGCCACCATTATTGTGGCTTCTCGAAACACATGTGGCTTTTCGATATGAAGGAGCTGTACCTCCCCGCAGAATTTGTGCCATGGTTTAGCGTCTTCTGCCATGGCTTTTAACTACGACCAAAGACACTAACCTATGGCACAAATCCGTAGCTCATCACCGGATCTGCGTCTGAGCCAGGTAGGCGGGCGGGATCCGGTAATGATTTAGTGTTTTCGGTAATGAGTTAGTGACTTTGGGCTGGGGTTTTAACCATCGCCAAAGACGCTAAGTCATGACTGAAATTGTTAAGTCATGACCGAATTTTCACCCGCGTGGAGGCGCCGCTTCTGCAGAAATTTCGGCATACCAAAACAGGCGGCCCCGGATGTACATGCATCCGGGGTCGCCTGCTACGGTTATTTATATGTCGGGTTAGAACTGATTTACATGTCGGGCCAGTCGCGGTGCAACGAATACTCCGTATCCCCGTCACCGTTATCGTCCCCTTCGGCCGTATGCGTGTTGTGTTTATTTTTCCTGTTGATAGACAGCTTTCAAATCTGAATTCTCCGCATTAATGTCATCTGTTGTCTTGATTGAAAGAATTTCTAGGCAATTGACTAAGCGATCTGCTGATTCTGCTCCATTAAATGTTAGTGGTTTATCGAAAATAATTTTATGAGTTAGTTTATTGGATTCAATTTTCCAGTCAACTTGAACAGATAGCGGTCGATTTCCATCATATTTCATTTTAAACGTCCTGTAGTTTAATGCTTTGCACGTAAAGTAAAGATCGGGATTTTGATTCACATATTCCCTGATGGGAATCAGGCTATCAATTATCTCTTGTGCAGAATTTACTTTATCTGCTATTAGGATATAATTTGCTACACCGGAGTTAGGAATGATTGGGTTGGAGGGGTGGTCTAGGTAGGCGTTCCTTTTGTCATCTGAAAGATTCGCTCCAGAATATACATTATATATTTGATCGGGCGACAGGTTTAGGGGACCTGTTAGGTGACCACTTGGTTTATTTACGATTTCAAATTTCCAGCCAAGAGTGATGGATCCTTTCTCGGTTTTGCGAAATTTATCTTTATAAATAACGGGCCTTTTATTAAATGTCTCTTTCAGGGTAGACGTTAAATTAATAATTTCTTCTTCCCAGTGTTCGCCAAATATTTGCTGTGCCCTTTCCCGGCTTATTTTGTTTTCAAGGAAGTCTGCATTACTTTTTTTGTGGGATATTTTTAACTCGTGTGTTTCATGGCCATTCGAAAGAAGGATATATATGTCTGTCTTGGGCTCCCCATTGGAGGCAGATCTTGGTTTTCCTAGACCCTTAATTTCATAATCGTTCTCTTTGTAATTTACCTTACCGGCATTTCTGAAGTGGGCTATAATTTCTTTTTCTGTTGCGTTAGAATTTGGCATGATTTCAATTCCTTAGTGTGGTATTGGTGTGATTAGTTATTGGAATTTAGATTCCTTTGAAACAACATTGATAAGTTATTCATAGGAATCTGAATCTGACAGTAGAAACCTACTCTTCAACCTCCTAAAGAGTTATGCTGCTTCCAGCAGTTGCCGTAGGCAAAATTTCAAACCGCCTTGCTATCAATAATGGATTGTAAGGCACATAGATGCACCTGGCAATCTCTGTACTGATGATTGTGTATCTTTCTTTCTGTATGTCTTTAATTGAGACGGAAAGCCTCTTGACTTTCTATTTAGGAGTCATACTTGCAGACTTATAAGTAGTTATGGGGTAACTATATGATTTATTTGACGGTTTGATTGCGTTTTCTACCTGAGTGAGATGCTTGCAGCGTTCTGGAGCTTCAGTGGTGGTGCAGGATTTGAATAGTTGTGGTGAACCTAGGTATCTCCGTGCTTGTATAAATTGCTAAACTTTGCGCAAGGGACATTTTACATTATTTATTCACAATGAATAGAGAATTAATATACCCTGTCACCAGGAGGAAACTTATGGCGATTTTTGATTTCTTTCTGAGTACTTTATTGATATGATTTGTTATCATACTTTCCGTTTAGTTGGCTATTTATAGATATCATTTTCTGTGTTTTTGGGCATGAAGCTACATTTGGGGAATGTCTGAAAATTCGTCACTTTTGGATCTGTCTACTTTTTGGGAAAGGAGAAAACAGACTAGCCGAAGAGAGGAACCCGATAGCCGAGAAGCCACATGTGTCTCGAAAAGCCATACAAGAAGTGGCTTCTCGGCGAACATGTGGCTTCTCAGCATAAGACCCACGGGGAGCGGCTTTACATATCGGGCCAGTCGCGGTGCAACGAATACTCCGTGTCCCCATCACCACTATTGTTCAGGTGCCAGCGCTGACCGGTACGAATGTCGGCCTTGCGCAGGCGCGGGTTCGGGTTATCCTTCTTGCCCATCGTCGGATCGTTCTTGCAACCCCAACGAGTATCGTCATAGCTGCAGTCACCTGCCACACGGCCCACGTCGGTCCACCACACACGAATCAGCAACGGTTCAGCAGTGTCCTTCTTAACGACAGTACGCATAGCCTGCCACGGGCCACCATTAACGCGGTACCGACCAGCATAAGAAACCGTTGCGTAGGCGTGGAAATTGCCCGAACGCTGATACGCATAACTGGTCGCGGTCGGTCGCGCTTTTGAGCCTGACTCCGGGTAGATGGGCTCACCGATGGTGTAGAAGCTGCCCTCGTCACCGTTGCCGTACTGGATGGTCATCTGCACCGGATAAGACTCGATTTCAACGTGACCGGCCGAGAGCTCGCCTTCCCAATAAGCGGTGGGGGCTTCAGCGTAGAAATTGATGTTGTCGCCCTTGTAGATATTCGGGTCGCCCTTAGCTCTGCCGGTGCCATTACCGGAGTTATAGGACTGCTTGAGGATAGGGGGTCGGATATCGGTGTTGGCGAATTTGTCTTCAATTTCTTGATGCATTTCAGCAGGGCTTGGCTTACGAGGTTCTCCGGGGTTATTGGCGGATAGGGTGCGGGATTCTACTGGGTTGCAGAAGGTGCCGATGCCGGAGGTGCTGTAGTATCCGGAGTAGTCGTTGCCGTCGTCAGGCATCATCCAGGTGCGGAAATACTGTCCTGGCTGACCATCAGCGGTGACGCAGGAGTCTTTATCGGTGGTTGAAGCGTAATATTGACCGCCCATGCCATCATTTGCAAGATAATGTGTCTCCTCAAACTTTTGCTGTTGCTGTTGATCTGCAGTTATAAGATTATCCTGTGCAGTCTCTTGGTTGGTTGGTGCACTCTGCTGATTTTCTTGGTCCATACCATCATCATATTCAGATGAAACATTAAAAGATGCTTGCGTATCTGAAATACTATGATTATTAGCATCTGATGTATCTTCTACAGCATGTAGCTGATGTGAAACTGGTCCTGTAAAACTTATAAGGAATGATACGCAGGCTATAACGAGAGACTTTTTATACATTATTTAATAACACCCTGTTCACGCAGATTCTTATTAGAAACATAAGAAGACAAATACCAATAACCATCCTTATAGCGATAACGCATCATGAAAATTTCATTTTCATGATTGGTATTAGAACGTTCAATTCTACTTCCGTCAGGGTTGACGTAGATGGCGTAGGTCCAAAGGCGTCGAGTAAGAACCCAATACTCTTTTGCTTTATCGTCGTAATTAAGTTCGCTTTCTGCCTGAAAATCTGAGAGTCCAGCAATAACCCAACCGCCGCGCTGATAAAGATCCTCGATATCCTTAAGGAATTTAAGATCTTCTTTGTACGTATCCAACATGTAAGGTTTTACATATCGCATATCGCCAGTTTGAATACCGTAGTTTCTAGCTTTAATCCAGTCAATCATCATCTCACGGAGACCAGCAAAGGTTTCGGGGTACTGCTGCGGCTTGGCTTTCGGTAGAGGAACATTCTGTGCAGGACCGTGGCCATCGGCCTTGCGATACTCCCCATCCGGTGCCTTTGAGCCGCCGGAGTAGCCGCGGGTAATGACCGGGCTCGGAGTAGCGGAAGCCGCATCAGATGCTGCGGCAGAAGCCGAAGTCGTATCGCTCGGCGTGGCGGAGGCGGTGGCTGCCGCCTCGTTATTAGCCTGCTGGCCGCACGCCGCAAGCAGGGCGCCAATGCCCACAAGTGTGCCGCTGCCCAGCAGGGTACGGCGGTTGAAAATGGTCGAATCCATAGAAGGTATGCTCCTATCGTCGGTGATGGTGTGTTATTTAGTTACTAGTCAGACCGTTATTCACAGGTCAAACTGACTGCCGGAAGAAAAACAGCCCCGTAGCGCACCCAACAAACGCATCAATGCGCTATGGAACACTACAGTTACCACCCTACCGCATGTTTGCCGTCGTTTGCATTCTTTTGGTAGCTACGGTGATGAATCATCACTATTCGGATATTTCATTGCTTTATGCATCAAATATCTCTGCACTTGCGGAGGCGCCGCCGCAGCAGAATTTGTGCCATGGTTTAGTGTCTTCGACCATGGTTTTTAACTACGACCAAAGACACTAACCTATGGCACAAATCCGTAACCCATGACCGGATCTCCGGCTGCGCCAGGTAGGTGAGAGCCGGTTATTGGTTATGATTTAGCCTTTTCGTCGATAGGTTAGTGTCTTCACTGCGGGTTAAAGACCCACGGTGAAGGCACTAACCTATCGAAAACCTCGGTCTAAAAGGCAGAGCGGCCCCGACTTCTGTATCCGGGACCTCCTGCTGCGGTTATTCAGCGCCTACGAGGCAATCTTTGCGATCTGGAACATGGACGCCGGCATCGGTCGGTCCAACGACCAGCGAATATGCATCGGCTTGGAGCCCTCGTGAGAAATGTATTTCACGGTGCCCAGGCACATGTAGGGGCTGGTGCCTATAGCATCCGTTTTATTGCGATGAACGAAAAGAACGATACGGCGCCCCAACTCTTCGTGGTGTTGGAAGAGCTGACCAGGCTCATCTTCGGGAGTCGTTGCGTTCTGTGAATCCCACGCGAACTCCGAGGTGCTGATGGTGTAGTTTTTGTACATGGTGGTTGGGGAGAAGTGCTTTTTAGACTTCTCCAGCGTCACCAGTAGCGCGGTGGTGTTTGATGAGTTGAAGGGTATGACACCGTTAACTGAAGCACCAGGAATCTTAAAGTTTCCTCATGACCACCTAAACCGGCAAATAGTTCCTCACGGGAGTAGAGAGCATGAGTGCGCAGGGGGACGTCTTCGCCCTCAAAGAGCGGCAGGGTGGAGGTGGTATCCGTACCGGTGTTGAGAAGTTTTGGCTGCTAGAAGAAGTCTTGTGTCTTAGAGAAGAGGCGAAAAAGATGTTTGATTAACAAGAAGAGCATGTGAGAAGATCTTGTATGTTCGTACTCAATGCAAAGGAGCTAGGTATGTCTGGTAAATCTGCTTCCCATGGCAAAGCATTTGAAAATGCCTTCATGCAGGTCATGATGAATGAAATAATTGCGGCTGGTGGTCACGCTGAACTCGTAGAAAATAATGCAACTCATACAGCAAAAAAGTTCTACGATGAGCATGATCCCTCTATTCAAGAAGATTATAAAAACAGGGCACAATTCGGCGTGGATTTGATTTTGGGTCGTGAGGTGCACATTCTTGAGTACGGCGCGAAAAATCATTTGTATCTTCAAAGTGATGATAAAGCTCGAGATTCTGCAGATGTGAGGGATCTTATTATTGAATCTTCTGGAAAATCTGGAGATAAAGTTGTTGGAGTATCGCTAAAAATAAATAATGATGCTGCACGACATTCGCGACTTTCACCAACAATTGACTTTGGGTATAAATGGTACGGAGTCCCAGTTTCTATTGAGTATAAAAAAGAAACTGGACCTATTTTTGATCTCCTGAAAAAGAATAAGGGCGTTAAATGGGAAGAGTCTTCGCTCGACAAAGAAAACTCTATCTATATTCCCTTGCTAAAGGCATTCCAAAGTGAGATTATGCGCGCATATGACAGGCATGGTGAGGAAATTATATCTAAGCTACTAAAGCATGTTATTGGCGCCCAAGATTTCTATAAATTTATTTCAATGAAGAATAAATATATTATGGAGCGGTATGTACTAGATGGTGAAGTGCCTAACAGTGTTAAAATGCCAACTAGATTAATTGATTTCAATTTCAAAAAAGATAAATTAGGGAAAGTGTCTGAAAATACCCTTATTATGGTTCTTGATAATGATTGGGTATTGAGTTTTAGGATCCATAATGCATCTTCAAAAGTTGAAGTAAGCATGAAGTTTGATGTGCGCATTATTGGAAAGCCGGCAGGAATCACCATTGAAGGAAAGCAATAATCTAAGACTGGCCTTTTTCTGATAAGTGCGCTATACTAGCCTCAGGCCATACAAATGTTTGGCCTGAGGCTAGAGATTTAGGGAGTTCAAGATTATGCCAAGAAGCATGTCACCTCAGTTTCGTTCATCTTTGACGTATGCACCTCATGAAGTGCAAGAGGTTCTTGAGATGAAGATTAAAGAGGAAGAAGCGGAAGTCGAGAAGCACTCCACGCCTGTAACGCGTAAGCTTGAGGAAGATATGCTTGCCAGAATTTCAGGACGCGCAAATACGGTGAAAGTTGCTTCATTGTTTAGTGGTGCTGGCGGTTTGGACCTTGGCGTTAAGCTAGCAGCTGTTGCTTGCAAGTATGGTTCCGATCAAGCGTACGAACTGCTTAAGGATAAGAAAAAGTTTGAAGAAGCTGCAGATAATATTGATTTTATTTATTCAAATGACCTATTTATCGCTGCCAATGAAAGTTATGTCGAGAACTTTGGAAAATCTGTAGTTAAGGACTCTCGTGACATTCGTAAAGTAGTTCATTTTCCTGAAAGCGACTTGATGCTCGGCGGCTTCCCTTGCCCTGGGTTCAGTGTTGCGGGTCCGAGACTCCTGGATGACCCGCGAAATTTCTTATACATCCACTATATCCGAGCCTTGATCCATTCAAAGCCTGCTTTCTTTATTGCTGAGAATGTCAAGGGATTGATGACCATGGCAAATGGACAGGTCCTTAAGCAGATTACTGAGGATTTTTCGGCAGCAGGATATCAGGTTGTAGCTCATCTTGTGAACGCTCGAGACTACGGTGTTCCCCAAATTAGAGAGCGAGTATTTATCATCGGTACTCGAAATGATATTGTGGAAAAATATGGCTATAAATACGAACTCCCTGAGCCTACGCATGGTCCAGGTAGGAATTTCCCTTATGTGACTCTACGCGAAGCTATCGGTGACTTGCCCGTAGATGCTGAAGATGTCTTTGATAGTAGCTACAGCTCTATGTATATGTCTCGAAATCGAAAAAAGAATTGGGAAGAGCAATCATTTACGATTCAGGCTTCTGGTCGTCAGGCTCCCCAGTATCCCGGTGGTGAACCAATGAAAAAACTGGGTAAAGATGAGTGGAAGTTCCAAGGTGACATAAATCGTCGTATGTCTGTTCGAGAATGTGCTCGGGTTCAAACATTTCCTGATTGGTATTATTTTTCTAAGGGTAATAAGAATACAGCAATAAATAACCAGCTAAATGAACAGTATAAGCAGATTGGTAATGCAGTTCCTGTTTTTCTAGCAGAAAAGATATCACGACCGATTCTGCAATTTATGTACGACAATGAGTTGTATAGCTAAAAAACTGTATGAAGGAGGTGCAGTAGCCCAAAAGCTACTGCACCTCCTTTTACATGCCCAACTAAGCCAGAGCAGACCTAGACTAGCGCCTCTTCAAGCCAGTTCAAGCCCGAGCGGTGCTCATCCAACAGCTCAAGAGCCCGGTTAGGCAACTCAACCTTCAGACGAGCACCCGCCAACGACTGATACTGCGTATTCCCCAAGCCGGGGTGCAGAAGAAGAGTCCGCGAAGAACTCACACCCACCAGCTCACTATCAAAAAGCTTATGCAGATCCTTGCGCAGAAGCATACCCTCATCCACACGGTGCTCGCCCTCGCGCGCATAGCTGTACAGGTGCGCCGCATCCAGCGCCGCCGTGTGGCAAGCACCCGTAAACGCACACATGTTTCCGAAGCGGTTCAACAGCTGCTGGCGGAACTGCGGCTGACCTTTGCGAGCCCTGACCGTGCGCATCGTAAAACCGCCACGAGGATCCACGGGTACCCCGCGGGCCTCGCCAAGGTTGAGCTGGTGAATACCCGAAGTGTTCAGGCTTTCAAGCCAGGTGAGGACTTTCGCGGTATCGAGGGCAACAATGCTGTTCTGTCGGTTATATTTGCCCGGTGCGCAAAGCCCTTCAAAAGAATCTTTGTCCAACGCACCGATAAGTTCAGTCCAGGTATCGCCATAGTAGGCAATGAAACGCTGAACTCTCTCAGTCCTCTGTGGAGGATTCTTATACAGGCGCTTCTCGGGCTTGAGCTTATCTCTCCCCAAACAATTTCCATCGCAACGCCACAGCCCATCGGACTTGAAGGTGATGCGGCTGCTCCCACAGCGGGGGCAATACGTCATGACCTTATCGGCCTCGTATGACTCAATTTTTCGGATAACGGCTGACCCGAGAAGAATCGAATTATCTCGAATCAGCACGAAGTCGCCCTCGCGAACGTTTGTGTAGTTCCGAACTTTCGAGTCGTAAACGTAACGGAACTCTAGGGCGTCATCGTAGACTTTTCCACTAGCTACGCTTCGGTTCTCTTCGTCGGGAACGGATCGCAGTAGCCATGCCTGCGGGAGCCGCATGTCAGCTGCGGCGTGCTTGCTCGGGAGGCTGAGAGTCGTCACCACGGACGGGAGAACGAGGTCCGGCAGTGAGGGCGTTGAGTTGTTGTCCATAGCAGCAGCCTAGCAGCCCGGGCGGTTTGCCGCTGCTTGGGTGGTCACCGGCTCACGGGGTAGGGGTGGTGGAATCCTGTAATTACAAAAATTCCTGCGGCTCCTCCATAAACCCTTCCTCGAAAAGCCACATGTGTTTCGAGAAGCCACCAAACATGTTGCTTTTCGAAACACATGTGGCTTCTCGGCGCATTAAATCAGTGCCCCGCACAAGCAACATTCACCAGCCACAATGCTATTGATTCGCATCACACGCCGGTATTTTTAGGTATCCTTGGGGTAACACTCAGACAGAAGCCCGCCCTCCACCTCGAAAGGGGCCGCATGAAAACCTTCTGGACCAACCTACCCCTCACCATCCGTGCGGCAGTCATCTTCTGCTACGCCTACGCCGGGGTGCGCATCCTCAACCTCTTCACTGAGGCAGGCACCGCCCCGCTGACCCCGCATACTCTCCTTGACGGTGCCCTCACCGCGGCTGTCGTCGTCGGTGCTCTCGCCCTGTACCTGGGTAACGCCCTCGGTGCCGCTCTACGCGCCCGGCGAGAAGGCTACGAACCCCGCCCGGTCGGCATCATCGTCGCCTACGCCCTCTTCGTGGCGGCGTGTGCCTACCTTGTCTGCCGCCTCATCGCTTACACCGTGGAGGCGGGGCTCACCTGGCTCTTCCCGCCCGCCCTCGGCCCGGTTGTGACTGCTGTGGGTATGGCTGTTCTTGGCGTGATCAACTATGTGCGCCTCGACCGAGCATATCCCGACCGCCGCAAAGACTAACCGGGGGAGCGGCCCCCCAAAAAAATCCCTGTAATTACAAAAAATCTCCCGCACCGGGTGGAGCACACCTCCAAGGCATGCCCCGCCCAGTGCGGGAGATTTCTATATCAACGGAACGCCGCAGCCTTCACGCTACAGCGCCGCGTGCACCTTACAGGCTCTGTGCCTGAATTGCGGTGATCGCAACGGTGTTGATGATGTCCTCAACGGTGGTACCGCGCGACAGGTCGTTCACGGGCTTACGCAGACCCTGCAGAACCGGGCCCACAGCGGCAGCACCCGAAGACTGCTGAACAGCCTTGTAGGTGTTGTTACCGGTGTTCAGGTCGGGGAAGACGAACACGGTAGCCTGACCAGCGACCTCGCTACCGGGCAGCTTGGTCGACGCAATGGACATGTTCGAAGCAGCGTCGTACTGGATCGGGCCCTCGACCGCGAAGTCGGGGTTCGATGCGCGCACGAGCTCGGTTGCCTCACGCACAACGTCCACGTCCGCGCCAGCGCCGGAGGTGCCGGTCGAGTAGGACAGCATAGCAACCTTGGGGGTCACGCCGAACTGGCGTGCAGTCTCTGCGGATGCCTTCGCGATGTCGGCGAGCTGCTCTGCGTTGGGGTTCGGGTTCACTGCGCAGTCGCCGTAGACCAGAACGCGGTCTTCCATCAGCATGAGGAAGACGGAGGAGACGATCTTGGTGCCGGGGCGGGTCTTGATGAACTCGAGCGAGGGGCGGATGGTGTTCGCGGTGGTGTTCACAGCACCGGAAACCATGCCGTCGGCGATGCCCTTGTAAACGAGCATGGTGCCGAAGTACGAGGGGTCGGTCATGCGCTCGCGAGCAGCCTCGATGGTGACGCCCTTGTGTGCACGCAGCTCAGCGTAGGTTGCTGCGAAGTCCTCGGTGTACTCGTTGTTCTCGATGTCGATGATGCGGATCGAGCTGGGCAGCTCGATACCCTCAGCCTGGCAGATCTCTGCGATCTTGGCGGGGTTGCCGAGCAGAATCAGGTCGCAGAAGTCGCGGCGTGCAATGATTTCGGATGCACGCAGGATTCGCACGTCGTAACCCTCGGGCAGGACCACGGAGCGGCGGTTTGCGCGTGCGGTCTCGATGAGGTTGTGCAGGAAGCGCAGCGGGGTCATGGATGCGGGGCGCTCAATTTCGAGGCGTGCGAGCAGTTCGTCCTTGTTGACGTGCTCGTCCCAGCCGCCCATTGCTGCTGCGAGCTTGCGCTGGTGGCCGCTTTCGAGGGTACCGCGGACGCGGGAGACTGCGCGTGCAGACTTGAAGGTGTCCTTGGTGGTGGACAGCACGGGGAACGGTGCGTTGTCGATGAGGGAGCCGACCGCGGTGTTCTTGCCGGGCAGTGCGTCCAGGCCGCCGGTGAGCAGCACACCGGAGGGTGCGGGGAAGGTCGGTGCCAGTGCGGATGCGAGGGTTGCTGCAACGATGTCTGCACGGTCGCCGGGGACGATGACGAAGTCGCCGTCAACGAACTGGTTGAGGAAGTTGGAGACGTTCATTGCTGCGACCTTGATGCCGTGGATGTCGCGGCCGAGGTCTTCTGCCTTGATGCCTTCGGTGTCGAGCTTGAGAGCTTCGGCAACTTCACCGACGGTGGGTGCGTTCAGTTCGGGGATTTCGGGCAGTACGTAGACGGGCAGGTTTGCGTCGCCGCGCTTGACGGAGTTCTCGATTTCGTCGCGCAGTTCGGGTTCTGAACGGCCGACGATGATTGCGAGCAGGTCTGCCTTGGAGGCGAGCAGTTCGGTGCGTGCCACGTCGACTGCGGTGACTGCTTCTTCGACGGTTGCTTCTTGTGCGCCGACGATTGCGACGACGGGCAGGCCGAGGTCACGTGCGATCTGGACGTTCAGGTCGAATTCGACTGAGAGCGCGTTGGCGGGCAGGTAGACGCCGTCGACGATTACGACGTCGCTGTTTGCTGCGACCTTTTCGTAGGCGGAGACTGCGCGTGCGGAGATTTCTTCGGTGTCGCCTTCTGCGATGAGTGCGAGTGCGTCGGTCATGGAGACTGCGCCGCCGACCTGCTCTTCGGTCAGGCCGAAGTGTTCACGGATGAGGCGTGCCATGGGGTCGTCGGCGATGGTTGCGCCGTCGAAGACGGGGCGGAAGAAGCCGACGCGGTCTGCGCGCTTGATGAGGGAGTCTGCTAGGCCCAGGGCTACGAGGGACTTGCCCGAGTTCTGGGACATAGCGGAGAGGTAAAGACCAGTGGTCATTGTTTTACTGTCCTTCTATGCGGTGTTCGGCGCTGGGTCCCGCGGTTGCGCAGGGGTGTATGTGCTCCTGTGCGCGGGTGCGTCGAGCTTATATGTCATCTTCTATCTTAAGGCGTTGTGGGGGTGGCGCCTAACAGGGTGTGCGGTGCGCTGCGTCATGTGGGGTGGGGTGCGTGCCGCCTCCTGGTGTGGTGTGCCGTTTAGGGGGTGAGCTTAGGGGTTGATGATGCGCGTGTATCGTACGCTGCGTCCGGGGCCCCAGATGCCGCGTGCTTGGAAGTACACGCCTTCGTTACGGTAGCCGAGGCGCTCGTAGAAGGAGACCGCTCGTTCGTTTTCAGCCATGACCCACAGGTAGGAGTTTTCGTCCGGGTAGATGACGGATTCGTAGAGTGCCTGACCGAGCCCGGTGCCGTGCGTGTGGTTGAGGGTGTACAGGTGCGTGAGTTTGCGGGTGCCTGCGGGCAGTTCGGGGAGGGTATCGGCGCGTTCGAGTTCCCAGGCGGATTGTTCGCATAGGGAGAGTGCCACGCCGACCGGCTTATCCCAGTCGATGCGTGCGCCGATGGAGCAGGAGAGTCCACCGTCGGGGGTCCAGCCGGGCACCTCATAGGCGAAGAAGCCGCGCACGGTGGGGGAGGAGAGGTGG
Source organism: uncultured Rothia sp. (assembly GCF_916715725.1). Lineage (GTDB taxonomy): Bacteria > Actinomycetota > Actinomycetes > Actinomycetales > Micrococcaceae > Rothia. The sequence goes on along the minus strand of NZ_CAKAPD010000002.1, from coordinate 145,265 downwards.
CGGTGGAAGTCTTCGAGGTATTCGTTGCGTTCGGCGCGGTGGCGGGCGGTGAAGCTTTCCCCGAGCGTGTCGAAGTAGATCGGGTCGTAGGTTTGCTCCATGCAATCCAGCTGCAGGTTGACGTATTTTTCGGCGTCGGTCGGTTCAATTGGTGCGAGCGCGTAGCGGCCCTGACATACAAATCCCATGGGTTCTAGTCTACTCAGTCGGCCCCTGTGGAGGCGGTTCCTTGCGGGTGCGTACGCTAGGGGCGTGAGGGCTGTCGGCTAGTCTAGTGGGTATGGCGAAAAAGAGCAGGGCACCCAAGAAGTCCCAAAAGGCGCAGAAGCAGCAGAAGAACCGCATCGACGATACCGAGAGCACCCCCGTGCAGGGTGCCGCCGCTGGCGTGTACCCGATTTCTACGGGTGAGGCGGAGCTGGTCCCTGACGGCTACCATGCTGACGGCTGGCTGCTGCTCATTAATGGTGTGCAGTCTTCCCACGTGATTGTGGGTGAGCCTCGCCAGCTGGATTTTGAGTACATGCGCTGGATCGCGGCGGTCGTCTCCTCGCACGTGGAGGAGCACCTGGACGCCGCGAAGCTGCGCATCACCCACCTGGGCGGCGGCGCGTGCTCGATGGCGCGCTATTTCGCTGACCTGTACCCGACCAGCCGCAACACCGTCGTTGAGCTGGATGCCAAGCTCGCCGAGTATGTGCGCGCTTGGTTCGACATCCCCAAGGCACCGCGCGTGAAGATTCGCGTGGGTGAGGCGGGTGCCGTCACCGCAACCTTCGCACCCGCATCCCGCGACGTGCTGATTCGTGACGTATTCGCCGGGGACACCACGCCCGAGGCGCTCACCACCGTCGAGTTCACCCGCACCGTCGCCGAGTCGCTGGCACCCGGTGGCCTGTACATCCTGAACTGCGGTGACGGGCCGGCGCTGACCGGTGCCCGCGCGGAGGCGTCCGCCCTGTTTGAGGTGTTCGAGTACGTGTGTATTGTGGCGGATTCGGCAATGTTGAAGGGTCGCCGCCGCGGCAACGTCATTATTGCCGGTTCGCACGCGCCCCTGCCGGAGGCTGGTTCCGTGCAGGCTGCCGCTATTGCCCGTGAGCTCATGGGTGGAGGCGTGCCCGCCCAGTACTGGGACACCGCGCGGGTGCGCCAGTTCGTGAGGTAGCGGTTTTCGGTAATGACTTAAGTTTTTCGGTGATAGGTTAGTGACTTTGGTGGGGGCTTTTAACTACCGCCAAAGACCGTAACCTATCACCGAATTCGGCGGCCCCTCCACGGCAGACGCTACTATAGTGGCATGCGATACACCTACCTTGGCCCCTCCGGCACCTTCACCGAATCCGCCCTGCTGAGCGTCCCCGGCGCATCCGACGCCGAACGCATCCCCGCCACCAGCGTGCCCGACGCGCTCGCACGCCTGAACGCGGGCGAGGTGGACGCCGCCATGGTGCCCATCGAAAACTCCGTGGAGGGCGGCGTGAGCGCCACCCTGGACGCTATCGCGGCCAGTGAGGGTGTACGCATTATCCGCGAGGTGCTCGTACCGATCCGCTTCGTGCTGGTCGCCGCGAAGCCCATCAGCATCGAAGACGTTAAGACCATCTCCACCCACTCGCACGCCTGGGCGCAGGTGCGCGGCTGGGCGCAGGAGAACGTACCCGCCGCCGCCTACCTGCCCGGCTCCTCCACCGCGGCGGCGGCTGTCGGACTGCTCGAAGATGGTTGCACCTACGATGCGGCAATCTGCTCCCCGGCGCTGCTGAACTACCACCCCGAACTGCACGTCATCCAGGACAACATCGGCGACAACAAGAACGCCGTAACCCGCTTCGTGCTGCTCTCCCGCACCGCCGACATCCCCGAACCGACCGGCTCTGACAAGACCACCCTGACCGTGCCGCTGCCCGCCAACCGCGCTGGCGCCCTGCTCGAACTGCTCGAACAGTTCTCCGTGCGCGGCGTGAACCTCTCCCGCATTGAATCGCGCCCCACCGGCGAAGGCATGGGCTCCTACTCGTTCAGCATCGATGCCGACGGCCACATCTACGAGGCACGCATGCGCGACGCCCTGCGCGGCCTGCACCGTGTTTCCCCGACGCTGAAATTCCTCGGCTCCTACCCGCGCGCCGACCACGAAAACACCGAAGTCGACAGCATCCACTCCGACGGCTCCTTCGACGCCGCACACGAATGGGTCGAGTCGCTCTTCCCGAACGGCCGCCCCGCACAGCTGCAGCGCCACTAGCGGTACCACAGGCCGGCCGCCGCTAGATACCCCCGCACCTACCCGCGCCCCACCAGCGCAAACCCCGCCCACAACCCACCGCAAGATTAGGTAGGATAAAACAGTGATTGATATTAACCTCCTCCGCGAAAACCCCGACGTCTTCCGCGCCTCCCAGCGAGCACGCGGCAAGGACGAAACCCACGTCGACCGCATCCTCGAAGCCGACACCGCACGCCGCGCACTCATCGGCGAATACGAGACCCTGCGCGCCGAACAGAACGCCTTCGGCAAGAAGGTTGCTAAGGCACCCAAGGAAGAAAAGCCCGCCCTCGTCGCACAGGCTAAGGAACTTGCCGCCCGCGTCAACGAAGCAAAGGCAGCCTCCGAAGCGAAAACCGCCGAATACGAGGAACTGATCAGCAGCATCGAAAACCTCATCATCGACGGCGTACCCGTCGGCGGCGAAGACGACTACGTAGTCGTCAAGGAAGTCGGCACCCCCCGCGACTTCGCAGCTGACGGCTTCGAGCCGCGCGACCACCTCGAAATCGGCGAACTCGTCGACGGCATCGACATGGCACGCGGCGCAAAGGTCTCCGGCGCACGCTTCTACTTCCTCAAGGGCCAGGTAGCACGCCTGGAGCAGGCACTCATGTGGATGGCGCTCGACCTCGCAACCAAGCACGGCTTCACCATGATGACCACCCCCACCCTGGTACGCCCCGAAATCATGAACGGCACCGGCTTCAACGTCAAGCACGACGACGAAATCTACCGCCTCGAACGCGACGACCTGTACCTGGTCGGCACCTCCGAGGTGGCGCTCGCCGGCTACCACACCGACGAAATTCTCGACTTTGAGAAGGGCGCGAAGAAGTACCTGGGCTGGTCCTCCTGCTACCGCCGCGAGGCTGGCTCCGCAGGTAAGGACACCCGCGGCATCATTCGCGTGCACCAGTTCAACAAGGCTGAAATGTTCGTCTACTGCCCCGTCGAGCAGGCAGAAGAGATGCACGAGAAGCTGCTGTCCCTCGAAGAGGAAATGCTGCAGCGCTGCGGCCTCGCATACCGCGTGATTGACACCGCCGCAGGCGACCTGGGCACCTCCGCAGCCCGCAAGTTCGACTGCGAGGCGTGGGTCCCCACCCAGGGCACCTACCGCGAGCTGACCTCCACCTCGAACTGCACCACCTACCAGGCGCGCCGCCTGAACATCCGCGAGCGCACCCCGGACACCGTGGACGAGGCAGGCAACGTGCGTAAGGGCCGCACCCGCTCCGTAGCGACCCTGAACGGCACCCTGGCAACGACTCGCTGGGTGGTTGCCATCCTGGAGACTCACCAGCAGGCAGATGGTTCTGTACGTATTCCGGAAGCACTCCGCCCGTACATGGGTGGTGCCGAGGTCATTCCGGCAGTCTCTGCTGAGTAATCTCACAACCAGCTGAAAAACCCGCTCACCGCGTAAACGGTGGGCGGGTTTTTGCGTATCCCGGTAGTCTAAGAACTATGCCTCTATACCGTAAACTCCTTGGTGTTTCCGCGGCGGCGGCGCTGACCGCCTCCGTCACTCGTGCCCGCCGTGAAGCGCGCCGACGCGCTATCGAATTGGGGGCGCCCTTCGGTGTTCTGCCGACCCTGCCCATCGGTGAGGCGCAGCGCGTGGGCGTGGTGTACAACCCCAGCAAGCCCGGCGCTGCGGCGGCTATCGAGATTCTGGAACGTACCCTCGCGGCGAACGGCCACCCGCAGCCGCTGGTGCGCACCACCCGCGTGGACGAGCCCGGTTCTGAGGCTGCCCGCGAGCTGATCGCTGAGGGTGTTGACCTGCTCATCGCTGCCGGTGGTGACGGTACGGTGCGTGCTGTGGCGGCGGCGCTGGCGCATCATGAGGGGCATAAGCCGCGCCTGGGTATTCTGCCGATGGGTACCGGTAACTTGCTGGCGCGTAACCTGTATATTCCGGTCAGTGACGTGGCGGCGTGTGTGAATATTGCGCTCAACGGTGCAGGTCAGGCTGTTGATGCGATTGAGATGACGACGACGAGCGCCCCCGGAGAAGAAACCGAACACACGTTCTTTGTGATGAGCGGTGCCGGCTTTGACGCGCTGGTTATGAACGATACGAACGAGGAGATTAAGGCGAAGTTCGGCTGGGTGGCGTACGTGCAGTCCGGCATGAAGCATATGCTGGGCAGGTCGCATCCGGTGCGTATTAGCGTGGACGGTGGGGAGCCTCGTACTCTGCCGATGCGGTCGGTGCTGATTGCGAATTGTGGCCGTCTGCAGGGTGGTATTCGCCTGGCGGACATGACGGATGTGAATGACGGCAACCTTGAGGTGATTGTGGCGTCGCCGCGTGACCTGGTGGAGTGGGGTCTGCTGATGGCGAAGGTTACGCGCCGCACGATTCTGGGTTCGCCGCGTATTGAGCTGCCGGTGATTCGCCACCTGGTGGGGGCTGAGGCGGTGTTGGAGTTCCCGGATGGTGCGCAGCCGGTTGAGGTAGATGGTGACCCGGCACCGTCGGCGCACCGTATTAGCGCGCGGGTGCTGCCTGCCGCCGTGGAGGTGGCGGTCCACCCCGAGGTGCTCTAGCGGGGGTAGTAAAGGTGCTGGGGGAGAGGCTGGCACCACCCCGAATCACCTATATGTGACTTGTATTATGAAAGAAATCGCGGATTTTTTCACTATTTCCTGAAAATCAGGAGGATAATGAAAAAAAACCGCGATTTTTTACACCATCAAGGAGGGTACACGTGAACACCACCGGCACAAGGTACCGCACCCTCAAAAGCATCTTCCACGAACGCGGCAAAGCCGCCGTACAGGAGGAACTGCAGGCACGCCGCAACGGCCACTCCACCTACCTCCTCAACGAATTCACGGTAGGGGAGCACCCCCTGTTCTACCTGGCAGACCGCACTGCGCTCGTAGCCTTTGAACGCATCATGCGCCGTGAACGGCACATCGAACAGCTGAGCTCCCAACTGCCCAGCATCGCCATGCAAAGCTACCTACTCGACCTGGCAGTACGCAGCATCGTGGCGTCCGACCGTATCGAAGGCGTGCACACCACACGCCAGCTCATCTCTGAGGCGCTCACCTCCGGCGACAGCGAGGACCCCCGCGCTAAGCGCGCCGTCGAATTCGTGAACCTCCTCAAAGACCTGGGGGCAGGCCGCCCACCCTCCACGGTTGAGCAGGTGCGCAGCCTCTACGACACGCTACTCGAAGGGTACCTCGCGGAAGAGGACCGCCCGGACGGGGCTCTATTCCGCACCAAACCCGTGGTTATCTACGACAACACCCGCGAAATTCACCGCGCCCCCGACAGTGAAGCAACCATCACCTCCAATGTTCAGGCGGCACTTGACCACGCCCTCAACCCGAACGTGCCGGTGCTATTCTCCGCAGTCGCCGCGCATTTTATGGTGGAGTACACGCACCCTTTCTACGACGGCAACGGCCGCCTGGGCAGGTACCTGCTGGTAGCCCACCTGGGGCAGACGCTCACCCGGCTGACGACCCTCACCCTGCCGAGCACGCTCAACATTCAGAAGAGCCGCTACTACAAGGCGTTTAGCGCGGCGGAAGAACCCCTCAACTGCGGTGAGGTGACCGGTTTTCTGCATGTTTTTCTGGGGCTGATTGAGCAGGCTCAGGAGCACCTGGTAGACGAGCTGGAGTCACGCGACCGTGCGTGGCGTGCTCTTGGCAGGCGTATCGCTGAGCTGGAGGGCAGCCGCACCTGGACGGGTGGCACCCCCGGGCTGACTTCGAAGAAGCTTGATGATGTTCTACGGCTGCTGTATCTGCTGGGGCAGGTGCAGATTTTCCGTGCGCCGGTTGCGCCTACCTCGAGTGAGCTGCAGGAGGCGCTGGGTGTTACGGCGCCGACTCTGCGCGATAGACTCAAACTGCTGCAGGGGCTCCGGGTTGTTGAGGGTGTGAAGGCTGGCCGTACGATGCGCTGGTCCCTCACCGAGGCGGGAATCGCCCTGCTGGGCCTGCCCGCGGTTGATGACGATGAAGAATAGCCCACGAGCATAAGAAACAGGGGAGGGGACGCACCGGAGTGCGTCCCCTCCCCTAAAAACTGTTGTTTCCCGTAACTCCTAGTAGTGGGAGTGATAGTGATAACGAGGAGTCGAGGCAGCCACCGCGGTAGCTGTAGTCGCTGCCAGAATGCCGGCAAGCAGAACGTTCGCCTTACGCTGCTCATACAGCTGCTGATCCATCAGGTCCTCCACAATAGCGTTATGGATTCGCTGCTCCTCAGCCTGCTGCTCCATGCTGAGGCGAACCCACAGCTCGTGCTTCTCCTTCTCGAACAGGTTTAGCGCATCCTGCAGGGTGAAGGACCGACCCTGCCGCACGTACTTGTACAGGCTGTCCGAGGCGTACGGGTACAGGTAGTCTTCCGGGTACCAGTGGGAGAAACGCTCCATGTACTCCTTATGTACCTTCGATAGTTCCGCACGTGCCGGGTCCTCATACTCACGCCACACAGATTCGTTGTGTGCCTGGCGTTTCAGGTTCTCCCGCTCCACACTCATCATTGCCAGCGGGTAGATGCCGAAGTACTTCCACAGCCACCAGGCAACCGCGATAGCAGCGGCAGAAACCAATGCCGGGACGTGGATGGTGTGCCACGGAATGTCGCTGGAGTGAATCTGCGGGTTAGCGACAAGATACCGCAGGTACGTCACCATCATGATGAGGGCACTAATAAGGTACGTCCAGGCGAGGACCTTCACGAAAGCTACAAAGAGCTTAGTGATTTTGATGCGAGGCGGGTTAGGCACAGCGGTAACGTACGACTCCTGGGCGCTCTTCAAAGAAGCCGCCCAGGGTGCTGCGCGATCCACCAGCTGCTTGACCTGGCGGAGGTGTTCCAGCAGGTCCTGACGCTGATGCATCTGCTCCTGCGGAATCGGGGAATGAGTGGATGGTGCCGGGATGGGGGTGGGACTACTGGACGACATGGGGGTCTGCGACATTGGTGTGCCCTTTTCGTAGTGTGAATCGGTGTTTTATTCAGCCGGTGCGGCGGTTTCAGCTCTGACTAGGCGGCTTTCCAGGTGACGTACTTGCCCTTGTCATATTCGTCAGTCACCTGCGGCTGCTCGGCGGGAACCCACAGAGCCCAGTCGCCGTTGTGCCATTCCAGGGTCGTCTCAAAGTAACGGTAGGTACCTGACGGGGTCTGAAAGAGAATGCGGATGACTGCGCGTTCCGGGGTGTACGACATGTAGCGATACCCCATGATACGAACCACGGTGCGGGTCTTCGTGTCCTGCAGACGTTCCTTGGTGATTTGCTCAGCGCCGGGTCCGATGACGGTCGGCATGTACGCCTCCGGGCTGTCATTAACATGGATGACCGCCCACGCGGCTGCGTACAGGGCACCCTGCGCAGAGTGCTCAAAACAGCTGCGAATAGGGGACTCTACAACGGGGCCGGCGGTCTGCGAGACGGGTCCGGTCCACCCCGACTCGGTGGTCACCCACTGGGTGTCTTTCGGGGCGGTTTTCAGGACGGTCTTGTCTGCGGATGCTCCAGCACCGCACGTGCCGGGCTCAATCACGACGCCGGGTTTAGCTTCTAGGGTTTCGTTGGGGGAGGCGCCTCCTCGCGGCACCCACAGGAGGGTGAGCCCGAGGAGTAGCAGGCCAATGATGTAGAAGAACCCGATGAGCGCGCGGGGAATGGCTGGACCTGATGCGGTGTTATATGTTTTCACGAGTCTCCAATCGTGTCTTCCCGGCGGTGGGTTATAGACTGAGCCAGCCCCTCGGCGCTGGGGGCGGTGTTTACTGGTTGAGAGTGAGTGGAGACAGTAGAGCATCCCCAGTGAGGTGCCGCTTTGGGAGGCGGAATCACCGGCTACTGGGTGCTCTCATATGAGCGTCAAAAGATACCCTAGCATGCCTACCGTCAGGGCGCTGAGCGAACGGTCGTTCTCTCATGAAGAGAGAGCGCGAAACAAGAAAAGGCGCACCCCGTGGGGCGCGCCTTTCTGCTGGTTAATTCAGCATGTCGAAGAGACCCGCTGGCGGTTCCTTAATCGGGAACGCATCTCGCGCATAGCTGGCAGAGTCGTGGAATCCATCTTTGCAGTCGCCAGCACCTCGGCAAGGCGTGCACTCCTGCCGGTGTCCTGACCCTCAAAACGCGCCTCCACGAACTCATCACGCAAACCCGCCGCCACCGCATACGGTCATTTTGGCGGTGCCCTCCCCAGAATGACCGCGGGCAGTGCCTGTTTTCGGCACCTGGGTTAGGCTGGAATATACGAGGTGCCTCGCAACGCTTGGGAGGGGGCTTCGGCACATGGATGTCGCTGAAACACCCCGCCTTCACAATAACCCTAGTATCTTGAAAGCGGGATACCTTCAATCCTAGACGTAAGTAGTAGTCGTGACCTACCAGAAGAGTAACGCCTGGTATCTTGGTATCTTTGCCGTTGTCGCAGTGTGCTCACCCCTTGCCCCTGCCGCGTGCATGCCGATTTGCGCGGTCTTCATCCTGGCTTTCGGAATTGAAACGGCTGCGCACCGCGCCCGAAAACGTAACCGCCGCGTCTAAAATCCCACAAGAAAAAAGTAGAGGGAGCCCGCCTACGGGGTAGTGGGCGGCTCCTGCTGACAGACAATCACCAACCCCACCTGCGAGGAGAACATACAGTGTCAGATCGTTTTGACCTGCACCTGCGCTACCCCGAACTATTCGAGCCGCTCACCGAAGAGCAGCGCCGCAACATCATGCAGCCCCTCGCCTCATCCTGGCTTGAGGGCGACAACCCCACCCGCGAAGACGTCACGCTACTCATCGACTACGAGCTCGGGCGAATCACCGCGGAAGAATACGACCGGCAGGCACTAGCGAAGGCGCTCGCTTACCAGGTGCTGACAAGCCAAAACGTGGACCAGCACGCAGAGGAGGGCGAATAAACCGTGAATCATCAGCAGAACTGGGTGGCGTACTTCTACCCCGAACCCTACCAGCACGTCATGCGGAACAAGCCGGGTATCAAGGACCCCGCGGCACTTTCGCTCTACGAGCACCGCATCATCACCCGACGAGGCTACGAGCTCACCAAGAACCCCGAGCTTATCGCCCGCACCTTCGACGCCGAGCACCTCAAGGCCATTCACCGCTATCTCTTCCAGGACGTGTACGACTGGGCGGGGGAGTACCGCACCGTGGACATGTCCAAGGGTGTGAGTGCTTTCGCGAGCGTTCAGCGCGGGCCCTTGAGTATTGACCGGTACCTCGACTACGTTTTCGCCACTAGCCGCGCGACTGACTGGGCGAGCCTGAAACATCAGGAGTTTGTGGAGGTTGCCGCCGCGATTTTTGCGCACCTGAACCAGGCGCACCCTTTCCGCGAGGGGAACGGCCGCGCGACCCGCATTTTTATGGATCATGTGGCGGCGCGTAGTAATTTCCGGTTTGATTATGCGCGTGCTGGCCGCCGCGGCTGGAACCAGAGTTCGATGTTTAGCGGCCCGGATCGCGGGTATTTTGAGGTGCATCCGGAGGAGCTGCATCAGCTGTTCGGCATCATTACTGTGCCGTGTGACGCGTAGTCAGGCCACTAATACACCTCGGGCAGATGCCCGATGAGGGCATTAAAGCGCGGATGTCCGCCACCTTATTGGTAAGGCGGTGGGTTTTCCCTGTATGCGCGGGGGTGAGCCCGACAGACACGCTTATATGTTGGATTTTGGTCAAATTATTGTATATTTGTCCCGTACCCTCTTTCAGTGCATGCCCGAGAAGGTAACATCTCAGCCGACGTTGGCTGTTCATTATAGACTGCATCACACAGTGCTTACATCGAATTTGGCCCGAGTTGTGAAGTCAACGGGGGATTTTCAAGAGGCGGAGCGACTGTTCAGAGAGGCTATCGCGATGGACCCAGAGTTCGCCGAATATCACCAGGATTTCGCGTCGTTCTTGAGCGATATGGGCCGTTTTGAGGAAGTAGCGGTAGAGGCAGGACGCACGGTTGAGCTCGATCCGAGCATAGATGTCCAGGTAGCTCTCAACGACCTAGCTCTCAACGACCTCCAAGCCCGTTTTCCGAACGACGAACTTATTAACGAGGCCGTACACCTGAACTCGAATACCGAATGACTGGAAACATAATGGTGATTAATCACAAGCGACGGGGCGAAGCACAGAGCGCTCCTAGCCTGCATCTGAGAGACATGCCCATCGAGCACTTGTATGTGCGCTATCAAAGGATAGCGCGGAACCTGCCGAGACGGATCCGCTGGCTTGCTTTGGTATTCGCGCCAACGAGCACGAGTTTCACCGTCTTCACCGCTGGCCTACTGAATGTTGCAGGGGCTCTGATGATTACGGCAGGTATCGGCCAGGTAACGTCAGGTGAGAGGACCCCAGGCAGTGCTATTTGGTTACTCATCTTCGCTTTCCTGGCTGAAAGCCTAGGGTACTGGGTGAAGGAACGCCAAGAGCTTATTCTCACGATCGCGGTTCGACAGCTCACATACCGCCGTTTCCGGGACATCTTTAGTAGGTCATCCCATCCGCCGGAAGCTCACGGACATGTTCTCACATACCCAGGACAGATCAGCCAGTTTGCCTTCGTTGTTGATTTCGCCGTTTCAACCGTTCAGATTATTGCCTTTCTCGCGGCTTCGCTCGCGCTATATGGTGCAAGCGGCGCCATCGCTGCGTTGCTCATCACTGGATTGGTATTCGTCAGCGTCCGTCTCATCAACTTGGTGGGCCAACTATGGGAACAGTACGTCGCTCTAGAGGGAGAGCGTAGGCAGTGGATCCAGCGTGTAGCAAACGCGATGCCTCGAGGGCAAAGCATCCCCAGCTGGGGTACCGCCCTGGACAAGATCGCTAGCATCCGAAACACCGAAGAGCATCTTCTGCGCAGACGGGTCCCGTTGCAGGTCCTGAATGGATTCCTTGAACGGGGAGCACTAACTGCGGTGCTCGCTGTGGTTGCGGTTCTCGGCGCGTGGCTCTGGCCATCCGCTCATTTCGGTGTTGGAATTATTTTGGCAGCCCGCTACCTGTACGCAGCGGTGCAGAACAACATCGTAAACTATCGGGTTATTCGGCTCGCTGTGCCAATGATGCGTGAGCTCGACAAGCTCGAGTCGTCTCCAAATTGCACGGTTAAACAGCAGGACTTGGTGGGGCAGCCTTCAAATTCTAGAGAGGTGCTTGCATCTACGTCTGAGCGCGCTGAAGCATTGCGCACATCCGCGACCACCCCCGATTCTGCTTTCGTACCACGCAACCCGGAAGTGTCCCATTCGGTGTTGTCAGCGTGGCGAGCTTCTGCTTCGCCACATCAGGTATCCCGGTTCACTAGCCTCGCTTTAGATATGGGGCTCACTGAGGATGTAATCGGGCGGTTCTGGCAAGACGCAACAACCTTGTCGTCAGGAGAGAGACACCGTGCTGCTGTCGCTATCGTTTTGGCAGACAAACCGGACTGGCTAATTTTGGACGATACGTTCGCAGCGCTTGATCCTGTAGCACGAGAAGTGGTTGCCGAGAGGATCTTAGAGTGCGTGCCAACGTGCACACTTCTGGCAAGCTCGGAGGAGTACGTACCGAGTGCCTTCATCCCCGGCAATGATGCGAGGGTAGACCCTCTTGAGTTGCAGGCTCATAGCCCCGGGGCAGCTAAGGAGGCAGATGCTGGTTCGACGGATGTGAGCGAGGGACAGGACCTTCCTGACCCTGAGCCGAAGCGTGCCACATTCCGACGATCGGCCCTGTTGTTGTTTGGACCGCATTTGGTGTGGATTACGTGTGGCGCCCTACTCTTGAGCGGATCCGAAGTTGCTTTTGCAATGACGATTGCTCACAGTGATGGGCTGTCTGCTCAGGTTGCTGGAGTGTCAGCTGCTTGCGCACTGGCAGCAATTGTTGGGTCCGTCATGTTCTTTGGCCCGCTCTACTGGGCTCCCATCGCTAGGCTGAGCGATTTGCACGACCGGGTTATACGCAGGCTCGATCGATTCGCTACTCCTAGAACAAGCGGTGCGGTCATGGGGCGGATGGGTGAAGACTTCTCCGACCTTCAGATGTCGGTGCCTAGCGCCCTGGGCTCGGTATTTATGGTCATTCTACAGACCTTTATGCTCATCGGAGGCGCAGTGGCCGGCGCCCCGCTGTTCATGATCGCTGTGTTGGCGGTAGCACCCCTAGCGATCCTTGCTATGCGTCAGGGTTCAAAGTGGATTCTCCCTGCCTCGACGACGGCTGCCAATCGCCGAGGTGACTTCATCGGGGTGGTTGGTGCCCAGGCTGGCTTACACGCTGCGCCCGTCAGTGCAGGGCTGCGTCGGGCTGGAGAAGAAGCCTACGCTCATTCGGAGGCTGCATACGTCAGCAGCTCGATTCAGTTGGCGAACGCCTACGCACTGCGTACGGGACTGATTCAGTCGCTTGTGTTGTCACTGAATGTTTCTGCAGTGGTATTGGCACTGATGGTCGAAGAATCGAACTCAGTGGTTACTCCCGCGGTCGTAATATATTTTGCAGTAACTCTGTCATCTGGCATCCAATCTACGGTGGAGACGCTGCAACAGGTTGGTGTAGTCAGCTTGACTGCGGAGCGTGTTCGGATGCTTGAAGAGTACCGGGCCGACCGTTCTTATCCGCCCGTGCGGTCTGCTGACCTGGCTCTGCTTGAGAGTGTTCTTGACTCTGGGTGTTCTATGGTTGCCTTGATTGGACCAACTGGCGCGGGCAAGTCCGTCATGCTTGATGCTCTATACCGCCGGTATCCCCAAGGCGAAGTGGTAATCGTACCGGATATCGATCCGTTCGCATCTGAAGCATCGAATTCGAGCGGGCTCATGCTTGCGCGTTCCGTGTTACGTGAAGGCGCTGCCCGGCTTGTGTTGCTTGATGAGACCTTGAAGAGTCTCACTCCGTCAGAGGAGCGCACTGAGCTCGAATCGATGGCGTGCGCTATCGAGGGCAGTGACAAGCAGGTTGTGATTGTCCTTCACTCGCGCTCTAACCTTAATCGTTTCAAAGAAGTGGTGAATTTAGATGCGTGAGCTGACCCAAGTACTACGTTTTTCTCCAAGAACTATCGAGGACGAAATGCGAATCTATAGGGTCAAACCTATAGCCTGGACCGATTCGTCGGTGGCACTTCTGAACGAGTACGGCGCCACACTGTGCACACCTGACCGCGAGGCGACACCGCTGGACTTACCCGAGGCGGATGAGAAAGAAAAGAGCCCACCAACCCCTCGCCTCCTGCCCCCTGTAAAAACCCCCGTTAAAAACACAGTCGGGGCCGTCTCGCACGCAGGCTCGAAAAGTGCGAGAATGGAACGAAAAGAAAACTACGAAAGAAGATACTTTCATGCTTATTCTCGTTGTGAACGCCGGTTCTTCCTCCCTGAAGTACCAGGTGCGTGACACCTCCCTGCCCGAGGCAGAGCAGATGCTGACCTCCGGCCTCGTCGAAAACATCGGCACCGACGTGCCCAACCACGAAGTCGCATTCGACATCATGTCCGAGAAGCTTGAGCCCGTCCTGGCAGGCCGTGAGCTGCAGGCAGTCGGCCACCGCGTGGTGCAGGGTGCAGAGAAGTTCACCCACCCCACCCTGCTGACCGAGGAAGTTGTCCAGCAGATCGACGACCTCTCCCCGCTGGCACCGCTGCACAACCCCGCACACGCTCAGGGCATGCGCGCAGCAATGCACAAGTGGCCCTCCCTGCCGCAGGTTGCTATCTTCGACACCGCGTTCCACTCCACCATGCCCGAAGAAGCATGGCGCTACGCGATCCCCTACGACCTGGCTGACAAGTACAGCATCCGCCGCTACGGCTTCCACGGCACCAGCCACGAGTACGTCTCCCACGTTGCAGCTGACATGCTCGGCATTGCACGCGACGAGTTCAACGGCATCGTTGCTCACCTCGGTAACGGCGCGTCCGTGACCGCTGTGAAGGGCGGCAAGTCCGTCGACACCTCCATGGGCTACACCCCGCTGGCTGGCCTGATCATGGGTACCCGCTCCGGCGACATCGACCCCTCGGCACTGACCACCATCCTGATTCGTGAGGGCATCGACGGTGCACGCCTGGACACCATCCTGAACAAGGAGTCCGGCCTGCTCGCACTGGCTGGCTCCAACGACATGCGTAAGGTCGTTGAGGCTGCACAGTCCGGCGACGAGCGTGCACAGCTCGCACTGGACATGACCTCCTACCGCCTGATGAAGTACATTGGCGGCTACAACCTGGTTGTTGGCGGCGCGCAGGCACTGATCTTCACCGCAGGTATCGGCGAGAACTCCGGCGACTTCCGCAAGCTGGTCCTGGACCGCCTCGGTGCTCTCGGCATCAAGTACAACGAGGAAGAGAACGCTAAGCGTTCCCCCGAGCCGCGCGTGATTTCCACCGAGGATTCCGCTATCAAGGTGCTGGTCATCCCCACCAACGAGGAGAAGGCTATCGCTGAGGCTACCGAGGAACTCGTCAAGAGCCTCTAAGCCCCACGCACCCGGCCGTGTAGGCGGTACAGCGTAACGTTATCCGCCGTGGCGCCCATCCTGTATGGGTGCCGCGGCGGATTACTTTATGCCCGCGAGGCGGTGCGCTCCTTACACTGGGGCGTACTGTAGCGTCGCGAATGGGCATTCTATGAGAAAAAGCGCATTCACATTCACTAGTAAGTGCCCAAAAACGATAGAGTGGAATCAGACAACACTCGATACGAAGCGGACGAGACATGACTCAACCCCCTGAAAACCACCAGCAGCCCGGCGGGCAGTTCAACGCCCAGCCCGGCCAGCAGGCATTCCGTGCCCCCGGTGAGCCCCTCCCGCAGGACCTCTCCGCCGGCTGGCTCCCCGAAGACGAGCGCCAGAAGCCGGTCAGCCCCCTGCCCCAGCCGAAGCTCTTCGCCTACCAGTCGATGCTGCCGCCGAAGGTGCTGCACGCGCTGCGTCACCCCTCCGAAATTCCGTGGCTGGTCGCCGCCTACGCCGTCACCGCGGTCGGCTACATTGTGCTGTTCATGGCGCTTGCCGACCTGTTCAGCTCGATGATGCGTTACGTCTTCAGCTCAACCGGTGAAGGTTCGGTTCGAGTACCTTCTTCCGGTAGCACCTCCGCGAGCCTGGAAGACCTGATTTTCCAGACGGTTGGTCTGCTCATCCTGGGCCCGATTGCCGTCTTCATTGTTCGTGCAATCTACTATGCTCAGCAGCGTGTTCACGGTGTGCGCATCACCCCGACCCAGTTCCCCGAGGCGTACCAGATGCTCGCCGAAGCAGCTGAGGCTGCGGGCCTGCGCCGCGTGCCGGATGCGTACGTCATCCTCGGTAACGGCACCATGAACGCTTTCGCGGCAGGTCACGGTTTCCGCCGCTATATCTGCCTGTACTCCGACCTGTTCGAAATTGGTGGTAAGTCTCGTGATCCGCAGGCGCTGCGCTTCATTATCGGCCACGAGGTTGGCCATATCGCCGCAGGTCACGTCGGTTATTTCCGTCTGATTTTCACCACGCTGTTCAACCAGATTCCGGTGCTGTCGAGTGCGCTGTCCCGCTCGCAGGAGTACACCGCCGATAACTTCGGCTACCGCTTCTGCCCCGAGGGCGCTGAGGGCGCCATCAAGGTGCTTGCGGCGGGTAAGTACCTGAACAAGCAGGTTAACTTCGATGAGCTTGCCGACCGTGCCGTCACTGACCGAGGCCTTGCCGTCTGGTATGTGAACCTGCTGGCAAGCCACCCCATTCTCACCTGGCGTGCGCACGCGCTGCGTGACCGCACCCAGCCCGGCCGCCTGTTCTGGCGCCCAACTGAGAACCCGGTCAAGGACTCCGCACCGCGCGTTCCGGTCCTGATTCCGGCATCTGAGCCGGTGCACATGTGGCCTGACCCGATTCAGTCCACCGAGTTCATGCGTGAGCACCAGGACGCCTGGGCTGACCACACCCTGGAGACTGTGGACGTGTACCCCAAGCCTGAGAACGCCCCCGAGTTCGATGCGAACTCGACCCTGTTCGCTGGCTGGCTCACCGAGCAGGCTCGTGCCTTCCACGGTCAGCGTTGGGATGCGTACGCCGCCGCCGGTGGCATGCCGGCACCGGGTGCGCCCGGCGGCCCGCAGGCGCCCGCGCCGGGTCAGCCGTCTTACGGTCAGCAGCCCGGCTTCGGTCAGCCTGCCGCAGGCCAGAACGGTGCAGCTCAGAACGGTGCAGGTCAGTCTGCTTCCGAGCAGCCTTCTGCCGGTCAGCCTAATGGCCAGTCCGAGCAGTACGGTTACGGCCAGTACGGCAACAACTCCTCTGAGGGTGGCTCCTACGGTTACGGCTTCGACGGTGATAAGAAGTAGCCACTGAGCCTACTCTGAACGCCTCATCTGAGCCGCACAGCTCAATAACCTTCACGAACCCGTCGGGGTGCTAACGCACTCCGGCGGGTTCGGCTGTTAACCGCCTCCTGCACACTTCTAAGCTCTCCCCTCGTGACCCCCAGGTGAGAAGAAGCGCCTGCCCCGCATCCGCCGCGTGCCGCAGTTCTAGAATGGAAACCATGCTTTCATCACTTCGCTCCATCAAACTCGACCCGCTGCTGACCATGCTCATTACCGCGGTCATCCTCGCCATTATCGTGCCAGCGCGCGGCGACTTTGCCGAATGGTTCAGCACCGGAACGAAGTTCGCGGTCGCCCTGCTGTTCTACCTGTACGGCGCTCGCCTCTCCACCGCGGAGGCTATTCGCGGCCTGACCCACTGGCGTCTGCACCTGATGATTCTGAGCTGCACGTTCGTGCTGTTCCCGCTGGTCGGTTTGGCGCTTTCACCGCTGCGTTTTGTGCTCGGTGATGGGCTGTACATGGGCATTCTGTTCTTGACCTTTGTGCCCTCGACCGTGCAGGCGTCGATTGCGTTCACCTCGATTGCGGGCGGTAACGTGGCGGCGGCGATTGTGAGTGCTTCGCTCTCTTCGATTGTGGGTGTGGTGGCGACCCCGCTGCTCGCCATGCTGCTGATGAACACGGGCCATATTGAGTTCTCCGGAACGGTCTTCCTGGACATCGCCATTCAGCTGTTCCTGCCGTTCGTGCTCGGTCAGCTGACGCGCCGCTGGGTGGGGGAGTTCGCTAAGAAGCCGACGACCAAGTGGCTGGATAAGTTCTCGGTCATGATGATTGTGTATTCGGCGTTTTCCGCTTCGGTGGTGCAGGGTGTGTGGACGCGCGTGGCGTGGTGGCAGATCGTGCTGCTGGTCGTGCTCATGGCGATTATCGTGGTGTTCATGCTGTGGCTGACCGACCAGATGGCTAAGCGCCTGGGCTTCAACCGTGCCGACCGCACTACGATTCAGTTCTGCGGTTCGAAGAAGTCGCTGGCGGCTGGTCTGCCGATGGCGATCATTATTTTTGGTGCGGGCTCGCTGGGTCTGATGATGCTGCCGATCATGATTTTCCATCAGGTTCAGTTGATGATTTGTACCTGGCTTGCGGGCCGCTATGCGCGCCTGGATGTGGTGGGTGCCGCCTCCGCGAAGGAAGTTCAGTAGGGGGTTTGAAACCTGCCTGCCGGGCCGCCCGGCGGGTGCTATTGGGGGCCTCTGAGTCTGTGAGATAAGCCGCTGATGAGGGGTTTTAATGGGTTCTTTGGGTCTGGATGACCTGTCTATGAAGTGATATAGCGCGCATTCATCGAAAAACTCTCTGACTAGTGCATTTGTGTGCAAAATGTGGTATTTGTACTGGTCGGTTGGTTTTCTGTGGGTTATGTGCACTCTATTGCATCAAAGTGACCGGCGAGACAATCAACACTATCGGGTGTTGAGCGGTGAAAAAGCCCCAATTTTGCCCTAGAATATTTTGTCGATGGGTTAGACAGATTTGCATCCTGTATGCAAGAATTTATGACTCATGTGGGAATGGTTGAGATTCACTCCCTCACACCGCCCACGAGCGTTGATGCAGCGGATTCACTCCCCGCCCGCATCCCACACCGGAAGAGACTCACTCACTCAACCGGAAGGAAGCTCAAAACCATTTATTCACTCAAACACAACTGGATACACTCAGCTTAATGACGCGCTTAGATTCCATCTACGCGCTAATCGCTGTCTGTATCCGCCAAGAAAGAGGACACTCCATGGCTACCATCATGAGCGTGAACGTATGCGATTCCAAGTACAATGCTGACCCCACCGGCGTACGAGACTCCACTAGTGCTATCCAGAAGGCTATCGATGATGTTGCTGCGCAGGGCGGCGGCTCCGTGGAGATTCCCGGCGGTATGTACCGCGTCTCCTATCCCTTCATCGAAATGAAGCACCGCGTCGAAATCTTCGGCCACGGTCAGGCAACCCGAATCGTCGCTTTCACCGACAAGGGTATTCCCTCCACCAAGAACGGTAGCTACGAATGCACCGGCGTTTTCCACACCGGTAGCTACACCACCCCCATGAGCGGTGGCACCAACCAGAACAAGCCCATGCGTATGGGCGTGCGTGACCTGTTCATCCGCACCAACAAGTACAACCTGCCGCTGGATTCTAAGAGCAACCAGATTTTCCTGGAGAAGCACACCCAGCCCGTCGACAACGTTGCAGGCGTCATCTTCCACACCCGCATTGCGGACGCTAACCCCGGTGAGCCGGACGCAGTGCCCACCCTGTCCAACATCGAAATCTGGGACACCGCTATCGGCGTTGCGATCCTGGGCCTGGACGACCAGGGCATGAAGATTGACAAGCTGCGCATCCGCCAGACCCTGCGCCAGGGCCTGCTGGTCGGCAAGCCTGTCGGCCACCCGCTGCGCCCCCGCGAGGGTGACACCCCCGGCGCGGCAGATAACAAGTTCTCCATGATTGACGTTTCTGACGCAAACATGAGCTTCGGCACCTACGCGGGTATCGAGATTTATACTTCTCAGTCCAAGTTCGAGGCGTCCACCAGCTGGTTCAACAAGCGCAACATGGGTAAGAACGCCCTGTACGAGGTGAAGACCCGCCACGTGGGCGCAGGCTGGTTCATTCAGGGCACCCGCAACATGTTCATTGGCTGCACCGCCCAGGAGAACGCCGGTCACGGCTGGCTCGTGGAGTGGGGCAACAATCAGTTCATTGGCTGCCTGGGCGAGTCTTCCAGCTTCCAGGATGCTGTTACCGGCGCCGCTCGAGGCGACGAGGCTGCAAACTGGTACATTGGCCGTAACGCACGCGGTAGCCGCTTCGTGGCTCCTCGCTCGCACAACCCTTACAGCTGGGCGAAGGCTTCCCTGTACGGTTTCTACATTGAGAACAACATTCGCGATATGCACATTACGACTGCGTCCGCGAAGGATGACCGTATTGGTGATAACAACATGGTTGGCCGCCGCGTTCACGTGACCGGCGCGATGGGCGATAACGTGCTCATCGAGGTGGATCATATTCGCCACGCAACCTTCGCGCCGAAGCAGCTGGAGAAGCGCGGCAACGGCGTGTTCATGGGCTAACCCTCACGGGTTGAGCTGCGC
Organism: uncultured Rothia sp.; assembly: GCF_916715725.1. Lineage (GTDB taxonomy): Bacteria > Actinomycetota > Actinomycetes > Actinomycetales > Micrococcaceae > Rothia. The sequence continues at coordinate 125,514 of NZ_CAKAPD010000002.1, read as the reverse complement.
GGGCTGAGGCTCGTGATCACAAAATCTTAAAACGCATACGTCTGAGGGGCGGGGAGTAATCCCCGCCCCTCGGCGTTTAACCCGCCCACAAAACAGCCGAAAAAACCGTAGAAAAACGGGGTAGGGGAGCGGGCATCACAGTGCCCGGTCATCGCCTCCACACGCGCAATGCGGTACCCTTGAGCAGGAGGCAGGTCTGCCGGTGCACAGACCCGCACACGCCAACACATCCGCAGAAATGCGCCCAACACACCGCACCGCACAAACTCAACACTGCACCCGCGCAGCACCGTATTCACTTACAGCCGTATTCACTCAATTCACTCACCCGCGCCGCCTTCAGCACCGAACGCGGTACCCATCGAAAGAATTGAGCCCCTCATGCCCGATACGCCCATGAGCATCAACGCCATCAACTACGGCGCAGACCCCACCGGTGCCAAAGACTCCACCGCAGCCATCCAGCGAGCAGTCGACGCTGTCGCCGCACGCGGCGGCGGATCCGTAGAACTACCCCGCGGCATCTACCGCGTCTCCTACCCCTTCATCGACATCAAGCACCGTGTCGAAATCTTCGGCTACGGCTCCTCAACCGTCGTCATCGCGCACTCCGACCGTGCCATCCCCACCACCTCCAACGGCCACACCGAATACACCGGCGTGTTCCACGTCGGCAGCTACACCACCCCCGTCTACGGCAGCTACAACGCCAACAAGCCCATGCGCATGGGCGTGCGCAACCTGCACATCCGCACCAACGCCGCAAACACCCCCATCAGCAGCTACCCGCTCGATGCGCACACCGCCCCGCTGAATAACGTCGCCGGCGTCATCTTCCACACCCACCTGACCGGCGACATGCTCAACGAACCGGACATCGTGCCCGTTATCGCCGGAGTGGAAGTCTGGGACACCGCCATCGGCGTTGCCGTGCTCGGCCTGGATGACCAGGGCATGAAAATTGACGACGTGACCATCCGCCGCACCCTCAACCAGGGCCTGCTGCTCGGCAAGCCCGCCGGCCACCCCCGCCGCCCCAACGAAGGCCAGAACTCCGGCGCGGCAGACAACAAGCTGCGCGGTATCGACGTTGCCGAAGCGAACCTCAGCGGCGGCTCCTACGCCGGTATCGAGGTGTACGCAGCGCAGGCAAAATTCGAAAACTGCTCCAGCAACAGCAACCACCGCACCAGCAACAAGAACACACTCTACGAGCCCGCCACCCGCCACGCCGGCGCAGGCTGGATCGTGCAGGGTGAACGCAACATGTTCATCGGCTGCACCGCACGCTCCAACGCGGGTCACGGCTGGCTTGTTGAATGGGCACATAACATCTTCATCGGATGCGAAGCGGAAGGCTCCAGCTGGGCTGGCACCGTCAGCGGTGCCGCCGGTGCTGACGAGGCCGCCAACTGGTACATCAGCCGCAATGCGCGCGGTACCCGCATGGTCGCGCCTGTCTCCTATAATCCGCCGGAGAAGGCGGCCTCCCTGTACGGCTTCTACATTGAGAACAAGATTTACGACCTGCGCATCACTGAAGGTACCGCCAAGGACGACCGCATCGGCGATGGTAATATGCTCGGCCGCCGCGTGTACATCACCGGCGAGATTGGCGCGAACGTGGTCATTGAGGTTGAGGAGCTGCGCCACTCCACCTCGCCCGCCGGTCAGCTCACCAAGGAAGCCTACAACGTGATGCGCGGTTAGTAGAGACTGACGGCAACTGACGGCAGCTAGTAGACACGCCCGAACCGGTTCGGGACTTTCCTGCGAATCGTGAGGTAGGTGCGTGTGTCCTAGTGGGCGCGTTATACCGCTACATACCGGCTAAAAATCAAAGTAGCTGCGAATGGAATACCTGCCATTCGCGGCTACTTTGTCGTTTGGAACAACTTTTAATTGTTAGTTGATAAAAGTCTCAATTGAATATTGAATAAAATATCGATATGTACTTTAAACTTTCTAGGGTGGTGTAAAACAGTCCATTCACTGTGCACCACCACAGATGTGTCCCCACGACGCGGAACAGTCCCCTCGGTGACAGTCCCCTTGATGTAGGACAAAGCCGCATCGCCGCACGTCAGACCCTATTCATTGCCGCTTCTCACTATTCCTCAACGCGCCCTTTCCTCTTTTCCTATTCGCCCCATGTGGCGACCTCAAAGTCGACCCCAAAGTCGACCCTAAAAACCGGTTCCTTCCGGCCGGTTCTCAACCACAATTACATAAGGACACATCCATGCTTCCGGTAATCTCCCGAGCGTTTACATCCGCTCCCCGTGCACGCCGCATCTTTGCCCTCACTCTCGCACTCGCCCTCGGCGCCGTACCCGTCACCGCCGCAGTGAATGCACAACCCGCAGCCCACGCCGCTAACGCCGCAGAACCCGCAACCAACCTGCAGGTCGTCAAGGCAGAGCAGCCCAAGGATGACCCCAGCTACGTCGGATGCGTCGCCAACTTCCTCGGCGCCATGAACGCCACCCCCGGCGTGTGGGCGGTCTGCCACGGCTACCTCAACAGTGAAGAATACACCGTTACCCGCCGCCACAGCACCGCAACCGTCACTCGTGGCCAGCTCGTGCGCATGCTCTACCGCATGGCGGGATCGCCGACCGTCAAGAACCTGCCCAAGACCTCCCCCTACAAGGACGTGGCAACCACCGACCCCGACTACGCCGCGTACATTTGGGCGGCGGACGCGGGCATTACCTCCGGCTGGGATGACGGGCTCTTCCACCCGGATGACTACGCCACCCGCAACACCCTCGCCGCGTTCCTCTACCGCGCCGCAGGTAGCCCCGACGGTGCCGCACGCATGCGCCAGATCCGCCGCCCGCTACGTGCCGAAGCTAAGAAGGTTGAGCAGTTCAAGACCGAAAACCGCTGGGCAGCCCGCACGCTCGGCGCCTACCCCAAAGTCGACCGCGACGGTGACGGCGCAGTAGACGTGGTGGACCCCGCCAGCCCCCTGTACTTCTCCGACGCCCTGTACATGCTCAAGGTGTACAGCGATAAGGGCCTGAAGGTTGTGGGCACTCCCGCCGTTGACTAGGAGTAATACCGACTAGCTGTAGCGCTGACTAGCGCATATATTCACCGCCCGCCGGTGCGACCCAATAGGTTGCGCAGGCGGGCGGTGCTCTGTTCCGGGTGCTGTGCTGTTCTGGTTGGTTGCGAGCGCCCGTGCTCGCCGCGCAATCGCCTCCCTGCAATGAAAGGCGCCTGCTCTGCACCCGCTAAGCTAGAAGGCATGAAGATTGCCACCTGGAACATCAACTCAATCCGCGCCCGCGAAAACCGCGTCGAAGACTGGCTCGACGAACACGACGTTGACGTGCTCGCCCTGCAAGAAACCAAAACCAAGGACGAAACCTTCCCCTTCGACCTCTTCGAATTCATGGGCTACGAGGTTGCGCACTTCGGCCTGAATCAGTGGAATGGCGTGGCAATCGCCTCCCGAGTTGGCCTCGAAGACGTGCAGCGCGGCTTCGATAATCAGCCGCACTTCGGCAAGCCCGGCGAACCCGAGGTGCTGGAGGCGCGCGCTATCGGCGCGACCTGTGGCGGCGTGCGCGTCTGGAGCCTCTACGTGCCCAACGGCCGCGGCCTGACCGACCCGCACATGGACTACAAGCTCCGCTGGATGGAGGCGCTGCGCCAGAACGTGCACAACGAACTGGCGGCTAACCCGCAGTCGCAGCTCGCCTTGGTTGGTGACTGGAACGTCGCCCCCGAAGATGCCGACGTGTGGGATATTGACTACTTCCTGCGCAACGAAATGACTCACGTTTCCGAACCCGAACGCCGCGCTTTCGCCGCCCTACTCGAAGAGGGCATGGTGGATGTAGTGCGCCCGCACACTCCGGGCGAGTACACCTACTGGGACTACCAGGCGGGCCGCTTCACCAAGGATGAGGGCATGCGCATTGACTTTCAGCTGTTCTCGCCCGCGCTCGCCGCACGCGTGGAACGTGCCTGGATCGATAAGGTGGAACGCGCCGGTGAAGGCGCAAGCGACCACACGCCGGTCGTGGTTGAGATTGCCGACTAATCCGAGCGTATAGCTTGCCGTAGAACCGCGTGTAGTAAGGAGGCGGGGGAGGGGTCCCTCGCCTCCTTGCTGTATCTGCTGGTGCTTCTGTGTGCCTGTCTCTGGGCGGCTGTTCCTATGCCTGCCCCTGGGTTTCTGCCAATATTTCGGGGTTTTCTGTGTGGCTTAGTTGAAAAGTTCGGCTAGCCGAACTATTGTTAAATTCCGCCCGGGACGACAGGCAAAAGCGCATTATGATGCCTGCGCAGACACAACCGTGTCCCTAGCGTCCCGGCGCGGCAAATTCCACACATCAACCACATACTCAAACCCGTGACTTCCAATGAAGGATGCCTCATGAACGCTCTCACCCCCGCAGGCAGCAACGCACGCCGCCTCGTCCAGGCGCTCTGCGCCGCCCTCGCACTCACCCTGCTACTCGTGCTCACCGGCTGCGGTAGCACCTCCAGCACCACCGAAGGCGCTAAGAGCAGCAGTGGCAAGAAGACCGTGCTCACCACCTTCACCGTGCTCGCAGACATCGCCCGCAACGTGGCAGGCGACGACCTGAACGTCGAATCCCTCACCAAGCCCGGCGCCGAGATTCACGAGTACGAGCCCACCCCCTCCGACCTGAAGAAGGCGCACGCCGCCGACCTGGTGCTCGACAACGGCCTGAACCTCGAATCCTGGTTCGCGAAGTTCGTTGAAGAATCCCACGCTAAGCACGTGACCGTCTCCGAGGGGGTCACGCCCATCTCCATTACCGAGGACGCCTACGCGGGCAAACCCAACCCCCACGCCTGGATGAGCCCCAGCAACGTACAAAAGTACGTGGACGTGATGATTCGCGAATTTAGTGCTCTCGACCCGGCCCATGCCGCCGACTACAAGACCCGCGGTGAAGCCTACAAGAAGCAGCTGCAGGGCGTGCGTGACGAGCTCGTCAAGGAAATCTCCACCCTGCCCGAGAACCAGCGCGCACTCGTCACCTGCGAAGGCGCCTTCTCCTACCTGGCGTCAGACGCGGGACTGAAGGAAAAGTACATTTGGGCGGTCAACTCCGAACAGCAGGCAACCCCCTCGCAGATTTCCTCCGCGATCGATTACGTGCGCCAGAACCAGGTGCCCGCCGTGTTCTGCGAATCCACCGTCTCTGACAACCCGATGCGCCAGGTCGCAGACGCCACCGGCGCACGATTCGGCGGCGTGCTCTACGTGGACTCGCTCTCCGAGGCGAACGGCCCCGTGCCCACCTACCTGGACATGATCCGATACGACGCACGTACCATCGTTGCGGGCCTCAAGGGCAACTCCTAAACCCGGCATAAACCCCGAATAAACCCGGGCCAACCCCGGCATCGAAAACCCTGGGTAAACCCCAAACCCCCGATAGGATAGGAGGGGCTTCGCCTTCTTGGCTCCGCTCCTCCCACGCCGTTAACACTCGCTCACACAGCACCCACTCAGCAACACGCAAGCAAGTACACCCGCCCCACGCATACGGTGACCACCAGAAAGAACACAAGGAATGAGCACTCTTCTCAGCTGCGAAAATGTGCACGTGAACTACGGGCCAGTCCGCGCCCTCACTGGCGCATCCTTCACCCTGGACACCGGGCGTATCTGCGGCCTGATCGGCATGAACGGCTCCGGCAAATCCACCCTTTTCAAAGCCATCATGGGGGTCGTACCCATGCACGCCGGCAGCATCACCCTCGACGGGCAGCCCGTCGGCGGTAACCGTGGCAGCCGCGGCAAGAACGCGCACCATCACCGCGCCGGGCTCGTCAGCTACGTGCCGCAGAGCGAAGAAATCGACTGGACCTTCCCCATCTCCGTGCGCGAGGTCGTCAGCATGGGACGCTACCGCAACCTCGGCATCACCCGCCGCCTGCGTGCCGCAGACCGTGCCGCCGTGGATGAGGCGCTCGCCCGCGTGGAACTGACCGACCTTGCCGACCGTCAGATTGGGGCGCTCTCGGGCGGTCAGCGTAAGCGCGCCTTCGTGGCACGCGCTATCGCCCAGGGCGCCCAGCTGCTGCTGCTGGATGAGCCTTTCGCCGGCGTGGATAAGCGCAGCGAGGCGATGCTCATTCAGGTCATCGAACAGCTGCGTGACGAGGGCGCGACCGTGCTGGTTTCCACGCACGACTTGGCGAGCCTGCGCCAGTTCGCCGACGAGGCGCTACTGCTACGCGGCGATATTCTGATGCACGACACCCCCGAGAAGGTGCTCGCTCCCGAGAACCTGGTGCGTGCCTTCGGCATGGAAGTGGACGCCGGCGCGTCGGTCGCTACCGGTGCCGCTGCCCCCGGCGCTGCTACCTCCGGCACTACTACGATCAGCTCTGCGGAAGGGAAGAACTAAATGGACATCCTCAACTTTCTGGTGGAGCCGCTGACCCTGCCCTTCATGCTCCGCGCATTCGTGGTCACTGTCATCGCCGCTGCCGTCTGCGCCCTGCTGTCCTGCTGGCTCGTGCTGCTCGGCTGGTCGCTCATGGGCGACGCGATCTCGCATGCGGTGCTGCCCGGCGTGGTGCTCGCCTACATTTTCGGTGCACCCTTCGCGGTGGGTGCGGTCATTGCCGCGCTCGTGGCGGTGGCGCTCATCGGCGGGGTGCGGCGCAGCGGCCGCGTGCGCGAGGACGCCGCGATCGGCATCGTGTTCACGACCATGTTCGCGTTCGGTCTGGTGCTGATTTCGGTCACGCCGTCGAATACCGACCTGAACCATATCCTCTTCGGTAACGTGCTGGGCGTGTCCTGGTCGGACGTCTGGCAGGTCGCTATCCTCGCGGTGGTGGTTGCCGCCGTGCTGCTGGTCAAGCGCCGCGACTTCGTGCTGTACGCCTTCGACCCGGGCTTTGCGCAGGCGGTGGGGCTGCGTCCGCGTCTGCTTGGCGCGCTGCTGCTCATTATGCTGGCGCTGACCTCCGTGGTGGCGCTGCAGATCGTGGGTGTGGTGCTGGTCGTGGCGATGCTCGTCATCCCCGGCTCCACCGCGCGCCTCATCACGGACCGGTTTGTGCCGATGCTCGCGGTGAGCGTGGGAGTCTCCCTGGCCGGCACGCTGACCGGCCTGTACGCCAGCTACCACGCGGACGTATCCCCCGGCGGTGCCGTGGTCGTCACACAGGGCATACTGTTCGCCCTGGCGTACGTGTTCGCCCCGCGCTACGGCCTGCTGGGCAGGATGCGCGCCCGCCGACTCAGCGCTGCTGCAACGAAAACTGAGTCGGTAGCTTCCTAAGAAAGCTCACCCTGTGAAAGCTCCCTTTGGGAAAGCTTACTGAGTACACTCACCACAGACAGCAATAGGCGGAAAGTCCTACCGTGGGGCTTTCCGCCTATTGCTATCTTCTGAAGGTTAGGGGCGCGTACCCGCCCGGATTTCCGGGCTAGAAGTCCGCCTCTACCGCCCTGTATCTAGCGCACCGTGCGGGATACGAACAGGGAGGCGGTCGCCTCCGCACCCAACGGAATAATCGTGCCGCCGGGCTTCACCGCACCGGCCGCGTCCGTCTCGTGCAGGTTGCCGGAACCGGCACCGACCACGCTCACGTTCACCGCCTCCGAGAAGGGCGCGCCCTCCTCAATGTGCAGGCGCACGCCGGGCACAAAACCGTGGCCCTGCAGGTAACGCAGCAGGCGCGGGTCATCATCGTTAATGCGTTCGAGCACGACTGTTTCGCCGGGTTCGCACTGGCTCAGCGGCACGGTCTGCGGAAAACTAATATGCCCCGAAGAATCCGGAATCGGGTCGCCGTGCGGGTCGCGGGTCGGGTGCCCCAGCAGGGTGTCGATGCGGTCCACCATGAAGTCGGATACCGCGTGCTCCAGAACCTCCGCCTCGTCGTGCACACGGTCCCAGGTGTAGCCGAGCGTCTCCACGAGGAACGTCTCAATGAGGCGGTGGCGGCGAATCATTGCCAGCGCGTAGGAGCGGCCGGTTTCAGTGAGCTCAATAGCGCCGTAGGGCTGATGCTCGATCAGATCGGCGGCGGCGAGGCGCTTGAGGCCGTCAGATACCGAAGAAATGCGCAGGCCCATGCGTTCTGCCAGGGCGGATGCGGTGGCAGGGGTTTTGGTCCATTCTTCGAGGCTCCAGATTTCCTTGAGGTAGTTCTGGGTGCTGACGGAAAGTTCTGAAAGAGGCATAAAGATAAGTTTACCTTTTCTCTGGTTTTGCCCGCCGAGTTGCAGGGTATTCAGCGCGGGCTTAAAGAGCGTCCCGCCCGGACGGTTCACCCCTGGCAGGGGGTGACCATCACGGGCGGGATCAGGTGTTCGGTTCCGCGCTGGCAGGTACGAAAGGCTGGCAGGCGCGAAAGAATGAGGGATGCGCGGCGGCGGTTAGGTGGCGCGGCGGCGCGAACGGTCAATACGGGTCAGCAGTTCGATGAGCGCACCGCGTGCCGCCTGCTCCTCGTGCCAGAGGGAGCGGACGAGGGTGCGGCTGACTGCCTGGGTGGTGATGCCGAGTGCGGTTGCGGCGGCCTTCTGCTGGCCGCGCACGCCGGGTACAAGCAGGTTTACTACGCGCCATTCGGCGTCGGTGCGGTCGGCACATACGCGGTAGAGCAGGCGTGCGGAGCCTGCGGCGAGGTCGGCGAGGTGGCGGTTGTCAGCGCTGACGCTGATGCAGCGTACGGGTGCGCCTCCTTGTGCTTCTTCGACGGCGAGGCGTGAGAATTCGAGGGCGTCGCCGGTGCAGTCGGTGGTGCTGACGGCACCGAGTGCGCCTGCGAATCGGGGGATGTTGAGCTCGCCGATTCCGATGCCGACCCAGAAGCCGTTATCGCGCGCGGCAATGAGCGCCGCGTGGAGTGCGTCGCTGGCGCGGTCGAAGGCGCCCTGAATTTCGTCAGGGTATGTCTGGGCGAAGGCAACACGCGGGTTGAGCTTTGCGAGTTCGTCCGACAGTGCAGTGAGTGAGTGCTGTGCGGAACGTTGAATAAAGGTTAGAACGAACACCTTCCTATTATGCCGTAAAACCTTCAACAAGCGGCGTAAGGTTCGCCGTAATACCGGCAACATTTAAACCCCTAAAAATGCGCATTGATAAGGGGAATTATCGTGAGAATGCACTGTGTGCAGAAATCCTCGAAAGGACGTAGAACACCCCCGAAAGGAAAATAATTTTCATGCAAGTGCACGTTGAATTATTCGCTTTCGGGGGCGTTGAGTGGAGTTGATAGACGGGGCTACCGCGGAACTACTGTGCGTTCGTTACCTGCGAGATATGCGGCAGCTGACGCAGCGGCTTCTGGAATACCATCACCACCAGCGACAGGAAAATGAATACCGCGTAGAACAGCGCCGTGTACGTAATACCCCAATCAACAATGAGGAAGCCAGCTAGCAGAACAGCCAGCGGGGTCAGCGCCATATTCGGGATGCCCTGCACCGAGTGCACGCGACCGATCATGTGCTCCGGGGTGGATGCGTTAATGTACGCAATGATGCTCGAATTGAAGGAGGGGAGCACAATACCCGCCAGCACAATCAGCAGGCACACCGCCCACAGCATCGAATGAACCACCGGCAGTAGCAGGTAGCACGCCGACATGATGGCAAGGGAGGTGATACCGAGCGGGCCGAGCGCAAACTTCTCGGTCAGCGGGCCGACCAGGAACGAACCGAGCAGCACGCCCACGCCGAAGGCGCTCGCGAAGATGCCGATGAAGAGCGGGTGTGCGCCCTCCAGGGTGTAGTAGTAGATGAAGGTGAGCGGAATGCCGACCGTTCCAAAGTTTGCAAGTGTTGAAACGAACGCAATGGACACCAGCACCTTGTTCTTCAGGATGTACTCGAAACCGGCCTTTGAGTCCTGCCAGAAGCTGGTTTTCTCTCCTTCTTCCTCTTCCGCGGGCTGCCGACTAGCGCCGTAGCTCTTGGGCGCGACGATGAACGCCAGCAGGTTGACGACCGCGTGAACTGCGGTCATGAGCACGGTCGAGAAGCCGATAATGATGCCGGCGACCGGGCCGCCCAGCAGGTTGGCGGCGGATTCTCGCGTCTCGCCCATACCGGAGGCGTACCCCAGGTGTTCCTTGGGGACTACGCGGGTGATGATGGACTGTTCACTCGGGTAGTCGAAGGTGGAAATGATGGCGGCGAGAGAAATCGTGATCACCAAAACGTAAATGTTGGTGACGTTGAAAACGAGGTAGAGAAGAATCGCTATCCAGGACAGTGACTGGCCGATACAGGATAGCGCCAGGCACTTTGAGGGGCCGATTCTGTCGACCCATGTTCCAGATATTGCTCCGGCGCAGGTGGCGAGAACACCCGCGACGAAGAGGGTGATACTCGCAGCTTCGGGGGAGCCGGTCAGCGCCAGGATAATGATGGGCGTGGTGATATAGCTCATCGAGTCTGAGAGCTGGTTGGCTCCAATGGCGAAGAGAGTATTTCGAAAATCTCTATTCTTGAGTAGCTCGGTGTTGACACTCATGGGGGACCTCCACGATGGGGTTTATGGTGTCGCGCGGCGTGCAATCCGTCGTGCGTAGTTCATTGTGCGCAATTCGTAGCGCGCAATCGTATGAGTGAATACCCCGACAGTCGGCTGCGCCTGCCTGTATTCGTCTGTTTTCGTTTGTTTTTGCCTGTGCCCGCCGGTCATGACGGGCCCGCCGGTCATCACGGGGTGGTTGAGGATGCACGGGGCGGCTCATCGGGAGCCCCCGCACAAGAAGTGTGTCGCGCGATACTTTAGATTCTATAAGAGATGTGAATCATATACATGAACGCTAGTTGAAAAACTTTCCTCATTTTGAGTATTGACATTAGGGTTAGTTTGACTATAATTCATTCTTGGTGGTTCCGCCCAAGTAAACCTCGGCTGAACCTCAGTTAAACCCGATTACGGGCGCACCAAAGACGCCCGCAACCAGGCTCCGCCAGTCCACACCGCCAGACTCTGTTACAGTCAGACCCTGTTACAGTCAGCCCCGCAACGCAGCGGGCGGGGGTATAGAAGAGCGCAGAATAAGGGCTGCACTAGGTGCTACTCCACCAGGCCCGCGAAGCCCGACAGAGCTAGCACCTCCTCAACATCCTGCGGCACCGAACGCGCCACCCACGGCGAATGCACCAACACCGCCTGCCACTGACCGCGCGACACCGCCACATTCAAACGATTCGGCGACAGCACAAACCCGGCACCGCGCCCAGATTCAACCCGCGACGACGCCAACGACACCAACACCACCGCAGCCTCCTGCCCCTGGAACTTATCCACCGTGCCCACACGCACGCCAGCGCCCGAAGAATCCGCCAAACCAGCAGCAATCAGCGCCTCACGCACACAATCAACCTGCGCGTTATACGCCGCCACCACAATGCAATCCTCCGCCGCCAGCGGGCGCGGCTCAGCACCAGCCGCCGGAACCCACTCACGACCCAACAACTCGCGCACGCAATCCACCACCGCCTGCGCCTCCTGCACGGAACGCACCGAACAACCCGCATGCTCCACCGGATACGACACCACACCCGGCGCAACACCCCGCAGGGCGCGACCAGCCGTAGCCGCCGCGCTCGCCAACGCGCCATCATACGACAGCCACGAAACCCGCTCGCACAACGCCGAATCCATACGCCACGACTCACCCAAGAAATAGCCAAAACGAGGATCCAGCGCCGCCGCCCCGTTAGACAACCAGCCCAGCGCCGAAACATCCACCGGGTACGGGTGCACACCCGTCGACACCTGCGGCAACTGTTGCGGATCGCCCAACAGCAGTACCGAACGCGCCGCACGAGCCGCCGCCACCGTATTCGTCAGCGAGAACTGGCCCGCCTCATCAACCACCAGAACATCCAGCGACCCGGCAGGCACACGACGCTCACTCACGTAATCCCACACCGTACCGCCAAACAGCAGGCCGCCCGCACCAGAAATCAGCTCGACCAGCTCAGAATCAGACACCTCAGACCACGGGGCGTCCGGAGTCACCGACTTACCGCGCAGGCGTACCGCACGCGAAACGTCAAAACCATCACGGGCACAGCACGCCACCATGAGATTCTCAATCACCGCATGCGACTGAGCCACCACACCCACCTTCGCACCCTCAGCCACCAGACGCGCAATCACATGCGAGGCGAGGAAAGTCTTACCCGCACCGGGAGGGCCCTGAACCGCCACATAGGAATGGTCGAGGGCGCGAACCGCCGCGTGCACGGCATCCACCGTGGGCAGGTCAGAGTCGGAAAAATCAACCTCACGAGGTAGATTTTCTGCATTTTTGGCGTTTGAGGCGCCCTTCTTCAGGCGCGGCGCGCGGCGGAACAGCAAATCCGCGGAGGCGCTCTCCACCCCCGTCAGCGAAGCCGCCGCATCGAGCACGCTCGGCAGGGCACGGGACGGGTCAGGGGTCTCGGCGGACTCGCTGGAAGCTTCGGAATCCTCGCCGGGCACGGGGCCATTAAGCACGGGGTCGCTCGGCATGAGAGCGCCGCCGAAGAGCAACCCGTGCACATCAGACTGCAGAGCCGCCTCAATCGTCGCCGTAGACACCGGATCGCCAGGACCAATACCCGAAGGCAGGGCGCGGTGCGGCTCATCCTTCACGCGGATGCGCTCCTGCAGAAGCACCTCCAGGAACTCGCTGGTCGACTCAGCCGGCTCTTCGGAGCCTTCGGGCTCGGCACCGAAACCGCCCTGCGCCACCGCCAGCACACGCATGCCAAAGAAACCCGTCGCCGCCAACTCGGCGGGCATACGCTCACCCGGATTCGACGCGCGGAAATAATTCAGCTGCGACTCCATGCGGTCCAGCGCAATCTGCGGGCTCAACCCCGCCTCATACGCACAGAACACCGCGTGATCAGAGGGTGCAATCACCAGGCTCGGATCAGCCTCAATCCGCGCACGCAACAGGCGCACCTGCGCGCCGCGCACACGATACCAGCCGGGAGCGTCCGGCACCTCGGCGGGCTCCTTCATGGCGGCGGCGAGCGCCTCCAGGTCGGCGGGGGTGTTCAGAAGGGCATGCGCATGCTCCACCGAAAGCACCTGCACCCGGTCAAGGTACGCGTAATCGCGGCTCGCCACCCACGCCGTCGGGTCGTCCTCTAGGCGGCGAATATGCTCACGCCAGAACGGGGCACGCTCGCGGCGGTGATAATTCGTCATGGACAGCAGCATCGCCGCCTCCAACTCACCGGCACCCCAGCCGTGCTCCGCCGCGTGCTCCTCCAGGGAGGCGAGCTGGGCATCCAGCAGGCACTGCAGGCGGTACTGTTCGCTGTCGTTCTCCACCGCGGCGGGCACCCTGTACATGACCGGGTACTCCTCAGTTTCGGGATTCTCGGCGGTATCTTCGGCAGTGTCTTCGGTGACGAGCTCCGGGGCGTCGGTCGCGAGGGCAAGAGATGCCGCCGCGTTCAGGCACGCCGGGCACTCGTCGCAGGTCAGAAAATAGGGGATGCGCTCGGCAAGTTCTGCCGGTTCCGTACCATCGTTCAGCGCCTGGGTGAGCAGGAGGAGGCGCTGCTCCTGTAGGCGAATCAGCGGCAGAATACGCGCCGAATCAACCCGGTGAGGTTGAGGAACGGGGGAGTGGTGCTTGGTGGGCTCCGATTCGGACTCTGCGCCGTACTCCTCCGCGCCGTGCTCCAGGTGAAGGTCAAGGCGCGCGGCATTCTCGGTGTTCTCTGTGCTCTCGGTGGCGCCGCCGGTTAGCAGGTGCGCCGCCAGGGCACCGCGCAATAGTGCCCGATGCGCCGCCTCACCCAGGTGTGGGGTGCAGACGATTCGCGCGGTGTTGCTCTCGGCGGTGCTGTTCGCGGGTGCGCCGTTCGTGACTGCGTACTCTAGACGGTCAAGCTCCACCGTGTAGGTCAGTCCCGCCGCGGAGGTTGCCACCAGGGGCACCGGGCGCGCCTTACCATCCGCATGCTCACCGCCGACCACTCCACTGCCGACCATCCCACCGGCGGTCAGCACTCGCAGACATTCGCGGTATGCCTCACGGGCGCGCTCAAGCTCCGTCGGGCGCACAGTCTGCTTCTGTGCCCGTTCCTGAAGCTCGGTGTAGAGCCGCAGCTCGCAGGCAGAGGTTGCGGTCAGATCAGCGAGAGTGAAGGTAAGGTTCATGGTGACTTTTCTGCTGGAGGAGAGAGGAACAAGTCGGGCGTGAAACCCGCCGTAGGGAGTGGACGCGAGCCCCGGTTGAGAGGCTTGCAAGAACCCTGAACCACCCCTCACCCCGAGAGGTTGATTTTCAGGTTTCACGTGAAACACTACAGAAAATCAACCTACACGGGGTGATTCAGGGGGCTTTCGGGGCTATCCGGGCATACACGCTAGGAGGCTGCACCCGCCGCAGCCGCGGTAGAAACTGCCGCCGAAGCAGCCGCAGAAGCCGGGGCGCTTGCCCCGTCCGAAGCGGGTGCCGAAGCACTCGCTGCTACCGCAGAGGGAGCATCCGAAGCACTCGGCGCGGTCGAACGGTTCGCAATCGCCGCCGCCGCCGCGTCCACGCGTTCCTTCGCGGCGGGCAGCGCATCCGCACCGCCCAGATCGTTCAGAATAATCGCGAAAATCAGGCGGGTGCCGTCGGGTCGGATCGCCACACCGCACAGCGAAGACACCGTGTACAGGGTGCCGGTCTTCGCCTGCACAAAAGTGCGCGCGTGCACGGCGTTCGCCGCACCAAAACGGTCGGTCAGGGTGCCGCTCACGCCCGCGACCGGGAACGTGCTCATCAGCTGCTCCGCATGCTCATCAGCATTCAGCAGAGCCACAACCTGCACGAGGGTTCGGGCGGTCACGCGGTCCGTCAAGGACATGCCGCACACGTCTGCCTGCACCAGGTTTTCAATGTTCACACCGGCATCCACGAGTGCCTGGCGCACGGTCTGCTGTGCCGCCTCGCCGCTGCCTTCCTTACCTGCGGCAATGGCGGCGCAACGGCCGAGCACCTCAGCGAGGGCGTTATCGGATTTGAGCATCATGTGTTGTGCCTGCTCCAGCAGGGTTGCCGATTCGACCGCGGCGATTTCAACTGCTTCCGCGGGGGCGGTGCGGCGCTCCGCGAGGGTGAAGCTCAGACCGGACTCCTTGCCGGCGGTGTTGAGTGCATCCACGAATGCCTGCTGGGCGGCAACCGCCGCATCATCCGGGCGTACCGGGTTGCTTGCGGTGGACTTGCCCGGCACCGTGTGCGATTCGAGCGCAATCGGGTGAATATGCGTGATCTGGCCGGACGCCACGTCCGCGTCATCCCAGCCGGGGTTCACGCCGGGGCCGGTGAAGAAGGTGCCGTCAAGGTAGACGGGCAGCGCCGCGGTCGGCTTCTCGCCCTGAAGAAGCGCCTTCACGGTCAGCTCGGCGAGGGTGGTCAGGCCTGCGCGTCCGACAATCTGCTTCGGGTCGGAGGCGCCCGCACCGAGCAGGGTGTCGCCGCCCGCCATGAGGTACAGTCCGGCGGCGTCGCGGGTGACGCGGGTGCGCAGGCGCGCCTGCAGATTCGCGTAGCGGTTGAGCGCGAATAGGGTTAGCACCTTAAAAGTGGAGGCGGGCACGCGCGCGGTGTCGGCGTTGGCGGCGTAGAGGTCGGCGGGCGCGGTGGTTGCCTTGATGCTGGGCAGGTTGCCGTCCATGCCGGTGACGAGCAGGCTGTACTGCGGGTAGGTGCCGTCCGAGAAGAGCGCGGTGAGGGCGGCACGTAGCTGTTCCTGTTCCGCTTCGGGCAGTGCGGGTGCGAGGGTCGGGGTGGCGCTGGGGGTTGCGGAGGCGGTCGCCTCGACGGTGCCGGTGGGGCTGCCGGTTGCGCTGCCGGTGGGGCTTGTGGAACCTTCGGGGCGTTTCTGTTCGGTTGCGGCGGATCCGCAGGCGGTGAGGAGGAACATGCCGCCGAGGGTGAGGGCGGCGCGTCGGGTGAGGGTGGTGGTCTGGGTGTTGTGCTTGTTGGAAGGCATCTTTTGAGCATAGCGGGCGGATGGGGTGCCTATCGAATTTACGCGCCGGTGCTGGGATGCTCATGCCGTGTTCCTGCCGCCCCTCGCGGACCCTCTCTGGGCTGCCCGGTACGGCGGCCGGGTGCGCCGGCGGGGCGCGCTGGCGGGCGTGGGACTAGGCGGAATGTTAACTGTGGTGTGAGCGTGGTAAATTACGCTGGTTTTGGCGCCGAATACGCGGTTTCGGTGTGCGTGAACGGGTTACAATGGGTGAGTTCAACACCTAACTTTCGCACCTTGCGCGCCGAAGTCGCCGCGAAAGTGACTCTAACTCACGAGAAAGAAGGTTCCGATGGAACTCGACGTCACTATTGAAATTCCCCGCGGCTCCCGCGTGAAGTACGAAGTGGACCACGAGACCGGCCGCCTGCGCCTGGACCGTGTGCTGTTCACCTCCATGCAGTACCCCACCGCTTACGGCTACTTCGAGAACACCCTCGGTGAGGACGGCGACCCGCTGGACGCAATGCTGATCCTGGACGTTGACGTTGTTCCCGGCGTGCTGGTTGAGTCCCGCCCGGTCGCAGTGTTCAACATGACCGACGAGGCTGGCGGCGACGCTAAGGTTCTGTGCGTTCCCACCGACAAGCGCTACGACCACATCAAGTCCCTGGCTGATGTTCCCGAGCAGCTGAAGGCTGAGATTCAGCACTTCTTCGAGCGTTACAAGGACCTGGAGCCCGGCAAGTGGGTTAAGGGCGAGGGCTGGGAAGACCTGGCTGCTGCTGAGAAGATGGTCCAGGAGGCTATCGACCGTTTCGCAGCTGAGGGTCACTAAGCTGCCGCACCGTTAGGTGCACCCGGTTTTTCGGAAGGGGGCGTGTTCCCTGCGTCTGGTTCGTGCGAGTTTTCGTGCGTGCTGGAGGCAGTGGGCACGCCCCCTTTTGTTGTGCTCGGAGTTGTTGCCCAGGGCTTTGTAGAGGTCGATTTCAACAAGTACTCTGCACGGTGGGGCTTGTAATATTTCTGAAAGTTCAGATTTTTAAAGATATTTCTAAAGTTCTAGTTGCATAAATATTCAAGTTTAAAGTGAGATTTTAATAAACTTCAGGTTTACATTGATATATATTTTTTTCACGAGAATGAAATATTTGCTTGTGAATACTCGAAACGGTGAATTTTCAGAGTAGGGTTGAAGGAGTGTGGTGTAAGAGCGTGGACGAAGCGTAAACGCCACACACTATTGTCATCACTCAACTCAATTTAAGGACTATCATGTCTGAACTGTCACGCCGGCATGTGTGCCGGCTTTCGTCATTTGCCCTGGTAAGTTTCTTCGTAGCACCTCAGAGCACGGCATGGGGTATTCAGGGCTCTGTTGGGTCTCCCCAGCAAATAGATGGGTGCACTGTTGCCCCGCTTCGTGAAGCGTGGTTGCCGACTAATGGCGCAGATAATGTCATTCTGTGGTTTCAGCTCCTTCCCTTTTCGGGCCCCTATGCTGGGGTGCATGCGCTTCCGTCGGTAGAACTGATGGGGAATCAAGGAGAGCGATTCTTGTATGAGGTAATTCGCCCCCATATTCGCCGTGATACAGGGCAGTGGCTGTCTAAAATTCCTTCGGGTCAGCAGATTGTGGTTGAGCTTGAACAGCTGAGTGGATCGCAAGAATACATGGTGCAGATGAGCCGTTGGCAGCCGGGTTCTATGGGATTGACAAGCCATTCTCCTGAGGGGTACCCGGCTGCACCATCACTGACAGTGCGTGAGGACTCGGGTCTGAAGGTGGTTCGTGCGCGTGGTGCCTCAGTGGAGAGCACTGAGTATTTTTGTGGTGTCTACCAAGGGGAGATGAAGGGAAACGCATCCTTTGGAGAAGATGACGGTGCGTTTATTCAAGCTCAGCGCTGGGAATGGGGTCTTGAGGTTGATAAAGATATTTCTCAGCCGGAAGAGTTGTTTCAACGAGGGTGCTTTGGCGTGTATTTCCCGGGTCGTAGCGAATACGGCGGATCTACTGTGTCGGCTTCCTATCGGATTAGTGTTAGGACGCCGGGAGGCGTGTTGACATATACCACAATAGCTGCCCCATAAAACAATTATGGGGGTAATCGCAGGGGTGTGGATTCGGGAAATCTTGCTCTGCAAAAAGAGATGATTGATAGGGGGTTGGTACAGATTTAATAGAATTAAACACAAATCATCTATATGTATAGATATTCAGGAAAAATTGGTGGGTTGGCATTCAAACTATTTGAATGCGTTTGAACTACATGGCTTAAGAAAGGAATACAATATGGTTGATTATAGTAAATCAAAGCATGTGAATGTTTTGGATTTTGGTGCAGACCCAACCGGTACGAAGGATTCCGCACCAGCAATTCAAAATGCCATTAACTCGGTGGCCGCTGTTCCCGGTGGTGGTTCTGTCGAGATTCCTTCGGGAATCTATCTTGTGAGTAATGATTTTATTAATCTCAGGGATAGGGTAGAGGTGTATGGTCATGGATTTTCAACACAAATTATTGGGTTTAATAAAAACCCGAAGATTTTAAGAGATGTTGATGGTGACGATATGGAGTGTCAAGGGGTATTTCATATGGGGTCATACAATACCTTTGTGGGTGATATGGGAACAAATATACCAATGCGTTTTGGGGTACGGGATATGTTTATTCGTGCCGCCAATCTTAATCTTTTGAATCCTAATATTCGTAAAGGATTTTTTGAGTATCAAATTGCTCAGGGTAAGCACGTTGCTGATAATTATATACCGGATAATATTGCGGGCATTATTGTTCATACAAGATATAATATTTTTAATGAACCTGAAGCTGCCCCTATTATTTCAAATGTTGAAATCTGGGATACGGCAATCGGAATTGCCATCCTGGGTGAACATGATCGTGCTATGAAGGTTGATAAGGTCCGCATTCGTAAAACTCGCAGACAAGGGCTCTTGGTGGGAAAGCCGGTGGGTCATGTTCAGCGTAGAACAGAGAGTTTGAACTCTGGAGCTGCGGATAATAAGTTTGTGATGGTTGAGGTCTCTGATGCCAATCTTGGTGGCGGATATCATGGGGCAATTGAGGTGTACGGAGCTCAATGTAAATTTGTGGCATGTACCGCCTGGTTTGCTATTCGCAATAAGCCAAATTCCGACCTTTATCACGATAGAGATCAGTACCGCAGAAAGTCTGGTGCCGGGTGGGCGATTTTTGGCGAACGGAATATGTTCATCGGATGTACCGCTCAGGAGAATGGCGGGCACGGGTGGGTCGTAGGTTTCAAGGATAATCAGTTTATGAATTGTCTAGGTGAGTCCTCGAGTCTCGAGAATTCACTTATTCTTAAGGGAACTGCACGCACTGATGAAGCAGCTAATTGGTATATTGGACGAAATGCTTCTGGAGCACGCCTAGTATCGCCGCGTTCGGCTAATCCGAAAGTTGGCCAGCGTTCCTCGCGTTACGGGTTTTATCTGGAGAATAAGCTGGATGATATTAGTATTGTGGCCGGTTCATCGCGTAATGCCCGTGATGGTAATAAATTGACTTCGAATGACGGTCGGCACCTTTTCTTTAGGAGAGATCGCAGTGTCCCCTGGGGCAATTTCTATATTGATATTAATTTTGTGGTCTATAGGACCTCGCAAGATAATGAGATTAATCGGAATAGTCAAAATGACGTAAAAGTTTAATCATTCTGAAATAATTGCGCGGAGAGTGAATCCCGAGTATGTTCAAAGGGATTCACTCTTCTTCTACTCTCACACCTTTCACCGAGGATAGAAAATGAAGAAAAACCTCTCGACCCGTGGCGCGGCGGCACTGTTGGCGCTGGCTATGGGGTATATGGGTCAGGGCGTAGCCCAGGCGGCATACATTCAGCCGAAATCTGCACAGCCTGTAGAAGAGCTGGAATTTGATGTTAATTGTTTTGACATGCACTTCTATTACGGCAAGAACACTATGGGCAGTTTGGATTGGGCGGAGTGTACCGGCCTGATTACGAAGAAGCAGGTTGTTGGGCTGGCTACAACCCGTGAAGATAAGTTGCCGAACGGGGTCATGACCATTTCGCGTGGCCGCTTGCTGGAGTACCTGTACCATCTGGCGGGTTCACCCGAGGTGAAGAACCTGCCGGAGAAGTCCCCGTACACCGACCTGACTCCGGGCGATGCGCGCTATAAGGTTGCTATTTGGGCGACCCGGGTGGGCTTGACCACCGGTTGGTCTGATGGTTCCTTCCACTACGATACTCCGGCGAGCCGTGGCGCCTACTTTACTTTCCTTTATCGTGCTGCGGGTAGCCCCAAGGTGACTCTGGAATCCCTGGATGCGGCGAATGCTGTGCGTGCGGAAAAGGGTGCTGCTCCCATTAAGGAAGGGAGCGAGTTGCATCGAGCAATGAGTTGGGTTTATCAGCATGCTTTAAGGAGGCCCGATGATAACCTTGATAGTGTCTGGTTGAGTGTTAGCTACACCGAGTACAATACCTGGGAAATCAATAAAATACCGGATTTCTATTACGCTTCGTACCCTACTATTTTCACCCCTCTCGCGATTCTTGATTACCATGAAGAGCTGACGCCGATTGTGGCTCGTCTGCAGTCGCTGTCCTAGCGGCAGGTGAGCGGGAGGGCTTGCTGGGGGCGTGTTCCCTGCATCTGGTTCGTGCGAGTTTTCGTGCGTGCTGGAGGCGGTGGGCACGCCCCTTTTGTTGTGCTCCTTGGCTGTGATTAGGGGTACCGGAAGGGTGTGTTTAACCGAACTATTCTTCGGAAAACAGCCTCAGAGCACCCCTGGGAGTGCTATTATGGGCATATTACGAAGAATAGTTCGTATAACCTGAGGTTCTGCAGCGGTGAGGAGGAAACCCCATGGCATTCGACGCAACGAGGTTCGCACAGGAATTTGGCGCCCAGGTTCGCGCCGTCCGCAAGTACGAAAAAATCACCCAAATGGAGTTGGCGTGGATGGTCGGGCTCAGCGATAAAACAATCCGCGATATTGAGCGTGGGTTGCCCGGCCCGTCAATTGGTGCGGTCCTCAAAGTCGCCCAAGAGCTCGGCATCGAGCTGGCCATCACCAACCCCCTCACCTAACCCCTCCCGCACACTGCGATAGAAAACAGAACCTGGAGAAAAGCCATGACAGATGAACTGATGGCAGATGTCTATAAAGATGGTGTTCTCGCCGCATATTTGAGGCGAGATGCCAACGGGCTGATTCATTTCACCTACCGGGCAGATTATGAAGGCCCGGCAATTGCCACGAGCCTGCCTTTAGACGCGGAATATACCGCAGAATCAATTCCCCCTTTCTTCCAGAATCTTTTGCCTGAAGGCTATAGGCTCGACGTTGTCAGTTCCGAGAAAAAAATCAGCAAAAATAACACCCTGGGCTTATTGCTGGTGATTGGTTCTGACGTTCCAGGCGATGTGCAAATTATTGAGCACGGGCGGGAACTGTACACCGCCCCTGCCGCATTGGTGAATAACCCTGAGGTTGTTTCCTTTGCAGAACTGATGGGTACGGTTGACCGCCGAGGACTGCCTGGCGTTCAAGAAAAGCTGAGCGCCGTCATGAAAACTCTGCCCGTGCATTGGACGGGCGCTGGCTACGATGCGCTTCTGAAAATCAGCCCGCAACGCATGCCTGGGCTCGTGGAAAACGAAGCTGCCCACCTTACGGCGGCCGCGCTCATGGGGATTCCTGTAGCTCAGCATGAGCTTGTCTATGATCGAGATGGCGTGTCAGGTTTGATGGTCTCTCGTTTTGACCGAACACCCTCTGGGGGACGCATCGCCATGGAAGATGGTGCCCAAATTTTGGGTATTCCTTCAGGTGAGAAATACACGGAAGACAACCATGCCGTGACAACAGAGAGCGTCATTCAAGCAATGGTGAAGCTTGCTGCTTCCCCGGCTATTGCCCGAAGGAATCTTTACCTGCATTTTCTCTACGCCTGGCTGACAGGCAATGGGGACCTGCACGCAAAAAATATTTCGCTCCTCAAGGGACGCCGTGGATGGGAAGTAGCTCCTATCTATGACATCCCCTGTTCGCTTGTACACATTAAATCCCTGTCTATGGCGCTTAGCGTGAACGGAAAAGATAACTCGAATCCCGGTGACGGTTCACCACCCGAAGACTGGAAGATTACTGTTGACGATTGGCTTGCTCTTGCCGATACCATCGGTCTTCCACCCAAGGTGCAGAAAGACGCCCTAAAGCGTGCTCTCAAAGCGGCTCGAGCAGTTCGCTGGCCCACAGCCCGAGCCGCCCCGGGATATGTTTTCAACTCAAATGCCTCACCGTTTAAGACCATGCAGAAAGAGTTGGAACGCCGTCAGGACGAGTTTGAAGAATACCTTCATCCGTGCTCCTAAGGCTCCTGACTTCTTGAGCCTTCGTTATTTCTAAATTCTCCTCGTGAAGTATCTGTTGATATAGACACTTCGCAATTTCTATAAAGGAACCATCATGCAGAATGGACGCGCAGGACGCCTGCACCCCGCCGTCGGCACTGCCCGCCGCCGCCTCGCCGCCGCCCTCGAAAAGCTCCTCGGCGCAGGAAGCATCAAAGCCACCGGACGCTCCCGCACCGCCTCCACCTCGGACGCCGCCGACCTGCCCCTGCTCCTGGTCGCCTGCAGCGGCGGCCCCGACTCCCTCGCACTGGCAGCCATTGCCGCGCACTTCGCCCGCCGCGGCGACGTACGCGTAGGCGCCATCATCGTCGACCACGACCTACAAGAAAACTCCGCCGCAGTCGCCGCGCAGACCGCGCAGACCCTCACCGACCTGGGGCTTCACCCCGTCATCACCGAAAAAGTGCAGGTTCCCGTCGGCAACATGGGCCCCGAAATGGCGGCGCGCACCGCCCGCTACGCCGCCTTCACGAAAGCCGTTGAAGCCACCGGCACCCGCGCCGTACTACTCGGCCACACCCTCGACGACCAGGCAGAAACCGTGCTACTCGGCCTAAGCCGCGGCTCCGGCACACGCTCCCTGGCGGGCATGCCGCCCGTACGCGTCGAAGGGGGTGTCACCTACCTGCGTCCCTTCCTCGGCCTGCGCCGCACCGACATGCTCGACATCTGCGACGCCGAAACCCTCACCCCCTGGATCGACCCGACCAACACCGACCAAACCCTCATGCGTGCCCGCATCCGCCACAGCGTGCTGCCCTACCTGGAGGAGCACCTCGGCGGGGACGTCGCCCGCTCCCTGGCACGCACCGCCTCCGTAGCTGGCCCCGACGCCGAATACCTCGACGAACAGGCACAGGCAGCCTACAAGCAGGCGCTCCTACCCGCCGGAACCGCCGTGCGCGGCATCGAACGTGAAGACGCCGTGCTGCTGGACCGTGCGCAGGTGGCGGCGCTGCATCCGGCGCTTCGTTTGCGTGTGCTTGCGACCGCCTGCAAAGCCGCCGGGGGAGAGAACCCCGGCTTCGAACGACTGCAGGCGCTGGACTCTTTCACCGCCGAATATGCGGTAGCTGGGCCCGTTCAGATGCCCGGTCACGTGAGCGCGTACCGCCGCCGCAAAATTGTGCATCCGGCAACCGGTGAACGCCTGGACGTGCTCGTATTAGTGTCAACTCGACCCTAACTAGGTGCCCAGCTAGGTGCCCGCGGAAGCATCCTCAGCACACACTATCTGCGTGGTGAGGTGCGCCGCGGCGCCGTTTTAAGCCATACTTAAGGCGAACACCATCCACATTATCCGCCGTGGGAAGGCATGAAACCCCTTTACCTGGGGCCCCCGGCGGAGGCGCAGAGCGTCTAAAGATACGAAGGAATACATCGTGCAGGCTATCGACGTGCAGGACGATATTAAGAACGTTCTCTTCAGCAAGGAAGAGATTAACGCGAAGGTCGCCGAACTGGCGGCACGCATCGACGAAGACTACGCCGGTAAGGACGTGCTGTTGGTGGGTGTTCTCAAGGGCGCCATCATGATCATGGCTGACCTTTCCCGCGCTCTCAAGGGCCACTACACCATGGACTGGATGGCTGTTTCTTCTTACGGTTCCGGCACCAAGTCCTCCGGTGTTGTGCGTATCCTCAAGGACCTGGACACCGACCTGGTGGGCCGCAACGTCCTGATCGTTGAAGACATCATTGACTCCGGTCTGACCCTGGCATGGTTGCAGCAGAACCTGATTTCTCGCGGTGCAGCTTCCGTTGAGATTTGCACCCTGCTGCGCAAGCCCAAGGTCGTCAAGGCTGACGTTGAGGTCAAGTACGTCGGCTGGGATATCGAGCCCGAGTTCGTTGTTGGTTACGGCCTGGACTTCGCTGAGAAGTACCGCAACCTGGACTGCGTCGCAACCCTGCACCCGCACGTTTACTCCTAAGCCTTCACCTCAGCAACCATGCTGTTAGGTGTGACGCCCCGCCTCCTCACGCTTGTGGGGGAGCGGGGCGTTGCTGTACCTGGTGGTGGATGCGGGACGTAGCCGCCAAGATGCGCCGCCGCCGCGGATACCCGGCAAAGAAAATGCACTCTCACCCCCGCCGAGTGCTACAACCCTTTAGCCCGCAGGTGAAATAGAGAAGCCCGGTACCTAGCCGCTCGCCGGGGTAGGGTACATTTAAGGTTGCATCGTTGGGTGTTCCGGCTGGCATGCCGCACCCCCAACGGGTTACAGCCGCAACGTAAGGACAAAGCATTGGCGCAAACCCCCAATACTCCGCAGAAAGGCTCGGAGGGATTCCTGAAGAAGCTGATTAACGGCCCCTGGTTCTGGCCGGGCGCAGCTCTCGTGATCATGCTGGCTTTCCTCATGACCTCCTTCTTCACTCAGCCCTCGCGTCAGGTGGACACCAACGTGGGTCTTCAGATGCTCAAGGACCACCAGGTCAAGAGCGCAAAGATCTACGACGGCGACCAGCGCGTCGAGCTGCAGCTTAAGGACGACTACAAGAAGGGCAACGACAACTACGGTAAGTCGGTGCGCTTCTACTACGTGCAGCCCCGCGGCGAAGAAGTTGCTAAGGCAATGGAATCCGCCGAGCTGGAAAGCTACACGGACCAGCCGGTTGAGCACAGCTTCCTGGGTTCCCTGGTATCCCTGCTGCTACCGATTCTGCTCTTTGGTGTGCTCTTCTGGTTCCTGATGGGACGAGTCGGAGGCGGCTCCTCCGTCATGAGCTTCTCCAAGTCCCGCGCGAAGAAATTCACCAAGGACAAGCCGGAAGTCCGCTTCAGCGACGTCGCCGGCGTGGACGAGGCGCTCGCCGAACTGGAAGAAGTCCGCGAGTTCCTGGCTGAACCCGAAAAGTTCACCCGCCTGGGTGCAAAGATCCCCAAGGGCGTTCTGCTGTACGGCCCTCCCGGCACCGGTAAGACCCTGCTCGCCAAGGCTGTGGCGGGCGAGGCTGGCGTGCCGTTCTACTCGATTTCTGGCTCTGACTTCGTTGAAATGTTTGTGGGTGTGGGTGCGTCCCGCGTGCGCGACCTGTTCAAGGAAGCGAAGAGCGACCCCGCCGCCATCGTCTTCGTCGACGAGATTGACGCTGTTGGCCGCCGCCGCGGCGTCGGCATGGGTGGCGGTAATGACGAGCGTGAGCAGACCCTGAACCAGCTGCTGGTTGAGATGGACGGCTTCGACGGCAACTCGAACGTCATCGTCATTGCGGCAACGAACCGACCCGACGTTCTGGACCCGGCGCTGCTGCGTCCCGGCCGTTTTGACCGCCAGATTGGTGTGGACGCCCCCGACATGCAGGGCCGCGAACACATCCTGCGCGTTCACGCGGCAGGCAAGCCAATCGCTAACACCGTTGACCTGGCTCAGGTTGCTAAGCGTACCCCCGGCTTCACCGGTGCTGACCTGGCGAACGTCATGAATGAGGCGGCACTGCTGACCGCCCGCGATAACGGCAACGTGATTGACGACCGCGCTATCGACGAGGCAATCGACCGCGTCATGGCTGGTCCGCAGCGTTCCTCGCGCATCATGAACGAGCACGAGCGTAAGGTCACTGCATACCATGAGGGTGGTCACGCCCTGGTCGCGGCGGCACTGCGTAACTCCGCGCCGGTCACCAAGATTACTATTCTTCCGCGTGGCCGCGCCCTGGGTTACACCATGGTCATGCCGCAGGACGACAAGTACTCCACGACCCGCCACGAACTGCTCGACCAGATGGCGTACGCGATGGGTGGCCGTGCGGCTGAGGAAATTGTCTTCCACGACCCGTCCACCGGTGCGTCGAACGACATTCAGAAGGCGACCGACACCGCCCGCAAGATGGTCACCGACTACGGCATGAGCGCCGTGATCGGTTCCGTGAAGCTCGGCGGCGAAGACACCGAACCGTTCCTCGGTGGCGGCGGCGCTTCGGCACGCAACTACTCCGACGCAACCGCGGCAAAGGTCGACGCTGAAATCCGCGCCCTGCTGGATCAGGCACACGACGAGGCATTCCAGATTCTGCTGGAAAACCGCGACATTCTGGACCGCCTGGCGTACGCCCTGCTCGAGAAGGAAACCCTGCTCGAGAACGAGATTGCAGAAATCTTCAAGGACGTTCGCAAGCGCCCCGAGCGTGAGTACTGGTACTCCAAGCCGACCCGCGAGCGCACCAACATCCCGCCGGTGAAGGCTCCGAGCGAGCTGGCTCAGGAGGCGCAGAAGGCTGAGGAAGCACCTGCCGATGCACCGGCAGCTCCTGCTACGGCACCTACTGTTCCCGTAGCACCGGCTGCACCCGCACAGCAGGTTCCGGTAGCACCTACGCAGCCGTTGCCGCCTCAGGTGCCCCTCACCAACCCGGACGCCGACCCGACCGTCGCAATGCCCACCCAGCAGTACCCGAACTACCCCGCCCCTCCGGCACAGCGCCCGGAGAACGGCACCCCGAATCAGAATGGAGCAGAGAATGAGCGAGGCTAAGAACGCCGTCGACCAGCCGCGTATTGAGGCTGCCGTCCGCGAGATTCTGCTCGCGATTGGCGAGGACCCGGACCGTGACGGCCTGCAGCAGACCCCGGCACGTGTGGCGCGTGCCTACGCGGAGTTCTTCTCGGGCCTGCACCAGGACGCCGGCGAGATTCTGGGTACGACCTTCGACATCGCCCACTCTGAGATGGTGCTGGTGAAGGATATTCCCTTCTACTCGACCTGTGAGCACCACCTGGTGCCGTTCCACGGCGTGGCGCATGTGGGTTACATTCCCGGCCCGGACGGTAAGGTGACCGGTCTGAGCAAGCTCGCCCGCGTGGTGGATCTGTACGCTCGCCGCCCGCAGGTGCAGGAGCGTCTGACCACGCAGGTGGTGGAGGCTCTGGAGGAGCACCTGAACCCGCGCGGCGCGATTGTGGTGATTGAGGCTGAGCACATGTGCATGTCGATGCGCGGTGTGCGTAAGCCGGGCGCGAAGACCGTGACCAGCGCGGTGCGCGGTGCGCTGATGAACGGCGCAACCCGTGCGGAGGCGATGAGCCTGATCTTCTCGCAGCGCTAAGCATCGGGATGATCATATAGCCATACGACAGGGGGCAGGATTCTAAGGAATCCTGCCCCCTGCGCTGTGTAGCGGCATTTGTTGGGTCGTATGACGAGTGCCCTTGCGTGAAGAGCATTAGTGATTGTAAAGTTGTTACTACTAGAACCGGCACCACTCCTTCGGGAGTACAGGACCGGTCTTCTTTTTTAAGTGATTGACGCTCATTCCTCATTTGGGGGCAGGCACACTCTAGACACGCTGAAGGGGCGGAGGTGAAAACCTCCGCCCCTTTTCGCATCGCCAAAGTGCTCTGAGAATGTGTTCTGAGCCGGTACCTTCCGCGGCCGTGGCGGCGCCGATCATGCCGCACCGCAGAAGCTAGAAGAGCCCCGCCGCTAACGCTGCAAGCTACCCTTCGCCTCGCTCGGATTATCCCAACCCAGGGCAAGAGTCACGATCAAGCCCACGGCAATGAAACCGCAACCGGTCGCGGTGCCGAAAGCAATCCAACGCACGGCAGGGGCGCCTTCAGCGAGCACAATAGTCACCAGTGCGGCAAGAGCTACCAGGGAGAGGATCCAAGCTCCAGTCTTCATATTCACAACGAGTCACTTCCTAGAGTATGTATGTGTGGGTGCGCACCGCCGACCGGGAACGCGCCCGGCACGGTATGCGTGCCCTCCCAGCATACCTTTAAATAAGTATCTGTAATGCAAGTATTGCATGCCGTGTCCCCAGAATCGACCCCACAGCTGCCCCAACCCCCGCCCCAATCACTGTGTCAATCACTACGCCAAACTCCACCGCACCGCAGATTCGGTAGGATTAAAACCATGATCGAAGACACCGCCCCCCACCCTGCCGTTTCCGCCGCACCCCTGCCCTGCGATGCGCTCGCCGCCGAACGCACCCTCGTGATGGGCATTCTCAACGTCACCCCCGACTCCTTCAGCGACGGCGGACAGCACTACGCCGCCGCCGACGCTATCGCCCGCGCCGCCCGCATGATCGCCGAGGGCGCCTCCATTATCGACATTGGCGGTGAGCCCACCCGCCCCGGTGCCGTGCGCATCAGCGTGGAGGAGGAGCAGCGCCGCATCCTGCCCGTCATCGAGGCAGTCGCGCAGATGGGCACCACCATCAGCGTGGACACCATGAACCCGCAGACCGCCCGCGCCGCCATCGCCGCGGGTGCGCACATCATCAACGATGTGTCCGGCCTGAACGTGAGCGATGAAATGATTGAAACCACCGCCGAACTGCAGGTGCCGTACATCCTCATGCACGCCCGCGGCACCTCCCAGACCATGGACAGCCTGGCGGAGTACCCGCGCGGCGTGGTCACCGAGGTTGTGGAGGAGCTGACCGGCCTGCGTGAGCGTTTCCTCGCCGCCGGTGTGCTGCCGCAGAACCTGATTCTTGACCCGGGTCTGGGCTTCGCGAAGGGCGGTATGCAGGATTGGGAGCTACTCGCCGCCATTGACGAGCTGCAGGGCCTGGGGCACCGCCTGCTCATTGCCGGTTCCCGCAAGCGTTTTATTGCGAACGTCCTGACGGCGGCGGATATGGCGCTGGCTGAGCGCCTGAACGCGAGCGGCTTCACCGCAACCGCTGCCGGTGAGGCTGAACGCGAACTGTGGCAGTCGCTGTCGGAACCGCGCCCGGCTCAGCATCGTGCGGCAGCTTCTGCGGCGGTGACCGCCCTGGTGGCGGCGCGCGGCGTGTGGGCGGTGCGCGTGCACGACGTGCCCGCCAGCGTGGATGCGGTGACGGTTGCCTCCGCGCTGCGTTCTGTTAGCTAGAGCCCTGCCAGCTAAACCCCGCCCGCAACCGCCAACTACCCGAATACCCTCTAGGAGACCCCCAATGACCCAGGCAGACTACGCACGCCACGACCGCATCACCCTCACCGGCATTACAGCCAAGGGCTACCACGGCGTGCTCGATTTTGAGAAGCGCGACGGCCAGCCCTTCGTCGTGGACGCAACCCTGTACAGTGATTTTTCCGCTGCGGCCGTTACCGATGACCTGACGAAGACCACGAACTACGCGCTCGTGGTGGACCTGATTCACCGCCACGTGACGAACGGTTCTCTGGACCTGATTGAGACCCTCGCCGTGAATATTGCCGAGGGTATTCTCGCCATGTTTGAGTACGTTGAGGCGGTGGAGATTACCGTGTCGAAGCCGCAGGCGCCGATTGAGCTGCCGTTCGGTAACGTTGCGGTGAGCGTGTTCCGCGAACGCGCCGCTGAGGACGGCCGCTAGTGGTGGGTGCGGCAGAGTATGCGCACCGCGCGGTGTTGGCGTTGGGCTCGAACCTGGGCGAAAGCGAAGACACCCTGGAGCGCGCCGTCGCCGACCTGGTGGCGGGCGGCGTGCAGCTGGTGCGCGCCTCCGGGCTGTACCGTACCGCCCCGGTGGGGGGCCCGGCGGGTCAGCCGGATTTCGTGAACGCGGTCATTGAGGTGGCCACTGACCTGGGCGCCTACGAGCTGCTGAAGCTGTGTAACGCGGTGGAGGCGGCGCATCACCGTGAGCGCCTGGTGCGTTGGGGCCCGCGCACCCTCGATATTGACGTGATTGACTATGACGGCGTGATCTCTGAGGATCCGGTGCTGACTCTGCCGCATCCGCGGGCGCAGGAGCGTGCTTTTGTGCTGGTGCCGTGGGCGCAGATGGACCCGCAGGCGCACCTGACGGTGACCCGGCGTGCGGAGCCTTCGGGGGAGCGGCCGGATGAGGTTCCTGCGCCGCTGAGCCGCGAGGTCGTGAACGTTGCGGAGCTGGCCTGCACGCTGGTTGAGGCGCATGAAGACGCTATTAGCTATATGCGTGAGATGAAGGTACCTGATTAGCCTTAAATGTGGCACTCTGGAAGGTAGAGGAACCTACCGAAAGGAAACACCATGAAGCCCCTGAGCTATCGGGCGATTATTGTGGCGGCGGTGTGCGCTGCCGCTGTCGCTCTTATGGTGAATTCCGTGATGATTGGCGCCGGTTTTGGTGAGCTGAATTTTTCGTGGATGCTCGGCGCGGTGTGCCTGCTGGTTGCGGCGGGTGCCGTGTGGCTGGGTGTGCAGGTGGCTCGTTATCGTCGTATTCAGACGCGTGAGAAGGTGCCGCATATGGGCCCGATTCTTGCGGCGCGTGCGGTGGCGTATGCGCAGGGGGCCATCATGACCGGTGCCCTGTTGACGGGCTGGTGCGGTGCGATTCTTGGCTACCATCTGGCGATGGTGTCTACGCGCGGTTTTTCGGTGGTCTTTTGGGAGGTTCTTGTTAATTGTGTGGGCAGTGTTGCCCTGCTGATTGCTGGCCTGTGGGCACAGCATTGTTGTCGTATTCCGCCGGAGGATGATGAGGATGCGGCCTCCTCTTCCGGTGCTGTCAAGCCGCGAGAGGGAGGAACCTATGTCGGCTCCTAACCAGAATAGTTATTCGCCGAATGGTCGGTATGGGCAGGACGCCCAGCAGGGTCAGTATGGTCAGCCTGCTCAGCAGAACCAGTACGGGCAGTACCAGCAGGCGGCTTACGGTCAGCCTGGTGCCCAGTATGACCAGCAGGCGCAGTATGGACAGCAAGCCCAGTACGGTCAGCAGGTTCCGCCTGCTGCCGCGTACCCGAACGCGCCGCAGCCAGTATCTTCTCAGCCGGTAAGCTCCCAGCCGGTTCCCCCGCAATCTGTGCCGGAGCCGCAGTGGGTACCCGCCGCCTCCGGCTACCTGACGGTTCGTTTTGTTCACACTATTTCTGCCTTGGCGTTCCCGATTCTTGCGGGTGTTGCCCTGTATTGTGCGGGTGCGTTCTTCGGTGGCCCGGAGGCGCTACGCATCGTCGGTCTGGCGGTAATCGCGGTGTTTGGTCTGTGGGGTCTGTGGTGGATTCTGACCACTCCGCGCCGCACTCGCGCACTCGGCTACGCGCTGGAGTCGAATCACCTGATGGCTCGCCGTGGCATCGTGTTCCGTTCCATGAGCTCCATGCCGTACGGTCGTATCCAGTATGTTGATGTGGATTCGGGCCCGCTCGAGCGCATGTGCGGTGTTGCCCGCCTGACGGTGCGCACCGCGGGCACGACCACCGGCACGATGGTGCTGTTCGGTATTCCGCTGAACGTGGCGGAGGAGCTGCGCGCGGATCTGGTGCGCCGCGCCGATGAGCGAATGGCGGCACTCTAATGAGTACCCCGGTTCCGCCCAACCCCGCGCCGCAGGCACCGCAGCCTCCTGCCTCACAGATGCCGCAGGAGCAGAAGTGGTGGCGTGCCGATATCCGCACGTTCATCATGAACCTCTGGTTCATTATTCTGCTGGCGTTCGGCTTCTTCCAGAGCATTATCCTGAATATTCTGACCACCCCGCCGAACGAGTGGGGCGCGCGCCTGACGCAGGCATTCGACGAGAACAGCAGCTACCTCAGCGCGACGTACTCGCAGCTCATCGGCTTCGCCGTGCTCATGCTGATTCTGGTTGGCGGCTCGCTTGACTGGTGGTTTACCCGCTACAGTCTGGACGATTTGGCAATTCACCGCCGTAGCGGTTTTCTGTTCAAGAAGAACCGCACGATTCGTCTGGAGAGCGTGCAGAGCGTGGACATTTCGCGTCCTCTGGTGACTCGTCTGCTGGGTCTGTCGGAGCTGCGTTTTGAGGTGGCTGACGGCTCTTCGGAGGCACTGCACATCAAGTACGTTTCTGCCCGCAAGGCGGAGGTTCTGCGCCGCACCGCGATGGCGAGTATTAACCTGCTGCGCTCGGAGGCGGCTGGCCGCCCGGTCGATGTGCTACCCGGTAGCATGCAGATTTCTGCGGAGCGCATGCCGGATGCGGATCAGCTGCACCAGCCGTTCGAGGCCTCCTATGGTGCGCCCGTGCAGGACAACACCCAGCAGTCTGAACCTCAGCAGCCCGCAGCATCCCGCCGCGGCGCTCGCGGCCGTATGCCGATGCCGGTCGCGGCTGACCCCTCGCAGCCGCCGATTTTCCGCATCTCGAATGTGCGTCTGATTGCCTCCATCATGCTGGAGCACCTGGTGTGGCTGGTTCCTGCCGTGGCCCTCATGGTCGGTGCCGCCGTCTTCGCCGCGATCATGGGTGGTGAGAGCCCGTTCCTCATTTTCATGGCGATACTGCCCGGCACCTTCGCGCCCATGGTTGGTTACGTGGTTGCCCTCTGGACACGGTTTGATGGTGCCGCGAACTTCAAAATCACCCCCAGCGGTCAGGGCGGCGTGACCCTGCGCTACGGTTTCACCGGCACGCACACTCAGAACGTGATGGTTGAGCGTATTCAGGCGCTGGCTGTGGAGCAGTCCATCCTGTGGCGTGCATTCGGCTGGTACCGCATCAAGATGACCATTGCCGGTATTGGTATTGAGAAGAACGACAACCAGAAGCTGGTGACCCGCAATGTTGCCCTGCCGGTTGGCAATAAGCAGGAGACGCTGATGGTGTTGCGTCTGCTGTTGCCCGCCCTGGATGAGGCACAGGCGCAGGTGCTACTGGATACCGCCGACGGTTCGCTGAAGAGTCAGAAGCCGCAGGTTCCGGCAATGATTGTGACGCCCTCTTCGGCGCGCTGGATGGACCTGCTCACCTGGAAGCGTAACGGCGTGACCACGGTCGGTTACACTGCCGGTTCGGTGCAGGCGACTACCCGCATTGATTCTGATGCGGCGCGTTCGAGCGTTGGCGAGCATACGCGAGGTGACCTGTTGCTGATTCGTGGCGGCTACTTTATCCGTACGCTGTCGATTGTTCCGGTCAGCCGTGTGCTGAGTGTGAGCCGAGGTCAGGGCCCGCTGCAGCGTGCCTTCGGATGCGCGAGCGTGCATTTCGGTACGGTGCCCGGCCCGGTGCGCACGCTCATGATGCACCTACCGCCGCGCGTCTGCGAGGACCTGGTGTGGTTGATGACGGTTCGGCTGGAGGGCATTGAGCCCTACTACCGCGTACCGGAACCTGCGCTGGGTTCTGCGCCTGCTGCGAATGGGTACAGCGCGCGCTAACCCGCCAGTAAAACTACAGATCGCGCTCTGCCGCCGGTGTTCTTCATAACACTGACGGCAGGGCCGGCGTGAAAGGGAGAATATACTTAAAGCCGTGATACAGCATTCAAAACCTGCGCGTTTGGGCATTGGAATTATTTCAGCCGGGAGGGTCGGAGCCGTCCTCGGTGCGGCTCTGCGCGCCTGCGAACACACGATTGTGGGTGTTCATGCGGTGTCTGAGGCTTCTCAGGAGCGCGCCGCGATGCTGCTTCCCGATGTGCCTCTGCTGCCTGTGGAACAGATTGCCGAACGTAGCGAATTGCTGATTCTTGCGGTTCCCGATGATGAGCTGCCGAGCCTTGTCACCTACCTGGCATCTTCGGGAAGTATTACCGCCGGTCAGATTCTGGTGCACACCTCCGGCCGCCACGGCACCGAGGTTCTCGCACCGGCGACCGCACTGGGTGCTATCGGTTTGGCGATTCACCCCGCCATGACCTTCACCGGCATGTCCGTGGACCTGCAGCGCCTGAACGGCACCTGCTTCGCCGTGACCGGACCGGCGCCTTTCATCCCGATTGCTCAGGCACTCGTGGTGGAGGTGGGCGGCGAACCCGTGCACGTTGCCGAGGCCGACCGAGCACTCTACCACGCAGCCCTGGCGCACGCCGCGAACCACCTCGTAACCATCCTGGGTCAGTCCCAGCAGATGCTCGCCTCCATCGGTATTGAGGACCCGGCACGCTACATGGGCCCCCTCGTGCGAGCCGCCGTGGACAATGCGCTCGCCAGCGGTGAGGGTGCTCTCACCGGGCCCGTGGCACGTGGAGACGCAGGCACCGTGAAGGCTCACCTTCAGGCTCTGAATGAGTACTCAGAGCATGAGAAAACAGGTGATATTACAGACTCTTATGCCGCTCTGGCACACGCAACCGCAAAAAGAGCGCATAATAGAGGTTTGTTAAACGATGAACAACTGGGACGAATTGAGAATCTGCTGGGTGAGTCTTCGGACCGCAACCACCCCGGCGATATTGATGATTCAGCCCCCGAAAACAAGGAGTTCTCGTCATGACTGAGACTTCGATGCCCCGAGTCGTGACCACCATTGCGGATTTCCGCACGGCAATCACCGAATCCCTTGCCGCAGCGCAGGAGGAACTGGACCGAGCAGCCCGCCAGGAGGCGGAGCAGAACGGCACCGCAGTTCAGTACACGAACGCATCCCTGGGCTACGTGCCCACCATGGGCGCCCTGCACGACGGCCACGCAACCCTGTTGCGTCGCGCCACTGAACAGAATGATGTAGTGGTCGCCTCCATTTTCGTGAACCCGCTGCAGTTTGGCCCCGGCGAGGATTACGAAGCATACCCGCGCACCCTAGAGGCAGACGCTGCCCTGGCTGGTGCCGCCGGTGTTGACATTATTTTTGCCCCCGAGGTTGAAGAGATGTACCCCGACGGTGACCCGCTCATCCGCATTTCGAGCGGCGAGCTGGGCACCAAGTTTGAGGGTGCGACCCGTCCGGGCCACTTTGATGGCGTGCTGGCCGTGGTCAATAAGTTCTTCAACATTATTCGCCCCGCAGCCGGTAACCACCCGGTGAACGCGTACTTCGGTCAGAAGGACGCTCAGCAGTACATCCTGATTCAGCGTATGGTGCACGATTTCAACCACGACGTGACCATGCGCCCGGTGGCGATTGTTCGCGACGATAACGGCCTGGCGCTGTCTTCGCGTAATGGCTACCTGTCGGATGAGGAGCGCGAGTCTGCCCTGGTGCTGTCCCGCACCCTGGCTATGCTGCGTGAGAATTCGCTGAACCGTGGCTTCCACGAGATTGATTTGGACGGTGCGCGTGAGCGTATCAACTCCACTCCGGGTGTACGCCTTGACTACCTGGAACTGGTCGACCCGATGACTTTCGGTGAGCCGACTGAGGAGTCGGAGCGAGTGCTGGCACTGGTTGCCGCGTTCGTTGGCCCGACCCGCCTGATTGACAACATGGACCTGCGCTAAGCGTTCGTTCGTTTAGAAGAGTCCCCAACACACTACACAGATAGGTATCACTGTGAGCACTGAGCACACTGCCGCACCGGCGATTGCTGATATGTCCGAGCAGATGCAGATTCGCCTGGAGAAGCGTGCGAAGCTGATCGAGTCGGGTCGCGAGGCATACCCGGTGGGTCTGCTGGATTCTGAGGGCAACCGCGTGGAGCCCAACCACATTGAGGATCTGCGCGCCGAGTACGATCCGAAGCTGGCTGCTGAGGAGCTGAAGGCTGGCGACGAGACTGACCGTGTGGTGCATGTTGGTGGCCGCGTGGTGTTTGTCCGTAACACCGGTAAGCTGTGCTTCGCGACCCTGCAGGGTGGTACCGAGGGTAAGCGCATCCAGGCGATGCTGTCGCTGGCTGAGGTGGGCGAGGAGTCCCTGGCTGAGTGGAAGTCTCTGGTTGACCTGGGTGACCACGTGTTCGTGACCGGCCGCGTGATTGTTTCTCGCCGTGGCGAGCTGTCCATTATGGTGACCGACTGGAAGATGGCGTCGAAGGCTCTTCGCCCCATGCCGGTTCTGCACAAGGACCTGAACGAGGAAACCCGTGTTCGCCAGCGTTACCTGGACCTGATGGTTCGCGAGGAGGCTCGCGAGCTGGTGAAGAAGCGCGCCCTGATTACCCGCACCGTCCGCCGCGTGCTGGAGGATCACGGCTACATTGAGGTTGAGACCCCCGTTCTGCAGCTGGTGCACGGTGGTGCGACTGCTCGCCCGTTCCGCACCCACCTGAACGCTTTCGACCAGCCGATGACCATGCGTATTGCGACCGAGCTGCCGCTGAAGCGCGCTGTGGTTGGTGGTATTGAGCGCGTGTACGAGATTGGCCGCGTGTTCCGTAACGAGGGTGTGGACTCGACCCACAGCCCCGAGTTCACCACCCTGGAGTGCTACGAGACCTACGCAGACCAGTTCGTGATGGCTGAGCGCATGAAGGAGATTATCCAGTCCTGCGCGAAGGCTGTTGGTACCGAGCGTATTGAGACCGAGAACGGCACCATCGACCTGTTCGGTGAGTGGAAGTGGGTCGGGGTGTACCCGGGCCTGTCTGAGGCTGTGGGCGTTGAGATCACCCCTGAGACTGACGCTTCTGTGCTGCGTGAGATCGCTGAGAAGCACGAGGTGGACATCGACCCCAAGTGGGACGCTGAGAAGCTGGTGACCGAGCTCTTCGGTGAGATTGTTGAGCCGACCCTGGTGAACCCGACCTTCGTGTACGATTACCCGCCGAGCGCTCAGCCGCTGGCTCGTCCGCACCGTTCCGGTGAACCTCTGATTGAGGCGTGGGACCTGATTATTGGCGGTATGGAGCGCGGTACCGCGTTCTCCGAGCTGATTGACCCGGTCATTCAGCGTGAGCGCCTGACCGCTCAGTCGCTGCTGGCTGCTGCCGGTGACGATGAGGCGATGGAGCTGGATGAGGACTTCCTGCGCGCCCTGGAGCACGGTGCGCCCCCGATGGGTGGCCTGGGTCTGGGCATTGACCGTCTGATTATGCTGCTGGCGGGCGACCAGGATCCGGAGCGTCCGGGTACTGTGGTGCGTCAGCCCGGTATTCGTGAGACTATTCTCTTCCCCTTGATGAAGCCGGAAGCCTAAGCTTTAGCTTCACCTTGAGAGGCGATAATGCGGCGGGTGCCGCGGATACGGTTGTATCTGCGGCACCCGCCGTTTTTGCGTGCACTCTTTTGCACGGTGTATAGCGTGTGCTGTGGGCTTGGATTGGTATTTGCACAGGTCAGGGGTGTTTTTCGGTGCTTTTTTACTCTATTCTGGTGCTGATTTATGCTGCTCTATTCGTTCTGGCGGGGGTTTCTGCTCTTATACACGAATGTGTCGCATAGAAAAGAATGAGCTGTTGGGATAGGACCAGAATTTCGCTTTTAAATAGCCTGGGAATGCCTGGAGTGAATAGCGTATTGTGGGTGCCCGTGCGGGTGATGTAATTCCTGGGGATTGTTGGTGGTGCCGTGTTGTGCATTGTTCGATATTGTCCCCATAGTGTGTGCCGGAGGAATCCAAAGTATTTGCACTCTAAACTGCGCATTAATGTGTGCGGGGTGGGTGAGGATTTAACGGAGGTGAACGGAATGGATATATCGCTCAGGGCGATCAGCGCATTGTTTCAATATTCAGGAAGTTTTCGGAATCTTTAATATATTTCTGTTATTATGTGAAAGAAAATTAGTACATAAATATATCCGGCACACTATTTTCTCAATCTCCGATAGAGGCTTTTGGGTTTATCCACAGGATATATGCAACAGATGAGGAGGTGCCTCAATGGCACAGAAGGTTCGCATCATCCTTGAAGACGATCTCGACGGCGGCCCCGCAGACGAAACCATCCGTTTCGGCCTGGACGGCGCTCACTACGAGATCGACCTGTCCTCCGCTAACGCAGCTCGCCTGCGTGACGCTATCCGCCCCTTCGTGGCAAAGTCCCGCCGCGTGCAGGGTACCGCTACCCAGCGCACCCGTGCACCCCGCGGCACCGCTGCTCCGGTTAAGCGTAACCCTGAGACCGCAGCAATCCGCGAGTGGGCTAAGGCTAACGGCCACAAGGTCTCTGACCGCGGCCGCATCCACCAGGATATTCAGGACGCATACTACGAAGCAATGAAGGCTCAGGACTAAGGGTTCTACGCATTGCGTGTAGCCGGAGGGGTTGGTTCTTTAAGGTTCTAAACCTCCGGGTGCTTAGGGCGGACGGTGTTATCACCGTCCGCCTTTTGTTTTGCCTTCTTATGCGTGTTGTATGTTCTGTATATCTGAATGGGAGATGTTTTATGGCTAATTCCAATTAACTATTTACGTGTAAAATATATGGGGCTGGTTGATGGGGCAATCGGTGCAATACCGAGAAGGGTATTGGTTGAACGCAGGGGCATAGTACACATTCGGGTTCTGCGTTCATTTAGATTTCATGCATCGGCAGGAACACTAAAGGTGTTGGCGCATTAATCTCTTTGATGCTGTTGTTATTCGTCGGGATATTCCCCCTGTGTGGGGTGTGGGGTCTACCCTGAATAGAGCCGAAAATAATAAGCATGCCACCCGTGCGCTGTCGTGGAGATTTACCCTGATACTTCCCTGGTGCCGAGATGATTGTCGGAGGAAATTCTGCTGTAGATTGCCTGGGAATTATGTGGAAATATTCTGCCAATAATCGAGCCGTATATATTTTTGCGAATTATTGAAATTTCTCACGCGAACATATAAATCTTTAAAGAAAATCTGCAATATATTCACGCGCGTGCAGAAAACGGGCGATTCTGGTGTGGGTCTATGTGGCTTCTTGTGTGTTCCCCGTTTTCGGGAACCCTCGTATCGGCACTACCGCCCCTCAGAGCCCACTTATAGCCCCTCCACGCGGGCTCTCCCGCTATCTTCCTCACCCGCTGAGCTTGCCCCCTCAGAACCTCCCCAAAATCCCGCGGAACCCCCTCCTAGGCGCCCGAAAACACGCTCAAAACGCCCCGAACAGCTCATCTGTTCTCTTGATGGCGAACAGGCGCCCACACGCGGGGCATAAACCCGCAGCTCAACGTACTCTTGTATCAATAGGAAAATGCAAGGAGTGCGTAAATGTTTGAACGCTTTACCGATCGAGCTCGGCGCGTTGTGGTGCTTGCCCAGGAAGAGGCACGCATGCTCAACCACAACTACATCGGTACCGAACACCTTCTGCTCGGTCTGATTCACGAGGGCGAAGGCATCGGTGCCCGCGCCCTGGAATCATTGGGCGTTACCCTGAACGCAGTACGTGAACAGGTTCAGGACATCGTCGGCCCCGGCCCCCAGGCGCCTAACGGCCACATCCCCTTCACCCCCCGCGCGAAGAAGGTTCTCGAACTGTCCATGCGCGAGGCTATTCAGCTGAACCACGGCTACATTGGCACCGAACACATCCTGCTGGGCATGGTTCGCGCGAACGAGGGCGTGGCAAACCAGGTGCTGGTCAAGCTGGGCGCTGAGCCCGCCGCCGTGCGCCAGGCTGTCATGGACCTGATTTCCGGCTACCCCGGCAACAACTCCGGCGATAAGGAAACCGCCGGTGTGGGTGCAGGTAACTCTCGCGAAGGCACTCCCGCGGGTTCGACCATCCTGGATCAGTTCGGCCGCAACCTCACCGCCGCTGCACGTGAGGGCGAGCTGGATCCGGTCATCGGTCGCCACAAGGAGATGGAGCGCGTTATGCAGGTCCTCTCCCGCCGTACCAAGAACAACCCCGTGCTGATTGGTGAGCCCGGCGTCGGTAAGACCGCCGTCGTGGAGGGCCTGGCACAGGCTATCGTGCACGGTGACGTCCCCGAGACCCTCAAGGACAAGCACCTGTACACCCTGGACCTCGGCTCCCTCGTGGCCGGTTCCCGCTACCGCGGTGACTTCGAGGAACGCCTGAAGAAGGTTCTGAAGGAGATTCGCTCCCGCGGCGACATCATCCTGTTCATTGACGAGATTCACACCCTGGTGGGTGCCGGTGCAGCTGAGGGCGCGATTGACGCTGCCTCCATCCTCAAGCCCATGCTGGCTCGAGGCGAACTGCAGACCATCGGTGCCACCACCCTGGACGAGTACCGCAAGCACATTGAGAAGGATGCCGCCCTGGAGCGCCGCTTCCAGCCGATTCAGGTTGAGGAGCCCTCTCAGGAGCTCGCCGTGCAGATCCTCAAGGGTGTGCGCGATAAGTACGAGGCACACCACCGCGTCACCATTACCGACGAGGCAATTGAGACCGCCGTGAACCTCGCGGCACGCTACATCTCCGACCGCTTCCTGCCGGATAAGGCAGTCGACCTGATTGACGAGGCGGGCGCACGCCTGCGCATCAAGCGCATGACCGCACCCCCGGAAATCAAGCTGCTCGACGAGAAGGCCGCCAAGCTGCGCCAGCAGAAGGAAGACGCCATCAACTCCCAGGATTACGAGAAGGCCGCAGGCCTGCGTGATCAGGAGCAGAAGGTCCTGGCTGAGAAGGAAGAAGCCGAGAAGGCATGGCGCGAAGGCGGCGACG
The DNA here is from genome assembly GCF_916715725.1 of uncultured Rothia sp. Lineage (GTDB taxonomy): Bacteria > Actinomycetota > Actinomycetes > Actinomycetales > Micrococcaceae > Rothia. Next base: position 85,029 of record NZ_CAKAPD010000002.1, on the reverse strand, counting down.
CATTCGGCACCGTGACCCCCGAGGTCATTGCTGAGGTTCTGGCTGCTTCCACCGGTGTCCCGGTCTACAAGATCACCGAGGAAGAGTCGACCCGCCTGCTGACCATGGAGCAGGAACTCCACAAGCGCGTTATCGGCCAGGAGCACGCTATTGCGGCGCTGTCCCGCGCGATTCGCCGTACCCGTGCAGGTCTGAAGGACCCGCGCCGCCCCGGTGGTTCGTTCATCTTCGCCGGCCCGACCGGTGTGGGTAAGACCGAGCTTGCCAAGGCTCTGGCGGAGTTCCTGTTTGGCGATGAGGATTCGCTCATCACCCTGGATATGTCCGAGTACCAGGAGAAGCACACCGTCTCCCGTCTGTTCGGTGCGCCTCCCGGCTACGTTGGCTACGATGAGGGCGGCCAGCTGACCGAGAAGGTCCGCCGCAAGCCCTTCTCCGTGGTCCTGTTCGACGAGGTTGAGAAGGCTCACGCCGACCTGTTCAACTCGCTGCTGCAGATCCTGGAAGATGGTCGCCTGACCGACTCGCAGGGTCGCGTGGTGGACTTCAAGAACACCGTCATCATCATGACCACCAACCTGGGCTCGCGTGACGTGAACCGCCGCATCCCGGTTGGTTTCCAGGCGATGGATGACACCGCAGCCGACTACGAGCGCATGCAGGCACGCGTGATGGAGAACCTCAAGGAGCACTTCCGCCCCGAGTTCCTGAACCGTGTGGACGACATTATCGTCTTCCCGCAGCTCTCCGAGTCTGAGATTCTGCAGATTGTGGACCTGTTCGTGGGCCGCCTGGCTAAGCGCCTGGCGGAGCAGGATATGTCCATTGAGCTGACTAATGCTGCGAAGGTTCTCATGGCGGCTAAGGGTTACGACCCGTCCATGGGTGCCCGTCCTCTGCGCCGCGAGATGCAGCGCAACATTGAGGACGCCCTGTCTGAGAAGATCCTCTTCGGCGACATCAAGCCCGGTGAGAAGATCACCGTGGACGTTGAGGGTGAGGGCGACTCCGCGAAGTTCGTCTTCTCCTCGCAGCCGATGAAGGAGTTGGCTCTGGATTCGGTGCAGGAGCTGAACGAGGGCGAGTCTTCCGAGGTTCCCGCAGCTGAGGCACCTGCTTCCGAGGCTCGAGAGGGTCAGGGTGGAGACTAAGCCATAGGTAGCTAGGTTTTAGCGCACTAAACGCCTGTGGGGCGGTACCGGAATTATCCTGTACCGCCCCACAGGCGTTTTCTGTCTTCTAAAGGTTCCAGATTCTATAGGCTCTAGAAGCCCCCAGGAGCCTTTCTGCGGCGGGTACTAGAGCGAGACGAGCACTGCATCGCCCTGCGTGACTTCGCGGGCGAGAGAGTCCGCCAGCAGCCCCGCGTAGCAGCGCTGCAACTGCTCGGCGGCGGGGGAGAGCGCATACAGCGCCTTGAGTGGGCGGTGCACCGCGGCGGGTGCATTTGCGGGGAACGCAAAGTCAGGGGAAGTCGTATCGTCAGCTGAAGCTACACCCGCGCTCAAAATCAGCTCGCGATTCACCGGCTCATGCGCCGCACGCAGCACCGCCATGACCGCCCCGCGTACCTGACGGTCCGTGCCGTGCCAGCTCTGACCCTTGGGGGTGTAGTCCGCCTCCGGCTTGCCCGCCGCAACCCAGGCGCACAGATTCTCCACCGGGCACAGTTGACAGGTCGGGGACTTCGCCGTGCAGACCAGCGCACCGAGCTCCATGGTCGCCGCATTCCACAGGCAGGAGGTGGGGGTGTCGGCGGGCATGAGCGCCTCCGCCAGGCGAGTCTCAGCCGCCGTCAACGAACGCGAGGGCAACGCCTTACCGGACACAGCGCGCGCGTGCACGCGGCGGATATTCGTATCAATCACCGTGGCGCGCAGGCCGAACGCGAACACGCTAATCGCCGCCGCTGTGTAGGAACCCACGCCCGGCAGATCCAGTAGCGCCTCGTAGTCGGCGGGAACCTCACCGCCGTGCTGCTCCACAATCGCCACAGCGGCACCGTGCAGCCGCTGCGCGCGGCGCGGGTAACCTAGGCGGCCCCAGGCGCGCACCGCCTCCGAGGCGGGCTCGGCGGCAAGATCGGCGGGGGTGGGCCAGCGGCGCATCCACTCCTCCCACACGGGTAGGACGCGCTTGACGGGGGTCTGCTGCAGCATGAACTCGCTGACCATCACGCCCCAGGGGGTGCACTCGTCACGACGCCACGGCAAATCGCGTGCCTGGTCGAGGAACCATCGGTTGATTCGGTGGTGGAGTGCCTCGGTATTCGTGCCTTCGGGCAGGGTGGGTTCGGGGCGTGTGCGTGCGGTGCGTTTGGGCTCTGAGGTCATCCGAAAAGCCTACGCCACAGGGCATATATTCCCAAAACCGCATGAACAGAGTTCACTGTGAATCTCAGGGTTAAACCCGGTATCCTTAAGGGTATGTCTGAAAATGGTCCCGTTCTGCCTCCCGAAGTCTACCGCCGCCGTCGCATCGTGGCGGTTATCGCTCTGCTCGCTATTATTCTGCTGCTGGTTGCCGGCGTGACCTCCATGGTCGGCATGATTAACGGCAAGAAGGACGCCACTGTAGCCTCCACCGCGACGGCTTCCGGCGCGCCCTTCCAGAGCTTCAGTGCTCGCCCCTCCGAAACTGCTTCGGCTACCCCGTCCGCTAGCGCGACTGCCTCTGCAACCGCGTCGGCTACTGCTTCGGCAACCCCCTCGGTGACCACTTCTGCGGCACCCACTGCAAGCGTGACCACCGCCGCGGCAACCCCTGCGGCAACTACCCCCGCGGCGACCCCGACTACCCCCGCACCGGCACCCTCGGTGACCACTGCGGCTGCTGTTGCGGCGTGCACCGCGAACGACCTGAAGGTGACCGTCACCCCCGCGAAGCGTACCTTCGCAGCCGGTGAGCAGGTGTCCTTCCACGTGACCTACACGAACTCCTCGAAGACCCCCTGCGCTGTGGGTGGCGAGGGCGCGAACACCGGCGTGGACCTGAACATCACCTCCGGTGCGGCTCAGGTGTACACCCGCAGCCTGTGCGCGGCGACCGCCGTTCAGAAGTCTGAGGTGGTCGCAGGTGCCGAGGGCGCAACCGACCTGGCGTGGGACCGTAAGATCAACGTGCTGGGTTGCTCCTCCGCTTCGACCGCTCAGAAGGGTTCCTACTGGGCTGCGGTTACCGTCAATGGTGTGAGCTCGGCTCCGGTGAACTTCGTGATTCAGTAGTTCACTTCTATAGTTTTCGCCCCTGTGCGGGCGTGAGAAGCCCCCGTGCTGGATGTTCTTCCGGCGCGGGGGCTTCTCTATATGGGGTTATTGTGCGGCGCTATTTGGAGGCGCGGGGCTTGGCGAAGCGGCGCTCGCCCAGGTACCCGAGCAGACTACCGAAAGCGGTCCACTGCAGTGCCGCCAACAGCAGGGTGGACAGGTCAGTCACCTCAAAAGAGTTGGGGATGACCTTGAACCACAGCAGCGGCAGATAAATCAGAAAGAGAATGGGGGACGCCCACACGAAGAACGGGACGGGGCGCTTGGCCGACGGATACTTAGCTCGCGAGTACGACATTGTGACCTCCAGGGGGTGTCATGATGCTTGAGACATCAGGGAGCGGAGGGAACTCCGCTTTCACTACATCATAATGCAAAAGGTTCTCGTGAGGTCAGAAAAACCCCGTGCCAGATATTTCTTCCGGCGCGGGGGCTCTCGTATGGGTCTTTTAGAGGTACTTCTCTAGGCTGCTCTCCGCCATGCGGGACAGTTGCTCACGTACCGTGCGGGCACGAGCCTCACCCACACCGTCCACGGCGCGCAGGTCCTCAAGGGACGCCGCCATCAGAGCCTGCAGGCTGCCGAAGCGCTCCACCAGACGCTCAGAAATAGCGTTCGGGATGCTCGGAATACCGGCAAGCAGACGGAAACCGCGCGGCTGCAGGGGCAGCTCCAGGTCGGGGTTCTCACCAAAGCCGACAGTGCGGGCAATCGTGCGCAGATCCACGATGTCCATATCGTCCAGGTTCTGCAGCGCCTCAACGCCGGCGGTAATCAGCTCGTCGTTCACCTCGGGCAGGTAGTCGCGCAGAATCAGGTCGCTGGCGGTCATCTCGGGGGCGCGCAGCTCCTCCAGCTGCAGGGCAATCAGGCGACCGTGCACGCCGAGCTCCAGCACATAGTGGCTGACCTCGCGGATAATGCGGTTCACCATCTCCATGCGCTGCAGGGTCATCGCCACGTCGCTCAGGGAAACGTTCGACTCAATCTCCTGGGCAGACAGGTTAGAGAGCACCGAACGCAGACGCTTCTTATAGCTTTCAAGGGTCTGAATCGCCTGGTTTGCGCGAGCCATCAGGTACTGGCTGTCCTCAACCATGTAGCGGGTGCCGTCAACGTACACCGAAATCACGGACATCGACGCGCTCACTGAAATCACCGGGAAACCGGTCTGAATCGCGGTGCGCTCGGCGGTGCGGTGGCGGGTGCCGGACTCGTTCGTTTCAATGGAGGCGTCCGGCATGAGCTGCACGCCGGCGTGCAGTAGTCGGGTGGCGTCGCGGTCGCAGATGATAGCGCCATCCATCTTTGCCAGCTCGCGCAGGCGGGTTGCCGAGAACTCGGTGTCGATGTTGAAACCGCCCGACGACAGGGAGGATACGGTGCGGTCGGATCCGAGTACGATGAGCGCGCCCGTACGGCCACGCATGATGCGTTCCAGGCCCTCGCGGAGCTCGGTGCCGGGGGCGATTCGGGCGATAGTTTTAAGCAATAGGTCACTATAATTCATCTGCACAAAAAACATTGTACCCGTAAGGGTGGTTATTGAGCCAGGTCAGGGGCGGAACGGCGGGCTAAAGTGCCTCAAAAGCGAATGGATATTCTCGATATTTATACGGGAGTGCACCGGGCTAAACTATCTGCGGTTAAGAGTAAAAATGCGTTCTGTGGCACCCCATTTCGCCGTGACCAAACACCGCGCACCATATCGCCCCAGACCCTAAAATAGACCCATGACCGCGCGCACGAAAAACACCAAAACCGCACCCGCCTACCGCTGCACCGAATGCGGCTGGACCACCGCCAAATGGGTAGGCCGCTGCGGCGAATGCCAAACCTGGGGCACCGTCGAAGAAGCCGCCGGGGGCACCCGCGCGCGCACCCGCGCCGCATCCAGCGTGCAGAAACCCGCCCAGCCCATCGCCGAGGTCGACTCGCGCGTAGCCGCCTACATGAGCACCGGAAACCCCGAATTTGACCGCGTGCTCGGCGGCGGACTCGTACCCGGCGCGGTCATCCTCATGGCGGGCGAACCCGGCGTGGGTAAGTCCACCCTGCTGCTGGATGTTGCCGCCACCTTCGCGCGCGGCACCGCCGGGATTACGGGGCAGAAGGGCGTGCAGAACCGCGCCACCCCGGCGCAGAATAGCGCACCCCAGCCGCCGCGCCCGGTGCTGTACATTACCGGCGAGGAATCCGCCGCGCAGGTTAAACTCCGTGCCGACCGCATCGGCGCCATCGCGGACACCCTCTACCTGACCAGCGAAACCGACCTCGGCACCGCCCTGGCGCACATTGAGCAGGTCAACCCCTCCCTGCTGGTCATTGACTCCGTGCAGACCCTCGCCTCCGCGGAAGTTGAGGGCAGCGCCGGCGGCGTGACCCAGGTGCGTGAGGTCGCCGCCTCCGTGATTGCCGCCGCGAAGGAACGCAATATGTGCACCCTGCTCGTGGGCCACGTGACCAAGGAGGGCACCATCGCGGGCCCGCGTCTGCTCGAGCACCTGGTGGACGTGGTCTGCCAGTTCGAGGGCGATAAGCACTCAAATATCCGCATGCTGCGCGCTATTAAGAATCGCTTCGGCCCCACCGATGAGGTGGGCTGCTTCGACATGCACGAGGACGGCATCGCGCCCGTGCTGGACCCCTCCGGCATGTTTGTTTCGAGCACCCCGCACCCGGTGGCGGGCACCTGCGTGACCGTCACGATGGAGGGCCGCCGCCCCCTGCTCGCGGAGGTGCAGGCACTGCTGGACCAGGCGGTGGCGCCCGCCCCGCGCCGCACCGTCTCGGGCCTGGATTCAGCGCGTATTCAGATGCTATTGGCGGTGCTGCAACGCCGCGCCGGGCTGAACGTGGGCAAGCTCGACTGCTACGTCTCCACGGTGGGCGGCGCGAAAATTGCTGAGCCCGCCGCCGACCTGGCGTGCGTCATGGCGCTCGCCTCGGCGGCGCAGAATAAGCCGCTTCCGCGCAAGCTCGCGGTCTTTGGCGAGGTCGGCCTGGCGGGTGAGGTTCGCGCCGTGCCGGGCATCCGCCAGCGTATCGCGGAGGTGGGCCGCCTGGGATTCACGCACGTGCTGGTACCCGCATCCCCGACCGGTGTGGGGGACGTGCCCGAGGGCGTGACCGTGCGTGAGGTAACCACCCTGGGTGAGGCGCTCGCGCTCCTCTTCCCGCAGAAGTAAAACCTTTAAGAACACAGTAGAGGGGGCTCCCAGCTGGCGTGAATGCCGCCGGGAGCCCCCTCCGTTGTGCGTCTTGGTGGGTTGCCGCTGGCCCCGCTAGAGCCGAGCTAGAACCCAGCTAGAACCCAGCTAGAAACCCTCCAGAAACCTGTTAGGAGGAGCGGCTCTCCTCCTCGTTCTCGTGCAACATAATGTTGATCGAGCGGGTGTTGAGCTTGTTCGTGTGGTGGGTGTTCACCGCGCTATCGGTCACGTCATCAACCACCGTGGAGTCGTCCATGTCAGCGTCAACAATCGGGATTGCCGAGGTGCGCGGTGCATGCTTCGTGACCGCCTCGCCGAGGGGCACCAGAACCGCCACGGCGTCCTTGTGGGACATACCGGTCGCCTCCAAAAAGTCGACCACAATTAGGCGGAGCATCAGCACCAGCGACTCGCCCTCAAAAGTTGCCACACCCATGGTGCGCGGCTCGAGGGTGCCGGCAAGCTTAATCATGCGCTCGCGTGCCGCCATCATGTAGTGCTCGCGTTCGCCTTCCGTCGGGGCAGACATACCCAGGCCGAGGCTCTGCGCCGCCAAAGACAGCTCGGTCAGCGCGTCACTGAGCGAAAGCTGTGCGGCAGTACGCAGCTGCACGTGGTGAATCGTGGACGCCATGCGGCGGTTGAGCACGCGGTCGTTACGAATCGCCAAATCCACCGCGGCGAGGGTCTTCGCCATGCGCGCCAGCTCGCCCTTGCTCTTGCGGCTATTCCACGACAGCTCGCTCATGCCCTGCGCGGTAATCAGGTCGCCGCGGCACGCATCGTAGAGCGGCTGCAGGGCGCGCGCATCGAGCAGGCTCTGGTACGCCTTGTTGTAATCGTAGTAGCGGATTGCCTCGGAGGAGAGCTGGAAAACCTTCGCGAACGCATCCATGAGGGCCTGTGCGCGGGCACGCGGGTTCTTGCGCGGGTCGCGCGGCATCAGGTACATCGCGAGGAATGCAAAGGCGCCACCCACAATGCCGTCAAAACTGCGGGTGAACGCATCGTCAGGTACGGGCAGCAGCAACGTGAAACAGGCCTGGAAGCTGAGCTGAATCGTAAAAATAATGCCCTTATCAATAAATCGGGCAATAATCACGGTCAAGAAAAGCACCACTGCCGCCTGCCAGGTACCGTGACCGAGCAGGATCAGCAGAAGGTCGCCAATGAGAATGCCGAGGGTCACGCCGAAGGAGACCTCAAGGATTCGGCGGGAATGCTTAGCACCGCTTACATAGCCGAGGGATACGAGGGCAGCGACCGGCGCGAAAATGGGCTCGTGGTGGCCCAGGACGCGCTCAGCGAAAAGCCAAGCGCCCATAGACGCCGCAACAATCTGCACAGACTGAAAGAAGTCTGCTTGGACTCGGTGAATACCCTCACGGATGAACTGTCGGGTGTTCTGTTCAGTAGTGCGTAGAATGTCTGCGAATCGTGCCATGGGCACCATCATACCGGCGCATATGCGGTGCACAAGGGGGTAGGGGAGTGTTGGGTTGAAGTGTGAGAGACCCCGCGCTTCGCACTCCTACCCAGGCTGAGGTCGTATGCCTCATATAGCCCATAACCGTGGAAGCTAGCTGCGGAGGCGCCGCGCCACCCTCGCCAGCAGACCCGGTCGGGCGGGGTGGTGTACCTCGGCGGGTGATTCAGAATCAGCCTCAACGGTGACGGGGCGCGTCTGTTCCGCACCGTGCGCCCCGTGGATACCGTGCGCACTGTACCCGCCGATTGCGCGGGCGCGCTCGAGCTGCCGGCGGTGCTCGGCATCCCAGGAGTGCGCCCGGTCAGACATCGCCCACTCGAACCCCGCGGTGAGGGAGGTTTCGGTGAAGAGCTCGCGGGCGGCGCGCACCGTAGCGGCCAGCGGCTCGGGTAGCGCCGGAACCTGCTCCACGGTGGGGAAGGGGGCGGGTGCCTCTACTTCGTCCAGCTTTTCTGCGCCAGATGCAAGAATCTGCGCGAGCAGGTAGGCGCGCTCGGCGCGCAGAACCTCCAGCAGCTCGGCGCGGCGTGCATCCGATGCCACCGCCGCGTGCCGCAGGGCGGCGGCAACCATCAGCTCGGGAACACCACCGGCGAGCATGCCCAACGGCAGGGTGAACTCGCCCAGACCGTACAGGCTCAGGGCGCCGCCCACGCGCATCTGCGTGAAGGCATCCGGAATGAGGGCGAGCACGGGAATACCCGCCGCGGCGGAGAACACCGCCGGGTGGTAGCGGCTGGTCAGCGTGAACGCCGCAGCCCGGTGCACGGTGACGCTCTGATCGGCGTGCAGAATCGGCAGCAGGGTCGCCGGGGTGGAAGGGCTGAGCTGCTCGGCGATGCGCTGGTGCGCCTGAATATCGCCGCTTGCAGGGTCTTGCGGGTCACCGTAGTGGCTCAGGAAGACGGGCGTGTAGCCGTGCTCGCGCCACATGCCGTCGAGCAGGCGCGCGATCTGCTGTGCCTGTTGGTCGGTGCACTCGTTGACGGTCACGCAGACGTAGTGATCCGGCAACTCATCAAGCGTCTGACCTGCGGAAATACCCTCCGCATAGTGCAGGGTACGCGCCGGGGAAGCCACCGAGTAGTCGGTGGCGTCATCCACGCTCAGGCGCGCGTCAATACCCCGCTCACGGCACCAAGCGAGCGAAGAACGTTCACGCACCGTCACCGAACGGGCGGTGCGCAGCATGCGCTCCAGAACCTGCGCGTCCTCGGGGTTGAGGACCGGGCCCAGGGACTGGCCGGTCACGTACACGGGCACGCCCGCATGCTCGGCGGCACGTACCGCGGCGGCACGTTCGTAGAGCAGCCAGCCGTAGCGGGAGTTGAGGTTACCGCCGCCGGAGACCACGACCGCGTCCATGGCGGCGATAGAGTCCGCGAACTCCACTATGCGCTCAATGGTCTGCTCCAGCGGATGCAACACCTCGGGCAGTGCCTGCACCTGCGGTAGCGCCACCAGCTCGGCGGTTGAGGGGCGGTCCCGGTTGGCGTGCAGCTCCACCAGGATGCACTCGAGCGCCGCAAGGGTCAGCTCGCGTTCAGCCGGTGCCCAGGGGAAGAGGAAGAACGGCAGGTACTTGTAAGGCTCGGCGGTCTCATGAGCAGCCGCGCCGATATAGCGCGCCGAATGGCCCACATCGCGGGTCATGAGGGTGACCGCCGCGCCGCCTTCGGAAAGGGCCTGGGCGCTCGCGATGGTCATGGCTTCGTCACCCACGTGGTAGGTGTGCTGGCCAATATCGCCGATGACGAGTACGCGCGGTGCTTCATTAAAGTGCGGTGCTTCAGTAACGGGCAGTGCTGTGGAAGAATGATTGTTCTCTGCCACGGCTATGCGCCCTTCTGGTCTGCCGAACCAGTCTCATCACCGCGACGAGCCTGAGAACGCTGATTGAGCGAACGCTGCGCGAAGGAACGCAGTGCACGGCCCGGTGCGCGCAGGTGCTTTAGTACCCGCAGACGCTCCTCGATGCTCTGCTGGCGGGACTCAATAGCCTGCTGACGAGCCTCGATACGCTCCAGACGGCTCTCGATAGAGCGCAGAATGTCCAGGGATTCGCGGGTCAGATCGTGCCCGTCAATCACGCGGCGCTCCAGGTCAGCCGCCAAATGCGCCTGGTACAGGTACGCACCCGGTCGGGCACCAGCCTGCAGATCCTCGCGGATAGCGCGGGCACGCACCATCGAATCGAAGCGGGCATGCTCAGCCTGACGCTTCACGCTATTCGCCTCAGCACCTTCCGCGTCGGGGCGCAGCGACCAGTACGCCAGCGGCTCATCCACCAGCAGAATATCCGCAACGGAGGCGGCGCGCAGGTTGAACTCCCAGTCGCCGACCACCGGCAGGGACTCGTCGTAGAAACCGACCAGCTCGTGCAGGCTGCGTCGGTAGAGAATGCCGATCGGCACGGCACGGTTCGTGCGGAACAGGAACTGCAAACCGACGCTGGGCAGCCCGTCGTGGAAAATACGCTCCTCGTACACTTCGAACTCGCCCTCGGCGTTCTTGCGTTCGTATCGCTCCACAACGCGGGTGGTGCACATGAGCGCGCCGCTCTCTTCGAGCGCCGCGACGGTGCGTTCCAGGAACTCGGGCGCCCACAGGTCGTCGTCATCGTGAATCGCCACGTATGTGGAGGTGGTCGCCGCCAAACCGGCGTTGGATGCCGCCTCCATGTTGCCGCCGGCGGTGGTCAGCAGCTGCACGCGGCCGGAACCCAGCGGGGAAGCCTCAATGACGGCGCGGGTTGCCTGCTCGTCGCCTCCATCGTTAATCACACAGACCGTGTAGTCGGTGAAGGTCTGCTGCGCAATGTTCTCCAGCGCGCGGCTCAAGAAGCGGGGGCGGCCCTTCGTGCGGACCAGAATAGCTACGGTAGGGGAAGACATAACCACAATCAGTCGAGGGTGAGCGGGCCCGTGCCAGCCCAGGAACTCAACCCATTATGAAGGTGTGCACTGTTCAGACTCAACCCGCCACCCGTCCACGCCGCAGCAGCAGGCACACAGAGGCATACACCGCCCCTAAAAACTAGCTGATGGACTGTAGCGCCACCATCGCCAGCACACCGAGCACAAAGCATGCCGGAATGGTTACCAGCCACACCAGAAGAATCTGCAGAACAATCCTGGATTTCAGCGCGTTAAAGCGCTGGTTCACGCCCGCGCCGAGCGCCGATGCCGTCGCCAGATGCGAGGAGGAGAACGGCACCTGCAGCAGGAAGTAGCCGAGCACCTGCACCACCGCGGTCGTACCCTGAGCGACCGCGCCACGGAACGGGTCCAGGCGCACCATCTTGTAGGCGAAGGTGTAGCCGATGCGGCGGCCACCGGTCAGCGTACCCGCACCCAGGCTGAGGGCAATAATGAAGGTGCCCAGCAACATCCCGCCCCAGGTGAGGGATTGAATCAGCGCCGGATCCATGATGCGTTCGCTCAGCAGCGCCCACAGCAGCAGGTACAGGTAGCCGGTCTGCAGGCCGTGGAGCAGCGAAATTGCGGAGGCAGACACCGCCAGCACCTCGCGGGCATGCTGATTCACCAGGCGCGGGTTATGGCCGACCACTAGCCGGTAGAACGGCACCACCATCAGCCAGGACAGCAGAAAAATGAGCGGCGGCAGGTAGAAGAGCGGCAACAGAGTCGCCCCAAAAATATGCGGCAGGAATGCGAGCGAACCGAACCCTTCAGCGGCGCTGTCAATCCTCGTTTGGGTCCACCAGCTCACACCGGCGAGGGCACCCACCAGCGCGTGGGTCGAGGAGGACGGCAGCCTCAGGAACCAGGTGAGCACACCCCAAATAGCGCAGACCAGCAGCGACGCAACGATACCGTTCAGGCCGGTGATGCCCTCCGGGGCGCTCACCCACGAGGCGGAATACTCACCGAGTAGCAGGAACGCACCGACCACGCCGAGCACGTTGAAGAGCGCGGCAAGGTACAGGGCGGAGCGCTCGCCGAGGGCGCGGGTACGCACCGGAACAGCGACGGAGTTGGAGGCGTCGTGCACACCGGTAACGTAGACCGCGGCAATGAAGGCGCAGCAGGCTAGAAGACCCAGGAACATTAGGATTCCTGAACGATAATGCGGCCGATCTCGGCGGACACATCACGCATAGAGTTGGAGGCGGCGGTCAGCTGCGCCAGGAAGGTGGCGTAGCGGCGGTACCGCTCGGGGGTGTAGCGTTCGGCAATGTACGCGTCGTATTCTTCGGCGGTGCGTAGCGCCTGGCGGGAGATGCGCAGCATGTCCATCCAGTAGTTGTCGAGGCCGCGAATATCGGCAAGTTTGGGGATGACGGCGGCGGTCAGCACCGCCTGACGCTGAATAATGTCCAGGATTGAGGTGATGTGCGTGGCGAAGCCGTCAATGCTGTGCAGGGACAGCACGTGCGCGGCGCTGGTGAGCTTCTCGACGGCGTTGGTGAGCTTGCGCGCCAGCGTGTACAGGTCTTCACGCGGGATGGGCGGGGAGAAGGAGCTGCGCACCTCGGTGAGGGTGCGGAACAGCAGGTTCGTGGAGTCCGCCTCGTGGGTGAGCATGCGTTCGAAGAGTTCGGGGTACTCCGCGACGGGGGAGCCGACCATTTCAGAGAGCAATGCCGCCGCCTCACCGACCTGCGCTGAAATTTCAGCGAGGGAGGCGAGGGACTCGTTAGCGTGGGGGAAAAGTCGGTGCAGCATAGTTCCCAGTCTAACCAGTATTGGGTGCTGCGGGTGCGCATAGCCCGTGGGTATCTCACGAGCGCCCGACCTGCACACGTTATAGTAACGACCTGCAAATGTTATAGCGCCGACCTGTTTGCGGTTCCGTATGACGGTTTTAAACAAAAAACGGTGGGGGTCGGTTTCTCGACCCCCACCGGAACGTTTAGGGATGTCGGGTTGGGAGCGCCTCTCGGCGGAAGGCCGCTCGAAGCGGCTAAAGATTTGGAGCCCGGGGCTACCTATTAGCAACCCGACATCTTGTAATTATTATCCACCTGTACCCGGCACAGAGTCAATTAGAAATAGGCATTTCACGCCTTTGCGACCCAATGTGGAACCTGTGCCAATTCGCGGCACGAACCCGCATTTTTAGGCGCTCAAACGTTGCAGAAGACTAGAATGCTTCGAGGTTGGTCTGCGATTTTTCCTGCGCAGAATCAGCCTCCGAAGCCCCGTGAGCCTGCTGCCCAGCCTCAACGGCGCGTAGCTGGGCGGCGACCGCCTCCAAATCGTGCGCGATCTGCTCCATCTGCTGAGCCTGACGCGGCAGACGAGCACGACGCTCCACCGCCTCACGCTTCACCTCGTGGCTACCCGGAACCGAACTATCCTGCCCGGTAGAGCGCGCATAATCGGTGCGAATACCCAACGCCACCACGTGCGCAAACGCCGCGCAACGTTCCATCGCAATGTCCATATCGCCGGTGTACAGGCCCGCCAGAATCTCATCAATCGTGTGGACCACCTCGTCGGCGCTCGGCGGGTCGGGAACACCCGCCACCACGTGCGAACGGTAGTCCTCCGCCATGCCCAGCTCAAAAGCGCGGCTCACCCCGCGGGGTGAACGATGCACCACATCCCGCAGCCAGTACATACGCCACAGCGCACCCGGCAGGGAGTGGGCGCTCGCGTGCGACCAGAGTTCGGCGAGCATCTCAATTCCGTAGTCGTCGGTGAAGCTGACGAGCCGCTCGGTCATCTGCTCGTCGGTGCCGCGTCCGCGCATCAGCAGGATGCGTGCGGAGGCGTGCGCCGCCTCTTCACGTGCGGCGGGGTCCATGCCGCCTTCGTGGCGTTCAAATTTCTCGGCGGAGTAGAGGACAGGGCGGTGGTGGGTGCGGTGACGTGAGCGCCCGGAGGCGCCGGTTGATGTTGCGGGTGTAGACATAGGATTTCTCAGTGTACCGTTCATCGGCTGGGAGCCGGTAGTGTATAGTATTTCTATCTGCACACTTTCAGTTTTGTGTGGATAGGAGCGCCTTTAGCTCAGTCGGTAGAGCTACGGACTTTTAATCCGCAGGTCGTGGGTTCGAGCCCCACAGGGCGCACTAGCCGACCCGTCGCCTCCCGCTTTGCGGGGGTCGGCGGGTTTTTGCGTCTTCACCCTTATGCACGGGGTTTACCCCGTGCCTATCCCGTGTTGTGGGGCGTGTCCTGCCGGGTTGGCCTGGCAGTTTTTGATTCGTGTACGTTGACCCGAAAAGATGAGGAAACCCCGTGAGCGTCACCATTAAGAACCCCGAAGAAATCACGATTCTTGCCACTGGCGGCACGATCGATAAGTTCTATTCGGTGGCGGGCACCATGGATATTGGTGAGCCTGCCGCTAAGGATCTGCTAGACCGCGTGATTACCGATATCCGTTTTGATATTCGCCCGCTGATTGGCAAGGACAGCCTGGACATGACCGATGAGGATCGTGCCGAGCTGACCGAGGCGCTGAATGCTGTCACTAACGACCAGGTGCTCATCACTCACGGCACCGACACCATGCCGGAGACTGCCCGCTACCTGGTCGAGCACGCCGACCTGGGCGATAAGGTTGTGGTGCTGACCGGTGCGATGCAGCCCGCCGTGATGGCTCGTTCGGATGCCGGCTTCAACCTGGGTGCCGCTATTGCCGCCCTGAACCTGCTGGAGCCGGGCGTGTACATCAGCATGAGCGGCCGTATTTTCCCCGCTGAGAGCGTGCGTAAGGACCGTTCTCGCGGTATTTTTGAGGGCTAAGATGGCTGATTCCGCTCATATGCGGCGGGGTGAACCGGTTTCTGTTGCTGAGCTTGCGCAGGTGGAGGGGTCCTCGGATCTTGTGCCGCAGGAGCGTATGTCCCAGGAGAGTATGTCGCAGGCGCAGCTTATGCAGCTGCAAGCTATTGAGGAGCTACAGCAGCAGGCTGACGAGTTCTGGAATGTCACCAGTGATTACCCGCTGCCGGCTAAGAATCTGTACCTGGTGCGTGTGCTGCTGCTGGTTGTGCCCTCGCTGATTATTGTTTATTACTTCATCCGCGTCACGCTTTTCCCGATTGGTGCGGTGCCGCTGGTCTACCTGGTGATGCATATGTGGCTTGCCATGATTTACCGGGCGAACCGTTCGGTGAAGCTGGTGTGGCTGGCGAATGTGGCATCCGGGGTTGCGGCGGCGATTATGACGGCGTTCTTTGTCTACGCGCTGGTGACGGTGCAGGGCCCGCAGACGCTGCTGGACCGTGTGGGCATGTTCTACACGGTGAGCCTGCTGACGGTCATGGCGTCCTTCGCACTGGAGGCCCTGTTTTCGCTGTTTTATAGTTTGGCGGTTCGTAGGAGCTTGCGTTTGACGCGGCAGAAGCAGAACTTGGAGCAACAGGCGGAGGATTTCCCCGCGCATCCGCCCATCTACGCCTCTGACGGGTGAAGCCTGACGGGGTGATGATGAGGTGATGACGAGGCGATAAGCGGCGGTGTGACACACTCTCAGCGATGCCCAGCCACTGCTCAGATTCCCCTAAAGTACGCGTGATACGGTAGAGAAAGAAACACAACCCGCACCTGCCAGGAGGTCACCCATGGGCGCTACACACCTGAACACAGATGCCGCTTCATCCGCAGAACACCCGGATGAAGATCTCAGTGTGCAGACTCGCTATCAGGCGCCTATCCGCCAGGCGACGCCTGCCACGCCGGAGGTGTCCGTTCCGCTGAACGTGCCGCCGGTGGTGACTGGTTCGCATCCGGTTATTTCGGCGACTTCTACCGTGATCATTCAGGATGGTACGAACCCGCCGATTGTGGTTCGTACGCATCCGACGGGTCCTCTACCGCCGTTCCCGGGGCAGGGTCAGGTACCCGCTTTTCTGCGCACCTACACCGCTGATGAGGTGAAGGAGCGCAAGCAGAAGCTCAAGAAGAACCTCCTAGTCCGCGCCGTTATTTTGTGCATTTTGGCCCTGGTTGAAGGCCTCATTATTTCTCAGTACACGCAGCCGTTGGCGATTTGCTTTGGCTTTGTCGCGGCGCTTTACCTGGTGGTTCAGATGTGGCCGCTGATGCGCCCTCCGCATGATTCGGCGGACGCCTCCGTGTATAGCGTTTGGGCTATCTGCTCCCTGATTGGGTTTGTTGCGATGGGGCTGGTGCTTTCACCGATTACGTTCCTGCTGCTGATGCTCGACTGGGCTGGGGTTTCGATGGGCCTAGACCCCCTGCTGATACTTGTTGTCTTGGGCCTGGTCTGGTTGAGCGAGGTCGGTTTATCGTTGCTGACCATTTACCGCTTCAACAACCTGCGAATTGCGATGGCGAACCGGGCAGATTCTCCGTCGCTACCCGACAGTATTTCTGCGACGGTTGACCCGTCCACTTCTGCCTAAAACTTTTGAGGCGGCGCGGTAGACGAACGCCGCGCCGCCACCCACACTCACACCACACACTCGCTCATACGTTGTCCGCACACTATCAGCCGATATCCGAAAGATTCAGCTATGTCCGCTGTCGAGTCCTCTCCGCCATCCGCTCCGAACACCGCGCATCCTACGAAGCCCGCCACCCCCACTCTCGTGTCTGTGGCGGGTTGGGTTCTGCTCGCTATTGCTGTGGGCTGGCTGGCGCTGATTGCGTACACCGGCATTTCCTACGCGACTACCCATTTGGCGCACCTGTCGACCTGGCGCGCCCAGTCGCTGGTGGATGCGCAGGCGTACTATCCGGTGCTTTTCCTGATGGTCAGCGCGTTCGGTAACGTGACCCTGCACGGCTTCTGCACGGTAGCGTATCTGCGTGGTTACCGGTGGGCGGCATTGGTGCTGTCGGTCGCGTTGGCGTTGGGTGTGTTGGCTTCTTTGCTGATTATGCTGACGGTGGCGGCTCTTCTGGGCACGTTGAATGGCGCGCCGAGCCAGGATGTTGAGCTGCTGCTCAGTAGCGCTTCGCCGTTGTACACGCCGGTGTATATTGCTGGCCCGTACATGCTGGTGTGTGTTGTGGCGTTGGCGTTGGTGTGGTCGCGTCAGTCGCGTTCTTATATGGAGGCGCGCCGTGATTGGCGTGTGCGCCGCAGCGAGGATTACCTGATTTAGCCTCATGGATTCTGGCCGCGGGTCCTGCGGCTCACCGATAACTTTATTCACCTAACCACGTATTCAACCAACCACTATTCACCCAACGACAGTTAGGATGACTCGTGCACCCTACTTCCGAACCTGCGCACGAACCCTCATCGCAGACTAGCCCCAGCTCTACCGCCCCTGCCGCGCCTCAGGTGGTGCTCCCGCCGCGGCCGAAGGCGCTACGCGGCGTCATGTGGTGCGCTACAGCCATCATTATTCTGTCCGCAATCCAACGTATCTATGTATCTATCCATAACGAGGTGCCAGACCGCGTTACGGAAATGATGCCTGGCATCATCATTTCAGGCATATTCACTACCTTCGTCTTCTCTCTCATACCGATTTTCGTCCTCCGCCGACTATGGAAGGGCCGTAGATGGGCGTACTTCCTCACCCTCTTCGGTAGCGCTTTTGCAGTTTTTGTTGGGGCCCTGAGTTTGCAATCTTTCATCTCGGCTGATTATTTCTCCAGGCTGGCGGATGAATCACTGACTTCAAGACCCCGAGACTACGTAGTTTCCATTGTGGTGAGTGACATTATGGGAGCTTTTCTCACGGCCTTCTACCTGGTGATAATTGTGCTGCTCCTTAGCCGTTCCACCAGGTCGTATGTGGCCACTGCGAGGGTCGCGCGGTTGAAGGCACGCGAACAGGTGAACGCCGATGATGGCTGGGTCGTTTTCCATCAGGAAGCAGAAATGGGCGCTCGCCTGGACGAAGAGCAGACACGTCGGGAAGAGAAGGAAGCTAACCGACGGGCTGAGGAGGCGGTCGCTCAGCAGTACAAGACGACCCGCCGCACGGATGCGCGGAAGAACTCCCGCAACGAACAGCGCGGCTACAAGGATACTTCCGTGTACACCGAGGAAGGCTACCGCCTCAACTAGGGCGAGATGCCCCTCCCTATGGGGAGACTCTTCTACTCCCGCCCTGCGCTACGGCGTGCGGGGCGGGGTGCGAAGAGACGAAAGGTACAACGATGTCAGAACGCACCCCAAAACAACCGTTGAACGACCCGGAGTACATGGTTCCCGAGTACAGCGTGCTGCTACCCTCCGACGAGGCTAAAAACAGCACCGCAGAGGGCGACAGCGCCCCCAATAACACCGCCTCCAACAATACCGCCTCCGCCAACGCCACCCTCAGCGGTGCGGTAGACAATAATGCGGCAGAGGATAACGCACCCGCCTCCGAGCAGGTAATTCCGAAGCGCCCGCAGGCTATGCGCAGCGTCATGTGGTGCGCTGCCGCCATTATCGTGCTGGGACCCTTGAGTAACTTTCTGCCGATTCTAAGCCGGTCGTATATCGATTTTGAGATGGTGGTGAGTGTTCTCTTCTCTGCCTTGGTGGTTACCCTCATCATCTCCGCCGTCCCGATTTTTGTTCTCTGGAAGATCTGGGATGGCCGCGAGTGGGCGCGCATTCTTACCATCATCTACTGCGCTCTCGCGGCTGCTAGCGGTGTGCTTATTCTTGCGGATAATTTCTCGGGGTTAAGCTCTAGAGCGGCTGCGGCGTCTAGCCTGGTGCGTATCGCGAGCGGCGTTTTTACTCTCGTTCTTTACCTCCTGATGATTGTGCTGCTGACTCGTGCTCCTATTAGGATGTACACACAAATCGTTAGCGGGGCACGTGCGCTAGAACGCCAGCAGATGATGTCTGAGACGAGGCAGGCTGCCGGTCAGGTCCCGGCAGAACTTCGAGAGATTTTCGCTGACGATGAGGATGACGAACGCACCTCATCAGGGGGAAATAACCCTCGACCCCCGCACCGTAGCGCGGGATGGGGAACGTAGAAGGAACACCAACGTCAGGAGTTCCGGGGCTGGCCCTCGAAATGGTGTACGTGGTTACCTGGATACCTCTGAATACGCTGAGAAAGGGTACTGCCTTCCTAGGGTGCGGCGCGCCTCTTTATATTCTTAAGGTAAGACTCTTTAACGCCCGCTCCGTGCACTGTAGCGCGGGATGGGTGCCAGGGGAGAAAGGACCGACGATGTCAGAACGTACCCCAAAACAACCGTTGAATGACCCGGAGTACACGGTTCCCGAATACAGTGTTTTGCTGCCGTCCAATGAGCCTGAAAATAGCACGGTAGAGGGTGACGGCACATCCAACAACACCGCCACCAACAACGCCGCCCCCACCGGTGCGGTAGACAATAACGCGGCAGAGGATAATGCACCCGGCAACGGCGCTCCCGAGCATGCCACTACCGGCTACCGGGACGCGACCGCCGGTTACGTTGCCGCCTCCGAACATGCGGGGCGGGTACGTCCGAAGGCTCTGCACAGTGCTAAGTGGTGCACCGCCGCGATTATTATTCTGTCGCTTTTCAGTACTATCCAATTCTTCCTGCTCTACGGTAAACCAATCGCCGGTGTGGTGACGCTACCTGAGCTTATCGTGCGTATGCTGGGGTACCCTCTCATCTTTGTTCTTATCCAGATTTTCCTCTTCTGGATGACCTGGAAAGGACACAGATGGGCGCACATACTTACCCTCATGTACAGCGCCTACGAGGTCTTGAGCCGCATGTTTGTGTATGTGGAAGATTTCCTCATAGACTCCCGCTTTCTCACCTTGTTGATGGACGAGTTGCAGTCCCGCGACTCTTCAGATTTTGCGGTCACTCTTCTCATAGATACTGCGATTGGTGTCTTCATTACTGTCCTCTACATCCGGAATATTGTGTTGCTGACCCGTCCATCTGTGTGGGCGTACACGGCTACCGGCAGAACGTCGCATAGTCAGGTGGTTGATCAGAATCCACAGGCACCTAACACGAACTTCAATGAAGGCGGGAACCGCCTCAACTAGGATGTTTGCCTCAAACGGCGCCACTATCACCAAAAGGCTCAGAGCATGAAAGGGTGGGGATACCAGACGGTATCCCCACCCTTTCGCGTTAAACATCGCAATCTTCTAGCTGGTAAAACTCTTTGAGTTACCTAAAAGGTTCCAGGCTTCGCATAAAAACTCTACTGCGCTCGAAGAGCTTACCCTATACTGAAAAAGTATTATTCTCTCAGCTAACTGCATCAAATAACTCTTTTAGGTATTTTCCAAGCAAATCTACCTAAATGAGCGCGACAATCACCGACTTACGCACCATAGTGCGAGCATACGAGAGAAAGAACGACGATGTTTAACAACGCTTCCGGCGCCTCGGCGGGCGCGCTGGCACCTCAGGCGCCTCAGCCTAATGCCGCAGCACCGAACTTTCCGGCACCGAACTTCGCAGCACCCGTAGCGGTGGCACCCCAGACTCCAGTTCCTGCTGGTTCTCGCCCCGTACACGGTGTTCCGGACGTCCAGCGTGCTATTAATCTTCCGTCGCGTCCCATTGCCATCTGGGCTGTATCCCTATTCTTGGTGCTGTACATGTCCACATACCCTCTACAGCCTCTTGTGGGTCTAGAATTTACGGGCGCTTACATGTTTGCAGGTATGACGATGGGGCTTACGATGGTTCTCCCTATTGTCCTTGGAGCAGTCTCTGCCTGGTACCTCAATGAGGGTTATGAGTGGGCGCGAGTGGTGATTATTATTGAGGGCGCGTTACGCATGATCCTGGATATTGTGTATGTAGTTCTCTGTGCCCACGTTTTCTTTGACAATGGATACAATTCGCAAATGCTTAGGGTGTTGTTCTTTGGCCCGTTTATGACCCTTGAAGTCTTGTGCGCGAAGCTCGCCTTTGATTTTATCAGCCGCATCGTGATTATTGTTCTTCTCTGCCAGCCGCAGGTGGGGCGATACATCCAAATGCGTGGAGACCTGCGACGCATGGGCCTAAAGTAACCCCGCGGAGGTAGTAACCTTGCGGAGGCGTAGCTCGCTTCCGGAACGTCGCCTCCACCGGGCTTGAGAGAACGCAAAAGGGTGGGGATACCAGACGGTATCCCCACCCTCTCTCATTCCCGGCTCAGCAGCCGAGAAGGACTCACGTATTACTCAGCAGATTCCTGCTTCGCCTTCGAACGGCCACGCAGGTACTCGATAATAACCGGCACCACAGAAACCGCCACAATAATCACAGCAATGTACTCAATGTTGTTGTGCACGAACGGGATACCGCCCAGCAGCACACCCGCCAGACCAATCGAACCAATCCACGCAACCGCACCAACAACATTCCACAGGTGGAACTTCTTACGGTCGTACGAAGAAATACCCGCCGCAAGAGACACAAAAGTACGAACAATCGGTACGAAACGACCCAGCACCAGAGCCAAGCTACCGCGCTTCTGGAAGAACTCCTCAGTAGTGTGCAGGTTCTTAGTGCTCAGAATCTTCGCGTCATCCTTGAAGATCTTACGGCCGTAACGGGCACCAATCTGGTAGCCAACCTCAGCGCCAGCAATAGCAACCAGCACAAGGACCGGGAACGCAACCCACAGGGACAGGCCCATCTGCTCATGCAGCATACCCAGAGCAAAAATCAGGGAGTCACCCGGAAGAACCGGGAAAAGAACACCGGACTCAATAAATACGATAATTGCCGAAACAACCAGAACCCAGGGGCCGGTATCGAGCAGGAACTGCTCAAGGTCGAGGCCCAAGAGCGCAACCGGAAGATGCGCCAAAGCGGTGGCAAGAAAAGTCATGAAAAATCCTGAACTGTGAGTGGACCGCACGCACGGATCGGCGGCGGAGTAACACCAGCATAGAAAGCGTACCTATGGTGAACATTGTGCAAAACTATGCGGAGGCTGTGTATTACTGGCACAATTCTACCGGCATTTATGCTGGACGCACGGGCGAGCGAGGCGTAAATCTCCGCGCCCGCATGGCGAAACAACCCGAGGTGACGCGGCGCTCGCGTGCCTCCCCAAGAAATGACTATCCGCAGAGTCGGAGGATACGGGGTGTGACATGATGGAAAGAGAGCACGGCGCGTCGCGGCGTAGCGATTGCCCCAACCACCCACCGTTGGAGAGAACCATGAACCCCGAACAGCTAGCTTCCAGCCCCGCCGATCTCCTGCGCGCTGATTCCCTGCACACGGATCCTCTGCATGCTGAAGCCCGTGAAGTGTTGCGCCGCCTCACCGGCGTCGCTGATGCTGAGTTCCACGACGGTCAGTACGAGGCGATTCGCGCCCTCGTAGCCGACCGCGCCCGCACCCTCGTCGTGCAGCGTACTGGTTGGGGTAAGTCCGCAGTCTATTTCATTTCTTCCCTGCTGTTGCGTGCCCGCGGTATGGGCCCGGCGCTTATTGTCTCCCCGTTGCTTTCCCTCATGCGTGATCAGGTCGAGGCGGCATCCCGCGCGGGAGTGCGCGCCGCCATGGTGAACTCCGCGAACGTCACCGAATGGGATGAGATCCGCACCCGCCTCGAAGCTAACGAGCTCGACGTGCTCCTGGTGGGCCCCGAACGCCTCAATAACCCGGCGTTCCGCGAGCAGTGGCTACCGTACCTGCTGCCGCGCCTGGGTCTGCTCGTTATTGATGAGGCGCACTGTATTTCTGACTGGGGCCATGACTTCCGCCCCGACTACCGTCGTATTGGTTCGCTCATTAAATCTCTGCCGATGGGTGTGCCGGTGCTGGCGACTACCGCAACCGCGAATGACCGTGTTAGCCGCGATATTGCCGAACAGCTCAGCACTGATACCACCGCACCCGTACATGTGCTGCGCGGTCCGCTGTCCCGCGAGTCCCTGCGCCTGGGTGTTCTGACCCTGCCCAATGAGGCGCAACGCATCGGATGGATACTCACGCACCTGAACAGCCTGCCCGGTTCGGGTATTATCTACACGCTGACCGTTTCTGCGGCAGAAGATACCGCAAATGCTCTGCGTGCCAGCGGGTACGAGGTGCTCGCCTACACCGGTAAAACTGACCCGGATGAACGGCTGGTTGCAGAGCAAGCACTCAAGGAAAACAGGGTGAAGGCTCTTGTTGCGACGAGTGCCCTCGGTATGGGTTTTGATAAGCCTGATTTGGGTTTTGTTGTGCACCTGGGTGCGCCGTCGTCTGCGGTGAGCTACTACCAGCAGATTGGCCGCGCCGGACGAGGCGCCGTCAACGCTGATGTTCTGCTCCTGCCCGGTCGTGAAGACCGCGCCATTTGGGAGTATTTTGCGACCGCCTCCATGCCCAATGAGGAGCAGGCGCTGGCGGTGCTGGATGCCCTCGCCCAGTCCCCGGAGGGGTTGAGTATTACCGCGTTGGAGGCGCGCGTTCAGTTGCGCCGCTCAACCCTGGAGCTTCTGCTGAAGGTGCTGGACGTTGAGGGTGCCGCCGTGAAGGAAGGCAACTATTGGCGTCGAACTTCTTCACCGTGGCAGTACGATAGTGTCCGTTACGCGGCGGTGGCGCAGGCGCGTGTGGCGGAGCAGAACGCCATGCTCGAGTATGAATGTACTAGTCAGTGCCGTATGCTTTTCCTAGCTCAGCAGCTTGATGATGCTTCCGCGACTGCTTGCGGCCGTTGCGATGTGTGCGCGGGCCCCTGGTACCCGGTTGAAGTTCCCGCTGAGGCGCAGCAGGCGGCACAGAGCAGCTTCAATACGGTGGGCGTGCCCCTGCAGCCGCGCCGCATGTGGCCGAGCGGGCTGGACCAGCTGATGGGTGCGGATGCGCCGCGCGGTCGTTTGTCTAAGGACGAGCAGGCTGAATCCGGTTACGCTTTGGCGCGTCTGAGCGACATGGGGTACGGTACTCGCCTGCGTGAGCTTCTGGCGATGAATGAGCTGGGTGAGCCGGTTGATTCTGAGGTTCCTGCCGAGCTGGGTCGCGCCTGCGTGAAGGTGCTTGCCGCTTGGGAGTGGGCTGAGGCGGGTCGTCCGGTGGCTGTGCTGACTCTGCCGTCGCCGGTGCGTCCACGCTTGGCTCAGTCTTTGGGACGGGGGCTTGCGTCGGTGGGTCGCCTGGT
Source organism: uncultured Rothia sp. (assembly GCF_916715725.1). Lineage (GTDB taxonomy): Bacteria > Actinomycetota > Actinomycetes > Actinomycetales > Micrococcaceae > Rothia. The sequence continues at coordinate 61,095 of NZ_CAKAPD010000002.1, read as the reverse complement.
GGATTTGGGCCAGGTTTCTCTGGTGGATGAGCCGCGTTTCTTCGGCGGTAATAGCGCGTTCCGTTGCGCGGACGTGTTGCGCTCGTACCGGGTGCCGGCTGAGGTTCTGGACTACGTGCGTGAGCATCAGTGCCCGGTTCTACTGGTTTCTGATGTGGTGGATTCACGGTGGGCGTTTACTGCGGTGGCGCGTGAGCTACGACTGGCGGGCGCTTCTGCGGTGTATCCTTTCTCCTTGGCTGCTACTCACTAGTCTCACTCGATAATGCTTCATTTATTCCCCTGACGAGGATTTATGTCATATTCGGAATATTCAAAATTAACGGTCACTGACGGTTCCTCCGCTGTGCTCAGCGATATTCCCACCCGCCCTGAACACAGCGAGTGGATGGCGCGCGCCCTGACTGAGGGTGCTGCCGCGGGTGAGCGTGGAGAGATTCCTATCGGTGCCGTGGTGGTGGATGAGCGGGGCGTCATTATCGGTTCGGCGGGCAATACCCGCGAGCATGAGCATGACCCTAGCGCCCATGCGGAGGTGAACGCGATTCGTCAGGCGGCGGCGCATCGCGGGCGGTGGCGCCTGGACGGTTGCACCCTGGTCGTGACCGTGGAGCCGTGCCTAATGTGTGCCGGCACGATTTTGGCGTCACGCGTTTCGACGGTGGTTTTTGGTGCCTGGGAGGAGAAGACCGGCGCCGCAGGCAGTCGTTACGATGTGCTGCGCGACGGGCGGGTTGCCCCGGCCCCCGAGGTGTATGCGGGGGTGCGTGCTGATGAGTGCGCGCAGTTGATGGTGGACTTCTTTAAAGAACGCCGCCCCTAATCGTCACCCGTGGTGGCGCTTCAGGAACTGTTTTGTATAACACGAAAAGCTACGTGAGAGCGCGTGGCTTTTCGCGTTATTTGTACGAAAACCCCCGTTTATTTGAAAAATACTTCAAAAATTTCAAAATTGGTACCCAGTTTCGGGTAAAAAGCCCACTACATCACACATATCCGGGTCTACGATATATAGGCACTGGAGCCTCCGTCTGCCCGTGACTGAAAATAGATACCCCACGCAACCTGCGGAGTGCTCTCCAAAACTCACCTGAACCGTCCTGTATTTAAGGGGAATTATTCGTGCTTCGCGTTAACAATATTTGGGCTAAGGGGCGTCACCACGCCCTTTTTGGTCGTACCTCTTTTTCTGTGGGTCACGGTGAGGTCATCATTATTCAGGCTGATAGCCAGATGGAGCGTACTTCCCTTGGCCTGGCTCTTACTGGCCGTTTGCCTCTGTCGGGTGGCGAGATTTCTTGGAGCGATGGTGATGCGGAGCCGCAGCCGATTTCGATGAAGAAGCTGCGTCGTATCAGTGACATTATCGACTCTCCTGACGTGACCGCCCCGGAGCAACACATGCGTGTGCACGACTACGTTTCTGAGATGCTCTCCTACAACCTGCCGATTTTTGGTCGTTCCCGCGCAAGCCGCTGGCTGAAGGAACGCGGTCTTGAGGATTTCGACGGCCTGTGGATGGACGAGCTTGACGGCGAGATGAACATTGAGCTGATGACGGCTTTGGCGCAGGCGAGCCCTTCGGACCTGCTGGTTTTTGATACGCCTTCCCGTCACCTGAACCATACGAGAATGTGGCTTCCGTACCTGGAGGAGCTTGCCGCTGACGAGGAACGTCCCCGTACTGTGGTGGCGATTGTGCCTCATATTTCGAGGGATTGGCGGGGCGCTCGTGCTGTGGTGGGTAGTGTCCACATGGATCAGGACGGCGAGTTTGAGCCGGCTGAGGAGCCTGCAGAAGCGCTGACTGCGGCAGAAGAACTAACCCAGCCCGAGCCTGTGATTGACGTGATTGAGGTGCGTGAGATGGAAGAAATCCCCTTGACCTCTTCTATTCCTCAGACCTCCGCGGCATCCGGCGCGCTCGGTCAGACCACTGACCATAAGACTGACACCCAGAAGACCGGCAACCAGAAAACTGTTGCCCAGAAGACCGCTGAGAAGGAGTAAGAATGACTGTTCTGCGTGTTGCTCTTGTTGAGCTTAAGCGCCTGACTAGCGGTGTTTTGCCGGTCCTAGTGCTACTTGCGATGTCCTGCATCCCGCTGCTGTACGGTGCCCTGTACCTGTACGGTAACTGGGATGCTTACGGCAATGTGAACGGTATTGTGGGTGCTCTCGTGGTTGAGGATGAGGGCGCGACGGATTCTGAGGGTCAGCAGGTGAATACCGGCGCTGACGTGAAGAAGAATCTTCTGGATGCTGGCACGTTTGATTGGCGTCAGGTGCAGACTCGTACTGAGGCTGTCGAGGGCGTGGAGAAGGGCACCTATGACTTTGCGATGGTGATTCCGAAGGATTTCTCCCGCAATTTGCAGAGTGCCGGTTCGTTCAAGCCCGATGCTGACGGTAAGACGGGCACTATTGATGCGCGTTCGGCGGGTATTGAGGTCATTACGAATGACGCCAATAACTATGTGCTGACGAATATTGTCACGAAGGCGGGCACTGCGGTGCGTGATTCGGTGGCTGAGAAGGTCGGTAATTCGACGGCTAATTCGCTGTTGGCTAGCTTCACGACCATTCATTCGAAGATGGGTGAGGCTGCTGATGGTGCGTCGAAGGTAAATAACGGTACGGTGAAGCTGGCGGACGCTATCACTCAGCTGAAAGACGGCACCGCCACGGTGAATGATGGTGCCGTGAAGCTGAAGGATGGTACTTCCACCTTGGCAGATGGTCAGTCCCAGTTGTTGGATGGCCAGAAGCAGTTGGCGGAGGGTGCCGCGAAGCTTGCTGATGGTGTGTCGACTTTGGATTCTGGCGCGGCGAAGCTGGATTCTGGCGCCGCGAAGCTTGCTGATGGTGCTTCGAGTTTGAAGGATGGTTCGTCGACCTTGGCTTCGGCGGCGGCGTCTGCTTCTGATGGTGCGTCGAAGCTGAAGGATGGTTCGGCGACTCTGGCTGAGGGTACTGCGAGCTTGAAGGATGGTTCGGCGGCGGTTGCGAAGGGCGCTAATGATTTGGCGTCGGGTATTCATCAGATGCGTGAAGGCATGGATCAGGCGGGTATTCGTGAGTTGCCAGCTCAGCTGAATGCGATGTGCATGCGTCTGCATGAGACGGATACTTCTGCTGGTAGTGGCGATTTTGGTCGTGATCTGTCGAATACTGTGGTGTCTGCGAGTGCGCAGAAGGTTCGTGCTCGGGTGACTCCGCTGGTTGAGGCGGGTACGTTGACTCAGGAGCAGGCTGATCAGCTGGTGGCTGCTGTTGATTCTGAGGAGACAAAGAATGAGGTTGCTGAGCTGAATCAGAAGGCTCTGCAGTCGCATCTGGCTACTCGTGATGCTGCCGCTGCTGATGCTCTGTCGAAGTTGAGCGCGTTGAAGTCGAGCCATTGTGTGTCTGATGGTACGTCGTCGACTGCGGCGAAGATTCAGACTTTGGTTTCTGGCGTGGATTCGCTGGATTCTGGTGCTTCGTCGTTGGCGAAGGGCGCTTCGTCGGTAGCTGATGGCGCCGCTCGTGTGGATGCTGGCGCGTCCTCGTTGGCGTCGGGTTCGGCGAGCCTGGCTGATGGTAATTCTAAGATTGCTTCGGGTGCTTCGAGCCTTGCGAGTGGTTCTGCGACTCTGTCGGGTGGTGCTTCTGAGCTGAAGGAGGGTACTGATTCTTTGAAGAGCGGTACTGCCGAGCTGAAGGATGGTAGCGGTACTTTGGCGGAGAAGGAGCAGTCTGCGGTTGAGGGTCAGCAGAAGTTGGCTGATGGTGCGAATGAGCTGAAGGATGGTGCGTCGCAGCTTTCTGACGGTACGGCGAAGCTGTCTGATGGTTCTTCGCAGCTGAATGATGGTGCTTCCGAGTTGAAGGATGGTACTTCGTCGCTGGAGAGCGGCCTGGCTTCTGGTGTTAAGCAGGTTCCGAGCCTTGCGCCGACCGATCAGGCGAAGGTTGCGGATACGATGTCGAACCCTGTGACTTTGTCGCATGATTCCTTGGCGTCGGGCCGTAACTATGGTGAGGGCATGGGCCCGTTCTTCATGTGCTTGGCGTTGTGGATTGGCGGCTTGATGCTGGTTCAGACGTTGCGCGTGATGAACAACCGTGCGTTGGCTTCGCATGCTCCGTCGATTCGTGTGATGCTCGGTAGCTGGATGCCGTTCGGCCTGGTGGGTATTGCTCAGGCGACTTTGATGTTTGCCGCGATTAAGTTTGGTTTGGGCTTTGAGATGGCTCATCCGTGGCTTGTGTGGCTGTTCCTCTGCTATGTGGCTCTGGTCTTTACCGGTTTCATTCATGGTCTGACGGTGATCTTGGGTGCGCCGGGCAAGCTGGTTGCTTTGGTCATTCTGATTCTGCAGCTGATTACTGCGGGCGGCACGATGCCGTATGAGACTCTGCCTGAGTCGATTCGTTGGATGCATGACTTCTTCCCGATGGGTTATGCGGTGGCGGGTACGCGCCGTTTGGCTTATGGCATTAATGAGTCGAGCCTGTGGGGCATCATGCTGGTTTTGACCCTGTGGGGTTTGGCTGGTTTGGTGTTGGGTTACATTGGCACGCGTCGTGATCGTACGTGGTCGCTGAAGAAGCTTGCGCCGGAGATTACGGTGTAACAAACCCTGTTTAGTCGCACCGGGGAAAACTGTCTAATAAAATAGAGATATATCTGCAAAAAGGGAGGGAGGACTTCTGATGTTGCAGCGCCCTGTCGCTGAAGCTGCAAGTCGTCGTCCCGGCCGTACTGGTAAAACTCAGTTGAAGTTGTTCAACGCTGCCATGGATATCATGACCGAAAAGGGGCTTGAGTACGCCACTGTTGAAGAGGTGGCTGCCCGGGCGGGTGTTTCCAAGGGAACCGTGTATTACAACTTTGGTTCTAAGAAGACCATGGTGGATCAGCTGGTCCAGTACGGCACGCAGTTGCTGCTGAGCGATGCGCGTCGCGCGGCGTCGGTTCATTCTGATCCGCGTGAGGCGTTGCGGAGTGCTATTCGTGCCGCGTTCCAGTATCTTGAGGACCGTCCGGGTTTTACTCGGATGTGGCTTGCGGAGGCGTGGAAGGGTGCGGATGGTTGGACCGAGGCGATGAGCGATAACCGTTTGGATCTTCTGAAATATTTGGAGGAGATGACGGAGGCTGTGGCTCGCCGCTATACGGTTGATACCGCTCAGAATCCTCGTGCGATTGCGATCTCTATGTTCGGCGCGATTTATATGCTTGCCATGGATCGTGAAGTGCATCAGGCGGAACGCAATGCTGAGGATGCAACGCGTGCTGTCATGCTGGTTGTAGATGGGTATATCCGTCATTAGGCGGACCTGTTGGGTCTGCAGACGTAGCCGGGACTTCGGTGTCGGGTGTCGAAAAGGGCACGGTTAAAGGGGCCGTGAAAGAGGCGACACCCGGCTGCCGTACGCGCACGATATGTAGGCTCGTTCTTGCCCTCCTGTTGGGGGTGTGCTATAGTTTTCCACTGTTGGTGGTGTGTCCGAGCGGCCGAAGGTGCATCACTCGAAATGATGTTTGGTGTAAAAGCCAACGGGGGTTCAAATCCCTCCACCACCGCACCAACGAAAACCCGTCGAGATTCGTCTCGGCGGGTTTTTGCATGCCCGGATTGTTTTGGGGTGGTGTTGGCGGGGACATCGGTGGGCGCGTCGGTGGGTGTTTGTGCGGCGGTATTCGCCTAGTTTTATAGGGTGTGTGCCACTTCCGGGGCTTTACCGGTGCTTGCTGATTTGGGGGTGGGTAAAATCGTATTATGCGTATTAAGATTCTTGACCACCCGCTGGTCTCTCACAAGATTAGTGTTCTGCGTGATAAGAACACTCCGTCCCCGATTTTCCGTCAGCTGGTTGATGAGCTGGTGACTCTTCTTGCTTACGAGGCGACTCGCGAGATTCGCGTGGAAGAGGTTGAGGTTGTGACTCCGGTGGCGACTACTACCGGTGTTCGTATTGCTGATCCTAAGCCGCTGGTTGTTCCGATTCTGCGTGCTGGTTTGGGCATGCTGGAGGGTATGACTCGCATGGTTCCGACCGCTGAGGTGGGCTTCCTGGGTATGGCTCGTAATGAGGAGACCCTGGATATTGTGACTTATGCTGAGCGTCTGCCGGAGGACCTGACTGGCCGTCAGGTGTACCTGCTGGATCCGATGCTGGCTACCGGTGGCACTCTGATTGAGGCTATTAAGTTCCTGCGTAAGCGTGGTGCTGAGTCTGTGACTTGTGTGTGCCTGATTGCTGCTCCTGAGGGCATTGCTGCCCTGGAGAAGGGTATTGAGGGTATGGAGAATGTCGACCTGTTCCTGGCTGCTCGTGATGAGCGTCTGAATGAGAAGGCGTACATTATTCCGGGTCTGGGCGATGCTGGTGACCGCCTGTACGGTTTGGCTGAGTAGTCTTTCAGAGTTATTCACGTGATGTGAATGGGGCGCCTCTGCATATGTATGTGTGGAGGCGCTTCGCTATGTCTTGCGGGTGTTCGGCTGGTTGCGCGCCGCAGTGTGGCGGTGCGTATCAGTGTGTGTCTAATGCGTCTGGGGCTTGGGTGGCGATGGTGCTGCTGGGTGTCGGCGTGGGTTTTTGAAACACACCACCTATTATGTGATAAGGAACACAATAAACTGCTTGAGGGGTGTATTGAAACTTCAAGCATATTCACAGCTCCACATGAAAATGCAGGTTGTAACCCATACATAACAGAAACCGTGAATATTTATGTGATGAAAAAGCTGAAAGCCTCAGGTTCCGCATGAAATCTCCCAAAATGGGGAAGGGTATTGTACTCCTCTTGGCGACAAAGGAGAATCCACTATGTCGAATCCGCTTGATTTATCCGTCAAATAGGAGAAATATTAAGTAAGAGGATTGAGACTCGAACAGGTATTGGGGACTGTTTGACTCGGCGTCACTTCCGGCGCACCCCACACCACGTACGACTGGGATCCCGTACACAGACTTTGAGAGAAGGTTGAACCATGTCAGGCGCTGTACCTGGATATGTACACATCTCCCAGCGCGGCCGCGCTGCTAAGCGTCAGGTCGTGCAGCCTCAGCGTCCCGCTGCGCCGGCTGCCACGTTGCGTCCGATGACTTTCTCAGCCGGTGACTCTGCCCATAAGCAGGCTCAGGAAAATGAGGCACGCGGCTTTGTGCTCTATGTGGGTTTGAACGAGGAGCTTGCTGCGGCGAACGGCACCTCCCTGGTGCGTATCGTTCAGGATTTGCGTACTTATGCACACCATCTGGCTCCCGAGTCGGAGTCGTACGCCGCTGTGGCGTTGGCTCCTGTGAATGCTGAGGGTAGCGACCTTGAGGTGGTGCGTAACGCGTTGGGCGATCCGACCGCAATGTACATGCACCCGGAGGCGCATGTTGCCCGCGAGGCAGAGACCACGAATAGCCACTCTTCGGGTGTGCTGATTGACTTGGCGCGTCGCGAGGTGTTCCTGGATGGTGAGCCGCTCATGCTGACCTTCAAGGAATTCGAGTTGCTGGCGCACCTGGTGGAGAATTCTTCGCGCACCGTGGGTCGTGAGGAGCTGCTGAAGGCACTGTGGAGCTCTGGTGACGAGCATCCGCATGAGCGTACGATTGACGTGCATATTCGTCGTCTGCGTTCGAAGCTGGGCCGCTTGTCGGGTACCGTGCGTACGGTGCGCGGTCAGGGTTACCGCTTCTTTGAGCACCCCGAGGTTGTTGTCTGGGCTGCTCCGGAATACTCGATCTAGTACAGAATTTAGCTTCTGCAGAGTGCACCCCGGTGTGCTGGCGTGATGCCGGTGCGCCGGGGTTTACTTGTGCCCGTCTATGGGCGTTAGTGTGCGTGTGGTGGCGGCGTGCGGGACGTTCCGGCGCCCTCTAGATAGAATGGGGGTATGGCTGAAAATTCTTCCAACACTGCATCTGGCTCGCACCGCAGCGGGGTTAAGCGTCTGATTATTATGCGCCATGCGGAGGCTGATTGGGGTCTGAATGATTTTGATCGTCCGCTGACGAAGCGCGGTCATGAGCAGGCTGCCGCTGCTGGCGCCTGGTTGGCTTCTCGCGGTTATATTCCGGAGCAGATTATGTCGTCATCGGCTTTGCGTACCCGCCAGACGACGACCTGGGTTTCGGATGGTTTGGGTGCGAAAGCGCCTACCGCTCATCTGGATGAGGGTCTGTATGAGGTGTCTGCGTCCCGCATTATTTCGCGCATTAACAGCGTTTCGGAGAATGTTCATTCTCTGATGGTGGTGTCGCATCTGCCCGGTGTGCAGGATGCCGCGCAGCGTTTGATGAGCCCCGATTCTGACCCGAACGCGTCCATGGATGTGTACTATGGCTTCCCTCCCTCTTCTATCGCGGTGTTTGAGGTACCGGGGGAGTGGGCTCTGCTGGATGGTGCGGATGCGCGCCTCGTGGATTTCAAGAGCTTCTAGTCCCAGGAACTTCTAGATTACAAGATTCTAGGTTCTGCGCCCGAACGGAATGGGTAAAGCAAAAGCCCCGTACCAACCGGTACGGGGCTTTTAGTGGCGGAGACGGGGGGATTTGAACCCCCGGTCGAGTTTAACCCCGACCCTTCATTAGCAGTGAAGTCCATTCGGCCGCTCTGGCACGTCTCCACGGTGCGCTCGTGAGCGCATCCCTATAAGAATATAGGCTGTTTTGCGCTTGGTCAATTCGACCTGTGGGTTGCGGGGGATATACGTGGGTGGGATGGTGTTAGTTTCTTCGCGACCGTGATTTTGACCCTGATTTCTTTACCTGCGAGAAACGTGTGAATAGAGCTGTTTAACCTTTAAATACCCTGAATTTAAGCGTTTGAGTCATTTAGGTGATGTAGTTTTGAGGGTAGAAGCGACATTGCGGTCCAGATAGAAAGGCTCCCTCCCGTGACGACCACCGTTCCTCAGATGACCCAGACTCCTCAGGGCGCTCCCTCCTCCTCTGTGAATAACCCGGCTTTAAATAGCCAGCAGGTTGCGCAGCCTGCGGTGCGTCCTGCACAGTTTGTGCAGCCGGTGTATGTTCTTCCCGAAGAGAAGAACACGCATACCGCGGGTTGGGTTATTGCGATGATCTCGGTCGTTATTGGTGTTCTTGGAACAATTAGTGTTTTTGTGCTGAATCATCAGACGGGTGGAGGTGCTTCTTTTGTTCTGGGCCTTGCGGGTTTGATCATGGCGATTGCTTCACGCCACCGCGGTCACATGCGTGTGGCTGGTGTTGCGTTGGGCATCATGAATATGCTGCTCGGTATCCTGTTTCGGCCCTTTGAGATGTTGCTGTTCGTTATGCTCATGATGCATGTTTAGACAATATCTTTCATAGCTACTGGTCAGAGAAGGCCCGCGAGCGCCCTGTGTGCGCACGTGGGCTTTTGCGTACCTGATAAGGCGCGTATCCAGTGCATCAAGGCGCATTGTGCGGGGTTGCATAACGGGCTTAGTTGTACCCGTCCCATTCATGGGTTAGGGTGAATTAGGTTTAATGCACACCAGCCGTACGAAAGTGAGATGCCGTGTCTCAGAATCCTCGGGGTTCAGACCCCTACGACTACAACCCGGACTACAACCGTCTGAATGAGCAGTACAACCAGAACGGTCAGTATGGGCAGAACACTCAGTACGGCCAGGGTTCTTACGGCCAGTACGGGCAGAGCTCCTACGATCAGTATTCCTATGACCAGTACCGTCAGAATTCGTACGGTCAAGACTCGTATGGTCAGAACCAGTATGACCCGTATGGCCAGCAGTACCAGCAGCCCGACCAGTACGGTCAGCCCATGATGGTTCCTGTGGGCTTTTTGCAGAAGACTCCCGAACAGCTTGCCGGTGAGAAGGCTGCTCAGACTTCTACGGTGCTCGGTATTATTGGTTTAGCTTGTGCTCTGACGCTTGGCTGGTTCATGCTTGGTATTCCCTCCCTAATTCTGGGCGTTATCGGCATTATGAAAGCTAATGAGGCTGAGCGTTTCGGCGTGGCGGCTTCGGCTGGCCGCATCCTGAACTGGATTACCGTAGTTATTGGTGGCATTTTCCTGGTGTTTTACGGCGGTAGTATTCTGCTGTTGATTCTGCTGGCTTCTTCAGATTCCGCAGCCAATTCCAGATTGGTGGATGTTGCGCAGATACTGGCACTTTTCTAAACACTTTCGCCCTCACTGGAGGGCACGCATAAGCCCCGTTCCTCGACGTGAGGTGCGGGGCTTTGCTGTATGTATGCCGTGTGTTTCCTGGATTGAGCTCGACATGCTTGTTCCCCAGGTAGGGAAGGTCTAGGGTGAAGTTAACACCCCTCGTGTGTGGAATGTGAAAGGTTGTGGATGCGATGTCGCAGTTGCCCCAAAACAATGAAGCCTTCGATAACAACCCCGAATACTCCAAGCACCACCGGGGGAGCGACAGCGTACAGTCTGGTACGGATGACCAGCCGCTACCCGCGAGTGAGTTCCCTTCGAGCGTGTGGAAGATGGACGCTGGTGAAAAAGCCGCAAATCTCTCCCTGATTTTCGGTGTCTTCGGTATGCTTACTCTCGCCCTAGCGTTTTTGTGGGTTTCCCATGGCTTTGGTATCGGTATGCCAATAATCATTGCTGCGCCGTTACTGAACCTCTTGGGTCTCTGGCAAGCACGAGTGGCAAGACAGCACGGTGAGGACGCCAACGTGGGTCTGTTTCTCAGTGGGATAGGAATGTTCATTGTCATCGCCATCGTCGGCTTCATCATAATGATTGGGTTTGCTCTGTACGGCTTCAATGATGCAGGCCCGTCGAGGATCCTGAACGCTCTCTCACTTCGATAGACACGTAACACCCGGTATTGAAAGGTTGTGGATGAGATGTCGCAGCTACCCCAAAACAACGAAGCCTTCGATTACAACCCTGAGTACGCCAAGCTCTATCAGGGAAATGACAGCCTGCAGTCCGACGCGGACGACACGGACGATTGGCCGCAACCTGCGAGCGAGCAACCTCCCGCTGTGCAAGGAGCGCAAGACGGTAAAAGGGCAGCGACCTTCTCCCTGCTTTTCGGTTTCCTCGGCCCGCTGTCTTTCGTTCCAGGGCTCTGGTGGTTTACTTATGGTCCTGGAGATAATGGTCTGCTGATAGTTATCGGTGCGCCGTTGCCGAACGTCCTGGGTCTCTGGCAGGCGTTCGTAGCAAGGCGGCGCGGCACGCGTGCCGTCGGCGGTCTGGTTCTTAACGGGCTGGGGCTATGCTTTTTCATCGGTATCGACGTCCTCTTCATATTGATTCTGAATGCCTTGTCAGGCATCAACTGACGGCGCCCCCGGTAACTCAAAATGGCGTATGCAAAGAGCCCCGCTCCTCGCGTTGAGGAACGGGGCTTTCAGAAGCTATAACGCGGATGGTAAGGGATTTGAACCCTTGAGACGGGGTCACCGCCTACTGGTTTTCAAGACCAGCTCCTTCGGCCGCTCGGACAACCATCCATACGCACCAGAGACCGGCATTTTATGGCAATACCGTGCCGCAGGGCACTACGAGATTATCTCATGCGATAAGCTTTCTGTAAATCGCGCACCAACGATGGTGCTTCCGGCAATGAGGAGGACTCATGAGAGCAATTATTGAGAACAGTCACGGTGGACCTGAAGCTCTGACCATCACCAAAGTACCCGCCCCCGTGCCCCGCTCCTACGAAGTTCTCATCCGTGTTCATGCCGCCGGACTCAACCGTGCCGACGCCCTGCAGCGCCGCGGATTCTACCCGCCGCCCGCCGGTGCGAGCGCCATCTACGGCCTCGAAGTAGCCGGTGTTATTGAGGCAGTCGGTGAGGGTGTCTCCGTGGAGAACCGTGGCACCTCCGTCATGGCGCTGCTCGCCGGAGGCGGCTACGCCGACTACGTGACCGTGCCGGTCGACCACGTGCTACCCGTGCCGGAACAGTTGAGCTTCGTCGAGGCCGCTGCCATTCCCGAGGTTGCGGCAACCGTCTACTCGAACCTGGTGCTCACCTGCGGTATGAGTATGAACCCCGCCGAAAACCTCAAGGAAGACGGCGAACCCGCGGTGGTCCTCGTACACGGTGGTACCGGCGGTATTGGTGTGCACGCCATCCAGTTGGCGCTCGCCGTAGGTACCCGCGTGTTTGCGACCGTCAGCACCGAGGAAAAAGCCGAATATGTGCGCTCACTAGGTGCGGAACCCATTATCTATACCGAACATTCGTTCCGTGAAGTTCTGTTGGCTGAAACCGGCGGACGTGGTGCCGACTACATCCTCGACGTGGTGGGCGGAAAGTACCTGGAGGACAACCTGCACACTCTCGCCGACGGTGGCCACCTGTGCATTATCGGTCTGATAGGAGGCGCCAAGGCGGAAGTGAACCTGGGGTACATGCTCTCCCGTCGCCTGTCGGTGCACGCCACGAGCCTACGCACCCGCTCCGACCGACAGAAGGTTGAGATCCTAAGCGGTGTGCGCGAGCACGTGCTGCCGCTGATTGAATCCGGCAGAATCGGTGTGGGCCTGGATCGTGTCTTCGACATGGAGGAGGCGGCCGCCGCCCACGAGTACTTCGACTCGGGTCAGCATCACGGCAAGATTGTGCTGCGCATGCTGTAGGGGTGGTGCCCCCGCGTTACTGCGCTGGAACGGTGCGCGGGGTGGCCGCTGTGTGCAATATATGCTGAACTATCTGCTGACATCTCGTCACTAAAAGAGATTTAGGGTAACCTAAGCATAGGGAGGTTTGCGGGTCGCCGCAGAGCCCAACACGGGCAGCCTCCACCGACCAACAAACACGGCACACACACCACGCAGAGGAGGGCATATGGGGCTTAAAAGCTACCTGCAATCGCGCCGCGACGACGCCGAACTAGGTAAAGGTATCTGGCGCCGATCCCACGACCGGTTCATCCGCGGCATTGACCGCTTCCACCAGGTCCTCGAACGCCTGGCGGCAACCGATTCGTCCGCCCCTATGATTGAGCTCATCGTGCCGGACGCAAACACGCTCGCAGACCTGATTCCGCGCGTGCGCGCAGTCGCCATGGAGGCGCACCGCCTCGCCCCCAGCGACGGCGATATTCCCGCCTCCCCGTTCGGCACCTACTCCGACCTGAACCGTGCCCTCTCCAAAGCGGGTAACGCGGTGGCTCTCTGCGCCGAGGCGCTCGCCATGGCGCGCTGCTTTGGCGAATGCGCTACTGGATGCGACCGCCAGGTGAGCGTACACCGCCGCGTTGAGGCGGTGGTGCAGCACATTGAGGACGCAGAGCGTCTGATTCAGCGTGCCCAGAAGGAAGCCGCCGGCGAGCTGACCTTCGACGACGGAATCCCCGTGGGCCGTACCCAGCTGGTAGAAGCCTAATAGCGAACTTCTGAACTGCCCGCAGTATCCAGCACCGGATGCTGCGGGCAGTTCCGTTTATGCGCTAACCCAACCTGCCCGCTGACCTGCGTCCGCCACGTGAACAGGGCGAAGCCGAACGGCAACTAACAGGCGAGTTAGTTTGATGTGCACTTCAACAGGCGATACGCTTAAAGAGGAGGTGTAGGACGCTTCTTATGCGGTTCCGTCACAATGGAGGTGACGACACAATGCGATGGTACGCGCGGAAGAACCGCAGGCTTTTTCCTGCCCCTCTACGGCACAACCCAATGCATATACAATTCACGGAAGAAGTCACACACCATGTTTGAATTCCACCGCAATGAGCGTGCGCGTCAGCTGCGCCCCAGCCTCTCACGCTCTTGGCTCCTCGTGCGCGCCAACTCCTCCGAAGAAGTTTTTGAAGAGGCCTTCGAATCCGAGGCTGACTCCATCATCATCGACCTCGAAGACGGCTGCCCCCCTGAAGAGAAGGACGCCGCCCGCGAACAGGTCGTCCGTATGCTCAACTCCGGCGTCGTCGCATGGGTGCGAATCAACGCCATCACCACCGAACACTGGTGGAAGGACGTCAAGGCCCTCAAGAACGTGAAGGGCCTGCGAGGCGTCATGCTCGCCACCGCAGAGCACGCCACCGACATTGACCGCACCGCAGCCGAGCTGCCCCCCGGAACCCCCATCATCGCGCTGATTGAGTCCGCACTCGGTGTGCACCACTCCGTCGAAATTGCCCGCGCAATCGGCACTTTCCGCCTCGCATTCGGCGCAGGTGACTACCGCCGCGACACCGGCTCCTCCGCAACCCCCATGGCGCTCGCCTACGTGCGTTCGCAGCTGGTCATCGCCTCCACCCTGGGCGGTCTGCCCGGCCCCATCGACGGCCCGACCCTCGGCGCATACGGCGCTGACCTCTCCAAGGCATGCGGCTACGCGAACGACCACGGCATGACCGGTAAGATTACCCTGGACATCCGCCAGACGGAGACCATCAACGCGGCATTCTCCCCCAGCGAGATCGAAATCGAAGAAGCACACCAGATGCTTGACGTGCCCCTCGACGGCCCCCGCGACGGCTCCTACCTGCCGCGTTACCTGCGTGCAAAGAAGGTCAAGGAACTCGCCAAGGTTTACGGCCTGTGGGGCAAGACCGACAGCGACTTCCAGCGTGCCTCCAAGTAAGGTTCTGGCGTAAAATACACGCGTAAAAAGCCGCGCATCCGAACCCTGAACGGGGAACCGGATGCGCGGCTTTCATCTGCCCTCAAAGTAGCGGGTGCGCTGCAGTTTGGCTGTTAGTTGCGGGGTGACTTGCCGCCCGTCAACGCATGAGCGCACACGTACGAAGTCACCAAAGAAATTACAATCGGCACCAAGAACGAGGTGTCATCCTCATACACGGAACGGTAGAAGAACCACACCGCCAAAGAAACCACCAGCGCCAACACGTACACCAGAGCAAAACGCATCGTCGGGCTCATCGGGCGTGCAGAGCCCGCGGAGGGGCGACCAGCCTGTGAACGGTTCTGCAGGCGCTGAGTATGTGAAGAACGAGAAGACATGAGAATCTCCTAAAAATCGACGGTGACATCCTGCGAGATACGTGGCATCTCTCAGATGCTAAAAACCGCCGCAACACACCGGAAACCGGCACGCGTTACGGCGGATGTGGAGCCCCCAGTGGGATTCGAACCCACGACCTTTTCTTTACGAGGGAAATGCTCTACCCCTGAGCTATAGAGGCACATACGCTGCCGTTCCCAACTGCCCGAAAGCAACCGGTGAACAGTGCATACCCCGCAATAGTACCAAAAAGGCGGGGGAGAGGCTAATTACTTTCAACACCGCGACCGCAGGGGCGAGCAGGCGGCAGGGATCCTATGGCGTGCACTGCATTCACCCCGCAAACCCGCCCGAAGATAGGGAATGTTCAGGGCAGGGGCATACAATAAACCCTGTAACCACGGCGGCTGACAGCACCTCGCAGTGCATCACAGTGCACATCAACCACGGATGTATCAACCACAGATTGAGTAATCACAGACTGATTAATCACAGACCAGCCCGCCACCCGTAGAGAGAGGAACTCCCATGACTTCACCCCTCAACCGCCGCACCCTGCTGCTGGGCGTAGTGCCCGCCGCCGCCCTGGGACTGAGCGCATGCGGTTCCAGCTCCTCCCAGCCCTCCGCTTCGGCATCTTCCAGCGGTTCGGCGAGCGCCTCCGCAAGCGCCACTGCGAGCGCTTCGGCATCTGCTGACCCCTCGGCTTCGGCTACTGCATCCGCAACCGCTGATGACGGCTACGTCGGCTACCGCCTCAACCGCGAAGTACCCGGCGCAGGCACCGCAACCCTGTACACCGACTACCAGTGCCCCTACTGCGCCAAGGCAGAACCCAAGTTCGAAGAAGCCGCCAAGAAACTCGACGGCATCATGAACGTGACCGTACGCAACATGCCGCTGAACATGCACGCCAACGCCGTACCCGCCGCACTTGCCGTGGAAGCCGCCGAGGCGCAGGGCAAGCATCTTGAAATGGCGAACAAGCTCTTCGCCACCCAGAACGACTGGAAGAACATCAAGGAACGCGACAAGCTGCGCACCCTCTTCAACGACTACGCCAAGGAACTGGGCCTGAACGTCGAAGAATTCGATAAGGTCCTGCTCGCCTCCGACACCGTCAAGCCCATTCAGCGCGACTACGAGCACGCCGTGAAGATCGGTGTGAAGGGCACCCCCACCTTCGTCGTGAACGACAAGGTCGTTGAGGGCTTGGATTCGTCCTCCTCGGTGGATGATTTGGTCAGCACCTTCAAGCGTGAAGCTGGCGTGAAGTAGTGGCGCATATTCAGCTCTCCGGTGGTCAGCGTGCCGAAATCCACCCCGACGGGTTCAGCGACCACGGCTACGTCCTCGAAATCGGCGGTGCCGAGCAGTCCCACGTGGACGTGCAGAACCCCGACTACGTGTTCTACGAGTACCTGCGCCGCATCGCAAACACGGTGGATGCGCTCGCACCCGCCGGCGAACCCATCACCGCCGCACACCTGGGCGCCGGTGCGCTCACCCTCGTGCGCTATATTCAGGCGACCCGCCCCGGCTCCCGCCAGATTGCCGTGGATATTGAGCCCGAGCTCATGGGCTTCGTGACGGACCGCCTGCCGCTACCTGCCGGAACCGACTGTCGGCTGGTGGTGGGGGACGCTCGCGAGCAGCTGGCGAACCTGCCCGAACTGCTGGGCGTGCCCGGCTTCGATGCGATTATCCTCGACATCTTCACCGGCATGGATGCGCCCGCCCACCTGGCAAACCGCGAGTTCTACCGCGAACTCAAGGACGCCCTGAGCGAGCGCGGCATGGTCGCCATCAACGTGGGTGACGACGCGGGTCTGCCCTTCTTCCAGCTACAGGCAACCGCCATGCTGGAAGTCTTCGACCACGTGTGGTGCCTGTGCGAAAGCTCCATGCTCAGCGGGCAGAACGAAGGCAACCTCGTGCTGGTTGGTACCGCCCGCGAGCTGGACGAGGATACCCAGGACTGGCTGTACGCCCTGGGCCCGCATCCGGCGGAGGTGCTTACCACCGATGAGCTGCGCGACCTGCTGGAAGAGCTGGCTGAGAGCTAAACCCGGCATACAAAACCGTTGAGGCGGGTACCAACTAGGTACCCGCCTCAACGGTTTTCACTATGAGTTTTCTATATGCCATGCGCCGGTGGAATTTTGGTTCTACTCAGGTAGCGGCACGGGAACGGGGTCCTCGCCGTCACCCTTCTGCGTGGAGGAACCACCCTTCGTGGTGGTGAGCGTAATACCCACGCTCGCGGTCATCAGCAGGACAATCGCCACCCAACGAATCGGGCCGGTCTCCTGATTCAGCAACGCCCAACCGGCAATCGCCGCAATAGCGGGCTCCATGCTCATCAACACGCTAAATACGCGCTCCGGCAGGTTACGCAGAGCCATCAGCTCCGCGCTATAGGGAATCACCGAAGCGAACATGGCGGTACCAAAAATCATGAGGAGCAGCATCGGATCCTGCGCCGCATTCCAAATCGGCTGAGGCGCCGGAACAACCGCCGCCACCGGGGCAATAAACACAGCACCAACAAGCATCGCCACCGCCAGGCCGCTCGCACCCGGAACCAGGGCACCCACCTTCGCGCTGGAGCGAATATACAGCGCCCAGAACACGCCAGCGATCAGTGCGAACGTCAGGCCCAGGTAGTCGGTATCCTTGCCGACCGCAGCCTCATAACCGAGCACCAGCATGCCCGCCAGGGCGCAGAGCACCCACACCGCGTCGCGGAGCCTGCGAGTCAGCATAGACGCCAACGCCAGCGGGCCCAAGAACTCCACCGCAACCGCCAAACCAATCGGGATGTGGTCAATCGCGCAATAGAAGAAGCCGTTCATCAGACCGAAAGTCATACCGAAAATGATGACGGCACGCCACTGCTCCTTCGACCAGGACAGCGCACCCGGCGGCATTTCGCCGCCGCGGCGGGTACGCCAACGCGCCGCCAACCACACGGCGCTACCCACCACTATGGAAGCAATCGCCAGGCGGCTGACGCTAATAGCTAGAGCACCAAACAGCGGGAAAAGAGTGACCGCGAAGGCGGCACCGAACTGCAATGAGGAGCAGGATATCAGCACAAACATAATGCCCAGCGCGGGGCGTTGAGATGAAGTATGCGGCATGATTCTCCTTCCTGCGCCTCACAAGGAGGCGGTGCATCTCTCAAGGTGTACACATGACGTATCGATTTGGGCGGGGGGCAAGAACCCGAACAGCGCAGTTAAAGAGAGCACCCCCGGGCAACACGAGATACTATCCTACTCGTCACCCGGGGGTGCTAGAAACCGTTGACACGGCTAAAGCTCAGTCGTTAGAGGCCCTTCGCCTCACGGTCAGCCTTAATCTGCTCGGCAGAAGGAATCGTAATGGAGCTGGTTGCCATATGCGCAATATCCACGCCGTGGGCATCCACCGCACCGGGCAGGTAACGATCGGGATCCTCCATGGTGCCCTCCTCCTGCGCCTTCTTCTGCGCACGAGCGTGAGAAATTGAAATGCCGATACTCGCAGCCACCAGCAGAGCAATAGCAACCCAGCGGACCAGGCCGGTAGCCTCACCAAGCATCACAATACCCACAGCCGCCGCAATCGCAGGCTCCAGGGACAGCACAACACTATAAATATGCGCGGGCAACAGACGCAGCGAAGAAACCTCACCCAGCGCCGGCAGAGCAGAAGCCAGCAGGCCCATCAAACAGCCAATAGCCAGCAGGTTCACATCCTGGGTGACCTTCAGTAGGTTGTTGCCGCTAATAAGGAACGGGAACGGCAGAACCAGCAGAGTAGAGACAACGTTACCCATGACCATGCCGCCCATGCCCGGGATGAGTGCGCCCACCTTCTCAGTCGCCAGAATATAGGCGGCACGAGAAACAGCGGTCAGGACCGAGAAAATCACACCCATCAGGGCGAAATCTTCAGGCTTCGCCTGGGACTCAGCCGTCAGAATCGCCATGCCCGTAAAGGACAGCGCAATCCACACCAGGTCCAGCTTGCGGCGCGACATAACCGTCGCCAGAACCAGCGGACCCATAAACTCAATCGCCACCGCAATCGCCAGCGGAACCTGCTCAATTGCCACATAGAAGAAGGCATTCGCACCCGTCAGGGCGACACCGAGAACAATGACCGTCAGCCACTGTTGACGGGTCCACGAACGAATCTGCGGACGGAAGAACGCCCACAGCAGGACAGAAGAAGTCAACAGGCGCAGAGTCACCACGCCCCAAGGGCCCAAGTCGCCCATCAGCTGCTTAGCAAGAGCCGCACCGAACTGCGCCGAAATAATCGCGCCGGTCGCGTACGCAACACCCAGCCCCTGAGTCGCCAGGGGAGAACGCGCAGCATTGGGCGTATGGGTGGAAGAAGTCATAGCAATCCTTATAGTCCAGAAGAGGTGTCAGCCGCTATCTGTTATCAGGCGCAACCCGAATCATCGTGAAACAGGTCACGCACTATGCAAACAATGAATAGTGTGTAATCTACGACAATTTTACGCGCTTTAAAATTGGGTGCAAATAGAGACCAAAACACCTTAACATCCCCTCAAAAACCTCCACGCCCTCGGTGAAATTTCACCCCCGCACCCCACCACAACCCCCTATATCCAGGAAATATTCACCCAGCCGTGATTTACTGAGAGCATGCTTGACCCGAAGAAGTCTCTATTCGATGAAGACGGCAACCCCCGTCCCGCGCTAACCACCACCCTCGACAACGTACTGCGCATGCAACGACCGCTCGCGCTGTCCATCGTCAAAAAACTCCGTGAAGCGCACCCCGACGAAACCCCCGAACAAATCCACAAGCGCCTCGACCGCACCTACCTGCGCGACATCACCGCAATCGGCGGCGTCACCGGCGCATCCGCATTCGTGCCCGGCGTAGGTACCGTCACCTCCATGAGCCTGTCCGCGCTCGCCGTCGGCGGCTACCTCGAACGCACCGCACTCTACGCCCAGGCAGTCGCAGAACTGCATGGCGTGCACGTACATGACGCCGAAACCGCCCGCTCCATGGTCATGGCAATCATGCTTGGTGAAGAAGGCTCCCAGCTCATGAACACCGTGCTGCTGCAGACCGGCAAGGCAGGCGGCGTCTCCAACAAGTGGGGCATGCTGCTCGGCAACTCCTCCAGCGGCAAGATGTTCAGCGTCGAACGGACCATCCGCAATATGTTCATCCGCCGATTCCTCACCCGCCAGACCGGCGCACTGCTCGGCCGTGCCCTGCCCTTCGGCGTGGGCGCAATCGTTGGCGGCGGCGCAAACCTGACCCTCGGCAAGGACGTTGTGCGCAACACCCGCCGAGCCTTCGGCGACGCACCCGCCTACTTCCCCGCAGAGCTCATGATTACCCCGCGTGCACCGCGCGTACAGGGCGGCGAAGGTCCGGAAAGCTCCTCCAGCGTGGCTGGCTCCCTGCTCAAGGGCGTCAAAGACGCAGGTAAGGCAGCTGGCAAGGTCTTCACCCGCGGCAAGGGCAACGACACCGAAACCGGCCACCGCCGCATGCTCGGCCGCTAAACCCGCTGGCTAACAGAACATAGCGAAGACCTAACACACTAAAGACCTAATACACTAAAGACCCCGGATCCCTGAATACAGGGACCCGGGGTCTTCTGTTTAATCCTTTGCTACGGACTAAGCGTTCTTCGCGTGATCCAGCAGCTGAGCCGCAATACCGTTATAGGTGTGCGGAGTCAGAGCCGACAGACGCGCCTCAGCCTCGGGGGAGAGACCCAGAGTAGCCACAAACTCCTTCAGGCGAGCAGCATCCACGCGGTGACCGCGAGTCAGCTCCTTCAGACGCTCATACGGGTTCTCCATGCCGGGAACACCCGCGATAGCCTCCGCGCGCATCACCATCTGGATCGCCTCAGCCAGAACCTCCCAGTTGGAATCCAGATCAGCAGAAATAACGTCGGTCGCAATATCCAGACGCTGCAGACCCTTCACCACATTGGAGATAGCCAGCACCGAGTGACCAAACGCCACGCCAATATTGCGCTGCGCCGACGAGTCAGTCAGGTCACGCTGCCAACGAGAAGTCACCAGGGTCGAACCCAGCGAATCCAGCAGAGCGTTCGACAGCTCCAGGTTAGCCTCCGCATTCTCAAAGCGAATCGGGTTCACCTTGTGCGGCATAGTCGATGAACCGGTCGCACCAGCCACCGGAATCTGACGGAAGAAACCAATCGAAATGTAGCTCCACACATCGGTGCAGAGGTTGTGCAGCACGCGGTTGAAATGAGCGATATCCGAGTACAGCTCAGCCTGCCAGTCGTGCGACTCAATCTGAGTGGTCAGCGGGTTCCAAGTCAGACCCAGGTGCTCCACAAAACCACGAGAAATCTTCTGCCAATCAGCGCTCGGCACCGACGCATAGTGCGCGGCGTAGGTACCGGTCGCACCATTAATCTTGCCGAGGAACTCGGTCGCCTTCACGTGCTTGACCTGGCGCTTCAGGCGATAGGCGAGCACGCCCATCTCCTTGCCCAGGGTGGAGGGGGTCGCCGGCTGGCCGTGAGTGCGGCACAGCATCGGCACGTCGCGGCCGTCCTCAGCCAGCTTCAGCAGAACATCAATCAGCTCCTCCGCAGCGGGGATCCACACGTTCTCAACGGCGTCCTTGATACCCAGCGCGTAGGAGAGGTTGTTAATGTCTTCAGAAGTGCAGCCGAAGTGAACCAGCGGCACCAGGTGACTCAGGCCCAGGCCCTCCAGGCGGCGACCAATGTAGTACTCGACCGCCTTCACGTCGTGAACGGTGACAGCCTCAATCTCAGCCAGCTCCGCCACAGAATCAGCGTTGAAATCGGTAACGATGGCGCGCAGGCCCTTCTTCTGCTCCTCGCTCAGCGGGGACAGACCCGGCAGCACCTCGTGCTCGCACAGGTAAATGAACCACTCAACCTCAACGTGGATGCGGTCGCGGTTCAGAGCCGCCTCAGAGAGGTAGTTGGTCAGGGGCGCGGTCACGGATGCGTAGCGTCCGTCCAGGGGGCCCAGCGCAAGTTCGCCGGTGCCCAGGTCAATACGGCCAGAAGGCAAGAAGGTGTTATTGGTGTGAGACATAGCTCTATTTTTGCATGAATTCGCTGAAAAAAAGAGGCGGGAAGAGCATATGGACGTGACGGGCGGCTGGGTTAGTTGCAGAAATATGACAAAACGAGGGGGTACGGAGGGGGCATTTTTCGGATGATAAGGGGCAAAAACGTGCGAATTTTTCGAAACAAGCCGGAGTTATCCACAGGTTGGCGTATTCCACCTGCACGGTCACCGCGGCAGATTTAGCCTAAAACAAACCCGCCGTGAAAGGACACACTATGAGCACCCTCGTCGACACCACACCACCACCCGTACCCCAGCTGCCCCGCATCGAACCGACCGATATTCTCCGCGCAGCAGGACACATGGGCATCGGCACCGCCGCCGGCCACGCCTTCGCCGAGCAACTCATGGCAGCAGCCACCCTCGCCCGAGCCAAAGGCGCAGAACTCTCCCATAGGATGCGCACCGAAGCCCAAGAAATCCGCACCGCACACCAACGCGCCAACGAACTCAACGGCGACCACTGGACCTCAGAAGCAGGACGCGCCTACCGGCGACAACTCGAAGAACACCGCGAAAAAATTCGCAACCAAGCCGAACAAGCCGAAAGCGCCGCCGCCATGATCGCCGCCGCCGGTGAAGAACTCGCCAACGACCTCACCACCAAAGCACAGGCTATCGAAGCCGCCGCCTCCGCCGTAGATAACCTACTCGGCAAGCTCGCCGACGGAGCCGCCGACGTACTCGAAAAACTCAACCCCGGCGAAATTATCGCCCGCTCAGGCGTTCAAAAAGCCCAGTCAGCGCTCGATTCACTCATGCACGTGAACCTGCCCGACGGGCTGAGCTCGCTCATCCGAACCCACTAACCTCAGGAGAAACCATGCTTACCGGACCCACCGTTGCACCCATCGGTGACCTCTCCGGGCCCGTAGACCCCACTGGGCCTGGTGTGCTTACTGGGGGTACCATCAGCGTTACCCTCGAAGAAATGCCCGCCATCGCCGACGGGCTCGACACCGTCAGCCGCACCTGCGCCGACCGAACCATGCCGATTCTCGGCATCGCCGCCGAAACCCGGCTCTTCCTCGGCATCAACGGACGCGCCCAGCAGGCTGCTGGCCTCTGCGCCGGCCTCGCTGCAGACCTCGGTATGAGCGCCGCAAAGTTCGGCGTCACCGCAGCCGCCGTCCGCGCCGCCCACAGCTCCTACCTGCAGACCGAAAATATCGTCGCAGGCTGGTTCGACTCCATGGGCATCGCAAAGGATGGCAAGCTCACCGACGGACGCAGCACCCGCGACCACCTGCGCGGACTCATCGCCGGAGAACCCGGCGAAGCTACCTACCTCTTGAAGCTCACCATTCCCGAGCTTGGGTACTTCTCGGCATCTCGGACGCTGCCGTATTCGCCTCTCGTGGCGGGTATTCTTTTCGGCTTCACCGCCTACATGGACGCATTATGGAACCCTGAAATTGCCCATCAGCGAGCAATTGACCGCGTTGCAGACATGTTGGGCATTCCGCGAGGACTTGCTCGAAAGGCACTGGGAGGTGGCTTATTTAGTATCTTCAGTATCGTCAAATCTGGAATCGATACCTATCTTGGCACTAAGGCTCATAATATTCGGACCGCTTCCGCCGATGCATACGGTATTGCTACGCATCGTGGTGAGAAAAGCCAGCTTTCTGTAGGTGCCAGCTCAGATCGTCTTCTTGCGGCTGCTAAGGCACAGGATCAGGAATTTGAGCGTTCCCGGCAAAACCCCTCGACCGCTGAACGTAGTGCCGTGCTCGTCACCGTCATGTACGAAGCAGGGCACGAAGGCGACCCCGCCCATGCCCTGTATGTGGTGAGCGTTCCGGGTACCAACTTTAACTCCTGGGGCGGATCCATCATAGATGTCCCTGGTGCCGAACGCGAAGCATTGGGCAAAGATACCCTGGAAAACCCCGCCTATCAGATGGTTTTGCAAGCCCTCCGCGATGCCGGCGCGCCTCAGGGCGCACACGTGTACATGGAGGGTTTCAGCCAGGGCGCCATGATTGCCTACAACATGGCGAATAGTACTGAAGTCGCTAAAGAAATCAACATTGTGGGTATCTACGCCCAAGGGGCTCCGCTACGAGGCTTGCCCGCCAAACGCCGTGATTTTGCTGTGGACTACGTGGAAGGAGAAGGAGACTGGGTTCCTGACTCTGCATGGCGAGAAGATGGATGGCATCCTGACGACCGTGATACAGCAATGACCGTCCAGAATCCTGAACATGATGGAGGAAAATATCGAGAAACCCTAGAACGCGAAGGATATAGTGGAGCGGTATTTGGCGGTATGCGTGCCGCAATGGACGGTAAAGAGTACGCGCTGGGGGAACAGAAGGTAACCTCAGCCTCAAGCCTGCCGGATGGTCTGCCTCCCGCTGTACGAGTGGACATAACTATCAGACGTGCCGAGGGCTACGGCGCGGCAGCCCTTGTATCAGGAACGGTGCCTGGTGCCTTGGGTATAGCTGAGTTCGCTGATGAGAAGACAGGCGGGCGTCTGGGGCAAGCAAAGCGTGGCATCGAAGACACCGTCTCAGATGTCCAGCAGGGCATGGAGATTGCCAAGCAGAAGGCCGAGGGTCTTCAGCGAGAAGCTGGAGAATCCGCCTGGGCGGTTGCTGGGCAAATCCCCGCCGTCATCGAGGGTGTCCAAAAGACCATCCCTCATCCCGAGCCGACTCCGCAGGAATCTCAGAACCCGCAGCCTGCATGGCCCGAAATGCCTGTGCCGCAGATGCCCAAGGTGCCCCTCCTGCAGGGATACAACCCGCAGCATCTGCCGCCCGCCATCAATATGCCGAGCGACCTGAGCCGCCCCGAGCCTGCCCCCATCAAGATGCCCGGGGACCTGAGTCGTCCGGAGCCTGGGCCCATCAAGATGCCCGATCGAATCGAGGCAGAGGGGCAGCTACCCCCTGCAGGTCTGATTCCGCCGGACATTCTGCCCAAACCTGCAGATCTGCATACGCACATCGAAAAGGCTGTTACTCAGCCATTCATCGAGCAATTGCAGCTCCCTAGTGTGGGTTCTGCTCTCAAGAATCCTCCAATCTTCCAATCCGGACAGGGCGGAGATTACGACGGCGGTGAGTCGCTCATCCCCACTCTGCCGGACCTGAAACCTGCGCCCATGCTCCCGCCCAAGAGCATTGACCCGGGATTCCTCGCACCAACTCCGCCCGAGAATATCGACCCCGGGTTCCGCGCACCAGGCCCTCCCGAGGACCTGACTCCCCTCGAGGAGCGTGAACCCCTGATGGTCTAAAAGCCCAATCTCAAGAACCAATCTTGACGGCTCGGTGGAGGGTGGAGGGGACGAGTAGAGTAGAG
Source organism: uncultured Rothia sp. (assembly GCF_916715725.1). GTDB lineage: Bacteria > Actinomycetota > Actinomycetes > Actinomycetales > Micrococcaceae > Rothia. Next base: position 35,731 of record NZ_CAKAPD010000002.1, on the reverse strand, counting down.
AAGAGAAGAGGGGCGCCGCCGGGTATTGGACCGGTCCAATACCCGGCGGCGCCCCTCCATTTTTGCGTACAGCTTTTGCACGCAGCCTTTGTGTACAGCGCTTGCGGCCAGTATCTGCTGCCTGCACAGCTGCAGCTTGCTCGCGACCTGCTCTCCAGGTGAGAAGCGTTAGCCTCCGAGCCGCCCGCAGGCACATACTGGAACCATGAGCCAGTCAGCTGAACACGCCAACATCCCGGTCCGCCCCGTCTTTAGCACCCTGCCCAGCTACGCGGCAGGCAAGCCGCCCGCACCCGTTGAAGGCCTCACCCAGTACAAGCTCTCCTCGAACGAGAACCCGCTGGGCCCCGTACCTGAGGTCGCGCGCGTCCTCGCAGAATTTGCGACCGCGCACCGCTACCCCGACCCGCTCTCCACCGCCCTGCGACAGAAGCTCTCCGCACGACTGGGTGTGGACGCTGACGACATCGTCACCGGTGCCGGTAGTCTCGGCGCGCTCAACCAGATTCTCAAAACCTTCGCCGGCGTAAACGCCGACGGCGTTCAGGACGAAGTCATCTACGCCTGGCGTTCCTTCGAGGCGTACCCGATCCTTGTCGGCATCATGGGCGCTCGCAGCGTGCAGGTGCCGAACCTGCCCGACGGCTCGCACGACCTGGACGCCATGGCCGCCGCCATCACCGAGCGCACCCGCCTGATTCTGGTCTGCACCCCCAACAACCCGACCGGTCCCGCCGTCACCGAAAGCCAGATTCGTGCGTTCCTGGCGAAGGTGCCCTCCCACATTCCCGTGGTGATTGATGAGGCGTACTTCGAATTCTGCGCTGCCTCCACCGTGCAGGAGGGTGAAGAGCCTCCGCTGAACGGCCTGGATATCTACTGTGACTACGAGAACGTCATCATTCTGCGCACCTTCTCCAAGGCGCAGGGCCTGGCGGGTCTACGCGTGGGCTACTCGATTTCGCATCCGCAGATTACGCAGCACCTGCGCGTGGCGGCGACCCCGTTCGCGGTGACGGCGCTGGCGGAGGCGGCGGCTATCGCCTCCATCGAGCATGAGGATGCGGTGATGGAGCGCGTGAGCCACCTGGTGTCTGAGCGTGAGCGCGTGACCGCCCGCCTGTGCGAGCTGGGCTACGAGTTCCCGAGCACTTACGCGAACTTTGTGTGGCTGCCCCTGGGGGAGCGTACGGGTGAGTTTGTGCAGCTGATGGCTGAGCACGCGCTGTCGGTGCGTGCGTTCGGTACCGAGGGCGTGCGCGTGAGCATCGGTGAGGTAGAGGCGAACGACCGTTTCCTCTCGCTATGCGAGGTCTTCGCGAAGGGTCTCTAGAGCCTCTGGTAAAGGGGAGTGGGTGAGCACCTGACCCTAATTCAACCCTAATTGAACAATGTACTATTTTCCCTAGTCGAGGTTCGTTTAGGCTTTTCAAATGGTTCTCGCGTGGGAAAAATGGCGGCTCGAAAAAGCGCTTAATGGCTAAATTAAACCTCCCATATATTCCTGAAAAAGAATATATGGGAGGTTTAATTTAATGATGTTCAAATAGTGAATGACAGGGCACAATACACTGCGTTATCAGCGTAACTGCCGCGAGATAAAGCCGGAAAGAGTAGACTGGTAACTATATATGCCCAGACCCTCACAGGCCTACCGGAACAGCTCAAACCCTGCACCATCAGGTGAACGTTGAGACTAAAACCCAAGCCGCTGAGGGCCAAGCCCTCGTCACGTGTGGAGGTTAGATGCACGAGAACGACAAGTACCCGGGAGTGCCCGAACGCATCCAGCTCATGGATGAAAACGGCACCGTACACGAACACCCCACCTACAGCCGGTACATCGAAGACGTCAACGCAGACACCCTGCGCGAGGCATACCGCCTCATGTACACCACCCGCCGATTCGACGACGAGGCAACCGCCCTGCAGCGCCAGGGCCAGCTCGCCCTCTGGGTGCCCAGCCGAGGCCAGGAAGCCGCACAGGTCGGCTCCGCACTCGCCTACGCACCCAACGACTACATCTTCCCCTCCTACCGCGAGCACGCCGTCGCCTTGACGCGTGGCGTGGACTTCCGCGACCTGATCACCATCTTCCGCGGCTCCACCACCCACGGCTGGGACATGAAGGCACACAACTTCCACACCTACACCAAGGTGCTTGCGGCCCAGACCCTGCACGCAGTCGGCTACGCCATGGGTCTGAACTTCGACGCCGACATCGAGGCTGAAACCGGCACCCGTCGCACCGGTCAGGGTCAGGCAACCGACCCTGCCGAAGATACCCAGAAGCCCGCCGTGGCGGTCTACTTTGGTGACGGCTCCTCCACCGAGGGTGACGCACACGAATCCATGGTTTTCGCCGCCTCCTATAACGCGCCGGTGCTCTTCTTCGTGCAGAACAACCGCTGGGCTATCTCCGTGCCCTTCGAGGTGCAGTCCCGCGTTCCGGTGTCCACCCGCGCCGCAGGCTACGGCTTCGAGGGTATTCGCGTTGACGGCAACGACGTTCTCGCCGTACTGGCTGCAACCCGCTACGCCATGGAGAAGATCCGTGCCGGTGAAGGCCCCGTGCTGATTGAAGCTGAGACCTACCGCCTCGGCCCGCACACCACCGCGGACGACCCCACCAAGTACCGCACCGATGCCGACCTGGAAGGTCCCCTGCGCCGCGACCCCATGCTTCGCCTGGAGAAGCACCTGCGCGAGCAGGGTTACGCCGATGATGCCTTCTTTGAAGAGGTTGCAGAATCTGCGCAGCAGGTCGCGAACGGCGTGCGTGAGGCAGTGCTGAACTCCGAGGTTGCCGACTTTGAGTATTTCTTCGACCGCGTCTATGCGCAGGAGCATCAGCAGGTGGAAGACGACCGCGAGTTCTACCGTAACTACGTTGCAGGCTTTGAAGAGGAGTAAGCATGAGCGAGAAAATTGAACGTTTGACCCTCGCCAAGGCGATTACCCGCGGCCTGGAAGACGCCATGGAAGCCGACCGCACCGTCGTCATGCTCGGTGAGGATATCGGCAAGCTTGGTGGCGTGTACCGTGTGACCGAGGGCCTGCAGGCGCGCTTCGGCAACCGCCGCGTCATGGATGCGCCCCTGGGAGAGTCCGGCATTATCGGCACCTCCATCGGTATGGCCCTGCGTGGCTACCGCCCCGTGCCGGAGATTCAGTTCGACGGCTTCGTGTTCCCCGCCTACAACCAAATTACGAGCCAGCTGGCGAAGATTCACAACCGCACCGATAAGCAGTACACGGTGCCGGTGACCATCCGCATTCCGTACGGTGGCGTGATTGGTTCGGTGGAGCACCACTCCGAGTCCCCGGAGGCGCTGTTCGCCCACACCGCGGGTCTGCGTATTGTGACCCCCTCGACTCCGCACGAGGCGTACTGGATGACCCGCAAGGCGATTGAGTGCCCCGACCCGGTCATTATTTTTGAGCCGAAGCGCCGCTACTGGCTCAAGGGTGAAGTGGACTTTAGCGACACCTCCTTTGATCCGTTTAGCGCCCAGGTGGTGCGTGAGGGTACGGACGCGACCATCGTTGCGTACGGTCCGCTGGTGCCGGTTGCTCTGGCTGCTGCAGAGGCTGCCGTGGAGGATGGCCGCTCGATTGAGGTCATTGACCTGCGCTCGATTTCGCCGCTGGACGTGCCGACCGTTGCCGCTTCGGTGGCGAAGACTGGCCGCCTAATTGTCGCGCACGAGGCGCCGACCTTCGGTGGCATGGGCGGTGAGTTGGCTGCGGCGATTACGGAGCGTTGCTTCTACAGCCTGCAGGCGCCGGTGATTCGTGTGGGCGGCTACTACATGCCGTACCCGGTGTCCCGCGTTGAGGAAGAGTACGTGCCCGATATTGACCGTATTCTTGAGGCGGTTGACCGCGCTTTTGACTACTAGGCATTCCCTGATCTGACGTATCAGCGTGTTGCGCTATGGCGGGTTGCGAGCCCGCACAGAATATTCCGTATAGGGTATATGCCCTAGTGAGAGGTAAAAATGTCCCAGATTTTCCCGCTCCCTGACGTGGGCGAAGGCCTGACCGAAGCAGAAATCCTCAGCTGGAAGGTGGCAGTCGGCACCGAGGTCGCCATCAACGACGTCCTCGTCGAAATTGAAACCGCGAAGAGCGTCGTGGAACTTCCCTCGCCCTTCGCCGGCACCGTCGAGGCGCTGCTCGTTGCCGAAGGCGAAACCGTTGAGGTGGGCACCCCGATCATCAGCATCTCCGGTGGCGACAACGCACCCGCAACCCCGGCGGCACCCGCCGCGGCAGAGGCTGAGTCCGGCACCGCACTGGTCGGCTCCGGCCCCAAGGCGGACGCTGTGAAGCGCCGCGCCCGCAAGCGCCCCGCCTCCGCATCCCAGCCCGCACAGGCTGCTACGGCACCGGTCGCACCGACTGTTCAGGCACCCGTGGCGCACACCCCCACCGACTCGGTGAACCGCAACCAGGGCCTGCTGAGCGAGCTGGCTGAGCGCGCCTCCCGCTTTGTGGAGAACACCCCGCTGAACTCGGTGGTGCAGCGTCTGGCGCCCGAGCCCGCAGCGGCTCCCGCACCGACTTTGGCTCCCGAGCAGGTTCCGCACCGCCCGACCCTCGCGCCGCCTCCGGTGCGTCTTGCCGCAAAGGAGCTGGGTGTTGACCTGGCGAACGTGACCGCTACCGGTGCGCGCGGCCAGGTGACCAAGCAGGACCTCATGAACTATGTGGCGCACCTGAGCGATGTGCAGCATAGCGGCGCCCGCCAGCCGTTCTGGCAGCCCGCAGCCACCCCCGGTGACCGCATTGAGCGCATCCCTGTGCGTGGCGTGCGTAAGGCTACCGCGAAGGCTATGGTTGCTTCGGCGTTTAGCGCCCCGCACGTGTCCATCTTCGTGGATGTTGATGCCTCCCGCACCATGGAGTTCGTGAAGCGCTTGAAGAAGTCCCGCCACTTTGAGGGCGTGAAGGTCACCCCGCTGCTGGTGCTTGCCGCCGCGGTCATTTGGGCTGCTGAGCGTAACCCGCAGGTCAACGCGACCTGGACCGATAGCGAAATCCAGATTAAGCACTTCATGAACCTGGGTATTGCTGCGGCGACCCCGCGCGGCCTGATGGTTCCGAACATTAAGGATGCTCAGGAGCTGTCCCTGCGTGAGCTGGCTATTGCGCTGAACAACCTGACCACTCGCGCCCGTGAGGGTAAGACTCAGCCCGCTGAGATGGCGAACGGTACCCTGACCATTACGAACATCGGTTCGCTGGGTATTGATACGGGTACCCCGATTATTAACCCCGGTGAGGTGGCGATTGTTGCCTTCGGTACGATTAAGCAGAAGCCGTGGGTGGTTGATGGTGAGGTTATTCCTCGCTGGGTGACGACCCTGGGTGGCTCCTTCGATCACCGTGTGGTGGATGGCGACCTGTCGGCTCGTTTCATGGCTGATGTGGCCGCGATTCTTGAGGAGCCTGCACTGCTGCTGGACCACTAGGCGGCACATTTTGGCTAGTCAGCGCCGTATTGCTGGGTAGCTGAGGCTGTTTAGGATACAGATATTTAGATACAGAAAACCTCCGGTACCTTACGCAAGGTACCGGAGGTTTTCTGTATTCTCTAACGCCGAGTTGCGCGCTTAGAAACCTAAGTTAGGCGTCCTCGCGTGCCACCTGATCGTTCGGATACTTGTCCACGCGGTGGTGGTACAGGCGTCCGCACAGGCCGCCGAGGATAGCGCCGAGGAAGCTCAACGCCAGAACCAGCAGAACCGCCAGCAGACCGTTCGCGAAGTCGCCCGCAATGAGCTTCTGCAGGGACAGGGACGCAACACCGTTCTGGAACAGCTGAGGCGCCAGGAAGGTCGCCAGGGATCCGAGGATGAGCGCCATAATCTGCCAGAGCCACACGGCAATGCCCTGCTTTGCGCCGGCGAATCGTGCCATACGACCCGCTGCGTAGCCGCCCACCAGGTAGGCAAAGAAGATGAGCACGCTCAGCGCGACCGCTACCGGTACGGCGTTTGATGTGCCGCTGAAGAGTCGGGAGACCACCGAGGCGTACTCGATGGACTCGCTCTGACCGGTCAGGGTCAGCCACGACTGGATAGCCCACAGGCCACCGTCCATGAGGGAGATGGTAATCAGCCAACCGAGCAGACCGGGCAACAGCTGCATGCGGGAGTATCGGCTCTTCTGCATGGACAGTGCGGTTGCTGCGGTGAGGACGGGCTCTGCGCCCGCCGCGCCTGCGGTACCGGCGGGGGTGGGGATGACGAAGTGGTCATCATCCGCCGGATTAGCCTGCGGGGCGCCGGGTGCCGCATGGGCGTTACCGGGTGCGGGCACCTCGTAGCTTGCCGCTGCGGTCGGTGCGGTAGCGGGGGCCGCAGAAGCATTACCGCGTACGTTGTCCGGGCTGGGGGCTGCGGGCTTGTCGAGCCAACTGAGGTTATCGGTAGCGGGTTCGCCCAAGTCAGCACCGGATTCTGCACTGTGAGCGGCACCGTTTGCAGAGACGACCGGCTGGGTTGCGGTAGCCGCGTCAGTGACGGAGAGAGGCTGGGTCGCATCCTGCGAGGACTGCGCAGAGGACTGCGCCGAGGCGCTCGACTCGCGCGCCTTTTCGTGCGCGCGGCGTGCCGCGTTTAGGTCCTCGTCGGTCAGGACCACGGTGGGGTCGTCGGAGGAGAATGCCGCTTCCCACAGGTCACTTTCGGTGGGGGTGGACGCCGCGGCGGCCGGACGCTGCTGCGGGGTGTTGTTCTGTGCGTTCATTAAATCCTTTGGATTCTAGTCCTGGGTGCTGATTTAGCGGTTGCGGTCAGCGTAGAAGGCGCGTGCTTCTTCCAGGGCTTCTGCGGAGTAGGTGTGCGGGTATGCCGGGCGTTCGTTCTCGTCCAGGGTGCGGATGACGCGGCCGGGGTTGCCTACCACGACGGAGTTTTCGGGTACATCCTCGGTGACGACGGTGCCTGCACCAATCACGGAGTTCTTGCCGATGGTCACGCCGCCCAGGATGATAGCGCCGCCGCCAATCCAGACGTTGTCTTCAACGGTGATGGGCTCGCCGCCTTCCCAGTATGCGGCGCGGTCGACCGGGTTGAGCGGGTGGGTGGGGGTGAGGAACTGTACGTTGTTGCCGACGAGCACGGTGGAGCCGATACGAATCGGGCAGACGTCCAGGAATACGCAGTCGAAGTTGAAGAAGGAGCCGTCGCCAATGTAGGTGTTCACGCCGTAGTCGAAGCGTGCGCCGGGGCGGATGTGGGAGTGCTCGCCCAGGTGGCCGAGGTGTTCACGGTAGACGTGCATTGCCTGCGCCTGCTCGCCGCGTGCGTAGTGTTCTTCAGCGAGGACGGTTGCAGCGTGGATGCGCTTAGTCTGCGCGGCGCATTCGGCGTCGGGCATGTAGGCGGCGCCGGAGACCATGCGGTTGAAGATGTCGCCGTTGGGGCGCTGCGGGGTGTGCATTAGTGGGCTCCTCCCAGAAGGTAAGCAAGTGCGATGATGGCCATTCCGAACAGGATGACGACTCCTCCGGCGATTGCGAATCGTTTGGAAATTTCGCGGAGGAGCTTCTTGAACTGCTCGTCAGTGATGTCTTGCTGTCGTTTACTCATGCTTTAAGTATCCCAGAGTTGCTGGGTTCTGCCTTAGTGTTTCGGTGTTTATTGCGGTATCTGGGGCGGGTGTGCTGTGTGATTTTCAGCGTGGGAAGAAGCGCTGCTGAGTTGAAGCCTGCGGGTGCGGGAAGGCACAATCATTGCATGACTGAGGCTCAGAAGAACACGAACCTGCAGGATGCGGCGGCTCCTGCATCCCCCGCTGGCGCATCCGCTGGTGTAGCTGCTGGTGCGCATCCGTTGGCGCATCGCCCCTGGTTGAAGAACTATACTCCGTGGACTGCCCGCGATATTGAGCTGCCTGAAACCTCGCTGAGCCATCTCATTGACGAGGCGGTTCGCACCGTACCCCATAAGGTTGCGCTGGAGTTCTTTGGCGCGACTACCACTTACGCTGAGCTGGGCGATCAGATTGAGCGTGCGGCGGAGGGTCTGCGCGTGGCGGGTGTGCAGGCGGGTGACCGTGTGGCGCTGATTCTGCCGAACTGCCCTCAGCATATTGCGGCGTTTTACGCGATTCTGCGTCTGGGTGCGATTGTGGTGGAGCATAACCCGCTGTACACGGGTGCGGAGTTGCGCCACATGTTTGAGGATCACGGTGCGAAGGTCGCGATTGTGTGGGATAAGATCGCTTCGCATATTACGGGTCTTCCGGCGGATATCCGCCCGAACCATATTTATTCGGTGAACATGATTTCGGCGATGCCTGCGCTGATGCGTACCGCGCTGAAGTTGCCGTTGAAGAGTGCGCGTGCTTCGCGTGAGAAGCTGACTGGTCCCGCTCCGGGTACTGTGTCGTGGGCTCAGCTGGTGAAGAGTGAGCGTATTGATCCTGCGCATCGCCGCCCGACCGCGCACGATATTGCGCTGCTGCAGTACACCTCCGGCACGACCGGTCTGCCGAAGGGTGTGATGCTCACGCACCGCAACCTGGAGTCTAACGGCCGCATGGGTGAGGCGTGGATTAACCCGGGCGATGACGAGGTGATTTACTCGGTTCTGCCGCTGTTCCACGCGTACGGCATGACCTTGGGTGTGACGATTGCGTCGCTGTGCCGTGCCCGCCTGGTGCTGTTCCCGACCGTGGATATGGACCTGATTTTGAAGGCGATGAAGAAGACCCGCCCGACGATTCTGCCTGCGGTTCCGCCGGTGTATCGCCGCCTCATGGATGAGGCGAAGAAGCGCGGTGTGTCCCTGGAGGGTATCCGTTACGCGGTCTCCGGTGCGATGAACCTGCCGCCTGAGCTGGTTGCCGAGTGGGAGGAAGCGTCCGGCGGTTTCATGGTGGAAGGCTACGGCCTGACCGAGTGCGCGCCGCTGGTGTCCTGCAACCCGCTCAATGACACTCGCCGTGCCGGTTTTATTGGTGTTCCGTTCCCCTCCACCGATATTCGTGTGGTGGACCCGGAGACCGGCGAGGACGTGCCTGATGGTGAAGAGGGCGAGCTGTGGGTGAAGGGCCCGCAGCGTTTTGCTGGCTACTGGAAGCGTGAAGACGAGACGGCTAAGACCATTACTCCTGAGGGCTGGCTACGTACCGGCGATATTGTGCGACTGGATGAGGACTACTTCATTCAGATTGTCGACCGTATTAAGGAAGTCATTATTACCGGCGGTTTCAACGTCTCCCCGACGGAGGTTGAGGTCGCCCTCAAGCAGCACGACATGGTCGCGGATGCGGCGGTAGTCGGTATTCCGCTGCCCGCCGGTGGTGAGATGGTGGTTGCCGCTGTGGTTGCCGCCCCGGGCCGGGTGGTGCAGGAGCATACTCTGCGTGAGCACTGCTATTCGAAGGTGACCCGTTATAAGGTTCCGCGCCGCATCGTGGTGGTGGATGACCTGCCCCGTTCGATGCTGGGTAAGGTTCTGCGCCGTAAGGTGCGTGAGCAGCTGATTGCTTCGGGTGAGTTCGATCAGTAGGCGCTAGCGGCTCGCTGATTGCCCGTTTTATGAACGCCGGCTTGGGTTTTCATACCCTTGCCGGCGTTTTGTGTGCGCCTGAATACACCGATAATGGCGCTTTGTGACCTGGAAATAATCACCGTATGACGAAATATGACAAAATATGACGACCTTGACGTTCTGTGTCTCATGAATAGCTCTTAACTTCCACACCCGCCCCCGCGCGTGCTGTAATTGTCCCATCATCATTCCCATCGGACGTGCTAATACCAACGTCAGCACCCGGCGGAACGCATCATCATTCAACAGAAAGATTCATAGCCGTGAAGAAGTTTGCTGCTGCACTCGCAGTTGTCCCCATGGTCTTTGGCCTGGCAGCCTGCGGTTCCACCAACTCCTCCTCCTCTTCCTCCAGCTCCAAGAAGGTCACCATCGGTGTGGTTGGCTCTGAGAAGTTCAACAAGACCCTGAAGGAAGAAGCTAAGAAGCAGGGTATCGACATTGAGTACAAGGAGTTCAGCGCTTACACCGAGCCGAACCCCGCACTGGACGCCGGTGACATCGACATGAACCGCTTCCAGCACATCGCGTACCTGTCTAACTACAACGTGAGCGCTAACAAGGACCTGCAGATTGTCGGCCCGACCGTCATCTACCCGATGGCTCTGTTCTCCAAGAAGCACTCCAAGCTGGCTGACATCCCCCAGGGTGGCGAAATCGTTATCCCGAACGACACCGTGAACGAAGCACGCGCACTGAAGCTGCTGAAGACCAACGGTCTGGTTACCTTCAAGAACGCTGACGTTGACGCACCCACCATCGACGACGTGGACACCGCTAACTCCAAGGTGAAGGTCACCCCCGTCGACGCAACCCAGACCGTGGTTGGCATGGAGTCTGCTGACGGCGCAGTCGTTAACAACGACTTCCTCAAGGATGCAGGCCTGAAGCCCGCAGACGCACTGGCTCAGGACGACCCCAAGACCGACCCCTCGGCAATCAAGTACGTGAACCTCTTCGTTGCTCAGAAGGACAAGGCTGACGACGAGACCTACAAGAAGATTGTTGAACTCTTCCACTCCAAGGCCGTCATGGACGTCGTTCAGGAAGAGACCCGCGGCACCGCCGTTGAGGTCAACGTGAGCACCGACGAGCTGCGTCAGTCCCTGGCTAACGAAGAAGCCAAGCTGCGCGCTAAGAAGTAATCTTCTCAATACACGCCTCCTCTAGGCATACGCAAAGGCGGTAAGTCTAAGAACCCGATGCGGGTCACGATAGGCTTACCGTCCTTTGCGTAACGGCGTTAAGGCCCTTTAGCGCCCCAACCACGACATTTACGGATACATATTTATGAGTGAACTGGCACAGAGCTTCGGCGACAGCACCTCGCCCATGGTGGTTCTGGACGGAGTCTCCAAGGTCTTCGGCAACGGCCCCAAGGCAGTAGTTGCTGTCGACAACGTCTCCCTCACCATTAACCGCGGTGAAATCTTTGCAATTATCGGCTACTCCGGCGCCGGTAAGTCCACCCTGGTCCGCCTCATTAACGGCCTGGAAACCACCACCAGTGGCACCCTGACCGTTGGCGGCTTCGAAATTTCCGGCAAGCGCGACTCCGAACTGCGCGAAGCACGCACCAACATCGGCATGATCTTCCAGCAGTTCAACCTGATGAACTCCCGCACCGTGCTCGGTAACGTTGAGTTCCCCCTGAAGATTGCCGGCTGGTCTAAGAAGGACCGCCGCGCCCGCGCCCTGGAAATGCTCGAGTTCGTGGGTCTTGCCGACCGTGCAGGCCACTACCCGAACCAGCTTTCGGGCGGTCAGAAGCAGCGTGTGGGTATTGCCCGTGCGCTCGCGACCAACCCCGCACTGCTGCTGGCGGACGAGTCCACCAGCGCGCTGGATCCGGAAACCACTCATGAAGTGCTTGCGCTCCTTAAGCGTGTGAACCGTGAACTGGGCGTGACCGTCGTGGTGATTACCCATGAGATGGACGTGGTCTCCAGCATCGCTGACCGTGTGGCGGTCATGGAGTCCGGTCGTGTGGTGGAGCAGGGCAACGTCTACGACGTCTTCTCCAACCCGCAGACCGACGTGGCGAAGCTGTTCGTGGCAACCACCGTCAAGCTTGCCCCCACCGGCAAGGAGGCGGCTGAGCTGCGCGCTAACCACAAGGGTTACCTCATCAACGTTGAAATCGTGGAGGGTAACCAGGAGCTCGGTAAGGTGCTGTCCTACCTGGGTGCCCGTAACGTCCGCTTCAACATTGTGGGCGGCGGTATTGAGACCCTGCAGGGCAAGGCGTACGGTACCCTCACCCTGGAACTTCTCGGCGAAATCACCAGCATTGATGCCGCTGTTGCTGAACTGAAGACCGTTGCTCGCGTGCAGGAGGTGCGCTAAATGTTTGCTACTACTCTTCCGCTGGCTGCGTCTAAGACTGACTGGTCTGAGTTCCTGCCCGAGAAGCTGCTCCCGGCTATCGGCGATACGTTCTACATGGTGTCTATCACCATGCTGTGTGCCGGTCTGGTTGGCCTGATTGTGGGTGCTCTGCTGTACACCACCCGTGCAGGTAATATTTTCCAGAACCGTTTCGTGTACACGATCCTGAACATTCTGGTGAACGTGATTCGCCCGATTCCGTTCATTATCCTGATTGCGGCGCTGGGCCCGCTGACGAGCGCCGTGGTGGGTACCCGCCTGGGCGTGAACGCTGCGGTTTTCGCGATGAGCTTCGGTGCTGCGTTCGCAATTGCCCGTATCGTGGAGCAGAACATGGTCTCCATTGACCCGGGTGTGATTGAGGCGGCCCGCGCGATGGGCGCTTCGAAGCTGACCATCCTGTTCACCGTGATGATTCCCGAGGCACTTGGCCCGCTAATCCTGGGTTACACCTTCCTCGTTATCGGCGTGGTGGATATGTCCGCTATGGCCGGTTACGTGGGTGCCGGTGGTCTGGGTAAGATCGCGATTGTGGACGGCTACCAGCGCTTCAACGATGAGATCACCTGGGCTGTTGTGGCGATTATTATCGTCCTGGTTCAGCTGGTTCAGTTCATCGGTAACGCACTGGCGAAGAAGGTTATGCGCCGATAAACTCGTACCGCTTAGGTACAAGCTGATAAAGCATAGAAGACCCCCGGTCTGCTCCTGAGGAGTGAACTGCCTCCCGTTTCTTGGACAACGAAAATAAAGTCCAAGAAACGGGAGGCTTTTCATGTCTATCAATCTGGGAATGAGACATGATCGTCTGCTCCGGGAGCAGGCAGCGCAGATGTTTGAGAGAGGATTCGGCTATGGTCTGACCGCCAGGAGGCTTGGTATGTCTGCCGCGACTGTGAGAGAGTGGCAGAAAATGTACCGCGTCATCGGGAAGGACGGGCTTCTTGCCATGGGAGTAAAGCGAACCAAATACGACTATGAGACCAAGGTCGCCGCAGCGGCGGCTGTGGTTGATGGTGGGATGAGTAAGCCCGAGGCGATGGTGCATTTCGGTATTGCAAGCGCAACACCGTTGAAGCAGTGGTGCAGACTGTACCGGCAGGGCGGCGCGCAGGCGCTTAAGCCTAAGCCCAAGGGCAGGCCGAAGGGGTCGGTGCGGGCGTTGCCACCAACGCGTGAGGAAGAACTCGAAGAGCGTGTGCGCAAGCTTGAGGCGCAGGTGGCGTACCTCAAAAAATCGATTGCCCTGAAGGCGCAGAAGCGCTCCCAAACCGGGACAAAGCCCTAGTGGTCGCTGAGCTTTCAGGGCAGGGACACGCGGTGCGTGATCTCCTTGAGGTGGCTGGTCTTGCCAGGTCGAGCTACTACTACGCGCTGGCTCACCCCTGGCAGCCAACCAGAGTGCGGTTACGTCCCAAGGTCACACAGATCTTTTCGCGAACGCCCAACGGGTGTGGTCACAGGCAGGTGGCCATGTGCCTGCGCGCTGAGGCAGGGGTGCGTATCGCTGATAAGACGGTTTTGAAGATGATGCGTCAGATGGGGTTGCGTTGCGGTATACGCCGTGAGAGGGCCTACCGCAGGTACAACTCCTACAAGGGGGATGTGGGGCAAAGTTTCGCCAACATCATCGGTCGCAACTTCACGGCGACTGGTCCTTGGCAGAAACTGGGTACCGATGTTACCGAGTTTAAGCTCTCCTTCGGTAAGGCCTATCTCGCTCCGGTTTATGACTTTGCCAGCAAGGAGATTGTTGCCCACTCGATCTCGATGTGCCCTAATCTTGCCCAGCAGCAAGAGATGCTTCAGGTACTCGTGGATGCCAAGCCTGCAGGGGCTGAGCCGATTTTGCATTCGGATATGGGGTGGCAGTATCAGCACGAGTTCTATGTTAGAACGCTTGCTGATAATGGTTTTATCCAGAGCATGTCACGTAAAGGTAACTGCATTGATAATGGCGCCACTGAGCAGGTCTTTGGGCATCTTAAGGATGAGTTTTTTCGTGGGCAGGACTGGCTGACTTTTGAGAGTTTCAAAGCTGACCTTGATGCGTATATTACGCATTGGAATACAGCAAGGCGGCAGGTAAAGCTTAAGGGCCTGACTCCGGTGGAGTACCGGGTTCAGGCCCTGAGGGAAGCTGCATAGCGGCTACTATTTAAAGCGTCCAAGTTTCGGGGCGCAGTTCAGAGCGGGCCGGGGGTCTTTCTTTGTGTCTGGTTCCTTTGCGCTAGGGGAGGGGACGCTAGCTGCTTAGCCCTGCGCTGCTTCGGACTGCTGCGCCGCCTCAAGCTTGGCGATCCAGGTGCGTGCCGCCTCCCAGAGCTGCGGGTCATTGAACGAATCGAAGCGCCCAAAACCGGCCGGTGCCTTTGCCGGGTCGGTGCCTTCCGGAACGTAAATCATGACCTTCGTACCGGCGTCACGTGCCGCCTGCGCGCCCGCGGGGGAGTCCTCGAACGCCAGCGCCTCGTGACCTTCAAAGCCGAGGCGACGTGCCGCCTCCAGGTACATGTCCGGGGCGGGCTTACCGGCCGGAACGTCGTTGCTGCTGACCCAGGTGCGCACCAGCGGGGCGTAACCGTAGCTTTCCATTTTCAGGGTCAGAATGTTCGCGGTGGAGTTCGACGCCACCGCAACCGGCATGTGCTCACTCAGGAAGCCCAGGAACTTCTGCGCACCCTCAATCAGGTCCACGCCGGAGCTGATGACCTCGTGCTCGGTGGTGAGCAGGTCCTTCATCACGCGTTCATGGTGTTCGGCGTACTCTGCGGAGGCAACATTCGGCTTCTGGCCGTTCTGCGCCTCGTAGGAGAGCAGGGCAAGCTCCTGCGCGACGTCGGCTGCTGCCAGGCCGGTGAGGCGATGCTCCACCTCCTCGGTGAAGGGAACAGACCAGCGGGCGAAAAGCTCACGCTGCACATCGTTCCAGACGGTCTCGGAGTCGAGGAGGATGCCGTCGCAGTCGAAGATTGCGCAGCGGGGGAACCAATCGGAGGGTACTGTGTGTTCAAACATAATGTCAGTCTCTCACAGGGTTTTAGGCTATGGAAGCGGTGGCTCGGTGCGTGAGAAAACATGCAGGGCGCGAACCGGGTGAGGGCACAAAAGCACGCAGTATAAGCACGCAGCACAAAAGTATGCAGCACAAACGCGGGCATAAAGAAACCCTCCCGCCGCATCCAGAACGGACGCAACGGGAGGGCAGAAGCTAAAACAGCTTAGAGAGCGGACACCGGCTTGTGAGTCACCTGACGCATAAACGGAATAGTCGCCAACAGGCCCACATAGACCAGCGCCAGACCCAGCGCAATAGCGCCGAAGGTCATACCGAACATCTTCGTCAGAATCTCACCGGAAAGACCCTGCGCCGCAATCAATGCCGTCAGCGGCAGACCCAGCAGCGCAGAAACCACGCTAATGAGCACCAGCGGACCGAAAACCACGGTAAGGCGCGAAGCCTGCAACATCCTCGTGGGGGTACCCATCATATTCAGCGAAGAGTACAGGGAACCACGCTCGTAAATGGCGGCGCTCTGGTTCAACACTGCGGAGAGAGTGACCAGCAGGTACGAGAAGAACAGCATGAGCAGCATGCCCTGGAACATGTCCGACATGATGGTCATGAAGGGGCCGGCGGCGGGGCCTACCTCCTTCGCCGTTTTGTTCATCTCACCCGCCAGAATCAGGATGGGGCCGAAGAAGGTCACCAAGAAGGTCGACAGCGCCACACCCGAAACCTGACGCCACGCCCCGCGCGGGGACTCTAGCACCGCACGATAACCCAGCAGAACCGACGCCTTCTGGGTCATGCGCACACGAATCTTTGCGTACGCCCACACCAGGAAGGTACCAATCAGGTCGATAGCAACCATCATCAGCAGACCCGGCAGAGCAATGAAAATCGCTAGGTTCTTAATCGCGCTATCGGCACCGCCATCCTGGAAGGGTGAGAACATGCTAAAACCCTTTGAGGTCGATGCCAGAATCATCACGGCAATGACCAGAACAACACCGATACCCAGAGCAATGTAACCGGCGGAACCAGCCTTCGCGCGGGTACGCACACCCAGCGGGCTGATGCTGACCTTCGCCAGACCGAAGAGGGAGCTAAGAGCCGCCAGAACCATACAGCCCAGGAAGCAGTAGAAAATCACGCTCACCGGCAGGAGCATATTCTCAGCACCCAGCGGAACGTTCATGAAGTGCAGGGCGCCAAAGGGGAAAATCAGCACCAGGTAAAGCAACAGACCGATGATGAAACCCACAAGAGAGTACACCAGCGCGTCCGCAACAGACAGACCCACAATCAGGGTCGTAGAAGCACCAATCAGGCGCAGGGATGCCAGACGCTCATCACGGCGGCGGGCACTCAAACGAGCAGCCGAAGCGCCCAGGGTAAAGAGCGGAACAATCAGCACCAGAGCGGCAACCCACGCCAAACCCATGTAGAGCTTCTGAATGCCCATCAGGTTGATCATTTCGTGGTCAACGTTGGCGTGCTCAAGCCACGTACTCAGCGCTTGAACACCACCGGCAACCGTCAAAAACAGTGCCGAGGAGGCGGCAAAAGCCAGCACGGGAAGAATCGCCTGCGAACTCCATAGGGTTCGCTTGGCGAGTAGAGCATAGATTTGCATTATGCACCTGCCTGAGACTGAGCGCCGAGGTTCTGAGCACCGGGGTTCTGAGCGGGAACACCGCCCTGATTATTGCGCTGATCGCTCACAATCTGACCGTCCTGCAGGTACACCACGCGGGAGCACGCCGCCGCCACGTTCGGGTCGTGAGTAACCACCAGCAGAGTCTTACCCTGCTGCGGAATCATGGTCAGCAACAGAGCCATCACCTCACGCGCGGTCTTAGAGTCCAGCGCGCCGGTCGGCTCATCCGCAAAAGTCACGGGGGCACCGTTCACCTGGGAACGGGCAATCGCCACACGCTGAGCCTGACCACCGGACATCTCACCCATACGGCGGTCCAGCATCTGCCCCAGACCCAGACGGTTCAGCAGATCAGCCGAAATGGAACGCGCCTGCTGGCGGGGGACACCGGCAATCATCGCGGCGAGGGAGACGTTCTCCTCCGCGGTCAGCTCGGGAACCAGCAGACCCTGCTGGAACACGAAACCAAACGAGTTAGCGCGCAGGGAGGTACGCTCACGCTCGCTGAGGGACTCCACCGCCACCTGACCGGTCGGGCCGTTGAACAGCACAGAACCGGCATCGAGCTTGATAATGCCCGAGAGCGCATGCAACAGGGTGGTCTTACCGGAACCGGAAGGACCCATAATCGCCACGGACTCACCGGGGAAAATATCCAGGCTCACGTTACGCAGCACCGGGTTATTGCCGTACGACTTGTGCAGGTTACGGGCAGAAATAATCGCACCGCGCGCGAAGGGCGCCTGCTGCATCTGCTGAGGTGCCTGAGCCGGGTAGCCCTGCTGGCCCTGATAGTAGCCCGCCTGACTCTGCTGGTTAGGCTGACCGGGCTGGCCGGGCTGACCCTGCTGAGCGGAATACTGACCGGCAGGCTGCGCCGCCTGCGGAGGGGTCATTGAGTACGGGTTCTGAGCCTGGAACTGCGGGTTCTGGGTTTGAGGACGGTTCTGGGATTGAGGATTCTGCGTCATGACAACCTTCATTGGGTATGAACTAACGGAAGTACTCTTCTATCATCTCAGCTTCTCGGCGGCTCACCCCTCCGTCTGGGGGCTGAAAAATATGGGAATACCCTGAAAAAATTCGCCCGACCGGGCGCTCAACCACCCCGCAGCTCATACCGCGGTATGAGTGCGCTTCATGAGAGAATACGCCTCTTGCCCCCTTGAACTGCGCGGGGGCAATGCCATACTAGAAGGATGACCGACGCACAGAACACCCCCATCATCACTCCGGTAGCCGACCCCGAGGCAGGAACCCGCATCATCTTCCTGCGCCACGGCCAGACCGACTGGAACATCGACCACCGCTTCCAGGGCGGCACCGACATCCCCCTCAACGACACCGGCAGGGAGCAGGTCCGCACCGCTATCGGTGCCCTGCAGCAGGCAGCAGCTGAGGGTACCACCGTGGATGCTATCGTCTCCTCGCCCCTTTCCCGCGCCGTAGAAAGCGCCGAAATCGTAGCCGAAGGCCTGGGCGTACCCTACCGCGGTGCCGTTGACGGCTTCCAGGAACGTTCCTTTGGCGACCTGGAAGGCCAGATTGCTACCCGCGAGCTGATTCTCGCCTCCCGCCAGTCCAATAACGCGTACAACGTGGAGCCGAAGAAGGACTTCCTCGCCCGTTCCCTGGCGGCGCTGAACCGCGTCCGCCGCGAATACGAAGGTCAGACCGTTGTGGTCGCCGCGCACGGCATGCTGATTGCCATGACCATGACCGCCCTGGTCGCTGAGCGCCACCCCGAACTGCTCAACGAGGACGGCATCTACCCGATCCCGGTGAATGCCTCCCTGACCGAGGTGCCCCTGCAGTACCTGGACGACGCCATCGACCGCCTGGTCGTGCAGCACCTCGAACCCGAGCTGGGCCCCGAGGAAGTACCGGCGGGCGCCGAGAACACGACCCTCACCCTGATCCGTCACGGCCAGACCGACTGGAACAAGGCGAACCTCATGCAGGGCATCACCGACATTCCGCTCAACGACACCGGCCGCGAACAGGCACGCACCACCGGTAAGAAGCTTGCCGACATGGGTCTGGAATTCACCGTGCTGGTGTCCTCGCCGCTGTCCCGCGCCCACGAGACCGCGCAGCTGGTCGGCGAGCACTTCGACCTGCAGGTGCACAAGACCTACCCCGAGCTGGTGGAACGCGCCTACGGTGCCGGCGAGGGCCTGGACATTCCCGCCCCCGAACGCCGCGCCCCCGAACGCTACTACCCGAACGTGGAATCCGAACGTGACGTGTACATTCGTGCGGTGCGTACCCTGCGCAATATCGTGCGTGAACTCTCTGAAGCCTCAAGCGAACAGAAGATTATTGCCGTCAGCCACGGCAGCTTTATCCGCCGCGCCCTCTCCGCTGCAGCCGGTGAAGAATGGACCGTGACCGTGCCGAACGCCGAACCGCTCACGATTGACGTGCCGGGCCTGTTCGCGTGGGACTCGACCAAGCAGTTCGACGAGGTGGGTCGCCTTGTTTGGTAAAGGACAACCCGGTAGCGGTCGCTCTAGCGCTCGCGTGTGGCGGCTGATTCTCTGGCCGGTCACGGCGCTGTACTGCGCGGTGGTGGCGAGTATCGTGTTCGCCCCCGTGCACGTGGACGATAACGAGGTTGGCGGCCGCCTGGCACAGCTGCTGGATACCGGTCACGCCGAGGGCTGGCTGCCCGCGTTCATCACCTATTCGAGCATCGAGCAGCTCTCGAACGTCATCATGTTCATCCCGGGCGGGTTTCTCTTCGCCCTGCTGCTCAAGCCGAAGGCTCGCCTGCACGTGCTGTACTTGGGATTTTTGGTCAGCGCCTGCATTGAGACAATCCAGAGTTTCATGCCTGATCGTACCGGCGACCCGGTGGATGTGCTGATGAACGGTTCGGGTGCCCTGCTGGGTGCGGCGGGTGCTTTGGGTGTGCATCGTTGGCGTCGCATGCGTCGCGAACGCAAGGGTAAATAAAGTTCTGTGCCTGTTGGAGGCGCCGGTTCCGAGGGTTCTCGGAGTCGGCGCCTTATGCTTTTTGCCCTGCTGCGAGTGCGCTGGCGGGGTCTATCAACACCGTAGGTGGCGGGGAGGAGCAAAACCCAACAGTTCATTAGGTCAAACAGACATAAACAGGCAACAGCTCGCAACAAGGTGTGGTTTCGGTAGGGAACATCCGGGTAATATTCCAGCAAATACAGCGTTTTATATTGACTTGCCCACAAAAACCCACATAAAATCAAGTATTACCCTAAAGCGTTCTGTCAGCTCGCTGAAACCATGTCTTTCACGGCTCTCTGGCCACACAGAACGCAGACGAGAACACACAGATTTCCTCCCCACTAGCCCAAAGGAACACCGATTTATGTTCGCAGAAGAACGCCGTGCCGAAATTGCAAAGCTTGTTGCCTCCGCACGTCGTGTCAACGGCGCTGACCTTGCGCGTCGTTACGATGTGACCATGGAGACCGTGCGCCGCGACCTCGCCGCACTGGAAGAAGCAGGTAAGCTCCGCCGCGTCCACGGTGGCGCTGTCACCATTGAGCAGTCCACCTCCCTGGAGTCCTCCATCTCCTCCCGACAGGGCATGAACACCCCCGAGAAGCGCCGCATTGCCACCAAGGCATACCAGATGCTACGTGACTCCGAGGCTGGCTCTATCGTCCTGGATGCAGGTTCCACCATCGAAATTCTTGCCGACCACATTGGCGCCGAGAACTTCAGCCTCAAGACCGGTAACGACCGCATCATCATCACCCACGCGCTGCACATTGCAGTCAAGCTCGCCGAAGCCGAGGGTGTCACCCTTGAACTGGTTGGCGGCCAGCTGCGCAAGATGACCTGGGCTGCTGTTGGTGCACGCGCCGCAGAGCACTTTGGCACCATGCGCCCCGACATTGCGTTCATCGGTGCCAACGGCATCGAAGCGCACTTCGGCATCTCTACCCCCGGCATGAACGAAGCCATCGTCAAGACCGCAATTTGCAAGGCAGCCCGTCGCGTGGTCCTGCTCTGTGACTCCGCGAAGTTCGGTCAGGAATCCCTGGTCCGCTTCGCGGGATTTGAGGATATTGACACCCTCATTACTGATCGCGAGCCCGAAGGTGCCCTCCGTCAGGCGCTTGAGGCCGCAAACGTTGAGATTGTGATTGCCTAATGATTATTACTCTGACCGCAAACCCCAGCCTGGACCGCACCATTGAACTCGGTGCGCCCCTGGCACACGGTGCCGTGCAGCGTGCTGTTGGCGCTGTGCAGGACCCCGGCGGCAAGGGCGTGAATATTTCCCGCGCCCTGCAGGTCTCCGGCGTGCCGACCCTCGCCATTGTGCCCGGTGAGGCCACCGACCCGGTGCTGACCGCGCTTCAGGCTGTGGACGTCGAGTTCGCTAACCTGCCCACCGGTGAGCCGATCCGCTCGAACATCACCGTGGTTGACCCGGACGGTACCACCACCAAGCTGAACGCCCCCGGCACCGTTTTCGATGCTGAACTGCGTCAGAAGCTGGATGAGCTGGTGGTTGAGCGTTCCAAGGGTGTCGACTGGGTGGTTCTGGCTGGTTCGCTGCCTCCGGGCCTGGAGCCGACCTACTACTCCGAGCTGGTGGCGGCACTGCGCGCCTCCGGCTACGAGGGCAAGATCGCGATTGACACTTCTGAGGCGCCGCTGATTGCGACCGTCGCCGGTGAGCACAAGCCCACCCTGATTAAGCCCAACTCGGAGGAGCTGGCTCAGCTGACCGGTAGCGATAACTGGGAGGAGCTGGAGGCTAGCCCCGAGCTGACTGCCCGCACCGCCCAGAAGCTGCTCGGTGACGGTATCGAGTATGTGCTTGCCACTCTCGGCGGCGGCGGCGCGGTGCTGGTCACTGAGCAGGGTATCTGGCACGCTGTGCACGAGCCGATTCAGGTTCGTAGCACTGTGGGCGCCGGTGACTCGTCGCTGTCCGGTTTCTTGATTGCTCACACTCGCGGTGAGGATGCCCCCGGTTGCCTGGTTCAGGCGGTAGCTCACGGTTCGGCTGCTGCTGCTCTTCCGGGTACCCGTATGCCTTCGCTGGAGCAGACCACTCCTGAGAAGGTCACCGTTCGTCAGCTGCAGCTCTAATTTGAGCTGTTTGTGCACCTCCAGCTTTTATTCCCAAAGGGGAATATAAGCTGGGGTGCTGTGCATATACGCCCACACGCATATACGCACGCTGCGCACACGCACACAGGTTGCACACACCTTGAACTCATATAGGGGAGAGGCTCGGCACCGCTGAGCGAATCCCCGCCCCAACACATACCCGAGGAGGGAATATGTCTGATCTGATCACCGCAGATCTCGTCCTGTTGGACGAGAACCTCGGCGAGACCCGATTTGACGTAATTGCCAAGCTCGCCCAGGCAGTCGTAAATGCCGGACGCGCTACCGACTTCGAGCAGCTCTACGCGGCTGCCGAAGCACGTGAATCCAAGACCGACACCGGTATCCCCGGCGGTATTGCGATTCCTCACTGCCGTAGCGCTGCCGTGACCGAGCCGACCCTGGCAATGGCACGCCCCAACCCGGCAGTTTCCTTCGGTGCTAAGGACGGCCCCGCCGACCTGATTTTCTTCATCGCTGCACCCGATGGCGCTGACCAGGCACACCTGAAGCTGCTGTCCACCCTGGCACGCTCTCTGATGAAGAAGAGCTTCACCGCGTCCCTGCGCGAGGCCTCCTCGGCTGAAGAGATTGTTGAGCTGGTCAACGGTGCGCTCGGCGTAGGCGAGAAGAAGGCAGAGGCTAAGCCCGCTGAGGCTGCCGCTGCTGCCCCGGTTGCTGCTGAGAAGGAAGCCCCCGCCGCTTCTGCTCCCGTGAAGAAGCTTGTTGCTGTGACCGCATGCCCCACCGGTATTGCTCACACTTACATGGCTGCAGACGCCCTCAAGTACGCGGCTGAAGAGCTCGGTTACGACCTGAAGGTTGAGACCCAGGGCTCCTCGGGTAATGAGAAGCTGACCCAGGCTGATATTGATGCCGCAGACGCCGTGATTTTCGCGGTGTCCGTGAACGTGCGTGAGCGTAACCGCTTCGCGGGCAAGCCCTTCGTTGAGTCCCCCGTCAAGCGCGGTATTGACGAACCGAAGGAAATGATTGCGGAGGCTCTGGCTGAGGCTGAGAACCCGAACGGTGCGCGCGTTGCCGCTGCCGCATCCAGCGGTGAGGACAGCGCAGGCGCTACCGAAGGTGCATGGGGCTCGCGCATCTACAAGGCTGTGATGACCGGTATCTCCTACATGATTCCGTTCGTTGCCGCCGGCGGTATTCTGGTCGCCCTGGGCTTCGTTTTCGAGGCAATTACGGTGCCGAACCTTGGCGATGTGAACACCAAGGCGATTCTTGACTCGGCAACCCTGTTCAACCTCGGTGACGTGCACTGGACCCTGTACCTGGGTGCTGTTCTGCAGACCATCGGTGGTTTCGGTCTGAGCCTGATGGTTCCGGCTCTTGCCGCGTACATTGCGTACGGTTTGGCTCAGCGTCCCGGTATTGCTCCGGGCTTCATCGCCGGTTCGGTGGCTCTCGCTGTGAACGCGGGCTTCCTTGGCGGCATTGTTGGCGGTATTCTCGCCGGTCTGATTGCGTACGCTCTGGGCACCCTGAAGCTGCCCCGCTGGCTTGGCTCGATGATGCCCGTGGTCATCACCCCGCTGGTGACTTCTCTGGTTGCCGGCCTGGCAATGTACCTGCTGCTCGGTGCGCCCCTGGCTTGGGTTATGACCACCCTGCAGGATTGGCTGACCTCCATGTCTGGCGGTTCCGCTCTGCTGCTGGGTCTGATTCTGGGCGCGATGATGGCTTCTGACCTGGGTGGCCCCATCAACAAGGCGGCTTACCTCTTCGCAACCGCTGGCCTGTCCTCGGGTGCGACCGTGAACCAGGAAATCATGGCTGCCGTCATTATTTCCGGTATGGTTCCGCCGCTGGCTATGGCTCTGGCAACCACCCTGCGCCCCAAGCTGTTCAACGAGAACGAGCGTGAGAACGGTAAGGCTGCGTGGCTGCTGGGTGCATCCTTCATCTCTGAGGGTGCTATTCCCTTCGCCTCGGCTGACCCGGCTCGCGTGATTCCTTCGACCATTGTTGGTGGCGCTATCGCCGGTGCAATCTCCATGGGTGCGCACGTGGCTTCCCCGGCTCCGCACGGTGGTATTTGGATTATTGGTCTGGCGCAGAACCCGCTGATGTTCCTGGTGGCTGTTGTTGCCGGTACCGTTGTTTCGGCGCTGCTGTACGTGGTGCTGAAGTCCCTGGGTGCCCGTTCTAAGGCATCCGCATAAAGGCCGTATAACCTCACCTTCATTTGATCGTCTGTTTGCAGGCGCGAGCGTGAAAAAACACGTTACACTGTAGACAAACCACAGATAGGACATGAACTCTATGACTACCTACAAGGGCGTCGGCGTATACGCCGGCCGCGTTATTGGCCCCGTTCTTCAGATGCCTAAGCCCATCGAGGAACCCAAGGATGGTCTGCGTCTGAGCGGTGAGACCGCTGAGGCTGCAGCACAGCGCATCAAGGACGCATCGGTCCGTGTTAAGGAAGACCTGCTCGCTCGCGCAGAGAACGCAAGCCGTGACGGTAAGGCTGTCCTGAAGTCCACCTCTCAGATGGCTACCGACCGTGCACTCATCAAGAGCGCTATCAAGCTGGTTGAGACCCAGGAGATGGCTCCCGAGCGCGCAATCTGGGAGGCTGCAACCTCCTTCGCAGACCAGATGGCTGCCCTGGGCGGCTACATGGCTGAGCGCGTCACCGACATCCACGACGTGCGTGCCCGCATCGTTGCTGAGCTGACCGGCCAGCAGGCTCCCGGCATCCCCGTCTCTGACGAGCCCTTCATCCTGGCTGCTATTGACCTGGCACCGGCTGATACCGCAACCCTGGACCCCGAGAAGGTTATCGCCCTGATTACCTCTGACGGTGGCCCCCAGGCGCACACCGCTATTCTGGCTCGCGGCCTGGGCCTGCCCGCTATTGTGGCGGCTAAGGGCGTGACCGATATTGCTGACGGCACCATCGTCTACGTGGACTCCAACGAGGGCATCGTTGACACCGAGCCCACCGACGCTGACCGCGAGGCAGCTATCAAGTACGCAAACCGCAAGCCCGTCGCTGACTTCGACGGCAAGGGTGTGCTGGCTGACGGCACCCGCGTTGAGCTGTACGCAAACGTTGGTGACGGCAAGTCCGCTGAGAAGGCTGCAAGCCTGAAGGCTGAGGGTGTTGGCCTGCTCCGCACCGAGTTCGGCTTCCTGGGCCACGACGCTGAGCCTTCCATCGAGACTCAGGCTAAGACCTACAAGTCCGTGTTTGACGCATTCCCCGGCAAGCACATCGTGGTTCGTACCCTGGACGCTGGCGCTGACAAGCCCCTGCCGTTCCTGAACGTGAACCCCGAGGAGAACCCCGCACTGGGTGTTCGCGGTTTCCGTACCGACTGGACCGTTCCGGGCGTTCTGACCCGCCAGCTGGAGGCTATTAAGGCTGCTTCGGAGAACTCTGACGCTGACATCTGGGTTATGGCTCCGATGATTTCGACCACCTCCGAGGCACGCAACTTTGCGAACATGCTCAAGGAGATCGGCCTGCCCGTTCACGGTGTGATGGTTGAGACCCCCGCAGCTGTGATGAACGCTGAGGCTATCCTGGGCGAGGTTGACTTCGTGTCCATCGGCACCAACGATCTGACCCAGTACACCATGGCAGCTGACCGTCTGCTGGGCGACCTGGCGCACCTGAACAACCCCTGGCAGCCTGCAGTGCTGAAGATGATCAAGATGACCGTTGAGGGTGCTCAGCGTGCATCGGTCACCGCGGGTAAGAAGAAGTACGTGAGCGTCTGTGGTGAGGCTGCTGCTGACCCGGCTCTGGCTGTTGTTCTGATTGGTCTGGGCGTTGACACCCTGTCCATGAACGCTGGCGCTATCCCCGCTGTGGCTGCGGTTCTGAAGTCCGTGACTAAGGAGAAGGCACAGCAGATTGCGGCTATCGCCCTGCAGCAGATTTCTTCTGCTGAGGCGAAGGAGAGCGCACGCAAGGCTCTGCCGATTCTGGACGAGCTGGGCCTCTAAGCCTTAAAACGATTCCGGTGCTGTCTGCTGCCCCTCAACGGGGTGCGGCGGCGGTGCCCGGGTCCATAAAAATGTCGGGTGCGGAGTTTTATTTCTGCATCCGGCATTTTTTGTACTTGTTAGCGTATGGCTGAACGGTACAATTTATAGAGTAAGGGCGGGTCCTGAAGCGCCCCGTTCATTTAGAATAGGTACTGATATATTTTCGGTTCCTTGATCAAAGGAGAAACATAATGGCAGAGCGCGAAGCCACTATTGCAAGCCGTGTTGGCCTGCACGCACGTCCGGCAGCTATCTTCGCTGAGGCAGCTGGCGACCTCCCCGTTGAGGTGACCATCGCTGCTAAGGGTGAGCCCGCAGATGAGGCTATGGACGCTGCATCGATTCTGTCCCTGATGTCCCTGGGTGCAAAGCACGGCGACGTTGTTGTCCTGCGCGCTGAGGGTGAAGGTGCTGAAGAGGCTCTGGACTCGCTGGTTAAGATCCTCGAGACCGACCACGACGCTGAGTAATTGACTTTCGCCTCTGAGGTGGCCCCGAGCGGTGCGCTTCAGATGCTGTGAAGGCTACAGCCTTAAAGCGTGAATATCCCGTCACTTCGGTGGCGGGATATTTTTTGTTATGAATAATTCATGTTTTATTGGGCTGTGAATGGGGGTGCGAGGGGGATATTTCTCTGCTAAATCTTAATGTATATATAACCTTTATTTTTTCTCGAAAATAGCTCTAGAAATATATCCCCAAATATCTTCTGTACAGTAGCGCCCCGGATTTCTCTGCATATCGATGAAGATATTTGCTGTTGGTTCCGCAGCGCGCTTTTTGCGTGCAAAACCACCGGTCAGAAAAGTGATATTTCTGCGTCCCAGTGCTACCGCAGAATCATGCCCTTGTTAGACTAAAAAGGCACTGTCTATCTGGGAGGGACATTGGCAGAATCGAGGAACACCCCCGCGGAATCCAAACCGCGGGAAGCTTCGCATGCAGGCGAGGCAAATACTGCCGCAACGGAAGGAAGCGAGCAGAATACTACCGCGGGCTACATTGCCGGTAAACGCGGTTTTCCCCTGGTTTCACTAGACCAGGTCACCGACGAAAAATTGCGCCGGGTGCTGGCGCAGCAGACCGCCTCCGTGAACAATCAGGAAGGTACCGTCGCCGCTGAAGCTGTCAGCGAGGTACTGCAGGAAGCCGTAGCGGATATGGGCATCACCGTGCAGGAGGTAGAGCCCGCCAGCGACCCCGAGCCGATCCCTAACGGCCACGGCGCGCGTACCGTCATTGACCCCTCCCTCGTACCTGACGACGACCTAGACGCATACCGCGAGGAACCGAACCCCGTCACCTCCAGCAACCTGGTGACTGAGGCGGCGCTGACCCGCCCCTCCCAGCCGGTGCCCATGACCGGCATGATTCCGCAGGTGCCCAACTCTCACGCAGCCCGACGATACGGTGCGGATCCTACCGCTACACCGAAGACCGGGCCCGTTTCGATGCCCACCACCTCCGTGCCGCTGGTCGATGGAGGCTCTCGTGGCCTCTCAGGGCGCGGTAGCGGCGGCCGCTGGGGTTCGCGTCGCCTCCGCTCTTTTGTGCGCACTGAGGAGGCGGCACCCACCGCCCCGCGCGGTGCCCAGCGTATTGCTCAGCGCCAGTTTGTGCCGATGATTCGTACTGAGGAGCATGAGCGTCGTGAAGCGTTCCGCCGCGAGAAGGAGTACGCTCGCGATACGCTGAACTTCACCCTGCGTCTGGCGGAGGCGATGTTCCACTACGGCGCGGACGCTATGGACGTGGACTCGGCGATTATCGCGGTCTCTTCGGCGTACGGGCTGGACTCGGTGGAAGTCGATATTACGAACCAGTCGGTGACCATCAACTACACCTCGGACCCCGATATTTACATGGAGTCCCGCATCGCCAAGCGTAACGCGAACGCTGATGAGCGCTTTACGCACACCCTGGTGCGTGTGGTGCGGTCCTCAACGGAAAACTACGAGGCGCTCTCTGAGGTGTACGGCCTAATCTACAAGATCACGCGCGGCGGCATGACCCTGGAAATGGCTGACCTGAAGCTGAACCAGATTACGCACCGCCCCAAGCCGTTCCCGCCTTTGGTGGTGTGGCTGGCGAACCTGGTGTGTGCCGGAACCCTGACGGCGGCGCTGGGCGCGAGCTTTGCGACGGCGTTGAGCGCGGCGATTATCTTTATTCCCGTGTACCTGCTGATTCAGTGGCTGAGTTCGATTGGTATTCCGGCGTTCTTCCGCATGGCGGCCAGTGCGGGTCTGATGACCTTCTTGGCGATTTGGCTGGGCGGCGAAGGGTCGATTCTGTCGGTTCTTCAGCGCCAGGGGGAGGCTATTTCTGCGCCCCTGGTGGTGGCTGCGGGCATGATTATGTTCTTGCCGACTCCGCGTCTGGTGGGTGCCGTGCAGGATGCGATTAACGGCTTCCCGGTGACGGCTGCGGGTCGTTTCGTGTCCACGGGCATGAGCTTCTTGGGCCTGGTGGTTGGCATTGCGACCGCGGTGAGCGCGATTAATATTTTCAACGGCCCGACCCTGGATATTGAGCAGCTGCGTTTTGAGCCGACGACCCCGCTGGTGGCGTCGTTCTTCTTCCTGGTGGCGATTGCGACCTTTGCGATTACCCTGCAGACGAAGCTGGTGAAGGTCGGTTGGCTGATGCTGATTACGGGCTGCGGACTGGCGGCGTATTACAGCTATGAGCTGCTTGCCGGCCCGAGTACGGGTCGCGGTCCGACGGCGTGTGCGGCGGTTGTGATTGGTGCGTTGAGCACGTATTTTGCGTACCGTCTGCATGTGCCTCAGGCGATTTTCTCGATTCCTGCGATTACGTTCTTGCTGCCGGGTCTGTCGTTCTTCCGCGGCATGTACCTGCTGACGGTTGAGACGGACGTGATTCTGGGTATGCAGAATATGATTACGGCGGTTTCGATTGTGGTGGCGATGGCTTCGGGTGTTGCGTTGGGTAATTACACGATGCAGTATGCGCTGCAGCATTTTACGACTCCGCGGAATGTGGAACCGGCGGAGTCTTAGTCTTCTTTTCAAGGGTATATAGCCAATATCGCATATATTTTATGCAGGTAAGGGGCGGTAGCTTACGAGTTCAACTCGCAAGCTACCGCCCCTTCGCTATGCCCTTGTACTGGGTCTAGCGCAGGCTCTTGTGCCCTGCCTAGTAGAGCGTCAGCCTAGCGCACTGTCAGCCTAGCGCACCGTCCAGTCCACCGGCTCTGCGCCCTGCTGCACCAGCAGAGAATTCACGGTTGAGAACGGACGCGAACCAAAGAAACCACGATGCGCAGACAGCGGCGAAGGATGCGCCGACTCCACGCTCGGGTACGGCTGTAGCATGGGTGCGCACTTGCGTGCATCCGCACCCCACAGCAGACCGACCAGTGGCTGGTTACGAGCCACCAGGGCACGAATAGCGCATTCGGTAATCTCCTCCCAGCCCTTGCCGCGATGCGAGCCCGCATCGGACTCACGCACGGTCAGAACCCTGTTGAGCAGCATGACACCCTCATCAGCCCAGCAGGACAGGTCGCCATGATCAGCCGGGGCGATACCCAAATCGTCCTCAAGTTCCTTGTAAATATTGTTCAGTGAACGAGGCAGAGGCATACCACGGTGTACCGAAAACGACAGGCCCATCGCATTGCCGGGGGTAGGGTAGGGGTCCTGACCAATAATGAGGACCTTCACCTGGCTCATGGGGCGGCGGAACGCATTGAAAATATCGGCGGCAGGCGGGAACGTACGGTAACCCGCCGCGTGCTCCTCACGCAGGAAATCACCCATGGCGTGAATCTGCTCTTCGACCGGGGCGAGGGCTGCTGCCCAATCCTCGCTCATAATGCTGCTGAGGGGCTGGTTCATGAATCTCCTCGGAATATCCTCGGGCTGATGCGGCTTCGGCGGTCACGGTGCCGGGCGCGCTACGGTTACTTCTCTTCTAGACTGAAGTTCTCTTCTAGACTAGGGGATGACGAATATGCACGCTAGGAGACGCCAGCCGCGGCAGGCGAGCTACAGACAGAACGAGGAGGCAACGTGCTAGAACAGGAACGCGCTGAAACCGCTGAAACCCAAGCGGAGGCGGAGGCTCAGACAGAGACCCAGCCGGAAGCAGAGCCCCAGCCCGGCGGCCTGACCCCGGTCGAGCGGCGCATCCTTGAGGTGGAACGCCGCCGCTTCAAGCACCAGGGCTCCAAAGAGAAGGCAATTATTGCCGCAGGGTTCACCCCGATTGCCTACTACCAGTGCTTGAACGTCATGCTGGACGATGAGCGGGTGCGTGCCGCAGCGCCGCAGATTATTGACGTTCTGCGTGCCCGACGAGACGCTGACTAGGGGTCCAATCGGGGGAGCTGTACGAGCTCTCCAACTCCCGCTTTCAACCCCGCACACCTCAGGCTCAGGTAGAGATTGAACACTGTGCGGTGTCCGTCTCTTTCACAGCCGGTTGCGGGGCGTTCACATTGGTTCTCGCTAGTTGAGACGGTACTCTAGGTACTAGAACACCAAGACCGCACCTTCCGCAGCCACGCCCGCGCGTTAGGCAGGGCGGTACGGTACCAGCCGGTAAACAGAGACCCGTGAAATGAGGATAAATGAGCTACCCCCGCGACGAATTTGACGAGGTAGACGAAAACACCGCCCGCCGCGGAACCTACCGCGCGGTCAACGCTGACCCGGCAAAGAGCCCCAAGGGCGCCATCCCCCTGGTAGCTGCAGGCGTAGTTGGTCTGCTCATCGGCGGCGCAATGTACGTGTACGCGCCGCGCACCGCCTCCCCGCAGTATTCGGCGTCCACTGCGAAGAGCAGCTCCGCGCCCGCAAGCGCGTCGGCGTCCTCTGCGCCGGCTAAGGCTTCCGCCTCGGCAAGTGCTACGAAGACCGGTCTGGCTGAGTCCATCTCTGTGGCGGTCTACAATGCGGCGGCTCCGGCGGGTAGTGCATCCCGTGCGGCGGCTCTGCTGACCGGCTACACCATCAACGAGACGGCAAACTACACGGGTGTGGCACCGGCAACCAGCGTGGTCTACTACGCTGAGGGCTACCAGTCGCAGGCGCAGAGCATCGCCTCGAAGCTGGACATTTCGCAGGTGCGCCAGGCGACCGCCAACGTTGAGATGGGTAACCACGAGGTCATCGTGATTCTGTCGTCGGATTACACCGGCTAAGGTCTAGCGCGCATTGCTTCTGTAATTACAAGTTTTCATTAACCCCATCCGCGCAATTCCACTAATGCGCCGGGTGGGGTTGATGCTTTTAACACCCCTCCCGCACTCCCGGCGGGCACACCGGTAACGCCCCTTTTGACGGGGTTGATGAGCGCAGATTAAGCACTGGGCGATTAACCCTTCAACCTTGGGCTTAAACGTTTGCTCCATGCCGGTGCGGGTGCCACAATTGATGTAGCGTTCGGGTGTTTTATGCCCTACTCTGCCCGCGCCTCCGTAACGGGGGCGTTATGGAGGGGCAGCCACCCGATTTTAGATGTACCGCACCCGCAGGGGTGAAGGAAAAAATCCGATCGTCCAGGAGGACACTTATGGCAAAGCTCATTGCTTTTGACGAAGAGGCACGCCGCGGCCTTGAGCGCGGTTTGAACACCCTCGCCGATGCAGTGAAGGTGACCCTCGGCCCCCGCGGCCGCAACGTTGTGCTGGAGAAGGCGTGGGGCGCCCCCACCATCACCAACGACGGTGTCTCGATCGCGAAGGAAATCGAGCTGGAGGATCCGTACGAGAAGATTGGTGCGGAGCTCGTCAAGGAAGTTGCTAAGAAGACTGACGACATCGCAGGTGACGGTACCACCACCGCTACCGTTCTGGCTCAGGCACTGGTCCGCGAGGGCCTGCGCAACGTGGCTGCTGGCGCTGACCCGCTGAGCCTCAAGCGCGGCATTGAGAAGGCCGTCGAGGCCGTGACCGAGGCTCTGCTCTCCTCCGCGAAGGAAGTTGAGACCGAGGAAGAGATCGCTGCAACCGCGTCTATTTCCGCTGGCGACGCTGAGATCGGCAAGCTCATTGCTGAGGCAATGGAGAAGGTCGGCAAGGAAGGCGTCATCACCGTTGAGGACTCCAACACTTTCGGTCTGCACCTCGAACTGACTGAGGGTATGCGCTTCGACAAGGGCTTCCTGTCCGGTTACTTTGTGACCGACCCGGAGCGTCAGGAAGCAGTCCTGGAGGACCCCTACATCCTGGTTGTGAACCAGAAGATTTCGAACGTTAAGGACCTCGTCCCCGTCCTGGAGAAGGTCATGCAGTCCGGCAAGCCGCTGCTGATCGTTGCTGAGGACGTTGAGGGTGAGGCTCTGGCTCTGCTGGTGCTGAACAAGATGCGCGGCTCCATCAAGTCTGTTGCTGTGAAGGCTCCGGGCTTCGGTGACCGCCGTAAGGCTCAGATGGCCGATATCGCCATCCTGACCGGTGGCCAGGTCATTACCGAAGAGGTTGGCCTGTCCCTGGACGCAGCAACCCTGGACATGCTCGGTTCCGCTCGCAAGGTCGTTGTGACCAAGGACGAGACCACCATCATCGAGGGTGCAGGCGACGCAGCGGCTATCGAGGGTCGCGTGGCTCAGATTCGCGCAGAGATCGCTAACTCTGACTCTGACTACGACCGTGAGAAGCTGCAGGAGCGCCTGGCTAAGCTCGCCGGTGGTGTTGCTGTGCTGAAGGCTGGTGCCGCAACCGAGGTTGAGCTGAAGGAACGCAAGCACCGCATTGAGGATGCTGTGCGTAACGCTAAGGCTGCTGTTGAGGAGGGTATCGTCCCCGGTGGTGGCGTTGCTCTGATTCAGGCTGGCGTGAAGGTCTTCGACAAGCTGGAGCTGACCGGCGACGAGGCGACCGGCGCGAACATTGTGCGCGTGGCTATTGACGCACCGCTGAAGCAGATCGCTGCTAACGCTGGCCTGGAGCCGGGCGTTGTGGTTGACCGCGTTCGTTCCCTGCCTGCTGGTACCGGCCTGAACGCTGCGACCGGCGAGTACGAGGACCTGATGGCTGCTGGTATTGCTGACCCGGTGAAGGTGACCCGTTCGGCTCTGCAGAACGCTGCGTCTATTGCTGGTCTGTTCCTGACCACTGAGGCTGTTGTTGCGAACAAGCCGGAGCCCGCTGGTGCGGCTGCTCCCGGTGCGGACGCAATGGGCGGAATGATGTAATAACTTTTTGTCCCTGATGGGGCAAAAAGTTATGGAATCCGTGGCGCGCGAAGCGTGACACGGTGGTGACCTAACGCTGGTACTCAAACCGGCGCAGGTCTACGCATCCGTATGAGGCGGGGCGGCTACCCATGATGGGTGGCTGCCCCCGCTTTTTCTGTGCCTGTTTCTGGTGCCCGCGCATCCTGTCCCGGCGATGGAGGCGGTAAAATGGTTCCCCTATGGAATGTTCCTATTTTCGTGATGACCTCTGCTCTTCCTGCCCCAGCATTGAGACCGCCTACACCGTGCAGGTGCAGGCGAAGCAGGAGCATGCCCGCGCCCTGCTTGCCGCGTACCCGCAGTTGCAGTGGCTGGACCCGGTGACCAGCGCGGAGGCGGGCTTCCGCAACAAGGCGAAGCTCGTGGTGGGCGGTTCGGCGAAGAATCCGACCCTCGGCATCGTGGAATACCGTACGGGCGCCTCCACTGATCTTGGAGAATGCCCGCTCTATATGGAGCCGATTCAGGCGGCTATTCCGGTGCTGCATGAGCTGATTCAGCGCGCGGACCTGACCCCCTATGACATTCCGAATCGTCGCGGTGAGTTGAAGAATATTCTGGTGACTGCTTCGGCGGCGGGTGAGCTGATGGTGCGTTTTGTGTTGCGTTCGAAGAAGCTACTCGTGCCGATTCGCCGTCAGATGGCCTGGCTACAGGAGCGGCTGCCGAACCTGGCGGTGCTGTCGGTGAACCTGCTGCGTGAACCGGTGGCGCGTGTTGAGGGTGATGAGGAGATTATCCTTTCGGAGCGTCAGACCCTGCCGATGCAGGTGAACGACCTGACCCTGCATCTGCGTCCGCAGAGCTTCTTCCAGACGAACACGAAGGTCGCGGAGGCGATGTACGCGCAGGGCCGTGAGTGGGTGCGTGAGGTGGCTCCGCGCTCGCTGTGGGACCTGTACTGTGGCGTGGGTGGTTTTGCTCTGCATGCCGCTTCGGTGATGGGCGGCGGCTCGGTGACGGGCATTGAGATTAGTGCGGAGGCGGTCGCTTCGGCGCAGCGCACGGTGGCCGAGTACGGTTTGGAGGGCGTGGACTTTTCGGCGCAGGACGCGCCGGAGTTCGCGGTGTCTTCGGGCACGGTGCCGCAGATGCTGGTGGTGAACCCGCCGCGTCGCGGTATTGGTGAGAGCCTGTGCGCGTGGATTGAGGGTTCGGGTATTGACCGCGTGGTGTATTCGAGCTGTAACGCGGTGACTCTGGCGAAGGACCTGGCGCGCATGCCGTCGTATGCGCCGGTGCAGGGCCGTGTGCTGGATATGTTCCCGCATACGGACCACTATGAGGTCATGGTGTTGCTGCAGAGGCAGTAGGATTTTTTACTGTGGAATATTAAATATCTTAAGAATCGGTATTCTGAGTTTCGGAGTGACTTAAATATATGTTATTTTCTAAAATTGCTAGGCAAATAATTGCCCTGATTCCATTTGTTGCTATTGCGATAATTTTGCCCCTCAAAGATGTCAGGAAATTTTTCTCTGGGGTAGAGGCTCAGGGGGGCTTGGCAAGCATTCTAGAATTCGCTATCTATTATCTAATAATATTAATTATATACTTATTATTGTATGAAATTATCCTGAGGAAATTGTGGTTATCTACTTCTTTAAAGTTGGAAGATATAGGTGAGCGCTCGGTATACAATGAGAATATAGGTCGTGCCCTCCTTATGGTGCGATTTAATTACCTGGTGACCAGGGTTTACAGATTTCTAAATTTGGGGCAGGTGACATACGGGTATCCAAATGAAAATATGGTTTGGAAAGGTTTAAATAAGGCACCATTCTTGCATGCTATATTTGCAATATTTAAATTTCTAATTAGTGTCCCTGTGGTCGTTTCTTTCGCTCTTTCTTGTATCTCGTTGCGTATTTTTAGTTTTTCTAATCTGTCGGTGGATAGGATTCAAGACTTGATGCTTCAATTATTGAACATTAGGGTTGACATCGTGGATTTAGTCTCGAAGTTGCCGCTGGTTGCTACGTTGCTAGCCTTGGTGCCAACAGTCTTCTTCTTCTATTTTTATAGTCAGAAACGCGACGTTCGAAAGATTATTGATAAAGAAAGAAATAAGCATCTAGAAGAATCAGTATTGTTGTATGAAAAATTGATGCTGTGGATTGATAAAAATTTGTACGACATATCAAATAATTATGATTATGTTGTGGGGGTTCAGAATTCAATTGTCTCAATGAGGATGGAGAAACGGGTTCCTAACTACTTTTCACTGGTATATGTCCCTATTTATGGAATGAATAAAATTAATAATTTTCAATTTATTGAGCTGTCTGAGGCTGATGATTTTACTCGAATTGTCAATGAATTATTAAGTGATAAATTGCGCAGATATTCTAGGATGCTTGCTCGTAGGGATTACAATCTGTTGGAGCTCTATTGGAACCTGTTGTCGCTAAAGGATTCCAAGAAAGTTCATTGGTCATTTTATACGCGTTCTGGAGTTGAAGATTATATATCTGCGATGACTGAATTGCCGCATGATATTAATAAAGAAATGTTTGAAGAGGAGCGTAAACATGAGTCCTCTATCTTGGCTAATGACATATATAAAAAGCTTGAACTGTTGTACTCGTTAAAGCGTGGAAGCGATGCCCTTAGGAAGTATCTTTACTCGTCAAGAACCGAGAAGGTTCTTGTAAGGGTTCTTCAAAAGGAAAAGTAACGAGATATCTGACCTCAGGTGGAAAAGTCGTTCAAATATAGCCTGGCCTTTTAGAGGGGTTACGTAAAAAGAGCGGTGGCGCCTCGGAAATAATCATC
>NZ_CAKAPD010000001.1 GCF_916715725.1 uncultured Rothia sp. | reverse complement strand
GCTTTCCACTTACCGAAAGCCGCCGCCTCGCTATATTGCTACCGCCACCGGGGGAGGGGCTAGGGGCGGAGAGAGTCTAGGAACGGGGCGCGAGCGCCTCCAGCACCTGCTGCTGGACCGCCGCCGTGTTACTTGCTACCAGGGACACCGGGTGCATACCGGCGGTAGAAACGCCCGCGTGCTCGGGCAAATCGCCCTCCAGGGTGGAGGCGACACCGCCAGCTTCGCGGATCAGCGGCAGTAGCGCCGCCACCTCGTAGAAAGATAGGGATGCGTCCACGACGGTATCCACGGCACCTTCAGCGAGCATACACGCCGCCCAGAACGAACCGTACGCACGGGAACGACCCACTGAACCCAGAAGCTGTACAAGCTCGTCAGAGCGGTCCACAGCGCCTTCAGAGACCATCTTCCAGGAGGAGAGGTCGGTGTACGTGGCAGACAGCTGATCCAGCTGAGTCAGCGAAGACACCTCAAGACGAGTCGCCTGCGCCAAGGACTTACCCGTGTACGCGCCCGAACCGCGAGCAGCCCACCAGCGGCGACCCAGCGCGGGTGCAGACACCACACCCACCACCGGCTCGCCCTGATCCAGCAAAGCAATCAGAGTCGCCCACACCGGCACGCCGCGGCGAAAATTATCCGGCTCAGCAATCGGCGCAATCACCCACTGGCGCGACGCCTGACCGTTATAGCCGGCATGCGCACCGGCAATACCGTCGCGAGTACGCACACGCGACAGCTGCGCGCGCAGAAGCTCCTCAACCTCCTCAGCCACACCCGAGGCGTAATCGTCAGGCTCCTGCACCGGTTCCTGCGGCTCCGCGGGCTGCTGAACCGCCTGCTGCCACGGCGCCAACGGTGCCGCAGCGGGTGCCGCCTCGGCGGGCTCTACCGCCTCGGAAGCGGGGGAGAAGACCGGGCGGTCACGAAAACGCATGGCGCTCACACGATCGACGCTATCGGCAAGAATATGCGCAAGACGCAAATCGTCGGTGTACTGCTGGGGACGGCTCATAGTAATGCTCTTCTTCAGTATTCGGTGATGTAGTCAGCAAAAATGTGTGCGTAGTGCTGTGTGCAATGCAGGGGTGAGATGCTAGACGAGAGCGCCCAGCTCCTTCTCCGAATCGCCCTCTTCAGGAGTCAAAAGCAGTAGCTTACGCAAGGAGTCCAGGCGGGCGGGACCGCTCTCGCCGGCATGACCGGCAGCAACGTACGCCTCCAGACCGCACTCGGGAGCCTGCGCCGCGTGAGTACACGCCTTCGGGCAATCCGCCGCACCGGGCGCCAAATCCACGAACGCCTCCACGACGGTCTCCGGCGGCACATGCGCCAGACCGAAAGAACGAATACCCGGAGTATCAATAATCCAGGTGCCCGGCTCCATCGGGTCGCCATTCGCATTCACCGGACGCAACGCCAACGCCGACGAGGAGGTGTGGCGACCACGGCCCGTCACCGCGTTCACGTGGCCGGTCGCACGCTCGGAGCCGGTCAGCGCATTCACCAGGGTTGACTTACCCACACCCGAATGGCCCAGAAGCACCGACACCTGGCCCAGCAGCTCCTGCAGAAGCTCCTGAACCGGCGCCGACTCCAAACCGGCAGCGCCCTCCTGACTCGGCGCCAAACCATCCGAAGAGGAGGACAACACAATCTTCAAACCGCTTGCCGCATAGTAATCCAGCAGGTTCTGCGGGTACCGCACATCGGTCTTCGTAATGCACAGAATCGGCTCAATACCGGCATCAAACGCCGCCACCACGGCACGATCAATGAAGCCAGTACGCGGCTCCGGGTTCGCCGCAGCAACCACAATCACCAGCTGCTGAGCGTTCGCCACGACCACGCGCTCCGACGGGTCGGTGTCATCGGCGCTACGGCGCAGAATCGAGGTGCGCTCGCCCAGACGCACAATGCGCGCCAGGGTATCCTTCGCGCCGGAGGTGTCACCCACCAGATCCACAAAGTCACCGGTCACAATCGCGGTGCGGCGCAGCTCCTTAGCGCGCGCCGCAATGAGGGTACGCTCCTTCTCGGTACCCTCATCAACTACAACCGACCAGCGGCCGCGGTCCACCGTAATGACCCTGCCACGAATCGCTTCTTTGAAGGTCGGGCGGTCCTTCGTGCGGGGGCGGGAGCCCTTCTTGTTCGGGCGCACGCGCACATCCGACTCATCCCATTCGGAGAAATCGCGCACGTTCATGCGGGAAGAACCCATTTAGAAGACCTCCTGGTCGGCGGTAACGTCAGAGGTGGAAGCGCCGACCTGCCATTGCGCCAGCATGTCCTCCCACATTGCGGTAAATTCGGGCATGGTCTTAGCCACGGTAGCTACGTTCTGCACCACCACATTGGGGCGGCGCAGACCAATAATCGCCGCGAAGGTTGCCATACGGTGATCGTCGTAGGTGCGCGCCAGAACCGGCGCAGCCTCAGCGGTAGCGGGGATGGGCGCCTCAATCACCAGCGAATCGGCGGTGTCGTGGGCGGTACCTCCCAGACGGTTAATCTCAGCGGCGAGCGCTGCGAGGCGGTCCGTCTCATGACCGCGCAGATGCGCAATACCGGTCAGCTCAACGCGGCCATTCACGAAAGCGCAGGCAGCCGCCATGGTCGGCGCCAGCTCGCCACCGGCAGACAGATCAAAGGAGAAGTCACCCTCGGGAAGCTGCGCCGGACCGGTCACAGTCAGACGGCCCTCAGCGTAGCGAACCTGCGCACCCAGCGCGGGCAGAAGCTCACGCCACATATCGCCCACCTGGGTCGTACCCGCCGAAGAATCAGCCGCCGGTGCAGGCCAATGAGGGATAGTCACCGACTCGCCGGTAACCACGGCAGCGGCAAGGAACGGACCGGCATTCGACAGGTCCGGCTCAATGGTCATCTCAAAGCCGGGGAAGGAACCGGGGTGAACCGTCCAACGGTACTCGCCACCCTCTGCTTCGTTGCTTTGGCTCGGGTAGTGCTCCTGCACCCGAATACCCATCTGGCGCAGCGCCTCCACGGTCATCTGAATGTGCGGGATAGACGGCACCGAAGAGCCCTCGTGCACCAGCACCATACCCTGCGGCAGGCGAGGCGCCATCAGCAACAGCGCCGAAACGAACTGGGACGACGTCGAAGCATCAATACGAACCACGGGCGCCTCAGAAACACCCTCCGCGCTCGCCAGACCGGGGGAGCGCAGCACGAAGGGCAGAGCGTTCTCGCCCTGCTCACACTCCACCTGCACACCCAGCTGACGCAGACCCTCAAGAACAGGGCCCATCGGACGCTGACGGGCGTGCGGGTCACCGTCAAAAGCGAACTCACCCGGCAGCAGCGCCGCCAGGGCAGGCACAAAACGCATCACGGTACCGGCAAGACCGCACTCAATCGAAACCGCGCGTGCCTGAGCGGAATCGGACTGCGCCTGTGCGGAATGCGCTTCCACAAAGCTCAGGGGAGTGACCCTAATATCCGGGCCGAACGGCGAATCGGTCGGCACCAGCTCAATACCCGCACCCAGCTGACGCAGCGCCTCAATCATCAGCGCCGAATCGCGCGAATGCAGAGGCGCACGCAAATACGAGGGGGAATCAGCCAGAGCAGCAAGCAGCAGATAACGGTTCGTGAGCGACTTAGAACCCGGGATATGCACCAGCGCGTTCTTGCCAGCGGCTTCGCTGGAGGCGGGTGCCAGGGGAGCGGGCCAATCACCGGGGGAAAGCTGCACTGCTGCGTCGCTCATATATCCTCTTTTGGTTCAAATCATGGGGAGGGCGCAGAATCAGAGAGGCTGCGCCGGTTGACGTCTACCCCTATTCTACCGGTTGAGGGTTTGCGAGCCGCTGAGGGCTCCAGCGATGAGATAGGCTGCGCGAACCAGACAGCGCGACCCAAGCAATACGAACCAGATAGCGTGAACCAGCCACTACGCAGGAAGGCGGCGCACCCTCATCGGTACACCGCCTTCACACATCGTCAGAATTCTGTCCCCTCAGCGAGGCAACAGCTTGGGGCAGCTTAGAGCTTTGCCTCGGCGCAGAACTTCTGCACATCCTGCAGCAGGCGAGCCTTCAACTGCTCGGGTGCCTGCTGAGCACACGAAGAACGCATCTTCTCACGAACCATCAGCTCAAAGTCCTTCACATCCTCGCACTCGGGGCAGGCATTCAGATGCGCCTGAATCGTGCGCAGCTGCTCGGGGCTCAGCTCCCTATCGAGGAACTCGTAGAGGTGCTTGAGGGTCGACGAGCAGGGCAGGCCGCCGCAATCCTCCAGCGGCTCGGAGGCTGCGGGGACGGAAGAATTCTTGTCTGTGCTTGACATCGGGGTTCCTTTCACACGGAAGGTATAAAGCGTTAGGGGAGAGCCGCCTCAACCTCATGGAGGCTAGCTCACGTGGAGAAAAGCGGAGCTAAGAATAAGAATCCGCAGGTGCCTCGGAACGAGAGCCCGCCGGCGGGGACTTGACGCCCTTTGCTTTGGTAGCCTTAGCGCTCGCCTTCGCTGCAGCTTTCGCCTCAGCCTTCGCTTCTACCTTTGCGATGGTCGACGGGCGCAGACCGTTCTCACGCGCATAATCGAGCAGCTTCTCACGCAGAATACGGCGGCCACGATGCAGGCGAGACATCACCGTGCCCAGAGGGATATCCAGAATCTCCGCAATATCCTTGTACGCGAACCCCTCCACATCGGAGTAGTACACCACCATACGGAAATCCTCAGACAGCTCATTCAGAGCCTCACGAACCTCCGTATTCGGCAGGGCACTCAGCGCCTCCGCCTCGGCAGAACGCAGACCCACCGCATCATGCTCACCGGCCTGAGCCAGCTGCCAATCCTCCACCGTCTCCCCCTGAGACTGCTGCGGCTCACGCTGACGCTTACGGTACAAATTGATGTACGTATTCGTCAGGATGCGGTACAGCCACGCCTTCAGGTTCGTACCCTCGGTGAACTGGTGGTACGAAGCAAAAGCCTTCATGTAGGTTTCCTGCACCAAGTCTTCAGCATCGGCAGAGTTGCGGCTCATCCGCAGGGCGGCAGCGTAGAGCTGATCCACATACTGCATAGCGTCCGCGGTAAAGCGTTCGCGTAGCTCGCGGGTATCCGCCGCGGTGTTGGTTTCAGCCATGTTTCTCCTCTACAGGAACGCGCCAGGCGTTCACTTCCATAACGTAGAATTCTTCTCTTTATTCCGCAGAATGCGCACAAACATCTGCGGGTAAAGCAAAACCCCGGGTCCGAATAATATCCGAAACGCCGGGGTTTTAAAGTGTATGCAAGATACCTTATGCGTTGGGGCGCTTACCGTGGTTTGCGCCGCCCTTACGACGGTCCTTGCGCTTACGACCGCGCTTGCTCATCAGAGCCTCCTTATAGTGTTCATGGATGCACGCCCCACCTTCGCGGTGCGCGCTCCCTATTACCTGCCCTAGCAGAGGCGGTCACCGAAAACCGGTGCTCCACGCTATAAGGGCAACGCCGTCTATTTTTTCATAGAAACGGCATGATTGCATCTTGGAACCGGGATATGAGCTAAAAAACACGAACTTTCTTCGCATCAGCTCACAGCCCCAGCCGGGGAGCGGGCTCTTAGCCGTGCTCAGGAATGTTCAGCCAGTTGTACCAGCCGCGGTGCAGAACCAGCCACGCCATCAGACCGTAACCGGACTGACCCGGGCGGCCGTCATTCGCGGCAAGGTCGTTGCGCCACTGCTCGTGATGCAACAGCGGGTTGAACGTATCCACGTACACATGGTTACGGCGGGTCACCACATCCGCGTACGCCGCCGACAGGTCAGCGATACGGCGGTTACGCTCAGCGTCCAGGGTCGGCGGCGGACCAACAACCAGAACCTTAATGTTGTTCTGCGACGCCATGTCCACAATGTTCGCCAGGTTCAAACGCGAACGAGCGCTGGTCAGACCCAAATCAATGTCAAAGGTCGACGGAGCAATAATGAGGCGGTTATCAGCACCGGGAACGAAGCGGCGACGCGCCTCCTCGAACCAGCGTGCATTCAGCTGCTCGCTACCTTCATTGGGGGCGGCAAGGTTATATGCCGCAATGGATGCGGTGGTCTGCGGGGTGCGCGCCATAACACGGCCAAACCAGCCGAGGGTACGGGGATCGCCAACACCGGCGAGCAGGTCATCGCCGACTGCCACAATTCGAATATTGCGTTGCTCCACGGAATTCTTTCTTCTGCAGTATGCGCCCGCCGTGTGAGGCGGCAAGGCACGTGAGTAATAGTCTTTATATCTAGGATAAGCGCTTACCGGCCTCTTTTCGAACTTAATACCCTATCCGGTAAGTATCCGAGACTAAAAAACCCGTCTTCCCACCAGAAACATCTGACGGGAAGACGGGGTTTGAAGAGCTAAATCATGAGCCGATCAGCTGTAGAAGACCTTAGCCTTCGAAGACCTGCTTGAGCAGAGCCTCAGCCTCAGCTGCGTGCAGCTTGCCGGTACCGGCAGCCGGGGAAGCCGCAGCGGCACGGGAAGCCAGACGCACGCGGCGGTTCAGCAGCGGCAGCAGGTTCACAGCCATGAACGGCCACTGACCCTGGTTAGCAGGCTCGTCCTGAGCCCACACGACGTCGGTAGCGTTCGAGTACAGAGCCAGCTGCTCCTTGATCTCCTGCTCGGGCAGCGGGTACAGCTGCTCCACCGAGACAATAGCGGTCTTGGTGTCGCCGCGGCGCTCGCGCTCCGCTTCCAGATCGTAGTAGAGACGGCCGGACACGAAGACCAGACGCTCAACCTGAGCCGGGTTGATACCCGAACGGTCACCAATCACCGGCTGGAACGAACCCTCGGTGAAGTCCTCAATCGAGGACGCAGCAGCCTTCAGACGCAGCAGCTGCTTGGGGCTGATCACCACGAGCGGCTTGTACGGACGGTGCTGAGAGTGGCGACGCAGCAGGTGGAAGTGCGAAGCCGGAGTCGAGGGGCAAGCAACAGTCATGTTGTTCTCAGCGCACAGCTGCAGGTAACGCTCAACACGAGCCGAGGAGTGGTCAGGACCCTGACCCTCGTAGCCGTGAGGAAGCAGCATAACCAGCGAGGAGCGCTGGCCCCACTTCTGCTCGGAGGAGGACACGAACTCGTCAATGATGGTCTGAGCGCCGTTCGCGAAGTCACCGAACTGAGCCTCCCACACCACGAGCGAGTCGGGGCGCTCCACCGAGTAGCCGTACTCGAAGCCGAGAACGCCGTACTCAGAGAGGAAGGAGTTGTAGATACGGAACTTGCCCTGATCCTCAGAGAGGTGCTCCAGCGGCGACCACTCTTCATCAGTGATGTGGTCGTGCAGCACAGCGTGACGCTGAACGAAGGTACCGCGCTGAACATCCTGACCGCTCATACGAACGTCGGTGCCCTCCATCAGCAGCGAACCGAAGGCGAGCAGTTCACCCATACCCCAGTTCACGTTGCCGGTGCGGCCCATCTCAACACGCTGATCCATGAGCTTCTTGAGCTTCTTGTGGATGGTGAAGCCCTCGGGAGCCTTGCCGAATGCGTCAGCGATGTGCTGGAAGGTCTCACGGGAGATCGCAGTCTTACCGGAGTGAACGACCTCGGTGTTCTGCTGGGATGCGGGCAGTTCCAGACCGGAAACGTGCGCGCCAGCAGGAGCCGGTGCCGAAG
The DNA here is from genome assembly GCF_916715725.1 of uncultured Rothia sp. Classification (GTDB taxonomy): domain Bacteria; phylum Actinomycetota; class Actinomycetes; order Actinomycetales; family Micrococcaceae; genus Rothia. Next base: position 501,956 of record NZ_CAKAPD010000001.1, on the reverse strand, counting down.
ACTGAGTCTCGACGAAGATAGCGTCCAGCTTCGAGTGGTAGGAGTCCAGAACCTCGTCTGCCTCTTCCTGAGAGACATCGCCACGACCGACCAGGTCCTGTGCGTACAGGGTGCGGGTCGACGGCAGAGCGTCGATGTCCTGGTACATCTTCGGCTGGGTCATCGACGGATCGTCAGCCTCGTTGTGACCGCGGCGGCGGTAGCAAATCAGGTCAATGACAACGTCGCGACCGAAGCGCTCACGGTACTCGAATGCCAGGCGTGCGGCGCGAACCACTGCGTCCGGGTCATCAGCGTTGACGTGGAAGACCGGAGCCTTGGTCATACGCGCAATGTCGGAGGCGTGGGTTGCGGTGCGGCCGTCGTTGGGCAGGGTGGTGAAGCCAATCTGGTTGTTCACCACAACGTGCACGGTGCCGCCGGTGGTGTACGCCTTCAGGTCAGCCATCTGCAGGGTCTCCATGACGATACCCTGGCCAGCGAACGCTGCGTCACCGTGAATCAGGATCGGCAGGACCGGGTGGCCCTCAACGCCCTGCTCACGGTAGACGTCCTGCTTAGCGCGGACGATACCCTCGAGCACGGTGTTTGCAGCCTCAAGGTGCGAGGGGTTAGCAGCCACGTACACCTGGGTCTGCTTACCGGAATCGGAGGTGAAGATACCCTCGGTACCGAGGTGGTACTTCACGTCACCGGAGCCACCCTCGTAAGGTGCTGCGGTGCCGGAGAACTCACGGAAAATCTGAGCGTAGGACTTACCAGCAATGTTGGTCAGCACGTTCAGGCGACCGCGGTGTGCCATACCAATGGCAACGCCCTTCAGGTCGTTGTTAGCGGCCTTGTCCAGAACAGCGTCCAGCAGCGGAATCAGGGACTCGCCGCCCTCCAGGGAGAAGCGCTTCTGACCCAGGTACTTGGTCTGCAGGAAGTTCTCGAATGCCTCAGCCTCAACCAGCTTGGAGAGAACACGCAGCTGCTCCTCGCGGGTGGGCTTAGCAACGCCGCGCTCCAGGCGCTCCTGGAACCATGCGCGAACCTCGGGGTCCTCAGAGTACATGTACTCAACGGACAGGGAGCCGGAGTATGCCTCGTGCAGGCGCTCCAGGATGGTGCGCAGCGGCAGACGCTCGGAACCGCCGAAGCCACCGGTCGGGTAGACGCGGTCCAGATCCCACAGGGTCAGGCCGTAGTTCTCCAGCTTCAGGTCCGGGTGCGAACGCATCTTGTAGCCAACGGGGTTGGTTGCTGCGGTCAGGTGGCCGTGCACGCGGTACGCGTGAATCAGCTGCTGAATACGTGCAACCTTGGAAATTTCGTGAGCGTCATCGACGTGGTTGTCGCGTGCCCAACGAACCGGCTCGAAGGGAACCTTCAGGTCGCGGAAGATTGCGTCGTAGAAGTCGTCGCCGCCGAGCAGGTAGTGCTCAACCAGCTTCAGGAACTCACCGGAACCTGCACCCTGAATGACGCGGTGGTCGTAGGTGCTGGTCAGGGTGATGATCTTGGACAGGCCCTGCTGGGTGATGAGCTTCTCGGACAGGCCGCGGAACTCAGCCGGGTACTCCAGCGCACCCACACCGATGATGGCTGCCTGGCCCTTGGAGAGGCGGGGCACCGAGTGGACGGTACCAATACCACCGGGATTGGTCAGCGAAACAGTGGTGCCGCGGAAGTCCTCAATGGTCAGCGCGCCGTTACGGCCACGCTTAACGATGTCGTTGTACGCATCCCAGAACTCGCGGAAGCTCAGCTGCTCAGCACCCTTGAGGTTCGGAACGACCAGGTTACGGGAACCATCGGGGCGGGGCAGGTCAATAGCCAGACCAAAGTTCACGTGTGCGTTGTGGATTGCAACGGGCTTGCCCTTCTCGTCCACACCGTAGGTCACGTTCATCGAAGGCATCGCTGCCACTGCGCGAATCACAGCGTAACCAATGATGTGGGTGAAGGAAACCTTGCCGCCGCGGGTGCTTGCCAGGTACTTGTTGATAGCTGCGCGGTTCTCAATGAGCAGCTTTGCGGGGACCGCACGAACGGTGGTTGCGGTGGGGACAGTCAGCGACTCTTCCATGGTCGTAACGACTGCCTTAGCAGGGCCGCGGAGGGGGACAATCTTGTCTTCAACAGGTTCCACAGGTTCAGCCTTCTTGGTAGCAGCGGGAGTGGTGGGATTAGCAGGCGCAGCCGCAGGCTTCGGTGCCGCGGGAGCGGGAGTTGCTACAGGTGCGGCAGGCGCAGCCGGTGCGGCGGGGGCCGCAGCAGGAGCTGCACTAGCGGTACCGGCGCCTCCCAGCGCCTTGTCGATGGTCTCAAAAATGGGCCACCATGAAGGGTCCACGAGGTTCTTGTCCTTCTGGTAACGCTCGTACTGTTCTTCAACGAACCATTCGTTACCGGCAAATTCCTCAGGCACCAGATGTTCTGGCAGATTTGGCACGTTAAACGCCTCTTCCAATTAGTGTGAATTTATCCGTCGCGTCCGGGACTCTCCCCGGCATAGACGACCCGCGTCTTCGAGGGGCGAATCATCACGCTGAGCATGTGCGCATCGCCTAAGATGGTGGCCGTATGTGCGGGGTGTGCACCGTACAAACCTGCCTAGCGTGCCGTGAACGTCGGGGTTCATCCGCTTGCTTGGCGGCACACTCATGCTCCTATGTATAAGTGTAAAGAGAAGCACGGTGAACTTTCCAGCTCATCGCGCCATATCCGCAATGCAATTTTTCACTCTTACGGATTAGCAATGAGCCGCGTGCGCAACAAGTACTGTCTTGCACTTGTGAGCAGGCACTCTACAGCACCGGGAAGAGACGAAACCTTCGCTAAAATATGGGGTATGGATGACCCTTTGAGTAAGACTCTGACTACTAGCCAGCGCAGAATACTGCCCGCGTACTCTGCGCAACACGGCACTGTAACACCCAAAAACACCACCTCCGATGCTCAGCATCTGGACAGCCTGACTGCGGGGTTGCCCCGCCAAGCCCAAGGCGCCGCACACCAGTCGATGGAGGCGGTGGCTGAGTGGATCTGATTCTCCTACTCATCGGCCTGCTCCTCATCCTGGGCACGGGCTTCTTCGTTGCCGTAGAGTTCTCCCTCGTGGCGCTCGAAACCGCCACCGTGCAGCAGGCAAAGGACTCCGGCGATAAAGCCGCCGACGCCGTCCTGCGCTGCCTCAAAACCCTCTCCACTCAGCTGTCCAGCTGCCAGATCGGCATCACCATCACCACGCTGCTGACCGGTTACACCCTCGACGCCGCCATCAAGGCGCTCACCACCGGCGCCATCAGCAGCCTGGGTCTGCCCACCAGCGTGACCGACGTACTCACCCTGGTGCTGGCGATGCTCATCGCAACCCTGCTCTCCATGGTCGTCGGCGAACTGCTGCCCAAGGGCCTCGCTATCGCCGAACCCTACGATGTGGCTCGTCGAGTCGCCCCCGCGCAGCTGGCATTCACCCGCGTCATGTCCCCGCTCGTGCGCATCATGAACGGCTCCGCCAACTGGATCCTCGGACGCTTCGGCATGGAAGCCAAAGAAGAACTCTCCGCGGCACGCACCCCCGAAGAGCTCTCCTCCATGGTGCGCCGCTCCGCAGAAGAAGGTACCCTCGACTCCGACGCGGCACGCTTCGTGGACCGCACCCTGCGCTTCTCCGAGCTGACCGCCTCCGAAGTCATGACCCCTCGCGGCCAGGTCGCCATGCTCGAAGACACCGCACCCGTTGCCGAAGTCATCAAGCTGGCACGCTCCACCGGCCACTCCCGATTCCCGCTCTACAAGGGCGACCACGACAACATCGTGGGCGTCGTACACGTGAAGAAGGCAGTCGGCGTGCCCCCGGAGGTTCGCGAAACCCTCGAAGCCGGCGCCCTCGCAGAAGACGTGCTGCAGGTCCCCGAAACCCTGCACCTGGACGCGCTGCTCACCCAGCTGCGCCAGGGCGCCCTGCAGCTCGCCGTAGTCCTCGACGAATACGGTGGAACCGCAGGCATCGCAACCCTCGAAGACCTCGTCGAAGAAATCGTCGGCGAAGTCTCCGACGAACACGACCGCGGCCGCACCGAACGCCCCCTACGCTACGGCAACGGCGACTGGGTGTTCTCCGGACTGCGCCGCCCCGACGAAATCAACACCCTCATCCCCGGGCTCGAGGTTGAGGAAAGCTCCGAATACGAAACCGTCGGCGGCTTCATGATGGAACGGCTCGGCCGCATCCCCGAAGTAGGCGACAGCGTCCCCGTACCCGGCGGTACCCTGCGCGTCGACACCCTCGAAGGCCGCCGCGTGGACCGCATCCGATTCACCCCCGCACCTAGTGCACAGGAACAGACCGAGAAGGGAGGCAACGCATGAACGACTGGGTAGCCATCGCACTGCTCGTCATCCTGCTCGCCGGAAATGCCTTCTTCGTCGCCGGTGAATTCGCCATCATGTCCACCCGACGAGCACAAATCGAACCGCTCGCCGAAGAAGGCAATAAGCGAGCGCAGACCGTCATCTACGCGCTAGAGAACGTCTCGCTCATGCTCGCCACCTGCCAGCTGGGCATCACCATCTGCTCGTTGCTGATCCTGAACGTTTCAGAACCGGCGCTGCACCACATGCTGGAGGTGCCCCTGCACCTGGTCGGCCTGCCCCACGCGATCGTGGACGTAATCGCCTTCGGTATCACCCTAATCCTGGTCACCTACCTGCACGTAATCTTCGGCGAGATGGTTCCCAAGAACGCCGCCGTGACCCTCGCAGCCCGCGGTGTGGCCCTCTGGATTGTGCCGACTCTGGTGACCTTCTCCAAGATCTTCGCCCCCGTAGTCGCCCTGCTGAACAACCTGTCGAATAAGCTGCTGGCGCTCATGAAGGTCGAAGGAAAGGATGAGGTCGCCTCCACCTTCACCCTGGGTGAGCTGCAGACCATCGTGGCAACCTCAACCGCGGAAGGCACCGTGGAAGACGACGCCGGCGTGATTGAAAGCGCCCTCGAATTCACCGAGAAGGACGTCTACGAAATCATGGTGCCCGGCGATAAGCTCGTCACCCTGCCCTTCGGCAGCACCCCCGCCGAACTGGAACGCGCCGTGGCACGCAGCGGCTACTCCCGCTTCGTCATTACCGACAGCGACGGAACCTACATGGGCTACCTGCACGTGAAAGACGCCCTCGCCATCGCCCCCGAGCGGTTCGAGGAGCCCTTCCCCTGGTACAAGCTGCGTTCCCTGGACACGCTCACCCCGACCACCGATATTGACGATGCGCTCGCCTCCATGCAACGCAGCCGAACCCATATCGCGCAGGTTATGGATGAACAGGGCGTAACCCTCGGCGTGGTCTTCCTTGAAGACGTGCTGGAGGAGCTCGTCGGCGAAATCAACGACACCACCCAGGACGCGGTGCGTGAGCGTGTACGCCGACAGCAGGCGCGCGAAGCCCAGTAATAAGCCCAGTAGCCGCATCGTGAGATATCCCGAATAAAACGGGGAAATCTTGAACACACAGCCCGCCCGGTGCCCTCGTCAAGGAGGGCGCGGGGCGGGCTGTTTTGCGGTCAAAAACGGCTTATGGATGCACCCAAGGGGCACTCTCAGACGGCGGGATGAAGCGGCAGTATAAAGTAGCGGTGGGGGAGCGCAGTAGGCTGAGCTAACTATCCCTGTTGCATAAGCTACTGACAGGGAAAAGGGTTGCCTAACAGCACCCAAATGACACCAATAAAGAGTTGTTTATACGGGTGTGCGCATGATGTAGTTAAGAAACCTACAGACTAGAACGAACCGAAAGAGAGCCCTCATGTCGCACCCGAAGATCACCCGCAAGCACTTCCTCACCGCAATGGGCTCACTCGCAGCGTCCTCCCTGCTGCTGGCAGGTTGCGCAACCGAGAACAGCACCTCCTCCGGTTCGTCCTCCTCGGCTGGCTCCAACAAGGGCAAGGTGAAGGTCGTCGCCTCCACCGACGTCTACGCAGACATCGCCAAGCAGGTTGGCGGCGACTACATTGAGGTCACCGCGCTGATTGCCTCCACCAGCACCGACCCCCACTCCTACGAAGCCACCAGCGCCGACCGCCTCAAGGCGAAGGACGCATCCCTGATTGTCATCAACGGCGCAGGCTACGACCTGTTCCTCGAAGACCTCGCAGGCAAGGACAACGCCTCCCAAAAGATCGTGAACGCGGTCAAGGTCAGCGGCAAGCTCACCGACGCCGAATACACCCACCTGGTCGAGGACCACCGCGGCGGCGAACACCACGAAGACGGCGGCGACCACGCCCACGCACACGAGTTCAACGAGCACCTCTGGTACGACTTCGAAACCATGAAGAAGGTCGCCCAGAAGATCGCTGAAGAGCTCGCAGGCCTCGACTCCGCACACGCTGAGGCGTTCCGCACCAACGCATCCACCTTCTCCAAGGAACTGGACGCACTGGACACCACCGCCAAGGCAATCGCCGGTGAAGGTAAGAAGTACCTGTCCACCGAGCCCGTGCCGGACTACCTGATTTCCTCCACCGGCGCAGAGAACGCAACCCCCAGCGAATTCGCTGAGGCGGCAGAAGCCGGCAACGACGTCCCCGCACTCGTCCTGAAGGAAACCAAGGACATGGTCACTGAGAAGAAGGTCCAGCTGCTCGCCTACAACGAGCAGACCTCCACCTCTCAGACCAACGAGGTGCTGCAGGCCGCTAAGGATGCCTCGGTGAACTACGTATCCTTCACCGAAACCCTGCCGGAAAACACCAACTACCTGGCATGGATGAAGACCAACGTCAGCAACCTCGAAAAGGCGCTCTCCTAAGTGACTGACAACAATAACGGTGCCGCCCCCGCGATTTCCATTCGCGGGGGTAGCCTCGCTTTCGGGGCCCGCACCCTCTGGAAAGATTTAACCCTCGACATCGGCGCAGGCGAATACTTCGCCGTGCTCGGACCCAACGGCTCCGGCAAGTCCACCTTCCTCAAAGTCGTTCTTGGCCTGACCGGACTCAACGCCGGCGAAATCTCCGTGCTCGGCAAACCCGCACGCCTGGGCAACGCCGGCGTCGGCTACGTACCGCAGCAGAAGTCCATCCCCACCTCCACCCCGATGCGCGCCCGCGACCTCGTGGGACTTGGCGTGGACGGGCACCGCTGGGGCATCCGCCTGCACGGCCGCAAATACCGCGCCAAGGTTGACGAGCTCCTCGAAGCCGTCGGCGCGACCGAGTACGCGAACGTGCCGGTGGGCCTGCTCTCCGGCGGTGAGCAGCAGCGTCTGCGTATCGCTCAGGCGCTCGCGAACGACCCGAAGATTCTGCTGGCTGACGAGGCGCTACTCTCCCTGGACCTCAACCACCAGTACGCGGTGGCTGAGCTGATTCACCGGTTCAACCGTGAACGCGGCGTGGCGGTGGTGTTCGTGACCCACGAAATCAACCCCATCATTGAGCATGTGGATCGCGTGCTCTACCTGGCGAACGGCCGTTTCACGGTCGGGTCGGTGGAAGAGGTCATGACCAGTGAGACTCTCACCTCCCTGTACGGAACCCCGGTGAGCGTGCTCAAGTCTAATGGCCGTTACGTGGTGGTGGGTGAGACTCACGCCAGCGACCACTGCCATATTGAGGGCACTGACCAGAACATTCACGGCTCCCACCTGAAGTCTGGTCTTTCTGAACCGCAGCGCACTCTACACATTCCGGGAGGAACCACTCGATGACCATTCTTGCTTCCCTCCCCGCTCTGGCACCGGTTGCCGCCGCGCAGAACGATTTGCTTTCCCGTATCTTCGTTTTTGACCGCTACGGCGAGCTGCTGCAGATGCTGCAGAACTCCATTTTTGCTGGCGCTGTTCTGGGCCTTATCGGTGGTTTCGTCGGCATTTTCGTGATGATGCGCGATCACGCCTTTGCGGTGCACGGCGTTTCTGAAATGTCTTTCGCGGGTGCCGCCCTTGCCCTGTTGCTCGGCTATGACGTGGTGACCGGCTCTATGGTCGGTTCGATTGCCTCGGCTCTGCTGATTGCCTTTCTGGGCTCTAAGGCGAGCAACTCGAACTCGGTCATTGGTGCACTCATGCCGTTCGGCTTGGGCTTGGGTATTCTCTTCCTCTCCCTGTACCAGGGCCGTAGCGCGAATAAGTTCGGTCTGCTGACCGGTCAGATCGTGTCCGTGGATGCCGACCAGCTGCACACTATGATTATTGGTGCGGTGGTTATTATCAGCCTGCTGGTGATGGTGTGGCGTCCGCTGAGCTTCGCCTCCCTGGACCCGGAGGTCGCGCGCGCTAAGGGCGTGCCGATGCGCTTCCTGTCCCTGGTGTTCATGGTGATTCTGGGTATTGCTGTGGCGCTGTCGGTGCAGGTGGTCGGTTCGTTGCTGGTGCTGGCGCTGCTGATTACTCCGGCGGCTGCGGCGATGCAGGTGACTGCCTCTCCGGTGCGCACCCTGATCCTGTCGGTGCTGTTCGCGGAGGCGTCCATCGTGGGCGGTATTCTGCTGGCTCTTGCCGGTTCGCTGCCGATTAGCCCCTACGTGACCAGTATTTCCTTCCTGATTTACGTGGTGTGCCGTGTGATTGGTGGCGTGAAGCGCCGCCATAGCGCGTCGGGCCGCCAGCTGACTGAGAAGGCATAAGACCTATAGAAAGAGCCCCACCTCGGGAATGAGGTGGGGCTCTTTTGTTGTCGTGCTGTGTTAGCGCTACGGGTCATGTACCCGGTGCGCAATGCGGGCTCAACCTGTGTGGCGTTGTGTTGCCTTGTCCAGATGCCCTGTGTGTCGTGCTGTAGTGGCGCCGAAGATTTTTGAAGGCGCCGTATCCTTCGAGCAGAAGGGATTCCCCGGTGGGGGAGAGCTCCTCAGATTGAGGGGCTTAGAGGTTGCGGCGTAGCCTGCAACGTTAGCGTGCAGCGCCGCCCTGCGATTCTTCCTCGCGACGTGCCAAAGTGCAGTCCGGGCAGTAACCGGTCACTTCAACCACGTGCTCCAGCTCCGAGAAGCCGTGCTGCTTACCCATGGCCAGTGCCCAGTCCTCGAGGGCGGGTGCTTCTAGCTCAATGGCGGTGCCGCATCGGCGGCAGAGCAGGTGGTGGTGATGGTCCTTTACCTGGCAGTGGCGGTACAGAGTCTCACCCTCAATGCCCTTGACCGAGTCGAGCTCACCGGCGTTAGCCAGCGACTGCAACACACGGTAGGTGGTTGCGAGAGAGACCTGTTCCTTGCGGTTCGCGAGGGTCAGGTGCAGATCCTGTGCTGAGATGAAATCGCCGAGCTCTTCCATGGTCGCCTTGATGATGCGACGCTGGCGGGTATTTCGGGCTTCGGCGGGCTTCGTAATTCTCCGTACGGGAATATGAGTGTCCATTGCTGAACCTTTCGGGGCGGAAATCCGCCCCATTGTGTGGTCGATCTTGTCTTACGACTTTACACTAGAGGCGTTCAAAAGGTGGCTGATTTGCGGCTTATCTCAAAAGTTGAAGCCGCCGCCGGGCGGGTGCGGAGGTTCGCGGTAGACTAAAACTATGAAGATGACGAAGTACACCCACTCATGTATCCGCCTTGAGAATGAGGGGCGCACCCTCGTTCTTGACCCCGGCAATTTTGCTGCTGAAGGTGAGCATGCCACCGCGCTGGAAGGCGCCGATTACCTGTTCGTGACCCACGCGCATCCGGACCATTTTGATGGCCCGTCGGTGCTACCGCTGATTGCTCAGCGTGCCGAGTCGCAGACCCCGTTGAAGATTTGGGCTCCCGAGGCTGTCGCCCAGGTCATCAAGGAGGCTGTACCCGCTGCCGAGGTTACCGTTGTTTCCTCTGATTCTGAGTTCAGCATCCCCGGTTTTGAGGTGAAGACCTACGGCGGTCAGCACGCCCTGATTCACCCGCTGATTCAGACCATCGCCAATGTCGGTTACCTGATTAACGGTGCCGTGTACCACCCTGGTGATTCGCTGGTGGTTCCTCACCGCGTGCGTGCAAATACCGTCCTGGTGCCGATTCACGCGCCCTGGTCGAAGGTTCAGGAAGTCATTGATTTTGTGATTGCGACCGGCGCTCAGCGTGTGGTTCCGATTCACAACGGCATGATTAACCAGAACGGCACCGGCATTATTGAGGGTCTGGTGACGAACTTCGGTGCGAAGTACGGCACTGAGCTGAAGCATCTGAACCCCGGCGAGAGCATTGAGGTTGAGGCGTAAGCCTGACCGTTGAGATTCAAACGCGCCGACGACGGCGCATGAAGGAGATTATTGTGAGCACGATTTTTACCAAGATTATTGACGGCGAGCTTCCCGGCCGCTTCGTCTGGAAGGACGAGCACTGCGTGGCGTTCATGGACATCATGCCCCAGTCGGAAGGTCACCTGCTGGTGGTTCCCCGCGCGGAGATTGACCGCTGGCCCGACCTGCCGGCTGAGCTGGCTGCGCACCTGTTCGCTGTGGTGCACAAGATTTCTGGTGCCCTGGATCAGGCGTTTCATAAGGAGCGTGTGGCTTTGGTGATTGCTGGCTTCGACGTGCCGCACACCCACATCCATCTGTTCCCGGTTGATAGCATGGCTGATTACGATCCCGCCAACGCGAAGAAGGATGCTACCGCCGAAGAGCTGGATGCGGCCGCTGAGAAGGTGCGTGCTGCCCTGCGCGAGCGCGGCCACGGCGAGTTCGTGCCCGAGGCGTAAGCGCCCTTTACAGCGCGTATAAACACGACAGCGCGTATAAACACGACAGCGCGTATAAACACGAAGAAGCCGCCCTCTACAGAACAGTAGAGGGCGGCTCCTTCGTTGCTATATCCCGTTGCTATATTCCGGCGGGAAAGAAGCTTAGTGCTTTTCAGCCTTGGAGATCTGGTCAGCCAGGTCCTCGGGGGAGAGGTTAGCGGAGGAGAACTCGGGGGTCAGCGGTAGGTGCAGCTGCAGGCCGGTACCGGGGCAAATCTCGACCTTAGCGGAGCGCAGCTTGAAGTCGACCACGTGGCCGCCCTGAACGCGCTCATCATCGATAAAGTGGGCGTGGCAGCCGGGCACCGAGATGCCCTGCTCGTAAATCGGGGTGCGGAAGCCAACAATCGTGCCGGTCACGTTATCGAACTGGACGATGTCCTCGTTCTCGGTGGCCGCAACCATCTTCGGGTAGGGCTTCTCCTGCTTGATGACGGTGCGGGTGCGGACCCATTCGAACTCGCCGTAAATCTTGATGGCGTACATGTAGTTCTTGGAGACGGTGAAGTCATCCAGAATCTGCGAGGCAGACTTACGGAGTAGGTTATGCGGTAGTTCGCGCTTAATCATGGGCACGAAGTTGGTGACCACGGCGTAGGGGGTCTGCTGGCGCAGGTCGGGCAGAGACACGGAGCCGTCGTGGCGTACCTGGTAGCAGACGCCATCGAGGACGACCATTTCGCCGTCGAGGCCGTTGAAGGTGCCCACACCGAAGTTGCCGTGGCTCAGGAGCTCACCGATGGTCATCTCGCCATCGTAGATGCCGTCCAGCAGCTGGGACATGAGGCCGGTCTGAAAAACTTCGTTACGGAAAACAGTTTCACCGTTTAGGATGGTCGGCTGATATGCCATGAGATTTCTCCTCGTTACAGTGGATGCGGCGTCAGACGGGTCGGTCGGTCATCGGCGATACTCGCCCCAGCAGATGCTGAAAAGGTGAGGGGCGGTGGGGAGAACACGGCTTCGTGACGTCGTTTCTCGCGGAATTCGTAGGTGCCGCCGGCCGGGCGCACGTACTTTCATTGTACGCCCGTGCAGGAAGAACCCCGGGATTAGCGGGTACAACATCTTATGATGTGGCCCGCGACCTGCTCCTACAAGGGAAGAGGGGGTAGGGCCCGTTAAAGCTCCAGAAGCATCTCTACGTGCTCAATTCCAACCTCAAGATACGGCTCTCCCATCTGCACGAACCCCGCTGCACCGTAGTAGCTGTCCTTCAGGTAGGACTGGGCGCTAATCACCAGCTGACGAGCTTCCGTATTTTCACGGACCCAGCTAATCGCCTCATGCAGTAGGGCACGCCCCAGGCCGGTGCCCCGCGCCTCCTCACGGACAGCTACTCGACCGACGGTCCAAGCACCTTCGATAGGGCGGTGGTAGCCATCATCTACTGTCATAAGATCAAAGATCCGCAAGTAGGCTAAGACCCGCCCAGACTCATCCGCGTGGAAGAAGTGAACAGACTCGAAGTCTGCTTCGTCTGGCTCCTGCGCAAGGATCTGCTGACCCACCGTAAAGACAAGAGAACGGGTGATGTGTATCTGCTGAAGCTCACGGAGAGTCAGCTCGTTGAAGCGCTTTGCCTGAAAATGCCGGGGAGTATAGGGCTGAGGATGCATGGGGGAGTCGTCCTTTCGTCTAGCTAAAGAATGAGCCTATCCCATTGAGGAAGCTACGTGCAGGAGCAGAATCAAAAAGCCGCTTTGTGGAATGTAGCGGTATAACCCTCCAACAGGTATTTATTGCTCACAGCGTGTCTGCAAGGATAACCATTTAGAACGCGCATGAATTAACAAAGCTCTTATACTGAGAACGTTATTATCACTCAATCCCCTGGAGATAACTCTATGTCTATCGCCGCTATCATGACCTGGACTCTACAATCAGAGATTCCTGTACCACCGGACGCCCAAGCTCTTTTGGGGCCGGGGGAGAGCGCCGTTGCAGCCTTTGCTACTTTCCGTGATTCTGCTATTTTCACGACTCACCGACTCATCATTCGTGATGCTCAAGGCTTGACGGGTAAGAAGGTAGAAATGTATTCGTTGCCTTACTCCTCAATCCATATGTGGTCTTCTGAAAATGCAGGAAACCTGTTCGACGCGAATAGTGAAATCGCTCTATGGACGAAGATCGGCTACATCAAAATCAAGCTGGGCCGAAAGATTGACGTCCGCAAGCTTGACCGGCTCATCGCTCAGCAGGTTCTAAACGCTCAGCAGCATTAGGGCATAAAAATAGACTGGCGTTCCCTCCGGTTGCACGACAAAAAGGGAGGGAACGCCAGCACCAACAGCTTAGCCCTTAGAGCCGCTCTAAGCGCAACTAAAGCGCGCAAGACCCATCGAGGCATAAAAATATTGGACACGTACTGTCGCCAAAAGTGCTACAGCAAGATAGAAGTCCGCAGAGATACTCCAGCAGACACAACAACGGCCTATACGTTCCCAAAGGAACATATAGGCCGTTGTCTGTTCTCCAGAACGCACCCCCTTACAAGGGGCACCGTTCAGGAAGAAAGATTAGACGCCGTAGTACAGCTGGTACTCAAGCGGGTGCGGAACCAGCGAGAGCGGCTCCAGCTCGTTCTTACGCTTGTAATCGATCCATGCCTGAATCAGGTCCTCGGTGAAGACGCCGCCCTCGAGCAGGAAGTCGTGGTCAGCCTCCAGAGCAGCCAGAGCCTCCTCCAGGTTGGCCGGAGCCTTCTTGATGTCCTTAGCCTCTTCGGCGGGCAGCTCGTACAGGTCCTTGTCGATCGGTGCCGGCGGCTCAATGCGGTTGCGGATACCGTCCAGACCAGCCATCAGCTGAGCAGCGAATGCGAAGTAGGGGTTAGCGGAGGGGTCCGGTGCACGGAACTCCAGGCGCTTAGCCTTCGGGTTGGTGCCGGTAATCGGAATACGGATACCAGCGGAACGGTTACCCTGCGAGTACACCATGTTGATGGGAGCCTCGTAACCGGGAACCAGACGCTTGTAAGAGTTCACGGTCGGGTTGGTGAACGCCAGAACAGCGGAGGAGTGCTCAATCAGACCGCCAATGTACCAGCGTGCGGTGTCAGAGAGGTTAGCGTAGCCGCGCTCGTCGTAGAACAGGGGCTCACCGTTCTGCCACAGCGACTGGTGGCAGTGCATACCGGAGCCGTTGTCGCCGAACACGGGCTTGGGCATGAAGGTCACGGACTTGCCCCATGCGTCTGCGGTGCCCTTGATGACGTACTTGAACTTCAGTAGGTCGTCAGCAGCCTTGGTGAGGGTATCGAACTTGTAGTTGATTTCTGCCTGGCCGGCTGCGCCCACCTCGTGGTGGCTACGCTCAACCTCAAGGCCAACCTCGTCCATTGCTACGCACATTGCGTCACGCAGGTCAGCCTGCTTGTCGACGGGGGAGACGGGGAAGTAGCCGCCCTTGACGGGGGTCTTGTTACCCAGGTTGCCGCCCTCTTCCTTGCGGCCGGTGTTCCAGGGAGCCTCGTCGGAGTCAATCTTGAAGAACACGGAGTTCGGCTCGACCTGGTAACGGACGTCCTCGAAGACGAAGAACTCAGCCTCGGATGCGAAGAATGCGGTGTCTGCAATGCCGGTGGACTGCAGGTACGCCTCGGCACGCTCAGCAACGCCGCGGGGGTCACGGTGGTAGGGCTCGCCGGTGCGGGGGTTCACGATGGAGCAGATGATGACCAGGGTCTTCTCAATGCGGAAGGGGTCAACGTATGCGGACTGAACGTCGGGGATCAGCTGCATGTCGGACTCAGCGATGCCCTGGAAGCCGCGAATGGAGGAGCCATCAAAAAGCTGGCCGTTGACGAAGAAATCGTCATCAATTGCCTTAGCGGGCAGGTTGAAGTGCTGCTGCACGCCGGGCATGTCGGTGAATCGGATATCAACGAAGACTACTTCTTCGTTCTTGATAAAGTCGAGAACTTCCTGGGGGCTGGTAAACATGAGGACTGCTCCTTGTTCGACTGACGGTGCAGGAGGGTATCTTCCCTCATCACATTCAGTCTTTGGTTTAGTTTTTGGCCGCGGGCAAAACCCTGTGACATATCAAGCATAGTGGTTATTTTTTGCGCGTGCGTGACTATCGTGTTTCGGTAATGTTACAAATCCTGGAAAGGAGTTACATCTATGTTGCTTCACGAAACACAACAGTGCTGCTAACGCCCTGTATCAAGGGCAGTAGCAGAGCCCGCAGCAACGCCAGTAGCAGTGCAATAATCGGGCGTAACAAAAGGCTCCGGCCCTCCCTAAAGTGGGAAGAGCCGGAGCCTTCAAAATCAATATCAGCTACCCGTTTAGCGGCCGCGCATCGCACGACGATCGGGGCGAGCACGCATCGGGTCAACACCCTTCGGCAGACCGTTCATCGGGTTACGCATAGTGTTCAGGGTGCTCAAACGACCCGAAACAGCCTGCATCTCCTGCTGAGTCAGAGCCTTCGGAAGCTTGTTCATGGTCTTCACAACGTCCTTGAGCTCAACCTGACCCTCTTCGTGGCCGGTCTCAATCACGTGAACCGGCACGCCGGGAGCCACACGAGCCAGGTGCTTCTTCTCAGTGTTCACCAGCGAGTTCACACGGCTGTGAGGGCCCTCGGTCACCAGCACAATACCGGGACGGCCCAGCGCACGGAACACCAGATCCTGGTGGCGGTTCGCCGCAACAGGCTGCTCCTCAACAATCCAGCCGCGGCGCACCGAGTTCATCGCCGCACCACTACGACCGGGCTGGTTCTCAATCTGAGCAAAAGCCGCAGTCTGCGCGCGGCGACCCAGCAGAAGCATCACCACAATAGCGGCAACGCCCAGACCCAGAATCAGGAAAGTAATCCAGTTATTCAGGGCAATACCGATGAGGAGGAAAACCAAAAGAGTACCCAGAGCCGACAGACTCAGAATCCAACCAATATTCGGGTCGGACTTCTTGGTCATCTGGTAGACCTGCTTCATCTGGGCGAAAGTGCCCGGAGTGCGTTCCTTCTTCTTTTTCTTCTCTTCGCGCTTATCTGCCACGATTCTTCCTCGGCTGGTTCTTCCGCGGCCCCGAGAAGCGCCTCAAACGCTCACGGAACCATAGTGACGTAACGATGCAGTGTATGCCTGCAATTTTTCTAGTTTACCCTACCCGCACAAGGGGCGGGGCATAAGGGGAGGCTCCCCGAACACCGGACGAACACCGGGTTCGAGGAGCCTCAACGCTCTCAGAAAGATTCTGAAAAGGCTTAGTAGCCTGCAGCCACCAGAGAGGAGGCTTCCTGCAGAGCAGCGCCCTCACCCTCAATGTGAGCCAGGTTCTCGGGGATCGGGTAACCGTTCTTACGCATTGCACGAGCCCACAGGCGACCTGCACGGTACGAAGAACGAACCATCGGGCCCGCCATAACGCCAGCGAAACCAATCTCCTCAGCCATGTTCGCAAAATCCACGAACTGCTGCGGCTTCACCCAACGCTCAATGGGGTGGAAGAGCGGGCCGGGGCGCAGGTACTGGGTGAGGGTAATGATGTCACAGCCAGCATCATGCAGATCGCACAGCGCCTCGTAAATCTCGTCGTCGGTCTCGCCCATACCCAGAATCAGGTTGGACTTGGTGACCATGCCGCCTTCCTTAGCCTGGGTAATAACATCCAGGGAACGCTCGTAACGGAACGCCGGGCGAATCTGACGGAAGATACGGGGGACGGTCTCCAGGTTGTGCGCGAACACCTCAGGCTTAGCGTCAATGACCTTCTGAACATGCTCGGGAACACCCTTGAAGTCGGGCACGAGCATCTCAACGCCGGTGTTCGGGCACATCTTGTGGATCTGGCGGGTGGTCTCTGCGTACAGCCACGCGCCGCCGTCTTCCAGGTCATCACGAGCAACACCGGTCACGGTGGCGTAACGCAGACCCATGACCTTCACGTTCTTCGCAACCTTGAACGGCTCAGCGTAGTCAACAGCAACGGGCTTGCCGGTCGCAATATTGCAGAAATCGCAACGACGGGTGCACTCGGAGCCACCAATCAGGTAGGTTGCCTCACGGTCTTCCCAGCACTCGTAAATATTGGGGCAGCCGGCCTCTTCACACACGGTGTGCAGACCCTGACCGCGAGCAAGCTCGCGCATCTCGTTGTATTCGGGGCCAACAATAGCCTTGGTCTTAATCCAGTGAGGCTTCTTCTCAATGGGAACCTCAGCGTTGCGGGCCTCCACACGCAGTAGCTTGCGTCCTTCAGGTGCGGTGCTCAAAAGTCTTCTCCTTGGTCTCGATGTGCCCTCTGTGCAGGTGGGCCACCTTCTATATTACGCCCGCTCAGGCGTAGGTGAAACTGATTTTCGTATATGACGAACAAAGCCGGATGCGTTACGTGTACGGCCCGTTCGATGCTTCTTGGCTACGTCTAACCCTGTGCTTAGTTCTGCGTTTAGTCCTGCGCCGCGACGGGCTCGAAGGACTCCGCCAGGCGGTCCTGGTACTTCAGAAGCTCCGCCTCCAGCGGCTCCAAAATATCGGCGGGGGTGACGGTGCGACCCAGCTGCTCCGAAATCGTGGTAACGCCGGCATCGCTAATACCGCAGGGAATGAACTGCTGGAAAGGCGCGGTGTCGTTGCAACAGTTAATCGCGAAGCCGTGCATGGTGGTGTTACGCGAAACGCGCATGCCCAGCGCCGCGATCTTCTTGTCCTGGGTGATGCCGTCGCCCAGAATCCACACGCCGCTACGGCCCTCAACACGCTCACCCTTAATGCCCAGACCAGCCAGGACGTTGATGATAATCTCCTCAACGATGCGCACATACGCCACCACGTCAATGGGCTCGGGCAGACGCAGAATCGGGTATGCAGTCAGCTGGCCGGGGCCGTGCCAGGTCAGCTTGCCGCCGCGGTCAATCTTGACGACGGGGGTGGACTTGTCTGTGGGGTATTCGTGGTCTTCGGTGCGTTTACCCGCGGTAATCACTGCCTCATGCTCAAGCAGAAGAATCGTATTCTGGCGGGTGCGGTTAGCCACCTCATCGTGGATGCGGTACTGCTCGTCCAGGCACTCAATATAGTTCACATAGTTCGGGGCGAAGCCCACGCGTTCAATCGTCACAGACATACTTTCTACCTTAGTACTGCTAGTGGAGGGAAGAAAATTAGGGCGCCCTGAATCACGTGATGAGCGAACATGTAGGAATGTTACGGGCGGGTGCGGTGGGTTGATGGGGCGAATATTTTGGGTGTTGATTTTAGGGTTGCATGGTTTATTTATAGTGTTTTACTTAGCCTAAACATGTTGTTTGATGTTATTTGATAACATGGTGGTATGAGAAGCAAAGAAGCACACGTTTTGGAAAGCATCGCCAACACGGCTCTGCCCACCCTGCAGATTGTTGAGTGCCGGGGTGGAACCGCCGAGAGCGTGCCCTCCGTAACTCCCGTATCCCCGGCAACCTCCGTGCGCCCCGGACGCTACACCCTGCGCACCATTTCTGCACCCGAGGGTGCCGCTCCCTCCGCGCCCACTCTGCGTGCGGCAGCCAACGGGTACGGATTCGAGGAAAGCACGGATGCATCCACTCACGCTCAGACCCCGCAGGTAGCCGCCGCCCTGCGGAACGCACCCGGAGTCGCCAAACTCCACGCCGTCACCAGCGAGGAGTACGACAGCAAGCTGTGCCTCTGGTACGAGCCCCTCGACGCGGGCACCCTCGACAAGCTCCTGCGTGCTCGCACCCTGACACCCGCCGAGCTCATGACCCTGGTACGCACCCTGCACCGGGCGCTCGGCAGCCTCAAAAAGGTGGGGGAGGGGCGCGCCGAACTAAGCGCCGAATACATTGCGCTGAGCGCCGCCGGAGTACCCAAACTCCTTCTACCAGATGCCGTCTATCGTGAAGCGGAATCTCTCGACGCTGAACAGCTCACAGTCGCTTACGGTGACTACGCGCGTTCCGCCGCCGCCCTGCTCTGGCAAGCCGCCTGCGGGCACGCGCCGGAACCCTCCGCCGCCCGCGTACCCCTCTCACTGCGCATGGATTCGCTGTGCATGGGAGCGGTCGGCACCGCAACCGAAGGTACACCCAACAGCGAGTGGATTGAGCGCCTCGGCAGAGCCCTTGAATACCTGCTGGACGCACCCGCCCGGGAGGCGGCGCTCGCAGGGCTCAGCTCCGTGGTCGCCCTGGCGGAGGAGGTGTCGCCTCGCCCGCTCAACGTCTACCTGAGCTGTTCAGAACGAGCCCGCGCCCTCATTCCCGCAGCTGTGGAGCCCGCGCCGGTACAGAAGCTCTCAAAGACGCAGAAGGCGCAACGGTACCTAGCGGAACGTTTGCCTCGCGTGAAGAAGCCGGCAGCTGCCGCAGGCTCTATGCCGTTGAGCCCTGTGGCGAGCTCCGCAAACCCAGCCCCAAAGAACGCAGATGCGGTGGGCACAGAATCGACGGGCACATCCCGCCTGACGGCGCTACGCGGTGCGCTGAGCCGTCCCTCCGTACGTCTGGGCGTAGCCGCGCTGGCTCTGGGATCCATCGCCCTACCGCTCGGGTTCACCCTCTACGGGCAGAACGCCCCGGCAACGGCGCAGCCCGTATCCGCTCAATCCGTGAACACTGCGGGGGAGCAGGAGCCCGGCGGCACGGAAATACCGGATCAGAGCACACAGGATCAGAGCGCGCAGGGCGATCAGATTCTACGTGCCCTGATCGACCAGCGAAACCAAGAACGCCGTGCCCGAGGCGGCGCAGAACTCATCGTCGACACCACCGAAGAACTCAGCCGAGACGGCGAGAACATCCGCGTCATGGCGGTAGTCTCCGCACCAGGCTACCGCGCCGATAAAACCGAGCAGGAAGCCCGCAAACTCAGCGAAGAACACGGCGTCACCCGTCAGAAAGTCATCTTCGACCTGCACCGCGGGGAGAAAGGCTGGGAAATCGCCCGCGCCGAACCCGTCGCGGCATAACCGCAGTACACGCTCCGCACCATGGAGCATTCAACGGGCATAACAAAAGCGGCGGCCCCACCCACCGAAGTGGATGGAGCCGCCGCTTTTACGTTCCCCCGAAAAAACCGGGGAGCTACGCTCGGTTACCCGTCAGGGTACCGCCACAAGGAAACTTCCTTGAATCTTTGCAGGTCTTAGAGGCCCAGCTCAGACTCGAAGTTTGCCTCCTCCAGGCGGGTCTTGACGGTGCGCAGGAAGCGACCTGCGTCTGCACCGTCGACCACGCGGTGGTCGTAGGTGAGGGACAGGTAGCACATGGAGCGGATAGCGATAACGTCGTTACCGTCTGCATCCTGGATAACCATGGGGCGCTTCACGATGGAACCGGTACCGAGGATTGCAACGTTCGGCTGGTTGATGATCGGGGTGTCGAACAGTGCACCGAAGGAACCAATGTTGGTGATGGTGAAGGTCGAACCCGACAGCTCCTCGGGGGAGATGTCGCCGGTACGTGCGCGGCCACCCAGGTCGCCAATAGCCTTTGCCAGGCCAGCAATGCCCAGGTCAGAAGTGTTCTTGATGACGGGAACCAGCAGACCCTTGGGGGTGTCCACAGCAATAGCGATGTTCTCGGAGCCGTGGTAAGTAATCTGCTTGTAGTCCTCGGTCATGGACGCGTTCAGAGCGGGGTGCTGCTGCAGAGCCTCAGCGGTTGCCTGGACGAAGAAGGGCAGGAAGGTCAGCTTTGCGCCCTCGCGAGCAGCGAAGCCGTCCTTAGCCTTTGCACGCAGCTGGACAACGCGGGTCACGTCAACCTCGGTGACCTGGGTCAGCTGGGTGGAGACGTCCAGGGACTCACGCATACGCTTTGCAATAACCTGGCGGATACGTGCGGTCTTCTCGACGGTGCCACGCTTGGGGGAAACCTCGAAGGTGTGCGGTGCCTTTGCAGAACCAGCAGCTGCAGCGGGTGCAGCAGCGGCGGGAGCAGCGGAACCCTTAGCAGCGATAGCAGCCTGAACATCCTGCTTGCGGATGCGGCCACCAACACCGGTGCCCTTGACGGTGGACAGGTCGATGCCGTTGTCCTTAGCGAGCTTACGGACCAGCGGGGTCACGTATGCTTCGCCCTCAGCAGCTGCCGGAGCGGCAGGTGCAGCGGGAGCTGCAGGAGCTGCGGGAGCAGCCGGAGCAGCGGGTGCTGCGGGAGCAGCAGGAGCCTCAGCAACCGGAGCGGGTGCAGCGGGAGCAGCCGGTGCAGCTGCAGCAGCAGCGTCGCCGATGATAGCCAGAACCTGGCCAACCTCTGCGTCCTCATCCTCGGGGATGCGGATCTCGAGCAGGGTACCTGCTACGGGGGAGGGAACCTCGGTGTCAACCTTGTCGGTGGAAACCTCAACCAGGGGCTCGTCAACCTCAACCTGCTCGCCAACTTCCTTCAGCCAGCGGGTAACGGTGCCCTCGGTGACGGACTCGCCCAGTGCGGGCAGTACGACCTCGATGCCTGCAGCAGCAGCTGCGGGAGCAGCCGGAGCAGCAGCGGGTGCAGCGGGAGCCTCAGCAACCGGAGCGGGAGCTGCGGGAGCCTCAACAGCTGCGGGAGCAGCCGGAGCAGCAGCACCGGAACCGTCGCCAATGATAGCCAGAGCAGCGCCGACCTCGACGTCCTCGTCCTCGGGGACGAGAATCTGCTCAACAACGCCTGCTACGGGGGAGGGAACCTCGGTATCAACCTTGTCGGTGGAAACCTCAACCAGGGGTGCGTCAACCTCAATGGTGTCGCCGACCTCAACGAGCCAGCGGGTAACGGTACCCTCGGTCACGGACTCGCCCAGTGCGGGCAGTACTACGGTGTGGGACATAATCTTTCCCGTTCTCCTTGTGAATGCTTGAACTAGAAAAATGTGAGCGGCGACCCGGATGCGCGCCGTATGCGTCAAAGCACGTCGACGCGCATCCGGATAGGGGCGTTGTTCAGCGGATACGCCCGGCAACCGCTAACGACCAACGGTCGTCAATACTAAGCTGACGCGCTAACGCCAGTCAGCAAAATTTATGCGCTGTGCAGCGGGGTGCCGTTCAGGACCATTGCTGCCTCACCCAGGGACTCGTTCTGAGTCGGGTGTGCGTGGATGAACTTAGCGACGTCCTCGGGGAATGCTTCCCAAGCAACCCACATCTGAGCCTCACCAATCTGCTCACCCATGCGCTTACCAATAGCGTGAACACCAACGATGGGGCCGTCCTTCTGGCGGACAACCTTCACGATACCGGTAGCACCGAGGATAGCGGACTTACCGTTACCAGCCAGGTTGTACTCAGCGGTCTCAACGTTCTCAGCGCCGAACTTCTCCTTAGCCTTGGGCTCGGAGTAGCCAACGGAAGCGATCTCCGGGTCACAGAAGGTGACCTTGGGGATGTTCACGTCTTCAACGATGGAGGGGTTCAGGCCAGCGATTTCCTCAGCAACGAAGATACCCTGCTGGTAACCGCGGTGAGCCAGCTGAACGCCGGGGACGATGTCGCCAACAGCGTAGATGTTGCCAACGCCGGTGTGCAGGCGCTCGTTAGCCAGGACGAAGCCGCGATCCATGGGGATGCCCTGCTCCTCGTAGCCCATGTTTGCGGTGTTCGGGCCACGACCAACAGCAACCAGAACGATCTCTGCCTCGAAGACCTTGCCGTCAGCCAGGGTGACCTTAGCACCGTTAGCGTCCTGCTCAACCTTCTCGAAGAGGGTGCCGGTGTTGAACTTGATGCCGCGCTTCTTGAACGCACGCTCCAGAACCTTGATGATTGCCGGGTCCTCGTTGGGAACCAGGTTCGGCAGGCCCTCGATGATGGTGACGTCAACGCCCATAGCGTTCCACATGGATGCGAACTCGCAACCAATCACGCCGCCGCCGAGCACGATAGCGCTCTTGGGCAGGTAGTCCATCTCCAGTGCCTCAGTGGAGGTCAGAACGCGACCCTCAATGGGCAGACCGAAGGTCTTGGAGACCGAGCCGGATGCCAGGATAATGTTCTTACCCTTGTACTCAACACCACCGACGGTGATGGTGTCCTGAGCGGTCAGCTTACCCTCGCCGGGGATAACCTCTACGCCCTTCATCTTCAGCAGGCCTGCAAGACCCTTGAACTTACCGGAGACGATGCCGTCCTTGTAATCGCGAACCTTGCCCATCTCGATGGACTGCAGAACAGCGTTAACGCCAACCTTGGACGCCTCGCGTGCCTCTTCAGCCAGCTCAGCAGCGTGCAGGTACGCCTTGGTGGGGATACAGCCGGTGTGCAGGCAGGTGCCGCCGACCTTTTCCTTCTCGATCAGGCCGACGGTGAAGCCTAGCTGGCGTGCGCGAATAGCTGCAGAGTAGCCAGCGGAACCGCCGCCGAGGATGAGGATGTCGAATTCTTGAGCCACGATATTGCTCCCTTGCATAGTTGTGGGGGCTAAAGACCCCTGCAATGAGTTCTTTACCAATTTATTGGTAGGTTTCCCCAGCATGCGCGAAAGGCCCGCGACTCACAAAAATCGCGCGCCCCTCCGCGTACGCAGAAAAACACTTAATACAACAATACCCCCGTTGAGGGTCGTTTAAGTTCACTCAGGGCGGTTTTAGCTGATTAATCACCCAAACAGCGCAAATTTTTCACCACTCAAGAAAAGAGGCGCGTCATAGAACAGCCCGATGACAGCACCGGCACAGCGCTATTACAGCGCAGCCTCAACGAGCGCGCAGCATCGGTCAAGAACAGACAAAAGGAGGGCTCCCCGGTACGAAATACCGGAAAAGCCCTCCTCTGATTAGCTCTATGCTGCGCGGCTACATGCCAGTGATATACGCCAGCTAGGATGCGCGCCCAGCGAGACTACAGGCTACTTAGCGTAGGACTGGATGAAGTTCACCAGGGTAGCGGTACCGAAACCGGTACCCTCCTTCGGGGTGAAGCCGTAGGGAGCCTCCTCGTTGAATGCGGGGCCCGCAATGTCCAGGTGAGCCCAGGGGATGCCCTCGCCCACGAACTCCTTCAGGAACAGACCCGCAGTCAGCGCACCACCGTAGCGAGAACCAATGTTCTTCAGGTCAGCAACGGGGGACTCCAGGCTCTTGCGCAGGTAGGACTCCAGCGGCATCGGCCAGTAAGACTCGCCCGCAGCGGCACCGGCTGCAATCACGCGGTCACGAATCTCCTCGTCACCGAGCAGAGCCGCAGTGCGCAGACCCAGAGCAGCCATAGCGGCACCGGTCAGAGTAGCGATATCCAGGATGACGTCCGGGTTCGACTCAGAAGCCAGCGCAATACCATCAGCCATGACCAGGCGGCCCTCGGCGTCAGTGTTCAGCACCTCAACGGTACGACCGTCACGCATGGTGATGACGTCCTCCGGGCGCAGAGCGTGACCGCCGGGCATGTTCTCAGCCAGGCACAGGTAACCGGTCACAGCAACCGGAACGTCCAGCTCAGCAGAAGCAAGCACAGCGTTCAGCACGGATGCGGCACCCGCCATATCGCACTTCATGGTCATCATCGAAGCGGCAGGCTTCAGCGAGTTACCACCGGTGTCGAAAGTAATGCCCTTACCCACCAGAGCCACGTGAGCCTTCGGGTTCTCCGGAACGTACTTCACAACGGCAAGAACCGGCTTGCGGGGCGAACCCTGACCAACACCGGAAATGCCGCCGAAGCCCTCCTCAGCCAGGCGGTCGTGGTGGAACAGCTCAATCTCAACGTTCGAGTAATCCTCAGCGACCTCAGCCACGAACTCAGCGAAAGTCTCCGGGTACAGGTGCGACGGGGGCAGGTTCACCAGGCGGCGAGCATCCTTAGCGGTCTCACCCAGAACCAGGGCGTGAACCAGAGCCTCTTCAGCCTCTTCCTGATCAATCGACGAAACGATCAGGATTGAATCGATCTCTTCCTTGATCGAATCCTGAGTCTTGCCGCGCAGGCCCTCCTCAACGAAGTTACCCAGCACAGCACCGTGAGCAATCGCCTCAATTTCCTCCACCGAGGAAACGCCGAAATCGAACGCAATCTCCTCAGCGGAACCAACCAGCTGACGAGCCGCAGAACCGGCAGCGTAACGCAGGGCGTCCAGACGCTCCTGACCCTCAGCAGTATCAGAACCCAGACCCGCCAGAGCAACAATGCCGGCGCCGGTGTCCTCAAGGCCCGGCAGACGCAGCAGCTGATCGGGTGCACCCGAGGCGCCCAGCGCCTCCAGCAGCTCGTTAATACCCTCAACAGACTCCTCAGACAGCGAGTTCGGTGCCAGGTAGGCGCCGTCATCGCCCTTCAGAACGCCCAGAACCAGAACGTCAGCTTCGAGCGCTTCAAGGTCGGTGCTGTGAATAGACAGAGACAGAGACATCGTTACTCCTTTGCGTATGTCTTCTCGAAATAGTCGGGGCACATCCTCGCGCCCGAAAAACTCAACTGTAGGCCCTCGAAGAGTGAGGATGAATACCGCCGCGCAAAGCCGCGCGGACTACTGCTTCTACTCTACACGGATATGTAGGAGGGCGTGAGGTTCAGCTCTCACCCCGAGCCGCTGGCAGAACAGGAAAAACGTGCAAAAAGCCGAGCTGCAGCGTCTTAAGAACGTCGGCACAACCCTCAACAAGTTCACCTACTGCGAGAAAAGCCCGCACACTGTCGATACGGGGCAGTCGTGGCATAAAATGAAAGACTACGGAAAGCGTCAGATAACAGAAGACGCCCCTTCGCCCCACCACCTCGGGTACCGGCATGAAACGCTAAGCCCACCCGAACGCGGCGCGAACCAGACAGAAGTGAGGAGGCACGATGCTCAACCCCGAAGATCTCTACTTAGCCAACACCAAAATATTGGATGACCCCCGGATGCACGGGCTGACCCTCGTCATTGCCCTCTCCAGCCCGCAGGATGCAGGCTCCACCGCCGGCCAGCTCGGACAGGTGCTGCTCAGCGAACTCAAGAATATTGAAATCGTCGAGTTCGACAGCGACCAGCTGCACGACTACCGTGCCCGCCGCCCCTTCATCCGCTACGAAAAAGACCACTTCGAAAAGCCGCAATACCCGCAGCTGAAGCTCTACGCCGTAGAAGACAGCCTCAACAAGCCGTTCCTGCTGCTCACCGGTGCTGAACCGGACCTGCAGTGGCAGCGCTTCGAAAAGGCGGTGCTGACCATCGCCCAGCGGGTCAAGCCCTCCCTGGTCGTGCTGGTCTCCGCATTCCCCATGCCGGTGCCGCACACCCGCCCCTTCCCGATTACCGCACACGGCTCCCGCAAGGACCTGATTCGCGGCATCTCCCCGTGGAAGCCCAGCGCGGACGTACACGCGACCGTCACCAACCTGCTGGAAGTGCTCTTCACCGAAAACGGAATCGACACCGTCGGCTTCGGCGTGAACATTCCCCAGTACATTTCGGAGGCGGACCTGCCGCAGGGCACCCTCACCGCCCTCGAACACGTGGGCATGGCGGCGCACCTCTCGCTACCCACCGAGAACCTGCGCGAAGCCGCACGCCACGTGCACAGCCAGATTAACGATCAGGTCAAGCAGAACCCCGAAATTGGTCGCATGATTACGACCATGGAAGAGAACTACGACGAGAACTTCCGCACCTCCGACATTGCGGTTCCCCTCTCGCGACGCGACGCGCACAACGTGCCCAGCCGCGACGAGATTGGTGCGCTCTTTGAGCGATTCCTCGACGAACAGTAGGGCGCGTGCAGTAAAGCGCGTGCAGTAGGGAAAGTACCCGGTGCGCCCTTACTCTGGGGGGCCCTTACTCTGCATGACAGATTATGACGCGGCACCCCGCGCCGCTGTGGACAAACCCCAGCGTACAAACGAACAATACGAATAAATCTGTGGAATCTTCGGACCTATGAACCGAAGTATCCACAGATTTATTTGTATAACCTGCGCACCCGCCCAAACCATGCCACCGTGAAGGCATGAACGCAAACAATATCTCCAACGGGAACACCCCCAACAGCAACCACCTCAACAGCGACCACTTCAACAGCGGCAACTACGACACGCCCCCGCCCATCCGCAACGAATACGACGTGCTCAGCAGCGCCCTCCACCAGCACGGCTACTGGCCCGACCACTCACTCATCATCCTCACCGCAACCGAAGACACCCTCGGCCCCAGCCTGCGCGTCAACCTCCCCGACGAACCCTGCACCCTGCCCGAACGCGCTGACTTCCTCCACGAAACCTTCGCCAAACTACCCACCTGCCACAACGGCGAAACCCTCACCCGCTTCTACACTGTCATCGTCGACGGCGACAACACCGTACGCCAACGCCAACTCAGCCCCGACACCGCGCAACTCGCCGCCATCGAAGAAATTCAAGAGGACGTCGACACCCAAATCAACATCAACACCTGGCTCCACCTGCTCCACGACCCGCGCATCGTCAGCGAACTACGCTGCGAAGACATCATCTACGCCGGCGGCGCCAGCATCTGGGCGCTCGACCCCGAACAGCAAGCACTCACCCTCCTCGCGCCCATCGAAGAAATCCACCACAGCGGCTACTACACCTGGCTCACCCGCCACGGCGACACCATCGCCCCCAACGCCCACCACAACTACGCCCACAGCCCCTGGGACACCGACCCCACCGGCAACCCCGAAACCCGCCACGACTGGGAAAACGCCGTAGAACTCTGGGACCACACCCGCACCAACACCGCACGGCGCGACGACGCCCGCCGCACCAACGTCCACGCCATCTACCACCAAGCCCAAATCGACCTCTGCTACTGGGACGCCGCCATCAACGCCGCCGCGCACCTGCTCACCACCCACCCGGTCGATGATGCTAAGGCACCCACCATCGGTGATGCGCTGCGCGACCTCATCCCCGCCGAAGTCGCCGGGCACCTACGCGCCTCCATCGCACCGATGGCACTCAACCCCATCACCCCCGAAATGCTCACCTACCTCGCCGGATACGGGCTCAACCACGCCCAAAAAGCGCTCGCCCACATGCACTACGCCGCCCAACACACCAACTACGCCCTCGGCGGCCCCCGACCCGTCGCCCTCCCAGGCATCGACCCGCTCGAACCGCCCCACTACGGCACCCGCATCACCCGAAAAACCTACATGCCCGAAAGCTTCACCCGCATGCTCAGCACCGCACCCGGCGCCGACCAGACACACGTACGTGCCGTGCCCGAAAAATGCGTGCAATGGCAAGACTGGATCCGCCGCACCCACCGCGCTATTCAGCAAAACCGCAGCGTCCAACAAAACCGCGGCATCCAACAGGTCAACCTCGACCACTGGGCACTCCAAGAACTCAGCCCCGCCGACCTCGCCGTCACCACCGAACTCAACACCATCAACCGAGAAGTGCTCCCGCGCCTGCTCAAACAAAGAGACTCCAACGACCACACCGCCGCACGCAAACTCGAAGAGATCAGCCAACGAATCGACGACGCCTACACCAACAGCGAATACCTCGCCAACCCCAACCACCAAGCCGTCTACGCCCACTACCTCGGCGCCCTCAAAGGAGAACTAGACAGCCCCCACTGGGAGCGCCTCAACGGGCTCGAACTGCTCACCAGCCTGCTCACGCCCCACAGTGCCGACGGCGAATACGCAACGCTGCGCAACACCCAAGCCTGGGCCAACTGGTACAAGGGCTACAGCACCTATGCCCGCCTGCTCCGCCAAGAAGCCCACCACCACACCACAGGAGAAGACCTCAACATCCTCGACGTACACCTCAACGCCGGAGGCCTACCCGCCTGGATCAAACACACCATCTGCGGCGAACCCGGCGCAAACCGCCAACCCATCAGCACCCTCAAACCACGAAAGGTCTAAAGCTCGGTACGTGAACCCGGCACCTAAACTCGAGGCGCAAAACAGGGGAGGGGCGCGCCACCACCCGGCACGCCCCTCCCACACACCTCTCGCACACAGCCGCACCCACCCAAAACCAAGCCCACAAGCCCCCAAACAGCGCGTCAAGTTGAAAGCAACCAAAAATCTGCAATACTTATATATTGACCCCGTACAGTCAATGCGCTACAACGCGCCCTCAAACAGCTCAACACAACGAGCAACGGAACCCTGCAAACGACCAACGCACGCGGAATAAAACCCGCCCCCACAGCGTTAAACACGTCAAAAGCAGCAAACACCCCGACCGAGGACGCCAGCACAGACTTGACAGGGTCTTAGGTGTTTTGCAAACAAAACACCCCACCACAAGCCAGAAAGGGTTCTAGTGGCACCTGCAACCAGCAAGAAGACCGCGACCGGCGACGCAACCGAAGAAACCGTCGCAAAAACCACCACCAAGACCACCCGCACCAAGAAGGCAACCACCAAGGCCGCAGCGGCAACCGAAGACACCGCTGGCGCAACCGCCGAAACCGCTGCAGAAACTGCGGAAGACAAGCCCAAGCGCACCCGCAAAACCACCACCACCAAAACCGCAACCAAGCGCAAGACCGGTGGCCGCCGCAAAAAGAGCGACGACGACGAATTCGACCTCGAACTCGACACCGACCTCGAAATCATCGACGGCGAAGACGAAACCGACGAAGAAGACGAAGAAACCGTAGCCAAAAAAGAAGAAAAGAAGGCCGCAGAAGCAGTAGCAGCCAAGGGCTCCGGCTTCGTCCTCACCGCAAACGACGACGACGACGCACCCGCACAGCGCGTCGTCACCCCCGGCGCAACCGCCGACCCCGTCAAGGACTACCTCAAGCAGATCGGTAAGGTCTCCCTGCTCAACGCACAGCAGGAAGTCGACCTCGCCATGCGCATCGAAGCAGGCCTCTACGCCGAACACAAGCTCGCCGAAAACCCCGACATGGACAAAGACCTCAAAAAAGCCCTGCGCTGGGTCATCCACGACGGCAAGCGAGCCAAGAACCACCTGCTCGAAGCCAACCTGCGACTCGTCGTCTCCCTCGCCAAGCGCTACACCGGTCGCGGCATGCTCTTCCTCGACCTCATCCAGGAAGGCAACCTCGGCCTCATCCGCGCCGTCGAAAAGTTCGACTACTCCAAGGGCTTCAAGTTCTCCACCTACGCAACCTGGTGGATCCGCCAGGCCATCACCCGCGCAATGGCAGACCAGGCCCGCACCATCCGCATCCCCGTGCACATGGTAGAAGTCATCAACAAGCTCGCCCGCGTGCAGCGCCAGATGCTCCAGGACCTCGGTCGCGAACCCACCCCCGAAGAACTCGGCAAGGAACTCGACATGACCCCCGAAAAGGTCATCGAAGTCCAGAAGTACGGCCGCGAACCCATCTCCCTGCACACCCCCCTCGGTGAAGACGGCGACTCCGAATTCGGCGACCTCATCGAAGACTCCGAGGCAGTCGTCCCCGCAGACGCAGTGTCCTTCACCCTTCTGCAGGAACAGCTCCACTCCGTGCTCGACACCCTCTCCGAGCGTGAGGCAGGCGTCGTCGCAATGCGCTTCGGCATGACCGACGGTCAGCCCAAGACCCTCGACGAAATCGGCAAGGTCTACGGCGTGACCCGCGAACGAATCCGCCAGATCGAGTCGAAGACCATGTCTAAGCTCCGTCACCCCTCGCGTTCGCAGGTGCTGCGCGACTACCTGGACTAAAAGTTCCTGACTAGCGGTTCTAAGATGCGGGCGGATGCTCGTGCAGCTGTTCTGCTGTCCGGCACACAGACGATGCTCGCGGGGGAGTGCCCCCTCTTCAGCGCCTGGGGGCGCTTCGAGGACGGAGCCCCCGCTACGCATCGCTGCTATGCCGTCTAGGTTCAGTTTCGCTAGTTCTAGCACATACAGAAAAGGCTCTCCGAGATATCGGAGAGCCTTTTCTGTTACTTATATGCGGTTGGAGCGACGGCTTACGGCACCGTTCCGCATGACAGGCTCGCGGACGATGCTTGCGGCACCGTTTTGTACGACCGGCTCGCGGACGATGCTCGCGGGGGAGTGCCCCCTCTGCGGCGCCGGGGCGCCTTGAGGACGGAGCCCCCGCTACGCATGTCCGTTACGCCGCCAGCTGTACCGTGCCGTTACAGGCCCAGCTGGCGCAGATAGCGGTCCGCCACCGCCTCCACCTGATCCAGGCCGCGCACACGAGCCAGCGCCTGCGACCAAGTATCAGCCTCGTTGTCGGCAGCCACCGGGAAGCCAGCCGCCGCCCACAATGCCGCCGTCATCGCACCCACCGAATCCGAATCCGAATCCACCGACACCGCACAGCACAAACCCCCAAACAGGGCTTCGCGCACCGCCGCATCGTCAGCATCAGCAGGCAGACTCTTCACAGCATCCGCCGCGCACCAGAGAGCCATACCCAACAGCTCCGGCGCAGTCCAACCTGTACCAAAATGCTCCGCCACAGCCTCCGGAACCGGCACCGTACCGCCCTCCAGCAGCTCGAGGGCACGACTCAGCGCCGCCGCCGTACGCGCAGCATCACCCGGCATCGAATCATCCGCGCCCACCGTGCCACACCAGTCAAGCACACGGCGCACCGCACCCAACAACGCATCAAAGGAACCGGACGGGGACGCCAACAGGTCGCGGATGAGCAACGCATACGCCGCCGCCGAAGCCAACGCCTCCGGATGCCCATGCGTCAACGCCGCCGCACGCACCGCCAACAAAACCACCGTACGCTCCTGCGCCACCGGCAAAACACCCAACGCCGCCGAACGCACCAACGCGCCACTACCCAAAGCATCAGGATTCACCGACTTCGACACCAACTGCATCTCACCGGTACCCAACGCCCGCACCGTCGCCGCACCCGGACCACGACGCGCCGTCAACTCCACCGACCCATCAATCTCACGATCCAACGAAAACGGCGCAGACTCCGGCAAAACCTCACCAATACCGCGGAACCACCGCAAATACGCCAACCACAGACACGCCAACTCATCCGCCGCCGCGCCCTCATTATTCCACTCCAAAACCTCCGTCAGACCATCCAGAGTGAAGCAGGTCAGCTGCGTATCATCACTGATCAGCAGCTCACCAAACGCCGAATCCCACGGCTTCGGGTCGCACGCCGCAATCTGATCCGCCGGCAGTAGCTCAAGAGGATAGCCCAGCGCATCACCCAGCGCAGAGGCACACAACAGGCCGCGCACCCTGCCCGCAAACTCAGCCGAAACCTCAGGTGCACGCGTGAACTCAACAGAAGAAAAACTCATAGGGCGATTATCCCATGGGTGGTTAGAATGCGCGGGGGATGTACCGGGCGGCTTTGTGCTCAGGATGTGCGGGGTGGGGTGTACCAGGCGGCTTCGTGCTCATGCTCGCGGGGGAGTGCTCCCTCTGCGGCGCTGAGCGCCTTGAGGACGGAGCCCCCGCTCCGCATGAGCACCTACGCCGCGGTGGGGCGTCTACTCCGGGGATGGGGAGATACCGAGGCTGCAGCCCCCGCTCCGCATGAGCACCTACGCCGCAGAGGGTTCCGCCCGTGAATGACGAACTGTGAGGCGCAAAACATGACGCAGTGCCATACTGAAACCATGAAGATTCTGCACACCTCCGACTGGCACCTCGGCCGCACCTTCCACCGCAGCCCCCTCACCCGCGAACACCAGCAGTTCATCGACGAACTGCTCGAATACGTGCACGCCGAAGGCATCGATACTCTCCTCATCAGCGGCGACGTCTACGACAGCACCATCCCCACCGCCGAAAGCACCACCCTGCTCGACCAAGCACTCACCCGCCTCATGCGCGCCGGCGTGCAAGTCATCCTCAGCTCCGGCAACCACGACTCCTTCCGCCGCCTCAGCTACGGCGCCGCCTTCTTCGAAGCCTCCGGCGTGCACCTGCGCACCAGCCTCGAAGACGCTACCCGCCCCGTCGAACTCACCGACGGCACCTTGCGCGTACACGTCTACGCCATCCCCTACCTCGCGCCGCGCCTCCATGCCACCGCCCTCGGTGTAGATCCCACCCACCACGCCGTCCTCGGCGCCGTCACCGACGCCATCCGCACCGACGCCGCAGAACGTCACGCCCGCGGCGAAGGCGCCGACCGCATCATCGTCATGAGCCACGCCACCGTCAGCGACACCGCCAGTAGCGCTGATACCACGCCCCGCAGCGACTCCGAACGCGACATCAGCGTCGGCGGCATCGACTGGGTACCCGCCTCCCTCTTCGACGGCTTCGACTACGTAGCGCTCGGCCACATCCACAAGCGCTACCCCGTCACCCACACCATCCGCTACAGCGGCTCCCCGATCGGCTTCTCATTCAGCGAAGAACACAACCGCAACGGTGCCTACCTCATCGAACTCAACCCCGGCGAAGAGCCCGCCATCAGCAGCCACGAATGGGCAACCCGCGTACATATGAAAACCCTGCGCGGCACCATGGAGCAGCTACTCAACAGCCCCGAACACACCGACTACGAACACGGCTACTACTGCCGCATCGAGCTCACCGACGAAACCCTACCCGTCGGTGCCGTCGACCGCCTGCGCAGCCGCTACGAAACCATCTCCCACTTCAGCTACCGCAGCACCCAACCCGCCGCCGACAAACCCGCCGCCGCACAACCCACCCGCGACGCCGACCCCGTCGACACCTTCGACCAATTCCACCAATACGTACGCAACCGCCCCCTCACCAGCGAAGAACGCGACGTCATCACCACCCTCAGCGACCACATCAAAAGCCACAAGGACAACGCATGATCCTGCACACCCTCGAATTCGAAGCCTTCATGGCATACCCCAAGCGCCAAGAAATCAACTTCGACACCCTCAACAGCGCCGGCGTATTCCTGCTCAACGGCCCCACCGGCGCCGGCAAAACCACCATCCTCGACGCCATCTGCTACGCCCTCTACGGCGAAACCAGCAGCGACCGCGAATCCGCCAAACTGCACTCCACCTACGCGGCACACAGCGGCACCAAACCGCGCGTGCTGCTCGACGTGACCCTCCACGGCAAGCGCCTGCGCATCGACCGCACCCCCGCCTACAACAAGCCCATCACCCGCGGCGCCCGCAAAGGCCAGATGCGCGAAGAAAGCGCCAAAGCAACCCTCGCCGAACTCGCACCCGGCGCCGACCCCGCCGACGAAAAAGCCTGGACCCCCATCTCCAGCAGCGTCGCCGAAGTCAACCGCACCATCGCCGAACGCACCCACCTGACCAAAGAACAATTCCTCAAAGTCGTACTCCTGCCGCAGGGTCAGTTCGCGCAATTCCTCAAGTCCAAGCCCAAAGAACGCAAAGAACTGCTCAAAAAGATGTTCCCCGTCGAACACTACGAACAGCTCTTCGCCGCACTCACCGAAGAAGCGAAAACCGCCCAGCAGGAAGTCGCCCAGGACGAAAACACCCAGCGCGGCTACCTTGAACGTGCCCGCGTAGAAATGCTCGCCCTGCAGGCGCTACTGGATGTTGCGGATCCGGACGCTGAAGATGCTGCAGGGGAGGGCTCCGCTACCGAAGACCCTGTGGAGGCGGAGACTTCCGAACAGCTCACCGCTGAGAGCGTCAC
Organism: uncultured Rothia sp.; assembly: GCF_916715725.1. GTDB lineage: Bacteria > Actinomycetota > Actinomycetes > Actinomycetales > Micrococcaceae > Rothia. Next base: position 467,838 of record NZ_CAKAPD010000001.1, on the reverse strand, counting down.
TGCCGAGAATGTCACTGCCGAAACCCTCGACGCATGGGTCGCCGGCGGAGTAGAACGCGCCCGCGAAACCTCCGCGCGCGAAAAGCAGGAACAGCAGCGCCTCACCGACGAAGCCGACCGGAACACCCGCCTACTCGCCGAACGCGCCCAGCTGCAGGCCGACTGGCGCGAATACGAGCAGCTCTGCGAGCGCCGTACCCGCCTGACCGAACGCGCTGACGAGCATAAGGCGCAACGTGAAGAGCTGGCGCAGGCGCGTGCCGCCGCACCCCTGCACGCACAGTACGCGCAGGTCCAGGCTGAATCCCAGGTGCTCACCGCCCGGGAACAGGAACAGGCCGCGTGTGCTTCCGCGCTGGAGGAGAACGGCGGTGCCCTACTTGCGGCACTCCGCGATGAGGAAACCGCCGCAGAAGTCACCTTCCCCGAAGAGACGACCTTCGCCGCGCTCCCGGATCTCGAACCCGCCGAGCAGGAAACCCAGCTGGAGGCGCTCCTCGATACCCTGCGTGCCCTGCAGAAGCAGGACGCTCAGCTCGCCGACGAGGAGGCCGCCGTTGCCGCCCTGCTGAAGCAGGCTAACGCCCTCGAGAAGGACAAGTCGCGTGCCGAAAAGACCCTGAGCGACCTCACCGCCGCCGCGGAGCAGCTTGCTGAAGAGCTCGCCGGCTACAGCACCGCCGATGAGGAACGCACCCTCGCCGCGCACCTGGTCACCGAGGCGCAGCAGAAGCACGACGCCGCCCAGCAGATGCAGCAGAAACTGGACGCCGCATCCGCCGCGGTCGCCGCAGCTGAGAAGCAGAGCAAGCGCACCGCCACCGCAGAGCAGAAGGCGCAGGAAAAGTGGCAGGCCTCGGCTCAGCAGGCGCTCGCCGCGACGGAGGAGTTTAAGAACCTGCAGGTGTTGCGCCTCGCCCAGGCGTCCTCCCTGCTCGCGCGTGAGCTCAAGGACGGCGAACCCTGCGCAGTCTGCGGCTCGGTCGAGCACCCCGCCCCGGCGCAGATTGCCGAGGGTGAGCAGCTGGTTGAGCGCGCCGACCTGGACGCCGCCAAGGAGCGTGAAGACAAGGCGCACAAGCAGGCTCGCACCCACGAACTGGCTAAGGATCGGGCGACCAAGGCGCATCAGGAAGCTTCCGAGGCGCTTGCCGCCGCCCGCACCCAGTACGAGACTCTGGTGGCTCAGGGCGAGTGCGATGTTGAGCAGACTGCCGCGCAGCTGCAGGAGGCGCAGACCCGCCTCACGCAGGCTCAGTCGCGCGTGACGGCGCGTGACGGCGTGCAGGCGAAGGCTGAGCGGGTGCGGGTTGAGCAGCAGAAGGCTCAGGAGGCGCTGCGCACCATCGAGGGCGCGGCGGTGGAAGCTCAGACTCGTCACCGTGACGCTGCGGCGCGCTGTGAGGCGGCTGCGGCGCAGTTGGCGCCTGCTCGTGCGGCGGTGGGTTTTGCGCAGCGTGTTGAGGCTGTGGAGGGCTACCGTGCGGCGCATCAGCGTCTTGCTCGTGCGGTGCTGCTGTTGGGACAGGCGCGTGAGCGTCATGCTTCGGCGGTGGCTGCGGCTGAGCGTCTGCTGGCTGAGTCTTCGTTTGAGCGCGCCGAGCTGGTGCATGCGGCGGTGCGCACCCCCGCGCGCATCGATGCCCTGGAGCGGGCTGTCGCCGCGTATGAGTTGGAGCATGCCCGCCTCCTAGAGGGCTTTGGTCGTGAGGCAATTATTGCGGTGGCGGCTCGTGTTGCCGCCGGTGAGCAGGCGCCGGATGATCTGCAGGGTGTGCGTGAGCAGGTTGAGCAGCTGCGTGCGGCGGCGCACCGTTTGACTCTTCGTGAGGGCGAGCGGGAGAGCGTGCTGCGTTCTTTGCAGGCTCTGCGTGGCGAGTATGCGGCGTTCCGTGCGCAGACGGCGCAGCGTTATGACCGTGCGCAGATGCTGGCGAACCTGGCGGCGGCTGCCCGCGGCGACACGCTGGGCGGTTATGAGCATCAGGTTGACCTGGTGAGTTATGTGCTGGGTGCCGAGTTTGAGCGGATTCTGCATTCGGCGTCGCTGCACCTGGATCGTATGAGTGAGGGCCGCTACGGCATGGTGTTCAGCGCTCACCGTGCGAAGGGTAGCCGTTCCGGCGGCGGCCTGAACCTGGAGATTACCGACACCTGGACGGGTGAGCCGCGTGAGGCGTCGTCGCTGTCCGGTGGTGAGTCGTTCTTGGCGTCGCTGTCGTTGGCGTTGGGTCTGGCTGAGGTTGTGCAGGCGAATAACGGCGGTATCGAGCTGGACACCCTGTTCATTGATGAGGGTTTTGGCACGTTGGACGCCGAAACCCTGGATATGGTCATGGGCACAATCGAATCCTTGCGTGATAGTGGCCGCACTATTGGCCTGATTTCGCATGTGGAGGAGATGAAGAACCGTATTCCGGCGCAGATTGTGGTCGAAAAGGGTCAGAACGGCTCGTCGGTGAGGGTAAACTCCTAGTAGGCATAAATTCGCTTCCGGGCTGCTGTTATGGCATGTCCGGCGGCTTATTCGTGAAAGAGATGATGACCTCGACACCTCAGGATAGGGACCCGAATTCAACGTATCGTGTGGAACCTTCGGCTGATGCGCGCACTGGCGCATCCGCGCCGGAAGTTCCTCCGCGCACCATGAAGGTGAGCCCAGCCTCCGATGCGCTGAATAAAATGCGTGCTTCGGGCACGGGCATTCCGACGGTTCCGGGCACCTCCCTGACGGATGTGGTGCGCAACAACGAGCACGTGTTGCAGGAGTTGCCGCCTCGCCCGATTCCGGCTGCGGATGAGATTAATACGAACGCGTCGGTGCCGGATATTTTGCGTCAGCATTGGGCGTTGTTCCTGCGCAACGGTAAGGAGCAGCGTCGTCACCTGTATGCGGTGCTCCGTGCTGAGGGTTTTGCCCGTAGTGTGTTGACGATTCTGTTCCACATTCCGGCGGCTTCTTCGGCGTTTGCGCTGTATATTCTGTTGGCGAGCCACCTGGGTAGTGTGCATGATGGCGGCTATGCGGTGGCGGCGTTTACGGGCGCGTATTCGGTGCAGATTATGCTCGGCCCGATGCTGGTTCGTGCCCTGGGTTTGCGGTCGTTGCTGGCGATTACGTCGCTCCTGAATATTGCCGCGGTGCTGAATATGCTGGTGATTGGTTGGCGTTTGACGGTTGACCCGAATAACGTGAGTACGACCTACCATGCGCTGTCCTGTGTGGCGATGGGTTTCACTACTCCGCCGTGGACTCCGTTTGCGCTTGAGTCGCTGTATCGCCGTAATTATCAGTACAGTGATGTTCGCTTGTCGACTGCGGTGTCGTGGGGTACTACGGCGAACATGTCGATGCACCCGCTGGCTGCTCTGCTGGTGTGGCTGGGCGATGCGTACATCACCCCGAATAATGAGTACGCGGGTTTCTGGATCACGATTATTCTGGATGCGCTGCTGTTCATTGTGGTGCTGGCGGCGCCGAGGTGGCTGCCGGACATTTCGCGTATTCGTATGGCTCCGCCGCAGAATCTGGTGCGTCCGAGCCGTCAGACGGTGGTGCTGATTCTTGGTCTGGTTCTGCTGGGTGCTTGCATGGGTTCGGTTGGTTCTGGTTTGCTGGGCTTCTCGCTGATTCACGGTTCGATGAACCTGTTCATGGCGATGGTTGCGACCGGTACCGGTGCGCTCGTGGTGGTGGCTTTCCCGGTGGTTCTGGGTGGCCGTTCGGTGAACCCGTGGCACGGCTGGCTGGCGAGTGGCGTTCTGCTGATTATGGCGGCGCTATATTTGCCGGCGAGCGATGATACGTCCACGATTTTCTATGCGTTGGTGCTGTGTGGTGCGGTGCTGGGTGTGGCGTTTGGCGGCCATGAGCTGTGGCTGAACCGTTCGCTCAAGCATATTCCTGATGCGCAGGCGAGCTTCTTTACCCGCTCGATGCTGGGCATTGGTCTTGCGCTGGGCTGTATGTGGGGCGGCTATATGGGCGACGCCCCGTATTACCGTAATGCGTTTATGGTTCCGGTGATTATTGCGACTCTGTATTTTGCGTTGGGTCATTTGTACGGCTACCTGTGGCGTGAGGAGCATGAGGAGCAGCTGGCTCCTTTGGCTGAGACGGAACGCGGCTAGTTTGGGTTGCTGCTAGTTCCTTGCCGGTAGCTTGAGCGTGATGAGCGCGTGATAAAAGGCGGATGCCCCGCCACCTTCTGCAGGTGGTGGGGCATCGCCTTTTGTGTACCGTGCTCGGTTTGTTGCGAGCCTCAGCCTGAGAGCTTCAGCGTGAGAATCTCAGCGTGAGGCTACCGGTTTAGTGACCGCGCTTGATCCATGCCGGAAGCTCGGGTGCTTCCAGACCGATGCCGGTGCTGTCGCCGTGGCCGGTGAGGACCGCGGTGGACTCGGGCAGGGTCAGCAGGCGGGTCGAGATCGACTCGATGATGGTGTCGAAGTCGCTGTAGGAGCGTCCGGTTGCGCCGGGGCCGCCGTTGAAGAGGGTGTCGCCGGAGAAGACGACGCCTTCGCTGTTCTCCCAGCTGAGGGTGGGTGCGTAGAAGCACACGGAGCCGGGGGAGTGGCCGGGGGTGGCGAGGACCTTCAGTTCGGTGTCGCCGATGCGCAGTACGTCGCCGTCAGCGAGTTCGTGATCGAAGTCCCAGGAGGGGTACACCATTTCCCAGAGCACACGGTCCGCGGGGTTCAGGTAGACGGGTGCGCCGAAGCGTTCTGCCGCCTCTTTGGCGCTGCGGATGTGGTCGTCGTGGGCGTGGGTCAGCAGGATCTTCTCCACGGTGCGGCCTGCGACGGTGCGGGAGATCTTGTCGACGTCGTGGGCAGGGTCAATGATGATCACGGAGGAGTCATTGCCGATGATCCAGACGTTGTTGTCGACGTCCCAGCAGCCGCCGTCCAGCGAGAAGGTGCCGGAGGTGACGACTCGTTCAATACGTTCGCTCACGCTACGCTCCTAGAGTTCCACGACCGAGCGTAGCACGCGGCCGGTCTTCATGGTTTCGAATGCTTCGTTGACGTCTTCGAGGCGGATGCGCTCGGAGACGAAGCCGTCCAGGTCGAGGCGGCCGAGCAGGTACTGGTCCACGAACTCGGGGAAGTCGCGGGAGGGCAGGGTGTCGCCGTACCATGCGCTCTTGATGGAGCCGCCGCGGCCGAACACCTCGTCCAGCGGGATGTCCCAGGTGGTGCCGGGCGCGGGCACGCCGACGAGGACGACGCGGCCAGCCAGGTCGCGTGCTTCGAATGCCTGCTTGAAGGTGGGGGCGATGCCGACAGCGTCGATGACGAGGTCTGCACCGAAGCCGCCGGTGAGTTCCTTGATGGCTTCGACGGGGTCGACCTTGGAGGAGTTCACGGTGTGGGTTGCGCCGTGCTCGCGTGCGCGTGCCAGCTTCTCTTCGTCGATGTCGACGGCGATGATGGTGGTTGCGCCACCGAGCTGTGCGCCTGCAATTGCTGCGGTTCCGACGCCGCCGCAGCCGATGACTGCGACGGACTCGCCGCGCTTGAGCTCACCGGTGTTCAGAACAGCACCCAGACCTGCGGTAACGCCGCAACCGAGCAGACCGATGGCTGCGTACTGTTCGGGGCTGATGTCAGCGGTGATCTTGGTGCACTGACCGGCTGCGACGAGGGTCTTCTCAGCGAAGGAGCCGATACCCAGTGCGGGGGTGAGTTCGGTGCCGTCCTCGAGGGTCATCTTCTGGGTTGCGTTGTGGGTTGCGAAGCAGTACTGCGGCTGACCCTTGCGGCAGGCACGGCACTCGCCGCAGACGGCACGCCAGTTGAGGATGACCAGGTCGCCGGGGGCGATGTCGGTGACGTCATCACCGACAGCCTCGACGATACCTGCGGACTCGTGGCCGAGCAGGTAGGGGAAGTCCTGGCCGACGCCGCCGGTGACGTAGTGGTGGTCGGTCTGGCAGACACCGCAGGTGAGGACCTTGACGAGTGCTTCGCCCTTGCCGGGGTCGGGTACGTTGATGGTGGTGACGGTGACGGGCGCGTCCTGGGAGAGGGCTACGACAGCCTTAACCTTGTGCATGGTGCTCCTTTGCTAAGGCGCGGCTGAGGTTCAACCGCAGATAAAGGTTTTTTGATACGTTCCCATTCTAAGAGCTAAGGCATACCTGATGCACCCCGGGGCTGAGCGTGAAGCCCCCAGGTGAATGTGACGTTTTATGACGTTGTCGCCTCCACCTCTGCTGCAAAGGCGAGCGCACCGCGTCGGAATGCGCCCGAGGTCAGTGCGTTCACGTGGTCGCGGCCGGGTAGGGAGATGAAACGGTTGAGCGGGTTGTTGCCGCGCACCATGTCGTAGAGTTCCGCCCCGTCGGCGGCGATGGTGTCCGCGTCACCGAGCACGACCGCAATGGGTGCGTGCGGATGCGCGCCCGGGTGACCCGTAGGCAAGTCGGGGGATCCGGCACGCAGGGCGGGCACGTCGAAGAACGGGCCGAAGGGAATCCGCACGAACTTCAGCAGTGCGTCGGGCTGAATGGGGGAGTTGTCAATAATCGAGGTGAAGGAGGCAATCGCCTCGTCGGTGGAGTCTGCCGCCGGGGTTTCACTATCCGCCGTGACGCTGGTTCCCTCGTGCGCTTCGAGCATGGCGCGCAGGGTGATGAGGTGGTCGTGTAGGGGCAGGCCGCCCAGGGTGAGGGATGCGACCGCCTCCGGGTGGGTGAGGGCGAGTTCCCAGCCGACGCGGGCTCCAAAGGAGAAGCCAATAACGTGCGCGCGGGGCTCCAGTTCAACGCCGAGGTCGTTCTCGGTGGCGACGGTGCGCAGCAGCTGGGCAAGCATAGTGGTGAATAGGTGCATGGGGGTCAGCGGCCGGCCCGCCGCATCAACGGAGGGCACCGCATCGACAGAGGGCACAGAATCGAACGGAATCGTGCCGCTACGCACGCTCGTGTTGTTGGGGAGCTTACAGTCGATGGCGTGCATGGATTCGGGGTCTTTGAGGTATTCGTCTGAGTGGTAGGGCAGGGTAACAATCAGCACGGGGTATCCGGCGCGCAGGTATTGGCGGATCCAGCTGGTGCCGCCGTAGAGCTGTTCGCCGCGGGTGGCGAAGCCGTGAATCATGAGGGCGGGGACGCGGCTTTTGAGCTGCTGCGGCTGGTAGAGGGTGTACTCGAGGTCGGGCAGGGTAGTGCCGGGTACAACAGCATTGGGTACGGCAAAGGGCGCGGGAGAGAATTCTGCACTGGTCATAGTTCTATCTTAGTGACCAGCGCAGGGTTTCTGTCCTGCGCCCTTTTCTATCTCGCGCCCTTTTCTATCTCGCGCCCTTTTCTATCTCGCGCCCTTTTCTATCTCGCGCCCTTGATGCGTTGAGACGGTACGCGCTCAGCTGAGCTGCCGCTTAGTTCTTCTTTGCTGCGCCGTTCGGATTGTCGGCACTCGGGTCGAAGAGCGCCTCCTGCTGAGAGTCAACCTTCGCCTCAGATTCGGTAGCTTCCGTCTTGGTGTCGGCCTCCGCCTGCTTCTGCTGCAGCTGTTCCTTACCGTTTTCGATGCGTTCCTTACCGTCGGCAATGAGCGTGCGAATCATGGTGGTGTTGGTGTCCACCGCCTTCTGCACGCGAGCGGCAATGGAGGGGCCCTTCGGCTTGGGGAGCATGTCCTGGCCTGCCGCCTGCTGCTGTAGTTCGCGTCCGGCGGACATGAGGCGTTCGCGCTGTTCTTTCATCGCACGGGATGCGGTGGTGCTGCGCGGCTGAACCTTCAGGTGTCCGTGGTCGTCTTCGCCGGCGAGTACCTGGCGCATGAGCATGATTTCTGCGTCCAGGTGCGCGCCGAAGAGGAGCATATTGTTCATGATCCAGATGAACAGCAGCATCACAATCACACCACCAATGAGGCCGTAGGTGGCGTTGTACTTGCTGAAGTTGTTGGCGTAGAGGGTGAAGCCGAAACCGCCCAGGCCCATGCCGAAGAGTGCCAGCGCCGCACCGGGGGAGAGCTTCCACTGTTTGAAGCGGCGCACGTTCGGGGTTGCGGCGTAGAGCAGAGTAATCAGGGCGATTGCCATGAATAGGATGAGGACCCAGCGGCCGTTGAGCCAGATGAGCTTGATGAGCTCCATGTCCACGGTTTCGGGTACATACCGACCGACCATGTCCAGGACGGTTACACCCAGCAGCATCATGAGCATCATGAGTACCACGAGGATGATAATCACGGTGGTGACGAAGACGTTCAGCGGCTTGAGAATCCAGCCGGGGCGGCCTTCACGCACGTTGTAGACCGTGTTGAGAGCTCGGCCGAAGGATCCGGTGTACCCAGAGGCGGACCAGAGCGCACTGAGGATACCGGTCAACAGCACCAGGCCTGCGCCATGGTCGCCGGTAATCTGCTTGATGGGGTCTTCCAGAATGGCGTACATCTGGGCGGGCGCGTTGTCCTTGAGGAAGGCGAGGATGACGGCGGCGCTTTCCTCACCGTGACCGAATACGCCCAGCAGGGAGACAATCGCCAGCAGGGCGGGGAAGATGGACAGCACGGTGAAGTAGGTGAGTGCTGCCGCCATGTCGGTGCCGCCGTTTGCGCCGAATTTGTAGATGGCACGGCGCAGAATGTAGAGGATGCTGCCCTTGGGGAAGTCGCGCAGTTTCACGCTTGCGTACTTGGGGGCTGCGGGCTTCTTCTTACGGGAGAAGAGTCCGCGTCGAGCTCCGGCGGGTACCTGGGTTGAGGAGGTGTCCGTGGAAGAGCCGGTGTGTGCAGCCAATGGGGCTCCTTGAATGAGTGGGATGTACACAGTGGTGCGCCTATGAGCTTCAGCGTGTGGGCGCACAGAAGGGGCGAGGAGAACAATGAGCTGTCCTTCCCGCCCCTGCGGTGACATTATAGGGTCTTCTAACCCTCCCGCATTTTTCTGCGAGTGCAGATAGCTGACCTATCGGTCAGTTAGATAGGGTAACCGCCCCGAAAAGCCTCAAAAAAGGCTTGTCAGCTAGGGTATAAAGCTACCTGCTGAGCCTAACTGAAAACTAGTTGTGAATACCCAGAACCTTAGCGGTGTGAGCCATCAGCTCATCAGCCAGGTCGTGGTTATCGTTGAGCTTCACACCGTAACCGGGGATGAGCTCCTTCAGGCGAGGCTCCCAACCGGCAATCTTGGAGGGGAAGCACTTAGCCAGCAGGTTCAGCATAATCGGAGCCGCGGTGGAAGCACCGGGGGATGCACCCAGCAAAGCCGCGATGGAGCCGTCCGCTGCGGAGACAACCTCGGTACCGAACTGCAGGATGCCGCCCTTCTTCGCGTCCTTCTTCATGATCTGGACGCGCTGGCCAGCCTCGATGAGCTCCCACTCTCCGCCAACAGCCTCGGGGTAGTACTGGTACAGCGACTCCAGGCGTGCGTTCTTGTCCTTGACCAGCTCGGAGAGCAGGTACTTGACCAGGGACAGGTTGTCGATGCCTGCGCGGGTCATCGGGTAGATGTTGTGCGGGCGCAGGGACAGCGGCAGATCCAACAGGGAGCCCTGCTTCAGGAAATTGGTCTTGAAACCTGCGTAGGGGCCGAACATGAGGGCGCGCTTGCCGTCCACGTAGCGGGTGTCCAGGTGGGGGACAGACATGGGAGGAGCGCCCACCGAAGCCTGACCGTACACCTTTGCGTTGTGCTGGTTTGCGGTTGCCTCGTGGGTGTTGCGCAGGAACAGGCCGGAAACGGGGAAGCCGCCGTAGCCCTTACCCTCTTCAATGCCGGACTTCTGCAGCAGGTGCAGGGCGCCACCACCGGCACCGAGGAAGACGAACTTCGCGTTGATGGTCAGCGGCTCTTCCTTGTTGATGCGGTTGATAGCGTCAATGGTCCAGGAACCGTTGGACTCGCGGTTCAGGTTGGTGACCTGGTAGCCGTAGCGAACCTCAACACCCTTGGTCTGCAGGTAATCGACCAGCTGCTCGGTGAGGGAGCCGAAGTTCACGTCGGTACCTTCGGGAGCCCAGGTTGCGGCAATGGGTTCGTTACTCTTGCGACCGTTGACGGTCAGCGGTGCCCACTCGCCAATCTTCTCGCGCTCGGTGGAGAATTCCATGCGCTCGAAGAGCTTCTCCTTGCGGAAGGAATCGTAGCGTGCAGCCAGGTACTTGGAGTGGTCTTCGCCGAAGACCAGGGACATGTGGGGGACCGGGTTGATGAAGCTGGTGTCAGTCAGAATATTCTTCTCAGTCAGGGAAGCCCAGAATTGGCGGGAAACCTGGAACTGCTCGTTAATGTTCAGCGCCTTAGCTGCTGAGACGGTGCCGTCGGGGCCAGCGGGTGCGTAGTTGAGTTCGCACAGTGCCGAGTGGCCGGTACCTGCGTTGTTCCAGGGGTTGGAGGATTCCTGAGCGGCCTTGTCGAGGCGTTCGAGCAGGATGATGTTCCAGCTCGGTTCGAGTTCCTTGAGGAACACACCGAGGGTGGCGCTCATGATGCCGCCGCCGACCAGGACGACGTCGGTTCGTTCAGTACGTGCTACCACTGAATTCTCCCTTAGGGGTGCGGGTGCCCGGCCTGGGCACAGTGAATGTGGGGTACATCATCTAGCCTACTCCTTTTAGCGGGGTTGGCATAGCCAGAATCCACAAAACGAGAGAGAGTGTTGCAGTTCATATCAATAAATCTCTTAGGGTCGAAAAGACCCGTAATCGCGCGCATTTGCTACACCCACTGGCAACAACCTAAAAGCACCCTCAACAGCACCCTCAGAAACGCCCGCCCACCGGCTCCCCGAAAGCCACCAAAAGTAGCGAAAAGGGGCACACCCCAACCGGGATGCACCCCTCACCAAGCCATCAAATATACAGGCTAAGACTTACGCAGCTTACCGAACAGCTCAATCGCATTCTGCTCCGTCTGATAGCCCTGAACCTCACGGCTCACAGCCACCTTAGACGTCACATTCAGCAACGGAACCGCCGGCATGAACTGACCCAACTGAGACACAACCTTCGCATACAACTCGCGCTGCGAATCCACAGAATCGGCAGAGTCCGCGGTACGAATCGCCTCCAAAATCTGCGTAAAACGAGGCGACGGCGCCACCGCCACAGCAGTAGGCGACGGCGAAGGCGACGCCGACGGGCTCGGCGAAGCAGAGGCCGAAGCCTCCTCCTCAGGCGTCAACGGATCCGGCGAATAACTCGGCTGCGGGCTCGGAGTCGCAGAAATCCGCACATTCGAATTCGCACCACCCGACGACGGCACATCAGAACTCTTCTTCGTCAAACCCGTCGTCATATCCGACGGCGCATTAGCAATCAACGAACGCACCTGATGCTCAGCAATCAGCGGCGCCAACACCGGACCAAAGAACGCATACGGGTCACGGTACATGCCGTAGAAACCAGCCAACGTAATACCGCGCTCAGAAGAAACCTCACGACTCTTCGACAGATACTCAGCCCACGGCAGAGGCACCGGCTTAATATTCAGACCCACCTCAATCAGCGAAGCCACCATCTCCGAATACACCTTCTGCGGAGTATCCATCCACGGCAGAGACACATCGGCAGGGTAATAGCACTCAATCACCTGATTGTCGTACCCAGCAGTCGCCAACAGCGAGCGCGCCATATCCTGATTGCGGTCCGTGTAATCCTTCGCATCATCAGCCTTAATGCGGAACGACGGCGAAATCAGCGTCTGCGCATCCGAGGTGCCCTGCGGATAATACTGACGTAGTGCACCGCGATCCACAGCATGCGAAATAGCGCGACGCACCGAAATATTCTTCAACACCGGATGCGCCGTATTCAAACCCAAATACACCAGCGAGAACGGGTCACGGCCCGGCGTCTGATAACCATCACGCGCCAACTGACCCAGATCAGACGAATTCACCTGATCACACGCATCAATATGACCCTGCATCAGCGCAAAATAACGCTTATCCGACGAAGTGAGGGTCGAAATCTGAATCTCATCCAGCTCAGGTGCCTGACCATCAAAATGGGTATTCTTCAGCAAGCGAACCGTGCCAGCCTCGAACGCCTCCACATAGAACGCACCCGTACCCACCGGGTTACCCGTCAGCTTCTGATCCGCACCAAAAAGCGAAGGATCAATAATGCCAAACGCCTGCTGCGTCAAAATACGCGGGAATGCCAGAGAAGGACGCGACAGCGTCACCACCACAGAGTTACCCTTTGCCACCACCGACGAAACCAACGGCAAGAACGACTGCACCACAGAGGACTGAGCGGAATCCGACTTCTTCTCACCCGGATGCGCAGCATCAGAAGCCGATGCAGAAGCAGACGCGCTTGGGGTAGCAGTCTCAGAAGCACTCGCAGACGGAGTCGCCGCACCCGACGGAGACGCCTGAACAGGCGCAGGCTCCACCGCCGAAGGATCAATAGAACCCGGCTTCGGCACACCAAAACCCCACGCAAACAACGGCTGAGCAGGCACCGCCAAAGCAACAGTACCCTCACCCGTAGCCAACGCCTGCCACCTCTGGAAATTCTGCACCACAGCATCCGCAGACAACGCAGAACCGTTACTAAAATGAGCCTCACGCAACACAAACGTATGCACCAAACGGTCATCAGAAACCGTCCACTCACTACACAACGAATCCTGAACCTCAGGATCACCCGTGTAATGATTCGCCACCAACAACGTCTGCAAAACCTGCGCCGTCACCTGATACGTACTCGCCACAGGAAACAACGCCGGATCCAAACCCAGCGGCGCCGCACCCTGCGCAAAACGAAACACACGACGCGCATCAGCAGAGGACGCGCTCGCCGAAGAACCAGCAGACGAACCAGCAGAAGACTGACCAGAACACGCAGAAAGCGCCAAACCAGCACTAAAAAGCGCGCCAAAACGCAAAACGGCACGTCGACTCAAGCCACTCGAGCCGGCAGTGGCTCGCAGCAGCGCATCAGAACTGCCAACAGCTGACGATGCATAAGGCTGATGCTGCACGGGAGGGTCCTCTCTTCCGTCGCGGATGCTTATCTCTCAGGATAACGGTTCAACACCCAACCGGGCGAGACACACCCACCCTGGCAAGGCGCATACAAGAGAACCCGCCGCCACGAAAACCGTGACGGCGGGCCCAATGTGAATGTGTGTGCGCGAGGGGGGACTTGAACCCCCACGCCATAAGGCACAGGAACCTAAATCCTGCGTGTCTGCCAATTTCACCACTCGCGCGTAGCGTCACCCCACATCCGAAGATGCATGCGTCTGAGGCAACAAAAAATTAGTGTACACCAGGAACCAAGGTTCTCCAAGCCTTAAAAGAAGCGCCCATAGGGCAAAAAGCCCGCAAAAACGCCGAACAGCAACCCCACACGGAGGTGCTACACAGTGCCGCTGCCCCTCGCGCTACCCGCGCACAGAAAGCACGACCCTACTTCGGATCAATACCCAAATCACGACGCAACTTCGCCACATGACCCGTCGCACGCACATTGTACTGAGCCAAAGCAACAACACCCTGCTCATCAATCACAAACGTCGAACGGATCAGACCCTCATACACCCTGCCGTAATTCTTCTTCTCACCCCACGCACCATACGCCTCAGCCACCGCATGATCAGCATCAGACAGCAACGGGAACGTCAACGACTCCTTCTCCACAAAACGCGCAATAGCCGCCGGCGAATCCGGAGAAACACCCAACACCACATAACCCAACGACTTCAACGACGCCAAATTATCGCGGAAATCGCACGCCTCCTTAGTGCAACCCGGAGTCGACGCCTTCGGATAAAAATACAAAATCACCTTACTGCCCGCATAATCACTCAGACTATGCTCCACACCCGACGCATCAGCAAGGGTAAAAGCAGGCGCCGGAACACCCGGCTCAAGACGAACACTCATCAAAAACTCCTCAAAACAACAAAGGGGAGGGGGCAGGTGCGCCCCACACAGTACCAAGGGCGGACGCGCCCCATGCAATACACACAGTCTAGTGTCCCACACACCCCACCCAAACAATGTGTCCAGGTTCACTCCAAATCAACTTGCGCACACCACAAAAACTCGCGTATAGTATTTTTCTGTTGCAAGGGAAACCTTGAAAAACAAACAAGCGCCTCTAGCTCAATTGGCAGAGCAATTGACTCTTAATCAATGGGTTCTGGGTTCGAGTCCCAGGGGGCGCACTTGAAAGAAAATCCCGCTGATTCTTCGGAATCGGCGGGATTTTTGCGTTCCCTCTGAAAATGCAGTTTATAGGCTTGAGGAGTCGGGGTTCGGCTTCACTTCTGATGGTGCGCGCCGCATGTTTCCTCCGCGCCTACGCAGGGGCACCCGTCACCCGGACGCTCCGCCCCTCCTTGCTTCGCTGCGGAAGAGCGTCCGTGTGACACCCTGAGGGCGCATCCGGAAAACACGGCGCGCTACCGACGTGCCCCCCCCCCGGCTCCTCTGCGCATCTGTGGTTCAGGGGCTCTTGGAATCCCGCCGGTTCGTTGGGGTGCGCGGTGGTTCCGTGTGTGCGCCCCGGGCCTAGCGAACTGGGGCGGGGGAGGGCTGTCGCCTTTTAGTGTGTTGCGTGGTGGCTAATGTCCTACGTGTGGGGCGGGGGAGGGCTGTCGCCTTTTTAGCCTGCTGCTTGATGGTTGGCGTAGTGCGCGCCGAGGTGTCGGTGTCGTCCGTAGCGACATCAGGGTGCCCGAAGCGAAGCGAGGGCGGGTGCCCCTGTAGGAGCGAGGACGTGCACCGCACCTCAAGCCAGCAATGTGGCAGACTCAAGGCATACGAAAGCCCGCCACCGTCACAAGACAGTAGCGGGCATTCACCTCAAAAAGTCACACGGCTACAGGACCGGCCAAATCCGCGTCACAAACTCACGGAAATCCTCAACATCCTTACCCTGCTCCAGCAGACCAGTGCCAAAACGAGTCGCAACCTCAGCATTATCCTCAAACGACAAATAAAACGAGCTGCCATTCACCGACTCAATCGTCACCGCATCATCACCCACACGGTAAGCATGCAGCGCATTCGTATTATCAATCGTCGTAGCCGTACCCGCAGGCGTCAACGCAGGCAAATTCACCGGAGCAATAATCACCTCATCCGGCGCATCCTGATAACCCACAATAAAATGCTGCTGATCAGGATACTGGTGCAACGCCAAATCAGGATTACGGTAAACCGCACGGCCCGTCGCATACACCAAATTGTATGCACCGTAATTAATAATCTGCTCGTCAAAAACCGGGTGCAGAACCCGAATCAGTTCCTCACCCGTCAAAAACTCGCTACTCTCAACAGAGTTACGGGGGTCAACAACCTCTGCGTACTTACTTGCTTCGGTCAGCTCATCAGCGACCGTGATAATCGGTTCGGTCATAGCTTCAGTCTACCGGGGCAACCAACGAAGGTCACGAGTATTCGCACATATTACGCGCCATGACGTCCAAAAATGCGAGTTTTTCTCACCTGTTCAAATGAGCGCCCAAGAGTGCACGCACGCGCACAAGGTGTCCACATCATGAAAGAAAGTATTCGACCTGCGCCTTTATGAACAAAAACGGGTGTGTTGGCCGATAGAGATTTGACTCACCCCCTCTCGGGGCGCACCATAGAAGGGTGAAGACAGCAATGTTCCAGCGAATTCTAAACCTTGTCGACGTCGCCTAGGGCGAGTGGCAGGGTCTATTCACTGCGACTGAGCGCCCCTACCGCTACCACCAACAGCGAGGGGCATTTTTTATAGCTTGGTACCCCCGGGCATAGGATGCGTGAGAATCACACAAACCCCACGCAGAACATTGAGTACAACGAAGAACCATTAAGACACGAGGCATTTCCATGACCATGGGATTTTCCACTTCTGATGACGCGGCAAACGCTCCCGCAGAACGCATGACCGGTTCTCAGGCAATCGTCCGCACCCTCGAAGATCTGGGTGTGACTGACGTATTCGGCCTGCCTGGTGGAGCTATTCTGCCGACCTATGACCCCCTGTACGACTCCAAGAAGGTCCGCCACATCCTGGTCCGCCACGAGCAGGGCGCAGGCCACGCAGCCCAGGGCTACGCAGTGTCCAGCGGCAAGACCGGCGTGTGCATCGCAACCTCCGGCCCCGGCGCAACCAACCTGCTGACCGCAATCGCAGACGCAAACATGGACTCCGTCCCCCTCGTCGCAATCACCGGCCAGGTGTCCACCGCACTGCTCGGCTCCGACGCATTCCAGGAAGCCGACATCGTCGGCATGGCAATGCCCATCTCCAAGCACTCCTTCATGATCACCGACCCGCAGGACATCCCCCGCGCACTGGCTGCAGCATTCCACATTGCATCCACCGGCCGCCCCGGCCCCGTGCTCGTGGACGTCACCAAGGACGCACAGGTCGGCATGATGGAATACCGCGGCATCCCCGAAGACCTGGAGCTGCGCGGCTACACCCCCGTTACCCGTGGCCACTCCAAGCAGATTCACGAAGCCGCAAAGTTCATCACCGAATCCAAGCGCCCCGTCTTCTACGTCGGCGGTGGCCTGGTACGCTCCGGTGCCTCCGAAGAGTTCCACAAGCTGGCTAAGCTCATCGGCGCGCCCGTCGTCACCACCCTGAACGCAATCGGTGCGTTCCCGGATTCCGACCCCCAGAACCTCGGCATGCCCGGCATGCACGGCACCGTCCCCGCCGTCGCCGCAATGCAGAAGTCTGACCTGCTCATCACCCTCGGCGCACGCTTCGACGACCGCGTCACCGGCAAGCTCGACTCCTTCGCACCCGAGGCTAAGGTCATCCACATCGACGTTGACCCGGCAGAAATCTCGAAGATCCGCTTCGCAGACGTGCCGATCGTCGGCGACCTCAAGTACGTACTGCCCGAGCTGACCGACCTGCTCTCCACCGAGTTCGCACAGCAGCTGCCGAACCTCACCGAATGGTGGAACGAGCTCAACGTCATCCGCAAGGATTACCCGCTCGGCTACGAGAAGCCCAACGACGGCCTCGGTTCCCCCGAGTACGTTCTCGAGCGCATCAGCGCCCTCACCGGCCCCGACGCATACTACGTCACCGGCGTTGGCCAGCACCAGATGTGGGGTGCACACTACATCCAGCAGGAAAGCCCCCGCCACTTCATCAGCTCCGCAGGTCTCGGCACCATGGGCTACGGCGTTCCCGCAGGCATGGGCGCAAAGGTTGCACACCCCGACTCCACCGTGTGGATCATCGACGGTGACGGCTGCTTCCAGATGACCAACCAGGAACTGGTCACCTGCGCACAGAACAACATCCCCGTCAAGGTTGCCATCATCAACAACTCCTCCCTCGGCATGGTGCGCCAGTGGCAGACTCTGTTCTACAACGAGCGCTACTCCAACACCGACCTGAAGGACGGCCACGGCACCGTACGCATCCCCGACTTCGTCAAGCTCGGCGAAGCATACGGCTGCGCAACCTTCCGCTGCGAACGCGACGAAGACGTGGACGCAACCATCAAGGCTGCCCTCGAAATCAACGACCGCCCCGTGGTCATTGACTTCACCGTCAGCCCCCACGCCCTCGTCTGGCCCATGGTCCCGGCAGGCGTATCTAATGACAAGATTTGGGTCGCGAAGAACACTTCGCCCGAGTTCGATCGTGAGGGAGAGAACTAATGTCTCAGCACACTCTGTCCGTTCTGGTAGAAGATAAGCCGGGCGTTCTCACCCGCGTCTCCGGTCTGTTCTCCCGCCGACTGTTCAACATCCTCTCCCTGGCTGTGGGCCCCACCGAAAACCCCGGTGTCTCCCGCATCACCGTCGTGACCGAGGGTGACGCCCACACCATCGAGCAGATCACCAAGCAGCTGAACAAGCTCGTTCACGTGCTGAAGGTCGTCGAGCTTCCCGCCGACTCCTCCACCCGCCGCGGCCACATCCTGATCAAGGTCAAGGCAGACGCAGTAGCACGCCTGCAGATCGTTCAGGCAGCAGACCTGTTCCGTGCATCCGTGATCGACGTTTCCCCCGAATCCGTTGTCATCGAGGCAACCGGTTCCGAGGAGAAGCTCAACGCACTGCTGGACGTTCTGGAACCCTACGGCGTTCGCGAAATCGTTCGCGCAGGCACCATCGGCCTGGCACGTGGCCCCCGTGCCATGAGCGAGCGCATCTAACACCCACCAGGGTTCCACGCCAACCCCGCACCAGCGGGGAATAGTATCGGGTATCGCACCGCATCAACCGGGAAACCGGCGGGCGATGCGATACCCGCCCCTATGGGCTCACAGACCTTCCGGATACTTCAGATGCTGAGAAGTACTCTCGACAGCCCGCAACTAAACAGCTTTCAAGTAGAATAGTCAATGTTGAGCCCAGCCTGGGCCGCATACCAAACTTACTGAGGAGAAGAAATGGCAGCAACCATTTTCTACAACGACGACGCAGACCTCTCCCTGATCCAGGGCCGCACCGTAGCAGTTATCGGCTACGGCTCCCAGGGCCACGCACACGCACTGAACCTGCGTGACTCCGGCGTGAAGGTCATCGTCGGTCTGTCCGAGGGCTCCAAGTCCCGTGCCAAGGCTGAGGCAGAAGGCCTGCGCGTCGCAACCGTTGCAGAAGCAGCAGCAGAAGCAGACGTCATCATGATCCTGACCCCGGACCAGGTCCAGGCAAAGGTCTACGCAGAGAGCATCGAGCCGAACCTCAAGCCCGGCAACGCACTGTTCTTCGCACACGGCTTCAACATCCGCTTCGGCTACATCACCGCACCCGAGGGTGTTGACGTGGCAATGGTCGCCCCCAAGGGCCCCGGCCACACCGTCCGCCGCGAGTTCGAGGCAGGCCGCGGCGTTCCCGCCCTGGTTGCAGTCGAGAAGGACGCATCCGGCGAAGCACTCGCACTGGCACTGTCCTACGCAAAGGGCCTCGGCGCAACCCGCGCAGGCGTCATCAAGACCACCTTCACCGAAGAGACCGAGTCCGACCTGTTCGGTGAGCAGGCAGTCCTCTGCGGCTCCACCTCCCAGCTGGTTCAGTACGGCTTCGAGGTTCTGACCGAGGCTGGCTACCAGCCCGAAATCGCATACTTCGAGGTCCTGCACGAGCTCAAGCTCATCGTTGACCTGATGATCGAGGGCGGCATCGCTAAGCAGCGTTGGTCCATCTCCGACACCGCAGAGTACGGCGACTACGTCTCCGGCCCCCGCGTGATCTCCCCCGAGGTCAAGGAAAACATGAAGGCTGTCCTGGCAGACATCCAGAACGGCAACTTCGCAAAGCGCTTCATGGAAGACCAGGCTGCAGGCGCACCCGAGTTCAAGGAACTGCGCGCAAAGGGCGAGGCACACCCCATCGAGGCAACCGGCCGCAAGCTGCGCGAGCTGTTCTCCTGGAACTCCGTTGACGACGACTACACCGAAGGTTCCGTCGCTCGCTAAGCGGTAGCTCAGCAATAGCTTTCTAAGAATCCGGCGTTCCACCCACACCCCGCTATAGGGGAGGGGAGGGGCGCCGGATTCTTGCGTTTTCCGGCCAAAGCACACCACCTGTCAAATATGTGATGCAGTTCATGCTTGCTCGAGTTGCGGGCACCCAAAGAATGCCGTATAGTATTTACTTGTTGCAGGGGAAACCCTGAAAAACAAATAAGCGCCTCTAGCTCAATTGGCAGAGCAATTGACTCTTAATCAATGGGTTCTGGGTTCGAGTCCCAGGGGGCGCACTTGATAGAAAATCCCGCTGATTCTTCGGAATCGGCGGGATTTTTGCGTTCCCCTTGAAATACAGTCTTTATGGGTTGAGGAATCGGTGTTCGTCCTCGTTCCTACAGGGGACCTGTCCTCGCAGAGCTCGGACACCCTGATGTCACTACGGACGACACCGATTCCTCAGGTGGTTTCTGCGGGTTTGGCAGGGGTGCGTTATCCCGCCGGTTCGTTGGGGTGCGCGGTGGTTTCGTGTGCGCCCCGTGCCTAGCGAACTGGGGCGGGGGAGGGCTGTCGCGGTTTAGTGCGTTGCGTGGTGGTTGGGTGTTTTGCCTGTGGGACGGGGAGGGTCGTCGCCTTTTAGTGTGTTGCATGGTGGCTGAATGTTTGGGCTGGTGCGCCGTGTTTTCCGGAAGCGCCCTCAGGGTGTCACACGGACGCTCTCCGCAGCGAAGCAAGGAGGGGCGGAGCGTCCGGGTGACGGGTGCCCCTGCGTAGGCGCGGAGGAAACATGCGGCGTGGCAGCCTCCACCCACACGCAATAAGCCACCGCGTATCAGAGTGTAACCCCGGTGAGAGCCTAGCCTAAGACTGCGGTAAACTGAAAGTTATGACTGCAACTCCGTTCTACATCACCACCGCCATCTCCTACCCCAATGGCAACCCGCACATCGGCCACGCCTACGAAACCATCGCAGCCGACGTGCTAGCCCGCTTCAAGCGCCTCGACGGCTTCGACGTGCGCTTCATGACCGGCACCGACGAGCACGGCCAGAAGATGCAGACCACCGCCGAGAAGCTCGGTAAGACCGCTAAGGAACTCGCCGACGAGAACTCCGCACGCTTCAAAGCAATGAACGACGCGCTGAACATCAGCTACGACCGCTTCATCCGCACCACCGACCCCGACCACTATGTCGCATCCCAGGCCATCTGGAAGCGTATGGAAGAAAACGGCGACATCTACCTCGACAAGTACGCCGGCTGGTACTCCGTCCGCGACGAAGCCTACTACGCAGAAGACGAAACCGAAGTCCGCGACGGCCAGCGCTACGCCATCACCACCGGCACCGAAGTCGAATGGACCGAAGAAGAATCCTACTTCTTCCGCCTCTCCAAGTACGGCGACAAGCTCCTCGAACTCTACGCTAACGAAGGCTACGTCTACCCCGAATCCCGCCGCAACGAGCTGATCTCCTTCGTCAAGGGTGGCCTCAACGACCTGTCCATCTCCCGCACCACCTTCGACTGGGGCGTACCCGTACCCGGCAACGACAAGCACGTTATGTACGTGTGGGTCGACGCCCTCACCAACTACCTGACCGGCCTCGGCTACCCCGATACCGACAACGAACTGTTCACCAAGTACTGGCCCGCAGACCTGCACCTCATCGGTAAGGACATCACCCGATTCCACTCCATCTACTGGCCCGCATTCCTGTGGTCCGCCGGAATCGAACTGCCCAAGCGCGTCTTCGGCCACGGCTTCCTGCTCGTCAACGGCGAGAAGATGTCCAAGTCCGTCGGTAACGTCGTTGACCCCGCAAACCTCGTTGACGCATTCGGCCTGGACGCGGTCCGCTTCTTCCTCATGCGTGAAGTGTCCTTCGGCCAGGACGGCTCCTACTCCGAAGAGTCCATCATCAACCGCATTAACTCCGACCTGGCAAACAACCTTGGCAACCTCGCCCAGCGTTCCCTGTCCATGGTCGCCAAGAACTGCGGCGGTGCCGTCCCCACCCACGGCGAATTCACCGAAGCCGACCGCCAGATCCTCGACCAGGCGGCAGCCCTCTACGAGCCCGTCCGTGCAGACTTCGACGAGCAGGCATTCCACCGCGCACTCGAGCGCATCTGGACCGTCCTCGCTGACACCAACGCCTACTTCGCAGAGCAGGAACCCTGGACCCTGCGTAAGAATGGCGAACTCGACCGCATGAACACCGTGCTGTACGTAACCCTTGAGGTTGTACGCCAGGTCGCCCTGCTGCTGCAGCCCGTCATGCCCGACGCAACCGCCAAGCTGCTGACCCTGCTCGGCGTACCCGAAGGTGACGCACGCCAGTTCGCAGCCCTCGGCACCGCGCTCGTGCCCGGCACCGAACTGCCCGCACCCGCACCGGTGTTCCCCCGCTACGAAGCACCCAAGGCATAACGGCTGCTTCAGCAATAGCGGATAGCGTGAGAAAGCTCCCGGCTTCCTAACCCTGAATGGGGGAGGAGCCGGGGGCTTTTGGCATGCACTATCTAGAGGTACGGGTGCGGGGTAAGGACGCAGGGTGAGAACGCCGAGTGAGCCCCCACTCATACTTAAGGATGATGCCGGTACCCCGTTCCGGCTACCTCGCGCTCAGCTCATACTGCGGAAGCACCGGGAAACCATGCATCCGCAGGTCAAGACCCGGTGAACACCCGCCAAAATCAACCTGGAGGATGAGAAAAACCCTGTAGTCAGCGCCACGCTGCGTGAAATAATTGAACTATGACTACGACAACTCCTCACGCACAGACGGCACAGGTCGCCGTCTCCGCACGAAACCTTTCCAAAACCTACGGCATGGGTGAAGCAACCGTCCACGCCCTCAACAACGTCTCCGTCGACTTTGAGCAGGGCAAGTTCACCGCCATTATGGGTCCCTCCGGCTCGGGTAAGTCCACGCTGATGCAGACCATCGCAACCCTGGATACCCCCGACCCGAACCCGGCAACCTCGATTCGTATCGGCGGTACCGAGCTCTTCGGCCTGAAGGACAACGCCCTTACCGAATTCCGCCGCGAACACATCGGCTTCATCTTCCAGGCGTTCAACCTGGTGCCCACCCTCACCGCGGGCCAGAACATTGACCTGCCCCTGGGCCTTGCCGGTAAGAAGCCGGACCCGCAGTGGCGCGACTACCTGGTCAAGACCCTCGGCCTGGAAACCCGCCTCGACCACCGCCCCGAACAGCTCTCCGGCGGTCAGCAGCAGCGCGTCGCCATCGTGCGCGCCCTGCTCGCACGCCCCGAAGTGGTCTTCGCCGACGAACCGACCGGTAACCTCGACTCCAACTCCGGCGCCGAGGTGCTGCGCCTGCTACGTGCCGCCGCAACCGACCACGCACAGACCATCCTCATGGTCACCCACGACGCAAACGCCGCCTCCTACGCAGATCGCGTGGTCTTCATCAAGGACGGCATGGTCGCCGGCGAAATGATCGAACCCACCTACGACGCCGTCCTCGGCGCAATGGCACAGCTGGAAGGTCGATAAGCCGTGGCAACCACACTGAACACGGTGGCGCGCTCCAATCTGCGCGCCTCCAAAGGAAAATACATTCTCACGGGCATAGGCATCGCGATCTCATCCTTCTTCATCGCCGCCATTATGATGCTCACTAACTCGCTGCAAGCGACCGTCAATTCCTCCGTTGGTGACGTGCTCTCCCGCGCCGAGGCGGTCGTCGCCTCCGCCGCTACAACCTCCGACGGTCAAGACAGCACCTCTATCTACCTGACTCGTGACCAGATTCAGAAGGTAGAGCAGAGTGACCAGCTCTCCGGCTACTGGGTGCAGTACGCCGTCACGGGTGCGATCGGCACCGGCGACCAGAAAACCCGCGTGCAGTACAACCAGCTGCCCGCTGACTCGAGCCTCTTCCCGTACAAGGTGCAGGGCAAAATCCCCAGCAACGACCACGAAATCATGGTCTCTACCTACTTCGCGAAGAAGCACAACCTCTCGCTGAACGGCAAGGTCACCAGCACCGATGTTGTGGAATCTGTCAGCGCCCCCGGTACCGATAAGACCGCCGAATACACCGTCGTCGGTCTGTTCGACCCCGGCTTTGAAGGCTCCACCACCAACCAGGCTGTCTTCATTGGTGGTACCAGCCTCGGCGAAGCCGCCCTGAAGGCATCTGAGGCAGAAAACAAGAGCTCCGCCGCCGGTTACCGAAACATGGCTGGCGCGAACCTCATCTACCTTAAGTTCAAGGACGGCGTAACCGACGCTAAGCTCAAGAGCCTGCAGGACTCCCTGAGCAGCGGTGACACCAAGAACGACCCGCGCGTGATGACCGGTCAGAAGCTGCTGGAGGACTACCAGAAGACCATCTCCACGGTCTTCACCTCCATTAGCGTGGTCCTGGGCGCCTTCGCAGCGCTGGCTCTGCTGGTCTCCTCGTTCGTCATCTCCAACACCTTCGCGGTGCTGGTCGGCCAGCGCATCCGTGAACTGGCTCTGCTGCGTACCCTCGGTGCCCGTGGTGGCTCCCTCGTGCGGATGCTACTCATCGAATCCGTTACCGTGGGCGTGGTGTTCTCCCTCATTGGTGCACTGCTGACCTACCCGGTTGGCGCGCTGGTTGGTGCAAACCTCACCACCATCATGATTTCGTACTCAATCACCCCGATCCTGGTGAGTGTGCTCCTCTGCACCATCGTCACGGTTCTGGCGTCGCTCTCCCCGGCACGAAGCGCCCTGCGCATCTCGCCCATTAGCGCGATGAGCGAGCACACCAACCGCGAAGTCAGCAAGCCCGGTAAGGTCGGCCCGATCCTGGGTCTGGTCTTCGGTGCCGCAGGTATCGGCCTGGCTATGCTGGCTCAGAACCAGGGTTCCGGTGAGGGTGCCGGCAATAAGGCCGTTGCCCTCATGATGGGGGCCGCGCTGCTGCTCGGTATTGCGGTTTTCCTCCTCACCCCGCTGGTACTGCCCCCGCTGGTACGTGCCCTCGGTAAGGTCACCCGCACCCAGACCGGCAAGCTGGCGCTCGCCAACGCGCTGCGTTCGCCCAAGCGCACCGTCTCCACCGGCCGCGCCGTGCTCGTCGGCACCCTGGTCGTGTCGACTGTGCTGACCGGTTACTCGGTGCTGAGCGCCTCGCTGACCAAGGCCCTGGATCAGCAGTACCCGATTTCTGCGCAGGCAAAGTACAGCTCGTATGACCAGTCCGAGGCTGCCTCCACCGTGACCAAGGCGGAGGAAATCGCCTCCAAGGTCAAGGGTATTAAGAACGTTCAGGCATCCGCCGTCGGTTACGCAGCCGGTGTGGTTGACTACACCGTCGAGTACGAAGGCCAGACCGCCAACCAGAATTCCGACCTGGTGGCGTTGAGCTCCTCCGATTTGAAGGCAATCCTGCCGGGCGAAAACTCGAACCTTGCCGATGACACCGTGCTCGTGCCGCAGGGCCTCTGGAAGTCCGCTGGATTGAATGAGTCCAGCCGTCTGAAGGCACACGGCCCGCTCGGCGAAGTGGAACTCAAGCCCGTCAAGTCCGCAACCAAGCAGAACCTGCTGATTGTCAACCCTGCCACCGCCGCCAAGCTGCAGGACGCCAAGAACCCGCAGAAGGTTGCCAACCCTGCCGCTGAGGAAGCTCAGAAGCGCATGGAAGAAGCAATCGCCAGCGGTGACAAGGAAGCTCAGACGAAGGCAGCTCACCTGACTGTCACCAGCCAGGCAACCGGTAACGACACCGTCGTTCTGGTGCGCGCCGCCTCCCCGCTGACCAGTAGCGAGAACGCGACCCTGCAGGCTGACCTGAACCGAGCCAGCCCGGACAGCTCCTTCACCGGTGGCCTGCAGGAACGTCAGACCTACGACCAGCTGCTGACCGTCATGCTGACCTTCACCCTGGTGATGCTCATGCTCGCAGTGGTTATCTCCATCATTGGTGTGGCGAACACGATGACCCTGTCGGTCAACGAACGCCGCCGCGAGAACGCGATGCTCCGCTCGCTGGGTCTGTCCCGCAAGCAGCTGCGCCGCATGATTTCCATTGAAGCGATTCTGATTACGCTCGCCGCAGTGGTGCTCGGTATGGTTTCCGGTGCGGTGATTGGTAGCCTCTCGGCGCAGATTATTATGTCTTCCATGAGTGCTTCCGCCCCGCTCGTGCTTGACCTGCCGTACGTCTGGTACGTGGTCATCCTCGCGGTGGGTGTGCTCGCCGCGATGCTCGCTTCGGCTCTGCCGGCGGCTCGTTCGGCTCGCATGTCCCCGGTTGAGGGTATGCGCGGCTAACCCGCTGTATCTGGCATAGTTACAGTACCCGGCGAACCCGGATACTCGGCGTGAGAGAGCCCCGGAGGGTGCCTCGAGAGGAGGCGCCCGCCGGGGCTTCACTGTGTCCTCTAGTCTGCCGTGCTCTCTATTCTGCTGTGCTTGTGCTCTCAGATTCTTGGAGCTGACCTGCAGTCTAGCTTTGCGCGTATGATGGGTGTATGAGCACTAGCCACCCCAATCTGCGTCGCGGGTACACGCTACCCCATGAAGCGGAGGTTCTTCAGATCCTCCGTGACGCTGGTGTGCGCCGTGCCCGACTCTTCGGCAGCGCCGCCCGCGGTGAGCTGACCGAAACCAGCGACCTGGATTTTTTGGTGCAGATGCCGGGTGTAGCCCCCTTTGACGAGTTCATGCAGATGGTCGATGCTCAGCACCGCATTGAACAGTTGACCGGCCGTAGCGTTGATATGGTCACCCGGTTGCGCCCCCGCATCTATGCGGAGGCAGAACCGGACATGGTGGAGTTGCCGCTATAAGAAGTTGCCTGAGCTGATGAGCGACTTTGAACGAATCATCGACGAGATACAAGAAACTACTTAACTAAAGAGCCCCGGAGGGTGCCCTCAATCAGGAGGCGCCCGCCGGGGCTTCACTGTGTCCTTTATTCTGCTGTGTCCTTATATAAGGGAGCGCTAGTGGGCGATACCCGCCTCATACGCCATAATGACCGCCTGCACACGATCACGCGCACCCAACTTCGCCAACACATGCGACACATGCGTCTTCACCGTCGCCTCCGAAAGCACCAGCTCCCGCGTAATCTCCGCATTCGACAAGCCACGCGCAATCAGGCCCAGCACCTCAAACTCACGCGGCGACAACTGCTCAATCAACTCACGATGCGGATAATCCTGCACAGTCTCAAAGCTTGCATGCTCAGCCGGAATAAACGTTGCCTTCGGAAGCTCAGAACCAGCAGCCGGGGGAATAGCAGGAACAGACTCGGCGGCAGGAACAACAGGAGCAACAGGGGCGGGGGAGTCCAGCACCGGAATCATATGCTCCAACAGGCGGCGAGTCGCAGACGGCGCAATCACCGCATCGCCGCGGTGCACCGTACGAATCGCCTCCAGCAGCTGCTCCGGCGGAGTGTCCTTCAACAAGAAACCGCTCGCACCCGCACGCACCGCCGAATACACGTACTCATCAATATCGAAGGTCGTGAGCATAATAATGCGCACCCGCTCATCCTCTTCACGCTCGCCGTCACGCTCCAGGATGCGGCGCGCCGCCTCCAGACCGTCGCAATGCGGCATGCGCACATCCATGAGGATGACCTGCGGCGCCTGCCCCTCAGAGACCATGCGGTCAAAAACATCAATCGCCGCCAGGCCGTCGTCAGCCTCCATGACGACCTGCAGGTCCGGCTGGGAATTTACGAGCATGCTCAAGCCGCCGCGCACTAGGCGCTGGTCGTCAACGAGCATCACGCGAATCGGCTGGGTGGTCTGTGGCGCGGAAGAGTACATAGTTTCAATCCTAGATTACGAGGTGGTAGAGGGCACGGGTATTAGAGGTCGCGGTAGGGCAGTGCCGCCTCAACGAGCCAGCTGCCATCGGGCTGCAGACCGTAGGTGAGGGTGCCGTGGTAGAGGGCGATGCGCTCGCTCATGCCGCGTAGACCGTTGCCGCTACCGGGTACCGGGCGGGCAATGTGCTGAGCCGCGGTAGAGGAAACCGGGTCGTTCTGAACCCGCAACTGCAGACCGTCCTCGCCCCAGTGAATGGTGACGGTGGTTGCGGCGCCGGGGGAGTGCTTGAGCGCGTTGGTGAGCGCCTCCTGCACGGTGCGGTACGCCGCCAGTTCGGCACCCTGCGGTAGGGTGCGTGCCATGGTGCCGGTGATTCCGGTGAAGGTGACGGGTAGCCCGGCGCGGCGGCTCTGCTCCACGAGGGCGGGCACATCGCTGAGGGTGGGCACGGGCGCGTAGGCGGTCGCCTCGTCGGTGCGGAGCAGCCCGAGGAGGGAGCGCATCTGGGTGAGGGAGTCGCGCGCCGTATCTGCAATGAGTTCGAGGGTCTGCTCCGCAATATCCGGCGTGTTCTGCTGAGCCTGACCCGCCTGTTCAGCCTGTTCAGTCTGCTGCGCGCGTGCGGTGCGGGCGCTCGCGGCTGCGTAGCGTGCCCCGTCTGCCTGGGAAATAATGCTGGAGAGCGAGTGCGCCACAATATCGTGCATTTCACGGGCGATTCGGGTGCGTTCATCCTGCGCGGCGAGGCGGCGTTCCTGTTCCTGCTCGTATTCGAGGCGGCGGGCGCGTTCTTCGAATTCTTCGCTGCGCAGCTCGCGCATGCGGCGGGAGTCGCCGAGGAACCAGAAGACGGTGAAGATGGATCCGCAGAGCACGCCGAGCATCAGGGAGATGAAGATGCGGGCGGGTACGTCGTCCCAATGGTAGAGGAGTTGGAGTGAGGCCTGTACGGTGACGGTGAGTGCGCCGACCCAGCCGAGAATGAGGGCGCGGAAGCGGGCGCGACGGGTCCAGTGCCTGCCGGTGTGGTAGGCGGCAAGGCTGACCGGCGGGTAGCAGGTGAGGGCGAGTGAATCGGGGAAGGGAGACAGGAAGGTTAGGCAGAGCGCCGCGATGACCACGTAGATGCTTCCGTAGGGGAAGCGGTAGCGGAAGTAGAGCGCGGTGGTGCTGCAGAGCGCGGAGATGATCGGAATCCAGCCGTAGCTGTTGACGAAGGCAACGGAGAGCACGCCGCAGAAGAACTGCAGGTGTGCGACGACGATAACGTTCATCCAGCTGCGTTTGTCTCTGAGGTAGGTTTGTACGCGGCTGGAGGCGGTGATTGCGTCGGCGGGCAGGTCGCTGCTTTCTGAGATGCCGAGGGTATGCGTTACGGCGTAGCCGGGTTCGGCTGTCTCTGCGCTGTGCTGTGGGTTCTGCTGGGGTTCGGTGTGTTTGAGGGGCATGTTTCCAGTGTATCGGGGTGTTTGTGAGGGATTGGGAGCCTCTTTTTTGCTCTCACCTGCAGGAATATTCTGTGGGTTTGTGTGTGGGGGTGTGTGCTTGGGTGAGTATGACACGCCAAAAACGGCTATTTTTAGTGACCTTGATTACTTTTCTGTGAATTATTTGTTCAACTAAGACTTGAGAGTTTGGGGTTGTATGGGGTTTGGATTCGGGTTTAAGAGACCTGAAACTCCCTTAAGTAACCTATTTTGGTTGAAAAACCTTCAAGTAATGCGGAGAGTTTAAGGGAAACCCCCTCATCAAACCATTTTTGGAACCATTGCGGTACAGGTCCTTGATGGGTATAGTTTTAGCCGTACCCGAAATCTATGCCGATGGCCCAAGGCCTCGCAGAGCGAACACCAAGCGCTCTGAAGTGCACCTCCCTGTATATGGGGAGCGGGATACAACATTATGTCGTTATCACCAAGAGGTTAGGTGCAAACCTGCTTCGCTCACTCGAATCTCATCAGGTGACGTTCTTCGCCGTGCACGACGGCGGGTGATAACTTTTATTCCTCAAAATGACATCACTCTCGAAGGACATACATGTCTACTAACATTTCTCGCCGCAAGGTTGTAGCTGGCGCAGCATGGGCTGCTCCGGTTGTCGCAGCTTCCGCTGCAGTTCCCGCTTTTGCTTCCTCCACCGAATGTGAGTGGAACTCCACCGAAAACTACAACATCTCCGGTCAGCCCTCCGGTGCACGCGACACTCTGAAGATTACTATTCCCGCTAAGGTCGACAAGCTCCGCTTCGAGGTTGCTGGTGGCGCAGGTGGCGGCTCCGCTCAGGTTGCTGGTGGTTCCGGTGCTCTCGTGACCGGTGAAATCCCCGTCAAGGCAGGCCAGGTTGTTGAGCTGGTCGCAGCTGCCGGTGGTGTAGCTTACCTGGCGTCCGAGCCCGGCGTTGACAGCGCGGCTATTTGGCAGACCCGCCCCGCAACCGGTGGTAAGGGTTACGGTAACGGTGGTGACGTCAACGAACAGCCCGTTCCCGCAGACGCTAAGGCTCGTGTTGAAGCTATCGCGCCCATGCCTTCCGATATGAAGCGTTACCTCTACGGTGGTTCCGGCGGTGGCTCCTCCGCTCTGGTTATTGATGGCACCCCGATTGCTGTTGCAGGTGGCGGTGGCGGTGCGGGTATCCGTACCCAGCCCGGTACCAACAACATGCCCGCAAATAGCCCGTTCTACAACCCCAAGGCAGTCAACGCTTCCACCACCAGCCTGGGTGACACCGCGGTTAAGTCCGTTCTGCCCGCAGGTGCAAGCGCATCCGCAGCAGCCGGTGGCGACGCTGAGACCTCCGTCTCTCACTACACCGTTCTGAAGCCGCACGCCTCTGAGCGTACCGCTATGAAGGTTGCCGGTGGTAAGGGTGGTAACGGCGGCGTTGGTGGCGCAGGTGGCGAGCAGCCCCTGCTGTACAACGACAAGGCTAACGTCTACGGTGTTCTGGGCTTCACCAGCCAGAACAAGCAGGAGCTCTTCAGCTCCTCCACCGCTGGCGACAAGGGTGGCTCCGGCTTCGACGGTAAGGGTGCAGACGGCGTCTTCGCATACTCCTACCAGATTGACAACAACGACATTTCCAAGCTGGAAATCGTTCACCAGACCAACCCTGTTAACCTCAACGAAAAGCGCCCCTATAGCGAAAGCGACACCCGCAAGTCCTTCAACGGTTACCAGACCGTTGTCTCCGCAGGCGGTGGCGCAGGTTACGGTGGCGGTGGCTCCGGTGCTGCTCGCGGTCTCTCCGCTATCATTACCTCCCAGAAGTGGAACGCTAACGAAGAGCCCACTCGTTACCGCCAGAACGTTAGCGCACTGCTGCAGGCAGGCGCAGGTGGCGCAGGTGGCTCCTACGTTTCCCCCACCGTTCCCAATGGTGAGATTTCCTCCGCTAACAACGCTGCAAAGCAGTCCGGCGTTCGTAACCCCGGTTACGTGAAGGTTACCCTCTGCACCCGCTCCTAATAGCAGTAGCATCTAGGGTCCTCACACTGAGCGAGAACTCATAACGATATTCCCCGGCTGAATTATCAGTCGGGGAATATTGTTTTAACCGGCAGAAGCTGAACACCGCAGAATCCAGAACCCCAGATTTCAGGAGGCACCGGGTCGAAGCAGAAGGGTAGGGGAGTGGCATGGCAGGAGCTACAGCTAGTCAGACGTCGTCTAGCCCAGAGTCTGAGAACCCGCCCGCACACTCTACCGCCCACCCGCGGCGCGTATTACGGTAGAGGCATGACTGAAGCACGTAGCATCGACCTCGCCGTCATCCCCGGCGACGGCATCGGCCCCGAAATCATTACCGAAGCCCAGCGCATCCTCACCCGCGCCTGTGAGCTCGAAAACATCACCGTAACCCCCACCCACTACAAGCTCGGCGCCGAGCACTGGCTGGAAACCGGTGAAACCCTACCCGACTCCACCATGGACGCCCTCAAGAAGCACGACGCGATCCTCTTCGGCGCCATCGGTGCAGACCCGCGCAGCGGCAAGATTCCCTCCGGCCTCATCGAACGCGAAATGCTCCTGAAGCTGCGCTTCGCTTTCGACCACTACATCAACCTGCGCCCCTCCCGCCTGTACCCCGGCGCAGTCTCCCCGCTCGCCAACCCCGGCAACATCGACTTCGTCGTTGTGCGTGAAGGCACCGAAGGCCCCTACATCGGCAACGGCGGCGTGATTCGCCAGGGCACCCCGCACGAAATCGCCACCGAAGTCTCCCTCAACACCGCACACGGTGTGGAGCGCCTGGTGCGCTACGCCTTCGAGCTGGCGTCCACCCGCCGCAAGAAGGTCACCCTCGTACACAAGACCAACGTGCTCACCCACGCAGGCCGCCTCTACAACCGCTACTTCACCGAAATCGCGGCTGAATTCCCCGAGGTTGAGACCGACTACCTGCACATTGACGCGACCACCATCTTCATGGTCACCGACCCCGCCCGCTTCGACGTGATCGTCACCGACAACCTCTTCGGCGATATCATCACCGACCTCGCTGGTGCAGTGACCGGCGGTATCGGCTACGCGGCAAGCGGCAACATCAACGCCGTCGGCGAGTTCCCCTCCATGTTCGAGCCCGTACACGGCTCCGCACCGGACATTGCCCGCCAGAACAAGGCAAACCCCACCGCCGCAATCCTCGCCGGTGCAATGTTGCTGCGCCACCTCGGCCACGACGCCGCCGCAGCCCGCATTGAGGACGCTGTCGAGGCAGATATGCGCGAAAACGGCGCGACCGTGCGTGGTACCGACCAGGTCGGCGCGGACGTGCTCGCACGCCTCGGTTAATACTTGCCCGGCTAAAACTGGCTCGGCTAAAACGTGAACTACGCTAGCGAAGCCCGGAAGGAACACACCTTCCGGGCTTCACCTGTTCACATCCTGAATGGGAGAAAAGGTGCGCATGCGGCAAACGCATCTTTCCGGTACTCTAAACAGGTCAGGCACACCCGCCCGGCACCTCGGCGGTGGACACCATCCACCACTAGCTTTGATGCATCCGACTAGCACAGACCGCTAGATGCACCATCTGCCCCGCACGACAACGCGCCCGGCGGCACACACCGGTCCCTCGCCCCGCCGCGAGAACCGCCACTCAAAGAACGCCCACAGAGGCAACTAGACGAAGAGGAACGCAGAACGATGGCCATCGAATTCAGCCACGAAGCAAACCAGTCACCCGCCACCGCCGAACGCCGCGCCGAAATCCTTGCAAACCCCGGCTTCGGTGACTACTTCACCGACCACATGGTCACCATCGACTGGGAAGGCGACTACAAGACCGGTGGCACCTGGTACGACGCACGAGTTCACCCCTACGGCCCGCTCGTCCTCGACCCCGCAGCATCCGTCTTCCACTACGGCCAGGAAATCTTCGAAGGCATCAAGGGCTACCGCCACGCCGACGGCTCCGTATGGACCTTCCGCCCCGAAAAGAACGCGGCACGCTTCGCGAACTCCGCACGCCGCCTCTCCCTGCCCGAGCTGCCCGAAGAGACCTTCATCGAATCCCTGCGCGAACTCATCAAGGCAGACGAAGCATGGGTACCCACCGGCGACGGTGAGGCCTTCTACTTCCGCCCCTTCATGATTGCAACCGAGGCGTTCCTCGGTGTTCGCCCCGCACGCCACGTGCAGTACCACGTGATCGGCTCGCCCGCAGGTAACTACTTCGGCACCCCCGAACCCGTAGACATCTGGCTCTCCACCACCTACGCCCGTGCAGGCGAAGGCGGCACCGGTGCGGCAAAGTGCGGCGGTAACTACGCAGCATCCATGATTGCCCAGACCGAGGGTGAAAAGCACGGCTGCAAGCAGGTTATCTTCAAGGACCCGCACCGCGGCGACGCCATCGAAGAGCTCGGCGGCATGAACGTGTTCTTCATCTTCGGCAAGGAAAACAAGATCGTCACCCCCGAACTGACCGGCACCATCCTCGAAGGCGTGACCCGCTCCTCGATGATTCAGCTCGCCAAGGACCGCGGCATGACCGTCGAAGAGCGCGCCATCACCCTCACCGAATGGCGTGAAGGCGTGGCAAACGGCGACATCACCGAAATCTTTGCTTGCGGCACCGCAGCAGTGGTCGCACCCATCGGCAAGCTCAAGGCAGAAGACTTCGAAATCCCGGCACCCACCGAGCACTTCGGCGAAATCTCCAAGAGCCTGCGCGAAGAGCTCGTCGGCATTCAGCTGGGCACCGTTGAGGACCGCCACGGCTGGATGACCCGCCTCATCTAATCTCTCACGCGAAATCCCCGCAGGATGCGCTCCCACCTGGAACGCACACCCGCGGGGATTCGCTGTGCCCGGTAAATGCTGTGGGGGAGGGGAGGCGCACCCCGTCGAACCCGACCCCGCTAAAGCCCGCCCGCCGCCCACACCCTCGAAGGCTGGTACCCTAGAAAGTATGCGTATTGCACGATTTACCGTAAATAATGAGCTCCACTTCGGGCTGGTAGAAGGCGCCGCAGGCGAAGAAACCCTGCGCGTACTCGCCGGCGACCCCTTCTACTCGGGTATCGAACCGACCGGCACCACCTACCCCATCGACCAGGTGCGCCTGCTCGCCCCGATTATTCCCCGCTCCAAGGTGATTGGAGCGATCGCAAACTGGGCTGGAACCGAGGCGCCCGCCTCCCCGCAGTTCTTCCTCAAGCCCAACACCACCGTGATTGGCCCCGGCGACCCCGTGACCCTGCCCGAGTACTCCGAAGCCGTCAGCGCAGAGGGTGAACTCGCGGTCATTATCGGTCGTATCGCCAAGTCCGTGCCGCTTGAGCGCGTGCACGAGGTCATCTTCGGCTACACCGTGGCAAACGACCTCACCGCCCGCGACCTGCTCGAAGACCGCCAGTGGACCCGCGCGAAGGGCTTCGACGGCTCCACCCCGCTCGGCCCCTGGATTGAAACCGACCTGGACACCGACTCGCTGAACATCACCACCTGGGTTGACGGCGACGTCGTGCAGGAAGGCAACACCTCCGAAATGCACTACTCCGTAGCCGAGCAGGTTGCCGCAGCCTCCGAAATCTTCACCCTACTGCCCGGCGACGTACTGCTCACCGGCACCCCCGCCGGCATCAGCGTACTGCGCGACGGCAACGAAGTAGAGGTCGAGGTCGAAGGCGTCGGTTCCCTCGTCACCCGCGTGCGCGACTAAGCCGCCCGCGCCCCACAACGTAACGTACATCCTGAAACACACCGTCAAGGAGACATCATGACCGAATACCACGGTCCCGTACTCAACAGCCCCGCAGACACCCGCGTGCGCTTCTGCCCCTCGCCCACCGGCACCCCGCACGTGGGCATGGTCCGCACCGCCCTCTTCAACTGGGCATACGCACGCCACACCGGCGGCAAGCTGATCTTCCGCATCGAAGACACCGACGCGGCACGCGACTCCGAAGAATCGTTCAACCAGGTGCTCGAATCCCTGCACTGGCTCGGCATCAACTGGGACGAAGGCGTCGGCGTCGGCGGCCCCCACGAGCCCTACCGCCAGTCCGAGCGTAAGACCGCCGGCATCTACAACGAGATTTTCCAGAAGCTCGTTGAGGGCGGCTACGTGTACGAAGACTTCTCCACCCCCGACGAGGTGAAGGAGCGCCGCAAGGCAGCCGGTCAGGACCCGCAGCTCGGCTACGACAACTACGACCGCAACCTCACCGAAGAGCAGAAGGAAGCCTACCGTGCCGAGGGCCGCAAGCCCGTGTGGCGTCTGCGCATGCCCGACGAGGACATCACCTTCAACGACCTCGTTCGCGGTGAAATCACCTTCAAGGCAGGCACCGTACCCGACTACGTGGTTGTGCGCTCCAACGGCGACCCGCTGTACCCCTTCGTGAACCCCGTCGACGACGCACTCATGGGCGTCACCCACGTGCTGCGCGGTGAGGACCTGCTTTCCTCCACCCCGCGTCAGATTGCGCTCTACCGCGCACTCGTCGACACCGGCGTGACCAGCTTCATCCCCGAATTCGGCCACCTGCCCTACGTCATGGGCCAGGGCAACAAGAAGCTCTCCAAGCGCGACCCCGAGTCGAACCTCTTCCTGCTGCGCGACTCCGGCTTCATCAAGGAAGGCCTGCTGAACTACCTGTCCCTGCTAGGCTGGTCCCTCTCCGCAGACCAGGACGTCTTCAGCATCGACGAGCTCGTCGAGCACTTCGACGTACACGACGTTGTCGCCAACCCCGCACGCTTCGACGTGAAGAAGGCAGAGTCCATCAACGGCGACCACATCCGTGCGCTCGACCCCAAGGACTTCCGCGACCGCCTCGTGCCGTACC
This sequence comes from uncultured Rothia sp., assembly GCF_916715725.1. GTDB lineage: Bacteria > Actinomycetota > Actinomycetes > Actinomycetales > Micrococcaceae > Rothia. The sequence goes on along the minus strand of NZ_CAKAPD010000001.1, from coordinate 432,387 downwards.
TGCAGGCTGCAGGCGTACTCGGCGAAACCCTCACCGAGCGTGAAGAGCAGGTCCTCACCGAAGCTGCACCCCTCGTCCAGGAGCGCATGCAGCTGCTCGGCGAAGCACCCGGCCTGCTCGCTTTCCTCTTCAAAGCTGACGAAGAAATCAGCACCGCAGACGACGCACGTAAGCAGCTCAAGGAATCCGCACCGCAGGTTCTCGCAGCAGCAATCGAGGCTCTCGAGCCCCTCGAGGACTTCACCGCAGCCAACATCGAAGCAGCCCTGCGCGCCGCAATCGTCGACGGCCTGGAAATCAAGCCGCGCCTCGCATTCGGCCCCGTGCGCATCGCAGTGTCCGGTGAGCGCATCTCCCCGCCGCTATTCGAATCCATGGAAATCCTCGGCAAGGACTCCTCCCTCGCACGCCTGCGCAAGCTTGCCGCTGAACTGAGCTAACCATGAATCAATCGATCATGGGGAAGGCGCTGCTGAAGGGCTCCATCATGGCGCTCACCAACGCCTGCATTATCTGGCTGTTCGCCTACATTGCCGGTTTTGACCGCTCCGTATGGATGGTCGTCATCATTATTGCCGGTGCGGCGCTCGCCTACGTGACCGCGTTCCTGGAGGCACGCGCCATGCAGAACGCGGCTCGCGGCGGCGACGTGAGCACCTCGTCGTCTGTTGTTGATTCTTCGGACTCTTCGGGCGAAGAAGAGGAAGAAGACGACTTCGTGGACCCGGGCCCCGACCCGGACGCAGGCGACTTCGACGCCGGAAGCTCCAGTAGCTCCAGCAGCTCGGACTACAGTAGCTACAGCAGCTCCGACTACTCTGGCGGCGGCGATTCCGGTGGAGGCGACTCCGGCGGTAGCAGCGACTAAGCTCTAGAGAATCCCCTTATCCAACGGGAATCAGACGACCGAAAGGTCTGAAGAAACCCGGCGGATAAGGGGATTTTTTCGCAAATTTGAGAATATTTTTTGTGATGGATATTTCCTGTAAAACTACTAGTCAGTATGTTTTATATGGGTGAATATGGCTCCATTTGGAGGGGTGTGGCAAGAATTTGGTTTGCACACCCCGGCAAAGGCTCGTATAGTAGTACATGTTGTTGCGACGAACTGAAAAGTTCAAAGCGAAACATGCGGTTGTAGCTCAGTTGGTAGAGCACCACCTTGCCAAGGTGGATGTCGCGAGTTCAAGTCTCGTCAACCGCTCCACTCAAGCCCCGAGGTTCGCCTCGGGGCTTTTCGTTGTCTCTGGGTTTTTATTTTTTTATTACCTCCGGGTTTTTGCTGTCTCCGGGTTTTTAGTTTTTGGATGTGCAGAGCGGGGGTCCTGCGATCTTTCCCGAGGTGGTTGCTTGGGTGAGTTGGCCGCCAGGCTAGCTGGCTAGTCAGTTAACCGGCTGCCCGGCTATCTGATCACCTAGCTACCTGACTGCCCGGCCATCTGACGACCGGGAGACAGTGCAGGGGAAAAATCTTCAAAAAAATTTGGGGTGCAAAACGTGCAGGGGTGAGGATAAAACTGCTCTCCAAGTCCCCTAGAAGCTGCTTTGAAGGGTGAAAATCGGCCCCCAAAACCCTCTTTTTGAAGAAATTTAAAAAACTTTTTAACCCCAAAAACCCCGGAAACACGCGGAAGTAGCGGGCATAAAACCGTGAATGTGAGGCGGCTCTCCAGATTTCGGCTTGCACGCCTCCAGAAAGACCCGTATAGTTATTACTCGTTCCGGTGAAAAGCCGAAAGGTGAAAAACGGAACGGTAACTCAATAGAGTAATGGGATATGGTGTAATTGGCAACACGAAGGTTTCTGGTTCCTTTGTTCTAGGTTCGAGTCCTGGTATCCCAGCTAACCTCCTAACGGAGGTTGCGGCCCCATCGTATAGCGGCCTAGTACTCCGCCCTCTCACGGCGGCAACACCGGTTCAAATCCGGTTGGGGTCACACTAGGAAAAAGCCTGGTTTCTTCGGAAGCCAGGCTTTTTTATTTATATCTGTATCTGTCGGAAGATCTTTTAGATTCTATGGTGCCGCCGCATACTCCTCGAAAAGCCACAAGTGTTTCGAGAAGCCACTATTTTTGTGGCTTTTCGAAACACAAGTGGCTTCTCGGCGGCAGTAAAAAAAGGGGAGCGCAGAATTTGACCTTCACGCCAAGCCTCGGTATAGTCTTATCCGTAAGCGTGATTGGCGCAGTGGTAGCGCGCTTCGTTCACACCGAAGAGGTCACTGGTTCGAACCCAGTATCACGCACCAATAACCCCCGTTTCAAGGAACGGGGGTTTTATTATGCCCACCGGTATTTGTGTCCACAAGCAGTACAAACCCAGCCGCGGACACAACCACCCGAGAATGAGGTACCCCGTGACAACACCCGAACTCGCCGCAGCCACCGACTACGGACGCATGTACGCGCGCGTCCGCGGAGGAGAACTCCTCGTCCCCTCCATCACCACCGTCATCGGGCAGCACGCCAACGACCTCAGCGGCTGGCACGGGTACATGGCCGCCAAAGCCGCCCTCGAAGACCAGCGCGCCTACCGCGCCACCGGATCCCACGGCCTCAAATTCGCCATCATCCGCGACGCAGCCAGCGCCTCCGAACGATACCGCGATGCAGCCGCCGCCCGAGGCGACCGCGTCCACAACTACGCCGAAGCCGTCGCCCTACGCGCCATGGGCCGAGAACACAACCTCGACGAAAGCCGCGAACAGCTCATCATCAACGGCGAACAAGCCTACGCCGACCGCTTCGACGAATGGTGGGAAGCATTCAAACCCCGCCCCCTCGCCGCCGAAGTCACCATCTGGAACGACATCGTCGGCTACGCGGGCACCCTCGACCTCGTCGCAGAAATCGCAGGCCGAACCTGCATCATCGACTACAAAACCAAAGGCACCGACAAACGTGGCCGCGTCAAAGCACTTGACGAAAAAGTCGTCATGCAGCTCGTCGCCGGACTCAAAGCCGAAGAATCCCTCGTCGACCCCGACGAAGGCACCTGGGAACCCTGGAAATACGGCGACGCGCCCGTCCTCATGGGCGTGGCACTCGGCGAAACGCAGGTGTTGCCGCAGCAGGCAAACCCCGCCGTGCTCGAACGCAACTGGTACAAGTTCTGCGCCCTGCGCCGCGTCTGGGAATTCGACCGCCAGGTTCAAGAATTTGAAGACCCTGCGCTCATGCCCGTAGTACCGCCACCGGTGGCATAGGCTAGTACCCCCGCCGGTGGCATAGGGGAGTAGCGGGCGTGGAGGAGAGGCATAAACCCCTGTGGAGGTGAGCCCGCGCAGGTGAGCGCAGGGAGGTGAGGCTCAGCCCTCACCCTGCCGCCTCGATTCGTTCTAGATTCGCGCTAGCGAATCGGCGACAATAGAACAATAGGCAGAACGGCGCCCGCGCGCCCACTGTAAAGAACCCGCTAGGGAGAACCTTCTGTGAAGAACCCGTTGCGAAAAGCCATCAGCGCAGTTCTGCCACCATTTTGAAATCCGTAAGCACATTCCCGGCACCAGCCGGCAAAGGAGAACCATGACCATCCTGAGCATCCGCACCGTAGGCGACCCGGTGCTGCGCAGCGTCTGCGACCCCATCACCGTCTTCGACGACGACCTGGCACGACTCATCGACGACATGCTAGAAACCATGTACGACGTGGGCGGCGTGGGCCTTGCCGGCCCGCAGGTTGGCATCTCCAAGCAGATCTTCACCTTCGGCGGCATTGACGACCGCGAAGGCTACATCATTAACCCCGTGCTTGAAGTCGGCGAAGAAGACCAGGAAGGCGGCGAAGGCTGCCTGTCCGTGCCCGGCCAGAAGTCCGCGACCCCGCGCAAGAACTGGGCGCGCGTGACCGGCGTGGACCGCCACGGCGAACCCCTCGTACTGGAGGGTGAGGGTCTGTTCGCGCGCATGCTGCAGCACGAAACCGACCACCTGCACGGCAAGCTCTTCATCGACCGTCTCGTGGGCGAAGACCGCCAGCGCGTGATGCGTGCCCTGCGCGCCGCAGACTACAACACGGTCGCTGCTAAGACCGTGACCGAGCGTGCAGCCCGCGTGGGCGGTGCCTTCGGCGGCGGTGGCACATTCGGTGCCGGTTCCTCCTTCGGTAGCTTCGGAAAGTAGGCTCACATGCTCAACATCATTTACGCAGGCACCCCCGACGTTGCAGTGCCCCCGCTCGACTACCTGGCGAACTCCGATAAGGTGCGCGTGGTCGGCGTGCTCACCCGCGAAGATGCCCCCGTGGGCCGCAAGCGCGTGCTCACCCCCTCCCCGGTCGCGCAGCGTGCCGAAGAGCTCGGCCTGCCCATCGTGAAAGCAAACCGCTGGAACGACGAAGCCGCCGCAGCCGTTGCCGAACTGAACGCTGACGCGGCCGCCGTGGTCGCCTACGGTGCCCTGCTGCCGCTGTCCGCGCTGGAATCCCTGCGCTACGGCTGGGTCAACCTGCACTTCTCCAAGCTGCCCGCATGGCGCGGCGCCGCCCCCGTGCAGCGCGCCCTCATCGCCGGTGAGCAGGAAATTTTCTCCACCACCTTCCTGCTCGAAGAAGGCCTGGACACCGGCCCCACCTTCGAACAGGAATCCACCCCCGTAGCCGCCGACGACACCGCAGGCACCGTGCTGATGCGCCTTGCCACCAGCGGCGGCGCACTGCTTGAGCGCACCTTCGAACGCCTCGAAGCGGGCGAGAGCGGCACCGTGCAGGTCGAGGACGAGTCGGTCAGCTACGCCTCCAAGATGAGCATTGCCGACGGCCGCCTCACCTGGACCGAACCCGCCGAGCAGATCCTGGCACGCTTCCGCGGCGTGACCCCCGAACCCGGCGCATGGTGCGAACTGGGCGAAAACCGCTTCAAGATCGGTGGTCTGGCGGTTGCCGATGAGCGCCTGGTGCAGTCCCTGACCGAGGCGAACGGCGGCCCCCTCGCGCCCGGTGCGGTGCGTCTGCACGCGAAGAAGGTACTGGTCGGAACCGGTACCGAACCCCTGACGCTGCTGCAGGTTCAGCCTGCCGGTAAGAAAATGATGGATGCGCCCGCGTGGGCTCGCGGCGCTGGTAAGGACATGGCGGAAGGCCTGGTGGTACTCGCATGAGCAACGAAAAGCGCCCCTACAAGGGAGGACACGGCAAGCCCGGTCACGCCGGTAATGCCGGTAACGGCAAGTTCAACCAGGGCGGCGGTCAGGGTGAGGGCGGTGCGAAGCGTAAGCGTCGCCGCCGCTCCGGCTCGGGTAATGGCTCGGGTGCAGGCGAGCAGAACCGCCAGCAGTCTCAGAATTCTCAGCGTTCCCAGAACCAGCGTTCGCAGAATCAGCGCTCGCAGAACCAGCGTTCGCAGGGGCAGGGTGCTCAGAACCGCCCGCAGAAGTGGGATGACAACTCCCGCACCGAATCGCGCACCGGCCGCCGCTTTGACGGCCTGACCAGCGTCGAACGCGCCGCACGCCGAGCCAAGACCGAGCACGACGACACCAAACGCGGTGGCGGCGGCACCTCCCAGCGCAATAAGAGCGGCCACGAACGCAACCGCCGCTCCATGTCCGCCCGCGAATTCTCCGCGGCGGCACCCTCCGCACGCTCGCGTACCGCAGACACCGCACGCGCAACCGTCTTCGACGTACTGCGCTCCGTGGCGGAATCTGACGCCTACGCGAACCTCGTGCTGCCCAAGGCGATTCGTAGTCACCGCCTCGACCACCGCGACGCAGGCTTCGCAACCGAGCTGACCTACGGCACGCTGCGCCACCAGGGTACCTACGACGCAATCCTCAGCCGCTGCGTAGACCGCCCCCTCGAGAAGGTCGGCACCACCACCCTCATTGTGCTGCGCATGGGCGTGCACCAGCTGCTGAACATGCGCGTTCCCGCCCACGCGGCACTGAACCAGAGCGTGTCCCTGGCACGCGAAAAGATCGGTGCGGGCCCGGCAAGCTTTATTAACGCGGTGCTGCGCCGCGTCTCCGAGCGCACCCCCGAAGAGTGGTACGAACTCATCATCGAGGACGCGAAGGACGACACCGAGCGCATGGCGCTGCTCGCCTCGCACCCCGGCTGGATTGTGCGTTCCATGCGCCAGGCACTCGTCGCGCACGGCCGCCCCGCCTCCGAAATTGAGCAGCTGCTCGAAGCGGACAACCTCGCCCCCGTGGTGAACCTGGTTGCGCTGCCCGGCCTGGGTAGCCTCGACGAGGCGCGCGAACAGGGCGCTGTCGATGGCGAGCTGGTCGAGGGCTCGGCACTGTATGCCTCCGGCGACTTGGCGCGCCTGGAATCCGTGCGTGAAGGCACCGTCCGTGCGCAGGATGCCGGTTCCCAGCTGGTGGCACGCGCGCTCGCCGCTGCACCCCTGGACGGCACCGATACCGCCTGGCTCGACCTGTGCGCAGGCCCCGGCGGTAAGGCGGCGCTGCTTGGCGCGCTCGGTGTTCAGCGCGGCGCATCCCTGGTCGCCAACGAGGCGGCACCGCACCGCGCCCAGCTCGTGGAATCCTCCATGCGCCCCCTGCCCGAGGACAGCTACACGGTACTCGCCGGCGACGGCCGCCAGATCCGCGAGACCCTGCGCAAGAACGCCTCCGACCTGCCCGGATCCATTGAACCCGGTCAGCTGTTCGACCGCGTCATGGTGGATGTGCCCTGCTCCGGTCTGGGTGCCCTGCGCCGCCGCCCCGAGGCGCGTTGGCGCAAGTCCCCGCGCGATATTGCAGAGCTACTGCCCCTGCAGCGTCAGCTCCTGGACGCGGCCATTGAAGCGACCCGCCCCGGCGGCGTCATCGCCTACGTGACCTGCTCCCCGCACGCGGCAGAAACCCAGAACATTGTGGCTGAGGTGCTCGAAAGCGGCGCGGTCAGCCTGCTCGACTCCGCCGCCGCACTGCGCGAAGTTGCCCTGCACACCGAAGGCGCGAACGGCGAACCCGTGAGCGTGCTGGCGGGGGAGAAGGACCCCGGCCACACCCCCGAAATCAAGGTCAAGAAGGGCGCCCCGGTCGTGAAGGCTTCGGAGAACCCGACCACCGCACAGCTGTGGCCGCACGTGCACGGAACCGACGCCATGTTCCTCGCCCTGCTGCGTAAGAACTAGCCGCTTCACCGCCTAGCACCACTCGCCATACGACACGGATTTGAAAGGAACCCCATGGGTATTGCCATTAACCCGTCGATTCTCTCGGCGGATTTCGCGAACCTGCAGCGCGAGCTGGAGCGCATTTCCACCGCAGATGCCGCGCATATTGACGTGATGGACAACCACTTTGTCCCCAACCTCACCTGGGGCCCGCCCGTGGTCAAGCGTCTGCGCGAAATCTCCCCGGTGCCGTTCGACGTGCACCTGATGATTGAGGACGCCGACCGTTGGGCACCCGAATACGCCAGCATGGGCTGCGAATCGGTGACCTTCCACGCGGAGGCGGCTATCGCCCCCATCAAGCTGGCGCGCACCCTGCGTGCTGAGGGCGCGAAGGCGGGTATGGCGCTGCGCCCGGCAACCGCCGTGGAACCCTACCTGGACATGCTCAGCGAACTGGACATGCTGCTGATTATGACCGTGGAACCCGGCTTCGGCGGCCAGGCGTTCCTGGACGTGACCCTGCCGAAGATTGCCCGCGCCGCCAAGGCGATTGAGGGCGCGAACCTGCCGGTGACCGTGCAGGTGGACGGCGGTATCACCGAAGAGACCATCCCGCGTGCCGCGGAGGCGGGCGCAACCTGCTTCGTTGCCGGCAGCTCGGTCTACGGCGTGGATGAGGCGCTCGGCGGCCCGGAGGCGGCCATCGCCTCCCTGCGTGCGGCGGCTGCATCGGTCAAGCGTTCCGGCGGCGGATGCGGTTGCCGCCACTAGCGGTGCTCACCGGTAAGGGTACTCGCCGGTAATGATGCCCGCCAATAATGGTGCTGGGCAGTAACGGTGCACGCATCTATAAAACCTCAACGCCCCGTTGTGAAGACTGCGCCCCGTCGCGGTTCTTCGCGGCGGGGCGTTTTGCGTGCCCGGGTGTTGTGTGTGCCTGGGCGCGTGCCCGGGCGCATACGTGAAGTCACCGCCGAGAGGGCGTAGGGCGGGGGAGAATCACCCCTTTTTAAGTGACATAATGTCAGCAAGACTATGACAAAGCGTGAAATATGTTAACCCGCGGAATTCCGCGGCAAAACCGGGCATTGCGACGGCCAGAGAAGCCAAACTGAACGCGCCTTGATGTAACACTCAGATATCTGTAAGGTTAGGTATAGTTTAGTCATTTATAGGGGGAACTATGTCTTTCAACCGATCCGAGCTGACCGACGCCGAGAACCACGGCGCATCGGGCGTTAACCGCCGCGCCTTCTTCGGCCTGGCGCTCGCCTCCTCGGCAGCTCTCGCCCTCGCAGCATGCAGCAGCGAGACCACCACGACCACCACTTCCGGCGGTTCCACCTCGGGCGGCTCCGGTAATGGCGGCACCCGAACCATCAAGGATATTGACGAAGAGAACGTAGAAGTTCCCGTCAACCCGCAGAAGGTTATCGTCCTCTCCGAACCCACCCTCGACGGCCTGCTCGCCCTCGGCGTGACCCCCGTCGGTTCCGTCTCCGGCCGCGGCCAGTCCGGCGTGCCCAACTACCTCGCCGACCGCGCCAAGGGCGTGCAGATTATCGGCACCGTCGCGCAGGTCAACTACGAGCAGATCGGCAACCTTGAGCCCGACCTGATTCTGGTCGACTCCACCGGCGTGGACAAGCGCTCCGACGCCTACGAAACCCTTAAGAAGATTGCTCCCGTCGTCTACTGCGGCTACGCGGGCGGCGACTGGCGCATCAACTTCCGCAACGTCGCTAACGCCATGAACATGGTCGACAAGGGCGAAGAAGTCATCAAGGCATACGAGTCAAGCGCCGCAACGCTGAAGGAGCAGCTCGCACCCAAGTACGGCGACAAGACCTTCTCCATCGTGCGTTGGGCAGGCAACGGCCCCGCCCTGATTCTGAAGGAACTGCCCGCCGGTCAGGTGCTCACCGACCTGGGCCTCAAGCGCCCCGAGGCGCAGGACCGCAACGGTCAGGGCCACTCCGAGCCCGTCTCCCTGGAGAACCTGGCAACCATCGACGCGGACTACATGTTCCTCGGCACCCTCGGCGGTGCAAGCCAGCAGAACCCCAACGCGCAGGGTACCGCGGGCCTGCAGGGCGCCGAAGAGGCACTGAAGAAGGCGAAGGAAACCTCCGGCTTCACCAACCTGAAGGCAGTTAAGGACGACCACGTCATCCTGGTTGAGGGCTCCAAGTGGACCTCCACCGGCGGCCCGCTGCTGCTCAACGGCATTATCGAGGACGTCAAGAAGGCACTTCCGCTCTAAATGCCCCGTGTGAAGTAACCACCCACCGAGGCTTCCTGAACCCCAGCCCGCCGCGACCTAAACTCGCGGCGGGCAGGGGATGCACGACCCACCACACCCATCCTCAAGGACCACAATGACCGAAACCCGACCCGCACGCACCGCAGCCCGCTACGGTGCCGTCGTGGCGCTCGCCGGCGCGCTCATCACCCCCGGAGCGGCACTGACCGGCACCACCATCGCATTCGCGGACACCCCCGCCGCTACTCAGCAGGACGCTAAGGCTGCCGTGACCATCTCCACCGAGAAGTGGCGCGAGGGCAAGCTCGTGCTACGTGGAACCGGCTTCACCAGCACCGCATCCGGCCGCGGCGCAGTGTTCGCTGTGAAGTTCCTCGACGCCCTGCCGGATGAGGCTCACCAGGCGATTAACCCGCTCACCAAGCAGGGCGGCAACTCGCCCGCGAACTTCATGGCAATCGCCAAGGAGGACGGCACCTTCGAGGTTGAGGTTGCTCTGCCGACCCCCGAAAATACCGGTCTGACCGCTGAGCATCTCAAGAGCAAGGGCTGGACCGTGGAGGGTACCAGCCACCGTATCCAGGTGCTTTCCGGTTCCCTGGGTGGTACCGACGCTGACGGTAACACCTACGATCGTCGCGCATCTGTGGCGCAGAATATTACGCTGAGCGACCCGGCTCCGAGCCCGGCACCGACCGCTGAGCCCACTGCTGACCCCAGCGCCACCGCTGAGCCTTCTGCGACTGCCGAGCCTACCGCAGACCCCTCTGCTACTGCGGACCCCAGCGTAACTGCAGAACCGACCCCCGCACCTACCGCGGAGCCGACCCCCGAACCCACCCCGGAACCTAGCAAGCCTGCTGACCCCAAGCCTGCTGACCCCAAGCCCGCGAACCCCGTGAAGGCGAATGTCACCATCTCCACCGAGAAGTGGCGCGAAGGTAAGCTCGTGGTGCGCGGTGAAGGCTTTGTGAGTAATGCCCCCGGTCGCGGTGCCGTATTTGCGGTCAAGTTCTTGGACGCCCGCCCCGATGAAGCTCACCAGGCGATTAACCCCCTGACCAAGAAGGGCGGCAACTCGCCCGCGAACTTCATGGCAATCGCCAATGAAGACGGCACCTTCGAGGTTGAGGTTCCCCTGCCCACCACCGAAAACACCGGCTTGAGCGCTGAAGAATTGGCTAAGGCAGGCTGGGCTACCGAAAATTCTGAGCACAACGTGCAGGTTCTCTCCGGCTCCCTGGGCGGAGCGGATGAGCAGGGCAACAACTACGACCGTAGCGTGTCTATTCGACAGCTGATTAAGCTCAGCGACAAGGCTCCCGAATACGCCCCTGTTGACGCGCCCGAGCCGATTAGCGCCTCCGAGCTGACCAACGGTAACGGCGTGCAGGTGAGCCGCGAGGGCTCCACCGTGACCGTGACCGTGCCGAACGCCGAGCCGGGCACCTGGGTGTACGCCGCAACCTACCTCGGTAACTCCCCGCAGACTCTCTACGGTTCCGGCTGGAAGCGCCTCGACGGTAACCGCAGCTTCAGCTACGAAACCAGCGTGAGCATGCCCGCCGCTACCTACCGCGTGGTCGTGCACAACGGCAACCAGGGTGCGCAGAACGCCGTGCTCGGTTTCGCAGAGCTGACCGTGGAACGTGCTGTTACCCCTCGTCAGGAAGTTTCCCGCGATGAGCAGGACGCCAACGACCAGCTGGTCGAAGAGCTGAACGAGAACCCCGCAACCAGCACCTCCACCGCGCCGGTTCCCATGCGTAACGCGGGCGGCCGCATCAGCACCCGCGCCACCGATGTGGACGCATCCCTCGCCGCGCTCTCGCAGAGCACCGCTCCGGTCGTGAACCGCGTGCAGGCTAAGGCGAAGGTTCAGAGCGCGCAGAAGAACCTGGCAACCAACCTGCAGAAGACCGAGGCTAACGCAAAGAAGGCTGTGAAGGCTGCGGGCGTATCCGGTTCGAAGAACTCGCAGAACACGCAGGGCTCCCAGAACTCCGCCGCAGGCACCAAAGCTCAGGGCCCGGTCATTGAAGGCACTGAGCTGACCGGCCTGACCAAGTGGGTGGTCAACAACGCCAACAACCTGCTGCTCTCGGCGGCTGGCCTGGTGGTTTTGGCTGCGGCTCTGATTCTGCGCACTTCCAAGAAGTAAGCTCTCTGACCATACATTCACACCGCACCGGTTCACGCCCCGCACCCTTGAACAGGGGCGTGGGCCGGGTGCCCCACGAACCACTCGGGTCACAACCCGCTGAACAGCACTGACGCGATCCTCGTAGCGTTCAGCTCGACCCCGGTAATTTTTGAAAGGACCACCATGCGTGCACCTTTTTCGGGAGCCCCGAAGGCTTCCCTGACCTCTAAGGCGCTGACCGCCTGCGCCGCCGCAACCCTGGCGCTGGGCCTGGGCGTTGGCACTGCTTCCGCTCTGCCTCCGGGCGGTGCGAAGGCATCTACCCCCGGCACCTCCTCGACCGTCTCTTCTTCGGTGAGCGAGCACGGAGTGATTTCCTTTAGCGTGAGCGGTTTCCCCGCGAACACCGTGGTGTCCGTGAAGGTTGACGACGGCGACCTGTGCCCCTCCGATGCGGCTCAGGGCGCTTGCGTGGTGCACACCCAGAAGACCGACAGCAACGGCAACGTCTCCGGTTCTTTCGTTCTGCCGGATGTTGGCGCTGGCACCCACACCCTGCGTTTCCTCGCGACCGGCGAGAAGCGCGATAAGGACGGCAAGTACCTGGGTACCGAGGCGTACACCAACCGCAGCCCCGAGTTCACCGTGGTGGGCGAGGGCGGTTCGGATAACTCCTCCTCGAACTCTTCGGGTTCTTCTTCGAACCGCGGCTCTTCCAGTTCGAAGAGCAACGGCGGTTCCTCGAATGGCGGCTCGAACTCTAACAGCTCCGACTCTGCAGACGACGCTCAGGGCTCTAACGACTCCAACGAGTCCTCGTCCAATGGCGGCTCGAACGGCTCCTCCAATGGTTCTGCAAACGGTGCGGCTGAGGCTGAGACCGTGTACACCGATGCTGATGGCAACACCATCACCAAGGAAGAGTACGATCGTCTGAACTCGGAGGCTGATTCCTCGGGTACTACCTCTGGTTCTTCTAACGCTTCCTCTGCGCCTTCGGCTTCTGCGGCTGCGGGCGAGAAGAAGGCGACCGCTTCGGCGAGCGCATCTTCTGCGGCTGTTGCGCGCGGTACTGCGTCGAGCCCGAGCGCTTCGGCTTCGGGCGCGGCTAACACCGCATCCACCGTGCAGACCGTGACCTACGGTGCTGCGTTCCCGTGGGTCGGCGTGGTGGTTCTGGGCGTGAGCGTGGTGGGTGCCGCTGCGCTGCTGCTGACCCGTAAGCGCTAAGACTTAACGTCGGATGCGGGTGGGGGAGTGACCCGCCCGCTCCGGCGTTTCTCTCGTTATCTACCGGTGTGCCGGGTGCCCCCTCTTGCGGCGGGGTGCCGGGGTGCGCCTCCCTGTTTTCTTGTATCGAGCATAAGGAGCATAGTGGCCCGCACGAGCTCATTGTCCCGAGGTGTTCAGCAGGAGAGTACGTCCCGTCAGGGGTCTGTGATTCAGGGGCAGAAGTTGGGTAAGCGCCTGGCTTTTCTGTTCTTGTTTGCGGTGCTTTTGGCGGGTGCTGTGGCTGCTTCTTTGCTGTTCGGATCGAATAATCTTCCGCCGGATGAGGTTCTGGCTGTTTTTAATGGCACTGCTTCTGAGCAGGCGCAGACGATTGTGATGGAGCAGCGTATTCCGCGTACCCTGGTGGGTCTTGCGGCTGGTGCCGCGTTGGCTGTTGCCGGTTCTCTGATGCAGTCGCTGACCCGTAACCCGTTGGCTGAGCCCGGTCTGATGGGTGTGAATGCCGGTGCTGCGGTGGCTGTGATTGCTTCCGTGGTGGTTTTTGGCGTCATGGGTATTTGGCAGTACATGATTGCTGCGACGATTGGTGGCGCGTTGGCTGCGGTGCTGGTGTATACGCTGGGTCGTGGCCGTGATGGCTCGATTGTGAAGCTTGCTCTGGCGGGTGTGGCAATTTCTGCGGCGCTGTCGGCGATTGCGCAGGGCCTGATTTTGGCTGATCAGGATGCGTATAACGAGTTCCGTGTGTGGGTTGCCGGTTCGCTGGAGGGCCGCGGCATGGATATCGCGTCGACTGTGGGCCCGGTGATTGTGCTGGGTGTGCTGGTGGCGTTCTTTGTGGCTCCTGCGATTAATGCTCTGAGCATGGGCGAGGAGGCGGCGACCAGTCTCGGCGTGAGCGTGCGTACGACCCAGAACCTGACTCTTCTTGCGGTGACGGTGCTTGCCGGTGCGGCGACTGCTGCGGTGGGTCCGATTGGTTTTGTGGGTTTGGCGGTGCCTTTTGTGGTGCGTGCTCTGCTCGGTAATGATGTGCGCTGGGTGAATTATGGTTCGGCGCTGTTGGGTCCGGTGTGGCTGCTGTGTGCTGACGTGTTGGCGCGTGTGCTGGTGGCTCCGCAGGAGACTCAGGTGGGTATTGTGGCGACTCTTGCCGGTGCCCCGGTGTTCTTGTTCTTGATGACTCGTCGTAAGGTGGAGGCTCTCTAATGTCGAATTCTTCCGCTGTTTCGACTGCAACCGCCACCGTGAACCGCTCTGCGCGTCGTAGCGGCCGCGATTTGGGCGGCCGCCCGGTGTTGACTGTGCGCGGTCCGCTGAGTGCTCAGGTGCCGTGGCGTGTGCTGATTCTGAATGTTGCGCTGGTGGCGCTGATTGCGGCGCTGGCGTTTTGGGGCATGCTGCAGGGTGACTATAAGCTCGCCCCGGAGAAGGTTATTCCGGCGTTGATGGGTGAGGGTAAGCAGATTGCTGTGGCTTTCGCTCAGCAGCGTGCGGCGCGTATTGTGGCGGCGCTTCTGGTGGGCGCGGCGCTTGGTCTGTCGGGCGCGATTTTCCAGGTGATTTCGGGTAATGCTCTGGGTTCGCCGGATATTATCGGTTTCACGAATGGTGCCGCGACCGGTGCGCTTCTGCAGATTATTGTGTTCAATTCCGGCCCCGTTGAGGTTGCTCTGGGTGCCGTTGTTGGTGGCTTGGCGACCTCGGTGCTGGTGTGGCTGTTGACGCGCCGCACGGGTCTGCATGGCTTCCGTCTGGTGCTGGTCGGTATTGGTGTGGGTTCGACCCTGGCGGCGTTCAACGCCCTGCTGGTGGTGCGTGCTTCCCTGACTCAGGCGCAGACCGCGGCGTCTTGGCTGGCTGGTTCGCTGAATGACATTACCTGGGAGCGTACCTACGCGCTGCTGGGTCTGCTGCTGGTGGTGACTCCGCTGCTGCTGATGCTGGTCCGCCCGCTGGGCGCGATTCGTTTTGGTGACCAGGTGGCATCCGGTTTGGGCGTGAGCGTGAACGCGTACCGTGTAGCGGCACTGTTTATTGGTGTGCTTCTGGTTTCGCTGGCGACCGCGACGACCGGCCCGATTGCCTTCGTCGCCCTGGCGGCACCGCACATCGCGAAGACCCTCTCCCGTAGCGGCGGGGTGGGCTTCACCTCCGCGGCACTCATGGGTGCGCTCATGGTACTCGGCTCGGATTTGATTGGCCGATTCGCCGTTCCCGGACGCATCATTCAGGTGGGTGTGGTGACCGGCGCGATTGGCGGCCTGTACCTGATTTACCTGATTTACCTCGAAAGGAAGAAGGGCTAGTGAACACTAGTGTGACGACCCGCCTTGAAGGCGAGAACATGGTGGTTGCCTACGGTGAGCATACGGTGCTCAACGGGGTAGATTTTCAGGTGCCGGAGGGGGAGCTGACCGTTATCCTGGGCCCGAACGCCTGCGGCAAGTCGACCACCCTGAAGGCTCTTGCCCGTGTGAACCCGCTCAAGGAGGGTGAGGTTCGCCTGGACGGCACCCCGCTGCCGCAGATGAAGTCCCGCGCTATCGCCAAGATTCTGGCGATGCTGCCGCAGACCCCGGAGGCGCCTAGCGGCGTGACCGTGGCGGATGTGGTGGCGCGCGGCCGCTACCCGCACCAGTCGCTGCTGCGCTCCTGGTCCGATGAGGACGAGCAAGCTTGCGTGGAGGCGATGCAGGCGGCGAACGTGCTGGAGCTTGCCGAACGCCCCATTGAGGCGCTGTCCGGCGGTCAGCGTCAGCGTGTGTGGATCGCCATGACCCTGGCGCAGCAGACCCCGCTGATTCTGCTGGATGAGCCGACCACCTACCTGGACATCACGCACCAGATTGAGGTGCTGAACCTGACGAAGAAATTGCACTCCGAAGGCCGAACGGTAGCCGTGGTGTTGCATGACCTGAACCTTGCTTTCAGGTATGCTACTCATGTTGTGTTAATGAAGCAGGGCCGGATTATCGCTCAGGGCGATCCGCGTGCGATAATTACACCGGAACTTATTCAGGAAGTTTTTGACCTGCAATCGGTCATTATTCCTGATCCATGCACTGGTACTCCTCTGGTGATTCCGAAGGAGAACCAAACAATTCATATTGCCGCTGACGCTATTTCGGCGGCCCGCGAAAGCAAATAAGTTTTCGCCCCTAAGCCGCGTGGGAGTTTGCGCCACCCGTCTCAGTACAGGTGGAAAAGCTCGGCATTGCGCCAAGCAGCGAACGCTAGGATCTGAGGGACCCAGGATCCCCTGCGCGTAGGGCGCCTACCCGGTGCTCGCCCGTCTTTGACGCATGAACGGAAACGAGCACTGGGTAGGTTCCATTTTGGGAACCCGCAGATGAGGCACCGAGACTGCCGCATGAGACCTTGAGAGTTGCGACTTGAGAGGTTTGATGCACGGTCTCGGTGCCTCATCTCATTTAACCGCCCGGTTTGTGTCGCTTATCCGTGCAGTCTATTCTGGCGCCCCAATTCTTGCCCCGTTTTTTTTGGGGGGGGGGAGAGAGAGAAAGCTGCCCGCGCTCGCTGTCATCTTGTCATGTTTTGGTTCTTTCGCTTTTTCCTTTGGCTAGAGTTTGGGTAGGGGATACCATAGAGTGAGGTAGTAGAGGCTAACTAACGATAATGCGCCTCCTCACCGATTCTCACCGATTGAGTGTTTCCACAGACCAAGGAGGAACCGTTGGGCGAGCACGAACCCACCGCGACCGTTCCCGCACAGGCTACTTCTGTGCAGACTGCTTCTGCCCAGGCTACTTCTGTGCAGCCGCGTACCGTTGCACCGACCGTGCGCCCGACCCCTCCTAAGACCCCGCGCCCCGTACCGGCACCGCGCGTGGACAGCCCCCTCATCAGCGCCCTCATTGCCGAGGCGGTCAGCCCCGAAGAGCTGAACGCCCGCATCCTTGAGGTCGTCTCCGAAGGCACCCCGATTATTGAGCCGGTGCACCGCGAAGACGGCAGCATCAGCGAGAACGAGCGCATCGTCACGTTCCTGTACCACAATGAGCAGGCGGAGCAGGTGCTCATGTTCATCAACCGCCTGACCGATGAGAAGAACCTCGACCGTTCCCTCATGACCCGCATTGAGGGCACCGGCTGGTGGCAGCTGAGCATGCAGATGGAAACCACCTGGCGTGCCTCCTACAACTTCCTGCCGGCGCTGCCCGGCGAGCGCCCCGCCTGGCTGGGTGACGACGATCAGGTGCGCCTGCGTGCCGCCCTGGACTCCGGCGAGGGTGACCCGCTGAACCCCGAGACCGTATGCAACCGTATTGGCCGTTGCATGGGTGTAGTGCAGCTTGAGCACGCGCCGGTGCAGGAGTTCATCCTGACTCAGGAAGAGATTGACGCGCTGCCCGCCCCCGAGTGGATGCAGACCTCTGACGGCCACCAGTACGTACTCGGCCGCGTGGGTGACCCCGCCCCGGACACGCCGCTGTTCATCCAGTTCGACGGTGAGATGTGGTTCAGCCAGGGCATGGAGCAGACCCTCAACCGCGCCCATGAGGCGGGCCGTATTCCGGCGATGCACGTGTTCTTCCTTCACTCTGGCGGTCGTGAGAACCGCTGGAAGGAGCTGAACGGCGACAACCCGATTGCCGACTACCTGGTGGACATTGCATTCCCGCACCTGGAGGCAGTGCACGGCATTAAGACCGACCCGCAGAACATTGTGATTAACGGTCAGTCGCTGGGTGGCCTGTCCTCCCTGCTGGCGGTGCTGAGCCGCCCGGAGGCGTTTGGCGGCGCGATCGCGCAGTCTTCGTCGCTGTGGCAGCCGCAGGTCATGGACCGCCTGGACGAGCTGGAGGCGGCGGGTGAGATTGACCGCCTGCGCCACCTGCAACTTGAGATTGAGGTGGGGGAGCAGGAGTGGATTCTGGTGCCGCCTCACCGCGAGTTGAAGGCGCGCCTGGAAAAGCTGGGCCTGAAGAATGCGCGTTGCACGACCTTCAACGGCGGTCACGATTATGCGTGCTGGCGCGGCGCGATTGTACCGGCGTTGGAACGTATTATTGCTGCCCGCCGGGAGGCTGAGCGCGCTGAGCGGAGCTTAGCTGAGGAGTAGCGAGAGATCGCCTAGGGATCCTGCACGGGTAGAGCCCGCCCCGCATGGTGGGCGTGCGGGGTGCCCCGTTAGGGCAAACACCGCCGCGCCCGTATCCTAGAGAAGTACAGCCTAAGAGAAGTGCAACACTACCGCGCCGCGAGGGGTGCCGAGGGGTACCCGGCACAGGTTGCGCACCCGCCCTCATTGACGAGATGGCATCACGCTGCGAACGCACGCAGCACGTGAGCGCTATAGAAACCGCAAACGACACAGAAATCGAGAGAAGATGACCGTAGAACGTAGCCCCCTGGCCCCCACGCCGCTCATCCCCGAGTCTTTTGCCGCGAAGTACCGCGAGGCCGGCTACTGGATTGACCAGACCATCCCCGAGTTCCTGCTGGATGCATGCCGCGCTAAGCCGCACTTCCCGGCGCTGGTGGCGCTCTCGCACGCGCAGCTCGATGAGAACGGTAAGCCCCAGCAGATTCGCCTCTCCTACGGTGAGCTGGAGGCGGCAGGCCGTGCCGCTGCGGCGCGCCTCGTTCAGGCTGGCGTGCAGCCCGGTGACCGCGTGCTGCTGCAGCTGGGTAACACCGCCGAGTACCTGGTGTACCTGCTGGGTATTTTCTGGGCGGCTGCGCTGCCGGTGTTCTGCCTGCCGCAGCACCGCACCACCGAGCTCGTGCACTTTGCGACCCGCACCGACGCTGCGGCGCACGTGTTCTCTTCGCTGACCCCGGGCGCAGATTTCACCGCCCTGCACGAGGACGTTGCCGCCGAGCTGCGCAAGAACTCCCTGGAGCCGCCGGTCGCTATTGACGTTGCGGAGCCGCTGACCCCGCTGACCGAAGAGGAACTCGCTGAAGAGTTCGTGCCCGGCGTCATTCAGAACACCGAGAACCTGCGCGCGAGCGAGCAGGTGGCGTTCCTGCAGCTCTCCGGCGGTACGACCGGCATTTCGAAGCTGATTCCTCGCACCCACGCCGCCTACCTGTACTCGGTGCGCGGCTCGGTCGATATCTGCAAGCTGAACAACAACACGACCATGCTCGTGGTGCTGCCCGCCGCGCACAACTTCACGATGAGCTCGCCCGGTATCCTGGGCGTCATGTGCGCCTCCGGCAAGCTGGTGTTTGCGGCGGATCCGTCCCCGCAGACCGCGTTCCACCTCATTGAGATGGAGGGTGTGACCACCTCCGCGCTGGTGCCTCCGCTGGCTCAGGCGTGGGTCGCCTCCGCGGAAAAGCGCGGCGTGTCCCTGCCGTCCCTGCAGACCCTGCAGGTGGGCGGTTCGAAGCTGGCTCCGGCGGTTGCGGGCAAGATCGAGTCGGTGCTCGGTTGCACCGTTCAGCAGGTGTTCGGCATGGCTGAGGGTCTGGTGAACTACACCCGCTCGACCGACATGATTGAGCTACGCCTGCGAACCCAGGGCTACCCGATTAGCCCCGACGACGAAATCCTAATCGTTGATGATCAGGACCAGCCGGTCAAGCGCGGCGAGAGCGGCCACCTGCTCACCCGCGGCCCGTACACGATTCGCGGCTACTACCTGGAGGAGAACGCGAACCGCTACGGATTCACCGAGGACGGCTTCTACCGCACCGGTGACATTGTGCGACTGGTCGCAGGCAAGTACCTTGAGGTGACCGGCCGCGCGAAGGACCAGATTAACCGCAATGGCGAGAAGATTGCCGTGGACGAAATCGAAGAGCTGGCGCTGACCCACCCCGACGTTTTTGACGCCGTGGTCCTGGGCATCCCGGATGAGACCGTGGGTGAGCGCGTGGGCCTGGTCATTGTGCCGCAGGAAGGCGCCGACTTGGGCGAAAACCCGCGCCGCACGATGCACGAGTTCTTCACCTCGAAGAAGCTCGCCGACTTCAAGATTCCGGAGCGAGTGCAGGTTCTGCAGGAGCTGCCCACCACGAACGTGGGTAAGATTTCTCGCCGCGAACTGCGCGCCAAGCTTGCCGAAATTTTCGGCTAAACCCTTTGAGCTGACCATTTTCAGCTAAACCGTACGCCCTTATTCCTACCCCTATTGAGGAGAAAAATGTCCGCATTTGAGACCCTGCGCCCCATCATGGAGAAGTACATCGTCGAGCCCGACTCCCTGCAGACCGCTTTTGACGAGCCGACCACCGACCTGTTCTCCCTAGGCATGGACTCTATGGGCGCATTCGCCCTGCTCGACGACCTTGCCGCTGAGGGCGCCGTGATTGAGTTTACCGAGCTGGTGGAGAACCCGACCGTGGAGTTCATCGCCTCCCGCCTGGGCTAAGCGTTACCGCACCCCGAGTGCCCGCCTGCCGCGAATGCAGGCGGGCGCCCGGGGTGTTTGCTACTCGCCTCGTTTTTCTTTGCGCCGGTTTTACGCCGTGTTGTGTAGCTGCGTTTACCCTTGTCAGCGCACTTCTGTCAGTGCACTTCTGTCAGCGTGAAGCGGCGGGGCAGTAGCCTACCTTTCACACCTACCTTTAACACACCGCATATCATCCCTAATCCAGACCCCTAATCCAGACCTTTGAGAGGCCACCATGGGCGTAGCTGATACTACCGCACCCGCTAGCTTCGGGACTGCTTCCGACCTTCGCACCGCCGCGAACCCCTCCGCACAGCACAGCGCTGACAGCCCCTGGCTGCCGCTGACCACTAACGCGCGCGGCATCTACTTTGCCGCCGCGATTGACCCGACGAACCCCTGCTACAACACCGCGGAGGTTCTGCAATGCCCCGCAGACACCGACCTCGCTCTGCTGCGTGAGGCTTTTGAACAGCTCTACCGCGAGAACGAGGGCTTCCGCGTGCGCACCCGCATTGCCGATGGTTCCGCATCCCAGCAGATTCTGACCGAGGAGGCGTTCCTCGCGGGCATCGATCTGCTCGTGGATGAGGACGAACTGGAGGAGCGCGAGCTGAGCGACACCGCGAAGGCGGAGGAGGAGAACGCCTCTGACCTGCCTGAATCAGCCCTGCCTGACTCTGATTTGCCCGCGCCGGTACGCGCCTGGGCGCAGCGCCTGCTCGCCCAGCCCCTCGCCACCGATGAGGGCGTGACCGTGCGCAGCGCAGTGGCGCGTTACGGCGGGTTCCTCTGGGTGTACCATTCCTTCTCCCACGTGGTTGCCGACGGATTCGCGGCGTTCAACGGCCTCTCCCGCGTGGCGGCGATATACCGTGCCCTGTCCGCCGGTCAGCCGGTTCCGGCAACCCGCCGCCTGAGCCTGCAGCAGCTACTCGACGCCGACGATGCCGCCTCCACCGCCCGTGACGAAGACGTCACCTTCTGGGAAGCGAGCGGCGCCCTGGAGCAGGAAGATACCTCCCTGGCGGGTCGTACCGCCTCCCCGTCGGCGCAGTCTGTGCGCCTGGCGTTCAGCATTGACGTGCCCACCCAGCAGGCTCTGCTGGATGCGGCAAAGCAGCACGCCGTCTCCTGGCCCGTGCTGGCGACCGCCGCCGTTGGCTCGTACCTGGCGCGTGTGGGCGGCTACCCGCAGGCTTCGTTCGGCGTGCCGCAGATGAACCGCATGTTCGCCCGCACCCTGCCGGAAGCGACCCGCGCCCTGGGCACGGCGAGCGCGCAGACCGGCTGTACCGCGGTGAACGTGCTGCCGGTGCAGGTTGCGGCGACCGGCCCCATCGCGGAGTCCCTGCACTCGGTGAAGGAACAGTACGCCCGCAACGCGGAGCATCCGCTGGCTCGTCAGGAAGACCTCGAGCGTACCGCGCGTAACGCCCAGTCCAGGCTGTTTGGTGCGCAGATTAACGTGGTGCCCTTTGACGCGGTGTTGCCGCTGGCGGCGCCCTCCAAGGACGAGTCCGGATCCCCGGTACCGACCGCGCATATTCACAATATCTCTGCCGGTCCCGTTGCTGACGCGACCTTCACCCTGCGCGGCATGCCCGGCCGCGGCAACAGCATCTCCTGCGAGATTGACATGAACCCGGCGCTCTACACCGCTGAGGAGCTGGAACGCCATGCCGCCCGCCTGAGCGAGTGGCTGCCCGCCTACGCGGCGGAGGCGCAGCGCGAGGGTGCTTCCCTGAACAACCTTGGTTTGGCAACCGAGGCGGAGCTTGCGACCCTGCGCGAGCTGACCGCCCCGGCGCTCACCGAGCACCCGCTGGAGTACAAGACCCTGCTAGGTCGCTTCCGTGAGGCGGTGGCGGCGCATCCGCAGGCGCTCGCGGTGCTGGATTCTGCCCCCGCGCCCGGTGAGGTGCTCACCCCCGAGTCGGAGCGCGCCTACGCTTTTGACCGCGCCCTCACCTACGCCGAACTGGACGAGCGTGCCCGTGCGCTTGCCGCGCAACTGCTGGACTGGGGCGTTCGCCCTTCCGATGCGGTGGGTCTGCGTGTGCACCGCGGCGCCGAGCAGTACGTGGCGCTGTACGCCCTGCTGTACGCTGGCGCCACCTACGTGCCGGTGCTTCCGGATCTGCCCGCTGAGCGTGTGGGCGTGATGATGGAGGACGCCGAGTGCTCCCTGCTGCTGCACGGCCCCGGCTTGCACCCGCTGAGCGCGGAGGAGCTGAATCCGCAGGAGCCGCAGCGTCACGCGAACCTGCCGCAGCACACCCTGCCGCAGCTGAGCATCGAGGAACCTGTACAGGCACCCGCCGCAGAGGAGCTTCCGGGCGTAAAAACCGGCCTGGACGAGGACGCTTACGTGCTCTTCACCTCCGGTTCCACGGGCCGCCCGAAGGGTGTTGCCATTAGCCATCGCGCGATTGATAACCGCCTGCGCTGGCAGCAGCACCAGATTCCGGTGGGGGAGGGCGACCGCGTTCTGCACAAGACCCCCATCTCCTTTGATGTGCACGTGTGGGAGCTGTACTGGCCGCTCGCCGAGGGCGCTGCCGTGGTCATTGCCGCCCCGGAGGGGCACCGCGACCCCGCCTACCTGGCGCGCGTGTTCGCTGAGCAGTCCGTCACGGCGGTTCACTTTGTGCCGACCATGCTGTCGGCGTTGACCTCGTCGCCGGCTGCGCGTCGCATCCTGGCTGATGCCGGCTTCGGGCAGGATCGAGAGCAGCCCCTGCGCTACGTGGTCTGCTCGGGTGAGGCGCTGCAGAAGGACCAGGTGCAGGCTGCGGGCGAGGTTCTGGGCGTGTACCCGCTGAACCTCTACGGCCCGACCGAAGCTGCGGTGGACGTGACCTTCTGGGAGACCTCCACCGACCCGCAGCGCGAGAGCGTGCCCATTGGCGAGCCGGTCTGGAACACCGGCACCCTGATTCTTGACCCGACCGGCCACCCCGTGCCGGTGGGCGTGACGGGTGAACTGCACCTGTCGGGTGTGCAGCTGGCGCGCGGCTACAAGAACAACCCGCAGGCGACCGCGGCGGCTTTCGTGGAGCAGGCTCCTGCCGGTGCGCTCGCGCTGCTGAACGGTGAGAGTCAGCGCCTGTACCGTACGGGCGATTTGGCGTGCTGGGAGATTCTTCCCGATGGTCGTGCCGTCATCGGCTACCGCGGCCGCACGGATTATCAGATTAAGGTGCGCGGTCAGCGCCTGGAGCTGGGCGATATTGAGATGGCTCTTGCCGCGGTTGAGGGTGTGAGCGCTTCGGTGGCTCTGCTGTACCGCGGCCTGCGTGAGCCTGCCCTGGCAGCGGTGCTGGAGGTCGGCGACGTGCCCGCTGAGCGTGCTGAGCAGCTGGTGGAGGCGGCGCGTGAGCATTGCGCGCAGGTTCTGCCGGACTACATGGTGCCGACCCTGTGGCATACCCTGCCTGCTCTGCCGGTGAGCCCCTCCGGTAAGGCGGATCGCAAGCTGTTGGCGTCCCTGGACCTGACCCCGCAGACTTCTGATGCTGAGGGCCCGCACGGTCTGCTGGAGCAGCAGCTGTGCTCGATTATTGCCGGTGTGTTGGGTCGTGAGCGTTTCGGCGTGGATGAGGACTTCTTCGCCTCGGGCGGTCATTCGCTGGCGGCTCTTGAGGTGATTGCCGCGGTTGAGGAACAGCTGGGTCTGAGCGTGAGCATCGGTGCGCTTTTTGCACATCCGACCGTGCAGGCTTTGGCGGCGTCTATTGCGGGCGAGCGTGGCGAGGGTGCGGAGTTCGCGCCGGTTCTGCCGCTGCGAGAACAACCTACCGCGCATGACGCTACCGATGCCCCCGCGCCGCTGTTTATTCTGCCGCCTGCGGGTGGTTTGGGCTGGTGCTATGCGGGGTACCTTTCGCATCTTCCGGCTCAGCAGGGTGTGTATGCTGTGCAGGCTGAGGCGTTCTCTGACCCGCAGGCTGGGTTTGCGTCGAGCCTGCAGGAGTTGGCTGAGGGCTACCTGGCACAGATTGAGAAGACCCTGGCGGAGCGTTCGCTGCCGCGTCGTTTTGTCCTGATGGGCTGGTCTGTAGGCGGTACTGCCGCGGTGCAGGTTGCGGCGTTGGCGCAGGCTGCGGGTGCGCAGGTTGAGCGCGTCATCTTGTTGGATGCGTATCCTTCGGAGCAGTGGCAGGGTGTGCCTGCGCCGGATGAGCAGGAGAGCTTCCGTGCGCTGTTGCGTATGGGCGGTTTGCCGGAGCCTGCCGCCGATGAGCAGCTTGACCTGCCGAGTACCCTGGAACGCCTGCAGAAGGCGGGTTCGGCGATGGGTTACCTACCGGAGGAGAAGTTGGGCGTGTGCCTGGGTAGTATGCGTGCTTCGGCGGCACTCATGCGTGGTGCTGAGCAGGCGTTCTTTGATGGTGATGTGTTGCTGGTGGGTGTGCCGCATGAGGATCAGCCGTACCTGGATGCGGAAGGTTGGGCGGCGCATGCGTCGTCGTTCCGTGCGGTGCTGCTGGAGGGTACGCACCCTGACCTGGTGAATCCGACGCGTCTGGCGGAGGTGACCGGCCACTTCGCTGATTAGCCTGCTCTATCTTGTAGAGTAGTTAATAAATATAAAGGTCCCCGATTGATGATTTATCAATCGGGGACCTTCTATTTATTGGTTTTTGAGAACCCATTCTTTATACCGAAGATTAACTGCTGATTTCTGCTGTCGCTGTTCTTCTAGTTTTGTTTCGTTATCTCGAATGAGCGGTTTTTGATATGAGGCTACAAGGTTAGCAAGACCTTGAGCCATTCCTGTATCTTTACTGCATTGTGCTTCAATGACGCTGAGTCGAATTTCTTCTTCCGATGCCGGGGCATTATTATCACCGCTAGCACGGGTTGCATTTGATAGCTCTTTTGTACCCCATTCATAGTCGCCTTTTCGTGGAGTTAGACCTTTATCCGATAGGCATTTCCACCATGCTTCACGGTATTTTTTCCATTCGGGATGATTCATGGCAGCTGCATAGGATTCGCCGTGGATTCGACGATAGGCTTCTGTGAGGCCACTTTGCTCTTCGAGGCTGATGCCCGCGATCTCTTTCAACGTGGCTAAGATTTCAGGCATGCACTGTTCCATGATTTTTGTGTCATAGCCCCCGGATGATGGTGCATTCCCGGATCGCTTGTAGTGTCCATATTTGGCGGAGTATTCGGGGTTCCAGAGACCAAATTCGCGACCGGATGAAAAGAATTTCCTATCTTCTACATCCGGGATATATATTTCGTAGGATTGGCCGTGTTTTGCGAAACAGCGCTGCCTGAGAATTTCCAAGGCTCGACCGTAATACTGGGAATTTTCATCTAAATGGTCATTGTATTCTTCGAGTGGAGTAATGATTTGGTTGTTTTTATAGTCTAGAGTTGCTTGGGCTGTTTCATCACGTTCTAGTTGCGGGCCTGTAGAACAGGATGTGCAGGCTAGCGTGAATGCAAACGTTATAGCCATTGCGGGCTGAAAGATTTTCTTGAGGTTCATGATTCTCCCTCCTTAATTGGATAAAGAATATGTGACAGTAAAGAAAGCGGGGCTGTATTTTGCTGATTGTTGCAAAGCATATGACCCGGTGAATATGGGTGTCGAGAGAATCTGGAATCTATGTGAATCCCAGAGCGATAAGCAGAATCTCGGGGGAGTGCCTGCTAGATTGGGAGTGCACCCATAGCGAAAGGCCAAGACGCTATGGCAGACCACGCACAAGGGTGTTTCTGCAGCGTCGTTACTGCTGGGAGAGTATTCTAGAGCTTCATCATGAACCCCTATGAGTTATGGAGGGCAAATACTCATAGATGAGTGAGTCGTGCCCCCCCCCGTAATGCTGGTCGGGCACCCTGAATATCCACCGATACTATGGCGAATATCATAGTTGAAGGGTGGTTAAAGCCTACCACCGGCTAGATGCACCAGGCAACCAAAACTCCGGTCACGTCTGATTTATTACATGAGAAACGCATAGTCAACGACCATATCAACAGGAAGCAGCTCGGGTATCCTGCACCCCTTCACATTTAAAAACGAATGCCCCCGGTTGATGAATCATCAACCGGGGGCATCGCTTAGCTTCTAACGCAGAACCGGGGTTCTACAGTCAAATGCCTAGTGCTGCTCCAGCTCGGAGTTAGCGTTCACGTTGAGCAGGTCGTACTTAGCGAATGCCTTCGCGGGAACGTCTGCTGCAACCTCGCCGCGCTTTGCCAGCATCTGCAGGGTACGGACAACAACCGACTCTGCATCGATGTGGAAGAAGCGACGTGCACCCGGGCGGGTGTCTGCGAAGCCGAAGCCGTCAGCACCCAGGGTTGCGAAGTCGTTCGGAACGAACTGGCGGATCTGGTCGGGAACCTCCGAAGCGAAGTCGGTGGTCGCGATGATCGGGCCAGCAGCGCCTGCCAGCTTCTGGGTCACGTAAGGAACGCGAGCGGGCTGGTTCGGGTTCAGCAGAGCCTCTTCCTCAGCGGCAATGCCGTCGCGGCGCAGCTCGGTCCACGAGGTGACAGACCAGAGGTCTGCGGAGACGCCCCAGTCCTCAGCCAGCAGCTTCTGAGCCTTCTCAGCCCACGGAACAGCAACGCCGGATGCCAGCAACTGTGCCTTGGGACCGGAGGTCAGCGGGGACTCGCTGATCTTGTGGATACCCTTGATGATGCCCTCAACGTCAACGTTTGCCGGCTCAGCAGGCTGGTGAATCGGCTCGTTGTACACGGTCAGGTAGTACATGACGTTGTGGTCTTCGTCCTTGGTGCCGTACATCTGCTCGATACCGCGCTCCACGATGTGAGCAATCTCGTAGCCGTAAGCCGGGTCGTAGATCTTGAACGCCGGGTTGGTGGACGCCAGAATCGGGGAGTGGCCGTCGTTGTGCTGCAGACCCTCACCGGACAGGGTGGTACGACCTGCGGTTGCACCGATGACGAAGCCGCGGCACAGCTGGTCGGCAGCAGCCCAGAAGCCGTCGCCAGTGCGCTGGAAGCCGAACATCGAGTAGAAGATGTAAATCGGGATCATCGGCTCGCCGTGGGTGTCGTAGGAGGAGCCCAGTGCGATGAACGCAGCGGTTGCGCCTGCCTCGTTAATACCCACGTGAACGATCTGGCCCTCGGGGGACTCGGTGTAGGTGAGCATGAGCTGGTGGTCAACGGGCACGTAGTTCTGACCGTTGGGGTTGTACAGCTTAGCCGAGGGGAAGAAGGAGTC
Organism: uncultured Rothia sp.; assembly: GCF_916715725.1. Classification (GTDB taxonomy): domain Bacteria; phylum Actinomycetota; class Actinomycetes; order Actinomycetales; family Micrococcaceae; genus Rothia. Next base: position 405,082 of record NZ_CAKAPD010000001.1, on the reverse strand, counting down.
CATACCGAAGGTACGTGCCTCATCGGGGGTGATGGGAGCGATACGGTGACCGAAGCCCTTCACGCGCATGAGGTCCTTCATCAGGCGGACGAACGCCATGGTGGTAGCAGCGGTCTGCTTGCCGGAGCCCTTCTTGGTCTGTGCGTAGACCTTGGACTCGGGCAGGATAATCTCAGGCTGGGTGTTTGCACGGCCGGGGATGTAACCGCCGAGTTCCTTGCGGCGTGCCTGCATGTACTGCAGTGCCGGGTGGTTTGCCTCGGGCAGGTAGTACGGCGGGTTGTACAGATCCTTCTCCAGCTCCTCGTCGGAGATGGGGATGTTCAGGTGGTCACGGAAGCCCTTCAGTGCTTCCATGGTGAACTTCTTGATCTGGTGGGTGGAGTTACGTGCCTCGAAGTAGGGGCCGAGCTCCGCACCCTTAATGGACTGTGCCAGGATGACGGTGGGCTTGCCCTTGGTCTCCATAGCTTCCTTGTAGGCTGCGTAGAGCTTCTTGTCGTCGTGGCCACCCAGGCGCAGGTTGAAGATCTGCTCGTCGGTCAGGTCTGCAACGAGTTCCTTAGTTTCGGGGTACTTGCCGAAGAAGTGCTCGCGGATGTAGCCACCGTCTTCGCCACGGAAGGTCTGGTAGTCACCGTCGAGGGTCTCGTTCATCAGCTGGATGAGCTTGCCGCTCTTGTCCTTCTTGAGCAGCTCGTCGTAGTCGGAGCCCCACAGGACCTTGATGACGTGCCAGCCTGCGCCGCGGAAGAATGCCTCGAGCTCCTGAACGATCTTGCCGTTACCGCGAACAGGACCGTCCAGACGCTGCAGGTTGCAGTTGACGACGAAGGTCAGGTTGTCCAGGTGCTCGTTTGCAGCCAGCTGCAGTGCACCACGCGACTCGGGCTCGTCCATCTCGCCGTCGCCCAGGAATGCCCAGACGTGCTGCTCGGAGGTGTCCTTGATCTTGTGGTTGTGCAGGTACTTGTTGAAGGATGCCTGGTGGATAGCGTTCAGGGGACCCAGACCCATGGAAACGGTCGGGAACTGCCAGAACTCGGGCATGCAACGGGGGTGCGGGTACGAAGGAATACCGTTTGCGCCCTTGGTCTTCTCCTGGCGGAAGCCGTCCATCTGCTCTTCGGTCAGGACGCCTTCAACGAATGCGCGGGAGTAGACACCGGGGGAGGAGTGACCCTGGAAGAAGACCTGGTCACCGCCACCGGGGTGGTTACGGCCGCGGAAGAAGTGGTTCTGGCCCATTTCGTAGAGGTCAGCCACACCTGCGAAGGTGGAGATGTGACCGCCAACGCCGATGCCCTTCTTCTGGGCACGCTGAACCATAATTGCTGCGTTCCAACGAATCCATGCGCGGTACTGGCGCTCGAGTTCCTCATCACCGGGGTACTCGGGCTGCTGGTCGGCGGGGATGGTGTTGATGTAGTCGGTCTTGACCAGAGTCGGGACCTTTACGCCCTTTGCGCCAGCCTCCTTGAGCAGTGCGCGAAGGATGTACTCTGCACGCTCGGTGCCGTGAGTCTTGATAAGGTCCTCGAGGGACTCGGCCCACTCCTGGGTCTCTTCTACGTCGATGTCCTTGAAGCCATCGAGAAGGGTGCTCAGGGAGTGCTCGTTCGGTACGTTAGCCAAACTAATCCAACCTCTCTTCTGTGCGGTTGTGAGATCGCCCGCCCCGCGATGTTGCGTTGTCGAACAATCTTTGTGTTTAAGCGCTATAGGTCCGTAAGACCCACATCGCTTCTTATCTCTACTATCTTAGACCTAAAGGCGCCTCTCTTGGTCTCAAATGAGGGTTTTTGTGATGTGGGTTTCGTATTGTGACTATCTGAGTGGGAAAAATACGCATCAAAAGTACTAGTTAGGGTCTTTTTGCACCTAAATGGCGCGGAATGGTGGGGTTGGCGGAATGGCGCGGAATGAGGGGGTGTGGCCCATCTGAGGGGAGAGCGTCAACTATGGCTTGGTGTGGCTTGGTGTGGGGTGCAGTGGGAAAAGGAAAAAAATATTGAGACATAGAACACGCTCCATGGATTTGCATGTCATACCGAAAGCCCGTATAGTTTTATCTTGTGTTCGCCACTGGGTCGTCAAACGAAACAGCGAGAACTACGGGTCTTTAGCTCAGCTGGTAGAGCGCCACGTTTACACCGTGGATGTCATCGGTTCGATCCCGGTAGGACCCACCGATTACCCCGGTACCGCAAGGTACCGGGGTTTTTGTTTACCCGGTTGTATTTACCCATTGACCTGCCGCGAGGGTACCCGGCGGGAGGCTCACGAAGATAATTCGGTCGGGACTGCGATTCCTTCGAGCATAAAAGTGCACTCCACCTATATATAGCCTGCCCTCAGCGCGTATCCTTATATACATGACTGAAAACAAGAAGGCACAGATTGGTGTCACCGGCCTTGCTGTCATGGGCGCAAACCTTGCCCGCAACCTGGCACGTAACGGCTACACCGTGGCACTGCACAACCGTTCCGTAGAGAAGACCGACGCACTGCTGGCTGAGCACGGCGCAGACGGCGACTTCATCCGCACCGAGTCCCTGCAGGAACTCGTCGACTCCCTCGAGTCTCCCCGCCGCATCCTGATTATGGTCAAGGCGGGCGCACCCGTCGACGCTGTTATCGAGCAGCTCACCCCCATGCTCGACGAGGGTGACATCATCATCGACGGCGGTAACTCCCACTTCCCCGACACCATCCGTCGCGAGCACGCCCTGGCTGAAAAGGGTCTGCACTTCGTGGGCGTTGGCGTTTCCGGCGGCGAAGAGGGCGCTCTCTGGGGCCCCTCCATGATGCCCGGCGGCTCCGCAGAGTCCTACAAGCACCTCGGCCCCATGCTCGAGAAGATCGCAGCGAAGGCACCCCAGGACGGTGCACCCTGCTGCGCATGGATCTCCACCGACGGTGCGGGCCACTTCGTGAAGATGGTCCACAACGGCATCGAGTACGCCGACATGCAGGTCATCGGCGAGGCTTACGACATTCTCCGCTCCGTGGCAGGCATTGAGCCCGCACAGCAGGCAGAGATTTTCAAGACCTGGAACAAGACCGACCTGAGCTCCTACCTGATTGAAATCACCGCTGAGGTGCTCGCACAGGTAGACGCAAAGACCGGCAAGCCGCTGGTCGACGTGATTGTTGACGCAGCGGGCCAGAAGGGCACCGGCCTGTGGACCGCTAAGGCTGGCCTGGACCTCGGTTCCCCCGTCTCCGCTATCGCAGAGTCCGTGTTCGCACGTGCCCTCTCCTCCTCCGAGCGTGAGCAGCGCGAGCAGGCACAGCGCGAACTGCCCGCCGGCCTGATTGCAACCACCGGCGTTGGTGCAGGCGACCCCGAGTTCGTTGAGGATGTGCGCCGCGCACTCTTCGCATCCAAGCTCGTTGCGTACGCACAGGGCATGGACCTGCTGACCCGCGCAGGCAAGGAATACGGCTGGGACCTGAAGCTGGACACCATCGCATCGCTGTGGCGTGCAGGCTGCATCATCCGCGCAGAACTGCTGGGCGACATCATGGCTGCCTACGCAGATGAGGCTCCCGCGAACATGCTGCTGGCACCCGCCTTCAAGAACCTCATGGAGGAGCTCGTTCCCTCCTGGCGTCGCGTGGTGGCTAAGGCAACCGCACTGGGCATCCCCGTGCCGGTGTTCGCTTCCGCACTGTCCTACTACGACGGTCTGCGCCGCGACCGCCTGCCCGCATCCCTGATTCAGGGTCAGCGTGACTTCTTCGGTGCGCACACCTACGGTCGTATTGACGAAGAGGGCGCCTTCCACACCATGTGGAGCGGTGACCGCTCCGAGGTGAACGCAGCGGACATTCACGTTCACTAAGCTCACGTAGCTGAATACGTCAAAGCCCGCCTTCGGCTGGATGAGAATCCGATCGAAGGCGGGCTTTCGTTATGTCTTGTTCGTTATGTCTTGACGGGGCACCCCCCGAGATGCCTCAGGGTATCTTGAGGGGCATGCATAGCAGGGGAGAAGACCTGCGGAGCCCGGTGAGGAGCGCGGAGCCTAGTGAGGAGCCGCCAGGTGCGTCTCTACCGCCTCAAAACGCTTGCCAAGCACTAAATCCACATGGCGGGGTCAATGTACTCCACAGCGTCCACCAGCGGCTTCTTCTTCTCCGGGGTGCGCGGGCGGTGCTTCGCGGGAATGCCGGTAATAATCGAGTCGGCGGGGTGATCGTTGACCACCACGGCGTTCGCGCCAATAGCGCTATCGGCACCAATAACCACCGGACCCAGCACCTTCGCACCGGCACCAATGGTCACGCGGTCACCAATCGTGGGGTGACGCTTCACCTTCTCCAGGGAACGGCCGCCCAGAGTCACGCCGTGGTACAGCATCACGTCGTCACCAACCTCAGCAGTCTCACCAATCACAATGCCCATGCCGTGATCGATGAAGAAACGGCGGCCAATGGTCGCGCCGGGGTGAATCTCCACACCGGTCAGAAAACGAGCAAACTGCGAAAGGGTACGAGCCAGAGCCTTCGTCTCATCCTTCTGCCAGAGCTTATGAGTCAGACGGTGAACCCAAATAGCGTGCATGCCCGAATAGTTCAGCGCAATCTCGACAGCGCCACGCGCAGCAGGGTCGTGCTGGCGGACGTTCTCAATATCTTCACGCAGACGCGCAATAAAACTCATGGGTTCCCTTTCCCTCATCGGTCGTGCTCTGTATGTGTGCGACCTTTCCAAAGGTACCAACAATGAGGCCCAATCACCTATTCCCGCACCCTCAGCTGTCATAGTGGACGCCCCCTCCGAAATCTCGGTCACAATTCCGTGCAGAACGTAATATTTACGCCCCGTACGGCCCTGCCAAGAGCCTCCACCCGCAGACGCTAGATTGGGGCACGCAAAACGCCCCGCCTGCCGTGTATGCAACCGGCAGACGAGGCGTTAGCTAAAAGCTCAATTAGCCGCGGATGTCCTCGTACAGAGCGGTGGAGATATAACGCTCACCGAAGTCGGGAACGATAGCAACAATCAGCTTGTCCTTGTTCTCAGACTTCTTAGCCTCCTCCAGAGCAGCCCAAACAGCCGCACCAGAAGAAATACCGCCCAGAATACCTTCCTGGGTAGCCAGCAGGCGGGAGGTGCGCATAGCGTCCTCAGCGCTGACCGGGGTCACGGAATCGTAGATGCCGCGGTCCAGGGTGTCGGGAACGAAGTTAGCGCCCAGACCCTGAATCTTGTGGGGGCCAACGCGACCCTCAGAGAGCAGCGGGGAGTCCTTCGGCTCAACCGCAACAACCTTCACATCCGGGTTCTGTTCCTTCAGGTACTTACCGGTACCGGAGATGGTGCCGCCGGTGCCAATACCCGCCACGAAGATGTCGACCTTACCGTCGGTTGCTTCCCAAATTTCGGGACCGGTGGTGTTGTAGTGAATAGCGGGGTTTGCCTCGTTGGAGAACTGAGACGCCAGGATAGCGTTCTCGGTGGTAGCAACGATTTCCTTAGCCTTCTCCACAGCGCCGCGCATACCCTCGGTACCGGGGGTCAGCACAATCTGAGCACCGTAAGCGCGCAGCAGGACACGACGCTCAGCAGACATGGTCTCCGGCATGGTCAGGATGACGCGGTAACCGCGAGCAGCACCCACCATAGCCAGCGCAATACCGGTGTTACCGGAAGTACCCTCAACAATGGTGCCGCCGGGCTTCAGCGCACCCGACTTCTCAGCAGCGTCAATGATGGCGAGGCCGATACGGTCCTTGACCGAACCAGCGGGGTTGTAGAACTCAAGCTTGACCGCGACGTTACCGGGAAGACCCTCGTCCAGTCGGTTCAGCTTAATCAGGGGGGTCTGGCCGGTTGCTTCAACAATGCTGTTGAGAATCTTTGCCATGGGGTGCTCCTTACATGAGCCTGGGGGAGGCCAGCCGCGACGGGGTCTCCGCAATGAATAATCGGTTACGTGGCAACTCTACTACTCACCGGCGGCAGGTTTAAACCTGCGGTCACAGTTCGTAATAATGCCAGAGAAAAACCTCAGGGAACGAGGTTCAAAAAGAGGGTACAGAAAAGCGCCGCACAAACCCTTTCTCGATAAAGGATGATGAATGTGCGGCGCTCTCTAGAAACATTATGTAGCCCAAAAGACAACCTCTGTATATAAGAGTAGTGATGAACTCTGTTCACCGCAAGCTGGAGCCACAAATTTTATTGCCATCAATGGAAAAAACAGTGAAAAACCGCATCCTGAGATGGAAAAGACGCAAAAGCGCGGGAGAAAACCAGCCGCAGAGGACTAGTTGATGTCCATGTGCAGGTCCCACTTGTTGTTCAAGTAGCGACCAACAGCCTCACCGAACATCTTCACGTGACGCTTATCAGCCGCCACGGTCTGCTCCTTGCCGTCCTTGAACAGCTTCTCGCCCAGATCCACGTTCAGAGTCACGGTCCAGTTGTACGCACCCTGCGCCAGAACCGGCTGCTTAGTACCGATAGTCAGGGTAGCGGTCGGGTTCACGTACCAGGTCTTCTTCTCTTCAATACCTGCCTTGGTGGAATCCGCGTACTTCTTCATCGCCGCCAGGGTCTCCTGATCGGTGCTGACCTCGTTCATGTAGTGCATATCACCGGTACGCAGCAGGTACTCAAACGCCGCACCAAAGTACGCCAGAGCCGCCGCGAAGCCAGCCACCGAATTCTGGTGCATAGCCTCCGGAACAATCGGGGACGGCACGTTCTGCGGCGGGTGCTCAGCATTACCCGGCTGGTACTCGCCGTGATCCTCCATCTTCTCCAGCTTTGCCACGCCGCTGTAATCCTTATTGTCGTTGGGCAGCGGAGAGCTCGACGCCGAAGCCGAAGCCGACGCAGAAGCGGAAGGGGAAGCAGACGCCGAAGCCGACGGGGACGCGGTAGCGGACTCAGAAGCCGCAGCAGAAGCGCTCTCAGAGCCAGAAGCGGAAGCGGACGCCTCAGAAGTAGCCTTAGAGCCACAAGCCGCCAGCAAAGCCATAGAGCTGACGCCCAGCACACCCAGCGCCGCGCGGCGGGTCAGGTTCTCGGACATAGTGATACCTTTCAGTCAGTCGGTGATTGCAACCAGTTTAGCCGCAAACCCAACAGGATACAGAGTTGAGCGGGCGAAGCGTGAGAAGCGCCTCGCAGATAAAAGCGTTATGACGAACTATGACGCCGCGGAGGTGACAGACGCCTCAGCAGAAGCGGCGGCAGAAGAGGATGCGGAAGTAGCCGGGGAAGCCGCGCCGGACGCCGCCGCGCTCGCGGAGGAAACACCGCCCTGAGTAGCGCCTCCCTGGGTGGCGGCACCCTGAACAGTAGCACCGTACGCCACGCTCAGCTCCCACATCTTAGAATCAGCGTGGTAGCGGCCGCGGAAATCGCACTCCTGAACCGTCACCCGAGAAGCAGGACCCGCCGCAGTAGCAGAAGCACTCGGGGACGCCGCGTCAGACACCAGCGCATCCTCAGAAGGCTCAGTAGGCTCAGCAGAAGCAGAAGCACTCGTGGAAGTGACCACCGGCTGGATCTTGCCCTCTGCCACCGCCTCCGTACCGAAATCCAGAGTGTACTTGCCCTTAAACAGCAGGTTGCCATCACTCATAATCGACGGCTGAGCGCTCGAAAGCGCATAGGAAGCCGACGGATTCACATACCAGGAACCCTTCTCCACACCCGCAAGAATAGAAGCCGACAGGGCATCCACCTCAGAGCGAGTCTTCGACGACAGCTGAATACCGGTCGAGAACGCATCCGTGCTACCGGTCTTCACCAGATAATCCATAGCCGCCGCAAAATAAGCAATCGCCTCATGGAAACCCGTCACCGTATTCGCCGACAGAGCATCAGTCACCTTCGGCTTCGGAGCATTACGCGGCGGATGATCCACCGTGCCCTGCTCATAATTCACCGCACCCTCATAGTGGGTGTACTCCACCAGACCCGAATAGTTCTTACCATCATCACTGTACCCATTCGGGTTAGCGCTCGACTTCGAACCGTTCAGGCTACCACCCTGAGAACCAGACTGCTGGCTAGATCCACCCGAACCGCAAGCGCTCAACAGCGCCGCAGAACCGGCAACAGCAGAAACGCCCACACCCAGGCGCAGCAGGGAACGGCGAGAGAAAGACTGAGAAACAGAAGACATAAGAGAAAAACCTTGAATCCAGGAAAGCTCGTTACTACCAGAGTAAAACAGATCATGCCCTAACCCGAGTGCGAGTTAGGGCATGACGCCTCATCCATCTGAGGGCTTAAAGGTTGTCACCATTAGAATTGCCGCCATTACCGGAGTTGCCGGAATTGCCAGCATTACCGCCGTTAGCGGCACCATTCTGCGGCTGAGCCGACGCCTGAGCCTCGTACTCATCCTGAATCGTCAGAGTCCAGTCATTATCGTGGCGCACACCGGTAACCACCAGACCGCGCTCAGTACGCCGCACCTTCTCAGACATCTCCGCGGGAGCACCGTCAATCACCACGGTCGGACCCAAATCAATCACCAGATCAAAGGTCCACTGCACGCTCTTCTTCACCAGCGCAGGAACCGCAGTGAACGCAGACATGGTCACCTTCGGCGACACAAACCAGTCACGATTCTGCGAGCTCTCATTCGACTCATCCATAAACGACGAGAACGACGCAACGAACTTCTCATCAGCCTTCGACTCACGCAGCGGAGCCGCATCACCGGTCAGCACCAGGTAGTTAATCGCCGCATACACGAAAGCAATCGAATCGTACAGACCCTGCACCGAGTTCTCCGACGCGCTCGCAGGGCGCTTGGGGAACGGCACGTTCTGAGCGGGCGCAGACTCGGTCGCCGGAACGAAATCACCCTTCTTCTCATAGTTGTCGAAGGTGACCTCGCCGCTAAAATCAGTACGCGCAGAAGCCGAAGGGGAAATCTGAGGGGTATCCGCATCAGCGTTTTCGCTGGTGGAAGAAGAACCACCGCACGCAACCAGTAGGGCGCTCAAAGACACGCCCGCAACGCCCGCACCCGCGTAACGCAGAGCAGAACGGCGGCTGATGCCGGTAGTGGAACTGGGAAGCCCGGAGATCATGGGGAAAAGCGCCACGGAATACCTTTCGAATGAGAATCTCAGGTGAGAGACGAGTGAGAGAACGCCTCGACGAGCGGATATCACACGCGGACATCCCTCTAGAGACAGTCCTAAGTATAACGCGCCCCCGCCTTCACACCCGTGCGTACCAGTGCTCAAAGGAGCGTGATATGCCGCCCATCAGCGAACTTACCGTGACTAGGAACTTAGTGGAACCAGCGGGAGCATCGCACCGGATGGGGTGAAAGAGGGGACGCGTTCATCGTCTATAGGGGGAGGGGCTACTGGGCGCCCTCACCGGGAACACCACCGGGAACACCGGCAGGTGCCTCAGCGCCGCCAGCAGCACCGCCCGCATCGGGGGCACCGGGCGCTACGCTCGGCTGAACCGTCGCAGCGGCAGGCTGAGTTGCCACAGGCTGCGCGGTAGCCGCAGGCGCCTGGGTAGCGGCAGGCTGCGGAGCCTGAGCCGCGCCACCCTGACCGGTGCCGGTCTGTGCGCCACCATTCTGGGAACCAGTGTACTGACGGGAACCGCCCTGACCTGCACCATTCTGGGCGGCAGGAGCCTGCGCACCACCGTTCTGTGCGGCACCATTCTGAGCAGTGCCCTGAGCCGCGCCGTTACCCGAAGTATTCGCGCCGGTGTGTGCGCCAGCATTAGCTGCCACAGTGCTGTCATCAGTCACCGTCGGGGTATAGGTCGAGGAAGGATGCGCGCGCGGAGTTTGAGTCGGCTTCGGAGCCAACGCAGGATCGTACTGCTGAGGCGAAATCACGACCCAGCGCTTCGCTTCCTCATCGTACTCAGCGTACAGAGCCTTAATCTCCGGGGCCTCAGTGTCCTCCAGAGGCTTGGTCGTATTGGTTGCCTTCTCAACTCGTATGCCGTGTGCCTGAGTCACGGTGCACGCCCACGAATACTTCGTGCCGCGGGTCGTCGGCTGCTTGTCAGTCAGACGGAACGTCCACTCGCCGCCCACCAGCCAGTTCGTACCGGGAGCATAGAACGCACGCAACTTCTCCAGCGCCGCACGGTCGGTAGAGTTCTGCGCCTGAACCACCTGCAGAGCAGGACCGGGGTCACCGGTCATGCGGGCATAGTTCACCGCCGCCGCAAAATACGCAAAGGTGGCGCGCAGGCTACGGGCGTTCTTCTCGTACATGCTCTCATCCTCAATGGGGATGGGCACGGCACTAGCCTTAGAATCAACGCTTGCCGGGCCGGCAGTCGGCTCAATCGTGTACACCTGACCGGTTTCCGGGTCGGTGCTGCTCATCGGGGCCGCACCGTTGCCCGCAATGTACTTAGTCCACTTCAGCTCGCCCGACAGATTGTCGTAGGCACCCGCAATCGAAGCGGAAGCAGTGGGGGAGGCAGTCGCCTCCTCAGTCTTTTTGGAACCGCAAGCGGCAAGCATCGCACCCAGGGCGGCGGTGCCCGTAAGCGCAATAAAGTGGCGGCGGCTGTGAATCATAGTGATCCCCTTGAATGTGCTGTATGCGGAAGTATCGGTGATAAGTGAAGAGCTCACGCTCCAATTTTCAGCCTAACATCACACCCCCTACAGGAGGGCGCGAAGCAGTCACCCGCAGGGCGGGTAGACGCGTATTGAGGCGAAAGTGGGCGGACCTCATCTAGCCCTAGCCTATAGATTTCACGCGTGGCACACAAATAAAAGCTCTCATCCGTGCCTCATATCACCCAATATGACGGGTTCTTTGAGGCACGGATACAAAGAAGCTTTAGGCTGAGCCTCGAATATAACGAGCCGCCTTAGAAGAAGTGCTCTCATTCGGGGTCGGGTGCGCACTCGGAATATTCGCGGACGGTTCAGCGGTAGCCGCAGGGGTAGCGGTAGCACTCGGGGAAGAGTTCGGATCCTCCAGCATCTGCCAGCCCTCTTCACCAAAGTAGACGTACGCATCCGCCTTCTGATTGCTGCCGTAGATGCCGGTGAGCTGCTCACGCTGACGGGTCTCATGGTTGAACAGGAACGCGTTCTCGTCCACCTTCAGGGTTGCCTTCCAACAGTAGACGTCCTGCTCGGAGGCGGGCACCGGCTGCGGGGAGCTCAGGTTAATGCACATGGGGTGGTTGTTCTTAGAGACCAGCCAGCCAATGTTGTAGCGGTAGATATCGCGGTACATCTGCGCCATCTGACTAAAGTGCTCCTGGCCGGGCAGATTCATGAAGGGATCGGTGTCGCCTGTGAGAAGCATGTAGTTCTGCGCCGCACCCCAGTACTGCAGGAAGGCGTGCAGGCCCTCGACGGTGCGTTCCTTAGCTTCCGGGGGCATGGTGGGGCGGGGGACATTGACGGCACGGTGGCTGAGAGTGCCGTTCGAGAAATTACCGACGCGCTCAAAGAACTCATCGGGCAGGACCGCCGGGCCGCGACCGTCCAGGGCGGATGCGGGCAGGGGCTCGGCGTAGGTGATGCTGCGCGTGGTGGTCGCAGATTTAGTCTGGGTGCTCTGAGGAGCAGCTTTAGTAGGGGAAGGGTTAGCGAGTGGTTGAGGGCGAGAAACTGCGCTGGGGCTGCAGGCGCTTGCGAGTGCACTCAATGCTGCTCCGGAAGAAAGAGCAAGAAGATGGCGACGTGACAGCGAGCCGAACATACGCAACCTTTCGCAAGAGTAAAGACGGGCAGGCAGTAATGGGTAGCTCGGATGCAGTGAACCTCAACGGCAGTAAATTTTGCATGCAGTTGCGTGAGGGTTCGGTGAGCGTTCCCGATGGGTGTGGCATACCGCGGTGAGTACGGATACGATAGAAAGGGCAGGCCAGAAGCCTCCTGAAGGAATCGGTGTGGGTTGTGACCTGCCTGGTTGTCGTGCTCAATGATTCTAAGCGTACTTTCAGGTTCACAATGACCATATCTGCGCTTGAGCGTAAAAAGTTATCAAATCTTAATATTTGCCCGTTTTATGCGGGTTATAAAACGTACCAATGTGTTTCGGATAACCGCATTAAAATATGCCGCTTTCCTGCGGAAACTCAAGGATTTTCTCACCTGCTCTTCTTATGAATAAATCATAAATTGGAGTTGTTGCACCAAACGTGCAAGTAGTATCTCAACCTCTTCAGGTTGTCCAAACACCTATCAAAAACACCTCAATATGAGCCCCCAAACAACCCGTAGCCGTAACGCGCCCACCGCAACGCCCACACATGGCATGAAGCAGGTGCACCCTATGGGACAATAGCGCTGTGACTACCACCGACTATGCGCAGCTCAAAGCAGCTCGCGAACTGCTCACTCGAATCCCCCTCCCGCTCGACGTAGAAGCCGGCGAAACCCCCGGCACCCCCTACACCGTCACCCACGACGGCACCGCCGAGCACGGCACCGCCACCGCGCGCACCCTGCTCGCCGCCATGGCACGCCAACTTGACGATTACATCCTGCCCCGCAGCGCCAGCGTCGACAACCCCCTCACCATCGTGGTCGGAGGCTCCACCGGCGCCGGCAAATCCACCCTCGTCAACACCCTGCTCGGCGAACCGCTCACCCAGTCCGGCGCGATTCGACCCACCACCCGCCACCCCGTACTCCTGCACCGCGCAGAAGACGAAGCGGCGCTGTCACCCGAACGCTTCCTTCCCACCCTGCCGCGCACCCGCACCTCCGGCATGAACGCCGGATCGCAAGCACTACCCGGCCTCGACCCGAAGATTGCGCGCGCCCTCATTCCTATTACTACCTCGGCGTTACCGCAGGGCATCGCGCTCATTGACGCACCCGATATCGACTCCGTCTCCGAGGAAAACCGCACCCTCGCCAAGGAACTGCTCTCCGCCGCAGACCTGTGGCTCTTCGTCACCACCGCCAACCGCTACGCCGACGCCGTGCCCTGGGAACTGCTCCACGAAGCGGCCGCACGCTCCATCGCCATCGCCGTGGTGCTCAACCGTGTGCCCGAAGGCGACGAAGAAGCCATCGAAAACGACCTGCGACGCATGCTCGACGAGGCCGGAATCCACGCCGTACTGATTCACACCGTCACCGAACAGCCGCGCGACGAAAGCGGCATGCTCGCACCCGTCAGCCTCGCCCCGCTGACCCTGTGGATCCGCGAACTCGGCGCCGACGCACCTGCCCGCGCCGCCATCGCCCGGCAGACCCTGGCCGGTGCCGTCGAAACCCTCGCCGGAAACCTGCAGGTGCTTGCCGCCGAACAGGCACGCCAGCAGGCGGCACACCAGTCGCTTGCCACCATCGCCGCCGAAGAATACGAGGACGCGCTGACCACCATCGACGGTGCCCTCTCCGACGGTTCCCTGTTGCGCGGCGAAGTGCTCTCGCGCTGGCACGACTTCGTGGGAACCGGCGACTTCTTCCGCTCCCTCGACAGCACCATCGGTCGCCTGCGCGACCGCGTCGGCTCCGCCCTGCGAGGCCAGCCTGCAGCCGCCCAGAAGGTAGAAGACGCCCTCGAAAGCGGCATCCACGCCGTCGTGCTGGATGCGGCCGCCCGGGCCTCCGAAAACACCCGCACCCGCTGGCGTGCCAGCCGCGCCGGACGCTCCCTGCTGGCACGCCTGGATGCGCCGCAGGCTACCTCTGCTGTACCCGAACAGAACGCAGAAGCTAAGGGTGAGGTACAGTCCGCCGAAGACATCTTCTCCGCCGCCGTAGCCGAGCAGATTCGCCTCTGGCAGGGCTCCGTGCTCGAAATGATTCGCGAAGAAGGCGCCGACAAGCGTAAACGCGCCCGCTTCCTATCCCTGGGTGTGAACGCCACCGCCGTGATGCTCATGGTCGCCGCGTTCAGCCTCACCGGCGGTATCACCGGTATTGAGGCGGGCATTGCGGGCGGTAGCGGCGTGGTCGGCACCAAGCTGCTCGAGTCCATCTTTGGTGAAGATGCCGTGCGCCGCATGGCAACCCGCGCCCGCACCGACCTGCTTGAACGCATGGCTGATCTGCTCACTGAGCACGCCCAGCCTTTCACCGCCGTGCTCGAAGAAACCGATCCGCAGGCTGACGCCGAGGACATTCACCGCGCCGCCGAGCAGGTGCAGGCAATCGCCGCAGAAATGAGCGCGCAGAGTCAAACCACACAGCGCCAAGCCGCAGCCCGCGCTAACGGCACGGTTGCCCGCTAAACCACCCCGGACAGGCACCCCGCACCACCTGACCGCGCACCACAGACGAAGAAAAACGCACTATGACTACCCCCGAGAACAAACTCGAGAACACTGAGCGCGATACCGAGCGCAACACCGAGCGAGGCACCGCCCCCGCCGGCGTGGCGACCTCGCCCTTCGCACGCTCCGTCGCATCCCTCAAGGAAGCCATCAGCTACGGCGAAGGACGAGTCCCCGAGACCGTCCTGCTCGACGCCTCCGAAACCCTCGAACGCCTCAGCCAACGCCGCGAACTCTCCACCGAACACACCGTCATCGGCTTCTTCGGCGCGACCGGCAGCGGCAAATCCACCCTCTTCAACGCCATCGCCGGGCAGAACATCGCCCTCTCCGCGCCCACGCGCCCGACCACCTCCACCGTGCAGGCAGCAATCTGGGAAGCAGAAGGCAGCGAAGAACTGCTCGACTGGCTCGGCATCGACAAGCGCGTCTACCCGCAAACTCAGGCGCTCACCGCCGAAGGAGAAGCAACCGAGGGTAACGGGGCTGGCGGGGGAGTAGCGGCACCCAACGCCGTCACCGAACCCGCACCTGGACTCTTCAACCGCATCCGCCGAGCCGTCGGCGGACGCGGCGAAATGCGCACCCGCACCGGCGGACTCATCCTGCTGGACATGCCCGACTTCGACTCGGTCACCACCACCAACCGCGACCTCGCCGCCCGCATGATGCGCTACGTGGACGTGCTCGTCTGGGTCGTCGACCCCCAAAAGTACGCCGACGCCGTCATCCATCGCGACTTTATGGTGCCGCTCGCCGCCTCCGGTGCGCAGGCGCTCTGCGTGCTCAACCAGGCGGACAAGCTCGCACCCGCCGAGGTGCCCGCCGTGCTCGCATCCCTCACCCGTTTGCTCCAGGCTGAGGGCACCGAGGCGCACCTGCTCGCCGCACCCATCGCCGTTTCGGCACGAACCGGCGAAGGCGTGGACGCGCTCCGCGATATGCTCGCCCAGGTAGCCGCCGCCAAGAGCCTGTCCCTGCAACGAACCGACGCGCAGCTGCACGCCACCGCCTCCCAGCTGCGCACCTACGCCGGGGGAGAGGGCGCCGTCCTCGCTGGAGCCTACGCCCTCGACGCGGAGCAGAAGCTCGTGCAGTCATGCTACACCTCCAGCCATGCCGAGCAGGTTTTGCAGGCGGCAACCGCCTCCTACCGCCGCGCGGCGGGTCAGCACACCGGCTGGATTCTCACCCGCTGGATGAGCCGACTGAAGGCCGACCCCCTGCGCCGCCTGCACCTGGGACAGCAGGACGAGAAGAAGAGCGAATCCAAGGCTGAGAAGTTCGCGGGAATGCTCGGCCCCGATAGCGAGAATGCACCCGAGCTGGTGGCATCCTCACTACCTCCGCTGAGCGCCGCACAGAAGGCGGGCATGGCAAACGCCGTGCGCCAGTACAGCAAGCAGATGGCGAACCGCATCGACGAACCCTGGAAGCGCAGCATGAAGGAAGCCGCCCTCTCCCGCGAGGCAGAGCTACCCGACCTGCTCGAACGCGATATGGTGCGCATCGACTACGGTCTGGGCCGCACCCGCGCCCCCTGGGTCATCTTCAACGCCCTACAGTGGATTGCGCTACTCAGCGCCCTGGTGGGTGTCGCCTGGCTGACCCTGATCTCCGGCATGGCGTACCTGCAGATTCAGCTACCGCCCGCCCCGACCCCCGAAGGCTCCCCGGTACCCCTGCCGACCCTGCTTCTGCTGCTGGGCGTATTGCTTGGTATCGCCTCGGCGGGCGTGGGCAGGCTACTCACCGCGATGGGCTCACGCTACTACGCACGCAAACTGCGGGGCCGTCTGCAGACCGGCGTGGAGAAGGCAGTACAGACCTGCGTGGTCGCACCGATACAGCAGGAGGCAAAGCGCCTGAACGCATACCGCAAGGCGCTGGACATCTAGCCGAACCGTCCGGCAGACTCAAAGCGCGCACAGAAGAATCCCTCCCCACCTCAATCGAGGCGGGGAGGGATTCTTCCATTAAATCTATACGCTACTGAAGCTTAGTCTTCGTCAGAAGCCTCAGCGCACGGCGCCTGCTGAGACGCCGCAAGCTCACGCAGACCGTCCGTAATCGCCTGAGCAGCCTTAACGACCAGCTCGGGGTAGTTGCGGTTCGGCTGGCGGGTCATGCGGTCAATCGGGCCCGAAATGGACACAGCCGCAATGACCTTGCCGCCGGGGGCACGCACCGGAGCAGAAACCGAGGCGGTACCGCGCTCGCGCTCACCCACGGACTGCGCCCAGCCGATGCGGCGCACAGCCGCGAGCATGGCGGCGCTGAAGTGCGCATCGCGCAGACCTTCAACAATGCGATTTTGGTCTTCCCACGCGAGCAGAACCTGGGCAGCGGAACCAGCCTGCATGGACAGCTGGGTACCGACCGGAATAGATTCGTGCATGCCGGAGGGGCGCGGAGCGGTCGCCGCGCACACGCGCCAGTCGCCCTGGCGGCGGTACAGCTGGGTGGACTCGTCAGCTTCGAGGCTGAGCTTCTGCAGAATCGGGTCGGCCACGGTGATGAGCTCATCAGAAATGGTGGCGGAGGCGAGTTCGGTCAGACGGGGGCCGAGCATGAAGCGTCCCTGCACGTCGCGGGCTACGAGGCGGTGATGTGCCAGTGCCACGGCGAGGCGGTGCGCGGTGGGTCGTGCCAGGCCGGTTGCCTTGACGAGGTCGCCCAGGGATACGGGGCCTGCCTCGAGGCAATCAAGAATGAGGGTTGCCTTGTCGAGCACGCCAACGCCGGAGGAGCCGTGGGAGTGTACCTCTACCATCTGCTCGTCGGCGGCCATGTGTTCGGGCGGCTTGACGGGGTCGACAACCGGTGCGTTGTGGTGTGTGGATGCGTTGGGGTGACGCATTCCGTGTGCGTTAAAACGTGAGGCGGAAGGAGTCATTCTTATATTCTATCTCAGAATATGAAAGATACCCCGGACTTCATGGACTCTTTTGGGTGCAGAGCTGAAGATGGAATCACCCCCTACGGGATAAATTATGAGCTTTTCATAATAAGTGTTTATGTGGGTTTATGGGTGAAAATATGCGAAAAGTCGCAGAAAAATGCGGATAATCCCGCAAAATTACCCTGGAGTCATAGAGTAAACCCACATAAAAACACTCGCTGGTTCGGGGTGTTTCTAGGCCGTCTCACAGGCTAAGAATCCGTGAAAAAATGTGCGACACGCCGCAGGGAAATACCGGTTTGAGGGTCCCATCGGGTACATAATCCGCCCCTCAATCCGCAAACCAGCGGCACGCATCACACCGAACGCATCCACCGTAGGAACGCATCAAGCAGGAGAAAGCATGACTAGCGAACAGAACGCAACCACCGCGGGCACCCGTCCGCGCACCCTGGCAGAAAAAGTCTGGGACGCACACGTCGTCGTCCCCGGTGAAAACGGCAAGCCCGACCTGCTCTACATTGACCTGCAGCTACTGCACGAAGTGACCTCGCCCCAGGCATTCGAAGGTCTGCGCATCGAGAACCGCCCCCTGCGCCGCCTCGACCTGACCATCGCCACCGAGGACCACAACACCCCCACCGACAACATCTTCGGCACCATCGCCGACCTGACCAGCCGCACCCAGATCGAGACCCTGCGCCGCAACGCCAAGGAATTCGGCGTGCGCATCCACTCCCTCGGCGACGAGGAACAGGGCATCGTGCACGTGGTTGGCCCGCAGCTCGGTCTGACCATGCCCGGCATGACCATCGTCTGCGGCGACTCCCACACCTCCACCCACGGTGCGTTCGGCGCTCTCGCGTTCGGCATCGGCACCTCCGAGGTGGAGCACGTCATGGCGACCCAGACCCTGCCCCTGGCACGCTTCAAGACCATGGCAATCAACGTTGAAGGCACCCTCAAGCCCGGCGTGACCGCTAAGGACATCATCCTCGCCGTCATCGCGCAGATTGGCACCGGTGGCGGTCAGGGCTACGTGCTCGAATACCGCGGCTCCGCGATCCGCTCCCTCTCCATGGAGGGTCGTATGACCATGTGCAACATGTCCATTGAGGCGGGCGCACGCGCCGGCATGGTCGCCCCCGACGAGACCACCTTCGAGTACATCAAGGGCCGCCAGCACGCGCCCAAGGGCGAAGAGTGGGACAAGGCGGTCGAGTACTGGAAGAGCCTGCCCACCGATGAAGGCGCCGTCTTCGACAAGGAAATCTTCATCAACGCTGACGAGCTCGAACCCTTCGTCACCTGGGGTACCAACCCCGGTCAGGGTGTGCCGCTGAGCCACGCCGTTCCCTCCCCGGACGACTTCGAGGACGAGAACGACAAGGTCGCAGCAGAACGCGCCCTCGAATACATGGATTTGAAGGCGGGAACCCCCATGAAGGAAATCCCCGTGGATGTCGTCTTCCTGGGCTCCTGCACCAACTCCCGCATTGAGGACCTGCGCGCCGCAGCAGACATCGTGCGCGGCCGCACCATCGCCGAGAACGTACGCATGATGGTCGTGCCCGGCTCCCAGAAGGTCCGCGCGCAGGCAGAAGCAGAAGGCCTGGACAAGGTCTTCAAGGACTTCGGCGCCGACTGGCGCTTCGCCGGATGCTCCATGTGCCTGGGCATGAACCCCGACCAGCTGGCACCCGGTGAGCGTTGCGCCTCCACCTCGAACCGTAACTTTGAGGGCCGCCAGGGTAAGGGTGGCCGCACCCACCTGGTCTCCCCGGTGGTTGCCGCCGCAACCGCTGTGCGCGGTACCCTGTCCGCCCCGTCCGACGTCGTGGCCTAGCACGCCGCTATAGCTAAGGAGCCATTATGGAACCCATTATTAAGTACACCGGCATTGGCGTGCCGCTGCGTTCTTCGAATGTTGACACCGACCAGATCATTCCCGCCGTCTACCTCAAGCGAGTGACCAAGACCGGCTTTGATGATGCCCTCTTCGCTAACTGGCGTAAGGACCCCGAGTTCATCCTGAACCAGGAGCCTTACAAGCACGGTAGCGTGCTGGTTGCGGGCCCGGACTTCGGTACCGGTTCTTCCCGTGAGCACGCGGTGTGGGCGCTGCGCGACTACGGTTTCAAGGTCGTTATCTCCGCTCGTTTTGCCGATATTTTCCGCGGCAACTCGGGTAAGCAGGGCCTGGTGACCGCACAGGTCGCACAGGACGACATCGAGCTGATTTGGAAGGCTCTGGAGCACGAGCCCGGCACCGAAATCACCGTTGACCTGGAGTCCAAGACCGTGACCGTGGGTGCGCTGGTCGTTCCCTTCGAGATTGACGACTACGTGCGCTGGCGCCTCATGGAGGGTCTGGACGACATCGGTCTGACCCTGCAGAACCTCGAAGCTATCGAGGCGTACGAGGCGAAGCGTCCCTCCTGGATGCCCCGTACTCAGGAACTCTAAATAGGGGGAGCTCTAAGCCGAGCGCTCTAAGCCCTAGACATCTCTAGATAAAGCTCGAAGGCGGTGACTGAATCAGTCGCCTCCTTCGAGCTTTTCTGCTATCCTGAGCTATTTTGTGCCCAGAACCTTGGCACATATATAAATGCGCCTCCCCGGAGTATTCTTCCGGGGAGGCGCATTCATTGACTATCTAGAGTGCACCCTCAGTGATGGGGGTGTTCAGGGTTGCGTTCTCGGTGCAGCTGTACAGTGCCGCCGAACCGGGGGAGCGCACGCCCGCGGTCGGGTTTGCGTTCTGCGCGGTGGCAAGAGCGAAGTCAGAAACCACCTCGTGGTTAATGTAGCTGCCGCCCGCGCCGCCGCCGCTGCTCAGGGCGCTGAGCGAGTAGATGTTGCCTTCGTTCTCAAACTGCACCTGGCGGCCGAAAACGCCCTCGTAGTATGAGCCAACGGTCCAGATGTTCAGGCCTGCGCCGCCGCCGCCGTAGCCGGCGCCACCACCGGATGCTACGGAGGTGAGGGAGAGCTTGCCCTGGGTTCGGGAAAGCAGTGCGCCCGAGCCGCCCTTACCGCGGTAAGAGCCGGTTGCGTTCGCACCGCCGGTGCCCTTTTCTCCCTCATGCACGGAGTCGCCCCCGTAGAGGTAGTAGCGCGGGAAATCGTACGACTCAAACCAGGAGGTAGACATGGGCATGAGCTTCAGCTCGTTGTTCTCGTCGAGGATGCCGATCATTGCCTCGCCGAGGGTGCCCGCCACGCCGGAGCGGCCGGCGGTACCGCCGGTGACCATGAAGCGCATGTCGAGGGGCTTGTCGTCCTCGTCGAGGGGCTTGAACTCCTGGTAGGGGCTTGCCACGAGCATGCCACCCTGACCGGTGTTGTCGGTGCCCAGGTCGCCGCCTGCGCTACCGCCCGCGGTGCTGTTGGCATCACTGTGTTCCATGGCGATACGCAGTGCCGGGTTCAGCTGATCCTTGGGCTGGGTGTCGAAGATGTGCTGGTGGGTGGTGAGGGTGCCCAGCTGTGCACCGCCGCCGCCCGCGCCTGCCACGGCTACGACGGTGACTGAGCCGTCACGAACGAGCTCGACCGCGGAGGAACCGCCGCCGGACGCGCCGTACACGTAGCCGCTGTCGGTGCCCACTACCTGCGCACTGCCGGTTGCGGTGCTGGAGCCGGTGGAGTCGCCGCCTGCAGCGTAGCCTTCGCCGCCGAGTGCGGGGTTCGCGCCGGATGCAGAGCCGACGCCGCCGTTACCCGCCCAGACGCGCAGGATATCGCCGGACTTGACCGCCAGAACGCCGCTGAGCTGTGCACCGGCACCGCCGCCAGCCAGGGAGGCGTTCGTGACCTCGGTCAGGTAGCGGGGGGTGAAGGAGGTTGCTGCACCGCCGGCACCGCCTACAAGGTCGAAGCGGACTCGTCCAACGCCTTCGGGGACGAGCCATTCGGTGTATGCGCCTGCCTTGTCGTCGTAGCCGGTTGCGGTGGGCTTGAGAGTCAGGGCGGGGGAGCAGGTGGGCTCGCCGCTTGCCGCCCATGCGGGGACGGTTGCGCTGGCGAGGATGACGGGGGCACTCCATGCAGCGCCCTGTACGAGGCGACGGCGCGAAATGCGTGATGCAGTGTTGTGATGTGTCATTTTTGGGGTCCTCCGGTAATTCGCGGATGCAGCCGCGAAGTAACCTGTGGTTGGTTGCGATGCGCCGTGGTTTTCGGTTGACTTTCGAATATTTACGGTAATGTTGAAGTGAATTTTTGAAGTTGAAGTGAATCAGGAAGCCGAACCGTTTTAGTTGGGCGTCATCGCAAGGTTGTATGCAGTGTTTGCACGCCCGTTCCCTGCCGTGTGGCGCCGTACTGCGTGGAGCAACGGCAACGCCGGCGCCGATGCCGCAGTTGAGAGCTGGTTGGCTTCTCCTTGAGAGTGGAGGCGCCGCTCAGTGGGCACGAGTGTGCACGTTATTGTAGGGGTGAGGTTGCTCTCAAGTTCAAATTCGTGCGTCAAAAAGACGAAACTAGCGTCAAATTTCGGTGAAGAACCTAAAAATGTTTGCATTAGTGTGAATATTTGTGTATCTTTTTGTTTTTTCCGGCTCTGAATCTGAGGGTTCAGACCGGTTTTTCACATACGCATCAGAGCAAAATCCTAGTCGCGAGTTCCAAAGGCTCTTCAGTGTTTGGAGCACCTTTACGCAGGGCTTAGAATAATGATGAATATATGCGCCCGTTTCGCCCTGCTACCGGCAGGGGCGCGGCACGACAGAACGCGGCGTATCGGCACACTGTTAAAGTTCGGCGTAAACCAGCCGACTCCACAAAGGATTTTTAATGACTGAGAACATCAGCAAGCTTCGCATTGAAGGTGGCACTCCGCTCGTTGGTGAGGTTCACGTTCGAGGCGCCAAGAACCTGGTGCCCAAGGCTATGGTCGCAGCACTGCACGGTTCGACTCCCTCGACCCTGCGTAACGTTCCTGACCTGAGCGATGTTGAAATCGTTACCACCCTCGTGGAGCTGCACGGTGCGAAGGTCGACTACGACCGTGAAGCCGGTGTTCTCACCCTCAACCCCGCGCAGGACGCAACCACCGCTGCAAAGAACGCAGAGGAGATTCAGCTCTTCGGCGGTAACTCTCGCATCCCGATTCTGATGGTGGGCCCGCTGCTGCACACTCTCGGTACCGCGCGCATCCCCAACCTGGGTGGCTGCAAGATCGGTGACCGACCCATTGACTACCACATGTCTGCACTGCGCAAGTTCGGTGCGGTCGTTGAGAAGGACGACGAAACCGGCACCACCCTGATTGTTCCCGAAGAGGGTCTGAAGGGTGCAGAGATTGTGCTGAACTACCCCTCCGTGGGTGCTACCGAGCAGGTTCTGCTCACCGGTGTCCGCGCTAAGGGTAAGACCATCCTGCGTAACGCTGCGATTGAGCCCGAAATTATTGACCTGATTGCTGTTCTGCAGAAGATGGGCGCAATCATCTTCATTAACGAGGACCGCACCATCGTCATTGAGGGCGTGGATGAGCTGACCGGCTACGATCACGCGTCCCTGCCCGACCGCAACGAGTCCGCTTCCTGGGCTTCTGCGGCGCTGGCTACCGGCGGCGACATTTTCGTTCGCGGTGCAGCGCAGAAGGATATGACCGCGTTCCTGAACCAGTTCCGCAAGATGGGCGGCCTGTACGAGGTGACCGCCGAGGGTATTCGCTTCACCCACCCGGCTCAGCGCACCCCCGGTGCTCAGCTGAAGCCCATCGTCTTTGAGACCAACGTGCACCCCGGCTTCATGACCGACTGGCAGCAGCCCCTCGTGGTGGCGCTGACCCAGGCTAAGGGTGCGTCCATCGTGCACGAGACCGTGTACGAGGAGCGTTTCGGCTTCACCAACGCCCTGAAGCAGATGGGTGCAGATATTGTCGTTATGCGTGACTGCGTGGGCGGCGCACCCTGCCGTTTCGAGGGTAAGGGCTACGGCCACTCCGCTATTATTTCTGGCCCCACCCCGCTGACCGGTGCCGACATTGAGGTTCCGGACCTGCGCGGCGGCTTCTCCCACATCATTGCTGCTCTGGCTGCTAAGGGCACCTCTCACGTGAGCGGTGTTGAGCTGATTGCTCGCGGCTACGAGAACTTCGAGGAGAAGCTCAAGGGCCTGGGTGCCAACTTTGAGGTGCTGGCACGCAAGGCATCGAAGGCTCCCAAGCCCGATGCAGCAATCGTTGTTGTTGAGCCCGAGGAAGTTGAGGTTCAGGACTAGTGAGCGGACAGCAGGGAAAGCAGGCTCTGCCGGAGATTGAGCCCACCGCCTCCGGTGATGCTCTGTACAAGGTGCTCGGTAACGCTGCGCGCGGGCTGTACAAGCTCATCGCGCGCGTTGAGATTACCGGCCGTGAGAACCTGCCCAAGAGCGGCGGGTACATTATCGTGGCTAACCACACCACCGAGCTTGACCCGGTGACCGTGGCTTTCCCTGCTTTCGTTGAGGGCGCCCTGCCGCGCTTCTTGGCGAAGGATTCGCTCTTCCGCGCCCCCGTGCTCGGCTACATTATGCGCAAGCTCGCGCATATTCCCGTGGTTCGCGGTTCGGTGGATGCGCGTAAGTCCCTGATTACTGCCCGCAAGATTGTTGAGGCTGGCGGTGCCGTCGTGATTTTCCCGGAGGGCACCACCACCCACGATCCGCAGCTGTGGCCCATGCAGGCGCGTACCGGTGCGGCTCGCCTGGCTCTTGCGACCGGCGCACCCGTCTTCCCGGTGGCGCACTGGGGTGACGAGCAGATTCTCGGTTACGTGGACGAGGCCGGCGAGGACGGCCGCATCAAGGAGAAGCGTAAGATTTCGCTGTTCCCGCGCAAGACCGTTCGCGTGAAGGTCGGCAAGGCGCTGGACATTGCCTCCCTCGTTGAGGACTCCAGCCCCGAGGCTAAGCACACCCGCACCGAGCTGGGCGTGGTCACCGACGCAATGCTGGACGCTATCACCGCCGAGCTGGAGAAGATCCGCGGCGAGAAGGCTCCGGAGGGCCGTTGGAACCCGCGCACTAAGCGTCGCGAAGCCCCCGGCACCCCCTCGGGTCCGGTTGGTGGCGCGCTTGGCGAACCGGACGAAAAGTAGCATCCCAGCTGGGAAAATCGTAGAGGCCCTGACAGAAACCGCGGCTATTCGCTGAGGCGCCTGTCAGGGACTTGCACAATAACCTCGCAAGGAAGAGAAGCAGGTGTTTTCGTGACCTTCTTTGGACGCACCCCCGCAGCAAGCCCTGAATTTACCCCTCCGGCAACCGTACAGTCTATTGCGGTGCTCGGCGCCGGTAGCTGGGGCACCGCTTTCGCTAAGATTGCGGCGGACGCTGCCCGTGAGCGCGGCGATGACACTCGCGTGACCCTCATCGGTCGTGATGAGCAGGTGATGGCTGAGTGCGAGCGCACCCGCGAGAACGCCCGCTATTTTCCGGGAATGAAGCTGCCGGATAACATGCACTTCACGGCGGATGCCCCCGCGGCGCTTGCCGGTGCGGATATTGTGGTTCTTGCCCTGCCCGCGCAGGTTCTGCGTTCGCAGTTGCAGAGTTTCGCCCGCTATATTGACCCGAACGCCATGCTGGTGTCTTTGGCGAAGGGCCTGGAGACCGGTACGGGTCTGCGCATGTCGCAGGTCATTACCGAGGAGCTGGAAGAGGCTATGGCTCTGCGCGGTGCTGATGTGCGCGCGATTGGTCATATTCCGCACCGCGTGTGCGTGCTGTCGGGCCCGAACCTGGCGAAGGAAATCATGGGGGAGGAGCCTACCGCCTCCGTGGTTGCGGCTCGTACCCTGCCGGTGGCTGAGGCTGTTGCTCACGCGATTGCGTGCGCGTACTTCCGCCCGTACACCAACACGGATGTGGTGGGTACCGAAATTGGCGGCCTGGTGAAGAACGTGATTGCGCTTTGCGTGGGTATTTGCGAGGGTCGCAATTACGGTGATAACTCGAAGGCGTCCATTATGACTCGCGGCCTGGCGGAGATTACCCGCCTGGCGGTGGCATTGGGTGGCGAGGCTGCGACGATGAGCGGTCTTGCCGGTATGGGCGACTTGATTGCGACCTGCTCTTCGCCGCTGTCTCGTAACCACACGGCGGGCCGTCTGCTGGCGCAGGGTATTACCCCTGACCGCCTGCATGAGCACATGAGCCAGACTGCTGAGTCGATTAAGTCGGCGCCGGTGGTGGCTGAGTTGGCTCGTCGTCACGGCGTGGAGATGCCCATTGTTGAGGCTGTGGTGGCTGTGCTTTCGGGCCGTATCGGCATTGAGGATTTGGCGCCTCAGCTGCTGGGTCGCCGCCTCAAGCATGAAGGGCATTAAGAGCACGCAATGAACCTGAGCTCGGTAACCACCGCTGTGTTGGGCTCCGCAGGGTATGGGGCGCTGTGTGCTGCAGCTACAGGGTCGGTAGCTCAAAAAACCGAGTGCGATCGCCCGGTATACCTGTGGGAACCCGCCGATATGGGAGAAACCGCGCACCAGCTTCCGGTGACTTACACCACCGATATATACGAGGCTCTTGAGAGCGCCGATATTGTGGTGGTTCCCTGGGGCGAACAGGCTGATTCGTGCCCCGAGGAGATGACGGGGGTCATGGCATTCCGCCGATGGGCATACCTGCTGCCTCAAACCGCTATAGTGCTCGCAGCCGCAGGTTCTGCCGAGGACACCATGAACGTGTCTGAATATCTGCGGCAGATACTGCACACTGAGTTTCCAACGCGGCGTGAACGTGTGGCGGTGCTAACTATTACCGCTCATCATCTGGCGGGTACAGGTGTGATGGAACCGGTAAAAACTCACCCCAGGCGCCCCCGCACCGCCACTCTCACCACCGACGATGCGCACATGCATCAGCTGATTACCGCCTTATTTGATGGGCCTGTGCTGCGTATTCACCGTGCGCCATGACCCCGGTATCTGCGGTTACCGCAGCTTGGGTACTAGTGTCAGAAAGGCCCGTAAGAGACGATACAATGGGCTGTAAGTGGGGCGGGTACGCCCCGAAACGAACAGGGAGAAATATATGACCGAGAAGAAGACCGTCGCCCTGCTGTGCGGTGGCCGCTCCTCCGAGCACCCGATTTCGCTCATTACCGCTGCCGGCGTTCTGGGCGCTATTGACCGCACCGCCTACGACGTCATCACTATCGGCATTACCCGTGACGGCCGCTGGTACCTGACCGATGAGCAGCAGCTCGCTGAGCTGACCGCTGGCACTCGCGGTACCGCAGAGTTCCCCGAGGGTACCCAGCAGGTGTTCCTGCCCATGGGCGCCGGCGATTCCCGCCTGACCCTGGTGGATGCTGAGGGTAACGTTACCCGCACCGCACCGGTAGACGTTGTGTTCCCGCTGCTGCACGGCCCCTTCGGTGAGGACGGCACCGTGCAGGGTCTGCTGGAAATGGCTGACCTGCACTATGTGGGTTGCGGTGTGACCGCATCCGCTGTGGGTATGGACAAGCACTTTATGAAGGTTGCTTTCGAGTCCGCTGGCCTGGAGGTCGGCCCCTACGAGGTTGTTACCAACCGTCAGTGGGAGCACGAGGACCGCGAGCAGATTCTGGAGCGCGTGCTGAAGCTGGGCTTCCCCATGTTCGTGAAGCCGACCCGCGCAGGTTCTTCCTTCGGTATTACCAAGGTAGATTCGGTGGAGGAGCTCGTGCCCGCGATTGAAGAGGCACGCCGCCACGACCCGAAGATCATTATTGAGGCGGGTATTGTGGGCCGCGAAATCGAGTGCGCTGTGCTCGACGGTCACCACGGCGAGATGCCCCGCGCATCCTACCCCGGCGAGATCGAGGTTGTGGATCAGGACCACGGTTTCTACGACTTTGAGGCGAAGTACGTCTCTGAGTCCTCGGCCGTGACCGTGTGCCCGGCGAACCTGCCGCAGGACGTGCAGGAGCGCCTGCGCGAACTGGCGGTGAAGGCATTCCTGGCGCTGGACGGCGAGGGCCTGTCGCGTGCGGACTTCTTCTACACCGAGGACGGCCGCCTGGTCATCAACGAGGTGAATACCATGCCCGGTTTCACCCCGATTTCGATGTACAAGACCATGTGGGAGAACACCGGTATCTCTTACACTGATCTGATTAGCGAGCTGCTGACCCTGGCAATGGAACGCCCCCTGGGTCTGCGCTAAGCTCAGTCATTGAATACGTAGTGGTAGGGGAGTGGTAGCCCCCGCCGCGAGGTGCCCCGGCGCGAATTTTTGAGGGATTCGTGCCGGGGCGTTTTTTGCGCGGTAGGCAAGTTAATGCCTGTGCGGGAGGGGTAATTGGTACGTATTGAGTCCTAAACGCTGATGAGAATCGCTCGTTTTTCACCCATGAGAAAAATCACTTGCACCCACCTTGAGGCCGATTAAATAGTGGAATGCAAGTTCTAAAGCGGTATTGATAAGGCAAAACGTAATTCTGCTCATAAGTGCATGAAATGATGCTTCTAAATCATGAAACGATTCGTTAGATGGTCGTTGCACATCTTGAAGCTCAAAGATTGGTATGAAAGCGCTAAAATGAGTAATGAAGAAAAAGCCGATTCGGTAGAATAGATGAAGGTATATCCAATCTGCCCTAGCGATTGGGTATCTATTCACTCACAACGTATCAGAAAGTCAAGGACAACCTTTGGGAAAACGAAACCGTAAGGTGGTCTCTGCGAGTCTGGCGACAGCACTGGTTGCTTCCGGAAGCCCCTACGTAGCCTCATTTGCTCAAGATGTGCAGGAGGCAGCGTCTCAGGTTCCGCCCAACCCTGTCGGCACCGCAAGCCAAACCCTGGACCCCACCGCAAACGCGGTATCTTCCTCTCAGGCGGCAGTACCCACGCTCGCAACCGTGAGCGCATGGCCCACCGCTCAGGGGGACAATAAGACTGACAAAGCGCAGGCAGAGCCCACCGCTCAGCCTAGCGCTTCTTCGAGCGCTCAGCCCACTGCTAGCGCCGAGCCTTCCGCAAGTGCTACGCCCAGCCCGGATGCGACTCCTACCCCGAACGCTACCGCGCAGCCTACTGCCGAGCCCACCGCTTCTGCGAGTGCTACCGCAACCCCGAGTGCTACGGCGAGTCCTAGCGTAGAGCCCTCTAAGGATGCGACCGCTGAACCTACCGCTACGCCGACCGTAGCTCCTAGCGCAAGTGCCGAACCGAGTGTTGCTCCTACCGCAACTCCGACGGCTGAGCCGACTGTAGCTCCGACTGCAGAGCCTACGGTCCAGCCGACGGCAGAACCTACTGTTGCTCCCACTCCGGAGCCGACCGTTGCGCCTACTGTGGAGCCCACCGCGGAACCCACCAAGGACGCAACTCCTGAGCCTACTCAGGATCCGACTCCTGAGCCTACGGTAGAGCCCACCCCTGAACCTACTCCCGAGCCGACGAAGGATGTAACTCCCGAGCCGACCCCAGAGCCTACTCAGGACCCCACACCGGAACCGAATCCGGAGCCCACTCCTGAACCTACTCCCGAGCCGACGAAGGATGTAACTCCCGAACCGACTCCGGAGCCGACCCAGGACCCCGCTCCGGAACCGAACCCGGAGCCGACCCAGGATC
The DNA here is from genome assembly GCF_916715725.1 of uncultured Rothia sp. Classification (GTDB taxonomy): domain Bacteria; phylum Actinomycetota; class Actinomycetes; order Actinomycetales; family Micrococcaceae; genus Rothia. The sequence goes on along the minus strand of NZ_CAKAPD010000001.1, from coordinate 376,398 downwards.
CCGTCCCGGTTCCCGAGCCGACGAAGGATGTAACTCCCGAACCGACCCAGGAGCCCTCTCAGGTTCCGGTCGTTCCGGCCCCGGTTCAGGATCCGACTAACGAGCCGACCAAGGACGCGGTCATCCCCGTGATTCCGGTAGCTCCCGTAGCTCCGGTAGAGGATAACAAGGGCAGCTCGGACTCCAAGTCGGTTACCCCGATTGAGACCGAACCTGTTGCTCCGATTCCTCCGGCGAACAACCCGGTGACCGTCCCTGGAAACCGTCAGGAAGTCTCTGGGGAAGATGTCATCATCTCCATTGAGCTTCCGCGACCGGGCAACTCCTCTGAATCCTCAAGTTCCTCTTCGGGATCTTCGAGCTCTTCACCGAGCAAGGCACCGAGCGACAGGCTTGATGGCGAGGATGACGATCCGTTGCGTTCTGGCGGCACCACCCTCGGACGAATCGCAGCTAATAACGGCTCGAATGACTCCATCCCGGGTGCGGCTGACTGGGTTGCTGGATACCTCTCGCGCAATAAGACCGACGAGGACCACTCCCGCGAGGTAAGCCCCTCGAGCTCCTCAAGCTCGGTATCCGCTTCGAAATCGCCTAGCTCCTCCACCTCGGCTAGCGCCAGCCGCTCCGCAAAGAGCGTGGCAAAGGCTGATGGCGCGAACGCCGCCCAGGAGCAGGCTGTGAAGAATGCGGACGCGGACGATTCCGGACTTTCCGGCATTGCACCGCTGATCCTCTTCTCACTCATCGGTCTGGTGCTGATTGCTCTTGCAATCCGCTACTTCAGCCGCGGAGCATAAGGCGAACATAACGCGTAAGAATACGCGATAATAGAGGATGTGAATCCTCAGACTTTTAGCGAAACGCGGGACAACCCCATGCGAGAGACTCCTCTCTCGCAGCTGGGCGAGTCCCGCGTTCTGCGCGCTTTCATGCCGATTATCAACGCCCATAACGAGAAGGTTGCCGCTGCAGCACGCCAGGCGGGGCGCATCGAACCCCTCGAGGTGGGTCCCGGTGACGACTGTGCCGTCCTCGCCGAGCCCGCGCCCGGTCAGCGTACCGTGGTCACCACCGACACTCTCGTTGAAGACCAGGACTTCATGAACCTGTGGCCCGGCGGTATCGCACGGGCGGGTGAAGACGGTGAGCTCATTCTGGAACCCGCCTGCAGTAGCGGCTACGATGTGGGGCGCAAAGCCGCGACCCAGAACCTTGCCGACGTTGCCGCCATGGGTGCGCGCCCGGTGAGCCTCTTCATCTCCTTGAGCCTGCCCGGTAGCACTCCTTACGGCTGGATTGACGGCTTCGCCCACGGCATTGTGGACGGAATCAACGCCTGCGGAGCCACCGAATGCGTGATTGGCGGCGGCGATATTGGCGACTCCACCGAAATGTCGGTGACCGTCACCGCCCTCGGCTACACGGATCGCGCCGTGCTACGCTCCGGTGCGCGCCCCGGCGACACTATCGCCCTGGCGGGGCGTACCGCCTGGTCCGATGCCGGTCTGCGCCTGCTACTCAACCCGCTCTCCCTGCCCGCCACGGCACTGTTGCGTGCTATTGCCGCAGGTCAGAGTGTTGAGGCAGCGCTGGGGGCGGTAGCTCAGGCGTGGGCTCAGCGGCAAGCTGAGAAGCAAGCTGAAGGCTCTGGCGCTCTTCCTACTGGCGCTCTTTCCGAAGGGCTTATCGAGCTTGCCCGCACCCTCACCCCCGAAGATGCCGCGCACATGATTGCGGTCTGCGAGCGCGCCGTCGAATCACAGCACCACCCGGTCAGCCCCATCCCCGCCGGTGAGATGGCACGCCAGCATCAGGCGAGCTCCATGCTGGATCTTTCTGACGGACTCGTCAAGGACGCCGGGCGAGTTGCCGCCGCCTCCGGGGTGCAGATGCGCCTCGACCGTGCCGCCGTGGATGCGTTCGCCGAGCCGCTGCTACCGTTGGCGCGCCTGCTGCTGGCGATTGGTGAGCGCAACGAAGCGGGGGAGAGCCCCGCATCCCTGGCGCGCACCTTCGTGCTGGTTGGCGGGGAAGACCACGGTCTGCTGGCGACCTTCCCCGGTGAGGTGCCCGAAGAGTTCGTGCCCCTGGGCACCTGCGTGGCGGACGCCCCGGAGCGCGGTCTGAGTGCCGAGCTCTACGGTGCCGAGCGCCGCCACAATGCGGTGACCGGCGCGGCGGTCGTCATGGACGGCCGCTCCCTGGACGGCATGGGCTGGGAACACTACGGGGCTTCCGCGTAGGAGCTCCGCCGAGTGTTGCCGAGTGCCGTGAGGTGCGTGCAGTTTGTAAGTTTAGTCCGGGCTTTCATCCCGCGGGATAGACGACGGGCAATACCGTACATTTAACCGAAATTACCTAGAATAGAAGTACGAAATAGGCTGGATTCCGCCCGTGCCGCGGGCACTGAGAAATCAGCCAAGAACCGCGCGAAACTGACGAAACTGACGAGGAGGGTAGCGTGAACGCAGAACAGAACCAGCGCACCGAAGAGCGCGAGATTTACCGCCGCGCCTGCGTGCGCGCCTACCGCTTCGGCGTAGCGTGGTCCACCGCCGCCCGCACCACCATCGAACGCTACCGCGAGGCGCTCAACGAACTCAACGGGTTCCCCGTGCCCGATAAGGACACCGGCTCCAATATCGCCCACACCCTGCTGACCCTGACCGAAGAGTTTGAGCGGGGCATGGAGCAGGTTCTGCCCAGCGAGGTTCTTCCCGCTGGCGAAAATCCCGGCGGGGAGGGCACGTGCGTGCCCGAGGCGGCGGGCACCTCCGAAGAAGAAACCCTCGCCCACCTGTGGATTCAGCTGGGCGGCATCTACGAGCACGCGATTATGCGCGCATCCCGCGTGGCGCGCGGCAACTCTGGTACTCTGCTTTGCGCTTGGGCGCTTGAGGCGGTGCGCAGCTACTGGTTCCTGCCCGGAAACCTCGCCCAGGAGCTTGGCGATGCGGCTGCCGAGTTGCCGCTCGTGCGCGCCCTGGAGGCAGACTACGAGCGTGTGCTGGCTGGCGGTTCCCTGCCGAAGCACCGCGAAGTGAAGCTGGAGTACGCCCACGCGGAGGCGCGCGCGATGGCGTTCGCGGCTGAGCGCATTCGTGCCAGCGTGGGGGAGCAGATGGTGCCCTCCACGATGCTGTCGGTCATGGTGGAGCTCGCTCGCCTGGACGCACACTATGATGCATCACAGGACGCAGAAGCCGCTGACGAGGTGCTGAAAGAGCGTCGACGTGCGCTGATGCGTGCCGCTCTGGAACGTACCGCGCAGTTCCCGCCCTCGCCCGAGCTTGCCGGTTTCGTGGATGCCGGTGCGCTCGGCTTCTACCTTGCCGTGGTGCACTCCAACCCGCGTTGGGAGGGGGCGACCCTGAACGAGGCGCAGGTGGAGTCCATGCTGCGTGCACCCTCTGCCGGTGTGACTTCTGTAGCCGGTTCTGCGGCACGAGTGGGTTCTGAACAGGCGGGCGCTGAACCTGCCGAGCACGCAGAACACGCGGAGCAGAGCGGCTGGGAGCTTATGGGTACGCTGACCTGTGAGCCCCTCGCCCTGGCGCAGATGCGCCCCGAGCTTGAAGCCATGGGTGACAGCCTGCTTATTACGCCCCTGGACATGGCGGCTGGACTCTGGGCGCTGCACGTGCACGTTCCCGAAGTCGACCCCGCCCGCAAGCTGATTATGGGCTACGGTCAGTGGTCGGATGAGCGTATTTCCTCCCTGGCGGATGGTCATCACGCCGACCACGCATGCGCTGCGGAGGGCGGCGTATGAGCCCCTCCCGACGTTCCGTAAACCCGCAGCAGGAAGCCCTGGACTTGGGGCTTCCCGAGCCTGCACCCGCCAAGCCTGCGCCGGTAAAGACTAAGCCTGCGAAGACTGAGGATGCGCAGGGTGAGCCCATGGAGTCAACGGCTGTCGAGCCTACCCGCGCCGCCTCTGTGACCCGTACTAAGCCTGTGACCCGAGCTCAGCGAGCGACAAAGGGCGCGCCGCTGCTGAGCGATGAGCAGCTCCGCACCACCGCCGAGCTGACCGTGCGCGATCTTGCCGCCTACGCCCGCGGAGAGGTGAGCCGCGTCGAACTGAGCGAACGCGCGGAACAGCGCGCCAGCGCGCCCTACCGTAAGGCACTCAAGGCCCTCAAGCATTCGCTGGGTCCCGCCGCGCACACCATGACCGATGACGCTCTCTACGAGCTGGTCGATATTGCTTTGGCGGCGCGGCAGGCGGCGCAGCCGGGAGCGCCTCAGACTGAGGATCCCGCCCAGAGGAAGTCAACCCGCAGAGCGCCCGCTCAGAAAGCGCCCGCGCGGAAGAACCCTACCCAGATGAAGACGGTTCAGAAGGCACCTGCCCAGAAAGAACTAGTTCAGAACGAACCGAGCCCGCAGGAGAATGAGACTCCCGTGCGGGCTACTTCGGCGCGCCCGCAAGAGGCAACGAAGGCGAGCGAAGAGGGTGAGCAGAAGCCTGCGCAGAAGATGCCTGATGCACAGAAGAGCGTGCCCGAGGTAGAAGCTGAAAAGCCCGCGACCCAAAAGGTAACAGCGAAGAAGACCGCTCCCGTTAAGAAAGCAGCCGCCGCTCAATCTGCTACCGCTAAGAAGACCACCAAGAAGGTGCCGGCTGAGCCCGCCAAAGAATCGGACACTTCCAAAGCCCCGGCGAAGAAGGTAGCTGATTCCAAGACCACTGCGCAGAAAAACCCAGCGCAGAAAACTCCGGCAAAGCCGAAGACCGCTGCGCCGAAAAGCCCTGCGAAGAAAGCTTCCGCGAAGAAGACAGCTACTAAGAAAGCTGCGGCTGAGAAGCCCGATGCAGCCTCCGCATCAGCCGCTGCGGAGGCTAAGAGCCGCGCCCTGGCGCGCTACGCCTCCGAAGACCGCATCGAAAACGCGCCGCTCAAAAAGTACCTGCCCGCGCCCAGCGCCAAGGCAATCGCCACGCATCTGGATCTGCACACCGTCGGGGAGATGCTCGAATACTTCCCGCGCAAATACCTGCCGCGCGGTGAGCTCAGCTCCTTCGCCGAACTCGTCGAAGGTCAGGACGTCACCATCATTGCCCGCGTGGTGCACGTGAGCACCCGAACTATGGCGGCGCGCCGCGGCAAAATCACGGAAGTGACCATCACCGACCGGCTTTCCGACGCCACCGGGCAGGACGCACCCGCCGGTTTTGGGGCTGGCGGTTTTGGCGCCGCTAGTTTTGGGGCTGGCGGTCCTGTATCCGTGGTGCCCGGGCGCGCTAACCGCCCCGGCGCATCCAGCGTATCCGGCGCATCCGGTGCATCCGGCGTATCCGGTGCGCCCGCGCAGAACTGGCAGGCAACCGGGATGCACAACCCGCGCATTAATGCGCTCGCTAACTCCAGGCAGAACCCAGCTGCCCAGAACCCCACTGCCCAGAACCCGGCACAGGGCAGGGGAGCGCAGCCCGCCTCCTACAGCGGCTACGCAGACAGCTACGGCCAGGATGATTTCGCGCAGGGAGGCCTCTTTGGCGTGCCCGCGCCCAGCATGACGAACCCCGGCGCGGGCGTGCTCATTGGGTCGCAGATGAAGCTTTCCTTCTTCAACGCCTGGACCGCCGCCCGCGAAATCCGCGAGGGCGAAACCATGATGTTCTCCGGCAGGGTCGGCATCTACCGCGGCGAATACACCCTCACCAACCCGCACTACGCCCTGCTCTCGAAGGACGCCTCCGGCGCGGACGTCACCGACGCCGCCACCGCCCCCGTGCCCGTCTACCGCGCCCCCGTGAAGCTGCCCACCGACCGCATTAGCGGCTACATGGCGCAGCTGCTCGAAAAGGTTCCGCTCAAAGAGCTCGAAGACCCGGTACCCTACACGATTCGTCGCGCCCGCAAGGTACCGTCCCTGGAGTGGACGTACCGCGCCCTGCACACCCCCGACTCTGAGGACACTTGGCGTGCCGCGCAGGCACAGATGCGTTACCGTGAGGCGTTCGTACTGCAGAGCGCGCTCGCCCGCCTGCATTCGGTGCGTGCCGCGCACCTGACCCAGCCGCGCCCCGCCGTGGAGGGCGGCCTCGCCGATCGGTTGCTTCAGGTTCTGCCCTACGAGCTGACCGAGGGACAGCAGAAGGTGGGCGCTGAGATTGCCGCGGATTTGTCGAGTGAATCGCCCATGAACCGCCTGCTGCAGGGTGATGTGGGTTCCGGTAAGACCGTGGTGGCTCTGCGCGCCATGCTGCAGGTTGCCGATGCGGGCGGCCAGTCCGCGATGCTCGCCCCGACCGAGGTGCTTGCCGAGCAGCATTTGCGTTCGGTGCTGGACATTCTGGGGGATATAGCGGCGCCCGAAGACTCTGATGCTGACGATTCTGCCGCCGGTTCCGCCGAGGGGATCCCCGCGGGGAGCGGGGCGGAACCCGGCCGTGTGCGCGTGCGCCTGCTGACCGCCTCCATGGGTACCCGCGCCAAGCGCAAGGTACTGCAGGAACTCGCCGACGGCACCGCCCAGATTGTGATTGGCACCCACGCCCTGCTTTCCGATGAGGTGAGCTTCCACGATTTGGGTCTGGTCGTCGTGGACGAGCAGCACCGTTTCGGCGTGGAGCAGCGCGACAGCCTTCGCGGCACCGGCGGCGCCCTGCCGCACCGCCTGGTCATGACCGCAACGCCTATTCCTCGTACCGTCGCCATGACCGTGTTCGGTGACCTGGACGTATCCGTGCTCGACACCCTGCCCGCGGGCCGCCAGAAAATTTCAACGCACGTGGTGCCCCTCGCCGAGAAGCCCGCCTGGGCGTCCCGGCTGTGGAGGCGCGCCCGCGAAGAAATTGACGCGGGCCACCAGGTGTATGTTGTCGTGCCCAAAATCGGGGAGGACGGCGACGGCATGGAGGAGGGTGCCGCGTTCTTTGGCGCATCCAGCCTGAACGGTGCTGGAACTGGCGCGGGTGCGGGCAACTCTGCCCAGGGCTATTTCGGTCAGGGTGGTAGCGCGAGTAGCGACGGCAAGGTTCAGCTGACCTCGGTCGCCTCAATGTACTCCTACCTGAGAACTGAGGACGCCCTCGTCGGCGTGCGTATCGGCACCCTGCACGGCCGCATGGACCCGGCGGAGAAGACCGCCGTCATGACCGCTTTCGAGCGCGGAGAGATTGACCTGCTCATCAGCACCACCGTCATTGAGGTGGGCGTGAACGTCCCGAACGCCACGCTCATGATCATCATGGATGCCGACCGCTTCGGCATCTCGGGTCTGCACCAGTTGCGCGGTCGTGTGGGCCGCGGCGGCTACGCGGGCACCTGCCTGCTGGTGACCCGCCAGGAGGAGGGTGGCGTGTCCCGCGAGCGCCTGGATGCGGTCGCCTCCACCACGGACGGCTTTGAGCTTTCCCGCATCGACCTGGCGCAGCGCCGCGAGGGTGATATTCTGGGTGCTGCACAATCGGGCTCGAAGAGTACCCTGCGGTTCTTGCGGGCGCTCGCCGATGCCGACATTATTGAGCGTGCCCGCGAGGATGCCCGCTCGGTGGTGGAGAAGGACCCGACGCTGGCTAAGCACCCGTCGTTGGCGCGTACGATTGACCGCGCTCTGGACGCTGACCGTGAGGCGTTCCTCGGCAGGGGATAAGCGCCCAACGGGGCAGAACGCTCTGCCCGCTCCGCCCATCAACCAGCCTTGCCCACCACTCGCTGAAACCCTGACGTCAACACACCGCACTAGTTAAGAGGAGAGACCTATGAGCCGTATTATTTCCGGTGCTGCCGGAGGCGTTCGCCTTGCCTCGGTTCCGGGGGATAATACTCGCCCCACCACCGACCGGGTGAAGGAATCCCTCTTCTCCAAGCTGGAGAGCTACGACATTATTCGTGGCGCCCGCGTGCTGGACGCCTTTGGTGGCTCGGGTGCGCTGGGCTGCGAGGCACTCTCACGCGGTGCCGCCTCCGTGACTCTGCTGGATACGTACCCGAAGGCTGTTGCGGTGATTCGCAAGAACGTTGCCGCGGTGGAGAAGGCGATGGGGCGCACCGGCACCGGTTCTGCGGCGCGCGTGCAGCAGTCTCAGGCGCTGACCTACGTGAAGTCCGCCTCCGGTCCGTGGGATCTGGTGTTTGTTGACCCGCCCTACGCCATGCCGAACGAGCAGGTCAGTGAGCTGCTGCAGGCGCTGACCCCCAAGCTTGCCGAGGGTGCCGTGGTCGTGGTGGAGCGTTCTTCGCGCGACCCGGAGCCGGTGTGGGGCGAGGGCCTGTACTGTTTTTCGACTCGTCAGCACGGCGAGACGGTTCTCTACTATGTGGAGCCTGACGAGGTGGAGGAGCAGACGGGCGACGAGTTCGACAACGAATCTGGCGAGGATGCTGAAGAGCTCGCCGCCTAAAATTGCTACCTAAGATTGCCGCCGCAGCTTGCTGCCTCAGCCTGTGCTCGCCCGCATGCCACTAACCCGCATCCTAAATCCGCCCGCATCTACTCATTCCAACGTCTGATATTTATTCGTGAAGGGACCGCCATGATTGCCCTCTGCCCCGGATCTTTTGACCCCGTGCACCACGGCCACCTGGAAATCATTGCCCGCGCCGCTCAGCTCTTTGACGAGGTGATTGTGGGCGTGGCGCACAATAGCTCCAAGAAGTACCGTTTCTCCCTGGAGGAGCGCGTGCAGCTGGTGCGTGAGTCCCTGCAGGAGCTCGGCATTGAGGGTGTGAGCGTGGAGCCGATTCCGCCGGGCGTGCTGCTTGCCGAGTACGCGGCGGAGCGTGGTGCGAAGGTGCTGGTGAAGGGTCTGCGTTCGGCGACGGACTACAGTTATGAGGCTCCGATGGCGAGCATGAACCGCCACCTGGCGCAGGTTGAGACGGTGTTCTTGGCGGGTGAGGACCGCTACGGTGCGGTGTCGTCCACGATTATTCGTGAGGTGGCGTCGCTGGGTGGTGACGTGACTCCCTTCGTGCCGGAGGCGGTCGCCCGCGCCCTGAAGAGCGCCTAAAACACCTCATCAACCCGGGCAACCCCAGGCGCGCACCCGCCCGACACGCCCGACACGCCCACCGGCAGGGCCCCGGCAGAATAACTCGCACCGCCGGCCGGGCATTTAAGTCCCCCAGCAGTAGCTCCGACCGACCGATTAAATGCCGCGCGGCGCCTCCTTAAGGGGATATTTAAGAGGTGAGCGCCACTTAAAGAGATTTAAAAGGCGCTTAATCTTGATTAACGGTGCGAATGACCCCTAAAATGGGACTTTGGTTTATACATTTCGTAAGGAGAAACGCCATTTCACGTGCAGACGCATCGCCGCTGGTGGTATCGGTTACTAACCTGATTCACCGCCCCGGCACCATGGAAACTCTCACTGAGGTTCTGCCCGCACCGGCAGACCTGGGTAACACGCTCATCGGCGTGGAAGAGGGTTCGGATATTGACCTCGATATTCGTATGGAGTCTGTTGTTGATGGTATCCTAGTTACCGGCTCCGTCGTTGTGGATGTACACGGCGAGTGTAGCCTCTGCTTGGATCCGATTGATTACGAGATGTCGGCCAATATTCAAGAGCTTTTCGTCTTTGAGAAGGCCCCGGCTGGCGGCCCCGAAGACGAAGTAGATGAGCAGTACGCCGTTGAGGATGATTCCATCGACCTTGAACCGGCTCTGCGGGACGCAGTAATCCTTCAACTGCCGTTCCAGCCTGTTTGTAGGGACACCTGCCAGGGTCTGTGCGCCGATTGCGGTGCGCGCCTGGAGGATGACCCCGGGCATCATCACGAGGTGTTGGATCCGCGCTGGTCGGCCCTACAGGGCCTGCTCGGTGCAGATACCGAAAACTAAATTGTTGTTACTAGAGATTGTGAGATAGCTGTGGCTGTTCCCAAGCGCAAGATGTCCCGCGCTAACACCCGCGCACGCCGTTCCCAGTGGAAGGCATCCGTGCCCCAGCTGGTTAAGACCGTTGAAAACGGTCGCGTGACCTACAGCCTGCCCCACCAGGCAAAGGTTGTAACCGACGCTGCAGGCAACGCCCTGTTCCTGGAGTACAAGGGACGTAAGGTTGCAGACGCCTAAGAAGCGGTGAATCCTTATGACTGAATTTCCTAGTGTTGATACTAGGGAGTTGCGTAAACGTCTCGGAGTCGATATCGACGCCGAGACGTTTTTGCTATCCCTAACCCACCGCTCCTACGCCTTCGAGAACCCCGGAGTGGAGCATAACGAGCGCCTGGAGTTCCTGGGCGATTCGGTGCTTTCCCTGGCGATCGCTGAAGAAGTGTACCGACGCTACCCCGACCTGCCCGAGGGTGAGCTCGTGAAGCTGCACCACGTGGTGGTGTCTACGGTGGCGTTGGCGAAGGTGGCACGCGACCTGGATCTGGGCCGGTACATCCTGCTCGGTAAGGGCGAGATTCACACCGGCGGCGCCGATAAGGACTCGATCCTTGCCGACACCATGGAAGCGATTTTTGGCCTGACCTACCTGGAGCGCGGTCGCGAGGCGGCTCGTGACCTGGTGCTACGCCTGATCGCGCCGCTGCTCGACGATGAGAAGGTCCTGAACTCTGGACGCGACTGGAAGACTGAGCTGCTAAACCTTGCCACCGCCCGCGGCTGGGGAGATGTGCGCTACGAGGTCACCGGCGAGGGCCCCGATCACGCGCGCGTGTACACTGCGGTCGCTATTGTGGCGAACCAGCAGGCAGGTACCGGTGTGGGTCCGAGCAAAAAGGAGGCGGAGCGCCTTGCCGCTGAGCAGGCGTACCGCGTTCTGGTTTAGGCTCATTCAAGCATCCTGCAGGTCTGTTAGCTCTGCGGGCTCTTGATTCTGCAGCCCCGCTGATTGGAGGGAACCATGCCCGAACTGCCCGAGGTGGAAACCGTTCGCGCGGGCATCGCCGACCATTCGTTGGGTCGGCCCGTGCGGGCGGTGCGCGTGGTCGATGCCCGTTCGCTGCGCAGGCACCTGCCCGGTCCCGCCCACTTTGAGGCGGCACTCACCGGCAGGACGCTGCGCGGTGCCTACCGCCGCGGCAAGTACCTGTGGCTGACCCTGAGCGAGGCGGACGGCACGCTTGCCGACGAGGCGCTCGTGGTGCATCTGGGCATGAGTGGTCAGCTGCTCGTGCGCGATGAGCCGGGCGGCGATATGGACAGTGAATCTAAGGCTCGTGCGGCGTTCGATGAGCAGCCGCGGCACCTGCGCGTGGCACTCGAGCTAGGACCGGCGGGAAATTCGGAGAGCGCGGCGAGCACCAACCGGGTAAGTACCGGGCAGCGCTTGCTCTTCGTGGATCAGCGCATCTTCGGCGGTATGTTCCTCAGCCCGCTCGTGCCGGACGTACCCGCTACGGCGGATGAAACAGCGCCCGGTGAATTGGGGCAGAGCGAAGTACCTGAGCGTTTTCTTGTACCCGAGGCGGTCAAGCATATTGCCCGCGACCCGCTGGACGAATTCTTCGACCCCGCGGCGGTGCGCCGTAAGTTCCTGCGCACCTCCAGCGGCATTAAGAAGGTTCTGCTGGACCAGTCGGTCATCTCCGGGGTGGGCAATATCTACGCCGACGAGGCGCTGTGGCGTGCGCGACTACACTACGCGAAGCCCGCACGCACCCTGACCGCCGCCCAGACCCGCGAACTGCTGGAGGCGGTCACCCAGGTACTCCGCGAGTCCCTAGCGGCTGGCGGCACAAGCTTCGACGCCCTGTACGTGAACGTGCTCGGCGAGTCGGGCTACTTTGAGCGCTCGCTGAACGCCTACGGTCGTGCCGGGGAGCCCTGCCACCGTTGCGCGGAGGCGGGCCGCACCTCCCTGATCGTGCGCGAACCGTTCCAGAACCGTTCGTCCTACCGTTGCCCGCATTGCCAGCGGGCGCCGCGCTCTCGCTAGGTATAGGTGCGGGCTAGACAAAAGCGCGGGCTAGGTAAAAGCGCACGCTAGATAAAGGCTCCGTAAAGCATCACGCTAGATAGACGCTCCGGCGCAAAAATGACGGCGTAGCTACGTTCCTCCCACACGGGGGATGTAGCTATGCCGTCATTCGTTTAAAGCTGGGCTGGAAAGGGCTGGGGGAGCCGACCCAAAAAGAAGCGACTTAGCGGCTGTACCTATCCCCGTAGAACAGGCCCAGGCGCTCGTAGCCTTCCTCAATCGACACGGAGGGCTCCCACTGCAACAGCTCGCGGGTGCGGCGCTGATCAAACCAGTGCGCGGTCGACAGCTGCTCGGCAAGGAACTCCGTCATGGGCGGCTCGTCACCGGCGGTTACGTTCTTCGGCAGACGCTCCCACACGCGCTCAATGACCTTACCCGCCAGGGCCGCAACCTTCGCCGGAACCGAGAAACGCGGGGCGGGAACGCCCACCGCCTCACAGAAACCACCGAGAAGCTCGGCGATAGTGCGCGGCTGGCCGTTCGTCACCACCAGCGCCCGGCCCGCAAAAGCGTCAAGGCGCTGATATCCGCGCACCACGGCGTCGGCGGCGTTATCAATGTAGAGCGTGTCAATCAGGCCCGTACCGCCAGAGAGCAGCGGCAGGCGACCCGCAGCGGAACGCTCCAGAATACGCTCGACCAGCTGAGTATCACCCGGACCCCACATCAGGTGAGGACGCAACGCACCCACACGCAAAACCCCACCGCCGGGCAGGGGAGTGCCGTTCGCCTCCAGGGCAAGGAGCTCAGCGGCGGCCTTCGAACGCGCATAGTTACCGCGCGCATGCTCCGGGGACGCCACGCCGGCACCGTCACCCACAATCGCCGCGCCGGCATGAGCCACCGACGGCGAGGAAATATACAGGAACGAACCCACTGAGTGATTCAGCGCCGCCTGCAACAGGGTGCGGGTGCCCTTAATATTGATGCGCTCATAATCAGCCCACTCGCCACTGACCGAAACCTTCGCCGCGGCATGCACCACGCCGTTTACGCCGGTCATCGCCAAATCAACAGCCTGCGCGTTCGTAATATCGCCGCGCACCTGCTCAAAACGCGGGCGAATCGAATCGGGCAGAAGCGCCGCAATACCCGAATCACCACGCTGAAAAACGCGCACATCATAGCCGGCACGCAGCAACGCCAGCACGCTCTCACGACCCAGCAGGCCCGACGCGCCTGTGAAGAGGATGCGCTCGCCAATACGCGGCGCGAAATCGGGCTCCTCAACCGGGCGCAGCGAACGCGGGGCGGGGTCGGTGTAGCGTGCCGCCAAAGGCTGCGCAGGCTTGCGGAACCGCGCCGTCGGGGAGGTCACCGCATGCGCAGTCGACAGGCGGGGTGCGGGCTCATGGGAAGAGGACTCACGCGAAGAATGAGGGGACATCATACTCCTTAGACTTAGAGATCCGGCAGGCGCTTACGCCCCCGCAAGGACCTTCGACGCCCACTCACCCAGGGCGGGGCGGTCAATCTTCGAATTATGGCGAATATCGGTCGGATGCTCGTGCACCACCAGCACGGCGGCAAGCTCCACGCCGGTATCCTCGGCAACCTTCTGACGCACCAGCTGGGACAGCTCGAAGGGCGCCACACCCTCCGCAATGGGGAAGCGGCCGGGCACGCGATCGAGCAGGGCGCGCTTGAACGCGGATGCGGACTGGCGCGCCTCCAGGGCGGCGGTGTTCGCGGAAGCCTCAATGACCAGCACCGGGGCGGCAGTACCGGCAGGACCCACCGCGACCAGGGCGGCGCGGCGCACCTCGGGCAGGGACTCGGCGGACTGCTCAGCCGCAACCGGGGTCAGCACGCCCTGCGAGGTCAGCAGTACGTGGGCGAGGCGACCCTCAACCCACAGGCGACCCGAAGCGTCCAGATGACCGACATCACCGGTGTGATGCCAACCCGGAGTGCTAATGGACTGCTCCTCGGTCACCCACAGGGTGTCGTAGCGGTCCTTCACATGCGGCGCCGACACCAGAATCTCACCGGTCACACCCGGCTCATGGGTCAGCTCATCCGCCACTGAACCGTCCTGCAACAGCGGGGCAATGGCCACCGCCGCACCGTACACCGCAAAACCAACGCACACGCCGTCACGGGCGAACGGGTCGAGCACCTCACCGGCGGCGTTCGGGGTGCCCTCAGCAATCGCCTGGCGAATCATCTCGAAAGATACATCGGTCACCGGCAGACCCTCGGTCATGCCGTACGGGGTGTGCAGGGAGGCGTTCGGCACCAGGGCGGAGAGCGCCTCCAACAGGGGCACAGGAATCGGCGCGCCAGCGCTCAGAACCGTCTGAACCTTAGCCAACGCCGCACGCTGCTCAGCGTTCAGCTCATCGGCGGTTGCCACCACATTCACCAGGGCGGCGGGGGAAGCAAACACGACCGACGCATCAATAGCCGCCGCAGCCGACGCCAAAGCAGAGGCCGTCAGAGTCTTCGGGCGGGTCACATCCATCGTCGGGGTCACGCTGGTAGCACCCAGTGCCGGGCCCAACAGCGCAAACGGCGCGAAGCCTGCAACCAGGCCGCTACCGGGCGCAAAACCGTACGTATTCGCAATGGCATCACGCATACCAGCCAGCTGACGCTGCGTGTACACCACACCCTTAGCCGGGCCGGTCGAACCGGAAGTGTACAGCACCGCCGCATCGGCATCCGGCACGGGGGAGGGGAACTCCACCACGGTCGGGGTGGGCACCGGCGCGCCCGGAGTGCCATCGGCGGCGGGAGCGGTAAACACCGAACCGACAACGCCCAGCAGCTTCTCCTGCACCGAACCCAGCGGTTCCACAGAAATACGCACACCCGGCCACAGCAGGGTGCGGGCGGCACTGAGCGCGGCGGGAATACCCACCAGGAAGCTCGGGTTAGCGCCCTTCAATGCGCGAGTCAGACCCGGAATACCCAGACCGGTATCAGCCACCACAATGACAGCGCCCAGCTTCATGCAGGCGTAAATCAGGGTGGTCAGGCGGGCACCCGGAGGCACCATCAGGTTCACGCGGTCACCCGGACGCACACCCAGGGCGTGCAGGCGGGTCGCGGCGGCGTTGACCTGCTGGTTCAGCTCAGCCCAGGTCAGGGTCATGCTCACGGTGGCGCCGTCACCCTTGGGGTCCATATCCACCACGGCGGTGGAGGCGTCGTTGGCGCGTTTGGTGAGGGCAGCGAGCATGGGGCGGAACGCCGCGGGAACAGCGCCCTCAGCGGCGGTGCCCTCGCAGGTAGTCAGACCGTGGCGGCGCGCGCGGGCGGCACGATGCTCCGCCTCAACGTTGTGCGGGGGCACCAGAGCGCCATCCTCCCTTGCGCCGAAGGTCTGCGCAAGCCACGAAATCATGGGGGAGGCAATATCGTAATCCTCAATGACCAGGTGCGAGGCCTTCTCGTAGCGGTGCACCTTCGCCTGCGGCATGCGCTCCATCAGATCGAACAGGTAGCGGCGCTGGAACACCGGGTCCTTCGTGCCCCACTGGAAGAACGCGGGCACGTCCAGGTCACGGATCTGCTCGGCAATACGCTGCATCGGCGTATAGGAAGGAATATCGGTGCCGGTCGGAATATCGCCCACAAAATTACGCACACCCTCACGCCACGCCGAATGAGCGTACGGCGCACGGTACGTACGGTAAATCGCCTCGTTCAGAGGGCTCGGGTACAGGCGCTTGGGCTGCTGACCCACCGGCTGCGGCAGGGCACCATCAAGCGCCCCGGCACCGGCAGAACCTGGCGCGGGCAGGCGGCCCTCATTCTGAGCCAAACCCAAGGTCACATCAATAAACGCGGTCGAATCGTGAGTACCCCACTCGTGCACACCCAACGCCAGGCGCAGGGCGGCAGGGATATTCTCAATGCCGTCATGGTAGACCGCGGTGTTCGTCAGCATTACGCCCGAAAGAATCTCACGATGCTCCAGCGCCCAACCAAAGGACACCAGCCCACCCCAGTCATGGGCGAGGGTCACGAGCGGCTTATCGGTCTCATCCAGACCCAGCGCCTTCGTGAAATCACCCAGGTCAGCGATGCGGTCGGTCAGGGTGCGGCGCTCGCCCTCCAAATCCAGGTGGGTGCGCTCCGAATAACCCATATCAATCTGATCAACCGCAACCACACGCCACGGGGCGCGCTCATTCACGCCCGCATCCAGCACGGTACGCCACAGGTACGACCAGGTCGGGTTACCGTGCACGCACAGGATCGTGCCAATCGGCTCCAAACCCTGCTCGACCAGCACCGGAAGGTTATCCAGGTAGTGCCAGCGGCGCGCGCCAGCCTGCTGCGCCCGCTGCTCAATGGGGGCGGTGGTGGGCACCTCCAGAAGGTGGGAGTAGCGCGGGTTCACGCCCGCCCATTCCTCCGAGTTGTAGGGAGGCTGAGCCTTAGGGAAATTCAAATGGCGCATGCTGGGGGAATCCTTCCGGATCGAATCGGTGAATGTCTACCGCACAGAGGTTAAGGGCTGCCGGCTAACGGGGGTTAAGGACTGCCGGCTAACGGGTTACCACTGAATCTCAAGCAGGGCAGTGTTCAGGCCAGAACCCACACCCATGCACAGAATACGGTCGCCCTCCTTGTAGGTCGGCGCGCACTCGGCGAGAGTCATCGGCAGAGCCGCCGCAGCCACATTGCCCCACTTCGGGAAAGTCATGGGGATGCGCTCGCGCTCAATACCGACCGCCTCAATAATGGCGTTCGTGTGGGCGTTAGAAATCTGGTGGGTCACGTAGGAAGTCATGTCGTTCCACTCCCAGCCGTCCTGATGCGCCTGCTCCCACGCCTGCGCCACGAGCTCCAGGCCGTGCTTGAGCAGGCCCTCAGCGTCAGTGTTCATGCCCTGGTCAGCCTCGCCACCAATGCAGAGGTTGCGGTGCTCGGTACCCGCGCGGGACACCGAACCGACGATGCGGTGACCCTCCGGGTGGCGGTCAGCGCGACCAATCACAGCCGCCGCCGCACCCGAACCGAGGGTCAGGGTCGCGAACTGAGCCAGCACGTCCTCGCGGGTCGAATCGGGGTTGTTCAGGATGCGCACCGCGGTACGGTGCCACGGGGAGGGGTCCTCACCGGCGACGATGAGGGCGTAGTCGATAGCGCCCGCATCAATCATGGTGGAGGCGACGGTCATCGCGTTCACGAAGCCCAGGCAGGCGTTCGTAATATCGAAGTTCAGGGCGTGACGCGGCAGGTCCAGGCGGTCGTGCACACCCACCGAAACGGCGGGCTCAAAGTTATCGCGAGTCACCGAAGCGTTAATCAGCAGACCAATCTGCGAACGGTCAATACCCGCCTGCTCGATAGCCTTCTCAGCTGCGGCAACCACGCCGTCCTCAAAGGTCTGACCCTCAGCCCAGCCGCGGCGAGTACTAATACCGGCAAGACGCTCCAGCAGGCCCTTCGGCATGCGCAGACGCTTATAGGTTTGGGCCAGCTGCTCATCGAAGTAGTCGCTCGAGACGACCTCCGGAGGCAGCTCGTGGGTGATGGACAGCAGAGCTGCATTAGCGTGGCGAATGTCAGAGTTCGTGCCGACCTTATCGGCGGGTGCATTCAACAATGGTGTGGCCCTTGAAAATAGAAGTCAGTGGGATACATAGAAAAACCGCGGGGATGCGAATAGCGGCCCCGCAGAATTCGTGATGCTCATTCCAATCTACCGCACCGGTCGGGCGAACCCGTATCCATAGACCCAATATGAACGCCCCCGTTCACCCCGCGCGTAAGATGATGCACACTGAGGAACTTTGAACCCCTTTCACCTCGTGCACGTTCACGCCGCCCGCCCGCCGCACCGCGTACACTAGAGGGATGCCGCCACGCACCACAGAACGTGCCCGGCACACACCAGTTCTTCTGCAGAAAGGCCCCTTGTGCACCTGATGTCGCTGACCCTGCGCGGGTTCAAGTCTTTCGCCTCCGCAACCACTTTCGAGTTCACCCCCGGCATTAACGCGGTGGTCGGCCCCAACGGCTCCGGCAAGTCCAATGTGCTGGATGCGCTCGCCTGGGTCATGGGCGAGCAGGGCGCGAAGAGCCTGCGCGGCGGCAGCATGAAGGACGTCATCTTCGCGGGCTCCGGCGAGGCAGGTTCGGGCGACGGCGCCCAGCGTGCGCCCCTGGGCCGAGCCAAAGTCACCCTGACTTTCGATAATTCTGACGGCACCCTCAGCATTCCCGCTGATCGGGTGCAGATTTCACGCACCATGTTCCGCTCCGGCGGCAGCGAGTACGAGATTAACGGCTCCCCGGCGCGCCTCGCCGATATTCAGGACTTGCTCTCGGAGGCGGGTCTGGGTCAGCAGATGCATGTGCTCGTTGGCCAGGGCCAGCTGGATGCGGTCCTGCACGCCACCGCGCAGCAGCGCCGCGACATGATCGAGCAGGCGGCGGGCGTGGTCAAGTACCGCCGCCGCCAGGAGAAGACCAGCCGCAAGCTGGAGTCTGTGGCGTCGAATCTGACCCGCCTGAGCGACCTGGTTGCCGAGCTGGATTCGCAACTGCAGCCGCTGAGCGAGCAGGCGGAATCCGCCGCGACCGCGCGTCAGCTGCAGGCGCGCATCCGCCAGCTGGAGGCGGTGCTTCTGGCTCGTCAGCTGGGTGTTCTGCAGGCGGAGCAGGGGCAGGCGCTCGCCTCCGAGGCAGAAGGCACCCGTCGCGCCGAAACCCTGAAAGAACAGCTGGAGGCGGCACGTGCGGCATCCGCTAAGCATCAGCAGGAGCAGAACCGCCTGAATGCAGAGGTCACCGCCTGCCAGAAGGCTGTGTCGACCCTGCGCGAGTCCGCCGCGCGCGTGCGCACCGTGCAGTCCATCGCCGCCGAGCGTGTGCGCACCTACCGCGTGGAGCTGACCGAGGCGACCGCCGCCGCCCGCGCCGGCTACGAACGCGCCCTGGAACTGCTCGAGGAGCGCCGCGAAGAGGCAGAGCGCGCCGTGGAAAGCTACGCCAGCTTTGAGGAGCGCTACGATGCGGCGCTGAAGGACGTTGAGAAGGCGGCAGCCGAGGTCGCACAGACCGAGCGCGCTTCGGGTGAAGCGGCGCAGTCTCGTGCCCGCGCCCAGGCCCGGCTGGATGCCGCCCGCGCCGCGGCGGTGGAGGCGACCCGCGCCTACGCGGCGGCGGCTGAGCGTGCCGCAACCCTGCGTGAGGCGCTGGGCCAGAGCCTGGGTGAAGCACCCGCCGAAATGGACACTGAATCTGCCGAGGCGGTGTTCGACCCCGAGACCGGCGAGCTCATGGATCCTTCGAGCGAGGGCGCGAGCCTGCTGCGCGTGCTGGATGCCGTGCAGATTGACCCCGAGTATGCGCGCGCGGCTTCTGCGGCGCTGACCTCGCTGGCGACCGCGGCGTTGAGCGTGCCGGTTGAGGGCGCCGAGGTATCGCAGCTGCGTGGTGACAAAGATAGCGATAAGGGTGATGAAAGTAGCGAATCTGCCGCGAAGGAACTTTCAACAGAACTGCCCGAATCCACCCTGCCCGAACCCTGCGCCACCGAGCTGCGCGAGCTGGGTATCCGCCCCGCAACCGAGATGATTGAGCCGCTCAGCGAGGATGCCGCCGCGCTCGCCGGCATCGACGAGCACGCCCTGGCGCGCGTCACCGCGGCGCTGGGTGAGCGCCTGGCGGGCGTACTGTTCGCGCCGGATGCTGCCTCCGCAGAGCAAGCCCTGCGCCTGCTCGCAGAGAATACCCTCGCAGGTCAGCGCACTATCTGGCGTATTTTTGACCCCGCAGGCACCGAGCACACCCGCTACAGCCTGCTCTACCCGGCTGAAGGCGCCAGCCCCCTGGAACTTGCCGCCGCATGCCGTGCCGCCTCCCAGGTCGTGACCCGCACTCGCGCCGAACTGGACGAAGCCGAACAGGCCGTTCAGCAGGCTCAGACCGCGGCAGAATCGGCGGTCGAAGCAGAACGTGGGGCAGCGAAGGCGGCGGGCGTGGCGAGCGCCGAGCATGCCCGCGCCCGCGCCCAGGCGGAGTCCCTGGAAGCCTCCGCGCAGAACATTCAGAATGAGCGTGCCCGACTGAACGAGCGCCTCACCGCCGCGGAGGAATCCGTAGCCGAAGCGCGCACCGCCTACGAGTCGGCGCGTACCCGCGAGGATTCCTACCTGGCGGGCACGGGGGAGCAGGCACCGGTGGCAAAGATTGAGCGCCGAGCCCAGCGTCTGGGCGAGGTGCTTGCCGAGCAGGTGGGTGAGCGTGAGCAACAGCTGCACGAGCTGAGCGGCGCTCTGAAGAACGCCCAGGAGGGCCTGACCAGCACGAACGATGAGGTGCAGGATTTGCAGGCGGCGCACGCGGCGGCACTGACCCTGCTGGCGCGCACCCAGACGGAGGCGGCGCGCGTACAGGAGCGTGTGCAAGCGCTGGCTGAGCGTGCCCGCCTGGTGACCGGTTTGACCCTGGAGCAGCTGGAGGAGGAATACTCCGAGCAGCTGCCGGTTGACGTGCCTGCTGAGGAGGCTCCCGAGAACGCCGCCTCCGAGAATGTGGCATCCGAAAATTCCGCACCCGAAACCGCGCCCCAACCGGCATCCGAGACCGCCGAAGCTTCCACCGAGAGCGTCCGCGCTCGCCTCAAGGCGACCCGTGCCGAACTGGAAGCACTGGGCGCCATTAACCCGCTAGCACTGGAGGAGTACGAGGCGCTGTCCGAACGCCACGCCTACCTGAATCAGCAGATTGAGGACTTGAAGGCGACCCGCCGCGACCTGAACACGGTCATGGACGAGGTCAGCAGCCACATTGCGGAGGTGTTCACCGCCGCGATGGAGGACATTAACACCCACTACCGCCGTATCTTTGAGACCCTGTTCCCGGGAGGCGAGGGCCACCTGGAGCTGGACGACCCGTCCGATCCGTTGAACTCGGGTGTGGAGATTCACGCGCGCCCGGCGGGTAAGAAGGTTAAGCGCCTGTCGTTGCTGTCCGGCGGTGAGCGTTCGCTCGCCTCGCTGGCGTTGCTGATTGCGATTTACATGTCTCGTCCGTCGCCGTTCTACGCCCTGGATGAGGTTGAGGCGGCGCTGGATGACCGTAACCTTTCGCGCCTGCTGCAGGTGATTGGTGAGCTGGGGGAGCGTTCGCAGCTGATTGTGGTGACGCATCAGAAGCGCACGATGCAGATTGCGGAGACCCTGTACGGGGTGTCGATGCGCGGTGGTGTGTCGACGGTGCTTTCTCAGCAGATGGAGGAGCTGCGCGAGCTGCTGTAGTCCGCCGCGCCCGCATCCCGGCGAACGTCACATGTCCTAGGAATGGTCATGTGCACCTCAAGGTATTGTTCACTGCCCGCGCCCGGGTACTATAGGGGGATATGCGTGAACACCGCCCGCCCTATTCGCGGTTGGCGTGGTGTTTCGTTGTGATCAGGCCTGATGCCCCGCCCTACCCGCGGCGTGCATCCGGCGGCAACCATCCAGGGAAGGAATAGTGATGAGCGAGAACCTGGCAGAAGCTTTCCTCAACGGTGAGTCGTTGAAGAATGCCCCCGGCCCCTATTTTGGTGAGTACGGCGGGCGGTGGATGCCCGAGTCGCTGATTGCCGCCATGGATGAGCTGGAGGCGACCTTCAACGAGGCGAAGAACGACCCCGAGTTTATTGCCGAGTTCCAGCGTCTGTCTGCTGAGTATTCGAACCGTCCGTCGCTGCTGACTGAGGTTCCGAAGTTCTCTGAGCATGCTGGTGCGCGTGTGTTCCTCAAGCGTGAGGATTTGAACCACACCGGTAGCCACAAGATTAATAACGTGCTGGGTCAGGCTCTGCTGGCTAAGCGCATGGGTAAGACCCGCCTGATTGCTGAGACCGGCGCGGGTCAGCACGGTGTTGCGACTGCGACTGCTGCTGCGCTGTTCGGCATGGAGTGCGTGGTCTACATGGGTGAGGAAGACACCGAGCGTCAGTCGCTGAACGTGGCTCGTATGCAGCTGCTGGGTGCGAAGGTGATTGCGGTTCAGAACGGTTCCCGCACCCTGAAGGACGCTATCAACGAGGCGCTGCGCGACTGGGTTGCGAACGTTGAGAACACCCACTACCTGCTGGGTACTGCGGCGGGTGCGCACCCGTTCCCGGCGATGGTGCGTTTCTTCCACGACGCTATCGGTGCGGAGGCGCGCGAGCAGATTCTGGCTGAGACCGGCCGCCTGCCCGATGGTATTGCTGCCTGCGTGGGTGGCGGTTCGAATGCGATTGGTCTGTTCCACGCGTTCTTGGACGATTCTTCGGTTGAGATTTACGGTTTTGAGGCTGGCGGCGACGGCGTGGAGACCGGCCGTCACGCGGCGACCATTACCCTGGGCCGCCCGGGCATGCTGCACGGCGCGATGACCTACCTGATGCAGGACGAGGACGGCCAGACCATCGAGTCCCACTCGATTTCGGCTGGTCTGGATTACCCGGGCGTGGGTCCGGAGCACTCGTACCTGTCCGATATTGGTCGCGTGACCTACGAGCCGGTGACCGATACCGAGGCAATGGATGCCCTGAGCCTGCTCTGCCGCACCGAGGGCATTATCCCGGCGATTGAGTCCTCGCACGCCCTGGCGGGCGCGCTGCGCGTGTGCCAGCGTTGGGCTGCTGAGGACCCGGAGGCAGCACGCGAGAAGACCATGATTGTGTGCCTGTCGGGCCGCGGCGATAAGGACATGGAGACCGCTCTGAAGTGGTTCGGCCTGGGTAAGGCGATTCCGTCCTCGACCCTGATGACCGGTAATAAGGAAGCTGCCGCATCCGCTGCTGCAGAGAACGCACAGGCTGAAAGTGAGGCTAAGTAATGAGCTACCAGGACGCTATTTCTCAGTCGGCACCTTTTACGGTGCTGGATGGTTCTTTCCCCGCCCCGAACGCTGAATCCCCTCTGGCGGCTCGTCTGGCTGAGTGCGAGAAGCAGGGCCGTGCGGCGCTGATTGGCTACCTGCCGGTGGGCTTCCCGACCTTGGATGAGTCGATTGACGCGGCGATTGCTCTGGGCAATAACGGCGCGGACATTATTGAGCTGGGCGTGCCTTATTCTGATCCGGTCATGGATGGCCCGGTGATTCAGAAGGCGACCGGTGTGGCGCTGGAGAACGGTTTCAAGCTGTCTCAGCTGTTTGAGGCGGTCCGCCGCATTACCGAGGCTACCGACGCGGTGGTCGTCGTGATGACCTACTGGAACCCGGTGCTGGCGTACGGCGTGAAGAACTTTGCGCGTGACCTGGCGGCTGCCGGCGGCGCGGGCATGATTACCCCGGACCTGGTGCCCGACGAGGCATCGGCATGGTTTGAGGCGTCGAACGAGTACGGTCTGGATCGTATTTTCTTGGCTGCTCTGTCTTCTTCGCCGGAGCGTCTGGCGACCATTGCGAAGGCGTCGAGCGGCTTCGTGTACGCCGTGTCGGTGATGGGCGTGACCGGTGCCCGCACCTCCGTGTCGGAGGCGGCTCGCACCCTGGTTGCGGACATTAAGGCTGCCGGTGCGCCTCGTGCGTGCGTGGGTCTGGGCGTTTCGACTCGTGCCCACGTCGAGGAGATCGGCGAGTATGCGGACGGCGTGATCGTCGGTACCGCGCTGGTGAAGGCTTTGGCTTCTGGCGGTGTTGAGGCGGTGGCTAAGCTGACCCGTGAGCTGGCGGGGCGTGAGGCTTAATGTCCGGTGTTCTGTCGCTGGCGAGCGTGCCGGTAGCTAACGTGCTGGCTTCGATTCCGCTAGCTTCGATTCCCTCTCCGAGCGTTTCGTATCTGCAGCTGGGCCCGTTCCGTGTGCATTTCTATGCCCTGTGTATTTTGGCGGGTATGGCGGTGTGCCTGTGGCTGGGTGCCCGCCGCTGGAAGGCGATGGGCGGCACGGGCGAACGCGTCTTTGACGTGGCGATGTGGGCTATTCCGGCGGGCATTATTGGTGCCCGCGCCTACCACGTGCTGATTACTGACCCGGGTAGCTATTTCGGTCCGAATGTTGCTGATCCGTGGGCTTTCCTGAAGATTTGGGAGGGCGGCATTGGCATTATGGGTGCCGTGTCGGTTGGTGCGTTGGGCGCCTGGTATGGTTGCCGCCGCTATGGCATGAATTTCCCGGCTTTTGCGGATGCGGTAGCGCCGGGTATTCTGCTGGCGCAGGCGTTTGGCCGCTGGGGTAACTGGTTCAACCAGGAGCTGTTCGGCAAGCCGACGACTCTGCCGTGGGGCCTGGAGATTAGCACCTCGAGCGGTAATTTCCCCTCGCAGTATCCGGCGGGTACGCTGTTCCATCCGACGTTCCTGTACGAGTCGCTGTGGAACCTGCTGGGCGTGGCGCTGCTGTTGTGGCTGGGCAGGAAGGGCGTGCTGAAGCTGGGTCAGACCCTGTGGCTGTACGTGTTCTACTACGGTGTGGGTCGCCTCTTCATTGAGATGTTCCTGCGTATTGATACCTCGGAGATGCTCTGGGGCGTTCGTATTCACGTGTGGACTGCTCTGTTGCTGGTTCTGCTGGGTGCTGCTGGTTTTGTGGTGGCTGGTCGTCGTGCGGCGGCGAAGGCTGCTGCGGGTATTGAGCCGGCTCCTGCGGAGTTCGCTCCGAAGCCCGTCGAGGGTAAGACCGCAGAGGACGCTGAGGAGAAGGCATCCGAGAAGGCTGAATCTTCTGAAGACTCTGATTCTTCCGAAGCTGAGTCTTCAACTAAGAGCTCCTAGCTCAACCTCAATTTGATAGAAAAACTTCATAGAAAAACCGCCGGATGGGGGAGCGCCCCGTCCGGTGGTTTTTTATGCCCGCTATTTGTGCTTGCTGTCTGCTTCTTGCAGGTGGATGTTCTTATGCTGGCGTGTGCTGGCGCCCTGTACGGATTTGGGCCGCTGAGAAGGCATAATAGATATACTGCGTGTGGCGGGTGCCCATGAGGAATACGAAGCTCTGTGGAGTATGAGGCTCTGTGGAGTATGAAACTCTTCGAGCGATGGTGCCTGCCGCGTCTGCGTTTAGAAACACCCACTCAACTACAGGATTTTTATCGTGAGCTCTTCTTCTGGCGATTCTTCGCGCCCCGTTTCTTCTTCCAGTCCGGCTTTGTCCCGTCCTGGTCTGTCGCGTCGCCGCCTGGTGGCTGGTGCGGCGTGGGCTACCCCGGTTGTGGTGGCGTCGTCGGTGATTCCTGCGTATGCGGCGTCTGATGAGGAGGGCGAGTGCACCGGTCCCTTTGAGGATTCGACGACGATTACCGCCGGTGACGGTGTGAAGAAGGTTGCCGTGTTGACGGTTCCTGCGGGCGCTAAGCGTATGCGTTTTGTGGCTGTGGGCGGTGCTGGCGGCACGAACTACACTGTGGCTGATGCTGGTTCCGGCGCCATGGTTGAGGGCTCGATGGCTGTGCGCGGCGGCCAGGTGATTACCCTGACTGCCGGTTCGGGCGGTATCGGTAATGGCGAGCTGAACCCCGCTGAAGGCGGCGACGGCTACGGCGTGGGCGGCTCTTCGAAGGCTTCTTCGCCGGTTCCCGCGAACGTGGTTTCTGCAATCAATAACCTGACCCGCATTTCTGGCGGCGTGACGGGCCGCGGCGGCATGAGCGCTGTGCTGTATTCGGCGTCTGGCGGTGGCTCGTCCGCTATTGAGGTGGACGGCGTGCCGATGATTGTTGCCGGTGGCGGCGGCGGTGCGGGTGTGTTGGCGTCGTACGCGACGGTGCTGCCGAACCCCGCGAATGCGGGTGCTGTGCGCCCGACCGCGCACTATTCGCTGGATAGCTCCGGTGGTGAGCACCAGTTCAGCACCGGTGGCGGTGCTGGTTCGGGCGACGGTGACGGTTCGCCCGGTTTTGTTGGTTTCACTTCGTACGAGGTGCAGTCTGAGCCGATTCTGACGGTGAACCCGGGTTCGGGTGCAGCCGGTGGTGTGGGCGGTGCTGGCGGCGAGAAGCTGAACCCGCCGACCACCGATGGTTCGGTGATTGGTTTTTCGAGCACCTCCACTCAGAAGCTGGTGAGCACCGCGACGGCGGGTGCGGCGGGCGCGAGCGGTTTCCGCGCGAAGGGCGCCGATGGTGTGGCGAGCTATTCGTACCAGTGGGATCAGACTCCGGAGGGTGTCGATAACCGCCCGTCGAATGCTGGCGAGCTGTTTAACGGCTACCAGTCGGTGGTTTCTGGAGGCGGTGGCGCCGGTTATGGCGGCGGCGGCTCGGGTGCTGCGTTGAGCGTTTCGGCTCGTGTGGTGTCGCAGAAGTGGAATAATGATGCGGCTCGTGCCCGCTACGCGGTGGGTTCGGTGCAGCTGGCTGGCGGTGGCGCTGGCGGCGGTACGTTCATGGATACTACGGTGCGTGTGACGGATTTGGGTTGGGCGTTGAACGCTCCGAATGGTCCGGGTGAGCGCGGTGCCGGCTATATTGAGGTTGCTTTCTGCTTCTAGGCTGCCGCGCAGAGCTACTGAGATTCGTTAGGAATCGTATAGGTACAGATTGAACCCTTTCTTTAGGGTGGTATGCGCCTCAAACTTAATATTTAAATTTTTTCTGAGTGCCTCCCAAACCGCTTGTTTGGGAGGCATTCTCATCTTCTGTGTTGCTTCGTCATAGCGTCATATCAACCTTTGGCGGTTTAGCGCATTGGTCGGAATAGACCTTATCGAAAGCTCATCCTCGCTCGCGTTCCGACCCCTAAATAACCCCTCTGTCATATTTGGGGATAGTCCTTTAGATTGGCGGCTCATCATTTTACGGTGGAAATGTAAAGAATACGCGCGCCCACCCCGCTAGGTTGCAAAGCGCAAATTGCAGATTGCGGCTTGAGCGCGGCAACCAATGACTAAGGAGTTATAGGTCATGTGCAAGGAAACCATGAAGGCTGTTGTTGTCCCTGAGAAGGTTGACGGTTCGGTTGTTGTCCGTGAGGTTCCCGTTCCGGCTGTCGGTTACGGCCAGGCGCTCGTGAAGATTGAGTACTCGGGCGTGTGCCACACTGACTTGCACGTGGCTTCCGGCGATTTCGGTGAGGTTCCGGGTCGTATTCTGGGTCACGAGGGCATCGGCCGTGTCGTCAAGGTCGGCGAGGGTGTTGAGTCCCTGAAGGAAGGCGACCGCGTATCGGTGGCTTGGTTCTTCGAGGGTTGCGGCCACTGTGAGTACTGCACCTCGGGCCGTGAGACCCTGTGCCGTTCTGTGAAGAACGCAGGCTACTCGGTTGACGGCGGCATGAGCGAGTACACCCTGGTGACCGCTGACTACGCTGTGAAGGTTCCGGAGGGTCTGGACCCGGCACAGGCAAGCTCCATTACCTGCGCTGGTGTGACCACCTACAAGGCAATCAAGGAGTCGCTGGTTCGTCCCGGTGAGTGGCTGGTTGCTTACGGTGCGGGCGGTCTGGGTAACCTGGCTGTTCAGTACGCTAAGAAGGTTTTCGGCGCCAAGGTTATCGCTGTTGACATCAACGACGACAAGCTGGCTCTGGCTCGTGAGACCGGTGCTGATCACGTCATCAACGGACGCGAGGTTGAGGACGTTCCGGCTCGTATTCGCGAGCTGACCGGCGGCGGCGCTCACGCTGCTGTGGTGACCGCAGTGTCGAAGGTTGCGTTCAACCAGGCTGTCGAGTCGGTTCGCGCTGGCGGTTCCGTGGTGGCTGTTGGTCTGCCTTCGGAGATGATGGAGCTGTCCATTGTGAAGATCATTCTGGATGGCATCCGCGTGGTGGGATCCCTGGTGGGTACCCGTCAGGATCTGGCGGAGGCGTTCCAGTTCGGTGCTGACGGCATCGTGGTTCCGGTGGTTCAGTTGCGTGAGGTTGACGAGGCACCGGCTGTCTTCGAGGAAATGGCGGCGGGTAAGATTACCGGCCGTATGGTTCTGGACTTCGCTAGCCTCTAAGCTAGCGGATGGGTCGAGGCGCCCGGTAGGGCTTCAAGGTCTCACTCGGCTGGGGTCTTGCCGGTAGTTTCGATGGTTATAGCGCCTAGGGCGCATCCCGTGTGGCGGGGGAGTAGGGGTACTCTTTCTGCTGTGCATACGACGCGGGGTGCGCCTTAGTGTTTTTAACGCGGCGTTTTAGGGTTCCGAGTTTTGAGAGCCGTTATCGTGAGGAGCTGAAAACCTCTGTGAGTACTAGGCACCTAAACGTAATATACGCGGGAATTTATTTTTGAAAATATCGGGGAATATCTCAAAATTTTCACAAAATTAGTTCAATATAGCATTTTGTTTGACATCTATAGGCCTCAAAATGCATACTTGTATTGTAAACATTCAACCACTGGTTGAAGCGTAATATTTGCCGA
Organism: uncultured Rothia sp.; assembly: GCF_916715725.1. Taxonomy (GTDB): domain Bacteria; phylum Actinomycetota; class Actinomycetes; order Actinomycetales; family Micrococcaceae; genus Rothia. The sequence goes on along the minus strand of NZ_CAKAPD010000001.1, from coordinate 348,264 downwards.
AGAGATAGGTTTCGAACGCCCCTGCACCTACCCTAGATGTAACGGGATATGACGTGTGAAGGTTTCGGCCCTCCTAGATATCGATTCCTTCTCCCAGAACGCCATACCCGGGTGAATTTCAGCATCTTCGTACCGTGCCGTTATTCACCGTTGAGTCCTTAATTCCGGCCAGGCGCCCCTCTAGACACCTTCGGATTGAGGTCTCACCAACGATTAGTGTGGGCCCCACGGACATAGTCAATGGGGACTATGTCCGCCACACTAATCCGGGGCTTTTAGGACACTGCATGACTTCGTGGTGGTTCGCCCGCCACGCTATAAATTTACCTGCCGGCACGGGTAACATAGCCGGGTTCTCTACTCACTCGGTAACCCACCCGCTGCAGAACGCATCTTGATTTTTGTGTTGTTCAGAAGATGCTTCCTGTAGCAAAAGAACGAGGGGCACCTCTGCCAGGTGCCCCTCGTTTTTATATGCGCGTTGCAGTGTTTATTAGCTGCCGCGCCGTTGAGTAAATGCCACGCTCTTAGTAGATACCGCGCCGCGCGGTCCAGCGGATCGTGCCACGCTCAAAGTCCATGTAGTACACGCCGTTCGCGTAGGACTCGTCGCCGCGTGCCGCACCGTAGCGAGCGGTATTCTTCTCCCAGTGCTTGAAGATTGCGCCGTTACCGTTGGTCTCGTACGCACCGTACGCATCCGACCAGAGCAGTACCTTGCCGGAGGCGAATCGCACCTGAGCACCCGTGGAGGTGGCGGTTTCATCGGTCACCGGTGCACCCCAGGTGCCGCGGTGCTGCAGGAAACGGTGGTAGAACGCGCCGCCGGTGTGCAGGCGGTGGGTGCCGGTCTGTGCGGACCACACGTAGGTGGTGCTGCCGGTGAATTCCTGCTTGATGATGCCGTTGCCCAGATTCTGCTCGTCAGTGGTAGGCACGCCCCTCATGCCAGCTGCACGCCAGGTCGCGTAGATGGAGCCGCGCTCATTGATGATGTGGGTGCCGTACGCGTTGGACCAGTAGGCGCCTTCACCGTTAGCGAAGGAGACTGCGATGGTGTCGGAGCGGGTTTCCTCGTCGGTGGTCAGGCCGCGGAATCGTGCCACGTCCGAGCGGAACTTATAATCCAGGCCGCCGTTGGTGACCAGCCAGTGCGAACCGTGAGAGTTCGTCCAGTAGATGGTCTTGCCGTTGGTGAACTTCTGCGCATACACGCCGTGACCCAGAGAGTACTCGGTGCCAATCGGGTTGCCGTAGAAGGAACGATTCTTATTCCAGAAGTTACCGATGCCGGTGCGAATATCAATGGAACCGGTCGCGGTGGTCACCACGTTCGAATCCTGTACCGCGCGGTCTTCTGCCGAACGGTCTTCCGCTGCGCGATCCTGGCCGTTCGACCAGTTGCGGTGCACAGCCTTCGGGTTCTTCGCCAGAACCTTCAGATCGTTCACGGTGCCGGGGAAGAAGTTCGAGTCACCCACGAACGGGCCCGAGTCGGTGAACTGCCAAATGTCGTAGCCGCTCCAACCCGCCGGAATTGCACCGACCACGGTGGAGTAGCTCGCCAGGTGCAGGGTCAGGGAGCCGAACTGCTGCGAACCCACGCACTGCGACCACCAGGAGGTTGCGGTGTACACCATCGGGCTGCGCCCGGTCAGCGAACGGTAGGTGTCCACGAAGTCGCGGGTCCAGGCGGTCAGCTGCGCCGGGGTCATGTTGTAGCAGGTGTTGCCGTAGGCGGGGTAGGGGTTGAACTCGATGTCCAGCAGGCCGGGCAGGGTCTTGCCGTCGGCAGTCCACGCGCCACCATTCTGCACGAAGTAGCGTGCCTGATCGGCACCCGAGGAGGTGCGGGGGTTTGCGAAGTGGTAGGCGCCGCGCACCATGCCGACCTGCGCCGAGCCGTTGTACTGCTGACCGAAGTAGGGGTTGGTGTAGTAGGTGCCCTCGGTTGCCTTCACGTAGGCGAAGCGGGAACCTGCGGCGTAGGCGCTCGCCCAGTCCACGTTCTGCTGGTGCGAGGAGACGTCCATACCGAGGGTGCCGCCGGAGGGGGTCCATGCGGAGCGGCCCTGTGCCAGCGCTTGACCGGGTGCCAGTGCCTGACCGGCTGCCGGAGCTCGACCAGCTCCCAGACCCTGCGCGGAGCTCTGGGTCGCGGAAATACCGCTCAGAGTTGCGGTAGAAGCGGGGGAGATGGCACCGGTGCGTGCATTGGCGGTGCCCAGGCGTTCGCGCTCGCCCGCACCCATGGCGGGGTTGGAGCGTTCGACCAGGGATGCATCCGGGGCGGGGGCGTAGGTGAGCTCCTCGTAGGATGCGTTGGGGTTGACCTCTGCGGCTGCGCTCGCGCTGGGAGCGGCGAAGGCGGCGGGAACGGAGGTGAGGGATGCGGCGACCAGGGAGAGTGCACCTGCGGACGCCATGATGGAGCGGGCTGCCGCGGAGCGCGCGGCAGTCTGGAGTTTCTTCATAGATTTTGCCTGTGTTTGAGAGGTGGATGTGCCGATGTGGCCCTGTGCGGGGGCTTCTGGCACGAGTGAATATGTGGGGTAGTTGAAGTGATGTGTGTCGGTTGCCGGGTATGTCAAGCGGCTGACACAGCTAACAGCGTACGGTACCTGCACCGATGTGCGCAATGATTTGGGGTGTCATTCTGGCGGCATATCTTTCGCAGAGTGCACAGTAACCTGGAATCTTTGGGGTGTCTGTTTTACTTTGTGGCTTGTCGGTGCATTTATTGGCTCAAGTTTTTGGGACAAAATTTTAGGCACGCGACACGCCGAGGCGTTGCGAATTTCACTCTGTGGACCGCTGTATTGGGGTGTTGCTGCGTCGGTTCGTTGTCCAGGGTAGGCTGCAGCATCTAGAGCTACGTTGCCGGGATGCAGTCGGGTGCTGATGCGCCGGGCGGTGCCTCTTGCGACTTTTGAGTCGGCTTTTGGGCATAAGGAAAGGGGTGGGCCGCACACACAAAGACCCACCCCTCATGTTCCGGGTACTGTATTTGGCGCGGCCTCGCACCGGCACCCGGAGTTTCATGGTCGATGCAGGAGAGATGAAGAGTCATCGACCACGTATATGGTGCCTGTTGGCACGTTTATTTCGGCTCTTCCCGCCCGCTCTTTCAGGTTCTGATGTCCGGCTGAAAGAGACGGGTGGGAAGAGGCGAAAGCTTGTGTTTCCCGAAAGGCTTAGAGGAACTTCGCGATGTCCTCAATCAGCGGCTTGAGGGTCTCGCGATCGATGTACTCAGCCTTGCCGGTCTTGTAGCATTCGAGCATCTGCTGAATACCTTCGTTCGGGTGCGGGTTCGCCATGAGCCATGCGCGCACCGGGCCCTTCAGGGCGGTCTTGTGAGCCAGCGAAATCTTATCGAAGTCGATGCCTCCACGCAGGTGGTAGACGGGGCGACCTTCGGTCAGTTCGGGGGTGTAGCTCTTGGCGACAGCCTTGTCCAGCAGCTTCTTGGAGTATTCACCGGTGAAGGAGACGGTGAAGAACGCGGTGCGGTTCTTCTTGGGCGCAATGATCGGCAGAATCTTCTTGCGAAGTGCCGGTGCACCGTTGAGGAATCCACCGTAGTCGCTGCCGGCAATGACGAAAGCGTCGAATGCCTCAGCCTGCTCGGGGGTGACCTTGGAGGCGGGGACAGTCTCAACCTCGGGGGCCTGCGGGAGTGCACGCAGATCTTCTGCCAGCCAGGTGGCGTACTGTTCGGTGTAGCCGTAGGTGGAGCCGAAGATAATCAGCACGCGAGTAGTCATCTGTGAACCTTCCAGATATATTTCGCATTTCAAATACTAATTATGGGTTCCAATATAGGCTAGGCGCGCGAAAATGTGAAATCGCCTAGCTTTTGGGTGCCCCATCTATCTTCTCACAGCCCACTCTGAGTGTCTCTATGTTTTTGAAATATGCTCGAACGTTCTCGAATGCGACTAAATATTGTGCAGCACTGGTTATCTATGGGTAAAAAGTACCCTAATTTACTTTCCGGGCGAGGCGGGGGTGGTAGGGGTGAAGGCCGACTTTCTGTGGTGGGTTTGATGGGGAAGGGGTGATGTTCAAAATGCGACGTGAAACACAATTTCTTCGGTGGAAAGAGTTGGGAGAAGCATACCCAAGAGGGCGCAAAACCCCTATAATTGAGAAAGAGTCCCACGCATCCGGCATGTGGCTACCTGTTAGAACGCGTGGGAATAATTGGGAATTTGACGTCAGTCTTCCCCTGAAAATCAGTGTGAACCCACAGTGGTCACACAAAACAACACACAAAGGTTAGGTACATGAGGCGCGCAAAAATCGTTGCAACCATCGGTCCGGCAATCGAGTCCCCCGAGAAGATCTCCGAGGCAATCAAGGCTGGCCTGAACGTCGCCCGTCTGAACATGAGCCACGGTGACCACGCCGAGCACCAGGCACGCTACGACACCATCCGTGAACAGTCTGCAAAGCTTGGTAAGGACGTTGCAATCCTCGCCGACCTGCAGGGCCCCAAGATTCGCCTCGAGCGTTTCGCAAACGGCAAGGAATACCTTGAGCCCGGCGCAGACTTCACCATCACCTCCGAAGACGTTGAAGGTACCGCAGAAATCTGTGGCACCACCTACAAGGGCCTGCCCGGCGACGTAAAGCCCGGCGACAAGCTCCTGCTCGACGATGGCAAGATCCGCCTCGAAGCTATTGAGGTAACTCCCACCCGCGTTCGCACCCGCGTGGTTGTCGGGGGCCCCATCTCCAACAACAAGGGCATCAACCTGCCCGGCGCAGCAGTCTCCCTGCCCGCGCTGACCGAGAAGGACGCAAACGACCTGCGCTTCGCACTGAAGATGGGTGCAGACATCATTGCACTCTCCTTCGTCCGTACCGGCGCAGACGTTGACCCCGTCCACAAGATCATGGACGAAGAGGGTATCCGCGTACCCGTCATCGCCAAGATCGAGAAGCCCCAGGCTGTTGAGAACCTGCAGGACATCATCGACAAGTTCGACGGCATCATGGTCGCTCGTGGTGACCTCGGTGTTGAGCTGCCCTTCTCCGAGGTTCCCCTCGTCCAGAAGAAGGCAATCGACATGGCACGCCGCTGGGCAAAGCCCGTCATCGTGGCAACCCAGGTGCTCGAGTCCATGACCGACAACCCCGTCCCCACCCGTGCAGAGGTTTCTGACTGTGCTAACGCAATCCTCGACGGCGCAGACGCAGTGATGCTCTCCGGTGAGACCTCGGTCGGTAAGTACCCGATCCTGACCCTGCAGGCTATGGCTGCAATCGTCAAGGACACCGAAAAGGGCGGCCTGTACCGCGTGCCCGAGCTGGATCGCAAGCCCCGCACCCGCGGTGGCGCAATTACCCGCGCAGCAGTGAACATCGCTGACCAGCTGGACGCAAAGCTCATCGTAACCTTCACCCAGTCCGGTGACTCCGCACGTCGTCTGGCACGTCTGCGTCCCGAGACCCCGATTGTCGCGTTCACCACCAGCTCGAAGGTTCGCTCCTTCCTGTCCATGCTGTGGGGCGTTGAGGCTGAGCAGGTTGAGATGATTACCGATCAGGAAGGTCTGTTCCACTTCGTGGACGAGTACCTGCTGAAGAACGGTCTGGCAGAAGCTGGCGACCTGGTCGTCGTTGCTGCCGGTGCTCCCGCAGGCCGCGCAGGTACCACCAACATGGTTCAGGTACACCGCGTCTACGGTGCTGAGGGCGAGCGTGAGGCTCTGCGTCCTTACGAGGAGAACGAGGTCAAGCGCTAAGCCGCTCACCAATCTTTTTCGATGCGTAGCTGAGGGTAATTCTCAGCCTGTACGCTCGGTATGTAGAACCGCCGCCCGGTCGTGAACTCTCACGGCCGGGCGGCGGTTTCTTGTGTCTTTATCTTTATTGCGTCTTTATTGTTGCCGCATCTGATGCGCGGGTGGACCAGGTGGGCCGGGTGGGCGTAGGGTAGATACGCAAAAGCGGCGGGAAAGCTTGAAGCTTTCCCGCCGCTTTTGCGTTGGTGCCCGAGGTGGGACTCGAACCCACACTCCGAAGAACCTGATTTTGAGTCAGGCGCGTCTGCCAATTCCGCCACTCGGGCGTATCACGCATTTGTACGTAACACCTTTAGAATTCTAACCCAGGCTGTCTAGAAAATCTAATCTATCTGACGTGTTGAGCAGGCTGAGGCGGGGTGCGGAGCATCTGCTGAGGGTTTCTGTCGCGCGTCTATGAGGGGGTAAGTCTGGTACCTGCCGCGCATTTGCTGAGGGGTGCGGGAGGGGATGTTGAGTGTAAATCCTGAGCGTAAATCCTGAGCTCAGGGTGAACCGGCGCCACTTATCCACAGGTGGAGGCGGGGGAGAAAGCGCGCATCCTGTATCCTTAAAGACTGACTAACCATCCCCGTTCGCCTTCGCGGCTGGGGGCCACCTCAACGTTAAGAAAGTGATCACGGATCGTGTTCAATTCTCTCTCCGACCGCTTGACGGCAACTTTTAAGAACCTGCGCGGCAAGGGCCGCCTCTCCGAGGCAGACATTGATGCAACCGTACGCGAAATCCGCCGCGCCCTGCTCGACGCTGACGTCGCCGTCCCCGTGGTCCGCGAATTTACCGCCCACGTGAAGGAACGCGCTCTCGGTGCGGAGGTTTCCGAGGCGCTGAACCCCTCCCAGCAGATCGTCAAGATTGTGAACGAGGAGCTGGTGAGCATCCTCGGCGGTTCGACCCGCCGCATCAACATGGCGAAGAGCGGCCCGACCATCATCATGCTGGCGGGTCTGCAGGGTGCCGGTAAGACCACCCTGGCGGGCAAGCTGGCTCACTGGCTGAAGGGCCAGGGCCACACCCCGATGCTGATTGCATCCGACTTGCAGCGCCCCAATGCGGTGACCCAGCTGAAGGTCGTTGGTGAGCGCGCGGGCGTGCCCGTGTACGCGCCGCACCCCGGTGTGACCAGCGAGTTTGATGTGCCCACCGGTGATCCCGTGCAGGTGGCACGTGACGGTGTGGCTGAGGCTCGCGCTAAGCTGCACGACGTGGTGATTGTCGATACCGCGGGTCGTCTGGGTGTTGACGCTGAGCTCATGCAGCAGGCACGCAACATTCGTGACGCTATTGAGCCGCACGAAGTTCTGTTCGTCATCGACGCGATGATCGGTCAGGACGCCGTGAACACCGCTAACGCCTTCAACGAGGGCGTGGACTTCACCGGTGTGGTCCTGTCTAAGCTTGATGGTGACGCCCGCGGTGGTGCGGCGCTGTCGGTGGCTTCGGTGACCGGCAAGCCGATTATGTTCGCGTCCACCGGTGAGAACGTCACTGACTTTGAGCAGTTCCACCCGGACCGTATGGCAAGCCGCATCCTGGATATGGGTGACATCCTGACTCTGATTGAGCAGGCTGAAGCTCAGTGGGATAAGGCTGAAGCCGACCGCATGGCGAAGAAGTTCATCGATCAGGAAGACTTCACGTTTGAGGACTTCCTGGCTCAGATGCAGCAGATTCGTAAGCTCGGTTCCATGAAGAAGCTGCTCATGATGATGCCCGGTGCGGCTCAGATGCGTCAGCAGCTTGAGGCTTTTGACGAGCGTGAGATTGACCGCGTGGAGGCGATTGTTCGCTCCATGACCCCGCACGAGCGTGTGGCTCCGCGCATCATTAACGGTTCTCGCCGTGCCCGTATTGCTAAGGGTGCGGGTGTGACCGTGTCTGAGGTGAACCAGTTGATGGAGCGTTTCGCTCAGGCTCAGAAGATGATGAAGAAGCTCGCTTCGGGCAAGATGCCCGGCATGCCCGGTGGTATGCAGATGCCCGGTATGGCGGCTGCGGCGGGTGGCGCTCGTAAGAACGCGAAGAACAACAACAAGAAGAAGAAGGCTCGCTCCGGCAACCCGCAGAAGCGTGCGGCGCAGGAGGCGGCAGCAGCTAAGGCGCAGCAGGCTCGCGCCGGTGCTGCATTCGGTCAGCAGGCTCAGAACCAGGAGATGGATCTGTCCAGCATGAACCTGCCGAAGGGCTTCGAGAAGTTCCTGCAGTAAGAGCAAATATGAACCCCGCGAGGGGTGGTACGGGTGCGCACGTGGTGACGGGGCGCACCCGTACCGGTATGGTGCCCGGTTTGGGCATGTAAATGGGTGTGTGAAGGGAAGGTATCAATGGCTCAGAACGAGCAGAATTGGGATCGAGAGAACGCGGATGATCAGCTGAATAAGCAGGTTGCGCCGTGGTCTCAGCGCGCCTTCGCTGATGATGCTGTAGAGGACCCTGCCGGTGAATCTTCCGGCGAATCTGTAGACGAGTCTGCCGTTGAGTCTGTAGCTGAGGAGGGGTCGCTGGGCTTCTCCGATGCTCCCGCAGAAGATGGTGTAGACGAACTTTCAGGCGATTTTGCGGATGGCTTCGACAATGATTCGAGCATCCTTCCCGGGTACACCCCCGTCTGGGCGCGTATCGCCCTCGAGTACGGGGAGCACGCCGCTGAACTGGCGGGCGACCTCGTCTACTCCAGCGAGAGCGACGACCCCGCCGTTGACGACGTTGCCGCAACCATCCTGAACCTCATTCGTGAAGCCCGCAACATGCACGAGGAGGTGAAGGCGGAAGACCCCGATAAGCAGCGCGCCTGGAACGACCGCACGAAGGTTGACCGCCTCGCCGTCGCCCTGGAGAGCGAAGAGTGGACCGTCGATAAGCTCACCGGCATGTGGGACGACGCCCCCGCGCCCGCCGGACCCGGCGAATCGGATAGCCCCGAGTACCTGCGCGCCCAGGACGAGGAGCGCACCGCCGAGAAGCAGCGCAATGAGCGCATCGAGCAGACCATGGAGCTGGAGGAGAAGATTCAGCGCCGCCGCATCATGGCTCGTTCCACCACCGATGAGGAGCTGATTGCCGCCCTCATTGAGGCGACCGCCGCCTCCCCGGAGCTGATTGCTTACGAGATGGGTGAGCATCAGGTGCAGCTCTACGTGCTGTGTGCCGTGGACGATGAGGGCTACATGAACGTTCTTGAGGTCGCTGACGGCCACCTGCACGTGGGTACTCCCGTTGAGGATTACGTGGCGCAGCTGGTGGATCAGCTGCCGGTGACCGGTGCCGCCCTTGAGGGTGAGGCGACCGTGTGGGAGGAGCTACCCAATGGACAGGGTGAGCTGGAGTTCCTGGTGGACGGTGACGCCGCCATGCTCGTTGACCTGCCCATTGACATGATTACGGGGCTTCTTTTGGCGTACCTTCCTGCAGGCGCTCGGCAGGTTGTTGCAGCGCCGGCGGGGGAGTGGGCCCTCATTTCTGCCGACCCGGTGGATCTGATGGCGCTGCTGGGTCTGCTGAACTGCAATGCCCTGATTGCTGAGGGCAACGCGAACCAGCAGCACCTGGTGGTCTATGAGGAGCCCGCCCGCGAACCCTACTCGGATGAGGAATGGTACCTGGAGGCGTTCGGTGAACCCTACGAGAATATCGTGGAGGAGTTCACCTGGCAGCGCGTGCCTAAGCGTCTGAACCGTGCCCTCAGTCGTGAGGAAGTCGCACGTTTTGGCGGTGTGCTGGAGGATTTGCTCTCGGAGCTTCCCGGTAGCGCCCCGGAGCTGTCGGGTTCGAAGATTTTCGGTTCCGATGAGGATGAAATCGAGCAGGGCATCGCTAATGTCATGGCGATGTTTGGTGTGGAGGCTGACTCCATTACCGGTCGCCGCCTGAACGCGTACCTGCGCGATACGAGCAATACCCTGGCGCTGGAGTCGGTGCTGCAGCTGCTGGATGTTCCCACGGAGCTGGCGCTGGTGCCGACCACCGGTTTTGATGTGGTGTCGATTAGCACGGCGCGCATCTTCGGCAATGAGGATGAGGAGCTCGCGCAGCCTGCCGGTTCTGCTGAATCAGCTGAGGCTGAAGCTACTGATGCGCAGGCAGCTGAAGCTGTGGACGTTACCTTCCCCCTGGATAACTCCGTTGCCGAGGCACTCGCCCCTGACCATGATGCGGTTGAGCCCGGTGATGCAGAGGATGCTTCCTTCGAGGATGACGAGGAAATCGAGCCCTACCCGGGCGGCTACACCTCGCCCCTGGACCGTAGCTACCGCCTCGTTGCGACCGGTCGCCGCGTGACCCTCGCCGAGTGGATGGACGCGATCAATAACGCGCACATTCCCTACGAGTACACCCACATGGGTTCGCCGGAGGGATCTGCACCGGATTCCTTCGTGGAGAGTGAGGAAGGCTACCTGTCTCTTGACAGTGCCCTGCACGAGGCTGACTCGGCACTGAACGAGGAGCAGGCATTGCACGAAGCAACGGTGAGCCAGCAGGCTCCCGAGGGCTCTGCCGCGCTCGCGCATCAGGACCTCACTCATCAGGACCTTGCGCATCAGAACGATGCCGCGGCGGGCGATGAACCTGCGCCGAACTCATCGCAGGATGCCGAGCCTCAGGCACCGGCGTCCCAGAGCCCCGCACCGCAGAGCACCTCCACTCAGAGCCCCGCGCCTCGTTCGCGCCGCAAGCGCCTGACGCCGGAGCAGATTCGTGCGAAGACCCGCCGCGTGGGTCTTGTCCTGGGCGCGGATGTGACGGCTCAGAGCGCTATCGCCCTGACCTTGGCGAATGTGGCGCGCCGCCGCCGCGCGCGGGGTAAGGCGAGCCGTAAGTTCTCGGTGGCTGCCGCGCTCTTTGCGCTGAACGCTACGGTCGAGTCGGCTCTGATTCCGACGGTTCTGCGTTCTTTCGAGCAGACCCAGTTGAAGAAGCACGCCCGCCCGGTGGCGGATGCTGAGCTGGTGCATCCGGGTGACACCGCAGGGGAGCATCCCTCGACCAAGCGCACTCTGATTGATGACCTACGTGAGGGTCACTACCGCACGGTGGAGGATGCCGCCCCGTCCATGGAGCAGGCACCCTCTGGACTGCGTGAGCGTGCCCTGGGTATGATGCGTAGCATCAGGCAGCGTGCTGCGAAGAAAACCGACCGCTAAAGGAAAGAAGCCATGAAGGATTCCTATCTGAGCGATGAAGAGCTGAAGGCTTTTATCGCGACCCTCCCCACGCGCCGTTTGGCGGCGGGCGCGCTGATTCGTAATGAGTGCGGCGAGATGCTGCTGGTGAAGCCGAACTATAAGGACGGCTGGATTCTTCCCGGCGGCACCGTGGAGGCTGGTGAGGCGCCCAAGCCCGGTTGTGAGCGTGAGATTGTGGAGGAGTTGGGCCTGGATGTGAAGCTGGGTCGTGTGTTGCTGATTTTCCACGGCTTGTCGCTGGGTGTGTGGGGCGATTCGACCTACTACATGTATGACGGCGGCGTGATTGCGGCGGATACGAAGATTACCCTGCAGGATGCTGAGCTGGTGACCTATGAGTGGGTTGCTCCGGAGAACCTGGAAGGCTACGTGCGTCCGTCGATGGTGGAGCGTCTGCGTGAGTGCTACCGCGCCCTGGAGACGGGGGAGACTCTGGAGATGAGCAACCTCGACTCCTAGCCACATCAATTCCTAGCAACCTCGACTAGAGCTCGTTGATGAGGGGCTCGCCGGGAGCAGTTACTTGAGTCTAAACCGGGCACAGAACGCTGTTTAAAAGTGATGTTCGGTGCCTGCGGCAATTATTTTTCCGTGTCGCTAGCTTAAAATCTTGGGCTCTGATACCCTAGCTGAGTACCCGGCGACGCGCGACCCCTCTCTTCGCGCGCCGTTGTGTCCATAGAGGCGCCGTGAATGGCCCGCCCCACGGGTGCTGAACCGTGTGCCTCGCACCAAATTATGAAACAGGAGTAACCACTAAAGTGGCTGTTAAGATTCGTCTCAAGCGTATGGGTAAGATCCGCGATCCTCGTTACCGCGTTGTGGTCGCTGATTCGCGCGTCAAGCGCGACGGTAAGACCATCGAGGAGATTGGTATTTACCACCCGACCGAGCACCCCTCGCGTATCGAGATCAACTCTGAGCGTGCTCAGTACTGGCTCTCCGTCGGCGCACAGCCGACCGAGCAGGTTCTGGCTCTGCTGAAGCTCTCGGGCGACTGGGCAGCATTCAAGGGCGAGAAGGCAGAGTCCAAGGTTCTGCCCGTCGAGGCTAAGGCTGAGTTCGTTGTTCCCGAAAAGGGTTCCGTGATCCTGCCCGAGGCTATCACCCCCAAGGCTGAGAAGGCTGAAGAGGCTGCTGAGGAAGCAGCACCCGAGGCTGAGGCTGAGGAAGCAGCTGAGTAATTATGTTGGCTGACGCACTCGAACACCTGGTTCGAGGGATTGTCGATCGTCCGGAGGACGTGAAGGTGCGCTTGCGCACTCAGCGTCACCGTGAAACCCTTGAGGTTCGCGTGCATCCGGATGACCTGGGCCGAGTTATCGGCAGGTCTGGTCGTACCGCCAAGAGCATCCGTCTGGTGATGGACGCTATTTCTGATGGCGAGCCGATGCGTATCGACATTATCGACACCGACAAAAAGCGACGCTAGCTCGTAAACGCTTGAAGCCCCCGTTTCCGGTTTTCCGGAGGCGGGGGCTTTCGCGTACCCGGAACTAGTTTGCGAGCGCTCGCCCCGGTCACCGCGGAGGAGAGGTTGCGAGACGGCAGAATGCGCCCGTCCTAAGTGCCCGGTAGAATAGTGGGAGCCGTGCACGTGCACGGCGTAGGTTTTTAGCTTGTATCCAGCGGAGGAAAATTATGCAGGTTGTGGTGGCTCGTATCGGTAAGCCTCACGGTATTCGTGGTGAGGTGACGGTTCAGCTCTTTACTGATGCCCCGCAGGAGCGTTTTGCCCGCGGTGAGGTGCTCGGTATCGAGAATTTCAAGCCCGGCTCTGCTGCCGCTTCGGTGGCGCCTACCGGTGAGCTGACGGTTGCCGGTGCCCGCTGGAACAAGAAGATTCTGGTGGTCCGTTTTGATGAGGTGACCACCCGCAATCAGGCTGAGGAGCTGCGCGGCAGCCGCCTGGTCTACGAGGTTCCCGAGGATGAGGGCGATGAAGAGGGCTTCTACGAGCAGGAGCTGGTGAACCTGCCCGTGTACCTGCTGGCGGACGTTCCCGAGGGTGAGAGCCCCGTGGATAACCCGGCTGTGGGCAAGCCGCTGGGTAAGGTGACCGGTCTGCAGACCATGCCGGTGCAGGATCTGCTGCTGATTAAGCTGGCTCGTTCGCCGCGTCTTGCCTCCGGCGCGGGTGAAGAGATCATGATTCCGTTTGTTGAGGAGATTGTGCCCGAGGTGGTTCCCTCGACCGAGGACGAGCCCGGCTTTGTGCTGCTGACCCCTCCGGCGGGTCTGATTGACCTGCTCGAGGACGCTGAGCAGGCTACTGAGCAGGCGGGGGAGTAGTCCGTGCGCTACGATGTGGTCACGATTTTCCCCGAGTACCTGGAGCCGCTGAAGCTGTCCCTGCTGGGTAAGGCGCGCGAGAAGGGCCTGGTGGACCTGCACCTGCACGACCTGCGTGAGTACACGTTTGACCGTCACCGCACGGTGGACGACACCCCGTACGGCGGTGGCGCGGGCATGGTGATGAAGGCGGAGCCGTGGGGTTTGGCGCTGGATGAGGTGCTTGCCGCCTCCCCTCTGAACGCTTCCGAAGACTCTACTGAGGGTGCCAAGTCTGAGGGCACTGAGCCCGCCGCTGATACCCGCCCGTTGCTGATTGTCCCGTCCCCGGCGGGTGCCGTTTTCGATCAGGCGATGGCGTACGAGCTGGCAGAGGAGAAGCATATTGTCTTCGCTCCGGCGCGCTACGAGGGCATTGACGAGCGTGTGCTGGACTGGGCGCAGGAGAGCTTCCGCGTGATGCCCGTGTCCCTCGGCGATTATGTGCTTTACGGTGGCGAGGTTGCGGTCATGGCGATGATTGAGGCTATCACCCGCCTGATTCCGGGCGCGATGGGTAACCCCGCCTCCCTGGAGGAAGAGTCGCATACGGGCGGCCTGCTGGAGTACCCGGTGTACACGAAGCCCGCCGTGTGGCGCGACCGTGAAGTGCCGGAGGTGCTGCTGTCGGGTAATCACGGTGCGATTGCGCGTTGGCGTCGTGACCGTCAGATTGAGCGCACCCTGGAGCGCCGCCCCGACCTGCTGGAGGCGTACCCGGTGGAGCAGTGGGATAAGAAGGATCGCCGCTTCTTGGCCGAGCGCGGGGTGCATTTTGCGAACCCGGCGAAGGCAGCTCAGAAGAAGGCGAAGAAGAACCCCGCACCGCAGGCTGATAGCGCGGCTCAGGCGGCACAGCCTGATACTGCACAGTCTAATACTGTGCAGACCCAGCCTGAATCTTAAGCCTTAAATAGGCGCTTGCGAGCGCCTCGTAATCCTCCGAATGGGGGTTAGCGTCATATAACTGTTAGTTGGCGCTAACCCCTATTTTTTGTGCCCGCGAACCGTTATTCTGAGGTTAACCTCGCTAAGAACATAGCTCATCTATAGCTGATGCGAGGTTGTAACCCGCTTTCATCGTTGAAAGCACGTACTCAAGAGAAGGAGGACACATGTCCGTCGTTAAGGTTCACCGTCTTGCTGTCGTTGGCGACAACCAGGCTGAGCTGGAGAAGCGCTTTGCTGCTGCCCGCCACATTGCTGACTCTTTCCCCGGCTTTGAGGGTTTTGAGCTGTGGCGCCCCCTGGATGAGGGCGGCGACTACTTTGTGGTGACCCGCTGGGTTGATGAGGCGAGCCACGATGCGTACGCGGCGGCTCGTCGTGAGCGTGACCCGAACACTGTTGTCTCTCACGCTGATGGCACCATGAGCTTCGAGAAGGTGGAGTTCGACGACTAACATCTGTGTTTGTCTGCGTCTGACCGGATTTATGGCTGAAGCCCATGTGAGATAAAGAATTTATCTCATATAGTGAGGGGTCGCGCTAACTTTTCTGAATATTGCTTTAAGTGGGTATTAGCCCATGTGGAGGCGATATAAAGAAGGGTTGATGCGACCCCTCCTTGATTTTTCGGGGCATAAAATCTGCAGGTATTTCGTGGTGGTTGGATATGTGGGTTCGGCGCTATAAAACACCTGAATTATGGTCAATAAATGCCCCTGAAATCCTTCAATCCGAAAGTGACACTTTAATGCAAAAAGGTTATTATTGTTCCCGAGAGCACACTTCGTCCGTGCCGGTAGTTCGGGCGAGGACAGCGATCCCCTCTCGGCTACATCGCATGAGACAGCCGAGTCACTCAAGGGAATATTCAGCGCACCCGTGTGAGTACCTCCTCTGCATAGGAAGGTCTGGCAGGGGAGCCGACTCAACTATCACGTATTCACACAAGTGGTGCATGGTACTGGACCCCGCAATATATGGGATGGGAGCTTGGTGGTTCGAGCGTTCATCGTGGTTGATGACCCTCCCAGCCGCGGATAGAAAAGTGCTTTGCTTAGCGGGTGAGCAACTCGGTGGTCCGGACCGAAGCTCACCCGCTCCGCTGTTTAAAACCGACTTTTACACGTCCCAGACTTGGACTATACGTTACCTAGCGTTCCTGTACCTAGTGCTTTTCGGGTACCGGGCGCTCGCGGAACTCGATGGGCCGCTTCGACTTGGGCAGCGAGTACATGACCCGCAGGTATGCATCCTCGACTAGTTCTTCCAGCACCCGCTCGGTCACGCCCTCGCCGGTGCCCACAGAAATCCAGTGCCGCTTATTCATGTGCCATGCCGGGATGATGCTCGGGTAGATGCGCCGCAGCACCTCCGACTCTTCCGGGTCGGTTTTTAGGTTCACGATGGGGAAGCCGATACCCTCCGTGTACATGGCGAACATCTTGCCGCCAACCCGGTACACCGTGTGCTCGGGTCCGAACGGCTGATCGCGCGTCGCCAGCGGCATGGCGAGCGCGAGGCGGTGCAGGGTCGGCTCCAGGTCCTCGGGTCGCAGAAGTTGAAGTTTAGGGGAGGGGTTTGTGCTCATAGCTTCGAGTCTAGTGCCCCGCACGGTACCCCGCCTAGCACGCAACCAAAAACTCTCGTACTGCCCGGCAAATCCACGCTAAAATAGGGAACTATGGCTGAATTTATTTATCAGATGATCAAGGCCCGCAAGACTGTGGGCGACAAGGTCATCCTTAACGACGTGACGATGTCGTTCTTCCCCGGCGCCAAGATCGGTATGGTTGGTCCGAACGGTGCGGGTAAGTCGACCATCCTGAAGATTATGGCTGGCCTCGACCAGCCCTCCAACGGTGAGGCGCGCCTGACCGCAGGCTACAGCGTGGGCATCCTCATGCAGGAGCCGCCGCTGAACGAAGAGAAGACCGTTCTGGGCAACGTTGAAGAAGGCGTGGGCGAAATCAAGTCCAAGCTGGACCGCTTCAACGAAATCTCCGCCCTCATGGCTGAGCCCGACGCTGACTTCGACGCCCTCATGGAAGAAATGGGTCAGCTGCAGGAAGCTATCGACGCCGCTAACGCATGGGACCTGGACTCCCAGCTGGAGCAGGCAATGGAGGCGCTGCGCTGCCCGCCCGCTGACATGCCCGTTACCCACCTCTCCGGTGGTGAGCGCCGCCGCGTGGCACTGTGCAAGCTGCTGCTGCAGAAGCCTGACCTGCTGCTGCTCGACGAGCCCACCAACCACTTGGACGCAGAGTCCGTGCTCTGGCTGGAGCAGCACCTGCAGTCCTACGAGGGTGCCGTCATCGCGATTACCCACGACCGTTACTTCCTCGACCACGTGGCAGAATGGATCGCCGAGGTTGACCGCGGTAACCTGTACCCCTACGAGGGTAACTACTCCACCTACCTGGAGAAGAAGCGCTCCCGCCTCGAGGTTCAGGGCAAGAAGGACGCTAAGCTCGCTAAGCGCCTGAGCGAGGAACTGGACTGGGTCCGCTCCAACGCTAAGGGCCGCCAGGCTAAGTCGAAGGCTCGTCTGGCACGCTACGAGGAGATGGCTGCGGAGGCTGAGAAGACCCGCAAGCTCGACTTCGAAGAGATTCAGATTCCTCCGGGACCCCGCCTGGGTAACGTGGTTATTGAGGCTGAGAACCTGCAGAAGGGCTTCGACGGTCGTTCCCTGATTAACGGTCTGTCCTTCTCCCTGCCCCGTAACGGCATTGTGGGTGTGATTGGTCCTAACGGTGTGGGTAAGTCCACCCTGTTCAAGACCATTGTTGGCCTGGAGCCCCTCGACGGCGGCAACCTGAAGGTCGGCGAGACCGTGAAGATCTCGTACGTTGACCAGAACCGCGCGAACATCGACCCGGAGAAGAGCCTCTGGGAGGTCGTCTCTGACGGTCTGGACTACATCCAGGTCGGCAACGTTGAAATGCCTTCGCGTGCGTACGTTTCCGCGTTCGGCTTCAAGGGCCCGGACCAGCAGAAGAAGGCGGGTGTGCTCTCCGGTGGTGAGCGTAACCGCCTGAACCTGGCGTTGACCCTCAAGCAGGGCGGTAACCTGCTGCTGCTCGATGAGCCCACTAACGACCTGGACGTTGAGACCCTCGCATCCCTGGAAAACGCACTGCTGGAATTCCCCGGCTGTGCAGTGGTCGTCTCTCACGACCGTTGGTTCCTGGACCGCGTGGCAACCCACATCCTGGCGTGGGAGGGCACCGATGAGAACCCGGATCAGTGGTACTGGTTCGAGGGTAACTTCGAGTCCTACGAGAAGAACAAGATTGAGCGCCTCGGCCCTGAGGCTGCTAAGCCGCACCGCGTGGTGCATCGCAAGCTGACCCGATAGGGTTTGGTGGTGAGCCCCGCCTCCTGACGCTGTTATGGCGCAGGAGGCGGGGCTTTACTGTGTCCGCTGGACGCCGTATGCGCTGGACACAGTATGCGCTCGCGAGGGGAGGGGGCGTGTGTTCACCGGTAGAAATAGTTCGCCCAGTAGTGACCGGTACGTCGTAGCAGAGTACATATTCGCGGTTTAATGGACGTGTATAACTAACGCATTTGATACGAAGGGTAGAGTGTCATGCTTTCAAAATATAACTGGATGTCCTTAGCCACCGGTCTGCTGCTGGTTGCAACGGCGATCTACATGTTCGCCAACCCCGCCACCCCGCTGGCTGTTCTGGGTTTCGTGTTCTCGATTGCGGTGCTGCTCGGTGGCGTGTTTGAGCTGGTCCGCTACTTTGGCGCGTTGAAGCCGGCACGTACCGGCTGGGACCTGGTTAACGGCATCCTGACCGTGGTGGTTGGTCTGATTCTGCTGAGCGCTTCGGCTGGTGCGCAGGCGACGTACATTCCGACTATTGTGGGCGTGTGGCTGATTGCGTGGGCGCTGATTCGTCTGTTGACTGCTCAGGGCCTGAAGTACCTGAGCTTCACCGCCGGACGCCACCTGCAGTTCTCTGCTATCGGTACCCTGATTCTGGGTTTGCTCGTGCTGCTGTTCCCGATGTTCTTCGGTGCGGTGGCAGTGTGGCTGATTGCCCTGGTGCTCCTGCTGGCTGGTCTGGTGTTTGTGGGTGACTTCTTCGTTTCCCGCCGCACCAAGCGCACCGTGCACATTTCCCCGGACGGTGTGATTGACGTCGAAGCCAAATAAGAGCTTCCAAACGGCTTCTAGACCGTACACTAGAACATAAGAAAGACCGTGTGAGACAACCACCTCACACGGTCTTTCTGCATGCTCTAACGTTTTGAGCTGTCGCTGTGCCGAAGCTTTAGGGTACCTGCGGCTTTAGCGGTACTCTGCTTTATCGATGCTTGACTTTATCGGTACTCGGGTTTATCGGTATTCGGGCAGGCGGAACATCATTTCCTGCGCCACGGTCGCCACCAGCTCGCCAGAACGATTGAAAATCGAACCCTGCGCGAGCATCCTGCCACCCTGCGCGCTCGGGGAATCCAGCACGTACAGCAGCCACTCGTCGGCACGCGCCGAACGGTGGAACCACATCGCGTGATCCAGCGAGGCGCTCTTGAGGCCCGGCTCCAGCCAGAACTTGCCGTGACGGCGCAGAGCCGGCTCCAGCGGCAGATAATCCGAAGCATAGGCGATAGCGGCGCGGTGCTCCGCCTCCGAGGCCTCAGAACCATCAGCACGCACCAGACGGTCAAAGGTCTTGAACCACACGCAGGCACGCGGCTCCGTCGAGGATGAATCCGGCTGGGTGTACAGCGGCGCATCCACGTGTCGCATATCAATGGGGCGTTCCCACGCGACCGCCTGTGCAATGGGGTGAGGGAGCTGGCCCAGGTAGTCGCTGACCAGCGGCAGCGACTCGGGGTCCGGGACCTCCGGCATGGTCACTGCGGTGTGCTCCGGGCCGCGGCTATCCGCCTGGAAAGACATAATCGCCGAGAACATGGGCGCCTCATCCTGGAACACCTGCACACGGCGGGTCGAGAAGGAGCGGCTATCGTTCAGACGCTGAGTGGCGAAGAACAGTTCACGCTCAATATTGCCGGGGCGCAGAAAATAGGCGTGAATCGAGTGGATGTCCTTGCCCTCCACCGTGCGGTCGGCGGCAATAATCGACTGGGCAAGAACCTGACCACCGAAAGTACGCGGCTGCTCGCGGGTGAGCGTCACACCGGTAGACACTTCATCGCTACCGAAGGAGGCGGGCGCCGCCTCCACGGGGGAGAGGTCCAGCATCCGCATGAGGTTTTGGGTCACAGTGGGCTTGGTCATGGTTTTATTCTCGCACGTTTTCAATGAGCCGGTTTCTGGCGTAGAGTGGGAGAGCATACTCTGAGACAACCACGACAGGTTGATTCGGAACACTGACTAGGAAATATTGACCCGGACAATCAATCCGGATCATCTATTTCACACACCATCGCATATATCACCCACCAACTTGCCACCGAGCAGGCCAACGCCGAAAAGGAGCAGAAATGACTACGCCGTCTGAAACTACCCCTGATACCGCACAGGACAACGCTCCCGACCAGAACAATGCGCCCGCACCCATCGAGCTCAAGTACAACCCCCACGAAGGTGTGGAGGAGCCCTTCCTGATTCTGCCCGGCGGCGCCCAGGGTGCCGCTGTGGTCAAGGACCTTGCCACCTACATTTCTCGCGCCCTGGCGGTCAACCCCGATGCGGCAATCCGCCTGACCGCACGCGGCCGCGTCGTGGCGGTATTCGCCTGCTCCCTGGAGCCGGAGGACGCCTCCTCGAACACCCCGGTCATTATGGGTCTGCGTGCCCTGCACCTGTTGGCTGATTCCACCCTGGACATGACCGTTCAGGCGCAGGCGCTGCTGGATCGTCTGGCGCGTCTGCAGAAGCAGGCAGAAGAGCAGGCTCATGGGGAGAACCCGCAGCTGGTGCTGTTCATGCCTCCGGTGACCGTCAACGCTAGCTGGGCGGGTAAGTCCGCCCCAATCAGCGGCTGGTACGAGGTTGGCACCGTCCCGGTTGAAGAGTTCCACCGCGCCACCGCAGAGGGCCTGGAAGCGGTAGAACGCGCCCTGCCCGAGAACCCCGGCGCCGCGGTGCTGTCCACGGTGCGCTCGCGTATTTGGTCCTCCGATATGGTGCTGGAGTACCTGCCCGAGTTCGATACCGTGCTTGTGCCGACCGGTGCGGCATTCGCCCTGCGCGTGTTCGGTTTCATTCCGGAGGGCTTCACCGGGGATCTGCCGCTGTTTGCGGCGCATGTCGGTTCGGAGGAGTGGCTGCGCATCGTGGCGCCCGCCGGCATGGTGCTGGTGCGCCGCGGTTCCGGCTCGCTGCTCTAAACGGCTCCTTGAGACATTTCTAGACTTTTTATGCTGGTGGCGTGGGCTCTTTGCCTGCGCTACCAGCGGTTTTTCTCGGCGTATTGAAATAAAGATGATGAGCTTAATATGACGTTTGATAGGGCATTACTTTACAAAAATAGGGTATTCTAGAGAAACTACGCCCTTCACCGGGGCGTCTATGACACACCGATTTACCAGCCACACCGCACGGGAACTCTTCCGCCGCGCCCTCACCAGGCGCATTCTTCCCGTACGGATCGAAAGTGAGACCTTCATGGATCTGATTGCAGTCGACATCGACGGTACCCTTGCCAGTAACCGAGATCAGATGGACAAGTACCTGACCGGTTTCTTCGCCAGCTACCGCCGATTTTTTAAGGCGATTCGCCACGCAACCGTTAACGTTGAAGTTGCCGACCGTGTCCGCGAGATTGCGGCAGAGACCGGTGCAGAGATTGCAGTGATTACCGGTCGCGACGGCTCCTACATGAAGGAGCTGAACCAGTTTATTGAACGCGCAGGCCTGAGCCCCAAATACGTGTTCGCTAAGCCGGGCAACGACGGCTCCAACAGCCCCGAGTGGAAGGACTCCATCATCGAGTCCTTGGTTGCTGACGGCAACCGCATTATCCACGCTTTTGAAGACAGGGAACACGAAGTGTACCTGCGCCGCGGCATTCCCGTGACCTGGGTTGCTCCGATTCGCGACTACACCGGCGAATGGCACTACGAGTCGATCGACATTGACCCGGTCGCCTGGGCTGCCGAGCAGCGTGAGAAGGAAGCCGCTCGTGAGCGTCAGAAGCGTCGCCTTGCGGAGGGCGTGCTTGCACACCAGAAGGCTGAGGCGAAGGAACGCAAGGCAAGCGTCGCGGCATAAAACCTGCACACTAACTTAAGAGCTGCGGTGGGTAACCCACTCAAACGAATGAGGCGCCGGAAGGATGTATTTCCTTCCGGCGCCTTATTTTTTGATGCCATATGCGTTGATCGAAGCTGATGTACTCGGCTGATTACACAGTTAGTTTACGCGGTGCCGAGCAGTTCACGTAGACGAGTCGCAAAGGGGCCCGCCAGCTTATGGTGCGCCTTCTCCTTCAGATGCACGCCATCAGCCATGTCACCCTCAGTCAGGTAGATGGTCTGCCAGTCCGCGGTGTCCATGAACAGCACGCCGGTCTCGCGGGCACCCTGTCGTGCAACCTCGTTCGCCACGTGACGCTTATGCGCCACCTGCTTATCAGCCGCAGCATCCTCGCTCATCGACACCACGCCGCCGAACACGATCTTCGACGACGGGTACATGCGACGCAGCTGCTCAATGACCTGAGTCTGGTGCGCGTTCACGTGCTCGCGAGCCTTCGTCTCGTCCTCGTGGATGTAAATGTCGTTACCGGAGGCATCCAGGTAAATGATGCCGGGGTTACCACTCGGCAGAGCCCAACGGCCGCCCATCACACCCTGATAGTAGGAGGGGCACACACCCTCGCGGGCGGTCACAAAACCCACGCCGCCGCAACGGAACAGGTACGGTACAAAACCTGCCTGCTTCAAGCCCAAACCAACCCAGGAGGTTGAGGTCACCTGCGAGTCACCAATCACCAGGGCGTCCTTGGCTCCCAGAACGTTGGTGTTGCGCGTCAGGCTGTTCGCCGTATCCCAGTAGAGTTCAGCCTTCTCGAACTTGGTGTACAGAACGCCGTTCTCGGAACGCCAGCTCACCGGCAGACCCTCCCAGCCAGCAAAGTCACTGTACTCGCGCTGCTTCCACCAGTGCGTGTAGACGCCGGTTTCCACCGCGACCGGGCCGTACTTGGGGGTGTACATGACCACGCCGCCCTTGAACTGCTGAACCAGCATGTCGGCGGCATCAGCGGAGGTGGAGAACGGAGCCTGAATCTCACCGGTTGCCTGCGCGCCTTCCTTGCCGAAGGCGTTCTGCGCGGTGCGTTCCATCTTCTGAGCCGGGGTAGTCGGTTCCGGAGTCGGCTCGGGGGAGGGGGACTCGCTGGGGCTTTCCTGCGCCGACTGGGTAGGCTCGGCGCCCGCGGCAGCGGTAGCGGCAGTGGCACCGGGCGCGTTGAAGCCTCCTGCGGAGTACACGCCAAAGGAACCGGCGGCAACCACAGCAACGATTGCGCCGGTCAAAGAAGCTTTCGCGATAGGAGACTTGATAGAAGGCATGCACAACAGTATACGATAGGCGCAACCCCAAGTAGAGAGCTTTTGAGGGATATTCAAATGAAAACAACAAAAAAATATGCACCGCAGTGACAATATTTTGAACTTGGGGTGTAACTCGGTGTGAAACTGCTGCGCAAACCGGCACGTAAACCGGTACGCGACTTGGGGCGCAACCCAAAATAGAACCGGCATACCCCCATACAGAAACGTCCCCTCCCACCCCGCAAACGGGGTAGAAGGGGACGAATAGAAACTCATGAGAGCGGGTAACGAACCCGCCTCAGCTCACAAGCATTATTAGATGTCAGCAGCCTGAACCTTCAGCGCACGAGCCACGCCGTCGCGTGCCTCCGCAATCTGACGGTACAGAGCCGCAGCATCCTCAGGCAGGGACGCCAGGTACTTCTCGGTACGCTCGAGCAGCTCAGCGGTCGGCTCGCTCGGGTACATGCCACCAATAATCTGCATGGAAATCTCGTGCGAACGCGAACGCCAGATGCCCTCAATCTGCTCGAAGTACGGCTCGTTGTACTGGGCAATCAGCTCGGGCTTGCCGGACTTGAAACCGGAAATAGCGTAACGCTGAATCATGTTCGACAGCTCGCCGGTCACCATGATCTTGTTCCAGTACTCAGCCTTAGCCTCCGCGGTCGGAATCGATGCGTATGCCTGAGCGGCATACTGCTGACCGTTCGCGGTGTTGTCGTTCTCCAGCTCCGCAGCGATCTGCTCGGCGGAGAAACGACCACCGGTAGCCAGGCGGCACACCAGGTTCCAACGCAGGTCGGCGTCAATGTCCAGGCCCTCAAGGGTCAGCTCACCCTCGAAGAGGCGCTGCACATTGTTGTACTGGTCCTCGGTGCGGGTCTGGTTGATGAACGCCTGCAGCAGCTGCAGCTGAGCATCCGAATCGGGCTCTGCAACGCATGCCAGCTCCCAGAGACGGTCAGCGGCACGGTGGCGGGTCTCCTCGCGAGCCTCAGGAGCCACGAAGGAGTGCAGGGTAGCGGACAGGTTGTTGATCTGGGTGCGCAGAGCGGTGGAGTTGGTCTCCTTACCGATGTTGTTCAGCACCAGGTCAACGTACTTACGCGCCGGCATCTGAGCGTCACGCACGGTATCCCAGAGCGAACCCCAAACCACACCGCGAGCCACGGACGAATCAATGTCGCCCAGGTGCTTGATAGCGGTCTCAATGGAACGCTCATCCAGGCGAATCTTTGCGTACGCCAGGTCCTCATCGTTCAGCAGCAGCAGGTCGGGACGCTTCTTACCGAGAGCCTCCTCAACCACGGTCAGCTCACCGTCAATGTCCAGCTCGATGCGGTCGGTACGGGTCAGCTTGCCATCCACCAGGTTGTAGAAACCAATCACCGCACGGTGCGGGCGCAGAGTCTCGAAGCCCTCAGCGTAGGACTGGCGAATACCCAGCGACGAAATGTTGCCAGCCTCGTCGTTCTCAACCTCAACGGCAAGGGTGTTCACGCCAGCAGTCTCAAGCCACTTAGCGCTCCACGCACGCACGTCACGGCCGGAGGTGCGCTCCAGCTCAACCAGCAGGTCGTCCAGAACGGTGTTGCCCCAGCTGTGCTTATCGAAGTACACCTTCAGGGCAGCCATGAAGTTTTCCTGGCCAACCCACGCCACCATCTGACGCAGCACCGAAGCGCCCTTCGCGTACGTAATGCCGTCGAAGTTCACCTGAACATCGGCAAGGTCACGAATCTCAGCCACAATCGGGTGAGTCGAAGACAGCTGATCCTGACGGTACGCCCAGGTCTTCTCCGATGCGGCGAAGGTAGCCCACGCCTCCTTCGCGTAGCGGGTGTTCTCCGCAGCAGCCAGGGTCGACATGAACTCAGCGAAAGACTCGTTCAGCCACAGGTCGTTCCACCACTTCATGGTCACCAGGTCGCCGAACCACATGTGAGCCAGCTCGTGCAGAACGGTGATAGCGCGGCGCTCACGCAGAGCCTCCGCAACCTTGGAGCGGAAGACGTAAGTTTCCAGGTAGGTCACGCAGCCAGCGTTCTCCATCGCACCGGCGTTGAACTCGGGCACGAACAGCTGATCGTACTTCTCGAACGGGTACGGGGTCTTGAACTGCTCCTCGTAGAACTCGAAGCCCTGACGGGTCAGCTCAAACATGTCCTCAGCATCCACGAACGGCATGAGGGACTTACGAGCGTACACGCCCAGCGGAATCACGCGACCCTCAGAGTTGGTCAGCTCGCTGGTCACCTTCTCGTAGGGGCCAGCCACAATCGCGGTAATGTACGAAGACATGCGCGGGGTCGGCTTGAAGAACCAGGTCTTCGCACGGCCGCAACCGCACTCCTTATCCTCAACCTTCACCTCGGGCTGGTTCGACACAACCACCCAGTGCGAGGGCACGCGCACAATAAACTCGAATTCAGCCTTCAGGTCGGGCTGCTCAAAGACGGGGAACACGCGGCGGGAGTCCGGCACCTCAAACTGGGAGTACAGGTACACTTCGCCGTCGGCGGGGTCCACGAAACGGTGCAGGCCCTCACCGGTGTTGGTGTAGAACATCTCTGCATCAATGATCAGGGTGTTCTCAGCGGCAAGGTTCGGCAGCTGGATGCGCTCGCCGTCCGCCAGGTCGGTGCTCAGTTCTTCGCCGTTGAGGTTAATGGACTTGACCGAGGAGGTGATGGCGTCAATGAAGGTGGAGGCACCTTCCTGAGCGTCGAAGCGAATCTCAACCTTCGAGGAGAAGACGTCTTTGTCCTTCGGAAGGTCGAGTTCAATACGGTACGAGTGCACGCGCTTAATGATGGATGCGCGTTCGGTTGCCTCATTGCGGGTTAGGTTCAGGCCGGGCATACAGCTCCCTCTCCTTAGATGTGAATAGCGTGCCGTGTTGACACGCCCTGTCATGGTGCGCTGGTTCCCGAGGTGCGCGGCTCCTGCGACGTTGCATACGTAGCGCTGGAGGCGTTCAAGTTTGGGCGCGGCGAATCGGGACACCAAAAAGTGCCATATCCCACAGTCTACCGTATAGGTGGGGGTCTAGAAGGCTCCGCATTACCCGAACCCGCGCGAATTCGATACAGTTAAGACAGAAAAAACCCAAACGGGGAGCGTATCCCACCTGATGGATGCGCGGCGCACTCTAGCAACGGCGCTCAGAACTGAGAACCGGCGCCTCCCACGAACGCACAAACGCACGTCACACCAAGACAAAATCACCAGGAGAGTACCATGCGCGTACACATCGCAACCGACCACGCTGGCCTCGAACTGAGCCACTACCTGATCGAGTCCCTCACCGCTGCGGGCTACAAGATGATTGACCACGGCCCCGCCGACTACGACCCGCTGGACGACTACCCCTCGTTCTGCATTAACGCAGCCCTTGGCGTGAAGCGTGACCGTGAGGCTGGCCTGGATTCCCTGGGTATTGTGCTGGGCGGTAGCGGTAACGGCGAGCAGATGGCTGCGAACAAGGTTGAGGGTATCCGCGCGGCTCTGGCGTGGAACCACGACACCGCGGCACTGGCTCGCGAGCACAACAACGCACAGGTCGTTGCTGTGGGCGGCCGCCAGCACAGCAAGGAAGAAGCGCTGGAAATCATCAAGGTCTTCCTGGCTACCCCCTGGACCAACGAAGAGCGTCACGCACGCCGTATCGGCCAGCTGGCCGAGTACGAGCAGACCGGCGACATTGCCGGCAAGCAGATTGACGCTGCCTAAGCTCTAAAATCTGAGGCGCATAGTGCAGGCTATGCGCCTCAGTCGTCTCTGTACTCCAGATAATCCGTACTGCTTATACCCGCGCTATTTCTAGCCGCCGAGTTTTTGAGGGGGACCCGTGCCCGAAGGCCACTCTATTCACCGTATCGCCCGCCAAATCAGCGACGTCTTTACCGGCGAGCGCGTGCAGGTTTCCTCCCCGCAGGGCCGCTACGCTGAGGGTGCCGCCCTGCTGGATGGCCACACCATCACCGGCGCGTATGCGCACGGCAAGCACCTGTTCGTGACCTTCGAGAACGACCTGACCTTGAACGTGCACTTGGGCATTTACGGCAACTGGAGTTTCGGCGGCGATGAGACGTTTACGGGTGCCTCGAGCATTGGCGCGCCCCGCAAGATTGGTGAGAAAGAATACGCTGCGGGGGAGGAGCCCGAGTATGCCGGTCCTCCCGAGCCGAAGAGCACCGTGCGTTGCCGTATTGTTTCGGAGCACGGCTGGGCTGACCTGGTGGGTCCGACTATTTGCCGCACCCTCACGCCGGAGGAGGTGCGCACCGTCCGCTCCAAGCTCGGCCCCGACCCGCTCAACCCGGATGCCGACCCCGAGCAGTTCTACCGCGCGGCGCGTAAGAGTTCCCGTCCGATTGGTGTGATACTCATGGATCAGGCGGCAATCTCCGGTGTGGGCAATATTTTCCGCGCCGAGTCGCTGTATCGTCAGGAAATTGACCCGCTGCGCCCCGGCAAGAGCCTGAGCGATGAGGAGCTCAAGCGGCTCTGGGAAGATAACAAGCATCTGCTGGTTATTGGCGTGCGTGTGGGGCGCATCATCACCACCGAGCCGGAAGACCGCCCCGGCGTACCCGAAACTGAGGCATGGCCCGACCACGCGAACTACGTGTACATGCACCATGGCGAGCCTTGCCGCCGCTGCGGAACCACCATCCGCATGGAAGAAATCGCCGGCCGCAAACTCTACTGGTGCCCCGGCTGCCAGGTCTAAAAACTACTCAAATATTTGACAGCCCAGATGGAACCTCGATACTATAGTCAAGTTCCATTCCGGGGATGTAGCTTAATGGTAAAGCCTCAGTCTTCCAAACTGATTACGCGGGTTCGATTCCCGTCATCCCCTCCACTTCAAAGGCTCCGACGCAAGCGTCGGGGCCTTTTTCGTTGCGGGATGACGGGAATCCCTTCCGCATGCGGATTTGTTTCCTCGCGCGCTCGGAATCCGCATGCTCCAGCTCGTCATCCCCTCCAATTAGACCTCGGATGTGATAAGTCCGGGGTCTTTCTGTTTGCGGGTGTTTGACTGGTGTTAGGTGCGTTGCTCCTTTGGGGGTGTGAGCGTTTGACCAGTGTTTGGCGGGTTGGGTTCTCGCAGCAAAAATGTCCGCCATTGGAACACCGATGACGGGCCTGGTAAGAACCAAGAACTCGCGAGTTACAGGGCGACTTCGATTTCGTGCCCCGACTTGAAGATGACTCCGGCCGCGACCAGCAAGCGTTGATAACCCCTTAGACGACAAAAACGCCCCCACCCTCCGGTATGGAAAGTGAGGGCACAGACTGAAAAGTTGATAACTGTAACTACTGGTATGTACAGTAGTGGGTGTGGGAACGAAAGACAGATTGATCGCCGCCACGCAGGAGCTGTTGTGGGAGCGCGGGTACGCGGCCACCAGTCCGAAGGACATCCTGCAGAAGGCTGAGGCGGGCCAGGGCAGCATGTACCACCACTTCTCCGGCAAGCAGGACCTCGCGGTCACAGCACTGGAGGAGACAGCCGCTGGCATGAGGGCGAGCGCCGAGATACTCCTGCATGGGGAGGGCTCGCCCGTGGACAGGGTCAAGGCGTATCTGACGCGCCAGCGCGACTCGTTGAAGGGGTGCAGGATCGGGCGCATGACCTATGACACAAACGTGCTTACCTCCCCCGAGTTGCTCGCCCCGGTCACCCAGACCCTGGCGTGGCTGGTGGAGACCCTCGCGGGCGTCATTGCCGAAGGGATCGAATGCGGGCAGCTGCGCGCTGACGTTGATGCGCGTGAGGTGGCCTCCATGGTGGTGGCCACCATCCAGGGCGGCTACGTCCTGGCTCGAGCCGGGCAGGATCCAGCAGCATTTGACGCCGCAGTGCGCGGCGCCCTCCAGTCACTGGCCGCCCTCGAGCAGTCAACAGTTTGTAACGAGTAGAAGGGAATTTTCGGACATGTATGCCATGCAGTACCGGATCACACTTCCCAGCGACTACGACATGTCAATCATCCGTGAGCGCGTCGCACGCACGGGCCACCTCATGGATGGCTTCGACGGGCTTGGTTTCAAGGTCTACGGCATCCAGGAGAAGGCTTGTGGTGTGGCACGCAATGCGTACGCGCCCTTCTACCTGTGGCATGACGTGGATGGCATGCGTGCCTTCTGTTGGGGTGAGATGGGGTACGCCTCGATTGTGCGGGACTTCGGCCGTCATCCCATCCAGGACTGGACGGTCCACCGCTCCACACCCGGCCTGGCCTCCGCTGCCCAAGCGAAGAGCCTGACGATCAAGACCCTCACACTGCCGGACGGGAGTGCCCCCTCAGAAGTGCTCCCCAATCTGACCGACGATTTCCACGCGACCGCGGGCAGTGACGTCGTGTGGAAGGTCAGTGCCGTCGACGTCACCTCATGGAGCCTCATCCTGGTCACCGTCGCCACCACCCCGGTGGACTACACCGTTGCCGACGTTGACTCCTATGAACTCCTCCACATCTCCCTCGGGGACAATTCTGCCCGGTAGAGCACGAAAGTGCCCCCACCCGCCGGTGTGACAGGTGAGGGCGCTAGTGCCGGTCAGGCAGATGTGGGTTAGATGAGTTTGCGGTTGACGATGACCTGGACTGCCTCGTAGAGGTGACCGAGGCGGTCGCGGCGTTCCGCCCCGTTTCCGTACTCGCCACGGATGACCACATCCGCCATGGCCTCAATGTCGGCTGCGGGTGCCGGGGCCTTTTGTGTTGCGGGGTGACGGGAATCCCTTCCGCATGCGGATTTGTTTCCTCGCGCGCTCGGAATTTTCGCCCTCCAGCTCGTCATCCCCTCACCGCGCATCCACACAAAACACCCTGCAAAACCAAGGGAGACAGGGGAGTACGCGCTCAGTGGAAATAAACCGTGCACGAGCCGCTGTGTTGGGCATTTAGCGGGAAAACAGGTAAACTAGGGCACTGACTGTGTTAAACACGCAAGTGCGCAACACGGTCGGTTTCACGGGGCGTGGCGTAGCTTGGCTAACGCGCCTGCTTTGGGAGCAGGAGATCGCAGGTTCGAATCCTGTCGCCCCGACGTGAAACGGTTGCCGCGACGCTACAGGGTCGTGGCGCTCTTTCCACTAAGCAACCGCGGCACACACGATTCGTGCCGCACCGAAACTATATGAGGAGATCACGGACGTGAAGACCGCCGTCGAGAAGCTCAACCCGACCCTCGCAAAGATTGAGGTCGAGGTTCCCTTCGCAGAATTCAAGCCCTACCTGGACCGCACCTACAAGAACCTCTCGGGTCAGATCAGCGTTCCCGGCTTCCGCAAGGGTAAGCTGCCCAAGCAGCTCATCGAGCAGCGTGCGGGCTTCGACTACATCGTCGAGGCATCCCTGAACGACGCTCTGAACGACTACTACGCACAGGCACTGGGCGAGAACGAACTCTCCCCCCTGGCGCAGCCCGAGCTGGACGTTCAGTCCCAGCCCTCCACCGAGAACCGTGAGGCAGACGTCAAGCTGACCATTACCGTCACCGTTCGCCCCGAAATCGAGCTGCCCAACTACGAGGGCCTCGAGGTTGAGGTTGACGAGGTTGAGGTCACCGCTGAGGACGAGGTTCAGGCACTGGACGCTCTGCGTGAGCGCTTCGGCACCCTGAAGACCGTTGAGCGCCCCGCAGCTGACAAGGACTTCGTAACCATCGACATCGCAGCTGAGATCGACGGCGAGCAGGTAGACGCAGCAAACGACCTGTCCTACCAGATCGGTTCCGGCACCATGCTCGACGGCATCGACGAGGCTCTGACCGGCCTGTCCGCTGGCGAGGACGCAACCTTCGAGACCAAGCTCTCCGGCGGCGAGCACGCAGGCGAGCAGGCAGTCATCAAGGTCAAGCTTTCCGCAGTCAAGGAGCGCGAGCTGCCCGCAGCTGACGACGAGTTCGCACAGCTGGCTTCCGAGTTCGACACCATCGACGAGCTGAAGGAAGACATCAAGAAGCAGGTTGCAGAAGCTAAGGTTGCCGAGCAGGGCACCCAGGCACGCGACAAGGTCCTCGCAAAGCTCGTTGAGCTCGTCGAGATCCCCGTCCCCGAGAAGGTTATCGAGGACCAGCTCGAGCAGCACTTCAACAACCCCAACGCTGAAGCAGACCACGACACCGAGGAGCACCGCGCCGAGGTTCGCGCCAACACCGAGACCGCATTCAAGAACGAGATGGTTCTCGACGCTGTTGCGGACAAGGAAGAAGTGACCGTTGACCAGGCTGAGATGATCAACTACATCATCACCATGAGCTCCCAGTACGGCATGGACCCCAACCAGTTCGCACAGATGCTGGACGGCTCCGGCCAGGCTGGCGCACTGGTCGGCGAGGTTCGCCGCTCCAAGGCTCTGGCAGCAGTGCTGAAGACCGCAGTGGTCAAGGACACCAAGGGCAACGTTGTTGACCTGTCCAAGTACCTGGGCGAGGGCGAAGAGGCAGCTGCCTAAATCCCCGCCACGGTCCGCAAGAAGCCACCCCGCTAATAGGGTGAGCTGATTGCTTGAAACGTGTAGCCTCAGCGGGCATCCACCGGTTGACCGGTCGGGTGCCCGCTGAGGCTCTTTTAGTCCCCAGAATCACCCCCGATTTGCTCCCGAACGCGTATGCAGGCTCGTCAGCGGCGCCTGAGTGCGGCGCTGTGCTTCACCCCCTGGCGAACGAACAACCCGAAGGGAAGCGGGGGAGAGCAACTATCGGTAAGGTAGTAGCAACGAAACTTTTCGCGTGCGCTCCGGCGCGTAAATCGCGCAAAGATGCAGCGAAGACCCATTAGAGAAGAAGAGGAAGAATGTCCAGCTACATGCCTCTGCCCATCGGCGCCTCCCAGGCAGCCGGCGTGGCGCCCGCGCCGTTTATGGCAACCCCCATCGTTGGTGCCCAGGAAGATTATGTCTATAACAGCCTCCTGAAGGAGCGCATTATCTGGCTCGGCTCCGAGGTGCGCGACTCCAACGCCAACCTCATCTGCTCCCAGATGCTGCTGCTCTCGGCTGAAGACCCCGAGGCAGACATCTACCTGTACATCAACTCTCCCGGCGGCTCCGTCACCGCCGGCATGGCTATCTACGACACCATGCAGC
Organism: uncultured Rothia sp.; assembly: GCF_916715725.1. Classification (GTDB taxonomy): domain Bacteria; phylum Actinomycetota; class Actinomycetes; order Actinomycetales; family Micrococcaceae; genus Rothia. The sequence goes on along the minus strand of NZ_CAKAPD010000001.1, from coordinate 316,395 downwards.
TCATCCCGAACGACGTGGTGACCGTGGTGACCGGCATGGCAGCATCCATGGGTCAGTTCCTGCTCACCGCAGGCACCATCGGCAAGCGCTACGCAACCCCGAACGCCCGCATCCTCATGCACCAGCCCCTCGGCGGTATTGGCGGTACCGCATCGGACATCCGTACCCAGGCTGAGCTGATTCTGGACATGAAGAAGCGCCTGGCAGAGATTACCGCTGAGCGCACCGGCAAGAGCCTGGAAACCATCCTGAAGGATAACGACCGCGACAACTGGTTCAACGCGGAAGAAGGCCTGGAATACGGCTTCTTCGACCACATTGCCACCACCGCCGGTAAGCTGCCCGAATCGAAGAACGCATAAGGGAGATGCACATGAACTACCTGCCGAACGATATCACCACCTCGGCGCCGGCTATGCCGAGCAACCGCTACGTGCTCCCCAGCTTCGAGGAGCGCACCCCCTACGGTTACAAGCGTCAGGACCCGTACGCAAAGCTGTTCGAGGACCGCATCATCTTCCTGGGCACCCAGGTGGACGACGCATCCGCTGACGACATCATGGCTCAGCTGCTGGTTCTGGAGGCGCAGGACCCCGAGCGTGACATCACCCTGTACATTAACTCGCCCGGCGGCTCCTTCACCGCGATGACCGCCATCTACGACACCATGCAGTTCATCCGCCCCGAGATCCAGACCGTGTGCCTGGGCCAGGCGGCATCCGCTGCGGCGGTTCTGCTGGCGGCCGGTACCCCCGGCAAGCGTCTGGCACTGCCGAACGCTCGCGTGCTGATTCACCAGCCCGCGCTGAGCGGCCAGCAGGGCGGTCAGGCATCTGACATTGAGATTCACGCGAACGAGGTTATGCGTATGCGTGAGTGGACTGCACAGACCCTGGCACTGCACTCGGGCAAGACCTACGAGGAAGTTGACCGCTCCATTGAACGTGACAACATTCTGACTGCGGCTGCTGCCCTGGAGTACGGCCTGGTCGATAAGGTGCTGGAGTCTCGTAAGCTGCGTAAGCCTGCGACCAACACCGCTATTTCCCACACCTAAACTTTAGTTTTGAGGAATATCCCCGAGCGTTTTTCGGGGGAGGGGCGGCATCGCTCCGTGTGCGAGCCTTCGGGCTGGTGCGCGGTGCGGTGCCGTCCCTTTTTATGCTTTGCCGCTATTTTTGTGCTTGTCGGGTGGGGTGCGGCGAACCAAGCTGATATGTGGCGTTGACCTGCGGTTTCTTTGCGGTTTCTTGCGGCGCTTTGCTGTCATATGCCGATATGAAAGCGCCCGCCGCCGTCATAAAAGACGCGCTTTGTCATATGCCCGGTAAGTCCGTCCATTTGCGGTGCGTAATTCTTGGTTCCGGGGTGAACTCCGGTAGCCTTAGAGAAGGAGAAAATTCGAGTATTTCATACCGTTTTCTCGCTCAAACCAGGGCGCCCACCACCCGCCGGTGCTCCTCCTGAGAAATCACCGCAGACATCAGGACGTTGATGTTCTGCACCGATTTCACCACGCCGATCGAAAGGGAATTTTCGTGGCCACAGACGTCATTGTGCCTCCCGAACAGCCCAACGCCAGCATGCGATGCTCCTTCTGCAAGAAGACTCGCGCGCAGGTCTTTAAGATTGTGCTTGGCCCGAACGTTTCCATTTGCGACGAGTGCGTGGAGCTGTGCGAAGAGATCCTCGCTGAAGAGCGTCTGAAGGTGAAGGCACCCGCGGCTGCGCCCGCGCCTCAGCTGGCTACTCCGCGCGAAATTTACAGCTACCTCAACGACTACGTCATCGGTCAGGACGCGGCGAAGCGCACCCTGGCGGTGGCGGTGTACAACCACTACAAGCGCATCCACGATATTGATAACCCGGTGCTGACCTCCCGCATTCTTTCGGCGACCGCGGGGGAGCAGGTGGAGCTGGGCAAGTCGAATATTCTGATGCTCGGCCCGACCGGCTGCGGTAAAACCTACCTGGCGGCAACCCTGGCGAAGAAGCTGGATGTGCCCTTCGCCCTGGTCGACGCAACCACCCTCACCGAGGCGGGCTACGTGGGTGATGACGTGGAGAACATTCTGCTGCGCCTCATCAACGCCGCTGACGGCGATATTGCCAAGGCTCAGCGCGGCATTATCTACATTGACGAGATCGACAAGATTGCCCGCAAGGGCGGCGAGAACCTCTCCATCACCCGTGACGTGTCCGGTGAGGGCGTGCAGCAGGCGCTGCTGAAGATTATTGAGGGCACCGTGGCGACCGTACCGCCGGAGGGCGGACGCAAACACCCGGCACACGCGAATATTGAGATTGATACCTCGAACATTCTCTTCATCGTGGCTGGCGCCTTCGACAATATTGACGACCGCATCGCAGCCCGAGTGGGCGCCGGCGGCATCGGTTTCGGCGCTGAACTGGGCGGCTCCGTGAAGAACCCGCTGGACCAAATCATGCCCGAGGACCTGGCGCACTACGGCATTATCCCCGAGCTGATTGGCCGCCTGCCGGTCATCTCGACCCTGAGTGAGCTCAACGAAGAAGAGCTGGCTCGCGTGCTGACCGAACCGAAGAACGCACTGCTCAAGCAGTACCGCCACCTCTTCGCCCTGGACGGCGTGGACCTGGTCCTCGACGACGCAGCGATCGCGGCTATTGCCCGTCTCGCCGCCGAACGCGGCACCGGTGCCCGCGGCCTGCGCTCCATGATGGAGCAGATTCTGCAGCCGATTATGTTCGACATCCCGGACCGCACCGATGTGGTATCCATCGTCATCGGTGAGGACACCGTGCTCAACGGCGCGGAACCCCGCTACGTGTTGCAGGCACCCGACCCCGAAACCGAGACCACCCGCACCGTGAAGGGGGAGGCGAAGGCCGCCTCCCTGAAGGAAGCGGACCGTCAGGCGGCATAACCGAATACTTCCAGCCGATAGGCTAGGGAATAAAGAAGCCGTCGCCCCGGTTATACGGGGTGACGGCTCACTAGCAGGTACTGCTCTCGCTGGCATGTCCTGAAGAGCGTGTACCGAAGAATAAGCGCCGGCTCATAGAAGCGGCTGGCGCAACCATATGAGAGAGGAACACTCATGGCTGAGAACGCACCCGCACAGATTGATTTCTGGTTCGACCCAATCTGCCCCTGGTGCTGGATTACCTCCCGCTGGATTGGCGAGGTGCAGAAGGTCCGCAACGTTGAGGTGACCTGGCGTCCCTTCTCCCTGTCCATGCACAACCAGGGCCGCGACCTGCCCGCCGACTACCAGGCAATGATGGACCAGTCCTGGGCGCCGACCCGCCTCATTACCGCTGTGCGCGAGCTGCACGGCAACGAGGTCATCAAGCCCCTCTACGACGCTCTGGGCGAGCAGATTCACCACAACAAGAACAAGGCTGATTCCTACCGCGACGCAATCGTCAAGGCGCTGGAGGAGGTCAACCTGCCCGCAGAGCTGGCGGATGTCGCCTTCACCGACCAGTACGATGAGCAGATGCGCGCCTCCCTGGATCTGGCACTGGAGACCGTGGGCGGCACCGATGTGGGTGTTCCGCTGATTTCCATTAACGGCACCGCTTTCTTCGGCCCTGTCATCTCCCCGAGCCCTGCCGGTGAAGAGGCTGGTAAGCTCTTCGACGGTGCCCTGGCGCTGGCTTCCTACCCCGGCTTCTTTGAGCTCAAGCGCCCCCGTAACGTGGGCCCGATTTTCCACGGCGAAAACGGCGAAGCCTAAGAACCCTGCAATGTGCTGAGATTCCTGCAATGCACGCAGGCTCGGTAGAGTCTGCGGTCGTAGAGCAAAAAAGTACCGCCCGGTCAGTACTGACCGGGCGGTACTTTTTATTCACTATGTTGCGCTGAAACGTGCAATCTACGCGCGGTGAGGGTTGCTTGCAGAGGTAGCCTTGTGCGCCTTCTGTGCTTTCAGCGCTTTCTGAGCCTTGCGCTGTGCCCTGTGCTCCAGAACCTTCGGGTGCGTTGCACGCTGCACGATCTTCGTATCGCGCATGTGGAAGGTGCGGGTTGCCGTGTACTGGACCGCCGCATCCGAGGTGAACGCCAGCATCGCAAACACCGCAACGCCCAGCTGGAAGAAAATCGTGGACAGCGGCAGGGACTGGTGGCCCCACAGCACACCACCGGTAATCGCTGCGAAGTTCAGCGCCGTCAACAGCAGAGCCAGGCGACGAGCCTTCGACGAGCCGCGCAACGTACTCCACAGCAGGAACAGGTGCACCGCCGAATAAATTGCTACAAAACCCACCAGCACGGTGCCGGTAATGGTGAGCAGCACGTTGCTATCCACCTGATCGAAGAGGTTCAGCAGCTCAATATCGTTGCCGGAGCCTTCCTCCAACAGTTTGGCGCGAAGTGCCGGGCGGCTGAGCGCCAAAATGACGCTGTTGACAATGTCGGCGAGGGTCACAGCGATGAGCATACCCGAACCAACCAGCAGGCTCAGCGGCATGCGGTACGCCAGGTCGTGCGCACTGGAGAGGTGAATTTCTTCCTGCTCCTGCGGCTCCAGGCCCTCATTGTTCAGGACGATGACCGGGAGTGCGCCGTCCGTGCGGATCGCGTCGCCGCCGCCGTTACGGGCGTGGTAGCCGGAGGAGAAATCGTGCAGAATCTCAACGTGAGTTTCCGGGTGAGCGTACTGAATGGACTCCACAATGTAGTCGCGTTCAAAGTCGGTTTCAGCATCAATGCGGTGCGTGACCTGCAGAGTGAAGAAACTGAAACCCACACCAGAGTCGTACGTGCCCGCCGCCAACCAATCCACCTGGTGACCGCCCGGCAGAAGCCAGCCGTCCGGGGTTTTCCAGAAGCGCACGTGGTGGCGCTTCTCGGGGTTGCCGTCCACTTCCTTCTGGTAGGCGAAAGCCTGCGTCTTACCAAAAATTTTCAGCGGGGAGACGGGCGCCTCCGCGTAGGAGCGGCGGGTGATGGTGGAGAGAATAATCTTCCAGGAAGAGACGAGGGTGACGTTGTCAGCGCGGGTCCAGCCTGCGTCCTGCATGACCTGGTGAATCTGCTCCTCGGTACCAATCAGACCGATATTGACCGGGTCGCCGAGCAGGCCGTCCGGGGTGCGGGTACGCCCAATAAAGTAGTCGGGCACATAGATGCGGGTCATGATGGCGTGAAAACGCGGTAGCGTCAGGTACGCGGTGACCGCCCAGAAAATGAAGGCAATGGGGAAACCCCAGAAAGAATGGCCAACCGTATTCGCCAGAATCATGAAGGTCAGCACGAGGGCCGCGATGCCGGCGAAGATAAAGAAGAGAGTGTCCCAGAAATCGACCCACAAGCTGCGCGGGACGAGGTCTTGCGCCGTGCCGCGCGCGTCAATATCACCACGGTAAACCGGTGGGGAAGTAACTGGGGGAGCAACATCGCTACGTATAGGCCGCAGGACGCGTTTTTGGTGGGACATTCCCGCCCTTTCTGCAACATAGTTAGGGTCTTTGAATATCCATAACTATAGCAAGGGGGCAGGTTGTGTGAAGTACGCATTCCGGGCAGGGCTTAATCGCTTGGTTCGATCGCCCCGCCACGGAAATGCGACGGAATCGCGGGGTGCTTCAACGTACAGAGCGTGCGCTGAAAGTACGTTGAATAAAGGGAGAAATGAACAATAGAAGAAACAGGGGGAGTGCTAGCCCTATTTGTACCTTCCCAAAGCAGGCATGTACTGTGCAGGCATGTACTGCGTGGGGAATTCCCACAGTGAGAATTCCTACTCGGGGAGGGGCTTAGCCTCAACCGCGGCGCGTGCCGCAGCAATAGTGCTTTCGTGATGCAGCATGTCGCGGCTTTCACGCATGAGGCGCACCCACTTGCGGGTCAGATCCTCAAGCTGCTGAGCGGTCAACGAACCGGAGGCGATGCTCGCCTCATCGGTGGCGGCGCTGGTGGAAATATGCTGATGCCAGAGCTCGTACACCTCGTTGGTGTAGCTGGCACGCAACGCCTGGGCGTGCTCACGTGCCTGGCTGATGTATTCGTTCAGGCTCGTGTGATAGTGCTGAAGCTGGTCGGGGGAAATGTTTGCTTGCGCTCCTGGCGGTGAGCTCGGGGTTGAGCTCTGCCTCGCCTGAGGCTCTTGCGGTAATCCGGAAGATGAAGAACGTGAATTCATAGTAATTATGGGTGCGCCTACTTTGGCGCGGGTCAGAGTCAGGACGCATCGCTGCGCCTGACGGGTGGTTTACTGTCGTGCGGTTGGTCGGGGTATGTCGTTACTCGTACCGGTAATTTGTCTGTTGCTGAAGTTGAATAGAGGGTTGTTCCTGATGGTAAAACCCTCGCATCAACAATCATACATAAAGTGACAGTCAATCTCATAAGGTTGATTATGCTCTTTGCACATTGATGAATATAAAAAGGGGTTGGAAATCCCACAGAATCCCCACAGATTAGCAGGCTAAACCCACATCGTTGGGGAAGGAAGCTAAGGAAAGCTCTTCGAATCAGACGCAGGTACTTGCGGGCCCCACAGAAATAAAACCCAAAGTCAGCACCGTATAGGTCCGCAGTCGGAATCTCACACCCGGCGAGCTACAACGAACAGCAGGCACAGAAAACGGGGCGGTACTGAAAACCAGTACCGCCCCGTTACCAACACCAAAGTGGCGTCATAAAATCAAGCGATAAACGCTAAGACGCGATTACTCAGCTGCTTCTTCCACAACGAGCACCACATCGCGAACCTCCAGCTCGCCCTCAGCCGCCACCAGGGACAGCTCACGAGCGTTACCGGCAGCCTTCAGATCAGCCAAGCCAGCGGCAATGCGATTCAGCTGTGCCTGGGGAGCCGCAATAGTTGCGGACTCAACCTCGGTGCGCTGCTTAACCTTCGCGTCGCTCTTAGCCTTACGCAGGCCACCCAGAGCCTCAGCAACATCCGGCAGGATCTGCTTCAGCGACTCAATCTGAGCCGGGTCAGCGTCCGCCAGGACCCACTGAGCAGAAATGCCGGCAGTCGGGTTCTGGGCAGAGTACTCAGCCAGCAGGGTACCCTCCAGAATGGGCAGTGCCTGCGGCCACTCGGCGCGGTGCACGCTACCTGCACGCCACCAGGACCAAATCTCTTCGGTCACAAACGGCAGGAAGGGTGCGAACAGGCGCAGCAGAGCATCCAGGGTGGTTGCCAGTGCGGCAAGAACAGAAGCCTGCTCCTGCTCGCCGCGAGCACCGTACGCACGGTCCTTGATCAGCTCAACGAAATCGTCGGTGAAGGACCAGAAGAAGCTCTCACAAATCTGCAGGGCACGAGCGTACTCGTACTTCTCGAACGCTGCGGTTGCTTCCTCAATCAGGTACGCCAGGCGAGCCAGCAGGGAGCGGTCCAGAGCGTTGATGAGCACGCGGCCCTGAGCCTGAGAAGTGATGACGGACTTCTCGGTAGCGCCCAGGTTCAGTACGAACTTGGATGCGTTCAGCAGCTTGATGGCAAGGCGGCGGCCAATCTTCATCTGGCCTTCGTCGTAGGCGGTGTCAGCACCCAGGCGAGCCGAAGCAGCCCAGTAGCGCACAGCGTCCGAACCGTACTTCTCCAGCACCTCGTTGGGGACCACAACGTTGCCCTTAGACTTGGACATCTTCTTGCGGTCCGGGTCGAGAATCCAGCCGGAGAGCGCGGTGTTGTACCACGGCACGGAGGAAGCCAGGGTCTCCGCGCGAACAGCGGTGGAGAACAGCCAGGTACGGATAATGTCGTGACCCTGCGGGCGCAGATCCATGGGGAAGGTCTTCGCGTGCAGGTCCGGGTCCACGCCCCAGCCGGTCGCAATCTGCGGGGTCAGGGAGGAGGTAGCCCAAGTGTCCAGAACGTCCGGGTCAGCGATGAAGCCGCCCGCTACGCCACGCTGATCCTCGGTGTAACCGGGAGCAGCCTGAGAGGCGGGGTCAACCGGCAGCATGTCCTCAGAAGGCAGAATCGGGTTCTCGTAGTCCGGCTCGCCCTCAGCGTCCAGCGGGTACCAGACGGGGAAGGGAACGCCGAAGAAGCGCTGGCGAGAAATCAGCCAGTCGCCGTTCAGGCCCTCAACCCAGTTCTCGTAGCGGCTACGCATGAAGGAGGGGTACCAGTTCATCTCACGGCCGCGCTCGATGAGCTTCTCGCGGCGTGCAGCGTCACGGCCACCGTTGCGGATGTACCACTGGCGGGAAGCAACGATTTCGAGGGGCTTGTCACCCTTTTCGTAGAACTTCACCGGGTGGGTAATCGGCTTGGGGTCGCCGTCCATTTCGCCGGCCTCAACCAGCATTTCCACGACGGTCTTCTGTGCGGTGAAGACGGTGGTGCCTGCCATGCGCTCGTAGCGCTCGCGGCCCTCGGCGGAGGTGATCCACTCGGGGATTTCGCGGGAGAAGCGGCCGTCGCGACCGATGAGGGCGCGGGTGTCCAGCTGCAGTTCACGCCACCAGGTGACGTCGGTGGTGTCACCGAAGGTACAAATCATGGCGATACCGGCACCCTTGTCGGGCTGTGCCAGCGGGTGCGCCTTGATTTCGACCTCAACGCCGAACAGCGGGGAGGTGACGGTGGTGCCGAACAGCGGCTTGTAACGCTCGTCGTCCGGGTGCGCCACGAGAGCCACGCAGGAGGGCAGCAGCTCGGGGCGGGTGGTCTCAATCCAGACCTTCTCGCCGTTGGGGCGGTGGAAGCTGATGCGGTGGTACGCACCGGGGCGTTCCTTATCTTCCAGCTCAGCCTGTGCCACTGCGGTGCGGAAGGTGACGTCCCACATGGTCGGTGCTTCTGCCATGTAGGCGTTGCCTGCTTCCAGGTCCTTCAGGAAAGCGAGCTGGGAGACCTTGCGGGAGTGCGCGTCGATGGTGCGGTAGGTGCGCGACCAGTCAACGGACAGACCCAGGGTGGTGAAGAGGTTTTCGAAGACCTTCTCGTCTTCAACCGCGAGTTCTTCACAGAGTTCAATGAAGTTGTTGCGGGAGATGCGCGGCCACTTTGCCTGGCTGCGGTCGGGCTTGGGGGTGCCGTCTGCCTTCCAGGTGATCAGATCGCGGAAGGATTCGTTGTCTGCCACGGAGGGGTCGCAGAGAACGCCGTAGTAGTTCTGAACGCGGCGTTCGGTGGGCAGGCCGTTGTCATCCCAGCCGAGGGGGTAGAACACGTTCTTGCCGGTCATGCGCTGGTAGCGTGCAATGACGTCGGTCTGGGTGTAGGAGAACATGTGACCCACGTGCAGGGAGCCGGATGCGGTCGGCGGCGGGGTGTCAATGGAGTAGACCTGTTCGCGAGTGGTGTTCTCGTCGAATGAGTAGGTCTTCTCGTCGGCCCAGCGCTGCGAGAGCTTCTCTTCGAGGCCTTCGAGGGCGGGGCGGTCGGGAACGTTAATCTGTACGGGCGAGTCTGAGCCCAAAATGTTTTCAGCCATAACGGCTATTTTCTCATATTCACGGCATTCTCTCAGCTCCAGGGGAATTCTGTGCTGTGCTGCGTTGTTCGTACTGCTCGATGGCGGCTTCTAGACGTGCCAGGAGGGGCTTGTATCGGCGCACAAAACGCACCCTGCGTACTGCGGCGCGTATCCCGGTGGAGGTACAGAGTTCCTGCCAGCTGGCGGGGTCGAGGTAGCTCTGCCCGAGCAGTAGGTGAACTTCGGAACTGTAGGGGGTTCCGGTGGTGGCACGGATAGTGCGCGCCCGCTGCTGGAGCGCTTGGCGCTGCTCTCGGAGAGTGGCGATGCGCTGGTGCGGTGTTGCTGTCATGTGGAGGTTCCCTATATGAGGAGTAATCGGCGATTCAGCGGAAAACTCGGCGGAAAGGCGATGGGGGAGAGAGCCCCTCGTATCCTGCTTCGGTTATCTGCAGTGTAGGCGTGAAAATCTTGCCTATCAACAGCTCACGAATCCTTCTCAGGGGCGCTGGCGCGGCGTAGACTGAAAGTACACGACTTTCAAGGAGCTGCCAATGAGTTCTCTGAGTATTTTTGGTTTGGGTACGCCTGAAACTGTTCTGCTGATACTGCACCTGGTGCTGGTGGCGTTGTGCATCTGGCATTTGACGGTGCGTAGCGGCTATGGCGAGGCGCGCATGCGTTTCGTGCTGCCGCTGATTGTGTTCATGCCCGGCGCTGCGATTCTTTATCTGCTGTCGGCGCGTGAGGGTACGGTCCCTCCGGACACGATTAAGACCGGTAGTAGCTCGCCCGTGTATTTTGAGCATCGCCTCGGATTCCGTGACGGCGGCAGGAGCCGCTGGGGTCTGCCGCGCCGCCGCAGGTAGTAGCCTGACGGGGTGTCGGGCGGTTGTGGTACCGGCGCCTATCTCACTATCGAAAATTTCAAAATATATGCCCGCGAGTCTGCTCGATCAGAGCACCCGCGGGCATCACTCTACTAGGATTAAAGTATGACTGAGAACACCCACATTCCTGCATCTCCTTTCCTGCCTCATACCGGCGACGGCAAAGTTGCCGTGGTGACCGGCGCATCCAGCGGTATTGGTCGCGCTACCGTGCAGCAGCTCGTGGCGAGCGGCTGGACCGTCTACGCCCTGGCGCGCCGTACCGACCGCCTCTACACCCTCTACGCGGAGACCGGTGCTCACCCGGTGACCTGCGACGTGACCGACGAGCACTCCGTCCGCTTTGTTGCCGAGCAGATTCTGGAAGAGCAGGGCACCATTGACGCCCTGGTCAATATTGCCGGCGGCGCTATCGGCGTGGACAAGGTCGCCGACGGTAAGACCGCCGATTATCTGAAGATGTACCAGATGAACGTGCTGGGTATTCTGCACATGGTGCGCGCCTTCGCGGAGGCTCTGCGCCTGAACGGTCACGGCACGATCCTGAACCTGACCTCCACCGCTGCCGAGCACGGCTACGAAGGCGGCGCCGGATACAATGCGGCGAAGTTCGGCGCTCGCGGCCTGACCGAGGCGCTCCGCCTGGAAGAGGCAGAGAATAATATTCGCGTGATTGAGATTTGCCCGGGCATGGTGCACACCGAGGAGTTCTCTCTGAACCGCCTGGGTTCCAAGGAAGCCGCCGAGCGCGTCTACGCGGGCGTTGAAAAGCCGCTGACCGCCGAGGATGTGGCGCAGACCGTGACCTTTGCGCTGAACGTTCCGCACCACGTGAACCTTGACCGTATTACTATTCGCCCGGTGGCGCAGCCGAGCCAGTTCAAGGTGATTCGCAAGGAGAGCTAAGCTCGCGGCGCGCCGTGACGCTTGAGCCTCAGTGAGGCATCGACTTTGGTAGCCCCGCCCGCATCCCTATCTGGATGTGGGCGGGGTGTTTCTCTGTGTTCTCGGCGCGTAGAGAAGGCATACATGAAGGTGCCCGTGGGGTGTTGAGAGGCGGGGGAGAGGCATGAAGGAGAACTTGAGGGAACTGTGAAGTGGTACGTGAGACTTTAAGGTTCACTAAGGTGAAAATGGCGAGCTGAAATCACCTATGGAACACCCTATATTTTCTTCAAATGCAATCAAAAGATAGGGTTATATGTCCTCGTATGTCAGTAGATGGGTGCAAAATCCCCGGATTGGTCTGTATTAACCCTCAAGTTAAGGGGTTGTTTTATAACGATTTCGTTACAGTTGGGCAAAGATGACGGTAAGCATGCTAAACGTCCAGGGGCAAATGCTAGCCTTTTAGCAGTCACACCCATGTATGGGCCTACTGCACCTTCAAAGACGGGGGTGAACCACGGTAGGTTCAACACCGATAATCAGAGATCGAGGAAAAATGTCGAAGACTACCCGTCGCGTTTACAAGATCGCAGCAGCGGCAGCCTTTACTGCCGGTTCCGTGGCAGCAATCCCGGCAACTTTCGCGGCAGAAGCACCCGCTGACCAGCAGCAGGTTGTCGATCAGAAGGCAACCGCTCAGACTTCTTCCCTGCCTGGCGGCAACGCAACCGAGACCCCCAAGGCTGAGGCAACCCAGGCTCCTAAGGCTGAAACCCCCAAGGCTGAGGCTCCTAAGGCTGAGGCAACCGAAGCTCCCAAGACTGAGACCCCTGCCCCCACCGCTCCTGCAACCGAGGCACCTAAGGCTGAAGCACCCAAGACCGAAGCTCCTAAGGCTGACGCTACCGAGGCTCCCAAGGCTGATGCAACCGAGACCCCCAAGGCAGAGACCCCCAAGGCAGAGACCCCTGCCCCCACTGCTCCTGCAACCCCTGAGCCGACCACCCCCTCCACCCCGGCTCCCGAGGCAAAGCAGGCTGATCCCTCCGTCGTTATTGAGAACGCTCACTTCCCCGGTGACGCACAGTTCAACACCGTGAACGTTGTTGGCACCGGCTTCTACGGTGAGAAGGTTGGCCCTGGCGTTCAGGTCAGCATCTACGCACTGGATGCAAACAAGCAGGTCACCGGCGATGCTATCGCTACCGTCTCTGTGTCTGCAGATCAGATTCAGGACGGCTCCTTCAAGACCGCGTTCACCGTTGAGGCAAGCAAGCTGCCCGCAGGCGCATCCTACGCTCTGGTTGCTGTCAGCAACCCGCAGGGTCAGCCCGATCAGAAGCTCGTAGCTCTCTCCTCCTTCAAGGTCACCGATTCCGCTTCTCCCGAAGCTCCGAAGACCGAAGAGACCCCCGCCCCTGAAGCTCCCAAGCCTGAGACCCCCAAGGCTGACGAGACTCCCGCTCCCGTAACCCCGGCGCCCGAGACCCCGAAGGCTGATGAGACCCCGGCACCCGAGGCTCCCAAGACTGAGACTCCCAAGGAAGAAACTCCTGCTCCGGAAGCCCCCAAGGCTGACGAGACCCCCGCTCCTGAGGCGCCCGCGGCACCCGAGAACGCAACCCTCACCACCGAGGATGCTTCCCTGAACCCGAACGATCAGTACAACGTTCTGACCTTCAATGGCTCCGGCTTCACCCACGAGTCCGTCGCTAACGGTGTGCAGATCGCTATCTTCCGCCTGGATGCAAACGGCAACATCACCGGTGATGCTCTGGCAACCCACGATGTGCCTGCTTCTGAAATCGTGAACGGCACCTTCCGCGTCAAGGTCAGCGTTCTTGCTGAACTGCTGCAGCCCGGTTACGCCTACGCAATGGTGGCAACCAGTGACCCCAACGGCCTGGTACACCAGGTGGCAGTCACCACCGCTACCGTGAGCGATGCGAACAACCCCGCACCGACCCTGCCGGCAGCTACCGAGGACGAGAACACCACCGTTCGCGATAACGGCGACGGCACCACCAGCGTCTTCACCGCTGAGATGCGCGAAGATGGTTCGGTTGTCGTAACCGAGACCCGCATGCCTTCTTCTCAGGCACCCAAGGCTAAGGTTGGTAACGCATCCGCTGCTACCTCCTCTAGCTCCAAGGGGCACACTGTAGGTGTCTCCGGCACCAAGGGTTCGACTTCGACCTCTTCTTCGGCTTCCTCGAAGCCGCAGCTGGCTAACACCGGTGCTGAGGGTGTTGCAGGTATCGCAGGCGTTGGCGCCGCAGCTCTGATTGCTGGTGCCGCACTGATGCTCCTGCGCCGCCGCAGCCTCTAATAGCTCAGCCTCTATAGGCTAGGTTCTGAATATCTGATACTCGCCGCAAGGTGAGTGATTTAAGTGCCGCCAATACTCTGAAAGGGTATTGGCGGCACTTTTGCGTGCTAGCAGTTTTTGTTGAGCTGTTCTTTGGATCTGGGGGGGGTAGTTGTGTGTGGCAAGGTGTGTGCGGCAAGCGGGGTGAGAGGGGGGCTCTTCCGTATTGGGGGTGCAGACTGACGTAACGGAATGATTTTGTCGACTTATTTTGTGCGTGGTTATTGGTACGCACGCTTTTAATCAATGTGCGGGGAAAAGCGCTGTGACCTGCAATTTTTTCACTTAAAAGAAATAAATTAAATGCATGGATGTGCAGAATATTTTTATCTCAAATCCATTAAAACTGCATATGCATGCAATAAAACCTTGAGCCTCAAGGGAGAGTTGAAAAATTTCGCCTAGTCCATGCAATTTGAGTGCTCTTGATACTGTTCTGGAGAGTAAAAAATATTCCATGTGGTTATTGCACAAGAAAATAGTCAGGACGTAAAGCGTATTTACAGCAATAATCTAAAAAGTATTGTTAGTGTGGAATTACCGATAAATAGAGCGATTCCCTTCGCGGTAACTTCCACCATTACAGGAATGTTATGACTAGTCCGTGCGTTATAGCGTTCATTCCTGAAGAGGTACCCAACCATCTTCACTCCGTGGCACCCTCCGGAGGGTATCGTTCACACTCACAGAAAAGGTGTGTTCCATGCCCGAACCCGCTCACTCAAAAACCCGAGCAACAGCCGCTATTGCTGCATCCGTCCTGTCCGTTACCGGTGTTGGTGCTGCGCACGCAGATGTGCAGGTGCAAAATACTGGCGGAATTGCTTCATCGACTGCGGTAGAACCCGACAATCCCCCCTCCGCAGCAAACGCAACCCCCATCGAAAACGTCGCTACCCAAACCTCCCCGCAGGTGTACGTCGAGCAGGGCGTCGTCATTAACCCCGCACGCTCGCAGAGCATCACCGTCACAGGTGAAGGCTTCACCGGCGGTGCCGTTGAACGTTACGGCGTGGCGGTGTACGTGAGCGAATACCGCCAGTACCCCCTCTACGCACTGGGTCGCGGCTCCGCAGTGACGATGACCCTCGTGCCCGAACTCGATGTGGATGGTGGCCGTTTCAGCACCCAGTTGACCCTGCCTGCAGGTACCCTCGACCCCAACCAGCAGTACGTCGTCGCAACTGCCGTGGTCGACCCCGGTAAGGGCTACGCAACCGAGGACCCCTCCTACAACTCCTCCGCACCCCTTGAGCTGCTGCCCGCGGACACCCAGGATGAGCCGCTCAACGCTCAGATTCTTTCGGGGCAGCTGGAAATCCCGCAGGATAAGAACCTTGTCGTCTACAAGGTCACCGGTCTGGGTGAGGCGCAGGCTTTCGAAGTCATGACCTACGCTTACGCCCTGGATAGCCAGGGTAACCGCATCCTGCTCGCTGCCTCTCCCGCGCGCGCCGACGTTATGAACGGCACCCTCCTGGATGGCATTGAAGTGCCCGGATCCAGGCTGGAAGAAGTGCAGGCTGTTCACGAAGACCTGCGCTATGTGCTGAGCGTTGAGGTTGCGCCCTCTACCGCTAATGGTTACACCGCCCAGGAAGTTGAGGTTCCCTTCATGAATGGTTGGAATGCACAGAATGGCTCCGCTCCGGTTGCTACCGCTGAGCGTGCAATGGCGGAGCAGGCACAGTTCGAGAAGAAGCAGCCTGCAGAGGAAGCGCAGCCCGAGCAGAACGCCCAGGCTGATTCTGAGCAGGTAGTTGCCGTGAGCCCCGTCGAGAAGTTCGACCACGTATTGCCCGAGGATGACCCGCGCCGCCACTACAGCCTGCCGCGCAATACCGTCTTCGACCGCGTCCACGACACCACTAAAGAACAGAACAACACCTCTAACCCCGTGATGACCGCCCGCCTGCACGTAGAAGAAACCGTAGTTCCTGAAAACGACTCAGCTAAGACCCTGACCCTGCGTGGCGAGGGCTTCACCGGTGTCAGTTCGGTACACCTGATGGTTAGTGCTGTCGACGAATACGGTGTGGCAACCGGCGGCGTGATTGCTTCGGCTGATGTCTCTGAGATTGATGCCTCCGGTGCTTTCATTGCCCAGGTGCAGATTCCTGGCTCGGCACTCAAGCCCGGCACTACTTACCGTGTGAGCGCTGTGGCGGAGGATGAGCAGGGTACTGTGCGCATGGTCAATGGCGGCTTTACTGTCGAACGCGATGGCGTGGATAGCCAGCCCGCAGCCCCCCTGCCCACTACCCCTGAGCAGGATGCGCCCACTGTCGAGGCTCCCGTAGCCGACACTTCCGCAGCCGAGACTCCCGCGGTCGATGCTTCGGCGCCTACTGAGCCTGTGGCTGATCAGGCTTCCGCTACCGAGCAGAAGGCGGGGGAGAGCGGTGCTGAGCAGAAGAAGGACGCTCCGGCTGGTGTTCAGGGTGCTCCCGCGCAGAATGTTTCTGCACAGAAGGTTGAAGCACAGAAGGTTGAAGCACAGAAGGTTGAAGCACAGAAGGTTGAAGCACAGGCATCTGGCTCCCAGAAGGTTGCCTCCGGTGCCCAGCAGAAGCGCGAGCAGTTGGCGGCTACCGGCGCCTCCAATATGTTGGTCATTAGTGCCGCTGGATCGCTGTCACTGCTTGCCGGTATGCGTTTGAGTCGCCGTCGCCGTAGTGAGATGCAGCTCAGTTCTCACCGCTAAAACGGGTCAATTATTGCCCCACTAGGCAAAATACGCATATAGATGTAGGGACGTCCGAAATGCAAGATTCGGGCGTCCCTACATCTTTAACTTTTTCTAAGGTTATACCTATAATTTAGAGTGCTGTCATAGACGGTACTATCACTCTTTACCACCTCGTTCACCCGAGGTGAGGAGTCGCTGTGAAGCGCCTCCGGTCACCGATATCAGAGAACCGTTATTCTGCGCCTACTTCCGACCTTTGGGCGCAGGAGTCACACGACGATTCATCACACTCACTCACGAAAATAGGTGACCATGTTTTCCACGCAGCGAACTGCTCGCGGCGCGGCGCTAGTAGCGTCTGCCGCCCTCGGTTTGGGTGGCTCCGTCGCGCCTGCAACTCTGGCCCCCGCCACCTTCGCCTCTGCCGCTCACGCGCAGACTCAGCAGACTCCGAAGCCTGAACTTCCCATCGCCGTTGCCGCCGATGTGGTCAGCCACGACTTTACCCTGAACCTGGTTGCTCAGAGCAATGACTACACCCTGCTGTCGTTGACCGGTGTAACCTCTTTGGAGAATCTGAGGGTTCGCCTGGTCGCTATTTCCGTTGACGATGGTATCGTGGCGGCGATGACCGTGCCCGCCTCCCAGATGACTGCCTCTCTGAACGATGAGGGTGCGCTAGAGGTCAGTATTCACCAGCGTCTGAACGTTGAGCAGCCGTATATGGTTGAGGTGCAGAACCTGAGCACCAAGGATGCTATTTCGGTTGAGTTTATGCCTGAACAGGGTGCGACCGTTGATGAGATTCTGGCGAGCCGCCAGAACATTTTCTTCCCTGACACCCCTGGCGTTCCCCGTGCTAACCGCGTGGAGGCGAATCCCGCCCCTGAGGTGTCCCTGAGCCCCAGTGCATCCCCGAGCGCCGCGAAGGATAGCCCGCGCCCGACGGTCGCCCCGGTACCTTCTGAAGCGCCGTCTGCATCGCAGAAAGTTTCGGCTCGTCCTTCTGCGAGTGCATCTGCTAGCGCCTCGGTGAGTGCGTCCGCGAGTGAGTCTGCTTCGGCGAGTTCTTCTACCGATGATGCGGCGCCCGCTGAGGTGACCGAGGATCGTCTGCTGGTGCACTCTCGCTCCGATCGGGCTCCCTCGGAGACCCGTGAGGCGACCCTGGAAATTTCTACCGCAGAGCTGCGCGGATCGGATGAGCTGCAGCCGATTAGCGTGCGCGCTAGGAACGTTGCGGAGAGTGGCCTGGGTTATGACGTGATGGTCTTTGAGATGCCTGCTGACGGCGGTGCCGTGGGTTCGCCGCTGGCGACCACGCATGTGAGCCCTCGGCAGGTGACTGATGCTTCTTTCTCTGCTGATTTGAAGGTTCCCGGTACCTCTTTGAATGCGGGTAAGCGCTATCGTGTGGTTGTGGTGGGTGGTAACTCCACTGAGGAGCTGCAGCTCATGGCGACCAGTGCTTTTGGTGTGAGCGTGATTCAGCGTGTGGTTCCTGTTGATCCGGCTCCGAAGCCTACGAATACTGTTGTTCACCCGCAGGTCCCGATGATTTCTGATGCGAATCAGCGTGTGAGCCCTTCGGCCCCTTCGGGTCGCGTGAGCACTGTGGATTCTTCAGGTGCCTCTGCGGATGCTCAAGATTTGGTGACTGATTCTGTTGCTAAGATTCCCTCGGTGGATAGCGCTCTGGGCTATATTGTGCAGGCGCAGCAGTCGGCGCGTGCGATTACCGCGCAGGCTCGTAGTTCTGTGGCTGAGACTGCGGTGGTTCCTTCGACGATGGTGATGTCTGGTTATGCGGTGATGTTGCCGGGGCGTACCGTGGTGAACCTGTTGGGTTACCAGTCTGCTGAGGGGGAGACGGTGACTGTTGCTTCGCCTCAGGAGAATGTGGGTGCTGCAGGTTCGGGTAGTTTCTATACGCGTAGCTCGAAGTCGCGCGGTGATTCTGCCGGTTCGAAGCTGGAGGCGAGCGCTCAGGATAATGGCCCGCTGCCGGAGGGTACCTTGCCGCTGAGTATTGCTCTGTTGGGTTCGGTTGCTTTTGTGGGTACTGCTGTGGCGGTGAATGTGTATCGTCGTCGCCTTGAGGGTGCTGAGGAGCTGGGTGCTGAGTAGTTCAGCTATTTGTTGCTTAGCGCTGTGAGGCGTGGCTCTCTGTAGGGGAGTTTGTTGAGTGGGAGGCGCTCTGTCGGGTGCGTGCCGTGTGGGTGCGTGTTTGGTGGGGCGCCTTCTGTGTGCCCGGATGTTTGACTCTATTGCGCGGTGGTCTGGTGCGCTTTGGGGTGGTGTAAAAATCTCTTTTTGGTGCACTCTGGGGAATATATTTTGACATTCGAATTTTGCGTTATTTATATCTCAGTAAAGTATTTAATTCCCTTTTATTTCGGCAATTATCGCGACATAAAGTTTTAGCACGTGAATGCAATGCAACATTAAGTGCAATATCCGTGTTAGGCTAGGGTGTAACCGACGTACTGGTGCGCAAATACTTGGATAGAAACACCGGCTTGTGGTGAGCCTTCCCTAGTCCACGCTTTGCGCCTACATCGATCGAAATGGCGCACATGACTATCACTCGACTTCCGAAACGCATTCATGCTCTTTCGCTTGTAGCCGCTTTAGGTGCAAGCGCTTTTGTGCTTCCTGGCGCCTCCGCAGTAGAGGCTGAAGCAATTAACGTGAATGATTGCCTGGCGGCTCTGGTTAATAGCGATTTTAATTCAAGCTGCCCCTACGAAGACCTCGAAATTGAGGTCGATACCATTGAGATTCAGATTCAGTCCATCAAGGACGGTCAGGCAACCATTAAGCTCGCGCCCCTCTATGAGGGCGGCTACGTGGGCGATGCCTCTAGGGTGTACCTGGTAATGCAGTACTACGACGCCACTGGCACGTTGCTTGGGTCTGACACTTACGAGCCCTCCGCAATGCAGGTTGAGCGTGCGGACGACGGCTCGATGCTCGTCACCTTTGAGATGCCGCAGATGCCCCAGGAGGGCTACTACTCCATTAGTGCCATGGATCTTGTGACCTCCGACGCGGGTTATGGCGAATTCATGATTTCTGAGGGTTCCCTCGTTCCGCACGTTATCCCGATTGAGGATGACCCTGACGAGGTTATGGTGGATAAGAAGGAAAACGCCCACCGTGTTCCGACCATTGACGAGCTGAAGACGATGGAAAAGCTCCGTGAAGAGGAGCAGAAGAACCAGCAGGCTGCAGATCAGAAGGGTAGCAAGGATAAGGTTAAGACTGAGGTGCCTTCCGAGTCTGCTGAAAACCCGAACCTCGAAACCCACACGCAGAAGCTGGAGCAGATTCCCGGTGGATCGACCTCTTCTCGCGATACTCAGACCCTGAGTGCTACGGAACTGAAGGTCGCCTATGCTGAGGTTCGCTCCGATAAGGAAACCAAGCCGGTGACTATCAGTGCAGAGCGTCTGGCCGCGAATGCGGCTGGCTACGACCTGATCGTGGTTGAAACCGATATGAGTGGCAACCATAAGGGTGATGCGCTGTCCATTACACGCATCAGCTCTGATCGCATCGTGAATGGCGCGTTCAAGGAAGAGGTTGGCATGCCCGGCTCTCTGCTGAAGACCGGCTCGGTGTACACCGCCTACCTGGTGCGTGCGGACGATACTGAGTATGCGGAAGAAGTTGTCTCGGTGCGATTCAAGGTCAGTGGCGAGGCGACCGGCAACTCAACCTCCTTGACGAAGGATGAGTCGCCCCGCCAGGATGCAAGCGCATCGCTCACGCCCAGCACTAATGCGGCCGAGGCGACCGGTGCCACTCAGGGTAGCCCCTCCGCTGCTACTAGCGCCGTCTCGACTCGTTCTGATGATACCCAGTCGGGCTCGGGTCAGTCTGCCGCGAGCGCACCCCGCTCCACTCTGGATGCGGTGAGCGCCATGTCCAAGGCAAAGGAAGCGAAGGCTGAGCGTCAGCGTCAGGCTCTGCAGGCTTTGGCTCAGGCACGTACGATAGCTCCGCGTTCGGCTTTTGAACCGACCCGCACCAATCAGATTTCGGCGTACAGTTCGGGTTCTGATCCGGCATCTATCGCTGCTGCCGCGAACTCGGCTGCTTTGACGGATGAAGAAAAGGCGGCGTCGGCAGCTTCTGGTAATGGCAATAAGGGTTTCACCCCCGTGGTTCATTCGGAATCTAATAATCGTTCCGCTACGGTGAACTCGAATACCACCCAGGTGCACTCCAACGCGAATGCTGATCGTCAGGATGGCGTGAAGGCTGTAGCTTCGGCGGCGTCTCCCGCTAGTGAAGAGGTTGCGCAGCACGGTGTAGCTTTCTGGGCTCTTGGAGGCGCCGGTTTGGCGCTGGTGGTTGGTGCCGCATGGATGGCTCACCGCAGGGGAGTCCTCGGCGGCTAACGCCCCTAATCCGTGCTTTTTGACGGCATCGCATAGTATGTTCGTTGTTTCATGAGGAATGCTCGCCCCCGCTATCTGTTGGCGCAGATCGCGGGGGCGAGTCGTGCGTTCAGGGTGTTCAAAAAAACTCTACCCTCGCGTGAATAAACCTTAAGGTTCGTGATAGGGTTGAAATAACCGATAAATAGATGCGAGCTATTGTCAGGTCTTCTTCACCTGAAATATGAAGCGGAGTATGGTACGACGAATCCGGGTGTATGGCGCACTCGGGGGTCCGCGCGGCACATGAAGAACGGGCAGTAGCACGCACATTTCCATCATGAAAAGACGCATTGCATGAGTATTTATTCAGCGAAGCACCGTATTGTCACCGCAACCGTTTTGGTTGCGGGGCTTCAGTGCGGGCTTGTTGTACCCTCTGTCGCAACGGAAGCGCCCGTCACGACGCACTCTGCCGTGCAAAAAACCGCGACTTTGAACGCGAACCGGGCTGAAGACAATCAGGAGACGCAGGGCGCCGCCTCCATCATCACCATGAAGGCGCAGCTCAAGGATGGTGGCTACCTTCTACGTTGGACGGGTTTCCCTGAAGATCTGGAGGCCTCCAGCGTTCTGGTTGATGTGAACTTCTACACCCCTTCCGGTGAGTATGGTGGCTCCGTTCTGGAAAGCCCGACCCTAGCTGAGGGGACCAAGGAGGGGGAGTTTCGCCTCCTGATGAGCCCGGCGACGGACTCTAACGTCGTGTACGTGATTGTTCTGGAGGATACCGCGCACGGTGTCTCCTACGAATTCTTTGTCACCGAGCGGGGGAACCGCCTGGTTGAGGCCGCTGACCCGCGCAACGGTAAGGCAAAGCCTACTGAACCGCCGGTCGACATTGAGCGTGAAGAGGCAGAAACCGCTGAGGCAAGTGCCACCCCAAGTCCCGAGGCGGTAAACCTGCCTTCGCCTACCGCTACATCACCCACCGCTGAGAATGGTGACGCGGTTCGCCGTACCGTGGACAACCCGCAGAACCATGATTCTGGGCAGTACGTTATCTCCGAAGACAACAGCGTGTATGACCCGATGAATCAGCGCAAGGGCAAGGCGCACATGTCTATTCAGGATTCGCAGGGTGACTCTCAGGATGATACGAAGCCTGTCACGGTCCGTGCCACGAACTTCCCCCAGAACGACAAGGGCTACGACCTGATCGTCATGGAAGTCGACTCCAATGGCAACACCGTGGGTGACGCGCTCGCCATTGTGCACGTTAGTCCGGAATCTATTTCTGCGGGTGCGTTCGAGGCTGTGATTGGTGTGCCCGGTGCGTCCCTACAGATCGGTAAGACGTACCTGGTGGCGGCTTTTGACGCTGCCGGTGACGGTAACCTTCAGCTCAACACGGTGCGTTTTACGGTGACTCAGGCGTCCTCTGAGGGCGGTGGATCATCGTCCAATTCTTCGTCTGTGAACGAGGAGAAGCCGGTTGCTGTACCTTCCGCGTCTGCCTCTGAGACTGCGGATGCACCCGCTGCGGGTTCTAAGTCTAAGACCCGCGGTATTCAGGCTGATACCGCCATGGCTCCGGGTACTAATGACGCCACGATTTCTATTCCGCGCCCCTCGGGTGGTTCCGCTACCGAGTCTTCCTCGGCTCTGGGGTACCGCACTGAGGAGGCGCAGCCTGTTCGGGTCGCGACCCCCGATTCTAACCTACCTTCGGGTACCGATTCGGCGGCTCAGTCTCGCCGTGCCGCGATTCTGAACGGTTCTTCCTCTCAGGTTCGTACTGAGCCTGGATCGCCGAACGGTGTGAAGGCAACGGAGGCGCAGATTACCCGCAACATGGATAAGAGCTCGCCTCTTCTGCCGATTTTGGTGACCCTGGGCGGTGGCCTGATTCTTGGTGCTCTGGGCATGTCACGCATGCATACCTCGAAGAAGGATTAGTCGCGTAGGGGGGTGGGGGAGTAGTGGCCCCTGTTGCCTGTTGAGGTGTGCTGGTGTGGGGTGGTTTTATTGCCCTGTCAGTGTGCTGTGGGGTGGTTTGTCACAAAACGGTTTCTTGGAACCTGATGTTGAGAAATACTCACGCTATCGATATAGTAAGCCTGTCCTAACAATGTCGATAGTATGGATGCACACCAATGAAGATTTTCACATCTGGCACCCGCCTCTCCAAGGGAGCCTGCGCCCTCGCCGTTGCTGGCGCTGTTGCCCTGCCCCTGGCACCCGTTCTCGCCGAGAACATTAATATCGCTGCCCAGAACGTTGCCGCACAGAACGTCGCTGCAGGCGACCAGGCAACTGCAGGCGCGTCCTTCGGTTGGGGCGTGCGCGCCTCCTTCCTGTCCTACAACGGTATGCCCCGCGAAATGACCGACGGCGCATCCTGGGACGCAACCGCAAAGCAGTTCACCTTCACCCCGACCTCCACCACGGTCTCTGAAGATGGCAAGCAGGTCACCCTGCAGGCTGCCGGCCGCCTCTGGTTCACCGGCCACTGCGCCGAAGGTCAGGACCCCGAAACCGGTTGCGCCCTGAACCTCACCTTCTCCAACCCCCGCGTGGAACTGAACCTCGCTGACGGCACCGGCTCCCTCTACATGACCGTGCGCACCAAGAACTACGCCTCCGGCAAGTTCGAGGGCCCCATGGAAGTCAAGATGGCGACCCTGAGCACCGGCACCGCTAAGCAGAGCGAGAAGGACGGCGTGGTCAGCATCAGCGGCATCTCCGCGAACCTGACCGCCGACGGTAACCACGCCTTCTCCGACTTCTACAACGAAGGCGCCAGCCTCGACCCGCTGAGCATCTCCTACAACGGTAGCGCAGCTAACACCCCCAAGAGCGCCTACAGCGTCGCCGAGTCCTACAACACCGGCGCGGGCGTGAGCCTGCCCCAGAACACCGCACGTCTGGGTCAGAACCACATCGTGCACGTGGCACCCCCGAGCTTCGGCGGCAACACCACCTACACCGTGCTGACCAGCTCCAACCTGAAGATGACCGACACCGGCGTTCTGAAGGCAATCAAGGGCGTTTTCGCGGTGGATGCTGACGGCAACCGCATGCTCGTCATCGGCAGCGAGACCAACAAGCCCGAGCTGTACACCGTGACCGCTGAGGGTAAGCTCGTCTCCTCCGGTACCTACTCCGACGCAGAGCTCGGCGCCAACACCGTCAAGGCAATCGGCTACAACCCCGCCAACAACACCTGGGGCATCGTCAGCATTGACGGCCAGGGCGGCGGTAAGCTGACCATCATTGACGCATCCGGCAAGGCAACCTCGCAGGCTCTGCCGAAGCCCGACTCTATCGACCCGCAGGTTGTGAACGCCTACTCGCTCGACGAGTACTACGGTGACTCGTTCTCCAACAACACCGTGACCCTCGCACCGCTACCCGACGGCAGCTTCGTGTACGCGCCGTCGACTTCCATCTACGATGCGGCCGGCGAAAAGGTGGTTCAGAAGGGTCACCTGCTGCACATGAGCAGCAACGGCGTGTCCCTGGTGCCGAACTCTTCACCCGCAGGCTATGACACCGCCCTGCCCTCGACCCTGGTCAGCCCCAAGGGCTACATTTACCGTTGGAACAACTGGTACGGCGGTAAGGTGCAGATCCTCAAGTACGAGAACGGCACTTTCAGCGTGGTCCGCGAGTCCGCAACTCTTGAGGGCTTCGAGAAGACCGAGGTCGCCACCATGTTCCTGACCCGTGCGGGCAACGTGGTTGTGGTGGACGCATCCGGCTCCCGCCTGGTGTTCATGGACGACACCCTGAACAAGGTGAACGAGGTGGTTCTTTCCTCGATGCGCAAGACCGACAAGAGCGGCGGCTACAACGCTCTCGAACTGCCCAACGGCGATATTATCTACCCGACCAGCTTCGAGAACCCGAACACCTACGAGGATCAGCTGTGGCTGAACCGCCTGGCAGCAAACTCGGCGCCGGCTCCGGAACAGACCCCGGCACCTGAGCCGACCAAGTCTGCAGAGCCGACTGTTGCACCCACTGTGGCGCCCTCTGCTGAGCCGACTAAGGCACCCGAGCCGACCGTTGCTCCTACTGCAGAGCCGAGCGTTGAGCCCTCTAAGTCTGCTGAGCCGACTGTTGCTCCCACCATGGCACCGACTGCAGAGCCCACCAAGACTGCAGAACCGACTGTTGCTCCGACCGAGGTTCCCTCTGCAACTGCAGAACCGACTGTGGAGCCTTCGGCAACCGCAGAGCCCAGCGCGACCGCAGAACCTTCTGCAGAGCCGACCGTGGAGCCCTCCGCAACCGCTGAGCCCACCAAGACTGCAGAACCCACCGCAGTGCCTTCGGAGGCGCCCACCTCGCCGTCTCTGCCGACCGCGTCCGTGGCACCCAGCGCCTCCGTGGCTCCTTCTGTAGCTCCTTCTGCAACCCCGAGTGCTTCTATGTCCCCGAGCGCATCGGTGAGCGCGTCCCCGACTGCGGTTCCGAGCGTTCCCGCCGTGATCCCCTCGATGAGCGCGTCTGCATCGGCGTCCGCTAGCGTGTCTGCATCTGCGAGTGCATCCGCGTCCGCGAGCGCATCCGCAAGCCAGTCGGCTTCCGCAAGCGAGTCTGCTTCCTCGAACGCAACCGCGAGCGAGTCTGCATCCGCGAGTGCGTCCGCATCTGAGAGCGCCACTGTCGATCAGAACGCTGCCGGCCACAAGGGCGGCTCCAACGGCGGTTCTGACGCTGGTTCCGGCGCCTCCGACAACTTGGGTGTGAGCGGCTCCAACGGTGGTTCTTCCGCAGGTAGCTCCTCGACCTCCGGTAACTCTTCCTCGAAGCTGGCACAGACCGGCGCATCCGGCGCTATGTTCGCCGCAGCAGCTGGTGCTATCACCCTGGCTGCAGGTACCGCACTGGTCGTGGCTCGCCGCCGCAAGAGCTAAGATTTAGCGTTCGTGCAACACCCCGTTTCGCCACTCGTGTTCATGAGTGGGGGAGCGGGGTGTTCCTTTCATACAATGGAAATATGACTATTCTGAATGTAATCGCAACCTCGCACGGCACCGACTCGGTCGCCGGTCGCGAGGCTATCACGCTGATTCGTGAGCAGATTAAGTTCCTGCTTGCCCAGCGTAACGACGGTGTGGAGTACCGTGTCCACGCCGCATATGTGGATGTGGAATCTCCCAGCGTTGATGATGCCGCAGCCTCTCTGCCCAATGATGAGCCCTGTGTGATCGTGCCGATTCTGCTGTCGACTGGCTTCCACACTCAGGTGGATTTGCGCCGTGCCGCACGCAATAGCGGTATTGAGCGTATTAGTATTGGTGAGTCTCTGGGCCCGGATGCGCGCCTTGCCGCGCTGACCCGCGCCCGCCTGGAAGAGGCTGGTTGGACTCCCGGTGACGGCCCTGTGGTTCAGGGTGCTGCGGGTTCTTCTCGTGCTGATGGTCGTGCGGACATGAGCCGTGCCGCTGAGCTGCTGGCTGAGGAACTGAACGCTCCGGTGCATCACGGCTTCGTTGCCGCGATTGATCCGAAGTTCCACGAGGTGGTTGCCGAACATCAGCCTAAGTTTGCTGCGACCTACCTGCTGGCGGAGGGTTTCTTCGCCGGTAAGATGCGTCGTGATGCTGAGTCGACCGGTGTGCCGGTGAAGGTTGCCGCGCCGCTGGTGAACGCGCAGGGTGGCGCTTCTGCTGCCGTGGTGGCGGAGTGCTTTATTGACCGCATGGATGCGGCTATTGCGCAGCTGGATGCCGCCTAGCTGTTCGCCCAATTTAGTTTGGGGCTTCTAAAAGCACATACAAAAAACCTCGGGACGTAATGTTCCCGAGGTTTTTTGTATGTAGCTGAAGTAGCTGAGTGCTTAGGCAGTCTTGAGGTAGACGTCGCCGTCGCGGACCTCTACGGGGTAGACCTTGATGGAGTAGGAGGGGTCAGAGACGCACTCACCGGTGGTCAGGTCGTAGACCTCCTTGTAGAGGGGGGAGGTGATGGTGGGGTTACCGTTCTTCTCGCCGACGATGCCGCGTGCGAGGACCAGTGCCTGGCTGTGCGGGTCGAGGTGGTCGCCAGCGTAGATGCCGTGCTTGGTCTTGTAGATGGCGTACTGGTAGCCGTCGACCAGGGCGACTTCGCCCCAGTTTTCTTCGAGGTCAGATTCGGCGCAGATGCGTACCCAGTTCTCAGCCATGGGGGTTTCCTTTCGAAGTGGTGGTCTGCGCCGCGCGGGGTGCAGGACACAATAGCGGTTCGTGTGTTCTTTGTTTGGAGTTTACCTTATGAAACCCACATTTGGAAATGGGGCACGCGGAGGGTGCTAAAGGTTATTTTTACCCTAAAAGATGATCTCAAATTTTATAGATTAGCCTTACCTAAATTAGGTTTAGATAAGGTAAGAATACCCTATTTCAGCCCGGTATTCCGCGGATTTTTTGGAAAATTTTCCCAAAAAATACGGATTTTCGATGCTTCGACCCCGCGCTAGAGTGTACGATAAAAGTCGTAGTTTAAAACGCCTTTTGACTGCCTGAAGAAAACAACATAATCCCACACAAAAATGTTTCGTAATTTTCAGATGCATTCTAAAGAAGCGGGCGCTCCAACTACTCGGTACGCATCAGGTACGAGCCCAACGGTACGGAAACTAGGAGTTCCAATGCCGGGCACGATCCAGCCGCACACTGAGGGTAGATTAAGTGCCATGAACTACCTGCATTACAACTAGGAAGGAAAATCCATGTCGCACACCCCCCGCAACATTCTCGTTGTCGGCGCAGGCCCCGCTGCGTGGCGTTTTGTACGCGCGTACCACGAAGGCGCTGAAGCTGCCGGTCGCGCAGCGGACACCATCACCGTCCTCAACGATGAGCCCTACATCCCCTACGACCGCGTTGCTATCGAGAAGATTTTCAAGGACACCGAGAAGGACCTGACCCTCGGTGACCCCGAACTGTGGAATGCAGAGAACATCAACCTGGTCAACAACTGCCGCGCAGAGAAGCTTGACCGCACCCGCCGCGTCGTCACCGACACCGAAGGCAACGAGTACCCCTACGACGTGCTGGTCTTCGCAACCGGTTCCCGCGCGGTTCGCATCCCCATTCTTAACTCGGACGCCGCACACGTCTTCCGCACCATTGACGACGTGAAGAACATGGTCTCCGAGGTCAAGCGCCTGCAGGACACCCTCGGCCGCGCACCCCGCGGTATCGTCGTCGGTGGCGGTCTGCTCGGCCTCGAAGCAGCTGAGGGTCTGAAGGACCTGGGCGCAGAGCCCACCATCCTGGACGTGGCACCCTGGCTGCTCTCCGTTGAGGTTGACCAGGGCGGCGGTTACGCCGTGAACGCCCAGATCAAGGCAACCGGCATTGAGATTGAGACCGGCGTGTACATCTCCGGCATCAACAAGGATGCTGACGGCAACGTCGTCTCCGTCTCCATCGCAGATTCTCCCTCTGAGGATGCAGAAATCCGCACCCTGCCCGCCGACATGGTGGTCTTCGGTGCCGGTATTCGCCCCAACGACGAGCTGGCACGCGACGCCGACCTGGCACTGGGCGAGCGCGGCGGTATTCTCGTCAACGACGCATGCCACTCCTCCGACGAGCACATTTGGGCTATCGGTGAGGTCGCCTGCGTACTGGGCCGCACCTGGGGTCTGGTCGCACCGGCTAACGCTATGGCTGACGCTGTGGCAGCTAACCTGCTCAACGACAACGAAGAAGCTCAGGTTGAAGAGTTCGACATCGCAACCAAGCTGAAGTTCTCCGGCGTTCAGGTCGCTGGCTTCGGTGACCGCCGCGGCACCACCGAGGGCTGCCTCGAGGTTCTGTTCGCAGACCCCGCACGCGGCATGTACCAGAAGATCGTGACCAGCGGCGACGCAAAGACCCTGCTCGGTGGCGTGTTCGTCGGTGACACCGCTCCCTTCGACTCCCTCAAGCCCCTGCTCGGTCGCGAACTGCCCGCTGAACCGAACGTCTACCTGACCGCAGCTGGCGGCGGCGACGGCATCCCCGACACCGAACTGCCCGACGACGCAATCCTGTGTTCCTGCAACAACATCAGCTTCGGTGCTGTCCGCGAGGCAATCGTAGACGGCAACCACGATGTTGCATCCCTGAAGTCCTGCACCACCGCGGGTACCCAGTGTGGTTCCTGCGTCCCGATGCTGCAGAAGACTCTGGAACAGCAGATGAAGAAGATGGGTCTGACCGTCTCTAAGGCACTGTGTGAGCACTTCGACTTCTCCCGTGCAGAGCTGGCTGAGGCTGTGCGCCTGACCAGCCTGGACGACTTCGACTCCGTGCTGGCACGCTTCGGCCGCGGTGGCGACGGCTGTGCTATCTGTAAGCCGACCGTTGCATCGATTCTCTCCTCCTTCCGCAACTCCTACGTCCTGGACGCAGGCCGCGGTGGTATTCAGGAGACCAACGACCGTGCGCTGGCGAACATGCAGAAGAACGGTACCTACTCCGTCGTTCCGCGTATTCCTGCAGGTGAGATTCCCGCTAAGAAGCTGGGCGTCATCGCAGAGGTCGCTGAAGAGTTCGGTCTGTACGTGAAGATTACTGGTGCTCAGCGTATCGGTATGTTCGGTGCTCGCCTGGAGCAGCTGCCCTACATTTGGGAGCGTCTGGTGGATGCCGGCTTCGAGTCCGGTCAGGCATACGGTAAGTCCCTGCGTAACGTGAAGTCCTGCATGGGTTCGACCTGGTGCCGCTTCGGTGTTCAGGACTCGACCGGCATGGCAGTCAAGCTCGAGAACCGTTACCGCGGTCTGCGCTCCCCGCACAAGTTCAAGTTCGGTGTTTCCGGTTGTAACCGTGAATGTGCTGAGGCACAGGGCAAGGACGTTGGTCTGATTGCAACCACCAACGGCTGGAACCTGTACCTGGGTGGTAACGGTGGTGCAAACCCCGCTCACGGTCGCCTCTTCGTCAAGGACGCCTCCAGCGAGGACATCATCCGCTACATTGACCGCTACCTGATGTACTACATCCGTACCGCAGACAAGCTGCAGCGTACCGCTCGCTGGCTCGAGGATCTGGATGAGGAGCACGGCGACGGTCTGGCACACCTGCAGTCCGTCCTCATTGAGGACTCCCTGGGCGTGTGCGAGGATCTGGAGCGCGACATGCAGCGTCACGTTGACTCCTACGAGGACGAGTGGGCAGCAACCCTGCGCGACGAGCGCCGCCTGCGCCGCTTCCGCGCCTTCATCAACGAGCCCAACGGTAGCGACGAGGGTTCGCACCTGTACGTGCTGGAGCGCGAGCAGATTCGCCCCGCAACCCCCGAGGAAATTGCGGCGGCAGAAGCTGGCGAGTCCAACACCGTCCTGCTGACCGGCACCAAGATTCCCGTGGGCAAGCCCAGTGACCTCAACCCGGTCCCGGCAGCGTAGTATGTGCCCGAAGATTCCTCCGTTCCCGCCCCGCGAGTTCGCCACTATTGACGAAATTCTCGCGGGCGGGGCGCCCGGGCACAGCCTGGACGATAGCGTGACGGAACGCGGCATTCTGCTCCCTGGCGAGCCTGCTGAGAACCCTGGCAAGGTCTACATTGTGGGTGGTGGCCCCGGTGCCGCTGACCTGCTGACCCTGCGTGCGGCACGTGCCCTGAGCGAGGCGGACGTGGTCCTTCTGGATCACCTCGCCCCGCAGGAGTACGGCGAGTACGCGCCGAACGCCCTCATTGTTGATGTGGGCAAGGTTCCCGGTAAGCACGCTGTTCCGCAGTCCCGCATTCAGCAGCTCATGATTGATTACGCGCTTTCGGGTAAGACCGTGGTGCGTTTGAAGGGTGGCGACCCGTACGTGTACGGTCGCGGTGCTGAAGAGCTGGATGCGTGCATCGCCGCAGGCCTGGAGGCTGAGGTTATCCCCGGCATTACCAGCGCCATCGCGGTTCCTGCGCGTGCGGCTATTCCGGTGACCCTGCGTAAGGTGTCCTCGATTTTCACCGTCATTTCTGGTCACTCCGGCCTGTCGGAGACCGAAGTGTCGGCGGTTGAGGCGACCCTGCGCGCCCAGGGTACCGTGGTGCTGCTGATGGGCGTTCGTACCCTGCCCGATACGGTGGCGTCTCTGCTCTCTCGTGGGATTGAGGCTGACACGCCGCTGGCAACCATTGAGAACGGTTTCTCGGAGAAGGAGCGCGTGACTGTCACGACCCTTGAGAACGCTCAGGCGGATTGCGCATCGGTTAGGGCGCCGGCTATTACCGTCATCGGTGAGGTCGTGCATTATGCTCGCGATAATCAGAACCGCTTTGTGAGCGAGGTTCACGAGCGTCTGCGTGAGCGTTCCACCTCCTAGAGGCGGCGCGTTAGATAGTATTGCACAGCCCCGCATCCTTGGTTTTCCTAGTTGCCAAGGAGCGGGGCTGTTGCTGTGCCTGCTGTTATTGCTGCGCGTGTAGATGCTAGAAGTTGGGCGGCTGAGGCGCCCGCAGGCGGAGTAGCGCCGGGAACGCCGCGGCACAAAAACATACGAAAGCGGGGCGGGTATCAGTTGATACCCGCCCCGCTTCGTTAGGGGGGTGCGCTCAGAGCCTAGACCTTGAAATCGTTGCTGCTACCGGAGCTAGAGCCACCGGAGCCGCCACCGCTGGACTTGCTTGCCGAAGCCGATGAGGAGGGACCCTCAAAGACCTTGCGGAATTGGTCGCTGTACTGGGACACGAAGTACTCGCGGCTAGTCACGCGCCACTTGCCCTCGGCGTACACCACATAGATAACGACATCCAGGGTGCTTGCCTTCTGAACCTCACCGGTGCCCTTCTGGTAGATGGTGTATTCCTTGACGACATCCCGGCAGGGGAACGCCACAACAGCCAAATCGGAAGAGGCAAGAGCCTTCCCGTCCTTATCGTCACGGATGCTCAGCTTGCTCTCGTAGTCCTTAGTCCAACCGCCCGCGGCGTAGAGCTTAGCAATAGCCTTCAGATTGTTGACCAGACCGCTGTCAGCGCCGTGGACCAGACCCTTGAGGTACTGCAGATCGCCGCTGTACATCGCGGCAATGTACGCGCTCTGGTAAGCGGCCAGGGTCTTGTAGGCGCCCTCGAGACTGACGGTACGCTGAGCCACCGTATCAATGACCGGAATCGGAACGTTCTTCGCGGGGGAGGTGTCGGTCGGCTCAACATAGTGCGCAATGGCGGGCTTGTACTCGTACTTGACGTCGCCAATGTACTTCTTATAGTCCTTCAAGAACTCGTCGGACGGAATAATCTTCGCGTTGTTGCGGCTTGACGAGGACGAAGACGAAGCGGATGCCGAAGCCGAGGCAGACTCAGAAGGCGAAGCCGACGCAGACGCCGAGGGGGAAGCGGAGGCGCTCGGGGAGCCGGAGAAAGTGTCGCCGCTACCGGTGGGGCGAATATCCTTGTTGAAAGCGCATCCGGCTAGAGCCAAAGCACCGGCGGTCAGACCGCCAAAAAGAACGGCGCGGCGGGTCAATCCGTTTCGGTCGTTAGCAGAGAAGCTGGCGTGTGCACTCGGCCGGAAGGACATGGTATCTCCTGAAAGTGGTTGATTGAGGTAGCTCGCTTCACAACGCTGTGATGCGCACGAAAGGATCCGCCTCATCGTTTTTGTATGGTGCTCGGTACAGGGGGGGGTACCGGGATACGGGTGTGCCGGAGCGTGAACTGCGGCGGTATGAAGTATCCACTTCTTACTATAGAAGACTGGTTTTAAAACTTCGTCAAAAAACCCTGGACATTGTCTTTAAGACGTAATAACCCAAAGTCGGTGAGGTGCAGGGGAAACTGTGCCTCAACGACTTTGGGCTAGTGCGTATGAAATTGATGAAACGGGGCTAGTTTAGACCTTGCCGGATTTAGACCTTAGTGGAGCCGCGACCCGAGGACGAAGAACCGCTAGAACCGGCAGAACTGGAACCTCCGGAGCCAGAAGAGGCGGAAGAGCCCTTGCCGCCATTCAGACGCTCGTTCAGATAATCGTTGCCGATTCGCCACCACTTACCCTCGGTGTAGAGCATCACGTGCGGAATGGCCACCTGAGTAATCGCCGGTATCTTGCGCTCGGTGCCGTCCGGCTGATGGATGGCGGTGGCAGAATACTTGGCGTCCATCATGATTTCTACGTAGCCGTCACCGTTCTTCAGGGCGGTTCGAGGCTCCGTATTCCGCATGGAAATGCTGCACGTGAAGTCCATGTACCAGCCGTTCTGCTCATACAGTTCCTTGACTGCTTTAACCTCGTCGATAGCGCTCTTGTCTGCCGGGTAGGTCAGCTCAATCGCCTGATCTGCATAGTGGCCATCCTTGAGTGCGGTAATCTGAGCACTGTAGTAGGCACGCAACGTCTCGTAGGCGCCCTGGAAGGTCGGTTCTTCACGGTGGGGAACGGTCTTGAGGGGCTTGGGTACGTTCTTCGCAGGGGAAGAATCCGTTGCGGGCTGGTACTCGCCCATGTATTCGCCGGTCAGCTTCAGAGGGCCGGGGTACTTTTCCCAACCCTCAACGAGCGCATCCTTAGATACGGGTACGCGTGCCGCGCTGGACGAGCTGCTCTTAGCGCTTGCTGATGCGGTCGCCGAAGCAGACTGTGAAGCAGACGGCGAACTAGACGCAGAAGCGGTTGCGCTCGCGGAAGGGGTGGGGGAGCCGACCTTAACCTTCGCCTCTTCGCTCAGCGGGCGAATATCGGAGGCGCAACCGGCCATGAGGGAAACCGCGCCACCGAGCAGCAGGGTACGGCGGCTCATAAGGCGGGAAACGGCGGAACGGGTGCTCGAAGAGGGTGAGAGCATCGGTGAACTCCTTGATTATTCCCGAGGCGGGCTCGGGGCACCCGGCGGCGGGCGCGTGGTTGTATGGCGTGTTGGGTGAGGCTGCATAGAGGGGTGAAACCTTGCGTTGTCTGCCGTGGTTTCAGACCCCGTCAGGTATATTCCCTGCCCGGAAGGAGCCTCGGGTGCGTACACGCTGCTGGTGGAGCGAACGGATACGCTATGAACTCATCGTTGAGACTGCTATGTTCACACCCCGGTGAGAGGGTAGATGCTATCGAATCATCATTGATGTGTTGCACGATTCATTTTAGACTATTTTGAGTTCAAAATGCACGAAAATACACCTTAGTAATCCCTGATAGTTTAATAGACATATAAGGTACCGGTAGTTATAAAGTGCAGTTTGCGCACCTCGGCAGCCAGGCATGGTGGCGCAGTGAGGGTGAGGAACCTAGGTTCCAATAAGTGATTTTAGTCATATTTTCACGGGTACCGTGAGGGGCGCTTTCGGTGGCGCTACACAAAAACAGGTGGGGGAGAGGGGTGACTCCCTTCTAGTGTTTTGAGTGCCAAGCACTCCCGAGAAGGTGGCGAAAATACCCGATTCAATAAGGGGAAACCCGCTCGACAATCCCCAAATATGCACTCTATTCACCCGCTATGCATTGCTGAATCATTCAGAAAAACCGGTTCCCACACGGGGTGTTGAAGAGATGAAAACGTACAGAGGTGAATATCTAGTGGAATTACATCGGTGTTCACCCCATATCTTGTGGTTACACTGACTGTAGCCCCATGGGCTCCCTCGAAAAAATCGAAACCCACTTAAAGCAACACTGGGGGAATGTAAAAACATACATCCTTAAACACGCCCGAGTGCGGGGTGAGGTAAGACCCCTTAAACCCCCTACTCGCTCTAAATATCGCCGAACGAAGAACCATTCTGTTTTGTACCCCCAGTGTCGGCGCATCCGAAAAGTACTGTTCAAACCCACACCCCGCGGGGTTGCATACAGACACAAAAGCCACATAAACTATTAGTGTTTGCAACGACCCGGCCATCACCGGCGAGCAATTCGGAAGAACGGACCGCACCTGCGGGCACCCGCCAATCGCTGCGGCGAGGGTGTCTTAGCGGAAGAGATGTAGTCCCAGTAGAACCGGACGGTTAAGCCCGATATAGCTGTAATAAGCGACTGATACCCGCCCAACGCGCCGCTCTTCCGGTGGCTAGGTATCGCGGACACGCGACGCCACGTAGCCCCGGGAGGGTTCGGTGCGTTGAGCTGTTAAATCAGTAAGCAAGGTGGTACCGCGCCGCATCCCGACCCCGGCACAGCCCGGGCAAGTCAGCGATGCCCAGGCGTCCTTGCACCCGTCATGTCAATCCTCACCCGCTGAAACGGTGCGGACGACGAGTGCTACGTACCCTGTCGCCCAGCCTCTCAGCGTTGAGAACAACAGATAAGGGCGCACAAACACATGTCCCATGTTTACCCCAAGGCGAGCGCCTTCGAAGCCGCAGGAAGCGGCGTCACCGCATCGCCCAAGTTCCCCGCACTCGAAGAGGCAGTCCTCGACTACTGGAAGAAGGACAACACCTTCTCCGCATCCGTCGAGAACCGCCCCGCAGGCGAAAACGGCGAAAACGAATTCGTCTTCTACGACGGCCCTCCCTTCGCTAACGGCCTGCCCCACTACGGCCACCTGCTCACCGGCTACGCCAAGGACCTCGTCGCACGCTACCAGACTCAGCGCGGCCACAAGGTAGAACGCCGCTTCGGCTGGGACACCCACGGCCTGCCCGCAGAACTCGAGGCAATGAAGCAGCTCGGCATGACCGACAAGCGCGAAATCCTCGAAATGGGCATCGACAACTTCAACGACGCTGCCCGCGCATCCGTGCTCAAGTACACCAACGAGTGGGAAAAGTACGTCACCCGCCAGGCACGCTGGGTCGACTTCGAAAACGACTACAAGACCCTGAACGTCGAGTACATGGAGTCCGTCATCTGGGCGTTCAAGCGCCTCTACGACAAGGGCCTGACCTACCAGGGCTTCCGCGTGCTGCCCTACTGCTGGAAGGACGAGACCCCCCTCTCCAACCACGAGCTGCGCATGGACGACGACGTGTACAAGGACCGCCAGGACCAGACCGTCACCGTCGCATTCCGCCTCACCGCAGACACCGCCCTCGGTGCTGACGAGAAGGTCGCCGCAGAACTCGACGGCGTCGAAGCACTCGCATGGACCACCACCCCCTGGACCCTGCCCACCAACCAGGCGCTCGCCGTTGGACCCGAGATTGAATACTCCGTTGTACCCGGCGCAGGCAAGTTCGAGGGCCGCTCCTTCCTGATTGCCTCCGAGTTGCTTGGCTCCTACGCCAAGGACCTCGGCTACGAAGGCGACCAGCCCGAAAAGGACGCAGCCGCAGCCGTCACCGCACGCTACACCGGCTCCCAGCTCGAGCACGTACGCTACACCCCGCTCTGGGACTACTTCGCAGACGCCGAAAAGTGGGGCACCGAAACCTCCTGGCAGATCCTCGTCGCTGACTACGTCACCACTGGTGACGGTACCGGCATCGTCCACCAGGCACCCGCCTACGGTGAAGACGACCAGAAGGTCTGTGAAGGCTACGGCATCCCCGTGATCCTCTCCCTCGACGAAGGCGCAAAGTTCCTGAACCTCTTCGCTGAGCCCACCGCCTCCGGCTCCACCGCCCTGGCTGAGATTGCAGGCGTGCAGGCATTCGACGCGAACCGCACCATCATCAACGCCCTCAAGGCAGACGATGTGCTGATCCGTGAGAAGTCCTACGTGCACTCCTACCCGCACTGCTGGCGCTGCCGCACCCCGCTCATCTACCGTGCAATCACCTCCTGGTACGTGAAGGTCACCGACTTCAAGGACCGCATGTACGAGCTGAACAAGCAGATCAACTGGATCCCGGAAAACGTGAAGTACGGCCAGTTCGGCAAGTGGGTTGAGAATGCACGCGACTGGTCCATCTCCCGTAACCGCTTCTGGGGTTCCCCGATTCCCGTGTGGGTTTCGGACGACCCGAACTACCCGCGCATGGACGTGTACGGCTCCCTCGAAGAGCTCAAGGCAGACTTCGGCCGCCTGCCCCTGAACAAGGACGGCGAACCCGATCTGCACCGACCGTACATTGACGAGCTGACCCGCCCGAACCCGGACGACCCGACCGGCAAGTCCACCATGCGCCGCGTGGAAGACGTGCTCGACGTCTGGTTCGACTCCGGCTCCATGCCCTACGCACAGGTGCACTACCCCTTCGAGAACCAGGAATGGTTCGAGAACCACTACCCGGCAGACTTCATCGTCGAGTACATTGGTCAGACCCGCGGCTGGTTCTACGTGCTGCACGTACTGGCGACCGCGCTCTTCGACCGCCCCGCGTTCAAGAACGTCATCAGCCACGGTATTGTGCTCGGCTCGGACGGTCAGAAGATGTCCAAGTCCCTGCGTAACTACCCGGACGTCTCTGAGGTCCTCGACCGCGACGGCTCCGACGCGATGCGCTGGTTCCTGATGTCCTCCCCGATCCTGCGCGGCGGCAACCTGATTGTGACCGAGCAGGGCATCCGCGAGGGTGTTCGCCAGGTCATGCTGCCGCTGTGGAACGTCTACCACTTCTTCGCCCTGTACGCTAACGCCGCCAACAACGGCGAAGGCTACAGCGCAAAGCTCAAGTACGACTCGCAGCACGTGATGGACCGTTTCATCCTCGGCAAGACCCGCGAACTCATCGAGCAGGTCACCGCAGCGATGGACTCCTACGACATCTGGAACGCCTGCGAATCCCTGCGCCAGTACGCCGACGCACTGACCAACTGGTACGTGCGCCGCTCCCGCGAGCGCTTCTTCAACGAAGACACCGACGCATTCGACACCCTCTACACCGCACTGGTGACCGTGTCGAAGGTCGCCGCATCCCTGCTGCCGCTCAGCAGCGAGGAAATCTACCGCGGCCTCACCGGTGAACGCTCCGTGCACCTGGCTGACTGGCCCGAGGCGTCCGCCTTCGCTGATGAGTCCGACCTGTTGGCTCTCATGCAGACCGTGCGTGAGGTCTGCTCCGCCGGTTCGGCACTGCGCAAGGAAAAGAAGATTCGCGTGCGCCAGCCGCTGCAGAAGATGACCGTGGCGATCGCACCCGAGCAGTTCGCAGCCCTGGGTACTGCTTTCGGCGAGAAGGGCGCGGAGTACTTCGCGAACATCGTCGAGGACGAGCTGAACCTGCGCCAGGTGGAGCTGGTCAGCGCCGACACCGTCGACCCCGCCGACTACGGCATCTCCCAGCAGCTGAAGGTCAACGCACGTGCGGCAGGCCCCCGCCTGGGCAAGCAGGTGCAGGTTGCCATTAAGGCATCCAAGTCCGGTGACTGGACCGTGACCGAGGACGGTACCGTCCTGGTCGGCGTGGCAGCTCTGGACGGCGGCCTGGCTCTGGAAGAGGGCGAATACGAGCTGGCAACCGTGGTTGCCGCTGACGCTGAGGGTGCTGAGCACACTGCGGCTGCGGTTCTGCCCGGCGGCTTCCTGGTCCTCAACATTGAGCTGACCGACGAGCTGGTTGCCGAGGGTATCGCCCGCGACACCATCCGCGCTATTCAGCAGGCACGTAAGGACGCCGACCTGAACGTTGCGGACCGCATCAACCTGAGCATCGTGGCACCGGAGGAAACTCTGGCAGCTCTGCGCACCAACGAAGCACTGGTGACCGGCGAAACCCTCGCGGTGTCCCTGCAGCTGAGCGAAGCAGCCGAGCTGAGCATTAGCGTAGCCAAGGCATAAAACGCCTGAACCGTACGGCCGTCCCGCCCCCTTCACGGGCGGGGCGGCCCGTCGTCTATCCCGCCACACGGCGGGCCCCTGCCGGCATCGACCGGCTATCCCAGTGAGGAGAACAATGAGCGAGAAGAATTACCCCGCAATTCCCGACCCCGAGGGCGTGGAGCGGGTCTACGGTGAACTGCTGGCGCGAGCACCCGAAAACAAGATGGCGCCTCGCCTGGACGCCGTGGCGCGTGCCGTCGAAATCCTTGGCGACGTGCACCGTGCCGCGCCGGTCATCCACATCACCGGCACGAACGGCAAGACCAGCACCGCCCGCATGATTGAGGCGCTGCTGCTCGGCCACGACCTGCGCGTGGGCCGCTTTACCAGCCCGCACCTCGAAAGCGTCACCGAGCGTATCTGCATTAACGGCGCACCCGTACCGGATGCCACCTTCGTGCGCATTTGGGAGGAAATCGCCCCCTACCTGCAGATTGTGGACGCGGAGATGACCTCCCGCGGCGAGCCCGCCCTGACATTCTTCGAGTCCGTTACCGTGCTCGCCTTCGCGATTTTCGCGGACGAGCCGGTGGACGTGGTGGTGCTCGAGGTCGGCATCGGCGGCACCTGGGACTCCACGAACGTTGCCGACGGCGTGGTTTCTGTGGTCACCCCGATCGGTCTGGACCACACCGATATGCTCGGTGATACCCTCGCCGAGATTGCGACCGAAAAGTCCGGCATCATCAAGCCCGGCGGCTTCCTGGTTTCTGCAGCACAGGACCCGGAAGCGGCGGACGTGCTGCTCTCCTCCGCTCGTGAGAAGGAAGCATCCTTCGCCTTCGAGGGCGTGGAGTTCGGCATTGTCTCCCGTGAGCTTGCGGTCGGCGGTCAGCTGCTGACCCTGCGCGGCCTGGCGGGGGAGTACCCGGATGTGCCGCTGTCCCTGCACGGTGCGCATCAGGCGCAGAACGCAGTGGTGGCTCTCGCCGCCGTGGAGGCGTTCTTCGGCGGTCAGCGTCAGCTGCCC
Organism: uncultured Rothia sp.; assembly: GCF_916715725.1. GTDB lineage: Bacteria > Actinomycetota > Actinomycetes > Actinomycetales > Micrococcaceae > Rothia. The sequence continues at coordinate 277,212 of NZ_CAKAPD010000001.1, read as the reverse complement.
GAGGACGTGGTGCGTACCGCGTTTGAGACGGTGCGCTCGCCGGGCCGTCTGGAGGTTGTGCGCACCGAGCCACTGACCATCCTGGATGCGGGCCACAACCCGCACGGTGTGCGTGCTTCCGCGGCTGCGCTGACCGAGGCGTTCAAGCTGTCGCACCTGCATTCCGTGGTCGGTATTTTGGGTGAGAAGGATGCTCTGGGCATGTTTGAGACCATGCGCGAAGAGTACGTGGACGCTTCTGACGGTACCTTCCGCCTGTACCTGGCGGCGTCGGATTCGCCGCGTGCGATTGCGCCGGAGCGTCTGCACGAGCTGGCGCTGGACGCTGGCATTGATGAAGACTCAATCGAGGTGTTTGAGCACCTGGATGAGGCAATTGCCACCGCCATGGAGAACGCCCTCTTTGAGCAGGAGTCGGCGGGTGTGCTGATTACCGGTTCGATTACGGTCATCGGTGAGGCGCGTACCCTGCTGGCGGCGCATGAGCAGGCGAAGACCCCCGGCGCTGAGGCTGAGGAGCTGCCGGATGAGCTGGGCACCGAGGGTGCGTATGCGGGTTCTGCGGGCGCGGCGTCAGCTTCGACCCTGGCTGCCGCGGCGGCTGCGGCTGCCTCTGCTGAGCCGGATGAGCTGCTGGACGGCATCATGGCTGAGCTGGGTGGCGAGTCTGCGGCGGGTTCTTCGCTGGAGGATTCGCTGGGTCTGCCGCTGGGCGATTCGTACACCGATGATTTCTTCGGTGACGACGATTCCGAGGACGATGCGGATCACTAAGGTGACCTGTTGAGGTTGCAGACATGAGGCGGGGTGCCGCCCCTAGTTGGTTTTACCGGCTGGGGGAGTGGCGCCTCGCTTTTTCGTGCCTCCGCTTTTTTGTGCCTCTGCCCTCGTGCTCTGTCCTCATGCTCCCACTCGAACGCATGATTTCTCACGTGTTCCCATGGGCTCTCACCTAACCCCAATCGCGCGAGTTTGACCGGCATCATCCGCCCTCACCCACCCAAAAAATCGAAAAGAACGAAAATTTTGGGCACCGGGGTCCCAAAACCGGGCACGCCTTGGCGTCACGGTGCTATATTCGCTGAGGCGCCGGCCCCAATGTCTGAGGCCGCACCAACACACCCGCACACATACGCATACCAGTGACGGTATGCCACATAGCGAAAGGCACCCATCATGCCCGCACCTTTCACCGATTTGATTGGCACCGATTCGTTCACGGAGACGCTGCGTCAGGAGAACCTCGCCACCTGGCTTTCCGCCACGAATCACCGCTTTGTTGCTGAGCTTTTTGACGGCTCAATCGCCCCGCAGGTCATGGCGGGGTACCTGGTGCAGGACTACCGTTTCCTCGATACCTTCCTCGCCCTGATTGGTGGCGCGATTGCTAACGCTGATACTCTCGCGGGTCGCCTGCGCTTGGCGCAGTTTGCCGGCGAGATTGCGGGCGATGAGAACACCTACTTCCTGCGTTGTTTTGAGACTCTGGGCGTGACTGAGCATCAGCGTAACTCCATGCCCGATACGGAGGCGACCACCGGCTTCAAGCGTCTCTTCCTCGACGCGGCGGCAAGCGGCAGCTACGCGGCGATCCTGTCGGTGCTGGTGGTTTGCGAGGGGCTGTACCTGGATTGGGCGTCGAAGGCTCCCGCCAAGCGTCCTGAATCTTTTGTGCACCACGAGTGGATTACCCTGCACGACTACCCGGAGTTCCGTGAGCTGGTTGATTTCCTGCGCCGCGAACTGGACCGTGTGGGCCCGTCGGATGCGCAGCGTGCCCGCGAGTTCTTTAGCCGCGCGGTGGAGCTGGAGCAACTGTTCTTTGACGAGTCGTACACCCACCCGCTGCCCTAGGTAATACCGCCCTAAGTGATGCCCCGGATAAAGCCCTAGAAATATCCCGTTGAAACCCTCGGTAGGTTCCGCTCGCCGCTGAATTGCGGGCGCCTCCCGGGGGTTTTTGCGTGCTGAAGACGCACTGAAAGCGCCCGGAGCTAGCCCCGAAAGTGCCCTGAAAACGCGCCCACCTGTGTAAAATAGCACGTCATAAAACGGAACATATAGGCTGATGGCGTGCCATTTGGCGGTGTGAGAGGCTAGGATAAATGAGGTACCGCTTCCGGGGTGCTGGCTATGCCGCGCCGGTAAGTATCACCGTAAAACACTATCTAAAGGAGTCGTATGAGTACCGCCGCATCGAGTACTACCGAGCCCACCCACGCTGAAAAAGAAGCGCAGCACGGGCACACGGGAACCCCGGGCAGCTACTCAGACCGACAGCTCGGATTCTGGCTGGTTGGCGCCGGCCTGATCGCACTCATTTCTTCAGCGATTCTGGTGTACGAGCGCCTGCAGATTTACATTGATGCCGGCCACTCCACGGTCTGCGATATCAACGCCCTGCTCAGCTGCGGCACGGTGATGCGCACCCCGCAGGCGGAAGCTTTCGGCTTCCCGAACCCGTTCATTGGTCTGGTGGGCTTCTCGATTGTGGTGACTATCGGTGCCGCAATCATGGCGGGTGCACAGTTTAAGAAGTGGTTCTGGGTGTGCATGAACATTGGTTTGGCTGCGGCGACCGCCTTCATTATGTGGCTGTGGTACCAGACGACGTTCCAGATTAATGCCCTGTGCCTGTTCTGCATGATCGTGTGGGTTATGACCATCACGCTTTTTGTGAAGACTACGGTCCGCAATATTTCGGCGGGTGTTATTCCGGCATCGCAGTCGATGCGTGAGAGCGCTCGCGGCTGGTCGTGGTTTGCGATTAGCCTGTGGTTGATCCTGATTTTCGGCATTATTGTGATCCGCTTCTTTGAGGTCATTGTGAATATGATGCGCTAAGCAGTTGAGGGCTGATGCCCCGAACGTGCAACGCCCCGGTGCCTGTTGGTGCCGGGGCGTTGTTGCGTCTGCGGGCGGGTGAGGCTGCGCAGAATATGCCGGGCTGGGGCGCTGGGCTGGGGCGCCTGGTAGCGGGGGAGGCGCCGGTGACTTTGCCGGTGACGGTCAGCGGGGAGGCGGCGCGGGTGCGTATAATGGTCAGGTATATTCTTGAGCGGCGTCAGCCGGAGCCGTCCGCGGGTTTTGCCTGCGGCGTCGGCTGCCCGCCGTTCTGCTGGACACTAGATTCTTGATACCCCTTCGAGGAGAACCGTGAAGACTGCCGGAATTGCCGCAATGGGCGCTGCTGCCGTTATTTTTTTGACTGCCCTGCTGTTGCTGACCGCCGGTCACTTCTCGCTGCTGTGGGTGATTCTGCTGGTGGTTTCTCCGTTTGTTTTCATTCTGGGCGTTCCGTTTGCGACCGGTTCCGGTCCGGAGTACCTGCCGACCGACCCGAAGCTTGCTCAGCAGGCTCGTGAGGCGCGCGATGCGGAGCTGGGTCTGAACTAGTCCCTCCTCTCAAGAACTTTTGAAGCCGGGTGGTGCGTAGTGGCACGCCCGGCTTTGCTGTGCCCGCTATGGTGCTCGCCGCAGTATGCCGCGCATCCGACTGGGAAGTGATGCCTGGATTAGGGGCCCTGGGTGGCTTAGAGGCACCCTCTACCGGGTATAATGAAAGACGGTGTCTTGTGCGCCCCGCACGCGCATGAAGATCCCCACCAACGCATCGAGGGAGAGTACCCGATGAGCGCCGGCTATAAGCCGCGGAGCATAACTGTCGCACCGCGCGTGCCGCCCGCCTCGGCGAAGAAACCCGAAGACCGGCAGGGCACCCAGGAAGGGTGTGAGCGTGCCGTGCTCGAGAGCGAGGTGGCTGTGACCGTCGCGGCGCGCTCTGCGTTCCGCCCGCTCGCCCCCTACGGCAGAAGCACTGAATGAGATAGTGCCCGCGAAGAACGCGCACCGTAGGGTGAGGCTTGAGCCGCGGTGGCAGCAACTAGGCTTTGCGCTGTATGCGCGCTGTTAAAATCCTTGCGGTGCGGAGCAGGGTGTAACGAAAGAAGATTAATGTCTGACGAGAAGAACGTCGAACTTGGGGTTTTTGAGGCGCTGAACGCCCTCGCGGAGGAGAAGAACGCCTCTGCAGAGACCCGTGAAACTCTGCGTAAGAATGTTCGTGAGAGCTCTGACGCCCAGCAGGGTACTGAGCGTCGCCGTCCGGGTCGCCCGAAGAAGGAGAAAGCTCCTGAGGTTCCCCTGGATGAGGCGATTGCTGCTGGCCTGACCAACCTGCGTAATGCGAAGGCTAAGCACGCGCCGGCACCGAAGGTTGCCGCTCCCGTTGCGTCTGAGACTGAGGTTGCTTCTACTCTGGATAGCCTGTTTGCGGCTGCTGAGAAGAAGGCGGCTGAGCCTGCTGTTGAGGAGAAGACCGCTAAGGTCGAGACCGTCGAGAAGACCGCGAAGGTTGAAGAGGTCGCCAAGGTTGAGAAGGTCGCTAAGACCGAGACCGTGGAGAAGACCGCCAAGGTCGAAGAGATCGCCAAGGTCGAGAAGGTGACCAAGGCAGAAAAGACCGAAGAAGCCGCAGAAGAGACTGCCGAAGCTGAATTCGTTGAGGGCGAGGCCGCCGCGGAGACCGAGGTTGCTGCCGAGGCTGAGGAGGCCGCCGAGAAACAGGCTGAGAACACTGAGGCTGACTCCGCAGAGGCAGAGCCCGCAGCAGAAGAGTCTGCTGAGGAGTCCGCAGCTGAGGAGCCCGCAGCTGAGGAGCCCGCAGAAGCTCCCGAGCCCGTGAAGACCATTAGCGACCTGCAGCGCGAGAAGCTGCAGGAGCTGCGCTCGCGTACCCCCATGGGTGCGATGCCGCTGTTCATGGCGCCCGAGCCGGAGGAGCTGAGCGAGCTCGCTGTTGCCGCCAAGCTGGAGCGTGAAGCGCGCCGCGCCGCTGCTGAGGAGCAGAAGCGTAAGGAGCGCATGGAGCGCCGCCGCGAGGAGGCTGCCGCTGAGGCTGAGGTGACGAGCCACCGTCGCCGTCGCCGTCGCCGCGGTACCGAGGATATTGAGATTGAGGGCGGCGTTGATGATGACGTTGAGACCGTCACCAAGGTGCGTGCGCCGCGCCTGGCTGACTCTCACGCATCCAACACCGTGACCGGTGTGCGCGGTTCTACCCGCCTGGAGGCGAAGCGTGTGCGCCGCCGCGAGTCCCGTTCGCTGGGTCGCCGCCGCCACATTGTGACTGAGGCTGAGTTCCTGGCTCGCCGCGAGTCCGTGGACCGTCAGATGCTGGTTCGTCAGAAGGACGGCCGCATCCAGATTGGCGTGCTTGAGGATGGCGTGCTGGCTGAGCACTTCGTGTCCAAGACTCAGCAGGATTCCCTGATTGGCAACGTGTACCTGGGTAAGGTTCAGAACGTTCTGCCGTCCATGGAAGCTGCGTTCGTTGACATTGGCCGCGGCCGCAACGCTGTGCTGTACGCGGGCGAGGTCAACTGGGATGTGACCGGCCTGGACGGTGCACCCCGCAAGATTGAGAACGCCCTGAAGCCCGGCGATTCGGTGCTGGTGCAGGTCACCAAGGACCCGATTGGTCACAAGGGTGCCCGCCTGACCAGCCAGGTTTCCCTGCCCGGTCGCTTCCTGGTGTACGTGCCGGGTGGTTCGATGACCGGTATTTCCCGCAAGCTGCCCGACACCGAGCGTGCTCGTCTGAAGAAGATTCTGAAGGACAAGCTGCCCGAGGGTGCTGGCGTGATTGTTCGTACCGCGGCGGAGGGTGCTTCTGAGGAGGAGCTGACCCACGACATTAACCGTCTGCGTGCGCAGTGGGAAGAGATTCAGGAGAAGGCTAACTCCCGCAAGGTGCTGGCTCCGGAGATGCTCTACCAGGAGCCCGACCTGATGATTAAGACCGTGCGTGATGTCTTCAACGAGGACTTCACCGCGATGATCGTTCAGGGCGAGAACGCCTGGGATTCCATCGAGGCGTACGTGACGTACGTGGCGCCGGACCTGGTTTCCCGCCTGCAGCAGTGGGATGGCGATGACGACCTCTTCGACCACTACCGCATCAACGAGCAGCTGGCGAAGGCACTGGACCGTAAGGTGTACCTGCCTTCGGGGGGTTCGCTGGTGATTGACCGCACCGAAGCCATGACCGTGGTGGACGTGAACACCGGTAAGTTCACCGGTAGCGGCGGCAACCTGGAAGAGACCGTCACCAAGAACAACCTGGAAGCTGCTGAGGAGATTGTCCGTCAGCTGCGTCTGCGCGACATCGGCGGCATTATCGTCATTGACTTCATTGACATGGTGCTTGAGTCGAACCGTGACCTGGTTCTGCGTCGCCTGATTGAGTGCCTGGGCCGTGACCGCACCAAGCACCAGGTGGCTGAGGTGACCTCGCTGGGTCTGGTTCAGATGACCCGTAAGCGTCTGGGTACCGGTCTGCTTGAGGTCTTCTCGGAGCCCTGTGAGCAGTGTGCTGGCCGTGGCCTGATTGTGCACGATCAGCCGCTGAGCGGTCGTAGCGGTGGCGCGTCAGATTACATCCACCGTCACGAGCGTAATGACCGTAAGCGTGCCCGTGCGGCTGCTCGCGAGGATTCTCGTGACCAGCAGAAGCAGGACGCCCTGGAGTCGAAGAAGGCTGAGCGCCGTAACGCTATGGCTGCGGTGGCTGCCGCGTCCGCTCAGGCTGATGAGGCTTCGGAGGAGACCACTTCGACCCGTAAGAAGCGTAAGCGCCGTAAGCGTTCGCGCCGCGCGGAGACCGCTGAGCTGTCGCTTGAGCAGGAGATTCAGGGTATTGCCGAGGCTGCCAGCGAGCAGGCTCACGCGGAGGTTGCTCAGCGTGAGGACAAGGTCGCTGAGGTGACCGGCGGTAACTGGATTGGCGAGCAGGGCGGTTTCTCCCTGGAGCAGCTGGCGAGCGCGTTCGACCGTGTGGAGGAATCCGCTGAGGATTCTTCGAAGGGCTCTGACCAGGAGCGTTCTGCAGAGGACCGTTCGGAGGAGCGTCGTTCGTCCAAGCGTGGCGAGAAGAAGTCTTCTCGTAACCGCCAGCGCCGCGAGCTGACCGATGCGGATATTGCCGCTGTGGAGGATTCCGGTGCGGGTGCGCTGGAGGACGAGCACCACGTTGACCCGGAGCTCGACCCGCGCTTTAGCCGCTCTTCGGATCGTTTCGAGGCGATTCGCGCTGGCGAGGCGAAGGCTCGTGCTTCTCAGAAGGCTGGCCGTCTTGCCCGCACTGAGGGTGAGTCGTTCCGTTCGAACCGCGAGGATCGTGCGGCGAAGCGTCAGAACCGCGAGCAGCAGAACGCTGAGGCAACCTCCGAGAAGGCTCAGGAGTCCAAGCGTGTTGAGCGTGAGGATCTGCGCATTGAGGATGTCCGCGAGACTCCGCGTGCGTCCCGCCGCCGTGCGCGTCGTGCCGCTGATGAGAAGCGTGCCGAGAAGGCTGCTGAGCAGAGCGTGGCAACTGAGCAGAATGTGGCATCTGAGCAGGCACCCGCAAAGGATGGTAAAGTTGAGAAGTCCGCGAAGACTGAGTCTCGCCCGGTGGTGACCGGCGTGATTGGTGCTCCGGCTGTGACCGGTGTGATCGGTTCGGCTCCTGCCGCAGTTGAGGCTGAGGCTCCGGTTGAGGAGGCTCAGAAGCCTGCGGCTCAGGTGCCGGGTTCAACCCCGCGTAAGCGTCGCACTCGCCGTGCGGCGTCGAGCGCTGGTGCTGGTGCTAAGGTAGTAACTGTTGACGCTTCCGAGCGTGCTGAGGGTTCCGTGGTTGCTTCCGCTTCTGTTGCGGATGTGGCTCCGGTGGCTGATGACGCTTCGGCTCCTGTCTTGTTCGGCATTGGCGTTGCCGCTGCCGATATTAAGCGTGAAGGTAAGGACGATTAGTCTTTAGCTTCCGATCATCGGAATTCCGATGGTGTGTATGTTGCGCCCCGGCGGGGTGGAGTAATCCACCTCGCCGGGGTTTTTATGCCCGGTCTACCTGCGGTGTATCTGCCGGGGTTGAGTAGTATCACGTGCCGACTTCGTGCGTTCCGCAAATTTATCTATTGCGCGGCGCGTAGATCATGCCGTATCCTTAAGGACTGGTGTTTATCTCAGTGAAGCCCTATCGACGCAGGGCCAGCGGGAGACACCGCTCCCACCCGCATCGTCTTCGGCGCGGTCGAGTATTCGGCTGAGGTTGGAACGTGCGGGAGAGAGACACCACCGGTGAGCCTCGCGTGTTGGCTTCGGCGGGCAATCCCGTCGGAACGCACGGGCCGTTCCTCCTTGTTCGCGGTCATTTGACTGGCGGGGGAGGGCGCACAGCAATGAAAGCGCAGGCTGCTCATTCGTGTGAGATTCAAGAAGCAAGTTGTCGAGAAAAGTGAGTCCCATAGTGGCATACGCGATTGTACGCGCTGGCGGCCGCCAGGAGAAGGTTTCCGTAGGCGACCTCGTTACCCTTGACCGTGTTGCAGGCGAGCCCGGCAGCACCATCGAGCTGCCCGTGCTGCTGCTCGTCGACGGTGACAAGGTCACCGCTGACGCAAAGTCCCTGGCTTCCGCCAAGGTTGTTGCTGAGAAGGTTGAGGACCTGCGCGGTCCGAAGATCGTTATTCAGAAGTACAAGAACAAGACTGGTTACAAGAAGCGTCAGGGCTTCCGCGCCGAGCTGACCACCGTCAAGATTACCGCTATCAACGCGTAATCGAAACGACCGGAATTCAACCCTAAGGTAGGAATACAGAATGGCACACAAGAAGGGCGCAAGCTCCACCCGTAACGGCCGTGACTCGAACCCCCAGTACCTCGGTGTTAAGCGCTACGGCGGCCAGTCCGTCAACGCAGGCGAGATTCTCGTTCGCCAGCGCGGCACCCACTTCCACCCCGGCCTGAACGTTGGCCGCGGTGGCGACGACACCCTGTTCGCTCTGGCAGCAGGCACCGTCGAATTCGGTACCCGCAAGGGCCGCAAGGTCGTTAACATCCTGGCAGCAGCTGAGTAATACTCACCGCTAGGGCAGAGGGGGTAGGCGTTAGTCTACCCCCTCTCGCTATGACCTCGAATGCCGTGGATGCCCGCCTGTGCTGGGCTCCACGATGAGGCGCACCCCAACCCGGTCGCGCCTGCCGCCGCATCCGCAGCATGATTGGTGTGTGCCGTGCGGTGGCGAAGTGAAGATTTTCCAAGATAAGGAGAACCCGTGGCAGAGTTCGTGGACCGCGTGGTCTTGCATGTATCTGGCGGTCGCGGAGGTAACGGCTGCGTCTCCGTGCGACGTGAAAAGTTTAAGCCCCTGGGCGGCCCTAACGGCGGTAACGGTGGTAATGGTGGCGCGGTGATTCTGCGCGTGGATAACCAGACCACGACCCTGTTGGAGTACCACCACAGCCCGCATCAGCACGCCCCGAATGGCGATATTGGTCGTGGCGATATGCACCACGGCTTCAACGGTGAGGACCTGATTCTGACCGTGCCGCAGGGTACTGTGGTGAAGGACCGCGAGGGTAATGTTTTGGCTGACCTGCTGCGTGTGGGCGACGAGTATGTTGCTGCCCGCGGCGGTATGGGCGGTCTGGGTAACGCTGCGTTGGCTTCGGCTAAGCGTAAGGCCCCCGGTTTTGCTCTGTTGGGCACTCCCGGTGAAGAGGCTGATATTGTTCTGGAGCTCAAGTCCATTGCGGATGTGGCTCTGGTGGGTTACCCCTCGGCGGGTAAGTCTTCGTTGATTGCTGCGATTTCTGCGGCGCGTCCGAAGATTGCTGATTACCCGTTCACCACCCTAATCCCGAACCTGGGTGTGGTGCAGGCGGGCGATGTTCGCTACACCGTGGCGGATGTTCCGGGTCTGATTGAGGGGGCTTCGGAGGGGCGCGGTCTGGGTCACCGCTTCCTGCGCCATGTGGAGCGTTCTTCGGCTCTGGTGCACGTGATTGACTGCGCTACTTTGGAGCCGGGCCGCGACCCGATCAGTGACTTTGAGGTGATCCGCGGCGAGCTGCAGAACTATGAGGTTGACCCGACTGCGGGTGTGACCGTGCCGCTGCATGAGCGTCCGCAGATTGTGGTGCTCAATAAGATTGACGTTCCTGAGGCTCGTGAGCTGGCGGAGTTTGTTCGCCCCGAGTTTGAGGAGATGGGCTTCAAGGTCTTCGAGATTTCGACTGCATCCCATGAGGGCCTGAAGCCTCTCATCTTCGCGATGGCGAAGCTTGTGGAGGAGGACCGCGCCGCCCGCGCCGCTGCCGAGAAGGAAGCGGAGCGCGTGGTTGTTGAGGCTCCTGTGGTTCACCCGAAGGGCTTCCGCGGTAAGAAGAAGCAGGAGTTCATTATTCGCCGCGAGGAGCGTAACCTTGAGCCGCTGTTCCGTGTGATTGGTGAGAAGCCTGAGCGTTGGATTCAGCAGACTGACTTCAATAATGATGAGGCTGTCGGTTACCTGGCGGACCGTCTGGCGCGTCTGGGTGTTGAGGATGAGCTGTTCAAGGCTGGTGCTCGTGCCGGTGACGCCGTGGTGATTGGTGAGAACGACAACTCGGTCATCTTCGATTGGGAGCCGACCATGGTCGGTGGCGCCGAGCTGCTGTCCTCCCCGCGTGGTACCGACGCTCGTCTGGAAGAGATTATTCGCCCGACTCGTGCGCAGAAGCGTGTGGAGTACAAGGAGCGCATGGACGCGAAGGCGGAGGCTCGTGCCGAGCTGGAGTCCGAGCGTGTTGCAGGCGTGTGGACCGAGTCGGTCGAGTACCGCAAGAAGCTGAAGGAAGGCAAGGTCGACGAGAATATCGACATGCCGAATGTTGACGACTAATAGCTCAGCGTTAGCTGTTGCCTGGCTGAGGCTTGGTCGTTAGGTATTGGCGCCGCGTGCCGGGGTTCGCTCCGGTGCGCGGCGCTCTTTCTTCCTGACGCTTTGACTGCCTTTTACGCAGCCTCTTGCACTGGTTTCGCGCGTCGGAACATGCGGGTGGGCGTGTGGGTGGGCGTGTGGGTGGGCGTGCTGGCTGGGTATTCCACTGGCGGCTTAGCTCACCCCCGTCATTTCGGTGTTTTTGACCGTAAGAAGGTAGCATAGAGGGGAATGTACGCGGGCACCGTTTTCGGTGTTGCGTACCTTCTGTGTACCTGCCCGCATCCGCCCTGGGGTGGCTCTTGAGTTGCCTTGGTGCGGTCTCTGTCCCCAGCAAGGACGGCATTTGTGACTGACCAGCCTGTTCACCTTGATTTTGGTGCTCCGAGCACCGAGTCGATTCCCCCGCGCACTCCCGGTCGGGTGCGTCTGGGTGTGATGGGTGGAACCTTCGACCCGATTCACCACGGACACCTGGTGGCAGCTAGTGAAGTTGCCGCCGTGTTCGACCTGGACGAGGTCGTGTTCGTTCCGACCGGTCAGCCCTGGCAGAAGGTGGGGGAGCGGCACGTGAGTGACGCTGAGCATCGCTACCTGATGACGGTGATTGCGACCGCGTCGAACCCGCGTTTTACAGTGAGCCGTATTGATATTGACCGTGGCGGCGCCACGTACACCTTTGATACGCTTAACGAGCTGAGCGCCCTGCGCCCGGATGCTGACCTGTTCTTCATTACCGGTGCGGATGCGATTAGCCAGATTATGACCTGGCGTAACGCCCATAAGCTGTGGGATTTGGCGACTTTTGTGGGTGTGACCCGCCCCGATCATGAGCTGGATCCGCCGCTGGCAGAGGGTCGTCATATTACGACCCTGAAGATTCCTGCGATGGCGATTTCTTCGACTGATATTCGTCGCCGCGCAGCTGAAGACGCCCCCATCTGGTACCTGGTGCCCGATGGTGTGGTGCAGTACATTGCTAAGTATGGCCTGTACAAGAAGGACGCTTTGACGGCGTACCGTGACGGCTTGCCCCGCGTGAAGGAAGAGTCTGGGCAGGCACCCCAATCGACGAATAATGAGGGAACACATGAGTGAAGCTACGGGTTCGAAGCCCTATAGCGAGGACGAAGCGTACCTCTACGAGACGTACGTGACCGAGGACGGCATTGAGGTGCCGCCGCCTACTAAGGTGATGGGTCCGCGTCGTCTTGCCCGCTACCGTGAAGAAGTTGCCGAGTACCTGCGTGCAGCCCGCCGCGGTGAGCCCGCGAAGCCTGTTGCGAACATGGGCTCCGTGATTCATGCGGGTGCTATTGACCCGCAGGTTCTGGCTGTTCAGCGTCGTTTTGCGGCGCTGGCGGCTCAGGGCAAGATTGAGACTGAGGCGAACGATGAGGAGAAGCTGCACGAACCTGCTCCTCTGACCAGTAGCCTGCGTGTTCTGCGCCCCGAGGAGATTGCGCAGAACCGTGTGGATGCGACCAGCCCCTCCGCGGTGGATAACCCGATGACTTCTTCGATCCCGGTCATTGCCGTGGTTAAGGAGGAGGAGCCGGAGCCCAAGCTGCACCAGTACCTGGTGCGCGATGAGCCGAAGGTTGAGGAGCTGGATAGCTCCGTCGCTGAGGTCGAGGAGACCGAGGTTGCTTCCGTTGAGGAAGAGACCGTTAAGGTTGCTGAGGTTGAAGAGTCGGCTGACGAGCTGCCCACCCGCGTGAGCGCCGTGAACGCGCAGGGTCTTGACCTGAGCGTGCTGGATAGCGCCTCCGCTGGTGACACCGTGGATTCGGTGGACGGCGACCCGACTGTTGCTCTGAGCCCGGATGAGGTGGAGGAGCTGTTGCAGCGCATGGTGGATCGTCAGGATCCCGAAGAGTCTGCTGCCCTGGTTGAAGAGGTCACCGAGGAAGCCGAAGAGTCTGAGGAAGCCGCGAAGGACGCTGAGTCTAAGTCTGCTGAGTCGAAGTCTGCTCCGGTACCTTCCGCTGAGGCTTCCAAGGAAGCTGAGGAAGAGTCCGCTTCTAAGAGCGCTGTTGAGAAGGCTGAAGAGGTTCTGCAGCCTGCGCAGAAGGCCTCCCTGGCGTGGCTGTGGATTGTGCTGCTGCTCGCCCTGGTCGTTGTTGGTCTGATTATGATTTTTGGCCCTAAGTAGGCCGTGAACAATGCACCCCTGTTGCGGGTGCTGCCGGCGGGTGTTCTGCCGGCAAGGAAGGAAAATATGACTGCTGCACAGTCCTCGATTGAGGCTCTGCGCATTGCCGCCCGCGCTGCGGAGGAGAAGCAGGGAACGAACCTGTTCGCTGTGGATGCATCCGACGCGATGGGTCTGATTGATGGCTTCCTGGTGGTTTCTGCCCACAATGAGCGCCTCGTGAACGCTGTTGCGGATGAGGTTGAGGACGCTCTGCGTGAGCAGGCTGATCTGAAGCCGGTCCGCCGTGAGGGTCGTTCCTCGGGTCGTTGGATTCTGCTGGACTTCGGCGATATTGTCGTGCACGTTCAGCATGAGGAGGACCGCGAGTTCTACGCTCTGGATCGTCTGTGGGCTGAGGCTCCGCGTATTGAGCTGGGCGTTGAGAACGAGGCTCCCTTCGACATTGAGGGTGAGACTGAGGAAGATGCTGCACGCATCATTCCCGCTCAGGATGAGGCGTAAGCTTCTGCTTGATTTTTAGCTGATGAGGGGTGGGCTCTGCTGGCGTTGTATGGTGCCGCGGGGGCCGCCCTTCTTGCTTAGCCGCCGGGAACTTTTTTGGAGTTTTGGGGGCGCTGGTTTGCATCGCTGTCCGTGGTGTGTGTAATATATTCATGTTGCCTCGTTGAGGTCACTAACAGAATATGGGGATATGGCGCAGCTGGTAGCGCACCTGCATGGCATGCAGGGGGTCAGGGGTTCAAGTCCCCTTATCTCCACGTTTTCCTCGGTTGAGGAGCTTATCGCCCGGTTCTTGTGAATCGGGCGATTTTGCTATTCACTGATAACTCTCGATAGTCAACAACGCAGTTCATAGTTGAGGAGAAGCGCATGGGATCGCACGCACATCACGGCCACCACGGGCATCACCATGGGCACGACCATTCGCATGCCCCGAGCCCGGAGGACGCCGCCTCGATGCGTCCGCGCCTGCTGATTGCGTTCAGTTTGGCGGTCGTTATTGTGCTGGCGCAGGCGATCGGTTCGTTGGTCACCGGAAGTCTCGCGCTGCTGACTGATACGGCGCATGCTGTTACGGATGCCTCGGGTCTACTGGTGGCGTTGACGGCGGCTTCGCTCATGACGCGCCCGGCAACGTCCCGCCGCACGTGGGGTTTTCGCCGTATTGAGGTGCTGGCGGCGCTGGGTCAGTCGGTGCTGCTGCTGGCGGTGGGTATCTATACGGCGGTGGAGGGTGTGCATCGTCTGTTCGCCCCGCCGGAGGTGCCCGGCACCGAGCTGCTGATCTTTGGTGTGGTTGGTCTGGTGGCGAACGCTATTGGTATTGCGGTGCTGGCTACGGCGAGGAACGCGAACTTCAATATGCGTGCTGCGTTCCTGGAGGTGCTCAATGACGCCCTGGGTTCGCTGGGTGTGATTGCAGCGGCTATCGTGATTTGGCTGACCGGCTTCTACCAGGCGGACGCCCTGGCGGGTCTGTTCATTGCGGCACTGATTGTGCCGCGTGCGATGCGCCTGATGAGGCAGACGACTGCGGTGCTCATGGAGTTCACTCCTGACGGTCTGGATTTGGATGCGATGCGTGAGCACATGTTGCGCGTTGAGGGCGTTGTAGAGGTGCACGATGTGCACGCCTCGATGGTGGCGACCGGTCTGCCGGTGGTGACCGCGCACGTGGTGGTTGCCGATTCTTGCTTCCATGACGGGTCTGCGGTGACGATTTTGGACCGTATCCGCTCCTGCGTGGCGACCCATTTTGAGGTGTCGGTGGAGCATTCAACCTTCCAGCTGGAGACTGCCGAGTTGGGTGGCCGTGAGCCGGCTTCGATTCGCCACCCGTAGGCTGGCTTGCGTAAGTTTTGCTCGTAGGTTTTGCCCGGGCTTCGTCGGCGGTTCTGCCCGCCGCGGTAAATTACGGCAGAAAACGGCATGCCAGAACAGGTACCAGAGCCTGAAATAGCGGGGGAGAAGTGACCGTTATATTTGGTGGCTTCAACACGCAAAAGATACACTCTTTAGGGAGCAAAAGGTGCTCCTCACCCACACACTTTGACAGGTCCGCTGGCTGGCTCTTTAGTTTGGTAGCCGCGGTAGCCTGTAACGATGAGCGCCTCAGCCCAGCTGAAACGGAATAGCTGAAACGGAGCAGCGGGCGGGCGCATCCTGGAATTTTTGACGAGAACAACCACGATTAGCAGCAGATACGGAACACTATGCATTCACCTATTGCCACTTACCTGACCGAGACCCTCGAGTCGGTCGCTTCTGATACCTCCGGTGAGTTGGCAAACTACATTCCGGAACTTGCCGCCGTGGACCCGGACAAGCTTGCCGCGTCTATCGCCATGGTTGATGGTGAGCAGTACGCCGCCGGTGACTCCGATGTGGAGTTCACGATCCAGTCGATTTCTAAGCCGTTCGTGTACGCCCTGGCGCTCGCGGACCGCGGCTATGATGATGTGCTTGCGAAGGTGGGTGTGGAGCCTTCCGGTGAGCCGTTCAACGAGCTGTCCCTGGAGGACGGCTCCGGTAAGCCGCTGAACCCGATGATTAATGCGGGTGCGATTACCACCCATTCGCTGGTGGGTCCTCCCGGTGCGACTCAGGGTGAGCGCATGGAGCGCGTCATTTCTGGTCTGTCTGCGTTTGCGGGCCGCCGCCTGTCGGTGAACGAGCGCGTGTACGAGTCTGAGCTGGAGCACGCGCACCGCAACTACGCGATTGCGCACATGCTGCGCGGCCACGGCATCCTGACCGGTGACCCGACCGTGGCGGTGCAGGGTTATACCCGCCAGTGCTCGCTGATGGTGACGGTCAAGGATTTGGCGTTGATGGCGGCGACTTTGGCGAACTATGGTGTGCATCCGGTGACGGGTGAGCAGGTGGTTCCTAAGACGGTGGTGCGTCAGGTGCTGAGCGTCATGTTCACGTGCGGTATGTATAACGCGGCGGGCGACTGGGCGACCCAGGTGGGTGTTCCGGCGAAGAGCGGCGTGGGCGGCGGCATTATTGGTGCGGTGCCCGGTCAGCTGGGTGTGGCGACGTTCTCGCCGCGCCTGGACGGTCACGGTAACAGTGTGCGCGGTGTGGAGCTGTTCGAGCAGTTCTCTGATGACATGGGCATGCACGTGATGAACGTGCCGACGGTGGCTCGTTCGGCGTTGCGCGCGAACTACCAGATCGGTTCGGGCGATGAGTCTATGCGCCTGATTCAGTTGCAGGGCCGTATCCGTTTTGCGGGTGTGGAGCGCGTGATTCGTGAGATTGTGGAATCCCCGATGGAGGGTTCCAAGGTTGCCCTGGACGTGACTCGCGTGTACGCGGTGGATGAGGTCGCTCAGAGTATGCTCCTGGAGCTGATGCGTCGTCTGCGGAATGACGGGTACAAGGTGTACCTGATTGATAATGACGAGACGATCACGAATACGGATGCGCTGCGCAGCATGGGTGTGAAGGTTTTGACGAACCCGGCGGCGGTGACTTCTGCTGAGTCGGATGCTGAGCGTGTGGCTGAGGCAGACGCCGAAGAGGCTGCGGAGGCTGCAGCTCTGGAGGCGCTGAATGCGTTGGAATCCGCTAAGGCGGAGCAGTCGGAAACTTCGGAGTCCGAGTAGGTTTCACTCCGCGTACTTGATCGTATCTGCGTACTTGGCAGTACGATTGCGTGAACTTTATATATTGAGGCCCCTTTCCCGGGCGCGTTGTGAACGTGTTCTGGGGGAGGGGCCTCGCTGTACTTACCTAGAGTTGCACCTTGCGCTGTAGCTGGAGCTGTACCTGGATTGCCTGGCGGGGGTAGCTTAGTGCGCTGAGCGTGGTCTTCGGCGAGCTTCGGTGAGCGAGTGGAACGAATGCGTGTAAAGGTTCTTTTATTGCGGCGTTATTAATCATTACGTAATATTTTGAATTTTTCGATATCTAACAGTGGTCTCATCATACACTCATAATATGAACACTGTTCCACACTCAGAAACACCTATTGCTCCTCGTCAATCCGCTATCGCCAACCCCGCTACTGGCCAGGCGGTATTGGGCGACTCTGCCCGCGCCTCCATGGGGCGACGGGAACTTTTGCGGCATGTTGGTATCTTTGGTCTGGGCGCGGTGGGCTTCGGCGTGCTGGGTCTTGGCCTCACCGGTTGTACCCCGTCGAACACCCCATCGAGCAGCCCGTCCGGTAGCGCCTCGGCGAGCCCCTCTTCGACCCCTTCGGCAAGCTCGGCGGCTACCCCCTCCGCATCTGCGACTGGCTCCGCAACGGGTACTGCATCCCCGACCGCCGCGGTGTCTAAGACCGCATCTGCGACTGCGACCTCGTCGAACCCGGTTCCCGCAGCGCGCGCCTGGACCGGCCCGCAGACCGGCCTGCCGGGTGAGGGAAAGTATATTGCGTGGACGGTTGATGACGGCGCCGACCCGGAGGTGGTGCGCGCCTACGCGGAGTTTGCTCACCGTACCGGCACGCGCCTCACGTTCTTTATTAATGGTCAGTACCCGGCGTTTAAGCAGCATCGTGACCTGTTGTTGCCGCTGGTGAAGAGCGGTCAGCTGCAGATTGCGAACCATACGTATAGTCATGCGGCGTTGACGAGCCTGACGGATGAGCAGATTGTGCATGAGCTGACCCGTAATGATGAGGAGATTATGCGGCTTTTTGGGGTGTCTTCGAAGCCGTATTTCCGCCCGCCGTACGGGTATTATGATGAGCGTGTGTTGGCGGCTGCGGCGTCCTGTGGTTTTACGCGCCTGGTGTTGTGGTACGGGTCGTTGGCGGATTCGTCTAATATTTCTTCGGCTGAGGTGTATGCCTATGCGGAGAAGTACGCTTTGGCTCAGCATATTGTGATTGGGCATTTGAATTATCGGGGTGTGGTGTCTGAGCTGGACCGTATTCGGGCGTTGTTGGATCGGCGCGGTTTGACGACGGTGACGATTCGTGACTATTACGGGTAGTGCGGGGGAGTCCTGGCGGGGGTTCCGGTGGGTATACTGGGAGGCATGATGAAGCTTCCTCAGAACCCTATTCTTCGGCAGGTGCACCGTTTCCGTGAGTCGCTGCTGCTTCTGCTGTATTATTCGCTGTCTTTTTTGGGTGTGCGGTGGGTGCGCTCGGGGCATCCGCGTGTGGCGGCGGTGTGGTCTGTGGGTTTGTGGCTGAATCTGGTGCTGCGCGGCATGGGCCAGGTGGTGCGTATGCTGGTGCCGGTCCTGCAGGATGCGGAGGCGCGCCGTGCTCGGGCTGAGCGTGCCCGCGCCTACCAGCCGCGCTAGCCCTGCTTCCGCAGGTTCTTACCCCGCACGGATTCTAGGCTGATACGACGAAGCCCCCTCGTACTAGAAATAGTACAAGGGGGCTTTCGCTATAAGAACGGGCAGAAGCCTAGTGCTTCTTCTTCGGCTCGCACGCCACGCCGTCACCGTCTCTATCTAGACCAGGGCGGTAACCCGGCTCACCACGATGCAAGGGCGCCGCGCCAGCCGCACGAGCATCAGCGCATGTTTCGTAGTAAACACTCGACTGCGCCGGAGCCTGCTGAACAGGCTGAGCCGGTGCCTGCTGAGCAGGAGCCTCAGCCGCCGGAGCCTGCGCGGGCACCTGCTGGGCGGGCGCCTCCGTAGCTACCGGCGCCTGCTGAACAGGTTCAGCCTGTTGCGCGGGAGCCTCCGAAACCGGAGCCGCCGGTGCCTGAGCGGGAGCCTCAGCCGCCGGTGCCTGCGCGGGAGTCTCAGTCGTCGGAACCGGAGACGGGGTTACCGTCGGAGAAGGAGACTCTGAAGGAGTCGCAGACGCACTCGGCGTCGGAGAAGAACTAGGGGTAGCCGAAACGGAAGGGGACGCAGAAGCAGACGTCGACGATGACGAAGCAGAGGGCGTAACCTTCGGAGCACGAATAGACGAAGAGCAGCCGGTCAGCAGCAGAGCACCCGCAAGAACACCAGCGGTCGCGGCGTGAATTTTCAACACAATATTCCTTTATAAAGTGAGTGGACAAGGGTGTTCACCGTAGAACACAAACTCAAGTGTAAAGGAAAACTATCTCACCCGCAGGTCATATTGAGCCTTTCAAACATTCTGACAAGGGAAGAAACGCCAACCTGGCACGGCAAAGCCCCTTGTACCGGTTCACACAGGAACCGGCACAAGGGGGCTTCGCTATATATTCGCTATATCTAGGGGGCACCAGCCGGAGGCGCTAGGGGAGTAGCGCCTCAGAAAGAGGCGGCGGGAAAACAGGCTAGGAGCAGTTGCCGTTCACATCGCAGGACGCGCCAGCAGCAGCCGAGCCCGCCTCCGCAACGCCGTCACCCGCCGCGTCACCCGAGGCGCCCGCCAGCGGGTTCAACAACTCAACCTGACGGGTCTGCTCCCACACATGACGCAGCGCCTGCACCAGCGCCTCCGCAGGCTGCGCACCATTCACCGCCCACTTCGACTCAAACAAGAAGAACGGCACACCGGTAATACCCAGCTGATGCGCCAACTGCTCATCAGCACGCACCTGCACCGCGTAACGGTCGCTCTTCAGCACCGCCTCAACCTCGGCGGTATCCAAACCAATCTCAGAGGCGATATCCAGAATCGACTCGTGATCCTGCACCGAACGGCCCTGCGTAAAGTACGCCATCTTAAACGCCTCCTGCGCCGCCGACGCCAAACCCTGCTCCGCCGCATACTGAATCACGCGGTGCGCATCAAACGTGTTACCGTAGCGTGCTTGCCGCCAATTGAACTCCAAACCCACCTCGCGGGCACGCTCCGCCAGCGACTCCTGGCTCGCAATCGCCTGCTCCAACGGCATGGAGTACTTCTTAGCAATCAGCTCAGGCAGCGAACCTGCCGGATGCTCCGTAGCCGACGGGTCCAGCTCAAAACTATGCCACACCACCTCAACCTCGTCACGGTGCTCAAATTCGGCGAGCGCCTGCTCCAGGTTACGCTTGCCCACGTAGCAGAAGGGGCACACAATATCGGACCAAATATCAATACGCATGGTATCTATTCCTTTCACACTCGGATGCGGCAGCTACCGCAACTGTACGCTCACCTAACGCCCCTGCTGTCGTGATTATTCCCCGGCGTTTATTCCCCAGTATTCCCCCAGCGTTTATTCCCGCCGCGAGTCTTCAAGCCCCGCCGTGCGCTCTCCCGCGTGCCGTTCCCAGAAAAGATGCATGGTTACGAAGCGCCGGCGGAGACAACGCCAAAAACGCCAGCAGAGTTGGCGCGTTTTGCAGATTCCTGGCGCGAATTGCTGTATTGCTGGCGTCTTTTGCTCCGTATAGTTGTAACCGTAAGGCAACGGAAACCACCGAAAAGCTCGGCGGAATCCACAAACAAGTTTCTAAATTTCAAGGAGAACATCTCATGGCAACCGCACTCATCACCGGTTCCTACGGCGGCCTCGGCACCGAATTCGTCAACATCCACGCAGCAACCGGCGGCGACGTCATCCTGGTTGGCCGCAGCCAGAGCAAGCTCGACGCACAGGCAGCACAGGTCGAAAAGGACTACGGCGTGAAGGCATACACCATCGCCGCTGACCTCTCCACCGAAGCAGCCGCCCAGCAGATCTTCGACGCGTGCCAGCAGCTCGGCATCCTGCCCGACTACTTCATCAACAACGCAGGCTTCGGCGGTCAGGGTGACTTCGCTCGTGAGCGTTCCATGGAAGATGACATGTCCATGATCGCCGTGAACATCGAATCCCCCACCCGCCTGCTCAAGCTCTTCCTGCCCGAAATGATCAAGCGCGGCTCCGGTAAGGTCCTCAACGTCTCCTCCACCGCAGCTACCATCCCCGGCCCGCTGCAGGCAGTCTACTACGCTACCAAGGCGTACATCACCAGCTGGTCCAACGCTCTGTGGCGTGAGGTTCAGGGCACCGGTGTGACCGTCTCCTGCCTGATGCCCGGCGCTATGGCAACCGGCTTCGCGGCGGCAGGCGGCCTGGATGACACCAAGCTCTTCGCTAACGCCGTCTCCCCGGCACAGGTTGCGAAGGAAGGTTACGACGGCATGCTCGCGGGCAAAATCAACGTTGTCTCCGGTCTGGTCGCATGGCAGAAGCCCCTCATTTCCCTCTCCCCGATGATGCCGCGCAAGGCAATGCTGAACTTCGTCTACGACCAGCAGATTGCAGGTAGCGCAAAGTAACCCCTCATGAAAACCTACATACTGGATGCCCAGTTCTCACAGCTCTTCACCGCCTTCGGCATTGATCCCGGTGAAGTGCTCCGCAAAGCGGGCCTGGCAGAAGACCTCTTCAGCCGTGCAACACCCGCCCTGTCCGGCTCCGACTATCTAGCTCTCATGGATGCGGTAGGGCAGTTGGCTTCCTCCGAGGACTTCGCTATCCGCCTGGCGACCTCTGACGGTGTTGAGCGTTTCAGCCCGCCCATATTCGCGGCGTACTGCGCTCAAAACGGTCAGCGGTGCATCGAACGGTTAGCTCAGCACAAGCCCCTCATCGGGCCAGTTCGCTACCGCCTCGAAACCCTGGGGCAGGAAAGCACCCTCTCCATTGAGGCAGATGAACCCGGAATCCAAATCCCCGCATTCCTGGCTGAAGGCGAACTCGCTTTTATCCTGCACATTATCCGCTCAGCAACCAAAGAGCAGATACAGCCCCTTCGAGCGGAAAGCGTCTACCCGGTCAGCTCCTCCCTCGAGAAACTGCTCGGTGTGCCGGTAGAAGTGACCGGAGTCAACGCCATCACCTTCAAACTCTCGGACCTGCAGATTCCCTTCATCTCCCACAATGAGAGCATGTGGTCCTACTTTGAGCCGGAGCTCTCACGCAGGCTCTCGCAACTGGACGTGGAGGACAGCACCTCAGCACGAGTGCGTGCCGCCCTGGTGGAACTTCTCCCGGTAGGGGAGAGCACCATCGAAGACGTAGCCCGTAAGCTCGTCACCAGCGCCCGAACCCTGCAGCGGCAGCTCTCTGAGGAAGGCACCACCTTCCGTAAGCAGCTCAACCATGTGCGTCTGCTCCTTGCCAAGCAGTACCTATCCACCACGGATATGAGCATGGACTCTATCGCGTTCATGCTCGGCTACCTTGAAGCTAATAGCTTCGTGCGCGCCTTCACTCTCTGGACAGGTACCACGCCCTCCGCATACCGTACTGAACACCGTCACGCGTAACCCACGCGGCAAGGTGCGGACACCATACGAATGAACGCATTGTGAGAATGCAAGGCCCCCTCGAACCGGTTCTTCCGGTACGAGGGGGCCTTTACTGTATCTAAAGATGTAGCCGAAGCGGCTAGCGGCGGGCAGTTGCCGAAGCGCTCGTCGTAGCAGCCGGCGCGGTCGTCGCCGCCGGAGCCGCCGTCGCACGAGCCGGCGGAGCAGTCGTAGCCGCAGGTGCGGTCGTCGCCTGCTGGCTAGCCGCAACCTCATCCTCATAGCGGGTGGTCGGTGCCTGAGTCGGAGCCTCAGTGGTCGGCTCCGGGGTAGGGGCTGCCTCCGTGGTCGCCTCGGGGGAGGGGGTGTGCTCCTCCGGGGTGGGGGTCGGCGAAGGTGCCGCCGCCTTAATCTCTTCCTCGGATGCGTCACCGTAGTAGTCACGAACCGTCACCGCAGTCAGGCCGCGGTCATCAATCAGACCCTTCACCTTATCCAGGATCGGGATGATCGTCTCGTAGTTCAGGTGGCCCAGCACAATCTGCTGCGGCAGCATGTATCGGATGCAGCGCATGTAAATCACGCGGGAGCTGGTCTTCGCCTCGTCACCGGTGGTGCCGTTCCACATGACCGGGCGGGTAAAACCAATCTCGCCAGCAGCCTTCAGCACCGCATCGTTGTAGCGGCCGTACGGCGGGCGGAAGTACGGCTTCGACGAGACACCGAACATGCTCATAATCTCGTCTTCGTTACGCTGCAACTCTTCCTTCACGCCCTCAGCGTCCAGGGTGGTCAGGTCGGCGTGGCTGTAGGTGTGGTTCGCAATCTGAATCTGGCCGCTCTGAGCCAGCGGACGCAACAGCGACACGTGCTCCTTGAAACCGGTGTACGACGCGTTAATGAAGAACGTCAGGCGAGTATTCGTACGCTTCGAGAACTCAGCGTAGCCGCGAATCGCCTCCGGGCTCGCGCCGTCATCAACAGTCCACGCAACATACTTGCCGTCACCAACGAGGGAGTTGCCGATGCCGGGCCATTCGCGCGGCTTATCAACCGGGTTGCCAGCAGCGGCAACCGTCGGCGAATTCGTTGCGGCGGGGCGAGTAGCGGCAGCAGAGGTCTCGCCGCCAGCCTGATACGGAGTGAAATTACCGCTGGTGCCGTCGTAGTCATTCGACTTCTTCGAGCAAGCAGCAATCAGCGGAAGCATAGCAGTGCCGAGCACAAAAAGTCGGCGGTTAGGCTGTGAGTGGGTCATACCTTCCAGGATAACGCCCCCACCTGCAAGGAACGAATCTGAACAGCGAATACACCCTAAATAATGTGCACATCACACCCCGCGCTCAGCACCACAGTATTAATAGGTATAAGAACTAGGCGTAAGAACACAGAACCAAGAAGCCGCAAGCCGGTAACGCTCCGCTACACTAGTGGGATGGAGAATTTGGGCACTCACGAACTGCGCAACCTTGTGAACGATGCTGCCGACGAGGCAGTCAACATCGGCTACCGCGTTGCAGACCGGCTACACCGGTGGCGAGAAAAGCGCGCCATCGCCGCCGGCCGCGAGCCTATCCTCGTGCCCACCGAAGGCTATGGACGCGCCGCCTCCGACGGCAACCCCGGCTGGGTCCGCGTCATTGCCCGCGCCCTCTACAAGACGGTCACCCTCGAACGCCTCCTGCAGGTCGTCGACGGCACCCAAGACACTGCCAACCCCATGCGCGGCTGGCGCTCCTTCACCGCAACCGCAATGTCCGATGCGCCCGTCACCATCGTCATCGGCGGCACCAAGTACGAGGCGTACACCGACCGCGGCGGCGTGCTCGACGTCAAACTCAGCATCGACCTGGAACCCGGAATCCACGAAGTCGTCATGTACGTGCCCGGATCCCGCGCCGTAGCAACCAGCGTCTACATCGTTCCCGAAAGCCAGAAGCTCGGCGTCATCATGGACGTGGACGACACCGTCATGGTCACCATGCTGCCGCGCCCCCTCGTCGCCGCCTGGAACTCCTTCATCCTCGACGAGCACGCACGCATCCCCACCCCCGGCATGGCGGTCATGACCGACCGTATCCGCCGTAGCCACCCGGATGCGCCGTTCATGTACCTGTCCACCGGCGCCTGGAACATCACCCCGACCCTACGCCGCTTCCTCAGCCGCAACGGCTACCCGCGCGGCACGTTCCTACTCACCGACTGGGGACCCACCCCTGACCGCTGGTTCCGCTCCGGCACCAAGCACAAGGTCGAGTCCCTGCGCCGCCTCGCCGAGGAATTCCCGCAGATGAAGTGGATCCTCGTCGGCGATGACGGGCAGCGCGACCCGTACATCTACAACGGCTTCGCGGTACGCTACCCGGACAACGTGGCGGCAATCGTCATCCGCAACCTGACCGTGGGGGAGACCATGCTCGCCTCCGGCCGCGTGTGGAGCGACTACCGCGCCGAACAGATGATGCGCTCGCCGCTGTGGATTGAAGCCACCGACGGCGTAACGCTGAGTAAGAAGCTGCGTGAGCTGGGCCTGATCGATTTCTAGCCGGCTGTGTTTCTCCTGCGCCTCACCGGTTGCTAAAACCAGTGCCGATACCCAGTAAACCCACCGCAAATACCGCGAAATACCGGTATATGCGGTGGGTTTTGCTGTTTCAGCGGAATTAACCAACTTAAACCCACGACACACCGGCTCATCAAAAAGAGTTAAAAATCTTTTCTACAGCCTTAATCACATAGCTTAAACCCGCTCGAAGGGGGTTAACCCTCGCCTTTAAGAAAGTCCGTTCTGCTTTAAAACCGCGCCGTTCCGCGCAAGAACGGGCGAGAGCGGAGATCTCTTTAAAATCAAGCCCGAATCTGCCGGGTTTTATGCCCCCGAAAGCATACATGAGGTTAAGTGAACCTCAACTTGGCGGGCGAATGAACCCTTAAAAATCCTGACCAACTTAAACCCCACCTGTGGATAACCCGGCGCACCCCGCGAAAATCCAACGAACTAGCCCCGCGGCAGGGTGTGGATAAGCTGTAGGCACCCCATCTTAAGTGGGTTCAGCTGTGGGTTTATCGAACGAAACACGCCCCTCACACCACATCATCTTGTGGTGCAGAAAAATCTCGACACTAGATGTAGTATTAATACTCGGTTCCACCACTACGGCACTTTGAGCGCCCTGCCCCCGCGCAGGAAACCGCCACACCCCACTAGGAGGGGTAGCGGACGGCACCGCGCTCACCGTCAACACCACGTGGTGAACCACAGACGAAACACGCCAGATTCATTCACGAGATAACCCCGCCTGAGCGGGAGAAAGTAAGAGGCATTCCCATGGTAGTGACCGTGTACACCAAGCCGCAGTGCGTCCAGTGCAACATGACCTACCGCGCCCTCGACGCGAAGGGTATCAGCTACACCAAGGTTGATATCACCGAAGACGCTCAGGCACTCGAAATGGTCAAGTCCCTCGGCTACATGCAGGCACCCGTCGTCATCGCAGGCGAGGACCACTGGTCCGGCTTCCAGCCCGACAAGATCAACGCTCTGGCAGCGTAACAACCCTGCCGAAACCCGTACAAACGGAGAATCGGCACGGCACCACACCGGCACACGAGATAAGGAGTACACGTTGAGTACCGCCCTCACGCCCAACCCCGTCGACGAGCACGCAGAAATCCGCAAGATTCTTATGGATGCACGCAACGCCTCCGAGGGTCGAGCGACCGAGGTCGAACTGGACGACACAGCGCCACTCATCGTGTACTTCTCCTCCATCTCAGGTAACACCCACAAGTTCGTGGAGAAGATTCGTGCCCGCCGCCTCCGCCTGCCGCTGCGCACCGGCGAAGACACCCTCATTCTTGATGAGCCGTTCGTGCTCGTCGTCCCCACCTACGGCAAGCCTGAAGGCGCCGGTAACGTTCCCCCGCAGGTGGTTAAATTCCTGAACGTGGAGCAAAATCGCAACCACATGATCGGTGTGATTGGCTCCGGCAACACCAACTTTGGTCCGCTCTTCGGTATCGCGGCAGACATTGTCGCCAAGAAGTGCGATGTGCCCGTGCTCTTCAAGTTTGAGCTCATGGGCACCGATTCAGATGTAGAAAAAGTCAACGAAGGATTGGAAGCATTTTGGACGCAAAACTGCCCTCAGCACTAGAAACTCTCGGTGCGAGCCACAGCGGCAAGAGCGTGCCCGAGAAGTTCAAGGGTATGAGCTACCACGAACTGAACGCACTGCTGAACCTCTACGATGAGAACGGCCAGATTCAGTTCGATGCAGACCGTCAGGCTGCACGTCAGTACTTCCTGCAGCACGTCAACAACAACACCGTCTTCTTCCACGACCTGGAAGAGAAGATCGAGTACCTGATCGAGAACCAGTACTACGAGCCGGAACTCTTCGACAAGTACAACTTCCAGTTCATTAAGAACCTGTTCAAGCGTGCCTACGCCGTGAAGTTCCGCTTCCCGACCTTCCTGGGCGCCTTCAAGTTCTACACCTCCTACGCGCTCAAGACCTTCGACGGTCAGCGCTACCTGGAGCGTTTTGAAGACCGCGTCTGCATGGTCGCGCTGCTGCTGGCAGAAGGCAACGAGAAGCTTGCCGAAGACATCGTCGACGAGATCATCTCCGGCCGTTTCCAGCCGGCAACCCCGACCTTCCTCAACGCAGGTAAGAAGCAGCGCGGCGAGCTCGTCTCCTGCTTCCTGCTGCGCATGGAAGACAACATGGAGTCCATCGGCCGCTCCATCAACTCTGCACTGCAGCTCTCCAAGCGCGGCGGCGGCGTGGCATTCGCCCTGACCAACCTGCGCGAGTCCGGTGCGCCCATTAAGAAGATTGAGAACCAGTCCTCGGGCGTTATCCCCGTCATGAAGCTGCTGGAAGACGCCTTCTCCTACGCAAACCAGCTCGGCGCACGTCAGGGTGCCGGTGCCGTGTACCTGCACGCACACCACCCCGACATCTACGCCTTCCTGGACACCAAGCGTGAGAACGCTGACGAGAAGATCCGCATCAAGACCCTCTCCCTGGGCGTTGTCATCCCCGACATCACCTTCGAGCTGGCGAAGAAGAACGAGGACATGTACCTCTTCTCCCCGTACGATGTGGAACGCATCTACGGCGTGCCCTTCTCCGACATCAACGTCTCCGAGAAGTACTACGAGATGGTCGACGATGCACGCATCACCAAGACCAAGATCAACGCACGCGAGTTCTTCCAGACCATCGCAGAGATCCAGTTCGAGTCCGGCTACCCGTACGTGATGTTCGAAGACACCGTCAACCGCGCGAACCCCATCGCCGGTAAGGTCATCATGTCCAACCTGTGCTCCGAGATCCTGCAGGTTTCTGAGCCGTCCACCTACCACGCTGACCTCGGCTACGAGACCGTCGGTAAGGACATCTCCTGCAACCTCGGTTCGCTGAACATTGCACTGACCATGGACGGCGACGACTTCGGCAAGACCGTGGAAACCGCGATTCGTTCGCTGACCTCCGTCTCCGACCAGTCCGACATCCGCTCCGTACCCTCCATCGAGCGCGGCAACAACATGAGCCACGCCGTGGGTCTGGGCCAGATGAACCTGCACGGCTACCTGGCACGCGAGCACGTCTACTACGGTTCCGAAGAAGCACTGGACTTCACCAACATGTACTTCTACACCGTCGCCTACCACGCAATCCGCGCCTCCATGCAGATCGCTAAGGAACGCGGCCAGCGTTTCGAGGGCTTCGAGAACTCGAAGTACGCATCCGGTGAGTTCTTCGCCAAGTACATTGAGAAGGAATGGGCACCGCAGACCGAGCGTACTCGCGAACTGTTCGCTAAGCACCACATCCCCACCCGTGAAGAGTGGATTCAGCTGGCTGCTGACGTGGCACAGTACGGCATGTACAACCAGAACCTGCAGGCTGTTCCGCCGACCGGCTCCATCTCCTACATCAACGGTTCGACCTCTTCGATTCACCCGATCGCTTCGAAGATTGAGATCCGCAAGGAAGGCAAGCTCGGCCGCGTCTACTACCCGGCGCCGTACATGACCAACGACAACCTGGAGTACTACCAGGACTCCTACGAAATTGGTTACGAGAAGATCATCGACACCTACGCTGTGGCAACCCAGCACGTGGACCAGGGCCTGTCGCTGACCCTCTTCTTCCGCGATACCGCAACCACCCGCGATATCAACCGCGCCCAGATTTACGCATGGCGTAAGGGCATCAAGACCATCTACTACATCCGTCTGCGTCAGATGGCTCTTGAGGGTACCGAGGTTGAAGGCTGCGTATCCTGCATGCTCTAGCCCGAATGCTGTGACGCATTCAGCTTGAGCTGGCACACTATAACTAAAGACTGGAAGGGGCGGTTACGGTGAACACGCAAACCGCCTGCGCGACTGGCTGGGCGCGCGTGGGACCGTAACCGCCCCTTAAGAATCGGAGAATTACTAATGAGCGAAAAGGTGAAGCTCGTCGACCACGTGATCGAGGCTATCAACTGGAACCGTATTGAGGATGAGAAGGACCTTGAGGTTTGGGATCGTCTGACCGGTAACTTCTGGCTGCCGGAGAAGGTGCCTCTGAGCAACGATGTGCCCTCCTGGAAGACCCTGACCGAGGAAGAGAAGCAGCTGACCATGCGCGTCTTCACCGGTCTGACCCTGCTGGACACCATCCAGGGTACTGTCGGTGCCGTGTCCCTGCTGCCGGACGCTGTGACCGCGCACGAAGAGGCCGTGTACACCAACATTGCGTTCATGGAGTCCGTGCACGCAAAGTCGTATTCCTCGATTTTCTCGACCCTCGCCTCCACCAAGGAGATTGACGAGGCGTTCCGCTGGGCTTCTGAGAACGAGCACCTGCAGAAGAAGGCGAAGATCGTTCTGTCCTACTACACCGGTGACGACCCGCTGAAGAAGAAGGTTGCCTCCACTCTGCTGGAGTCCTTCCTGTTCTACTCGGGCTTCTACCTGCCCATGTACTGGTCTTCGCACGCGAAGCTGACCAACACCGCTGACCTGATTCGTCTGATTATTCGTGACGAGGCAGTGCACGGCTACTACATTGGTTACAAGTTCCAGCGCGGCCTGGCGAAGGAATCCGCGGAGCGTCAGGCAGAGCTGAAGGAGTACACCTTCAACCTGCTGTACGAACTGTACGAGAACGAGGTGGCGTACACCCACTCCCTGTATGACGGTGTGGGTTGGAGCGAGGACGTGAAGAAGTTCCTGCACTACAACGCTAACAAGGCTCTGATGAACCTGGGCTACGAGCCGATGTTCCCGGCGACCGTGACTAACGTGTCCCCGGCGATTCTGTCGGCGCTGTCCCCGAACGCTGATGAGAACCACGACTTCTTCTCCGGTTCCGGCTCTTCCTACGTGATTGGTAAGGCCGTGAACACCGAGGACGAGGACTGGGACTTCTGAGCCCCCTTTCTTGCCTTTAGTTATGAGGCTGAGATAAACCGAGCGGAACCCCCGCGTATCCACTGTGGATGCGCGGGGGTTCCGCCGTTTAACTGGGCTACTTAGCGTGCCGGGATGCCCAGGCTTCCCCGGTTTAACCTGGCGCGGAAGCGCTCGGGAATCGGGGGAGTAGGAGCGGTTTTTCTGGTTCCTTTCTGGTTCCGGTTGTCGGATTTTTTACCTTCACCCCGTAGCATAAAAAATTATTGATATATCGGGGTGCGGGGCGTACCCTGATACGACTAACCATCAACGCAGATTTGAAAGGAATATCATGCGTTCAGTTGTTATGGAAGCTCCCGGCAAGGTCGTCGTCAACGAAGTCGACAAGCCGACCCTGCTCGAACCCACCGACGCCATCATCAAGCTCGCAGCATCCTGCATCTGCGGCTCCGACCTGTGGTCCTACCGCGGCGCACAGCCCGTCGACCACCGGGCGATGGGCCACGAATACATCGGCGAAGTCGTCGAAGTCGGCTCCGAGGTCACCACCGTAGCCCCCGGCGACTTCGTCGTAGGCTCCTTCTGCATCTCCTGCGGCGAATGCGAAACCTGCACCGCAGGCTACCCCTCCCGTTGCCTCAAGGCAATCGCAGCAGGCGACGCTTTCATTGGCATGCGCTCTAACGGCACCCAGGCAGAATACGCTCGCGTACCCTTCGCAGACGGCACCCTCGTCAAGACCCCCGCAACCCCCACCGAAGAGCAGATCCCGCACCTGATGGCGGCATCCGATGTGCTCGGCACCGGCTGGTACGCGGCAGACGCAGCGCAGGCAGGCCCCGGCAAGACCATCGTCGTTGTTGGCGACGGCGCGGTCGGCCTGAGCGCAGTCATCGGCGCTAAGCAGCTCGGCGCGGAGAAGATTATCATCATGTCCCGCAACCCCGAACGTCAGGCGCTCGCTAAGGCATTCGGCGCAACCCACATCGTGGAAGAGCGCGGCGAAGAGGGTATCGCCAAGGTTCTGGAGCTCACCGACGGCGTGGGCGCACACGGCGTTGCGGAGGCTGTTGGCACCCAGCAGTCCTTCGATCAGGCTCTCGGTTGCGTACGCCACGGCGGCTACATCGGCTTCGTGGGCGTTCCGCACGACAGCTCCATCGGCACCGATAAGCTCTTCGGCAAGCAGATTCACCTTGAGGGTGGCCCCGCCCCCGTGCGCAAGTACCTGCCGACCCTCATCGACCTGATTTACAAGGGCGAAATTGAGCCCGGCCGCGTCTTCGACATGGTTCTGCCCATTGACGAGGCAGCTAAGGGTTACGAGGCAATGGACCAGCGTACCGCCACCAAGGTTCTGCTGACCATGCCGTAATAGCCGCTCGTATCGCCGGTTCCTATGCCGGTTCCTGTACCGGAAGCCCGGCGTGTATGCGCTACTGATCCTCGCACCGACCCTGCCGCTCCACGTGAGCGTAGGGTGCCGGTCGCGGGGATTAGTGCATTAAAAATTGGGTTTATTTGCCACGTTCCGGCGAGGTGAGGGACAAATGAGTGAGCCAAGGCATAGAATAAAAGAGCATGATTCGTACAACTCGAAGGATGACAATGACGAAGAAGCCTTTCCCTTCCGACCTCGAAATCGCACTTGCCGCCGATCTTTGGCCTATTAACAAGATCGCAGCAGACAACGGCATCAGCGAAGATCGCCTTGAACCCTACGGCAAGTATGTCGCTAAGGTCCTCCTCGACGAAACCACCAACGCAGAGACCGCCCGCAAGCGCGGCTCCAAGTACATCGTGGTTACCGCAGTCACCCCCACCCCGCTCGGTGAAGGTAAGACCGCAACCTCCGTCTCCCTCGCACAGGGCTTCGCACAGACCGACCGCAAGGCAATCCTGGCTCTGCGTCAGCCCGCAATGGGCCCGACCTTCGGCATTAAGGGCGGCGCAGCAGGCGGCGGCTACTCCCAGATCGTTCCCATGGAGAAGCTGAACCTGCACCTGACCGGCGACTTCCACGCCGTCACCGCAGCACACAACCTGCTTGCCGCCATGATTGACAACCACCTGCACCACGGCAACGAGCTGCGCATCGACCCGCGTGCAATCGAGTGGCGCCGCGTTATCGACATGAACGACCGCTCCCTGCGCAACATCGTCGTGGGCCTGGGCGAACGCATGGACGGCGTGGTCCGCGAGACCGGTTTCGACATCACCAGCGCCTCCGAAATCATGGTGATTCTCTCGCTGGCAACCTCCTTCAAGGACCTCCGCGAGCGCCTGGCAAAGATTGTGATCGGCCTGAACTACGACGGCGAGCCCGTCACCGCAGCCGACCTGAAGGCTGACGGCGCAATGTCCGTCATCCTGGCAGACGCTATCAACCCGAACCTGCTGCAGACCCTGGAGCACACCCCCGCACTGATTCACGCGGGCCCCTTCGGCAACATCGCAACCGGTAACTCCTCCGTGGTCGCCGACTACGTTGGCCTGGAGTACTCCGATTACGTGATTACCGAGGCTGGCTTCGGTGCCGACATGGGTGCGGAGCGTTTCTTCAACGTCAAGTGCCGCGTCTCCGGCCTGAAGCCCGACGCAGCAGTGCTGGTCGTCACCGTGCGCTCCCTGAAGTCCCACTCCGGTCTGTACAAGATCGTTCCGGGCAAGCCCCTGCCCGAGGGCATGCTGCAGGAAAGCCCCTCCGACGTGGAGAAGGGCGCAGAGAACCTGAAGAAGCACATCGAGATCGTGCGCAACTTCGGTGTTCAGCCGGTCGTGGCAATCAACGCGTTCCCGACCGACTTCGAGTCTGAGCACGAGACCATCCGCCGTATCGCTGAGGAAGCTGGCGCTCGCGTAGCTATCCACCGCGGTGTGGCTGAGGGCGGTAAGGGCACCACCGACCTGGCAGACGTGGTTGCTGAGGCATGTGACGACGTTTCGGATCTGAAGTACACCTACGACCTTGAGGACTCCATCGAGACCAAGATTGAGAAGGTCGCCACCAAGGTCTACGGTGCGGACGGCATCTCCATTGCTCCCGCTGCAGCTAAGCAGCTGAAGCGTTTCGCTGAGCTGGGCTACTCGCACCTGCCCGTGGTCATTGCGAAGACCCACCTGTCCATCTCTTCGGATGCAACTCTGAAGGGCGCACCGACCGGCTGGACCCTGCCCGTGCGCGAGGTTCGCCTGGCTGCAGGTGCTGGCTACGTCTACGCTATCTGCGGCACCATGCGCACCATGCCGGGCCTGAGCAAGAGCCCCGCAGCTGAGCGCATCGGCTTCGATGAGAACGGCGTGATGGTCGGCCTGTCCTAAGGGCTTGTCCTAAGGCGGCTGTTCCAGCTGATTTATAGCTAGTGGAGGCGGCGCTCCTTCCCCACAGCGGGGGAGGGGCGCCGCTTTTGCTGTGCTCCAGTGGTGGCAGATACCGGGCGGCAGGTACCGGGCGGCGGATGGGGTGAATGCCGGTGTGAATACCAGCGTGATTGCCGGTGCGATTGCCGGCGAAAGGTGGAGCGTATCGGTGTTTTGGGCGCTGAACGGTGCTGAATAGCGCTGAATGGCGGGGGAGTGAAGGATTCTAAAACCCCTAGTGGAGGGGAGTTTCAACCTTTCCTTGAGGCTTCCAGTACACCTGTTTTGAAGGTGGAATTGGTACGGGCTGGTTAATAATTGGGCTCTATGTATGCTTGAAGGTCAGGTTTTATTAAACAATCTATAGAGGTTGATTTTTAACCCGCTTACCACCTTGCATTTTGTGAAAATATAGCATTGACTAGTTATTTTACTTTTTTGGGGTAGGCTCACTGGGTGCACTCAGTGAACCTAGTAGGGGGTGCAATGTTATTGTTTTGTAATAAAACCTCTACTTTAGGGGGTGCCTTGAGGGGTAAAACAGACCAATTGATTTTGCCCTCGCGCGAATAATCGTGCAGATTTTGAACGGTGAGCGGTACATTTTTTCCGGTTAATGAAGTTGCAACTACTTGAAGATACTTTTACCTTAACCCTCTACTTCCGCGGAATATCGGGCTAAAACCGGGCATTAAGCCTTCAAGATTGGTGAGCATGAAGCTCAAGTTAAAGGTGCACTAAAGTGCCAAATGAGGGAAAATCTAAAATTATTTTGGGTGAAATAAGTCACATCAAAACTCGAAAAAAATGAAATTGGTACGTATGGATACCCTAAAAAACACCCATTTTTATTACAGAATGATTACAATGAGGCGCGGGTCACTAAAACCGGCTCTCCGTACCAAGTGGGGTGGTAAAACAGCCCCCAAAAAGTTCGCTACTATTGAGTCATCAAGTAATCGTGAGATTTCCAAAGTCCTCGGGTTGCTTGTGTTTGAGTGAGTGATAGATACCCCTGGGTGTCATGAGAAGCGACTGTGTATCGATGCGCAGTCGCTTCTCTGTTTAACTTTTGGATTTCACCGGAGCATCAGATGGAGCCTCAGAAGGACAAGCTCTTGGCTAGAGCCTGTTCCGAGCCGAGCTTGCTCCAATGTCTGTGCCATCTGCATCCGGCACATGCATCCCGTGCGTTCAATGCCGAATGCGCTCATAGGGGAGTGTTACGCATAGGTGCCTGTTGCATCGCCACAGCCCCTAAACTGGAACTATGACTACTTACCCCGAACCCACCCTCATCTTCGAGAACCCCGAGCTGACCGTCCGTGCGTTCAGTGTCTCCGAGATGGACAATAGCGTCTACCTCATCACCATGCGCGCCACCGGCGAGCAGGTACTCATCGACCCCGCAGACGACGCAGAAGAACTCTACGCATTCACTCTCGATGCGCTCCTGAACGACTGCCCGCAGCTTGAGCTGACCGACGGCGAAGAACGCCGCGTGCGCGTTATGGAGAAGGAAGAGGACTTCGACTCCCTCAAGCCGCGCGCTATCGGCCTGACCGGCATCCTCGTTACTCACGGCCACTGGGACCACATTCGCGCTATTAAGGAGCTCGACCACCTCACCGGTGCCGTGACCTCCGCGGGTGCAGCTGACGCAGCCGCCATTAAGGAACAGGAAGACTACACTGTCGAAGAGGAACTGACCGGCGGCGAAAGCTTCGACTTCTACCGCTCCGACACCGTCATTCGTGCCCTGCACGTACCCGGCCACACCCCCGGATCCATCGTCTACACCCTCGAAACCGCATGGGAAGACGGCACCCCTGTAACCCTGTTGTTCACCGGCGACACCCTCTTCCCCGGCGGCGTGGGTAAGACCGACTCCCCGCAGCAGTTCGGCGAGCTCTTCTCCAACGTGCTCGAAAAGCTCTTCGGCGGCTTCGAAGATGACGCAATCGTGCTGCCCGGCCACGGCCGCTCCACCACCCTCGGTGACGAGCGCCCCCACCTGGAAGACTGGGCAACCCGCGGCTGGTAAACTGCGCCTGACGAATTGCGCCTCCTAGTCCGCCTCATATAAGTACTGCACCCTCATGCCTTCACCGCCCGCATAATCCAGCCGGTGAAAGTCGTGAGGGTGTAGAATTTAAGTTCGAAGATAAGACGAAAGGATTTTCGATGACACCCCGCCCGGCACACGGAAGCACCGCACTCAAAGCGAACGACCTGACCAGCATCCGGGTTCAGGGTGCCCGCGAAAACAACCTCAAGAACGTAGACCTGACCATTCCGCGCGATGCGATGGTTGTCTTCACCGGCCTTTCCGGCTCCGGTAAGTCCTCCCTCGCCTTCGACACCATCTTTGCCGAGGGTCAGCGCCGCTACGTCGAGTCGCTGTCCTCCTACGCGCGTATGTTCCTGGGCCAGGTTGATAAGCCCGACGTAGACTTCATCGAGGGCCTCTCCCCGGCGGTGTCTATCGATCAGAAGTCCACCTCCAAAAACCCGCGCTCAACCGTCGGCACCATCACCGAAATCTACGACTACATGCGTCTGCTCTGGGCGCGCATCGGCCACCCGCACTGCCCCGAATGTGGCGAAGAAATCACCCAGCAGACCCCGCAGCAGATTGTGGACATTCTGCAGGAATACCCCGAACGCACCCGCCTGCAGATCCTTGCGCCCGTCGTTAGCGCACGTAAGGGCGAGTTCGTGGACCTCTTCAAGGACCTGCTCACCCAGGGCTACTCGCGCGCCCGCGTGGACGGCGAAACCGTGCAGCTCTCCGACCCGCCCAAGCTCGCCAAGCAGTACAAGCACACCATCGAGGTGGTCGTCGACCGTATCGTCATTAAGGACGGTATTCACCAGCGCCTGACCGACTCCATCGAAACCGCGCTCAAGCTCGCCGACGGCCGCGTGCTCATCGACTTTGTAGACCGCGATCCGGACGACCCCGAACGCACCCGCTCCTTCAGCGAGAACCTCGCCTGCCCCAACAACCACCCGCTGCAGATCGACACCATCGAACCGCGCGCCTTCTCCTTCAACTCGCCGTTCGGCGCGTGTAGCGCCTGCGACGGCATCGGCTCGCGCCTTGAAGTAGACACCGAACTGCTCGTACCCAACCCCGACCTGACCCTCGGCGAGGGCGCCATCGCCCCCTGGTCGCAGGGCAAAGCAACCACCGAATACTGGCTGCGCCTGCTCGCCGGCCTGGGGGAGGAGCTCGGCTTCGACCTGAACACCCCCTTCAAGGACCTGCCCGCCAAGACCCGCGCCGCCATCCTGGACGGCAAGGACTACAAGGTCGAGGTGTCCTACCGCAACCGATTCGGCCGCGAACGCCGCTACACCTCCGGATTCGAGGGCGTGAAGGCGTACATCAAGCGCAAGCACGAAGAAACCGAATCGGACTTCGCCCGCGACCGCTACGAACAGTACATGCGCCAGGTCGCCTGCCCCAGCTGTGGTGGCGCGCGCCTGAACCCGACCATCCTCGGCGTGAAGGTCGGCGGCAAGTCCATCGCAGACATTACCGACCTGTCCCTCGCTGACGCACTCGCCTTCATGCGCGGCCTGCAGCTCAGCGCCCGCGAAGCCAAGATTGGCGAGCAGGTCCTCAAGGAAATCGACGCGCGCCTGCAGTTCCTGCTGGACGTGGGCCTGGACTACCTGACCCTCTCGCGCTCCGCTGGTACGCTCTCCGGCGGTGAGGCGCAGCGTATCCGACTCGCAACCCAGATCGGTTCCGGCCTGGTCGGCGTGCTCTACGTGCTCGACGAGCCTTCCATCGGCCTGCACCAGCGCGATAACCGCCGCCTCATCGAAACCCTGACCAAGCTACGCGACATGGGCAACACGCTTATTGTGGTTGAGCACGACGAAGACACCATGCGCGAAGCCGACTGGATTGTGGACGTAGGACCCGGCGCAGGTGAGCACGGCGGCGAAATCGTGCACTCCGGCAGCTTCGAAGAACTGCTGAAGAACACCAAGTCCATTACCGGCGACTACATGGCTGGCCGCCGCCGCATTGAGGTGCCCGCATCCCGCCGCCCCGTGGACAAGAAGCGTCAGCTGACCGTGCGCGGCGCCCGCGAAAATAACCTTAAGAACGTGACCGTGTCCTTCCCCCTGGGCGTGTTCACCGCGGTGACCGGTGTGTCCGGCTCGGGCAAATCCACCCTGGTCAACGACATTCTGTACACCTCCCTGGCGAACAAGCTCAACGGCGCCAAGCAGGTGCCCGGCCGCCACAAGAGCATCGACGGCCTGGAGCACCTGGACAAGGTCATTCACGTGGACCAGTCGCCCATCGGCCGCACCCCGCGCTCGAACCCCGCGACCTACACCGGCGTGTTCGATCACATCCGCAAGCTGTTCGCAGAGACCAGCGAGGCGAAGATGCGCGGCTACACCCCCGGTCGATTCTCGTTCAACGTCAAGGGTGGCCGCTGCGAGGACTGCTCCGGCGACGGCACCCTGAAGATTGAAATGAACTTCCTGCCGGACGTGTACGTGCCCTGCGAAACCTGCCACGGCAAGCGCTACAACCGCGAAACCCTCGAGGTGCACTACAAGGGCAAGACCATTGCCGACGTGCTCGAAATGCCCGTGGAGGAGGCCGCCGAGTTCTTCGCCGCGTTCACCCCGATTGCGCGCCACCTGAACACCCTCGTGGACGTGGGCTTGGGCTACATTCGTCTGGGTCAGCCCGCGACCACCCTCTCCGGCGGTGAGGCGCAGCGCGTGAAGCTCGCAACCGAACTGCAGAAGCGCTCCAACGGCCGCTCCATCTACGTGCTGGACGAGCCGACCACCGGCCTGCACTTTGAGGACATCCGCAAGCTGCTCGCCGTGCTGCAGTCGCTGGTCGACAAGGGCAATAGCGTCATCACCATCGAGCACAACCTGGATGTGGTCAAGTGCGCCGACTGGATTATTGACATGGGCCCCGAAGGCGGTAGCGGCGGCGGCACCGTAATTGCCGAGGGCACCCCGGAGCAGGTGGCTCAGGTAAAGGGCTCGCACACCGGCGCGTTCCTTGCTGAGATTCTGAGCTAGTCGAGATCCTGAACTAGCCGAGACTTGAACTAGAGGAAACCTACGTGACTGATACTCAAGGAACCGAACCTGCCCAGGGAGCCGAGCGCTCTGCGGGTGCTGCGGGCTTCGGCGCGCGCCGAGACACTGTGAACCGCGGCACTGCGATTCGCGGCGCCGTGACCACCGTGGACCGGGCGCGGCACATCCTGCACACCCAGCTGGAGGCGGACTTCTGCCAGGCGCCCGGCTCGATTAGCCGCGCCCTTCAAGAGCTACGCGAATACCCGGAAGCCGAAAGCCTGCCGTTGCTCGCCACCGTGCAGCCTCCCTCCGAGAAGATGGGTGCCGCACGCCGCCGCAACGACGACATCTGGGAGTTGCGCGTCGCCAACTACGCGAGCGTCGGCATTCTCTGCGCTAAGCATCCGCGCGTGCTGGAGAAGGCGATTGACTACATGCTCGGTGACCAGTCGAACTGGCTGGGTGATTACGCGCAGCTGCGCCAGCTCAACGAACTGCTCACCCCCTACACCCAGCAGGTCAGCGGCACGAGCATCTACTACACGCCCGGCCGCGCCCTGCTGAACTCGGTCGTACCCGAGGGCGTGCAGGCGCAGGAAGTGAAGTGTGCCGTGCCCGGTGTGGGTATGATGCGTCGCGTTGACCCCGCAGAGCTGAAGGCGGCGTTGCTCGCCGAAATCACAGGCGAGCGCACCATTCGTAAGGAGGCGAACGCCTCCGCCGGTGCGCTTGAGGTTGACCCGGAAGACACGGAGGCGCGCGTAACCCGCCTGCGTGTGGAGCTGCTGGACGCTGAACAGTTTGAGCGCTTCCGCGGGGATAAGCGTTACTCAAACGCGCTGGGCTTTAGCGAACGCCGCCCGGATGTGCTGGTGCTTGCCGCATACCCGGTGGACGAGGATGCGCCTGGCGCACCCGCAGCGGGGGAGAGCCCCGCGCTCGCAGACCCTATCGCTATGGTTGGTCTGAGCGATGATTCGCCGATTATGCGTCAGATCGGTATCGATGTGCTGCCCGCCTGGCGCGGTGCCGGCATTGCGAGCGCTCTGGTGCGCGATGCCGCCCGCCTGACTCTGGCGGAGGGGTACCTGCCGTTCTACGGTACGAGCCCGTCGCATATGCTGTCGCAGAGGGTGGCGATGAACGCCGGGCTGGTGCCGACCTGGTGGGAGTACGTTTCCACCAGCCTGAACGACCTGCCCATGGACTAGAATTGCCC
Source organism: uncultured Rothia sp. (assembly GCF_916715725.1). Taxonomy (GTDB): domain Bacteria; phylum Actinomycetota; class Actinomycetes; order Actinomycetales; family Micrococcaceae; genus Rothia. The sequence goes on along the minus strand of NZ_CAKAPD010000001.1, from coordinate 238,110 downwards.
GCGCTGGGCATAACGGACAATAGGTACGCAGCATGTGCGCAAGGCCCCCGAGATTCTGCATCTCGGGGGCCTTTTATGTACTGAGATTCGCGTGCTAGTTTCAGGGGGAGGTAGAACCTGACCGGTTACAGCTCCGCGCCGTTGCTGGCAATCACCTCGCGGTACCAGTGGAAGGACTTCTTGCGGTAGCGTGCCAGGGTGCCGGTGCCGTCGTCGTTGCGGTCCACGTAGATGAACCCGTAGCGCTTGGACATCTGCGCGGTGGAGGCGCTAATCATGTCGATGCAACCCCAGGTGGTGTAGCCGAGCACGTTCACGCCGTCCTCAATCGCCTCGCGTACCGCGTGCAGGTGCTGGCGCAGGTAGTCGATGCGGTAGTCGTCTTCCACGGTGAGCTCACCATTCACCTCGACCAGTTCGTCGCGGGCGCCCAGGCCGTTCTCCACGATGAACAGCGGCTTCTGCCAGCGGTCCCAATACTGGTTGAGGACCACGCGCAGGCCGGTCGGGTCAATCTGCCAGCCCCATTCGCTCGCAGGCAGGGTCGGGTTCACCACGCCGCCGAGGATGTTGCCTTCGCCGCGCTCGCCTCGTGCCGGGTCGCCGGTCGCGCAGGTGGACATGTAGTAGCTGAAGGACACAAAATCCACGGTGTTTTTCAGGTCCTTGCGGTCCTGCTCGGTGATGGTCAGCTCCACGCCCTTTTCGCGCAGGGAGCGCAGGAAGTAGCCGGGGTAGGCGCCGCGCACGTGCACGTCACCGAACGCGAAGTTCGCCTGTTCCGTCTGCATGGCGGCGAGTACGTCGGCGGGGTCGGGGGTGAACGGGTAGGTGGGCATGGCAAGAATCATGCAACCAATCTGCGCGCCCGGTGCCAGTTCGCGTGCCGCAGCGGTGGCGCGCGCGGAGGCGACCAGCTCGTGGTGCATCGCCTGGTACAGGTCTGCGTCGCTGAGCTGCTCCGCCGGGGTGTTAATGCCGCCGGACATGAACGGCAGGTGCAGCATCGAGTTGATTTCGTTGAAGGTCAGCCAGTACTTTACGCGCTTGCCGTAGCGGGCGAACACGGTGCGGGCGTAGCGTTCGTAGAAGCCGATGAGCTCGCGGCTGGTCCAGCCGTTGTACTGCTCGACCAGGTGCAGCGGGGTTTCGTAGTGGCTGAGGGTGATGAGCGGCTCCATGCCGTGCTTTTCGAGCTCGTCGAGCACGCGGTCGTAGAAGGCGAGGCCCGCCTCGTTGGGCTCAGATTCGTCGCCGCGAGGGAAGATACGCGACCAGGCGATGGAGAAACGGAAGACCTTGAAACCCATCTCCGCGAGCAGGGCGATGTCTTCGCGGTAGCGGTGGTAGAAGTCAATGCCCTCCAGCTTGAGGTTGTCCTCGGTGGGTTCCGCGGTGCGCGGGTACAGGCCGCCGGCGGGCAGCACATCCTGCAGGCTGGGGCCCTTACCGTCTTCGTTCCAGGCGCCCTCGAACTGGTTGGCGGCGGTGGCGCCTCCGAAGAGGAACCCGGCGGGGAACGCGCCGAGCGGCTGCAGCTCGGTCAGCGCCGGGTTGGAGTTGGGCAGAGCGGTGGTTTGGGCGGTGATGTGCTGATCCTGATGCACGGCATCCTCCAAGGTGCTTTAGGTCTTTCTTCTACCCTAGCGGAGGGGGTGGGGGATTACTAGGTTTTGCGCTGTTTGGGACGCTATCGGGCATGCGAAAGCCCGGCATCCTCACACGAAAATTCACGTGAGAACACCGGGCTTTTATACAGCGCTTTTACGCTGAGCTAGGCCGCCGCGGGGCCTGCGCTACTAGTTGGCGAAGCCGAGCGCGAACAGCCACGCGGTACCGACTACGCCCCAGACGACGAGGTTCACGATAGCCGCCATGAAGCCGATCTTGAACCATTCGCCCACGCTGAAGTAGCCGGAACCGTAGTACACGCCCGCCGGGCCGGAGGCGTAGTGGGTGATGCCGCCAATCAGGTTGCCCATGAAGCCGAGGAACAGCGCTGCGAACATCGGCGGAACACCGGCAGCTACCGCCGCACCGAGGAACACGGCGTACAGTGCCACAACCTGCGCGGTGTTCGAAGCGAACATGTAGTGGATGAAGAAGTACGCCAGAATCAGGATCGCGAACGCCATGGGCCAGGCCATGCCGCTGATGCTGTGCGCCGCCTGCTGACCGATCCAGTCGACGACCTTGAGCTTCTTCAGGTGGTCTGCCATGCCGACGAGCACGGCGAAGAAGATGAGGGTGGACCATGCGCTGGAGTTCTTCGCCATGTCCTTCCAGGTCAGGACCTTAGTCACCAGCAGAATTGCGATGCCGAAGAATGCGGCGCTGGTGGCGTCAATACCCAGGGCGGTGCCGGTAATCCACAGGACCAGCAGCAGCACGAAAGTGCCGAGCATAATCCATTCCTTGGAGCTCATGGGGCCCATTTCGTGCAGTTCCTGGCGGGCGTGCTCGGGTGCGTCCGGGGTCTTCTTGATGGTCGGCGGGTAAATCTTTGACATGATCCACGGCATCACAATCAGCGCGGCAAGACCGGGAACGATAGCGGCGAGCGCCCACGTGCCCCAGTCGAGGTTGATGCCGCGGTCGTGCGCGAACTTCTGCGCCAGCGGGTTACCCGCCATTGCGGTCAGGAACATGGCGGAGGTGATGGTGTTGACCTGCGCCTCGGTCATGAGCAGGTAGGAGCCGAGCTTACGGCGCGATTCGGGGGTTTCGTTGGTGGAGCCGTTGACCTCGGAGAGGGAACGGATAATCGGGTAAATCACGCCACCGGCACGCGCAGTGTTGGAGGGGGTGGCGGGGGCGAGAACCAGGTCGGTGATTGCCATACCGTAGGACAGGCCCAGGGAGGACTTGCCGAGCGCACGCACGAACAGCAGTGCGATGCGCTTGCCCAGGCCGGTGATGAGGAAGCCGTCGGCGATGAAGAACGCGGCAACAATAATCCAGATGGAGGAGTTACCGAAGCCGGTCAGTGCCTCGTTCTTTGCCGCCATGGTGCCGGTAATCATTGCGGCGCCCAGGCCGACGAGCGCTACGGACGGGGTCGGCAGCGGCTGCAGGATCAGGCCGAGGACGGTGCCGACGAAGATGGCGAGCATGTGCATGCCGCGCGGGTCGACGCCTTCGGGGGCGGGAACGAACCAGATGGCGAGGGTCGCTACGAGGATGATGGCAACGTGCAGGATCAGCTTGTTTCGCTGTTTGCGGGCTGCGCTCACCTCCTGGCTGGGGGCAGCGGCTGCTGCTGTGTTGGTGGACTGTGTCATGTCCGTACTCCTTATGTGAAACGTACAGTTTGGTCCGTGGTGGGTGGTTCCGCCACGGTGTGCGCGTTTCTTCTGCGTTGTCATGCTGTGTTGTGTACTTATGGCAATGTGTGGGATGCCACGTAGTTTTTTAATCGTAATGGTTTGGATTCACGGAGTGAAGAAAATCGGCATAAAAAATGTGAATATGGCGGGGCATATCGGCGGCTGGGATTCTGCGGGGTTTCGGCGATGACTTTGCACAGATTCAAAGGGGAATCGGCGTGAGGCGTAGCGGGGGAGTGCCGCCTCTTGAACCGCTTCCGGGCTGCTTCCGGGTTGCCTCTGAGTTGCTTCCGCGTCGCTCCTGAGACGCCCCACCGATCACGCACCGTAAGTGACGGGCGTAACCGTAAAATAGGAACGTGCAGATTATTCGAGAGACCGGTCCCGAATCCGGCGATATCCTCATTCACCACGACCAGACGGTGCAGATGCTCCGCGAGGTGGCAACCGGCAAGCGCGAAGCCACCCTGCGCATGTATCAGCCGAACCCGACGGTCGCGTTCGGCCGCCGTGACGAACTGAACCCCGGCTTCGCGGAGGCCTCGGCGGCGTGCGCCGAGCACGGTTTCGAGGTGCTGGTGCGCAAGGTCGGCGGGCACGCCGCCGCCTACCATCAGGGGTGCCTGGTCGTGGACCATTTTCAGCCCGCCTCCGACGCCCGCAGCGGCAACACCCTACGCTACGAACTGTTCGGTTCCATGTACGCGCAGGCGCTCCGCGAGGTCGGCGTGGATGCGCGCATGGGCGAGATCCCGGGGGAGTACTGCCCCGGCGAGTATTCGGTGCACGCGCAGCTTCCCGCCTCCGCAGGTGGTGGCCGCATTAAACTGGTTGGCACCGCCCAGCGTGTGGTGACCGGCGGCTGGTGGTTCAGCACCGGCATCGTGGTCTCCGACTCTGCGCCGCTGCGGGCGGTCACCGCGGACGTGTACCGTGCCCTCGGCATGGAGCTGGATCCCGCCACGGTTGGCGCGGCGCAGGACGCGAACCCCGCCCTGCTCATGGAAGACCTGGAAGACGCCATCGTTGAGGTGTACGCCCAAAACGGTTTTCACTAGGTTGTTTTATTTCTGACTTTTATCCGTAACTTATTCGATATATCCCCACCTGAAGCGAAGGAGCATCCATGCGTTGGGCACAGATTAAAGACTCGAAGGGCAGCCGCGCGGTCTGCTTCTTCGAAGAGACCGTGTACGAGCTTCCGGCGAAGCTCAGCCCGCTACTGAATTTCTACAGCCGGTTCCGCCTGAACTTTGGCGACCCGAAGAACGCCGTGGCGATCCTGAAGGAGAACGGCGCGACCGTCATGGGTCACGGCGAGGAGCTGTGGAACTCCCTACCCTTTATTCGCCCGCTGGATAAGCCCGGCAAGATTGTGTGCGCCGGCCTGAACTACCGCGACCATGCCGCGGAAATGAACCTTGAGGTGCCTGAGCATCCGGCGCTGTTCGCGAAGTTCCCGAACGCGCTGATTGGCCCCGGCGAGCAGATTCGCATGCCCGCCGCCGACGGCACCGGTAGCACGAAGGTCGACTGGGAGGTTGAGCTGTGCCTGGTCGTGGGCGCTCGCCTGCGTAATGCCACGGAGGAGCAGGCACTTGAGGCTCTGATGGGGTACACGGTCATGAATGATGTGTCGGTGCGTGACTGGCAGGGTCGTTCTTCGGAGTGGTTCCAGGGTAAGAACTGGGATGCGATGACTCCGTTTGGTCCGGTGATTGTGGGCCCCGATGAGGTTGACCCGGTTGCCGGTCTGGAGCTGGTCTGTGAGGTGGATGGTGTGGTGCGTCAGCGCGGCACGACGGCGGATATGGTGTTCACTCCGGCGCAGCTGCTCTCCTATATTTCGCGGTTTATGACCCTGGAGCCGGGTGACCTGGTGGCGACGGGTACCCCGGCTGGGGTTGGTTTGTCGCTACATCCGCGTCAGTGGTTGAAGCCGGGGCAGACGGTGCGCACCCGCATTGAGGGTATTGGAGAGCTGGTGAATGTCTGCTCGGAAGCGGGCGCGCTGTAGTTATCCGGTAGCTCTGTACGCAACCGCGAATGAACCCACGTGAACCCACGGAGGCGCCTGCAGCACCTCGTGTTGGGTGCGTTGGAAAGCACCCATAAATGAATACTTATGCACCCCGCATGTGTTTTTGAGGCACATGCGGGGTGTTTTTATTCCTTTTAAAGCTCCCGGTGGGCGGCTTAGATTTTCTGGGGTATGCAGCGGAGAGTGCCTCGACTAGGGGAGTGTGGCGCATGCATGGTTACACGCTGTCAAACACACAAAAACTTTAAACTTTGACCTAAATCTTAGGGTTTCAGGTGGGGTTTGTGGGTCTGCGGGAATGAAACGAGGGGTGTTCTGTGGGTGTGGCCCCTGCTTGAAGACTGCTGATTTTGTGTATAGAAGCCCCTGTTTCAGTGATTGAGACCATATCTACCCTCGGTACAGAATTCCAAATTGTGGGCACGTGTGAGAAATTCAACAGAGGGTTTTGGCGCGTCATTCCGGGAAGTTTGTGGTTGAAGGTTTAGTTTTCCGTGCGCAATTTTCGTTTTTCTCAAGTTACCTTTGCCTGACTAGGGGTAAAGCTTAAACACTACGGTGCAAATTTTGAGAGACTAAACACCTGTCGGTGCACAAAGGTGTAAAGAAATATGAGTCTAAACCTGAACCTTTAGCAAAAAATCGGTGCCCCAAATCACAAACTCGTTTTGCGTTCACCCCAAAGACTATGTAGGGTATGGGGATTATCTGAGAGTTTCCTGAGAATTCCTGCCAGAAGATCAGGGCCCACCCGGGCACACCCTCAGATGAATATTTCACTCACGTCCGTGTTTGTTCATACAAACGCACTCACTCAAACAAGCCGACACGAACGGAAGAAAAACATGACCATAACTGCATCCAAAAACCCGGCACAGCGCCCGGCAAACCGCCGCCGTGCCACCATCGCTGCCTCCGCAGCATTGGCAACCGTCATCACCGGCGCGAACCTCCCCGCGACCTTCGGTGCAACCGCCCCCACCCGTAACGTAGCTGGTACCACCTGCGTCGACGCAGGTTACCGCACCGTGCCGACCCTCGCGAACCTCACCAACGTGGCGCCCGGTCCGACCTGCTACTGGAACCCCGACCAGAAGGCGCAGACCATTAACACTCTCGCGCCGGTCAACTCCTCCCTCACCAAGGCGCAGCTGACCACCACCGAGAACACCTCGCCCCTGAGCGGCAAGCTCGCCCGCGATTCATTCGCCGCCAAGAAGCTCACCGGCACCGAAGCCGTCGCACCCAACAGTAGCGAAATCAGCCGCACCTTCCTCGAATACACCGGCGATGCGGGTAACCACCCCGTCACCACCGCCATCAACGCCGGCACTGTGAAGAAGGACCGCGCCCAGACCGTTGGCGGCCACGAAAATATCCCGACCCTCGCCGTGAACTCCGCGAATCCGCACCAGGAGTACGTCGAGGTTGTTTCCCGCGACAACCGCGTCAACGCTAACGCGGAGAACAAGCGCATCCTGACCGGCGGCATCCCGATCCCGAAGTGGCTTGCCGAGGACCACGGCCTCTCCGGTGACCAGTCCGTCGCCCTGTACGATGAGGCAACCGGCATCTGGCGCTCCTACTTCAAGTTCGTCAAGGATGCAGACGCACAGACCTACACCAGCACCGCCCGCGTGCAGGTGGGCGGCGGCAACGTATCCACTCCCAAGAGCGCAAAGATTCAGTACGACAACGTCGGCCGCGGCAACGCAGGTCAGACCGTCACCATCAACGCACCCGTCAGCATCGACGCGAAGTCCGGCAACGCCCGCACCTCCTACCCGATTGCTCGCGGCGCGAAGTTCCGCCTGGCAAAGAACGTACCCGGCGCGTCCATCGACGCGAACACCGGCGTTATCACCTACAAGATTCCCGCAGGCACCCGCGGTACCGTGGACATCCCCGTTGCGGTTGACTACCCGGCAACCTACCACGTGTCCTCCGGCGGCTACATGCTCGCTAAGCCGAACTTCGGGGGCGTGGGCGAAGACAACTACTGGCTGACCCTCAAGAACGGCACCTCCTCCGTGGTGGGCATGGCGAACGAGCTCACCCAGATTGGTGTGGACGAGCTCAAGGCGGGCAAGATCAACCACATGGTGTCCATCACCGCGGCTGACTATTCCTCGCTGACCTCCTCCTTCCCGGCGAAGGGCACCGACGGCAAGATTGACGTGAGCAAGTACCCGAACGCACCCCGTGCCGGTCAGCGCGGCTTCCTGCCCGCGAACTTTGACGTGGAAGAGCACCTGCGTAACACCGGCCACGCTGACGACCAGCTCAGCCGCATGATTCTGACCGCGATGAAGGAGTACGGCTTCATCATCACGGACCGTAACCTCTTCACCAACGCATTCAACCTGGAGGCGGCAAGCTCCTACGCGCCCTACGCCCGCCAGGGTAAGAACGTGTACAAGGAAGACCCGAAGCTCGCGGCAATGTTCGCGAACTTTGTGCCCAGTGGCTTCACCGGCAACCAGTTCCCCTGGCAGCAGGTGCAGTGGATGCCCGTGAACTACACCGAGTCCGCTGAAAACAGTGCAGGCCGCAACACCGCCAGCGCAGATACCAGCGTGAAGTTCAAGTACCCCTCGGACTCCTACGGTAAGACCGGCACCGGCTCTGGCGTGATCTACCAGCCCGCTGAGCACCACGCCACCGTCTACTCCGGCGAGACCGCAGTTGCGCAGAGCGTGCACCAGTCGCACAAGGTTTCCCCGAACTACCGCTACGCCCGTGACTACAACTTCCAGGAAATCGAGCAGACCCCGAACTTCCGCCCCAGCCGCTGGGTCAACAAGGAGAAGGTCAACACTGCTGGCGGCCAGTTCTCCAGTGCAGAGACCGGCATCCGTTTTGCTTCCAACGGCAAGACCGGCACCTACTCGATTGACCTGAATACCCACGACGTCACCGGCACCACCTGGGACCTGCGCCGCGATAACGGTACGAACATCACCGTGAACCGCACCGACAAGGCGCCCGCACGCATGTCCGATGTGAAGGCGAAGAAGGGTTCTGCCGCGCAGCTGTACTCGATCCCGCTGAAGGTACACGTGGTCGACAAGAACAGCCCCATTGCACGTGAGGACTCCGTCTCCCTGTACTCGGGCACCACCCAGAACGTGGCGGTCCTGAACAACGACGAGGCATCCTTCGGTGCATACAGCCGCGGCGAGACTGTGAAGAAGCTGGAACTGCTCAACCAGCAAGGCCAGGTCGTCAGCGCATACAGCGATGAATACGGCACCTACCGCGTGGTGACCCTGCCGAATGGCACCCAGGGCATCGCGGTTTCTGCAAAGTCCAAGCAGGGCTTCGCACCGCTGGTCCGCTACCGCGCAGTGACCGACAAGGGCGTAAAGTCCGCTGAGGGTTACCTGCAGGTGGCAGTCGCTAACCGCTAAGGGCCCGCTAGGGTTGCATACCAGCGAGCATCAGCGCACATAGGGGAGAGGGGCACGCTCAAGAAAGCACGCCGTGCAGGCGTAACTTCCTTGACGTGCCCCCTTTCCTGTACATAAGGTGAAAATACTATGACTCAGAGCCACCACACAGACCAGACCGAAACTAACACCACCCACACTGACCATGCCCACGAGCATGCATCGGACCATGCCCACGAGGTGCCCGCCAACGCGCCCCTCCTCGAAGGTAGCGGCCCCAAAGATTGGGAGGAGCAGTTCGGCGCATCCGTGGCGATTTTCTCTGCGCTCGCGAATCCGCTGCGCCTGGCGATTGCGCACCACCTGATGCACCGCCCGCACAGCGTGAGCGAACTGCACACCTGCCTGGGCATTTCGCAGCCGCTCGCATCGCACCACTTGCGCATCCTGCGTGAGGCGCACGTGATTGACCGTGAGCAGCAGGGCCGCACCACCATTTACCGTCTGAAGGACGACCACATTAGCCACATTGTGGTTGACGTGTATGAGCATACGCGTGAGCATCATGCGGACTAGTCTGCCCTCAAGCTGAGCGTTGGCTGGGAGCCGTTGTAAGATGGTGTGTGTCCGTGCACCAGTACAGTGCGGAATAGTATGCGCACCGGCGGCGCCCGAGTGGCACGCTTGCGCCTGAGTTAAGGAGACTTATGTCTGCCGCTGATTCTTCAGCAATTGTTATTAGCGTTTCTGGTGAGGAGCGCGAGGTCACCGCGAAGACTGCCGCTGAGCTGTTCGCTGACGACCCGAAGATCGTTGTGGCACGCGTGAACGGCGTGCTGGTTGATCTCTCCCACGAGCTGTCTGCTGGCGATTCCGTTGAGCCGGTTTTCATTCACGAACCGGACGGCCTGAACGTTCTGCGCCACTCCGCTGCGCACGTGATGGCGCAGGCGGTGCAGGAGTACCGCAAGGACGCCAAGCTGGGCATCGGCCCGTACATTACTGACGGCTTCTACTTTGACTTTGATGTGGCTGAGCCGTTCACCCCGGAAGATCTGAAGAAGATCGAGAAGTCGATGATTAAGATCATCAAGTCCGGTCAGCTGTTCCGCCGCCGCGTGGTCACCCACGACGAGGCTGTCGCCGAGATGGCAAACGAGCCGTACAAGCTGGAGCTGCTCTCCCTGACCCAGGGCCCCGGTTCTGGTGCGGATGCCGCCGAGGGCGCATCCGTGGAGGTCGGCGAGGGTGAAATCACCATTTACGACAACGTGCACCCGAAGACCGGCGAGACCGTCTGGAAGGACCTCTGCCGCGGCCCGCACCTGCCGAACACCAAGCTAATCGCTAACGGTTACGCCCTGATGCGTGCCGGTGGCGCGTACTGGCGCGGTTCTGAGAAGAACCCCATGCTGCAGCGTATTTACGGTACCGCGTGGCCGACTAAGGACGAACTGGTGGCGTACAAGGAGCGCATCGCTGAGGCAGAGCGCCGCGACCACCGCCGCCTGGGCCGTGAGCTGGACCTGTTCTCCTTCCCGAAGAACATTGGCCCCGGCCTGCCGGTGATTCACCCTAAGGGTGGCGTGATCAAGCGCGAAATGGAAGACTACGTGCGTACCCGCCACATTCAGGAGGGTTTCCAGTACGTCAGCACCCCGCACATTTCGAAGGAAGACCTGTTCTACACTTCCGGTCACCTTCCGTACTATGCGGACGGCATGTTCCCGCCCATGGAGCTGGATAACGGTCATTACCGTCTGAAGGCTATGAACTGCCCGATGCACAACGAGATTTACCGTTCTCGTGGCCGTTCGTACCGTGAGCTGCCGCTGCGTTTCTTCGAGTTCGGCACCGTGTACCGTGACGAGAAGTCCGGCGTGCTGCAGGGCCTGACCCGTGTGCGCATGATCACTCAGGACGACTCGCACTCGTATGTGACGAAGGAGCAGGCACCGGACGAGGTGCGTCACCTGCTGAAGTTCATGCTGAGCCTGCTTGAGGACTTCGGCATGACCGACTTCTACCTTGAGCTGTCGACTCGCGACACTGAGGGTGATAAGAAGGATAAGTTCATCGGTACTGATGAGCAGTGGGAGGCGGCTACCGCGGTTCTGGAGCAGGTTGCGAAGGAGACCGGCCTGGAGCTCGTCCCGGATCCCGGTGGAGCTGCGTTCTACGGCCCGAAGATTTCGGTTCAGGCGAAGGACGCTATCGGCCGTACCTGGCAGATGTCGACCGTTCAGTACGACTTCAACCAGCCGAGCCGTTTCGGTCTGGAGTACCAGGCTGCGGACGGCACCGTGCAGGAGCCGGTCATGATTCACTCGGCGAAGTTCGGCTCGATTGAGCGCTTCCTGGGCGTGCTGACCGAGCACTATGCGGGTGCGTTCCCGGCGTGGCTGTCGCCGGTCCAGGTCATTGGTGTGCCGGTGGCTGAGGCGTTCAACGACTACATGACTGAGATCGCTGACAAGCTGCGCGCGCACGGTGTGCGTGTTGAGGTGGACTACGGTTCGGACCGCTTCACCAAGAAGATCCGTACTGCGTCTACTGAGAAGGTTCCGTTCATTCTGATTGCTGGCGGTGAGGATGCGGAGCACGGCGCTGTTTCGTTCCGTTTCCGCGGTAACAAGCAGGAGAACGGTGTGCCCGTGGATGAGGCTGTGGCACGTATTGTGGAGCATATCCGCAACCGCGTGAACGAAGACCCCAAGCCCAGCACTGAAGCTGCTGAGTAGTACTAGGCTTTCTGGTCTAGCTCATATATAGAAACCACCCCCTTTGCGGCGACAAGCTGCGGAGGGGGTGGTTTTTTGTTTGCTTTGAGGAGGCGCGGGTGTCTTCGTGCTAGTGTAAGCGATGGCGCTAACGTTCCTTGCCGTTCGGAGGTGCCGGTAATTGTTCGATTTAGATAAGGATGTCTGAATGCATTGAACAACTTAAAATGGGGGGGGGGTAATAGTCGATTTAGCATATCTTCCTATCAAATGAGTCTTTTATAAAAGTTAATTTCAATGTTTTATTCAGTACAATTCCTTTTCTAGTTCATTTAGGAAGGTGATTAAAAATTGATGGCGACTTTCTGCCATTTGTTTGGCAGTCTCCGTGTTCATTTCATCTTTTAAGAGGAGCAACTTGTCATGGAAATGTTGAATGGTATCAGTAAGGGGCCTCCCTTTGTGGCCACCATAGGAAAAAGTTCGCGCAATTCCTACAGCTCCTATCGCATCCAGGCGGTCTGCATCCTGGACAATCTTGCCTTCTATGGTTTCTGGATGTTTACCGCGATTTTTGCTGAAAGAAACAGCATTGATAACCTGGCAAATCTGGTCGATTTGGTTTTGAGGAGTACCAATCTCTTCTAGAAACGTGCGAGCATTCACATTATTCTCTGTTTGAAATAATTTATCATCATCAGCATCGTGAAGAAGAGCTGACAAGCCCACTATCTCCATATCACATGGACCTTCTGCTTGTGCGATTCTCATAGCATTGGTATAGACGCGAAGGGTATGCTCTACATCATGGCCATCCGCTCGATCAGCAAATAAAGTTTTAACATACTGCTTTGTAGCATGGATTCGTTCTTCTACCATCGTTCTTCTCCTTTGTATATCTTACTTTAATCAATCTCATGATAGGCTTTGCCTGCCTTATCTAGATCGTAATATTGATAGAACTCTTCTTTTGTCTGTGTGGTATGGACTTGACCATCCTTTTCTGTCTGGTTAAAACTTTGAAAGTCGATTAACTACACTTAATTTTCGCATAGTCATCCGAATTCCAAATTTCTTTTCAAGATAATTAGTATTTAAACGTTTTTTTCGAGCTTCACGTGGTAAATATAGGTAACAGCACTCGTGACCACCATAGAACTCTTCATCTCCAAAATTCTCTCTACTAAGTTCTGTTAGAGTACTTTCGGGAATCTGTTCATTAGTAAAAACTAGATGAACGCGAGAACTATCATAAGTATTATCAAATGGGTTTTCTTGAATAGCAATCTCTAATTGATTAATTTCTTTGATAATTATTGATAAATCAGCTCCAATTTTATCCAAAATTGTATCATGAACTAACTTTCTGATTTCTTCGTCAGATAACTCTGATTCTAACATTACATTTCCGCTCTGAATATATGTTTGAACGTTTAAAAACCCAACTTCCGTTAGGATTTCTACTAAATAAGACATTTTTGGAATTTTATTGGTACCAGTCGGTGTTACTCCACGAAGGAAAATAATTTTTTTCATATTAACTTTACAATGCGTCTTTTGCTAGAGAGTTCATCATTTCCCCATAATATTGAGGGGCTCCCGTTGAAAAATAATTAAACCATGCTTCAACTGTAGTTTTTGAATACAGGCCCAACTCCTCGACAATTAACTTAGCCCATAATAAAGAGCCGGCTGAACTTGCGGTAATAAGATTTCCGTCTTGAACTGCAGTCTCATCTTTGTAATAACTATGTCCTCGATAATGTTGGCTCATCTGGCTTAAAAAGAATGAAGCATTACTCGTATGATATCGATTATCTAAAATTCCTTTTTCGGCTAATCCCAAAGTGGCTCCACAGATAGCTCCAACTAAGATATTTTCTTGTAGTAGTTTAGAGGCAAGTTCTAACACGTCATCTTGCTCATTGTTTAACCAACTATCTCCTCCGATAAGCAATAGAGCATCTGTATTTGCAATATCTATATCATATAGATTAAAATCTGGAACAATTGTCATTCCTCCAGCAGTTTTTATAGACTTTTTCCCTTTAGAAACCGTTAATAATTTTACTTTAGGTTCTTCTAACATAGCCTGCAAACTTAGTGCATGCATCAAATAGCCGTGTTCCCAATCGGCCATAGTATCTTGAACATACATATAAATATTTTTCATAATGCTTACCACCCTTTGATAAATAATCAAACTATTAATTTTTTATTGTATCATATTTTGTGTTTCACTGTAATACCAATATTTTTACTTCATTAGTAAAATAGAGATTTTTAAATATTGAACAACTTGCGGAGGGGTGGTTTTATGTGTGCTTTGAGAGGGATGTTGGGTGAAGAAAGTTGTGTCGTGAAGGGAGTTTTTAGCCCCAGAGTGCTAGCGTGGTAGTAAGGCGAACGTCCATAGTCATTCAGAAAATGGGTAGCTGGATGGTCTTGAAAATGATGTATCGCTGTTGATTGTTGAGGGAGCACGAGCGTATGAAGTCGAATAAGTATGTTCCTGTTGGGATGCTGTTCTTGATCCTGGCAATTATCTTGAACGTAGTGTCAAATGTCAGCGACCTGGTGCTTGGAATTCTCTACGGCATCTCGATAGCAGTATTGATTATTGGACTATCTAATAGCCGAAAATAGGTGCTGCAACTGAGAAAAGGGGGCTGGGGGTCTTCCCGGTTTGGCCGCTCAGCTGGCAGTAGCTGCATGGACCTGCCGAGATAAATTATAAGCAACCAAGGAGGTATATTATGAAAAGTATTGGTTTTCAGAGCATCGGTGCTTTTATCCTCGTATTTTCTCTTTCCTGTCTGTTCTTGACAGTGATTCAGGGAATGGGAAATCTTTGTTCACCAAACGTTCTTATGATTTCCTTAGGTATGGGTTTGGCATCGGCTACCATGTACTTCTTTGCATTCAGGAATCATGACTAGTCAACCGTGCTATCTTAAAACATCTTAGAGGTAGGGCTATTGTCAGCCCTACCTCTCTTTTGTGTGTCTGTGCCATATGGTGTGTCTACGGTAGCGCACTAGGGTTCGTTTGAAATCCTGTACTCGCACCTAGTTGTTCCCAATCTTTTTGCGCGACGGCGGCGGTCAAGCACGGTGCTTGCGCGGGTATACCTGTGCCTTCGCTATTACATGGTCGAAGAGAACCGACCTCTGAATAGTATTATGGAAAGCAACGCCGCTTACGAAGAAGCAACAGCCTTTATCGTAGAAGGCGCATTTGAAAGGATTGAAGAATGGCAAGCATCGAAGTGATGAAAGAACGAGCTCGCATCGCGGGACGCTTCAACCTGTCTGCCCGCCGCGATCCAGAACACCGCGCACTCGTAGCCCTAGCGGCTCAACGTGCCGGAGGAGAATGCCACGTCATCCCCGCAGCACCCGGCGAGAAAGTCGCTGACGTATTCCGCCGCTCCCGTAACATTGCTGGAGAATCAGCCGTCATCATCGTCACCGAAATCAACGGAACGCTCTACGCCCAGATTATCCAAGCCGAACGCGTCCGAAACCTCGGACAAGACTCACGAGGCGTAACAACCGTTGCCAGCGCATCCGGTGTTACCCAGCCAGAAACCGCACACGAAGACCTGACAATCGGCACTTTCTTGCAGTACGCACAGATGATCCCGAACGGCTCAGTTGTTCTAGAAGGCGACCTGAGCCCGGTACAGGCAGTTGCCCAGAACGCGCTAGGAACCCACCTGGTCACTGCCTAAAGACAGCCTAGAAGGAAACAAGCATAAACGGACCCGGCGGACTATCAATCAGATAGCCCGCCGGGTCCCTTCTTTCGTCAGCTTATGCGCTCAGCCCGTTTATCGGGTGGTGCGTTCCAGCAGCTGCAGCACGTTCTGGTAGGTGTGGCCGGTCGCCTCGGTCATGCCCTGCTCGCAGGTACGGTTAGCCGAAATGTATGCGGCAAACTCCTTCTGCTCGCTCAGCTCCGTAGCCTCAGCCTCCGTAGCGCTTGCGGTCAGCTCGGGGTGCAGCATACCGCGGTCACCCGCGTAGCCACAGCAACCCCAGTGCTTCGGCACGTACACGTCGTCACTCATCGCGTTCGCAATCTTCTCAAACGCAGGCTGAGTGCCCAGGTGAGTCATCGAACAGGTCGGGTGCAGAGCAACCGACGGCAGGGGAGCAGACACAGTCAGCTTGTCCAGCAAGTTGTCGGCGGCGAACTGCACCGCGTCGTACATGCGCAGACGCGAGTAGTCCGGCTCGCCCGGCTGCAGGCCGTTCACGATCTTGTGCTCAAGCGCCTTAATAACCTTCTGGCGCATCACCTCAAGGCCCTCAGTACAGGACGAAGCGTCACACACGACCGGCAGGCGGCCACCGTCGGTAGCCTCCCACAGGGACTTCAGCACGCGGTCGCTCATGATCGAGTAGCCGTCGGTGAAGCCCTTCGACTTCCACGGGGTGGAGCAGCACATCTCGCCAATGTTGTCCGGGATGCGGTACTTCACGCCCGCACGCTCACACAGGCGGATGAACGCCTGGGTTGCGTTGACCGGGTCGTGCTTGCCGTCGCCGTCCACGCCGCCGAACATGGAGTTCACGCAGGCGGGGAAGAACACGATTTCGGCGGTTGCATCCTTGTGAGGCTTACGTGCCGGGCCACCGACGGGCAGGTCCTTCTTGTAGGAGGGAACCATGTCGTCGCCCATGACCTTGCGGGCAATGTCGGTGGTGCCGTGCACGATGGGGAACGGCATCTTCTTGGCTACGGTCAGGGCCTTGCCTGCGACCTTGTCCATGATGCCCCACTGCTGCGCGGCGACCTTCCAGCCGGCGGCGGCGAGCTTGTCCTGGTTCTCAGAACGCAGGCGGCGAATCAGGTCACCGGTGTTAATGTTCACGGGGCAACGGGTCTGGCACATGCCGTCCACGGCGCAGGTGTCGATGCCGTTGTACTCGTACTCCTTGCGCAGGCGCTCGGCGAGCTCGTGGTCGCCGTTCACTTCGGCGGCGGCAATCTCACGGCGCATCACAATACGCTGACGCGGGGTGAGGGTCAGGTTGCGGGAAGGGCAGACCGGCTCGCAGTAGCCGCACTCCACACAGCGGTCGACTTCTTCCTCAACGGTCTCGGCGACCTTCAGGTCGGTCACGTAGTCGGTGTCCGGCTCGGCAATCAGCACGCCGGGGTTCATGAAGCCCTTCGGGTCGATGAGGCGCTTGATCTGGCGCATCACGTCGAAGAGCTCGTCACCGAACTGGCGGCTCACGAACGGAGCCATGATGCGGCCGGTACCGTGCTCAGCCTTCAGCGAGCCGTCAGCGGCAAGGATCAGCTGAACCATTTCTTCGGTGAACTCGCGGTAGCGGTCCAGCTGCTTCGGGTCGCGGAACTGCTCGTTCAGCATGAAGTGGATGTTGCCGTCCTTCGCGTGACCGAAAATCACGGAGTCCTTGTAGCCGTGGGCGTCGAACAGCTTGGTCAGGTCGCTACAGGTGTTGCCCAGAACCTCGACGGGCACGACCACGTCTTCAAGCAGTGCGTTCGTGCCGGAGGGGCGGTTGCCCGCGACGGTGGTGTACAGGCCGCGGCGTGCCGCCCATAGGGCGTTACGCTCGGACAGCTTGCTGGTCATCGACACCGGCGAAGCCACGGGCAGGCTCTTAAACATGGGTGCTGCAGCAGCGGCAAGGTCGTTCAGCTCCTGCTCGGAGTTGCCCTGGAACTCAACCAGCAGCGCGGCGTGATCCTTCACGTCGATGGCGGCGAGTGCTTCCGCAGCCTGGCCGGTACGCTGAGCCACACGAATACTGGTGGCGTCCATCAGCTCGACGGTTGCCAGCTTGTTGGCGACCAGTTCGGGCACGGAACGTGCCGCATCGATGAGGTTGTCGAACACGAGCAGGCCGGTCGAGGTGTTCTTCAGAATCGGCAGGGTGCGGTAGGTTGCCGAAGCCACGAAGCCGAGGGTACCCTCCGAACCGATCAGCAGGTGCTGCAGAATGTCCACGGGGGTCTCGAAGTCGACCAGGGAGTTCAGGCCGTAACCCATGGTGTTCTTCATGGAGTACTGCTGGCGAATCTTCGCCATGGACTCGGGGTTCTCAAGCACGCGCTTGCGCAGGCGCAGCAGGCCCTCGTGAAGCTCGGGTTCGAGGGCGCGCAGCTTCTGGTCGGCGTCCGGCTCGGCGGTGTCAATGATGGTGCCGCTGGGCAGCACGAACACCATGGAGTCCAGGGTGTTGTAGGTGTTGTACTTGGTACCCGAAGACATGCCGGAGGAGTTGTTCGCGACCACACCACCGATGGTGCAGGCGGACCAGGATGCCGGGTCGGGGCCGAGCTTGTAGCCGTATGGTGCCAGGTAGTTGTTGACCATCATGATGGTCGCGCCGGGCTGCACGCGCACCTTCTTGCCGTCTTCAAGGACCTCGATCTTCTTGAAGTGGCGGCGGGTGTCGACCATCAGACCGTCGCCGCTGGACTGGCCGGAGAGGGAGGTGCCGCCGGAGCGGAAGGTCAGCGGCAGGCCGAGGTCGCCGGCTGCACGGAAGATGTTTGCGACGTCTTCGGCGGAGTCGGGGCGAATCAGGCCGGCGGGCACGAGCAGGTAGTGGGATGCGTCGTGCGAGATTGCCAGGCGTTCGAGTTCGGAGACGCTGGATTCGACTGCCTCGGCGCGCGCGTCGGAGAGTAGGCGCTTGAGGGTGTCCTCGTAGGGGGACTTGAGGGCTTCGGACGTATTTGACACAACGGTGGTCATGATCTTGCTTCCTTACTGGTGACAGGTGTGTGAATGCTGTCCTTATTCCAGTATCTTCCTTTGAACACCGTCTTTTCCGGTTAGCTATGGCTAAGCTTGGCGACTACTTGTCACCATAAAGGGGGTGGGTTATACACCGTGCCGATGCGTAGGTTTGCCGCGTATTTACTGGCTTTCCAGGGTGTCGTGCGGGGCTACCTGGGTATATCTGAGGAGGCGCACCCACCACCCGGATGCCGGTCAGGTTTTCTTAGGCGCGGCCGCCGAGCGCCGTAACATTCCAGCTAGCAGTACTATCAGAAGTCACCACACCACAAAACAGAGGAGAACCCGCCGAACCACGCACCCCCAAATCCTCCACAAACACGCGGCCACCCGCAGGCACACTACGCTCCTTACGATCCACACCCGCACAATACACCGTCATCTTCGCACCCGAACGGTTCTCTACCGCAACCGAGGCGCCACTCGACACCGTATCGTGCACAAAACCGCGGCTGCCCTGCATCTGAATCTCGCCAACCTCCGCGCTCTGACTCGTCAACGGCACACCATCAGGCGCCTCAAACTCACCCGAAGAACCAACACCCGCCGCACGAACCGACACCATCCACTGCGCATCATCAATCAGCTGCGACGTCGACGCCGTCACACGCGCCGAACTATACGGCACACTCACCGCCCCCGCAGACTTCGCGGAACTAGAAGGAGCGGTACCAGAAGGAGCTGGCGCAGACGCGCTCGCCGTATTACGAACCCACACGCCCGCACCCTCACCCGAACCGCCAGCAACCACCTCAACCTGAGTGCCCGAACCGTCAGTGACCGAAACCTTCATCGTGCCCTCCGGCTCACCGCGACGCTCAAACTCCACATACGAATAGGAGGCGGGCGCCGCCGGGCCCTCAAAGACCGCCTCCTCAACAGCACCGCGACCGGTAAACAGGCGGAAGCCCTCAGAATCCTGAAGCACCGGCGCCGTTGCGTGGCTCGCCGCAGTCGGCTCAGACGAAGTCTCAGCAGACGCAGAAGGGGAGGGGTTCAGGGAGGCGCACCCGCCCAGGGCGGCGGCGAGCGCACCGGAGAGGCACAGGCTCACGCCCAGCTGACGGAAGCTCGGGTGACGGAAGAAGAAAGCGGTGGTGTGTGAAGGCATAAGGCACTCCGATGTGCGGGTCGGCAACGCTACGGGGCAGTAACACTGCGGGATAGCGCAACCGAGGTGATAGGTACACCACATATTGTGTCAGGTTAAATGCTCGCAGTGCAATGAAATAGAAACGCAAACGCAACGGCGCGGAGTATCATTCACACTATGGATAAGGCGGAACAGAACCAGGCAGAAAACACGGTAAAGAACGGCACAGCACCCAATACGTCGGCAGGGAATACCTCGGCCGAGAACACCTCGGGCAATATCCCTGCGAATAGCGCGGGGAACAGCCCGGCGGGTGCGTCTGTGCGCCCTGAAACTACCGCATCTGAAACCGCCCCCGCTGCAGCTAGCCCCGCTGCAGCGAGTCCGGCAGAGCCTACCGCCCTGCCCGTAGACGCCGTGCAGATTGATAGCGCCCGCCTGGACAGCGCCCACGCCGTCTACTCCACTGACCTGGACCCCGACGACGACTACGAAGAAGTCGTCGAAGAATACGCCACCACTGACGCACCGGACGGCACGCACCGCGAGGAACGCCGCATCACCCGCACCACGCATCACCTGCGCGGCAAGCAGGGCGACCAGAAGGGTACTCAGGGTAACCCTGATGGCACCCCCGAAATCATTGACACGGGCGAGCCTGAAACGCACACCACGACCATTCGCACGGTCACCCGCACCGTCACGGACCCGCCGCGTCGCACTCCGCGAACCCGCCTCTTCCGCACGCTCAGCAAGTACCGCGGCGAGAAGAACCTGGCGGCATGGGAGGAACGCTCCTCAACGCCCATGTTCGTGGCGTCCGTGCTGTACCTGCTCGCGTTCGCCGCACCCATCATGAGCACGCGCATCCAGGAACCGTATGACGGGTACCTCAACATCATTCAGATGATTCTGTGGGGCCTATTCGCCGCCGACTACTGCATTCGCCTGTACCTGGCGCCACGGCGACTCTACTTCATCACGCATAACCTGATGAACCTGGCGATTGTGTTGCTGCCCGCGTGGCGTATTGTCAGCTTCCTCGCCATGATTCACCTGACCGCCAACCGCCAGTACAAGAGGCTCTCCGAACTGGGGATGAAGCTCTTCGGCTACACCGCGATCTTTATCATCATGTTTGCCCTGTCGATCTATTCGGTGGAGTCCTCCGAACCGGGCGCGATGATTCGCGACCTGCCCACCGCCTACTGGTGGACGTTCACGACCCTCGCCACGGTCGGCTACGGCGACGTTTACCCGGTCACCGGCATCGGCAGGGTCATCGCCGTGATCGTCATGCTGTACGGCGTGGGCTTGGTCGCGGTTGCTACCGGTGCGCTCGCGAGCTGGATTATCGAGAAAATCGGGGGAGTGGAGGAGCAGGAGCACCCCGCCACCAAGGCTGACGTGGACGACCTTCGCCAGGAGATTTCTGAGCTGCGCGCCCTGCTAGCTCGTGAGTATGCGCGCCGTGAAGCCCACGACTACACGTTGCGCGAGGTCGTGGATGAAGACGGTGTGCACCCGGTTCCTTCGGAGGCGGAGGCGGCACGCCGTACTGGTTTCAACTCCGCTGGTTTTACTGCTGCCGGTTTTGCCGCACCGGGTGCTTCTGCAGATGCTCCAAACGCCGCACCTGCTGAGGAGCCCGGTGAGCCTTCGACCTCTCATGAGGTCGCTGTGCGCGAGCAGGAGCCGGTCGCCCTGCTGGAGGAGACCCGCCAGACGTTCACGATTATTCGTGAGAAGTTCTCGTTGCGTTCCCGCAAGCAGTAGGAGCCTGCGAATAGTAGCCCGCGAATAGTGGCCGGGCGGCAGCGCAGACAGCAGCGCAGATATAGCAGTTCGGTTGAGGCTCGGCACTCAAACCCACACCGCCCGCCCGCTGTGGCGGTGGGTTTGGGTGCCGAGCCCACGTGAAGGTGGAATCAAGCCCCGCACTCGCCACTGAGCGGTATATTTTGCCTTGTCGAGGCAAAATTAGCCTGTGCGGAGTGCAAATTGAGGGTTGCGCCGGTGAAAAATGCCCCGCCTTAAGGTCTAATGTGACCAAACTATCTTTTAAAAATGGCCGCCACTGGTGAAACTCCTAGCCAGAGCCTATAAACTATCTACCGTGCCGGTTATCGAACGCCCTGTAGCCTCAATGCGCTACGGGGTGTCGTCGTATCCCCACCTCACTCACGGGGAGGCACCACTCAACTCACAAACTCACTCAAACACATAACTCTGTTAGGACACGTTCGTGGTACCTAAGTCCACTCTGGGCGCGCTCGCTCTACTCGGCGCGCTCTCCCTCACCGCGTGCGCACCCGCACCGAATAACGCCTCCGCAAGTGCGGTTGTTGACCCCGCAGCTTTTGAAACCGTCGAGCCTAGTGCCGTTCCCGCCCCCGGCGATGACAGCACCGGAATTAAGGCGGCGGTTAATGCCTCGGATGACCCGTCGATTCACCCGACCGCGACTCAGCCCACTGAGACCCCCGCGCCGGACAACACGAGCAACCAGGAGCCTGCCGCATACACCGCGGCGCCCATGCCTTCCTCGGCAGCCGTTGCGCGCTCGCAGAAAATCATGGACGGCACCTGGGTTCAGCAGGACTCCACCAACCTTGAGAACTACATGGACGCCGTCATTCACGACGGCATTATCGAGGTCACCTACCACCTGAACCACGAAGAGCTGGCAACCCCCTTCTGGGCGGGCACTTTCGAGGCGAAGACCGGCAACTTCAGCTACATTTCGCACGTGGACCATGCGAAGCTGAGCCACGCGCCGTACGCCTCCGATAAGGAAACTAAGGAATTCGTCATGGAGGACGGCGTGCTGAGCTTCCCCATGACCTTTGAGGGTGCCACCCGCATCATTCGCCTGGAAAAGCAGCACAGCTAAGCGCGCTGCCGGGGGAGTTATCTCATATCTGACACGCATGACGGACGGGGCGTTCCCGTTGCCGCGTGCGGGCTATAGAATGGGACTATGAGCGAGAACACGACCCCCGAGCATGGCACCGCAGCCTCGGTGCAGGATTCCTTCGAGCTGCCCGGCGCACCGGACCAGTTCCAGCGCCTGTGGACCCCTCACCGCACCGCCTACGTGAGTGGCGGCCAGAAGGACTATACCGAGAAGACCTGCCCCTTCTGCACCGCGCCCAGCCGCAGTGACGAGGAGTCGCTGATTGTGCACCGCGGCGAGCATGCCTTCGTGATTCTCAACCTCTATCCGTACAACCCCGGGCACCTGCTGGTCTGCCCGTACCGCCACATCCCGTTCTACGATGATGCGACCGAGGCGGAAACCATTGAGATTGCGCAGCTGACGCAGCTCGCCATGAAGGTTCTGCGCGAGGTGTCGCATAATGACGGCTTCAACATCGGTATCAACCAGGGCAAGGTTGGCGGCGCGGGCATTGCTGATCACCTGCATCAGCACATTTTGCCGCGCTGGAGTGGGGATACAAATTTCCTGCCGATTATCGCTCACACCAAGACCATGTCCCGCACGCTGGACGATATGCGTGTGGCTATTGCGGAGGGGTTTGCTCGCCTCAGCTAGATGGCGTGGATCATCCGTCAGATAGTCTGGGTGGCTTGGTGATTTTGAAATTTTGCACTAATTGCTTCAATTTGCCAGCTAGTGCATAGAAATTCTGCGTCATAAATGCGCAGATTAGGCAGTCGATGCGTATTTGAATGATGTTATGTCCATTGGATATGGCAAAGTTTTAAATGCAGCGACGCTGCGGGGAAGCTTCCGGCTTCCATGAACACCGCATAGCTCACCGAAAAATAGCGGTCACCGATCGCTTTCGGGCTTGGCAGGGTAAGCGCCCTGCCTCAACCACAGAGGTCAGCGCCTCAGCTGAGAACCCACCCCGCCGTGCGTGAACGCACGGCAACACTGCGGGGGTGCGGATCAGCGTGAAGGACGCTGGCCTCTTTTGCTTTCCGAGGATGTGCGCCTGTATCGAACGCTTAGATGCGCCGCCAATGGTTCGATACCCGGATGCACCGCACCCCGCGAGAAAGAACCCGCGAGAAAGAACCCGCCAGACCCGCTAGAGTGGAATGCTATGGACTACCCCAACCTGCTTGAGACTGCTTTCGATGAGTTTGCTGCTGCGCCCGCCGCTGGTGATTCTGCAGGCGCGCCGCAGCTGCTCATCTGGAGGCAGATCCGCTGGTCCAACCGCCGCCCGCTCATTGAGGTGGAACCGGTCGTGCCCGGCGGGGGTGCTGAAGGAGCTCATAACCGGGCATCTCAAGCGGCGGGGGAGAGCGTCCCTATCCAGGGAAGCAGCCCCGCGCAGCCTGGCGTTCCGAGCGGGGTTCGCATCCAGATTCCGTTGACCCCCGGCGCCTACCTGGGGTTGCGTATTCCGCGCGATAGCGAGGGGGAACTCTACCGCTACTGCGCCGGATACACCACCGGCATGAGCAATGACGCCGCCCCCGAATCCGCGGGAATCCGCCGCGTACCCTGCCCCGAAGGCACCCGCATCCAGCGTGGCCAGCAGTGCCCGCGCTGCACCGCCCGCGACGAATTTACCGCCCTGCACAGCGCGCACCTGTACCCCGGAACGCTCACCGAATCCATGCGCGCCTACGCAATGCTGGAGCACCGCCTCTACATCGCGACCTTCCCGGACGGCACGCACAAGGTTGGTACGAGCTCCCTGCATTCGACCCCGCGCCGCCTGGATGAGCAGGCGGTCGCCACCGCCACCTACATTGCGCTCGCACCCGACGGCCTTGCCATTCGCCGCGCCGAAGACGCTGTGACCGCCCTCGCGAAGATTCCGCAGGTCAAGCAGGTGGCGAGCAAGTACCGCGCCTGGACGAACCCGCTGCCCGGCGCGCAGCTTCGTGTTGCACATCAGGAGGCGGTCGCCCGCGCCCGCGAAGCGCTCGCCGAACTGGCGCGCACCGACCCGGAGGTGCCGCTCACCGCCCTGGATGAGCCGTGGATTCCGTCGCTCGCCATGAACCGCCCATACGCGGCTCTGCGCGCGCAATCGCCCGAACCGCTGGCGCCGTGTGAATCCGGTTTGGAGAGCGGGGTGGCTGGTTTCTTCTGCACGGGTGCGGCGGGTCAGTTTTTGAGCGCCCACACCGGCGATGCTGACGCGGCGTTCCTGGTGAATACTGCCGCGTGGCGGAATGTGCTGGTGGAGCCGGCGCAGGAGTTCACGCGGGTGAGGGTACAGGGTTCTCTGTTCTAATACCCCCGGCGCTTCGCCCTAGCCGGAGCCCTGCACCAAACCCCCTGAACCAAAACCCCAGCACCCCCGTACAAAAACCCCAGTAACCCCGCCCCGTCCGGCATGAGCGAACGAGCCCGGCGGACCATTCAGCCGCTGGCGTGCGTGTACTAAAATGGTAAGCATGTCCAAACCCCTCATTCGTCTTCTCGGCCAGGGCGTACGCGCCGCGACTAAGCTTCGCGGCGGCGGCTCCGCCTTCCCCGGCCTTGTCATGGAAAAATTGCACCCCGACTTCGTCGCTGAAGAGCTCGCGAAGCTGCCCTACGGCGTGGTTGTTGTCTCCGGTACGAACGGTAAGACCACCACCACGAAGATGGCTGTGCAGCTGCTTGAAGCTCAGGGTCTGAAGGTTTTCACTAACCGCACCGGTTCGAACTTTGTGCGCGGTGTTGCCGCGGCACTGCTGGGCGAGATGACCCTCGGCGGCAAGCTTGACGCTGATATCGCTGTGCTTGAGCTGGACGAGGCGCACGCCGTGCACTTCGTCAAGGCCGTCAAGCCCGACTACGCACTGCTGCTGAACGTTCTGCGTGACCAGCTAGACCGCTTCGGTGAGATTGACACGACCCGCCGCATGCTGGCGACCGTCGCCTCCGCAACGACCGGTACCGTGGTGCTCAACCGTGAGGACCCGCGCATCCGCTCCCTCGCTGAGAACGTGCAGCCTGGCGTGACCGTCAAGTACTACGGTCTGGATGAGTCCCTGCGCTCGTACTTCCCCTCGGATGATGAGATGCGCGGCGGCACCGTCGCGAAGGCGACCCTGCCCGAGGCTGACGTCACCCTGACCGCGTTCTCCGGCACCTCCGCAACCTTCGACCTGGCGGGTGTGGAGCGAGTCGGCGAAATCAACCTCTACGGCATTTACAACATCTTCAACGCGGCTGGCGCTATGGCGCTGACCCGCGCCGTCATGGGCGAGAAGCTCAACGAAGATAAGCTCATCGCGGAGCTGGCGAAGATCACCCCCGCCTTCGGTCGCGGTGAGACCCTGAACGTGAACGGCCGCCCGCTGCAGCTGCTGCTGGTGAAGAACCCGAGCGGTTTCCGCCTGTCCCTGGCGAGCGCGAACGCTGACGACTACGCCACCATGATCACGATTAACGACCAGTACGCTGACGGCCGTGACGTGTCCTGGCTGTGGGATGTTGACTTCGACAGCTTGAAGAAGACCGGCGTGCAGATGGTTTCGGGTGTGCGTGCCTGGGATATGGCGCTGCGCCTGGAGCATGACGGCGTGAAGGTTGACGAGGTCAACGAGAACCTCGCCGACGCGCTCAAGGGCTTCATTGCCTCCAGCGGTAACGCGCCCATGCGTATTTTCTGCACCTACACCGCAATGCTGGCTCTGCGTGAAGAGCTCGCAAAGATCACTGACGTTGAGAGGGTCTCCTAATGACGGCAACTCACACTTTTGAGGGCACCCCCGCCTCCGGCCCCAATAACGGTAAGACTCTGCGTATTCTGCAGCTGTACCCGCTCGACATGAACATTTACGGCGACTGGGGCAACACCCTGGCGTTGGCTCGTCGCGCGCAGGCGCACGGCTTTGACGTGCAGATTCTGGACCACAACCCCGGTCAGCCTTTCCCGGAAGATGTTGACATTATTCTGGGTGGCGGCGGTCAGGACTCGGGTCAGTCCGTGATTCAGGACGACCTGCACGCTAATGGTGACACGCTGCGCTCGCTGGCTGAGGCTGGCGTGCCGATGCTCGTCATTTGTGGCCTGTACCAGCTGTTCGGCAAGGAATTCCGCACCCGTGAGGGTGAGGTGCTGAAGGGTATCGGCATTTTTGATGCGCACACGGTCGGCGGCGATGACCGCCTGATCGGCAACATTGTTGAGGAGTCTGAGGAGTTTGGCACTGTGATTGGTTTTGAGAACCACTCGGGCCTGACTTACCTGGGTTCCGGCTGCACCCCGCTGGCTACCGTCACCAAGGGTGAGGGCAACAACGTGACTGATGCGTATGAGGGTGCGCGCGTGCACAACGTGATTGGCACCTACCTGCACGGTTCGCTGCTGCCGAAGAACCCGAAGATTTCGGATTACCTGATTGAGCAGGCGGCTCAGCGTAAGTTTGGCGAGTTCACGCCGAACACGATTGACGACTCGCTGGTGGAGAAGGCGCGCGCTTCGGCCGCGTCTCGCCCCCGCTAGCCTATTCCTGGCGGTGGCGTGCACTTTCTGAGGTGGTGTGCGCCTCCGCTACGGTATAGTTATGTGAGTACAGTACGGTGCGTGGGACGTTTCGCCGTGCCCGCACGGAGGTTTTGACTAAGGGAGATACGAATGTCCGGTCACTCTAAATGGGCGACTACTAAGCACAAGAAGGCTGCTATCGACGCTAAGCGCGCGAAGGCTTTCGCGAAGTTCATTAAGGCAATTGAAGTTGCAGCACGTATGGGCGGCGCTGATATTGCTGGTAACCCCGCTCTTGACCTGGCTGTGTCGAAGGCGAAGAAGAACTCCGTTCCTAACGACAACATTGACCGCGCAATCAAGCGTGGCGCTGGCCTGACCGGTGAGACCATTGACTACACCGAAATCATGTACGAAGCACGCGGCCCGCAGGGTACCGCTCTGTACATTGAGTGTCTGACCGATAACCGTAACCGTGCAGCGTCTGAGGTTCGCCTGGCTGTGACCCGTAACGGCGGCACCATGGCTGACCAGGGTTCGGTTGCGTTCTTGTTCGAGCGTAAGGGCGTTGCTGAGGTCACCAAGACTGACGGCCTGACCGAGGACGACGTTCTGATGGCTGTTCTGGATGCAGGCGCTGAAGAGGTTCTGGACGAGGGCGATATCTTCACCGTTGTTTCCGCAGCGACCGACCTGCCCGAGATCCGTAAGGCACTGGACGAGGCTGGCCTGGAGTACAACAACGACGACCCGGTCTTCCGCCCGACCATGCAGGTTGACCTGGACGCTGAGGGTGCTAAGAAGTTCATGAAGCTGGCAGACGCTATTGAAGAGCTCGACGACGTTCAGAACGTCTACTCGAACGCTAACGTCTCTGACGAGGTTATGGCAGAGCTGGAAGCTGAGTAATCCTCGGATTCTGATATCTGATGCTTGAAGAAGCCGCTCCTTTAACCGAGCCGCCGTAGGGTGGCCGGTTGGGGGAGTGGCTTCTTAGCGTCTTGGCTGCATTTTGGGAAGGCGCTGGGTACTTTTCGCGGGACGCGCGGTGACTGTTCACGCGGTGACCGTGCGTGTGGTGACTGCTCTTGTAGCGACCGTGCTCGTGGCACGCCCCGGTGCCGGGTGCTAGGATTCTGAAGGGCTAGAATCTAGAGATTCTATAGGGAGTTTGTCGAAAGGGGAGATGATGGCCGCCGCTCAACCTGCCGCACGCGATAGCATGCGTGAGAACCGTACCGCCGCCGCCGTGGAGCGTGTGCCGGGTGCAACCCGCATCATGGGTGTTGACCCGGGTCTGACCCGCTGCGGCTTCTCCATGCTCGATATGACCGCCGACCGTAAGGCGCACTTCGTGAACGTGGGTGTTGCCGGCACGATCCCGGCAGAGTCCCTGGACCAGCGTATTCTCTGGATTTTCAACGCCGCCTCCCACTGGCTGGATACCTACAAGCCGGATGCCCTGGCAATTGAGCGTATCTTCGCGCAGGAGCAGGTGAACACGGTGATTGGTACGGCGCACGCTTCGGGCGCGGTGATTTCTGCTGCGGCGATGCGCAGCGTGCCGGTGTTCTTCCATACCCCCTCGGAGGTGAAGGCGGCGGTGACCGGTAGCGGCCGGGCCGATAAGGCGTCCGTGGGTCGCATGGTGACCCGCATTTTGGGGCTGGAATCCATGCCGAAGCCCGCCGATGCTGCCGATGCCCTGGCGATTGCGATCTGTCACGGCTGGCGTGGCGGCGGTATCGGTTCGGGCATTAATATGTCCGCTCAGACGCAGACTCACCAGGGTTCACGCCCGGCAAAGGCTCGCCGTGGTGGGTCGTTGACTCCGGCGCAGCGTGCCTGGATGGACGCGGAGGCACGCGCTCGCCGCTAGAGATGCCGCCGCTAGAGGTGCCTTCGTGGGCCTGTGTGCCGCCTTCTGCGCGCTCGCGTGTATTCGCTAAGAAGTTCGAATATATGCTTGATTTCAGAAGAAATATTCTAATATACTTGTAGTGTCTCCCCGTTGAACTGGGGGAGTGCGTTCTGTGGGTGCCGGAGTTCCCGGTGCCCTCACACTGCCGCGAGTCCGATTCGGGGCGCGGTGTTGAAAGGTGGAGAGAAATGATTGCATCCCTGACCGGTCGTGTGGCTCAGGTGGGCCTTGATCATGCGGTGATTAACGTGAACGGTTTCGGCATGCTTGTGTACGCTACCGCGCGTACTCTCTCCAAGCTGCGCACCGGTGAGGAAGCTACCGTGCTGACCACCATGATTGTGCGTGAAGAGTCGATGACTCTGTACGGTTTTTCGGAGCCTGCCGAGCGTGAAGTGTTCGATATGATGCTTTCGGTTTCCGGTATTGGTCCGCGTATTGCGCTGGCGGTGTTGAGCGTTCACACCGCTTCTGAGGTGGAGCGCGCCGTGGCGACTGGTGATGATAAGGCGTTCACGAAGGTTCCCGGTATTGGCCCGAAGGGTGCCCGCCGTATTGTGCTGGAGCTGGCCGGCAAGCTGATTCTCAGCGATGGTCAGACCGATGAGCTGCCGCTGAGCCAGGGCATTGTCTGGAAGCCGCAGGTGCTTGACGCTCTCACCTCTCTGGGCTGGAGCGAGAAGGACGCTTCCGCCGCTATTGACGCTTACGTGCAGCACAACCCTGCCGCAGAGACTGAGCCGGTGGGTGTGGCTCTGCGCGGTGTGCTCGCCTCCTTGGGTACTCAGAACACGGTGGGCCGCCACTAAGCGGCGCGCCCTGTTCGATGTATCCCACTCAAACTTTTGTGAAAGAAGAATTCTATGAGCCAGAATCCCTATGAGCCGCAGCCCGCGGCGTCCCTGGTTTCCGGCGGGTATTTTCCCGGTCAGGTGCCCGGCACTCAGGCGTCTTCAGCTCCCGCCCAGCGCCTGGTGGCGATGGAAGAAGAGCCTGAAGAGAAGATGATTGAGGCGGCACTGCGCCCTAAGTCCCTGGATGACTTTGTGGGTCAGCGCCGTGTGCGTCAGCAGCTGTCCCTGGTGCTGGAGGCTTCGAAGATGCGTGGCCGTAGTGCCGACCATGTGCTGCTGTCGGGCCCTCCCGGTCTGGGTAAGACCACTCTCGCAATGATTATTGCGGCAGAGATGGAGGCGCCGCTGCGCATCACCTCCGGCCCGGCGATTCAGCATTCGGGTGATTTGGCGGCGATTCTGTCTTCGCTGACTCCCGGTGAGGTGTTGTTCCTGGATGAGATTCACCGTATGAGCCGCCCGGCTGAGGAAATGCTCTACATGGCGATGGAAGATTTCCGTGTGGACATTGTGGTCGGTAAGGGCGCGGGTGCGACCTCCATTCCGTTGGAGCTGCCGCAGTTCACCCTGGTCGGTGCGACGACCCGTGCGGGTCTGTTGCCCGGCCCTCTGCGTGACCGCTTCGGATTTACCGGTCACCTGGAGTTCTACTCGGTGGAGGAGCTTGAGCTGGTGCTTCGCCGTAGCGCGGGCCTGATGGACATGAAGATTACCTCCGAGGGCTTCACCGAGATTGCCGGTCGTTCCCGCGGTACGCCGCGTATTGCGAACCGTCTGCTGCGCCGTGTGCGTGACTGGGCGCTGGTGAACGGTGTGGATCGCATCAATGCGACCGATGCCGCAACCGCGCTGGATATGTACGAGGTGGATTCGCGCGGCCTGGACCGCCTGGACCGCGCCGTGCTGGAGGCGCTGATTCACAAGTTCGGCGGCGGCCCGGTGGGTCTGTCTACCCTCGCCATTGCGGTGGGTGAAGAGACGGAGACCGTGGAGACGGTTGCCGAGCCGTACCTGGTGCGTGAGGGCCTGATTGGTCGCACTCCGCGCGGTCGTGTGGCTCTGCCCGCGGCGTGGGAGCACCTCGGCTTGGAAGCACCCGAAATTCAACTCTAGGCCCGATTCAGCTCTAGACCCGTACCAGCTGATAACACAGCAGGTGATGACACAGTAGTAGCCCGTGGGAGGTATCGGCCTCCCGCGGGCTTCTCTGTAGGCGCTGCCGGGCTTCATTGGGGACAGAAAATTACGCCGAGAGAGTCCAAAACTCAGGTTAACCTCACAAAAATGCTGGTTCGGGTCACTAAAGCTCAAGCTCTCGCGTAGGATGGATACGTACTGTATCTACGATTCCACACCTTCTGGTACGCTCAACCCTCGCGGTGAGCGGCACGGGTGCGGATGTGAAAGTGAGACCATGGATTTTAACCTCCTGATTATGATTGCCATGATGGCGCTGCTGGCATGGATGATGTTCTCTGCGCAGAAGCGTCAGCGTAAGCAGATGGAGGAGCTGCAGGCAATGCGACGTGCGCTCGTCCCTGGTGATCAGGTGATGACTGCTTCCGGCGTCTATGGCACCGTTGTCAGCACTGACCTTGAGAGCAACAAGCTGCAGCTTCAGATCGCAGAGGGCGTTGTGATTACTGCGTCCATGAACGCGATTCTGAACCTTGTTGAGGATGAAGCCCCCGCAGCGCCCCTGACCGAGGACGTGTACGAGGCTACCGCATCCGAAGCTCCCGCTTCCGATACCTCTTCTGATACTGCCAAGTAATTCAGAGCGTATGAGCCCGGCGCCCATGAGCGGCGTCGGGTTTTCGCGTTACGGAATCTGTAGAACACTCAATACTATTCATACGAAGAAGGAACATTATGGCTAAGCGTTCACCGCTTGCAGCCGCGCGAGGGGCGCTCCTCTCGATGGTCCTGCTCATGGTTGTTATGGCTGCCGGTATTTTTGGCAGCACCTACTCGGGAGGTTCTTGGGCACCGAAGCTCGCCCTGGACCTTTCGGGTGGTACTCAGATGATTCTTTCTCCGAAGGTCAATGGCTCTTCGGATGGGAACGTCACCCAGGAGCAGTTGAACCAGGCGGTTGAGATTATTCGTCAGCGCGTTGATGGTGCCGGCGTTTCGGAGGCGGAGGTTACCACCTCCTTCGGCTCGGGTAATAACGTGGTTGTTTCGGTTCCCGGAACGATTAGCGCTGAGACTCGTCAGCTGATTCAGGCGTCTGCAAATATGACGTTCCGCCCGGTGCTGCTGTCTGGTGCCGGTACTGCGGTGGCTGAGGATGCCCGCACTGCGGACGATAAGCTGCCCAAGCCCTCTGCGGAGCCGACTGACGGCTCTGACCGTAACTGGATTACTGCGGACCTGTACAAGCAGTATGAGGCGAAGGACTGCACCGCGGCACGTAATGAGGACGCCGATAGTGCGGACCCGACTAAGCCGATGGTGGCGTGTTCCACTGACGGTCGGGAGAAGTACATTCTGGGTCCTGTGGAGCTGAGCGGTAGCGATATTTCTACCGCAAGCCACTCGCAGGAGACGACCGGTCAGGGCGTGACTACGGGCCGTTGGGCTGTGAACATTCAGTTCAACGATGCTGCTCGTGAGAAGTTCCAGAACATTACGTCTCGCCTGAACGCGATTCGTGCACAGAACGCAACTGATGCGCGTGCCCGCTTCGCGATTCTGCTGGACGGCAAGGTGCTGTCTTCCCCGGTGTCGCAGGCTGTGATTTCTGACGGTAAGCCGCAGATTACCGGTAACTTCACCGAGCAGGAGGCGAAGGCTCTCGCCGACCAGCTCAAGTACGGTGCCCTGCCGATTAGCTTCACGATCCAGTCGGAGCAGCAGATTTCTGCGACCCTGGGTTCGGAGCAGCTGCGTGTGGGTCTTCTGACTGGCCTGATTGGTCTGCTGCTGGTGTTCGTGTACTCGCTGTTCCAGTACCGTCTGCTGGGCTTTGTCACGATGATGTCGCTGGTTGTGGCTGGCATTATTTCGTATGAGGCGATTGCGCTGCTGGGTTGGGCGTTGAACTACCGCCTGTCCCTGGCTGGTGTGGCGGGTCTGATTGTGGCGATTGGTGCTACGGCTGACTCGTTCATCGTCTACTTTGAGCGTATCCGTGATGAGATCCGTGCGGGCCGCACGATCCCGTCGGCGGTGAACCACGGTTGGCAGCGTGCATCCCGCACTATTTTGGCGTCGAAGGCTGTGAACCTGCTGGCCGCTGTGGTGCTGTATGTGGTGTCGGTTGGTTCGGTGAAGGGCTTCGCGTTCACCCTTGGTTTGACTGCGATTGCTGACCTTGTGGTCGTGTACCTGTTCACCCACCCGATGCTGACTCTGCTGGCGAATACCCGCTACTTCGGTGAGGGTCACCGCCACTCGGGCTTGTCGCCTGAGTCGCTGGGCGCTACGCCGCTGTACCGTGGTGCCGGTCGCCTCCGCAGCCCGGAGGAGAAGCAGCTGAGCATTGCTGAGCGTCGCCGTGCAGAGCGTGCTGCCGCTGACGAGTCTGCTTCTGATGAGAAGAAGGAGAGCTAAGCATGGCTACCGATGTGAAACCTAATGCTTTTGCCCGCTTCGGTAATGACCTGCATTCGGGTGCCCGCTCGTACCCCTTCGTGGGTAAGCGCCGCCTGTGGCTGCTGCTTGCAGCTGTGCTGATGGCGGTTTCGGTTCTGATTCCGGCTGTTGGTGGCGGCTTCAACCTGGGTATTGATTTCCGTGGCGGTTCGGAGTTCGTGGTCTCGAAGACCGCGCACGTTGATACTGCTACAGGTGAGCGCATTATTCACGAGAAGGCGAAGGACGCTTCGGATGTTCGCGTGACCAATATTGCGCCGGGTACGATTCGTGCCCAGATGAGCAAGCTTAGCGATGATGAGACTCTGCAGGTGAAGGCGGCCCTGCAGGAGGCGTACGGCGTCTCTGAGAATGACGTGACCTCCTCGTTTGTGGGCCCGACCTGGGGTGCGGATGTGACCCGTCAGGCGTTCTGGGGTCTGATCGCGT
Organism: uncultured Rothia sp.; assembly: GCF_916715725.1. Lineage (GTDB taxonomy): Bacteria > Actinomycetota > Actinomycetes > Actinomycetales > Micrococcaceae > Rothia. The sequence continues at coordinate 204,541 of NZ_CAKAPD010000001.1, read as the reverse complement.
TTGTGGTGCTTGCGCTGATTGGTATGGCGTTCTACTTCCGCACCTGGAAGATGTCGTTGGCGTCTATTGCGGGCCTGTTCTTCACCGTGGTGGTGACGGTTGGCCTGTACGCCGCGTTCGGCTTCGAGATCACTCCGAGTGCAATTATTGGTTTCTTGACGATTCTGAGCTACTCGCTGTACGACTCGGTGGTGGTGTTCGATAAGATCCGTGAGAACACCGAGGATGTGCTGGAACGCCGCGACACGACCTTTGCCGAGCAGATTAACCTGGCGGTGAACCAGACCCTGGTCCGTTCGATTAACACCGCTATTGTGGGTGTTCTGCCGGTGGGCGCGATCCTGTTTATTGGTGCGTTCATCCTGGGTGCGGGTACTCTGCAGGACCTGTCCCTGTCGCTGTTCGTGGGTATTCTGGTGGGCATGTTCGGTACGCTGTTCGTGTCTGCGCCGCTGTATGCTTCGCTGCGTTTGGGTGAGGCTCAGATTCGTGAGCACACCGCGAAGGTGGAGAGCGGCAGCTTCAAGGACGCTGAGGATGCTGACGAGGCTGAGGGTGACTCTTCGGAGGAGTCCGCTGAATCCTCTAAGTCTGAGAAGGCTGAGAAGTCTGCGGATTCTGCCGACGAGGCGACCGATGCGGACAACGCAACCGAGAAGCCCGCTAAGAAGCCGGCACGTGCAACCATTGAGATTCACCGCGTGAACCTGAACGGCTAAGCTGTGTTCCGCTAGCGCTACTGGCGTTGCTAACGATAGGGGAGTCGATACCGAGAGGTGTTGGCTCCCCTTTAGCGTGCCTGAACCTTTAGCGTGCCCGAATATTTCCCACACAACGCGCTTTGGCGTGTTAAAACGTCGCATAGTTTGGCGCCTTCCAGGCCGCTGGGTAGGATAAGAAGTGAAGATACTGTGCGCTCGCGTTTGAGCCTGCTGATGGCTGGTTTGGCCGGTATAGCCCTCAATGATGAGGAACCTGAGTGTGCGGCTGATTATCTCGAGCCCAAAGGAGCCTGGAATGAGTGCAGAACCTGCCGTGAACGCTAACGCTGAGAATCCCGCAGGGACCGCCGAGAAGCCCGCGGTTCGGCCCGCTGGCCCGATTCCTCTGCCTGAAACTGATTCGTCTGACGCAAAGAAGAAACGCGGCTCGCACCGCGTCATGGCTGCTGGCGGACGTGTGCCGAACCGCCTGGTCTTTGGTAGCCGCAGCAGCAAGATGGAAGCCTCCGACTCGCACGGCGGTACCATCCGTTTCTCCCCGATGATTGCGCCGGTCGTGCGTGCGGTGCGCCGCTACCACCCGGATGAGGACATTCAGGTGCTGCAGCGCGCCTACGAGGTGGCGAACCGCTGCCACGAGGGTCAGAAGCGTAAGAGTGGCGACCCGTACATCACCCACCCGGTCGCTGTGACCGCGATTCTTGCGGAGATGGGCGCGACCGGTCCCGTGCTCGCCGCCGGCCTGCTGCATGACACGGTGGAAGACACCGACTACACGATGGAGCAGCTCACCGAAGAGTTCGGTGAGGAGGTCGCCTACCTGGTCGACGGCGTGACCAAGCTGGACAAGATGACCTACGGCGAGAACGCCTCCATTGAGACAATCCGCAAGCTCGTGCTGTCCATGAGCAAGGACATCCGCGTGCTGCTCATCAAGCTTGCCGACCGCCTGCACAACGCCCGCACCTGGCGTTTCGTGCCGCAGGCTTCCGCCGCGAAGAAGGCAGAAGAGACCCTGAAGATTTACGCGCCGCTCGCGCACCGCCTGGGCCTGAACACGATCAAGTGGGAGCTGGAGGACCTGTCCTTCGCCGCCATGAGCCCGGAGATTTACGCCGAGATGGTGCGCATGGTCGGCGAACGCACCCCCGCGCTCGAAAAGTTCCTGAACGAGGCGCGCACCAAGATTACGGACCGCCTGAAAGAAGTGGGCATCGACGCGACCGTGACGGGCCGCCCCAAGCACTACTACTCGATTCATCAGAAGATGAAGACGAAGGGCCGCAGCTTCGACGAGATTAACGACATCCTCGCCGTGCGCATCATGGTTGAGGAAGAGGCGGAGTGCTACACCGTGCTCGGCCACGTGCTGTCCCTGTGGCCGTCGATGACCGGCCGTTTCAAGGACTACATTAAGAACCCGAAGAACAACAACTACCAGTCGCTGCACCTGACTGTGTACGGCCCCGGTAACCTGCCGCTTGAGATTCAGATCCGCACCTACAAGATGCACGAAGAGGCCGAGTACGGTGTGGCGGCGCACTGGCGCTACAAGGCGGCGTCACGCGGGGAGAAGGTCGCGGCTCGTGGCGGCGCGCCCGCAAAGGACCCGAAGGAACCGGGCACCCAGACCTCGGCAATGATGAACGTCGGCATCCTGCAGTCCATCGCCGAGATTTCGAACTCCAACCCGGAATCGGAGAAGTTCTACGAGTCGCTCGCCGACACCCTCGACACCGACGAAATTGTCGTACTCACCCCCAACGGCGAGGCAATTGCCCTGCCCAACGGCTCCACCCCCGTGGACTTCGCCTACGCCATCCACAGTGAGGTCGGCGACCGCACCGTCGGCGCGAAGGTCAACGGTCGCCTGGTACCGCTGCACACGGTCCTGCCCACCGGCGCCACCGTGGAGATCATGACCACGAAGAACGAAGACGCCGGCCCCAGCGAGGACTGGCTGAAGTTCGTTCGCTCCTCACGCGCTCGCACGAAGATCCGCCAGTACTTCGCGAAGGAACGCCGCCTGGAGGCGCTGCTCGCCGGCCGCGAGATGCTCACCAAGAGCATGCGTAACAGTGAGTTGCCGCTGCAGAAGATGATGAGCCCGGAGATTATGACTCAGGTGGCTCAGCTGTTGCACAAGAACGATGTGGCGTCGCTGTACCGTGCGATTGGTGAGCACGAGATCGCGCCGAAGCAGGTCATTGACACCCTCGTTGAGGTGCACCGCGGCGACGAGCCGGCACCCGAGGTTGAGGTCAGCGACTTTGACGAGACACTGCTGAAGTCGACCCGCAAGGCGATTGGCGATAACGGCGTGATTGTGCCGGGTGCTGAGGGTGTGCTGACGAAGATTGCGCGCTGCTGCACCCCGGTCCCGCCGGATGACATTATCGGCATTGTGACCCGCTACAACGGCATTTCGGTGCACCGTCGCGACTGCCCGAACATGCGTAACGCTGACGAGGAGCCGCGCGTGACGACGGTTGAGTGGGCGTCTTCGCCGACCGCTACGTACCGTGTGCAGATTCAGGTGGAGGCGCTGGACCGTAAGGGCCTGCTGAGCGACCTGATTCGCGCGATTTCTGAGTCGGGCGTGAACATCCTGGATGCGCGCGTTCACACTTCGGAGGATCGTACCGTGGTGGACCGTTTCGCCCTGGAGCTGGGTGACCGCTTCATGCTGGAGCACGTGCTGAACGTGGTCCGTAACGTGACGGGCGTGTACAAGGCGTACCGCCTGACCGGCGCGAAGCCCTCGGAGGCGTAAATACTTTTCTACGCCGAGAAGCCACATGTGTTTCGAAAAGCCACTTCTTTGGTGGCTTCTCGAAACACATGTGGCTTCTCGCTGTCTATGGGGGCGGTATCGGCACGGATTTACTCTGCTGGTCGGTCCCTCTGCCTGGCGCCGATTTCGACCATAGGTTAGTGACTTCTGTCGTAGTTAAAAACTATGGTCAAAGACACTAAACCATGGCACAAATTCTGCAGGTGTAGCCCCTTATCTTGTCAGGGGTGCCCCGTACCTTTGGTTATAGAGTACGTAGTAGCATTGGCAGTTTTTTGTACTCTTACAATTTCAAAAGAAGGGAATAATTTTGTATAGTTTTGGTACGGTCGTAGCAGTTACAGCTCTTTGCCTGGTTTTATCAATTGCCTGGACTATTTTTGATATTGTCCTTGAAGCAACTGGATATTACTGGTACTCTGCTGCAAGGCGAGAGATCATTTTAAATGTTCTGAGTTATTTTGGGATAGGTAAGGAAACTAGGACTGAATACTGGAAGCGATTTGGAAAGAAGGAACTTAAGAATTTCGCTTATCAATTACGTCACCCATTTAATCTGTTTCCCAGGAAAGATTTAGAAAATGACTTTATTGATAAGGTTCAGTATTTCATTAAAAAAGCTGAAGATAACTCAAGTGCTGCTGCTCGGAATCGATGCATGAATTCACTGAATCAGCTGAAGAAAATGACTAACTTATCTCCCAAAAATGATTCATTCCAGGAGGTTTATGTATCTCTGAAAGAATTCTATTCTACAATTGAAGTTTGGGAAAATGCCAGTGAGATTAGCATTGATGACGCTCTGCACCTTATTAAAGGAATGGGCTTCTTAGAGAAGTGCTCCTGGATAAAAGCGAGGTGGCAGGTCGGGTACTTCACTCCGTTAATACGTGAATTTATTGATTATGCTGGTAGGGGAACGACTATCGGGTTGTTTATTGGCTTCACGATTGCCTTGATTCAAGGAGAACCCTTTGGGGTTCTTACAACAGCGATTCCGGTGGTTGGTGCCATTCTCGGAGCGAGCTCATATCTGGTATATCTCGATTTTGTAAAATATATGGTAGATGACGCTGAAGAGGGGAACCATAAAAATACTCAAAAGATAATCATCAAATCTAGTATTCAAGTTTTTTGCATGTACTTACTCGTCACCGCAACTGCTCTTTTTCTGAACTTCTTATATGGAATAGCACTCACTAGATAGTATTTAACCTCAGGGGTGTGCTGCCGTATTAAGTGAAAAGGTCTTTTGCTACACTTGGATTGTAGTGATTAAATGTGATTATAGGTTCTATGAAATAAATGCAGGCGCCAATCTATGTAGAAAATTGGTTCATGAGTTATAACTTCAGTCATAATGTATTGACTTAGGAGAGGTTTTAGCTCGTAGCCAAGATGCTAACCTATCAAGCAATCTGTTGACCGGTCGTGGAATCTGCGCCACCGCGGGCGCGAATATAACCCCCGCAGACATGCAGAAGCCACATGTGTTTCGAGAAGCCACCAAAGAAGTGGCTTTTCGAAACACATGTGGCTTCTCGGCGTTAATTAGACCGTTATTTAGACCGTCGGCTAGACCCTAGTTGCCGAAGCCCTGCAGGGTTGCTGCCCAGGCGCGGCGCGCCTCCAGAGCTTCCTTTGCCTTGGCGATCTTCTTGGAGTCGCCGCCCTTTTCAGCTGCTGCGAGCTCTGCTTCCAGTTCGGCGAGGGAGTCCTCGATCTGTGCGAGCAGGGAGTTCGCGCGTGCCGCCTTGGCGGGGTCGTTGCGCTTCCACTTTGCCTCTTCGGCGCCGTTGATTTCGTCCTGAATACGGCGCAGTTCGCCGTCGACGCGGCGCAGGTCGTTGCGGGGTACGCGGCCTGCCGCATCCCAGCGGTCCAGGATCTTCTCGAAGGCTGCCTTTGCGCTCTCAATGTCTTCGACGGGCAGGAGTGCGCGTGCTTCTTCGAGCAGTGCTTCCTTGACCTTGAGGTTTTCGGCGTAGACTGCGTCCTGCGCTGCTTCGGCTTCGTTGCGGGCGTTGAAGAACACGTCCTGTGCCGCGCGGAAGCGTGCCCACAGCTTGTCGTCTTCGCGACGGTGGCCGCGGGGTACCTGCTTCCAGGCGCGCATCAGGTCGCCGTATACGCGGGAAGTCTCAGACCAGTCAGTGGAGGTCGACAGCTCTTCGGCGCGTGCAATCAGCTCTTCCTTGGCGCGCTTGATGCGTGCGTTGCGGTCGTCGAGCTGCGAGAAGTGTGCGCGGCGGTTGCGGTCGAAGGTGGTGCGGGCTGCACGGAAACGCTTCCACAGCTCGTCCTCTACGCTCTTTGCCAGGTGAATTTCGCGCTGTGCCTTCTTCCACGCTTCGAACAGTTCGTTCATACGGGAGTGGGAGTTCTTCCAGTGGATCTGGTCGGGGTCCTGGCCGGCAATCTGCTCGGCTTCCGCGACGATTTCTTCACGGACGGCGAGGGCGCGTTCACGGTTTTCGGTGCGTGCCTGCTGCTGCTTTTCGCCGAGTTCAGCGATCTGCTCTGCCAGTGCGATGAGGCGCTTCTGCAGGCCGGAGTAGTCACCGACCATGTTGCGCACACCGATCTGTGCACCGATGGAGGTGATGCCCTTCTGCAGGTCTGCGGCGGGGGCGTTGTTGGCGAGGCGGGATTCGAGCAGGGCAACCTGCGCCTCGACGTTTTCAAACTTGCGGGCGAAGTAGCTGAGCGCTTCTTCTTCGGAGGCGCCGGGCAGCTGGCCTACGGCGTATTCTTCGCCGTCGACAATGACGAAGACGTGGCCGTCCTCGGAGACGCGGCCGTACTGGCGTGCCTTTTCGAGGTTTACAGTGTCGTCGGGTTTGGTAGTCACCGCTATAACTCTTTCACTCGGGGGTGCTGGGGGTGGGGCGCCTTTGCGCTGTTCCCCGTGGTGGGCACCCGTTTGGGTGTGCGTGTGCACCTCCTAAGCATAGCCTCTGTGGGGTGTGTGTGAGTAGTGTCTGGTCGTGTTGTGTTGTGGGCGAACCTGCAGTCCGCGGGTTTGTGGGGGTTTGTGCCGGGTGAGGTGGGGGAGTGGGTGCTGTGCCGGGGTGGGTGTTGGTATGATGGGTAGATATGCCCGGAGGTGTTCCGGGGTTTTGTTGTCGAGTTCTTTGTCAAGGAGTATCGCGTATGGCTCGCAAGGCTTCGCTGTCTGGTTTTCCCGAGTATCTTCCGGCTGAGCGGTTGGTTGAGAATCATGTTCTGGACACTCTGCGTGAGACTTTTGAGTTGCACGGTTTCTCCCCGATTGAGACTCGTTCGGTAGAGACGATTGAGCAGCTGCTGCGCAAGGGTGAGATTGACAAGGAAGTTTACGCAATTTCTCGCCTGCAGGAGGATGAGGCTGCTAAGGCTAAGGAAAAGCTGGCTCTGCACTTTGACCTGACCGTGCCGTTTGCCCGTTACGTGGTGGAGAACGCCGGTTACCTGAATTTCCCGTTCTCGCGTTACCAGATTCAGAAGGTGTGGCGTGGTGAGCGTCCGCAGGAGGGTCGTGCCCGCGAGTTCACTCAGGCTGATATTGACGTGGTTGGCGACGGTGAGCTGCCGTTCCGTTACGACGTGACCTTGGCGCTGGTTGTTGTTGATGCGCTGTCGAAGCTGCCGATTCCTGAGTTCAAGCTGCGTGTGAATAACCGCAAGCTGGCCGAGGGCTTCTACCTGGGCCTGGGCCTGACCGACACCGCGGCCGTGCTGCGCTCCATCGACAAGCTGGAGAAGATTGGTCCGGAGCGCGTGGCCGAGGAGCTTCAGTCCGAGGCCGGAGCGAGCGCGGAGGCTGCCGCGGCCGCCCTGGAGCTGGCCCAGATTCGTACCGAGGATGCATCCTTCGTGGAGCAGGTGCGTGAGCTGGCCGCCAAGTATTCGGTGGAGCACGAGCTGCTGGACCAGGGCCTGACTGAGCTGGCCGAGGTCATTGAGGAGGCGTCCCGCCGTGCGCCGGGTAAGGTGCTGGCTGACCTGTCGATTGCTCGCGGTCTGGACTACTATACCGGCACCGTGTACGAGACCGTGCTGGTCGGCCACGAGTCGCTGGGTTCGATTTGCTCGGGTGGTCGCTACGAGTCGCTGGCCTCGAACGGCAAGAAGACGTACCCGGGCGTGGGCCTGTCCATTGGCGTGACCCGTGTGGTGGCTCGTATCCTGTCGCAGGGCTTTGCGCAGGCGAGCCGTAAGGTGCCTTCGGCTGTGTTCGTTGCCCTGACCAATGATGAGGGCTGGTCTGCTGCGAACGATGTTGCGGATGCACTGCGCGCCCGCGGTATCGCCTGCGAGGTGTCGGCGAACGCGGCGAAGTTCGGCAAGCAGATTAAGTACGCCGAGAAGCGCGGCATTCCGTTCGTGTGGTTCATTTCTTCGGATGAGTCGGGCGCCCCGGTTCACGAGGTGAAGGACATCCGTTCGGGTGAGCAGGTTGCTGCCGATCCGGCTTCGTGGATGCCGCCGGCTGAGGACCTGCACGTTCAGATCGTGCGTGCTGAGGGCCTGTAATCTTAGGGACTGTAATGCCTGCGGTGCTTGGCCGCTGTAGTATCTAGCTGCTTGTAGTGTTTGGCCACTGCAAGCCTGCATATGGATGTGTACCCGCCTGGTGGGGAGGATGTTGACCTCCCTGCCGGGCGGGTCTTTTTGTGCGGGCCCAGATTTTCGATAGGTTAGTGATTTTTCGATAGGTTAGTGTCTTCGCCGTGGGTCTTTAACCCGCAGGGAAGACACTAACCTATCGACCGAGGTGTTTCCTTGCTTTACCTCAAAAGCAGTTTCCGCAGGTGGGTAATGACTTCCTGTTCTTTCTGAAAAATGTCAGCCCAGGTTAGATGCACGACCGTCCACCCGGCGCGGGCTAGGGCACGGTCGCGAGCAGCCTCGTACCGGTCCCTGCCGGGGTAATCCACGTATTTCTGTTCACCGTCGAACTCGAGGATGACCCGCGCCTCGGGCCAGGCGAAGTCCACCCGGTAGTTACGACCCTCGCAAGAAACCGGGTATTGCGTAACGGGTGAGGGTAGCCTGTGTTCCATGAGTAGGCACCGGGTGAGGCTTTCACCTGCTGACTCGCTGGATGCATCCACCGCCTGCGCCAGGATGCGCCCGGAGGAACCGCCGTAGCCGGTAAGATTCAGCAGAATCTCGGTTACCTCGTGGGGTTCCAAGAGTCCCCGCCGCATGATGGAGTCAGCGAGAACTACTGCCTCCCGAAAGGGCATGTTGCGAGCGCAATCCTGCAACGTTCGAGCCACCGTCGTAACCATGATGGATGTGCCCGGTAATCGGGTGACCTCCTCGGGGCCGGTGGCACTGTAATGCCGGGTGATTCTTCCCTTGTCAGAGGTGCTATGACTGCAGCTATACACGCTTATCGTTTGGGGAACAGAGAGCACATCAAGTCCCCATAGCGCCGCGGCTGATGTGTGGGAGAAGACCCCTTGAAGACCCATCGTCTGAGCAGCGATGCATCGTACCGTGAGTCGTTCTTCGGGGGTGAGCGCTTGGGCATCGCGGGTATAAATATAGGCTCCTCGTTGGATGCGCTGCAGAGACCCTTCCGCCACTAGCTTGCGAATGCGTTTCGGCCCGATTCCTCGCAGGTTGAGCATCTGGGAGTTCAGCACGAATGGGTGTAGTTCTGCGGCACGGGTGATTTCTGGTGTAGTCGGTGGCTTGTGCGGGTTGCGTTGCCATGGAATGGTTGCGGTGTTCATAGGCTTTATCCTGGCAGGCTGTGTGGAGTTGTGGGGCTTGTTTGTGAAATCTGTGGATAACTTCGCGGATTCTACCGAAAAAGTGTTTGTCCACAGGCAGATGGAGCGGATTCCTCGGTAATACTTCGATAGGTTAGTGACTTTTCGATAGGTTAGTGTCTTCACCCCGGGTTAAAGACCCATGGCGAAGACACTAACCTATCGACCGCAGACACCCACGAACCTGCCGCCCTACCCGCATCCCGCCTCCGCACCCCATTTTCTGCCGCCTGACTGGCGCCTGACTTGCCCCAACCTGCTCTGACCCGCCCTCGACCTGCCCGGAGGGGATACAATATATGAGGCGCACGCAGTGTGCGCATATCATCAACCGCGAGTACCCGGCTACTGTCTATAGTCGTGAGGTGCCCGCTATGAAAGGAATGTCTGTGCTTCGCACTCACACCAACGGCGAGCTGACCGCCGCAAACATTGGAGAGACCGTCACCCTGACCGGTTGGGTGGCTCGCCGCCGCGACCACGGTGGTGTCGCCTTCGTTGACCTGCGTGACCGTGAGGGTGTCACCCAGTGTGTTTTCCACAACGAGGCTGATTTTGAGCACCTGCGCAACGAGTATGTTCTGCGTGTGACCGGTCTGGTGACTAAGCGTCCGGAGGGTAATGAGAACCCGAACCTGGCGACCGGCGAGATTGAGGTTGAGGTGTCTGCCGTCGAGGTGCTGAACACCGCGGCCCCGCTGCCTTTCCAGATTGACGAGCACGTTGAGGTGGGTGAGGAGGCGCGCCTGCGCTACCGCTACCTGGATCTTCGCCGCCCGGAGCCGGCTCGCATCATGCGCCTGCGTTCGGACGCGAACCGTGCGGCACGTAACCTGCTGGCCGAGGACGGCTACATTGAGGTTGAGACCCCGACCCTGACCCGTTCCACCCCCGAGGGTGCGCGTGACTTCCTGGTGCCGGCTCGTCTGGCTCCGGGTTCTTGGTACGCTCTGCCGCAGTCCCCGCAGCTGTTCAAGCAGCTGCTGCAGGTGGGCGGTATTGAGAAGTACTACCAGATTGCTCGCTGCTACCGTGACGAGGATTTCCGTGCGGACCGTCAGCCTGAGTTCACTCAGCTGGACATTGAGGCGTCGTTCGTTGATCAGGAAGACATCATTGAGCTGGGCGAGCGCATCGTTGAGGCCGTGTGGAACCTGATTGACGTGAAGGTTCCCCGCCCGATTCAGCGCATGACCTACAAGGACGCGATGGAGAAGTACGGTTCGGACAAGCCCGACCTGCGCTTCGGCCTGGAGCTGACCGAGCTGACCGAGTACTTCAAGGACACCACTTTCCGCGTGTTCAAGGCTCCCTACGTGGGCGCCGTTGTGATGCCCGGTGGCGCTTCTCAGCCTCGCCGTACCCTGGACGCTTGGCAGGAGTGGGCTAAGCAGCGCGGCGCTAAGGGTCTGGCTTACGTTCTCATTCAGGAGGACGGTGAGCTGACCGGTCCGGTGGCTAAGAACATTACCGACGCTGAGCGTGCTGGCCTGGCTGAGGCTACCGGCGCGAAGCCCGGCGACTGCATCTTCTTCGCTGCTGGTGAGGCTAAGGCTTCCCGTGCGCTGCTGGGTGCTGCTCGTGTTGAGATTGGTCACCGTACCGGCCTGATTAAGGACGGCGAGTGGTCCTTCGTGTGGGTTGTTGACGCTCCCATGTTCGAGTCTTCCGCTGAGGCTACTGAGTCCGGTGACGTGGCTCTGGGCCACTCTGCTTGGACTGCTGTGCACCACGCGTTCACCTCTCCGAAGCCCGAGTTCATGGACACTTTCGACACTGACCCGGGTTCGGCTCTGGCGTACGCGTACGACATTGTCTGCAACGGCAACGAGATTGGTGGCGGCTCGATCCGTATTCACCGCCGTGACGTGCAGGAACGCGTGTTCGCTGTGATGGGCATTGGTGAGGAAGAGGCCCAGGAGAAGTTCGGCTTCCTGCTGGATGCGTTCAAGTACGGCGCACCGCCCATGGGTGGTATTGCGTTCGGCTGGGACCGTATTGTGTCTCTGCTGGCTGGCGTTGATTCGATCCGCGAGGTTATCGCGTTCCCGAAGACCGGTAACGGCTACGATCCGCTGACTGCGGCTCCTGCACCGATTACCCCGGAGCAGCGTAAGGAAGCTGGCGTTGATTTCAAGCCGAAGAAGAAGGACGAGGAGTAATCTTCTCCAGTCTTTGGTCTTGCGCCCCGGCTGGGGTGTGAGGCGTGCGGCGTGAACCCGGTAGGGTGTTCTGGGCTGTGAGGCTCGGGTCTTGCCGGGGCGCCGTTGAGGGTGGGCTGTGTATTCTGCTGTGCAGGGTCGCAGCCCACCTTTTGTATCAACTGGCGTGCGTGCCGATCTGTGTACTAACCAAGGGGGAGGGGGAGCATGCGCATCCTGATTGCGGGCCCGAGCGGTAGCGGTAAGACGACGTTTGCGGCGCGGTTGGGGCGCATCCTGAATATTCCGCATACGGAGATGGATTCGTTGCATTGGGGTCCGGACTGGACTCCGCGCCCTAGTTTTGAGGCGGATGTTCAGGCGCTCATTGAGCGGCCCGCGTGGATTACGGAGTGGCAGTATCCGCAGGTGCGTGGCCGCCTGCTGGAGCGTGCGGATGTGGTGATTTATCTGCGCTATAGCCGCGCGGTGGTGATGTGGCGTGTGGTTCGTCGGACGGTGCGCCGCGCGGTGACGGGGCAGAAGCTCTGGGCGGATAATGTGGAGCCGCCGCTGAAGGATATTCTGCGCGACCCGGACAACATGATTCGGTACACGTGGAGGAGCTACCCGCACGTCGGACAGCTGCTGGCGGAGGCTCGCGGGCAGCATCTGCAGAAGCGTTTTATTGAGTTTCGTACCCCGCGGGCGGCGAACCAGTTTTTGCGTGCCGTGCAGCTGCGCGGCGGGCTCTGAAGCTGTTGCCGACTGACCGCCGCGATACTAAAAGAAGATGTATGAGCCCGGCGAGAGTCGGCTCCAAATGAAAGGTGAACGATGCGAGTAGTTATTCAGCGCGTAACCCGCGCGGCGGTGCGCGTGAACGGCGAGACGGTCGGCGCGATTGACCGGCCCGGCTACCTGGTGCTGGTCGGCATCACCCACGGCGACGGCGCGGCCCAGGTTGCGAAGCTTGCCGATAAGACCGCGAACCTGCGCCTGCTGGAGGGGGAGAAGTCACTCCTTGATGAGGGCGCACCCGTGCTGGCGGTCAGCCAGTTCACCCTGTATGGGGATGCGAAGAAGGGCCGCCGCCCCTCCTGGTCTGCAGCAGCGCCGGGTCCGGTGAGTGAGCCGCTGTTCAACGATTACGTTAAGGCGCTGCGTGAGCGTGGCCTACACGTGGAGACCGGCGTGTTCGGCGCGGACATGCAGGTGGAGCTCGTCAACAACGGCCCGGTGACCCTGATCCTCGACAGCGAGACCCTCTAAGGTCAGCGCTTTCGATAGGTTAGTGGATTGCCCAGGGGTTTAAAACCCACGGCGAAGACACTAACCTATCGAAACCCCATCGAAAACCCGTGTGGCGTCACGCCGCGAGCTAAATCCGCACCCGTAAGTCCATACCCCGCGCCCACCTCAAGCCTGTGAAACGATAGAGTAAGACTATGGCTGATTCCCTCTTTGATCTTGAGCTGCCCGACGACGGTGACCGCGTGAGCCTGATTGGTGCGCCCGCTGAGGAGCCCGCCTCCTCGCGCACTTCTGCGTCGCGTGCGCGCTCTGCCCGTTCGGCGTCTCGTGCACCGTTGGCGGTGCGGATGCGTCCGCGCACTATTGATGAGGTTCTCGGCCAGGATCACCTGCTGACTCCGGGTGCGCCCCTGCGCGTGTTGGCGGGGGAGAATGCCGGCCCGGCTGGCCCCTCCTCGGTGATTCTGTACGGCCCGCCGGGTACGGGTAAGACCACTCTGGCACATGTGATTGCGCGCGCGCCGGGCCGCAAGTTCGTGGAGCTTTCGGCGATTACCGCGGGCGTGAAGGACGTTCGCGCGGTCATGGACCAGGCGCTGCTCGACCGCGATATGTACGGCACGACCACCGTGCTCTTCCTCGATGAGATTCACCGCTTCACGAAGGCCCAGCAGGATGCGCTCCTGCCCGGCGTGGAGAACCGCTGGGTGATTCTGGTTGCGGCTACGACGGAGAACCCGTCGTTCAGCGTTATTTCGCCGCTGCTCTCGCGCTCGCTGTTGTTGCGGGTTCATTCGCTGGAGCAGTCCGATATTGAGCACCTGATTGACCGTGCTCTGGCTGACCCGCGCGGTTTTGGCGGTGCGGCGGTGATTGATGCGGATGCGCGCGCCCACCTCGCGGCGGTTTCCGGAGGCGACGCTCGCCGCTCCCTGACCTCGCTGGAGGCGGCGGCCGCCATCGCGTTCAGCGAGGCCGAACAGGCTTCGGCAGAACCTGCCGTTTCCGCCGAGGGCTCAGTTGAACCGGCGGGGGAAGCAGGGGAGAAGGACCCCGAACCCGCCGCGCCCGTGCGCATCACCCTGGCGCACGCTACGGAGGCGGTAGACCGCGCCGCGATTCGTTATGACCGTTCGGGCGATCAGCATTATGACGTGGTGAGCGCGTTCATTAAATCCATGCGCGGCTCTGACGCTGATGCCGCGGTGCACTACCTGGCGCGCATGTTGGAGGGCGGCGAGGATCCGCGTTTCGTGGCGCGTCGCATCATGATTTTGGCGAGTGAGGATATTGGTTTGGCTGATCCGCAGGCGTTGCAGGTGGCGACGGCTGCGGCGCAGTCGGTGGCACTGGTGGGCATGCCGGAGGCTCGTATTATCCTGTCGCAGGCGGTGATTTATTGTGCGCTCGCGCCGAAGTCGAACGCCGCGTATAACGCGATTAACCGCGCGATTGCGGATGTCCGTGCGGGCGCTTCGGGTCAGGTTCCGGTGCATTTGCGTGACGCTCACTATGCGGGGGCTAAGCAATTTGGTCACGGTGACGGCTACATTTATGCGCATGATGCGCCGGGCCACGTGGCGGCTCAACAGTACCTGCCGGATACCCTGCGCGGCACAGTCTACTACGAGCCGACTCAGCACGGTTTTGAGCGTACGTTGACGGAGCGTCGTGAGCGTATCCGCAGGATTCTTGACGGCGGCAACTAACCGCGCCGGCTCATCCCCCAAACCAGCCGCGCAGATTCATCGCCCAAACCAGCCCGCGCGCGGATTCATCATGCAAACTAGCCACCAAACTAGCCGCGCGTGAGGGCTCGCCGGGCAGCTTACCGCCCCGCCTAAATGAGGGTAAACAGAAAGCGGTGCGTAGTACCTCGGTAGTACTGCGCACCGCATCAGAGTTTTGAGTTGTGATAGACGTCTTGACTGTCGGCCAATCCCGGAAGGGCGGAGGTCAAGCTTGTTATGGTCTCTAGTCTAGGCGATATGGGAGCCTGAAGGCAAGCTATTCCCATAGATTCACAGGTTAAAAATAACGAAATGATTACAATCCAACATCTTGGCGCCGTGATTTTTCGGGGAAGGTGCACCTAAATAGCGCTGACGGGTGCAAATATTTTCTGTTGGGGTCGTGTGGGTAGCCATCAAAAACCCACACGCACAGTGATTTGAACCAAAGATTCCCCAAAAGGCTGGTAAAGCCCGGGTGCATCCGGTAAGCTTGACGGGTCTGGCAATTACTATGCCCGCATTTGTGCGAGCGTCAGTAATGTAGCTGCGGGGTACTCTGCCCCGAGCTCTCCGCCCCACCACCGTACAGCAACGACCGAGTCGGTCGCGTACGGGTCCCGGCGGGGTCAACCGAGGAGGCCAGTATTCAACAGACCGAGGCCCCACCCGTGAGGGTGCAGGAGCCTCACATAGAAAGGTAGATTGTGGCTAAGCACAACCGCACCCGCCGTACCGTGCGTCAGTCCCGTGCCCTGGGCATTGCACTGACCCCGAAGGCAGAAAAGTACCTCGAGCGTCGTCCTTACGGCCCCGGCCAGCACGGCCGTGCCCGCAAGAAGGCTGACTCCAACTACGCTACCCAGCTGAAGGAAAAGCAGCGTCTGCGCGCTCAGTACAACATCCGCGAGGCACAGATGCGCCGCGCATACCTCGAGGCAAAGCGTACCGAGGGCCAGACCGGTAAGAACATGGTCGAGCTGCTCGAGACCCGCCTCGATGCCCTGGTTCTGCGTGCAGGTTTCGCCCGCACCATTGCACAGGCACGTCAGATGGTTGTTCACCGTCACATCATGGTTGACGGCGTTCGCGTGGACCGCCCCTCGTTCCACGTCAAGCCCGGCCAGCTGATCCACGTTCACCCCAAGGCTGAGAAGACTGCCCCCTTCCAGGCTGCGGCTGCTGGCGAGCACCAGGCAGTTCTGCCCGAGGTTCCCGCATACCTGAACGTTGAGATCGAGAAGCTGCACGCAAAGCTTGAGCGCAAGCCCAAGCGCGAAGAGATCCCCGTGATCTGCGACGAGCAGCTGGTCGTTGAGTACTACTCGCGTCTGGCATAATCTCGATTTTTCGAGAAGCAACCCGTCCTGCACCGGTTCGGTGGGGGCGGGTTGTTCCCGTTTAACGCGCGGGTTTTGGGGCTTATACACCAGAGGGGAGTGGCGCCGCTGAACCTGTGAATCTTCCGTCGCTGGGAGTTTCATGAGAGTTTAAGGGGCGCTTGAAGGATTTATCGACTAAAATAAGGGATTGAGCTGTGTATATAGTCCTGAACTGTGTATGCAGTCCGGCTGCGTGCCACGGTGGCACGCGGTCCTGTACGACTATTGATAAGCATCATGCATTGAGCGGAATGGGGTTATAGATGACCGGCGGAGATATTGCGGGCCTGATTGCAGCGGGAGTTTTTGCGATTCTGGTGGCTCTGCTTGCGCTACCCATTATTCGCTTGACTAAGGTGTTTGATGAGCTGATCGTGACGATTCGTTCGCTGAACCAGAGCACCGGCCCCCTCATTGAAGAGGTGACCCGCACTGTGGTGACTACTAATGAGCAGTTGGAGAAGGTTGACGACATCACCTCGAACGTTTCGGACGCATCCGCGAACGTTTCTGCACTGTCCTCGCTGGTGACTTCGACTGTGGGTCAGCCGCTGATTAAGGTTGCTTCCTTCTCGTACGGTGTGCGTCAGGCATTCCGTGGCGGTAAGTCCGGCGATGCACACGGCGCCGGCAACGCTGGTGGTCAGTACGGCTCGGCACAGGGTGGCTCTTACTCTGCAGGCGGTGAGAACTAATGGGTCTGCTTCGTTCAGCTCTTCTGCTTGGCGCCGGCGCGGCGGTTGGTTACTTCGCTTCTAGGCGTGCCGCCTCCGAACCTGCTCAGCGTACCCCCGGCAGCGCCCTGCTCATGCGTGAGCACGGTGAGCTTGCCCTCAACCCGGAGTCTCAGATGGGAAAGTTCTTCGATTCGCCGATTGGCAAGCCCCTGCAGCCGTATGCGTTGCGTGCTGTTGAGTTCGCCGCCCGCGTGCGTGAGGGCATGCAGGAGAAGGAGATGGAGCTCAACGCTAAGGTGGAGCGCCAGAAGCAGGATTTGCGTCCTGGCTCCCTGGATACTTGGGACCGACAGATGAGCTCGGCTGAGATTGAGTCCACGAACCGTCGCTTGGCGGAGCGTGAACTCATTGAGGTGGAGGCTGAGATTGCCTCCTTGGAAGAGGCTCAGAAGCGAGCGCGTGAGCAGCGTATTGCGCGTGACCGTCAGCTCGGCGACGGCTTCTTCAACTAGGTTTTAAAAGGTGGTGCTTTTGTCCGTTAACCACGGTACGAGGGTGGCTCGATTAGCCATTTTGCTCTCGGGCAGGCACCATAGGTCAGTAGACTAATATAGAATTTCGCACAGATTACTCTAAGGAACGAGATGCTCTCACAGGAGATTTCCAAGCGCTGGATTGATTTCTTCGCTTCCCGCGGCCATACTGTGGTGCCTTCGGCATCGCTGATTTCGAACGAGCCCGGCGCTATGTTCACCATCGCAGGTATGGTGCCGTTCATTCCCTACTTCCTGGGCCGTGAGACCCCTCCGTTCTCCCGCGCGACCAGCGTGCAGAAGTGCATCCGCACCCTGGACATTGAAGAGGTCGGTAAGACTGCACGTCACGGTACCTTCTTCCAGATGGCTGGTAACTTCTCCTTCGGTGATTACTTCAAGGAGAAGGCTATTCCTTTCGCTTACGAGCTGCTGACTACCCCTCAGGATCAGGGTGGTTTTGGCCTGGATCCCGAGCGCCTGTGGGTCACCATTTACGAGGGTGACGAAGAGGCATTCGAGATTTGGACTAAGACCGTTGGTTTCCCCGCTGAGCGTATTCAGCGTATGGGCATGAAGGAAAACTACTGGTCCACCGGTCAGCCCGGCCCTGCAGGCCCCGACTCGGAGATCTTCTACGACCGTGGCCCCGCCTACGGTAAGGAAGGCGGCCCGGCGGCTGACGACGACCGTTACATTGAGATTTGGAACCTCGTGTTCATGCAGTACCAGCGTGGCGAGGGCATCGGCAAGGACGACTTCGAGATTCTGGGCGATCTGCCGAAGAAGAACATCGATACCGGCCTGGGTGTTGAGCGCCTGGCAATGCTGCTGCAGGGTGTTGAGAATTTCTACGAGACCGACCAGGTCCGCCCCGTTCTGGACGCTGCGTCTAAGCTGTCCGGTAAGAAGTACCACGGCTCCGAGTCCCCCGAGGACGAGGGCTACGAGGATGACGTGCGCATGCGCGTGGTGGCGGACCACATCCGCTCCTCGCTGATGCTGATTGCTGATGGCGTGACCCCCTCCAACGAGGGTCGCGGCTACATTCTGCGCCGTCTGATGCGCCGCGCGATTCGTGCGATGCGTCTGCTGGGCGTTACTGAGCCCTGCCTGCCCGTGCTGTTCCCGGCTTCTTGCGAGGCTATGAAGGGTGCTTTCCCGTACGTGGGTGAGGACTTCGAGCGTATTTCCCGCATTGCGTACGCTGAGGAGAAGGCGTTCCTGCACACCATTGAGACCGGTACTGAGCGCCTGGAAGAGGCTGTTGCAGCCGCTAAGAAGGACGGCTCCAACTCTGTTTCTGGTGCTGAGGCGTTTGCTCTGCACGACACTTACGGCTTCCCGATTGACCTGACCCTCGAGATGGCTGCTGAGGCTGGCGTGAAGGTTGACGAGAAGGCTTTCCGTGAGCTGATGGCTGAGCAGCGTCACCGTGCGCAGGCTGACGCTAAGGCGAAGAAGGGTGCGTTTGCTGACCTGTCCGAGCTGCGTAAGCTCGTGGACGAGCGCGGTTCTATCTTCACCGGTTACACCGAGCTGCGTACTGAGACTAAGTTGCGCGCAATCCTGGTGGACGGCGTGTCTGTTCCCGCGGCTAAGGCTGGCGACAAGATTGAGGTTGTCCTGGATGAGACTCCGTTCTACGCGGAGGCTGGTGGCCAGGCAGCTGACACCGGTGTTATTACCGGTAACGGCTTCATCATTGACGTTCAGGACGTTCAGCAGCCCGTGAAGGGTCTGAGCGTTCACCGCGCCGTTGTGTGTGAGGGCGAGGTTCACGTCGGTGCCGATGTTGTGGCACAGGTTGATGTTCAGCGCCGCCGCGACGGTGAGAAGGCACACTCCGGTACCCATATCATTCACGCTGCCCTGCACCAGGTGCTCGGCAACGAGGCTACTCAGCGTGGCTCCTTCAACAAGGAAGGCTACCTGCGTTTCGACTTCGCGTGGAACGAGGGCCTGTCCGAGTCCGCTAAGCGTGAGGTTGAAGAGGTCGCTAACCTCGCAATCCGCGATAACCACGAGGTGATTACCCGTGAGATGCCGCTGGCTGAGGCTAAGGCTCTGGGCGCTATGAGCCTCTTCGGTGAGAAGTACGGCGACGTGGTGCGTGTTGTTGAAATCGGTGGCGAGTTCTCCCGCGAGCTGTGCGGTGGTACCCACGTTGGTTCGTCCGCTGAGATTGGTTCGCTGACCCTGCTGACTGAGAGCTCTGTTGGCTCCGGTAACCGCCGTGTTGAGGCTCTGGTGGGTCTGGATTCCTTCAACCACCTGGCTGCTGAGCGTACCCTGGTGAACCAGCTGACCGGCCTAATGAAGGTTCAGTCCTCCGCTGATCTGCCGGAGAAGATTAACCAGACTCTGGCTAAGCTGAAGGCTGCTGAGAAGGAACTGGCTCAGCTGCGCCGCGAGAAGCTGCAGGCTGAGGCTGGCAAGCTGCTGGAGAACGCACAGACTATCGGTTCTGTTCGCGTTCTGGCGCATGACGCTGGCGAACTGGACGCTAACGGTGTTCGTGAGCTGGCTCTGGATCTGCGTTCGCGCTTCGGTTCCGAGGCTGCGGTTGTTGCTGTGGTGGGTGTGGCTAATGGCCGCCCCGTCATCCTGGTGGCAACTAACGAGGGTGCTCGTGAGGCTGGCGTGAAGGCTGGTGCTCTGGTCCGCGTTGCTGCCGGTGTTCTCGGCGGCGGTGGCGGCGGTAAGGACGACGTCGCTCAGGGTGGTGGCCAGGATGCATCCAAGATTGGTGCTGCTCTGGACGCTGTCCGCGACGCTATCGCACAGGCTCAGGCCTAAATATGGCAGAATTCCAGCGCGGAGTGCGGATGGGCGTCGATGTGGGTAACGCCCGCGTCGGCACCGCCCTCAGCGACCCCGACGGTATCCTCGCCACCCCGCTCAAGACGCTGCGCCGCGACGCGAAGAAGAACTCTGACCGCCGTGTTTTGCGCAAGCTGATTGAGGTGAACGAGGTGGTGGAGGTTTTCGTCGGGCTTCCGAAGACCATGCGTGGTGGGGATTCTCCCTCCACGGAAATGGCTCGGGAGTACGCGCAGGCTCTGCGCTCCGAGCTGGATGCCGAAGAGAAAACACACATTAACATTTGGCTGGTGGATGAGCGACTCACCACCGTGAGCGCTCACCGTGCACTGCACGAGGCTGGGGTTTCCAGCCGAGATTTCAAGACTATGGTTGACCAGGTGGCGGCTGTGAATATTTTGCAGTACAGCCTGGATGCCCTCAAGGCGGGGCAGTCCGTAGCCGGGTACAAGGTGAGCGATCCGGCCCACGAAGAAAACCGACCGTCCGAGTCAGAAGGGACCGCGGTTGGTGCCGTCAACGAAACGGAGAACCTTCAGTGACCGAACAGAATAAACATCCCGAAGAGAGCGGGCTCGACCTCTTTAGGCCCACGGCCGAGGACGAACGTAAGGGTATTACCGGCATTACGATGGAACAGGAAATCGTGTCGGTGGCTACGTTGCGTGCGCGTAAGCGCCGCCGCCGCGCCGTCATGCTGAGCGCAATTTCCCTGTTTGTCGTGGCTCTGGTCATCATTTCTGGTGCCCTGATTACTCGCTACGACCCGTTCAAGAATCGTGACTACTCGGGTGGCGGTAACGGCACGACCGTGACGTTCACGATTCGTTCCGGTCAGTCCACCGCGCAGGTGGCTGAGGAGCTGGAAAGCGCTGGCGTCATTGCTGATGCTGATAAGTTCCTTGAGGTGTACACCAAGGAGAGCAAGGGTAAGTACTTGCAGCCTGGCACCTATGAACTGCAGCAGCACATGAGCAGCTCGAGCGCGATTAAGACCATTATTGAGGCGAACAGCAACGTACTGTACCTGGCGATTCCGCAGGGTAAGCGCGTGAGCGAAACCATCGATCTGATTGTTTCTGGCTCCGATGGTGCGTTCACCCGCAAGCAGGTTGAGGACGCAGTCAGCAACTACACCCAGTACGGTGTGCCGAGCAACTTCCCCTCGATTGAGGGTTGGCTGCACCCGGGTGAGTACCGCTTCCCGAAGGGCACCGACATCAAGAAGGTCATTCAGACCATGGTTGATAAGACCAAGGCTGACCTGAAGGAAGCCGGCGTGAGCGGCGATCAGAAGATCTTTGAGGTGCTGACTATTGCCTCCATCGTGGAGCTTGAGGCTCAGCCGAAGGACTACGTGGCGGTTGCAGGCATCATTGAGAATCGTCTGAACAACCCCGATGGTGAGACCTCCGGTCTGATCCAGTCGGATGCGACCGTGACTTACGGTCTGGGTGTCCGCTCGTACCACCTGACGGAAGAGCAGAAGGCCGATAAGAGCAATAAGTACAACACTTATGCGCATAAGGGTCTTCCTAAGGGTCCGATTGGTTCTCCGCAGCTGGCTTCGATTAAGGCTGCTGCGGCTCCTGAGAAGAACCCGTACTTCTACTGGGTGACTGTGGATCTGGATTCCGGTGAGACTAAGTACTCCCGCACGTACGCTGAGCACCAGCGTTATGTTGAAGAGTACAACCAGTGGTGTTCTAAGCATCCGAACCGTTGTAGCTAAGCTGCTACTGATTGGTTCAGCCGGTAGCTACGATTCGGTAGCTTTGGACTGAAGGTTTCTTGCTGAGGCGGGTACCGCCTCCACGAGAGTGGGGGAGGTGCCCGCCTTTGCTGTACCCGAATGCCGGGGGTGCTCGGTTGTACTCGGTTGCGGTCGGTTATTTGGCTATACCCGAATAGTGGTTTGTCCCTTAAAATGGGAGGGTGCGCCTATGAACGCGGGTTCGTGGCGTGCGTGTCCGCAAGCCCGCAAGCCCCAAGTGTTGAGAGCGTTCCCCAGCGTTGAGAGCGAGAGAGTATCGATGAAGACTGAGCCGTACCGTGAAGCCCCGTATCTTCGCCGCGCCTACGTGCTGGGGCACCCTATTGCGCATTCGCTGTCGCCTGCGCTGCATCGTGCCGCGTATGACTTTTTGGGTGAGCAGAATTTGGGTTATGATCGCCGCGATACTCTGCCCGATGATTTGCCGGCGATTATGCACGGTGTGCGCCATCCGGACGGCACGGAGGACGCCCCGTATATTGCGGGTCTGTCGGTGACGATGCCGTTGAAGACCGCGGTCATTCAGTATTGCGATGAGCTGAGTGAGACTGCCCGCGTGACCGGTGCGGTGAACACGGTGTATCCGCGCGGTGAGAAGGTGCTGGGCGATAACACGGACGTGATCGGCATTGTGAACGCGCTGCGCCACGCCGGTTTGGAGCCGCAGCCACTCAAGGATTCTGCCGCGATTGTGGGTGGGGGAGCGACCGCTATTTCCGCCCTGACCGCACTGCATCAGCTGGGGTATTCCCGTGTGAGCGTGTACGCCCGTTCTCTGCATAAGCTCGGTAGCGTGCAGGAGGCGGCGGACCGTCTGGGCGTTCAGCTGGAGCAGATTTCCCTAGCTGAGCTGCCGCAGAATCTTGCTGAGCGCGGTCACCATCCGGTGGTGTCTACTCTTCCTGCTCGTGCGGCGGATGAGTGGGCGAGCCAGCTGAAGCAGCTGGAGGGCGCTTCCGCGACGCACCGCCCGGTACTGCTGGATGTTGCATATAACCCGTGGCCTTCGGTGCTGGCGAGCGCCTGGGAGGCGAACGGCGGCACGGTGGTCTCCGGTTTGGAGATGCTGCTGTACCAGGCGGTGGAGCAGGTTCTGCTGTTTACCGGCCGCGAACTGCAGCCCGCCGAACTGCTGGGTCTAATCAACGCGATGTGTGCGGCGGTTGATCTTGAGCCTCGTGCTTCCGTTTCGTGAAAAAAGCGTGCTTTCACTCGCTCAGTAAACGGGCATTTTATACACTATTTATACACGTGAAGAATTATTATTCCTTCCTCCTGCGCTTCGGTGCGGGTGCGATGAAAAGAGGTTAACCTATGGCCCTGCGTTGGCTCACTGCCGGAGAATCCCACGGCGAGGCGCTCGTCGGCATCATTGAGGGCGTACCCGCCGGTGTGGAACTCACCAGCGACATGGTGCGTGACGCCCTGGCTCGCCGCCGACTCGGCTACGGCCGCGGTGCCCGCATGAAGTTCGAGGAGGACCGCGTGCGCATCCTGGGCGGTGTGCGTCACGGACTGACTCAGGGCGGCCCGGTCGCGATTGAGATTGCGAACACCGAGTGGCCCAAGTGGACTGACGTGATGAGCTCCGACCCTGTGGATCCGAAGCTGATTGAGGGTCGTGCGCGTAATGCTGCGCTGACCCGTCCGCGCCCCGGTCACGCCGATTTTGCGGGTATGCAGAAGTACAACTTCTCTGAGGCTCGCCCGGTGCTGGAGCGCGCCTCCGCTCGTGAGACTGCGACCCGCGTGGCTCTTGGCGTGGTTGCCGCCCAGATTTTGAAGGCTCTGGGTGTTGAGCTGGTTTCTCACACTGTTGCTGTGGGTGGCGTGCACGCTCCCGAGGGCGCTCCGGTGCCTTCGCCCCGCAACGTTGAGCAGCTGGATGCTGACCCGCTGCGCTGCTTCGATAAGCCCACCTCGGAAGCTATGGTTCAGCGTGTGGATGAGGCGCACAAGGACGGCGAGACCCTCGGCGGCGTGGTTGAGGTGCTCGCGTACGGTATGCCTCCCGGACTGGGTTCGTACGTGCACTGGGACCGCCGCCTGGACGCGCGCCTTGCCGCAGCCCTGATGGGTATTCAGGCTATTAAGGGCGTTGAGGTGGGCGACGGTTTCGCGACCGCTGACCGCCCCGGCACTGCCGCTCACGACGAGATTTCCATCGGCGAGCACGGCGTTACCCGCGATACCAACCGTGCAGGTGGTATTGAGGGCGGCATGAGCATTGGCGACCTGCTGCGCGTGCGCGCGGCAATGAAGCCTATTGCGACCGTGCCGAAGGCACTGAAGACCATTGACACCTCCACCGGTGAAGAGGCTCGCGCCCACCACCAGCGTTCGGACGTGTGTGCTGTTCCCGCCGCCGGCGTGGTGGCGGAGGCCATGGTCGCCCTGGTGCTCGCTGAGGCGGCACTGGAGAAGTTTGGCGGCGACTCGATTGGTGAGACTCGCCGCAACATGGATTCCTACCTGGACGCTATTCCGGCGTCTCTGGCGTGGGAGTCTAACGTTGCCGGTTGGGACGCGTAGTGCCTCTTCCGGTTGAGCCTGCGGGCGTTCACCCCGTCGCGTCGAGCCCCCTTGCGCGTATTGCTGCGGCTGCGCAGCGTGCGCGAGGGGGCGCTTCGCCGCGCCCGGAATCCGGTGCATCTGCCGCGGCTGAGCAGGCTGTTGAGGCGGCGGGCACTGAGGTTGCGGGCGTTGAGGCTCGTGAGGCTGTCGCGTCGGTTTCTTCTGCGCGCCCGGCTTCTCGCGTGCCGACCCCGGCTGACCTGATGCGTTCGGGGGTTCGCCGCCTGCCCGCCGCTGCCGCGAGCACGCAGGGTGTGCGCCTGTACGCCTCCTCGGTGTCTGAGGACGCCGACCCGGCGCTGGGCCTGGACGAGGACCTGCGCCTGAAGCTGCTCAGCGCCCTGCAGGGCATGGCTGAGAAGGAGCCTCGCGAGGAGTCGGCACAGGCCGAAACTTCCGCAACCCCCGCACCCAAGCCCGCCGCCCCGAAGCCGGTAGCTCCCAAGCCGACCGCACCTCAGCAGGCTCAGCCCGCGGCGGGGGAGAGCGCAACCTCTGCCCCCGCACCCAAGCCCGCTGCGCCCAAGCCGTTGCGTCCGACCCCGGCGCTGTTCGGCAAGGTTCAGGTTTCTGCGGCCGAGTCTGTGGCCGAGGAAATCGCGGCGGTGGATTCTGCTGAGGCCGCTGCCGAAACCGAGGCGCGCGCCGCATCCGAGGCGGAGCTGGATGTCGAGTCCGAGACCGTTGAGCTTGAGGAGTGCGCGCGCATCCACCCGCAGCAGGTGCGTGAAATGCACGAGAACTTCGCGGAACGCTCCCGACCCATTGTGCTCATCGGCCCCATGGCGGCAGGTAAGACCTACATTGGTACGCACCTGGCGCGTTTCTACGGCTACGAGTTCCTCGACGCCGACCAGCTCATCGTGGAACGCTACGGCGAAGTCTCCGAAATCTTCGAGATCTTCGGTGAGGCGTATTTCCGCGAGCTCGAACGCAAAACCATCGAAGAGGTCCTCACCTCGCCCGTGTACCGCAACACGGTGTTCTCCCTGGGCGGTGGCGCGCCCATGACCGACTCGGTCGCGGAGCTGCTCAAGGACGAATGCGTGGTGTACATCCTCGTTGATGCTGACACCGTCACTCCGCGCATTACCGGCAACAAGACCCGCCCGCTGCTGCAGCCGAACCCGGTCGAGCGGTGGACCGAAATTTTTGAGCGCCGCCGCAGCCGATACGAAGAGTTGGCGCACTTCACCCTGGACGCACGAGGCGGCCGCCCCATCACCGAGATGACCGCCGAAATCCAGGCGTACGTGACCGCAACCCGCGCCTCCCGAGCGCAGCGCCCCCAAGCATAACCCCTCACCTGTGAAAGGACACATGATGAGCACTCAGCCCACCCCCACTTTCGGTGCCTCCGGCGCGGAAGATATCACCCGCATCCCGGTGACCGGCAGCTCCCCGCGTGAGAACTATGAGGTTCTCATCGGCCACAACCTGCTCGGTAAAATCCCCGAAATTCTGGGCAACCGCACCAAGAAGGTGCTCGTGATTCACCCGCGTGCCCTGCGTTCCACCGGTGAGCTGGTCATGGAAGACCTGCGCGCTATGGGCTACGAATCGTTCAGCGCCGAAATTCCGGACGCTGAGGAGGCGAAGCACTACCAGGTGGCGGCGTTCTGCTGGCAGGTGCTCGGCCAGAACGACTTCACCCGCACCGACGCGATCATCTCCGTGGGTGGCGGCGCCATTACCGACGTTGCCGGCTTCGTCGCGGCAACCTGGCTGCGCGGCGTGCGCGTTATTCACATTCCGACCACCCTGCTCGGCATGGTGGACGCTGCCGTGGGCGGTAAGACCGGCATCAACACCGCCGAGGGTAAGAACCTGGTCGGCGCGTTCTGGCCGCCCGCCGCGGTGCTCTGCGAGATTGGCACCCTGCGCACCCTGCCTGAGCACGAGTTGCTGACCGGCATGGGTGAGGTCGTCAAGTGCGGCTTCATCGCAGACCCCGAAATCCTCGACCTGATCGAGGCGAACCCGAACGCCGTACGAGACTCGCAGTCCGCCGTGATGCGTGAACTCATTGAACGCAGCGTGCGCGTGAAGGCCGAGGTCGTCTCCGAGGACCTGCGCGAATCCGGCCGCCGCGAAATCCTGAACTACGGCCACACCCTCGCCCACGCCATCGAGCGCAACGAACGCTACCAGTGGCGTCACGGCGCGGCAGTGTCCGTCGGCATGGTCTACGCCGCCGAACTGGCGCTGGCAACCGGCCACGCCGACGAAGAACTCGTGGCACGCACCCGCCGCATTCTCGAATCCCTGGGCCTGCCCACCTCCTACAAGGCAGACGCATGGCCCCAGCTGCTCGAAGCAATGCGCCGCGACAAGAAGGCACGCGGCAACCTGCTGCGCTTCATCATTCTTGACGGTCTGGCTCGCCCGCGCGTCTACGAGGTGCCGGACGACTCGATCCTGTACATGACCTACCAGGAAATTACCGAGTAGGTGATGAGTCCCGTACATTCACCGGACGCACCCGGCACGTATCTGCCAGCACATGACAGTCAGTACGCGACAGCCAGCGGGGTGCCACAGAAACTGTGGCGCCCCTGCTAGGCAAATTCGTGCGCATCCTGTAGAATATACGGGACATATTTTTGCTCATTGAAAACTTAGCGCCGCGCCGGGTACCACTACGGCGTGAGCGTCGATGACACGAAGGAGAGCCCCATGGCATCCACTACCGATATTAAGAACGGCGCCGTCCTGAAGATTGACGGCAACCTCTGGTCCGTCGTAGAGTTCCAGCACGTTAAGCCCGGTAAGGGTGGCGCATTCGTCCGCACCAAGCTGCGCAACGTTACCTCCGGCAAGGTCGTCGACCGTACCTTCAACGCTGGCGCTAAGATCGAAACCGCAACCGTTGACCGCTCCGACTACCAGTACCTGTACCAGGACGGCGACGACTACGTCTTCATGGACATGAAGACCTACGACCAAATCAACGTTCCCGCAACCGTTGTCGGCGACGCAGCAAACTACATGCTCGAGTCCCAGACCGCAACCATCGCAATGCACGAGGGTAGCCCCCTGTACATCGAGCTGCCCGCATCCGTGGTCCTCGAAATCACCTACACCGAGCCCGGCCTGCAGGGTGACCGCTCCACCGGCGGCACCAAGCCCGCAACCGTTGAGACCGGCTACGAGATCCAGGTTCCCCTGTTCCTGGAGACCGGCACCAAGGTCAAGGTTGACACCCGCACCGGTGAGTACCTCGGTCGCGTGAACGACTAATGAATTCGCGTACTAAAGCCCGATTGCGCGCCCTCGAAGTGCTCTTCGAGGCGGATCAGCGCAACGAAGATTATATTGAGGTACTCCGCCGCCGCCGACTGTACACGGTAGCGCAGATCTCTGCTTACTCTGAGGAAATCATTCGTGGCGTTCGCGACCACGACGAAGAGATCCGCGAGTTTGTGGAGACTTACGCCCGTGACTGGTCCTTCGAGCGTATGCCCGCCGTGGACCGTGCCGTGTTGCGTATTGGCACTTGGGAGCTTCTGTACAATGATGAAGTTCCGGATGCTGTCGCAATTTCTGAGGCTGTCGGTCTGGCGCGTGCGCTGTCCACGAATGAATCTCCGAAGTTCGTGAACGGTCTGCTGGATAAGCTCCGTCAGGTGAAGCCGACCCTGCTCGCGTAAGACATCCCGCCGCGGCCTGCTGGCTTGTAGCTGGTTGGTTCGCTGTTTGAGGATGTGCCCGCAGGGGAGCGTACGTGAAACCCCCGCCGTACTGTAGTTCGCTACAGGATGGCGGGGGTTTTCTGTGTCTAGGTTGCGCTTGTCGTGTGCTCAGGTCTGGGATGCTGAGCCGGATGCGCTGGCTAGGTTTGGTGGTAGCAGCAATGGAGGCTTCACCGGACAACGCAGGCGGGGGAGTGCCCCCTCTGCGGCGCTGAGCGCCTTGAGGACGGAGCCCCCGCCTCGCGTGCCCGGTATGCGCCTCCATCAGTGTTAACTACTCGCTTTGGGCAACTGCGGTCGCCCCGCGTGCCCGGCATGCGCCTCGTGCAGTATCAGCTACTTGCTTTGAGTGGATGCGGTCGCCTCGCTCGTAGCGTCTGCTTCGTCTCCGCAACCGTTATGAAGGGTCTCAGCCTTGATAACAACAAACGCATTATCTTCAGAACGGCGAACAACAAAGACCCGTCGCGTTAGCTGCGGGTCCTTAAATTTCTTACCCTCAGCAGAGCGAACGTTGCTCCAGTCTTCACAGAACGTGATGGTTGCGCCGGTGTTGTATGAGACAGAACCATCGTCGTTCATGGTTCCATAGGTGACTGGATCGATGTTATTGAAGGCAATTTCGCCCTTGATAGGACCGTGGTTTTCTTCTGTGAACTTTTGAATATTCTCCACTTCCTCCTTTGTGTCTTCCAGGAAGTTTTTATGCACGTATCGGAGCAGCTCTTCATCGCTCGTGTGCTCCATGCTCCCATGCATCCATGCATTCCAAACGCGTCGGTACTGTTCCAACGCATCGTATGCAGCCTTGAGGGTCGCATCTGCTGCTTCCTTCGACGGGTTCTCCAAATCAACGTTCGCACGAATCAGCACGGGCTCATAACCCGTCGGAGTGGGTGAAGGAGTGGGAGTTGCGGAAGCCTCAGCGCTTGCCGATTCAGCGCTCGCGGAGGTGGAAGCGCTCGATTCTGCGCTGACCTGCGCGCCGCCGGAACATGCGGACAGGGTGAGCATCATTGCCGCAGAAAGCGCGGCAATAGAACTACGGGTAAACATCATTGTTGGTTCTTTTCTGGTGTGTGGTTGTGCCGATAAAGACGGCTATGGAAATGGTGACTGTTGGGGGGCGCACCGGGCAACACGGGCGGGAGTATCCTCTTCGCGTGCCCGGTATGCGCCCCGATACATCAGGTGCGGGGGTTAGACGACTTCATCTTCCTCATAGTCGCAACCTTTGTGGTCAATATCGATAGTGCCAAGAACATATGCCCCGTCATCACGTCGAACGATAAAAATCCTCCGCGTTTGGCTAACATTCAGCCTAGACCCGTCAGACAGACGAACATTTCTAGTATCTTCGCAGAAGGTGACGGCTATACCCGCGTTAGGCTGCGACGGTTTAGAACCGTCAGAGTGCTCCAAACTGTAGATAGAGGGAAGGCGAACATCACGGAAAATAATATCGCCTTCCACGGGGGTGGACGTAGCGAGCTCACGCATAGACTCTACCTGCTTTTTAACGCTTTCAAGAATGCGCTTATCTACGTACTGCAGTAGCTCCTCATCACTGGTATGTTCCAGATCTCCGTGTACCCATGCATTCTTAACACGCAGATACTGATCCAATACGGCATAGGCTGCGACAAGCGCCGCTTTTTCAGCTTCCTTCGAATCATTATTGGTGTCCACGCTCGGGCGAACCAGCACAATTTCGGAGCCAGACGGACCGGTCGGGGTGGGCGAAGGGGCAGGAGTTGCAGAAGCCTCGGCGCTTGCCGATTCAGCGCTCGCGGAAGTAGAAGCGCTCGATTCTGCACTGACCTGCGCGCCGCCGGAACAAGCGGACAGGGTGAGCATCATTGCCGCAGAAAGCGCGGCAATAGAACTACGGTTAAACATCATTGTTGGTTCTTTTCTGGTGTGTGGTTGTGTAAACCGCAGAATTATCCATACAGCAACGTGTGGAATTCAGCGGAATGTTATCGGTTGATGCCATTACCCTAACATACATTCGTAGAACACACACCCCGGCATATTATTTGCCCATTTTGTCGAGAGCCTGCTCATTGCGGAGCAGATTAGGGACTTGGTGTGTGTCTCATTCCCGCAGCCGTCTCACCGTGAGCGGACTCTCGCCGAACCTGAACGTAGCCTGTGAACTGTGGTACCCTACTAGAAGCACAAAACCTTTAAATCCGTCCCGTGAGGCGGGGAAGGAGACGGCTATGCCTGGGTCAACTGTACCCACACCCGGCGCGAATCAGGGGCGAAATCTAACCGCAGCCCCCCATTTGGCAACCCCTCAAAGCACCTCCGAGGACACGACCACCGTCGGCCGCACCATCCTCAGCGAGGACGAAATCCGCCGCGCCCTAACCCGCATCGCCTACGAAATTATTGAAACCAATAAAGGCGTAGAAAACCTCGTACTCATCGGCATCCGCTCCCGCGGCGTGCCCCTCGCCGTACGACTCGCCGCCCGCATCCAAGCCATCGAGCCGAACTTCAACGCAGAAACACGAATCGGCGCCCTGGACATCACCGCCTACCGCGACGACCAGCGAACCGGCGGCACCACCTCCCCAGAAACCGCAGGGGAAAGCATCATGCCCACCATCGGCATTGAAGGCAAAACCGTAGTCCTCGTTGACGACGTCCTCTACTCCGGCCGCACCGTACGCGCCGCCCTCGACGCACTCAACGCCCACGGACGACCCGCCCTCGTACGCCTGGCAGTCCTCGTAGACCGCGGACACCGGCAACTACCCATCCGCGCCGACCACGTGGGCAAAAACCTGCCCACCAGCGCCAGCGAAACCGTGCGCGTCGTACTGACTGAAACCGACAACGCAACAGACCGAGTTGACATTATCCAGCTGGGAGGGCTCTCATGAAGCATCTGCTCGACACCCGCGAACTAACCCGCGAAGAAGCCATCGAAATCCTTGACGTCGCCGACTACATGGCGCAGGTCAAAGCCGAAAACCGCACCCTCAACGTGCTCAACGGCAAGACCGTCGTCAACCTCTTCTTCGAGGACTCCACCCGAACCCGCCTCTCCTTCGAAGCCGCAGAGAAGCGCCTGGGCGCCGCCGTCACCAACTTCTCCGCTTCTGGCTCCTCCCTGTCTAAGGGTGAGTCGCTCAAGGACACCGCGCAGACCCTCAAGGCGATTGCCGCGGATGCGTTCGTGATCCGCCACTCGGCATCCGGCGCACCGCAGCGCCTCGCCGAGGCAGGCTGGACCGACATCCCCGTACTCAACGCGGGCGACGGCACCCACGCACACCCCACCCAGGCACTGCTCGACGCCGTATCCCTGCGCCAGTACAAGGCAGAACGCGACGGTCTCGACAGCCCCCGCGGCACCGACCTGTCCGGCATGCGTGTGCTCATCGTCGGCGACATCCTGCACTCGCGTGTGGCACGCTCCAACCTCTGGCTGCTGCACACCCTCGGCGCGCAGGTCGTCTTCGTCGCACCGCCGACCCTGCTGCCGCTGAACACCGCCTCCTGGGTTGAAGAAGCCGGCCTGGAAATCTTCCACGACTTCGACGAAGCCATCGCCACCAACCCCGACGCCGTCATGCTGCTGCGCATCCAGAAGGAACGCATGAACGCCGCGTACTTCCCCTCCGCCGAGGAGTACACCGACCTGTGGGGCCTGACCGCCGAACGCTTCGCAACCCTGCAGGCACAGCCGCAACCGGTCGCAATCCTGCACCCGGGCCCCATGAACCGCGGCCTGGAAATCTGCACCGAAGCCGCCGACGCCACCAACTCCTGGGTCCTGCGCCAGGTCAGTAACGGCGTGGCGCTACGCATGGCGGTGCTCTACCTGCTTCTGACCGACGGCTCCAGCGCCAAGCTCTACGCCGGCGACGAATCCTAAACGACCTTCCTAACGAGAGGAACCAACACCATGAGCAAGTACCTGATCAAGGGCGCAAGCCTCTACGGCGAAAAGGTCGCCGACATCCTCATCGAGGACGGCGTGATTAGCCGCATCGCAGAGAACATTGACGCCGCAGACGCACAGGTCGTCGAGGCGGCAGGCCAGGTGGCGCTGCCCGGCCTGGTCGACATCCACACCCACCTGCGTCAGCCCGGCTACGAGGCATCCGAAACCGTCGAGACCGGCACCCGCGCAGCAGCCCTGGGCGGCTACACCGCAGTGTTCGCCATGGCAAACTCCATGCCCGTGGCAGACACCGCCGCAGTCGTCGAGCAGGTTGACCGCCTTGGCAAGGAATCCGCATGGTGCCGCGTGCAGCCCATCGGCGCAGTGACCGTGGGTCTGAAGGGCGAGCGCCTCTCCGACATTGGCGGCATGGCGAACTCCACCGCGAACGTGCGCGTGTTCTCCGACGACGGCATGTGCGTGTACGACCCCGCCGTGATGCGCCGCGCGCTCGAATACGTCAAGACCTTCGACGGCGTTATTGCGCAGCACGCGCAGGAGCCGCGCCTGACCGAGGGCGCCCAGATGAACGAAGGCAAGGTGTCCGCTGACCTGGGTCTTGCCGGTTGGCCCGCCGTCGCTGAAGAGGCAATCATTGCCCGCGACGTGCTGCTGGCTGAGCATCTGGACTCCAAGCTGCACATCTGCCACCTGTCCACCAAGGGCTCCATTGAGGTTGTGCGCTGGGCTAAGTCCCGCGGCGTGAAGGTGACCGCGGAGGCAACCCCGCACCACCTGCTGCTCACCGACGAGACCGCACGCACCTACGACCCGGTGTTCAAGGTGAACCCGCCGCTGCGCACCGAAGAGGACGTCATGGCGCTGCGTCAGGCAGTCGCCGACGGCATCATCGACGTGATTGGTACCGACCACGCACCGCACCCGGCAGAGACTAAGGAATGCGAGTGGGCGTGCGCCGCGAACGGTATGACCGGCCTGGAGCAGGCACTGTCCATCATCCAGATGACCCTGGTTGACACCGGCATGATTACCTGGCGCGATGTGGCACGCATCCTCTCCGAGGAGCCTGCGAAGATTGGTCGCCTGGACCACGAGCAGGGCCGCCCGCTTGCCGAAGGTGAACCGGCAAACATTGTGCTGGTCGACCCGAAGGCAACCCGCGTGATCAAGCCGGAGGAGCAGGCTACCAAGGGTAAGAACAACCCCTACCGCGACATGGAGGTGCCCGGCTCGATTCGTGCAACCTTCTACGCTGGCCACCCGACCGTGCTGAACGGCGAGCTGGCAACCCCGCGCCGCTAACCCGCGAGGCGAATGTACGTGGTGACCGTGCCTGGCGGTGGTAGGTTTCGCGCCTGCCACCGCCTCGCCGGGAGCACCGCCCCCAACCTCACCAACCCAGGCCGAGATCATCGACCGAGACCCCAACCGAAAGAGAGAACCTTCGTGGGAAAGTTCCTGACCGCCGTCATCTGCATCGCCCTGGTCGCCCTGTGCATCTACGGCATGTGGCACGGATGGCGCTCGCGCCTGGCACGCCAGGCGAACATGTTCGGCTCCCTCAAGGAAGTTCCCGAACGCTACGAGGGCATGACCGCTGACGCCGCTTTTGAGGGCGAGTACGTCAGCACCACGATCTTCGGTAACTGGCTGGACCGTGTGGGTTTCGATTCGCTTGGCTTCAAGAGCAAGTCCACCCTGCTGATTTACCCGGACAGCATCATCTTCACCCGTAACGGCGCGAAGGACCTGTGGATTCCGGCGAAGAAGCTCGCAGTCATCACCACCGACCGCGGTATGGCGGGTAAGGTTGTGGAGAAGAACGGCCTGGTCGTGATTGGTTGGACCCTGGACGGTCACCGCGTGCAGACCGGCTTCCGCACCCGCTACGCCGAAGATAAGCAGGCGGTACT
Organism: uncultured Rothia sp.; assembly: GCF_916715725.1. Lineage (GTDB taxonomy): Bacteria > Actinomycetota > Actinomycetes > Actinomycetales > Micrococcaceae > Rothia. Next base: position 170,845 of record NZ_CAKAPD010000001.1, on the reverse strand, counting down.
GCAGGAGCTGCGCCGCATCGCCCCGAACGCGGTGGATGCGCCCGAGAAGTGGGCGGCAGAACCGGAAGCCTAACCGGCAGCGGGGACTAATATCCCGGACCAACATCCTGGGCTAATATCCCCGGCGCACCCGCACACCCATAGATTTAGCCTGACGGTAGGCGAACACCCCGCCGAAGGCACCATAGACTACCCCGGAACCTGCACGGTAGAGGCCGTACAGGAAGCGGGGGAGAACACCAGAGAAAAGGAAGAAGAGCATGACTGACATGACACGATCCGGCGCCCTGCGTACGGACCGCGCGCTGCTCGTCCTGGAGGACGGCACCGTCTACCGCGGCTACGGCTACGGCGCAACCGGCGCGTCCCTGGGCGAGGCGGTTTTCTCGACCGGTATGACCGGCTACCAGGAAACCCTGACCGACCCCTCCTACGCGGGTCAGATTGTGGTTCAGACCGCTCCCCATATCGGCAACACCGGCGTGAACACCACCGACGCTGAGTCCCGCAAGATTTGGGTTGCCGGCTACGTGGTTCGCGACGCAGCACGCGTGGCATCCAACTGGCGTTCCGAGCGCACCCTCGACGAAGAGCTCATCGAGCAGGGCATCGTCGGCATTCAGGGCATTGACACTCGCGCCCTGACCCGCCGCCTGCGTTCGAGCGGTTCGATGCGTGCGGGCGTGTTCTCCGGTGAGCACGCAGAACGCCCCGAAGCTGAACTGCTGGAGGAGGTGCGCGCCTCCGAGCCGATGGCTGGTCGTAAGCTCGCTGACTCGGTTTCGGTTGACACCGCCTACACCGTTGAGCCGCACCAGTTCAACTGGTTCGCGCCCCCGGTCGCAACCATTGTCGCCCTGGACCTGGGCATCAAGTCGATGACCCCGCAGCGTTTCGCTGAGCGTGGCGTGCGCGTGCACGTGCTGCCCGCAAGCGCAACCCTCGAGGACATCTACTCCCACAACCCTGACGGCGTGTTCTTCTCCAACGGCCCCGGTGACCCGGCAACCGCTGATGAGCAGGTTGAGCTGCTGCAGGGCGTGCTGCGTAAGGGCACCCCGTTCTTCGGCATCTGCTTCGGTAACCAGCTGCTCGGCCGCGCCCTGGGCTTCGGCACCTACAAGCTGCCCTTCGGTCACCGCGGCATCAACCAGCCGGTCATGGACAAGACCACCGGCAAGGTTGAAATCACCGCGCAGAACCACGGCTTCGCTGTGGATGCGCCGATTGGCGACTACGTGACCGCACCGAACGCTGAGTTCGGTCAGGTCATGGTCTCCCACGTGGGTCTGAACGACAACGTGGTTGAGGGCCTGACCTGTAAGGACATCCCCGCGTTCTCCGTGCAGTACCACCCCGAGGCTGCCGCGGGCCCGCACGATTCCGCCTACCTCTTTGACCGTTTCATCGACCTGATGGTCGCAACCAAGACTGCAAAGGAAGCATAAATGCCTCGTCGTACTGACCTTAATAGCGTCCTCGTCATCGGTTCCGGCCCCATCGTCATCGGTCAGGCAGCGGAATTCGACTACTCCGGCACTCAGGCGCTGCGCGTGCTGAAGGAGGAGGGCGTGCGCGTCATCCTCGTGAACTCGAACCCGGCAACCATCATGACCGACCCCGAGTTCGCGGACGCCACCTACATTGAACCCATCACCCCCGAGGTGATTGAGAAGATCATCGAGAAGGAAAAGCCGGACGCAATCCTGCCGACCCTGGGTGGTCAGACCGCGCTGAACGCGGCTATCTCCCTGGATGAGCGCGGCGTGCTCTCCAAGTACAATGTTGAGCTGATCGGCGCGAACATTGAGGCGATTAACCTCGGTGAGGACCGTGAAGCATTCAAGGGCGTGGTGGAGCGCGCCGGCGGTGAGTCTGCACGCTCGGTGATTGTTCACTCCATGCCGGAGGCGCTGGAAGCCGCTAAGGAGCTGGGCTACCCGATGGTGGTCCGCCCCTCCTTCACCATGGGTGGTCTCGGCTCGGGTATGGCGTACAACGAGGAAGACCTCTACCGTATTGCCGGTGCCGGTATTCAGTACTCGCCGACCAGCGAGGTCCTGCTGGAGGAGTCCATCCTCGGCTGGAAGGAATACGAGCTGGAGATGATGCGTGACACCAACGACAACGTCGTGGTCGTCTGCTCCATCGAAAACTTCGACCCCGTGGGCGTGCACACCGGTGACTCCATCACCGTGGCACCCGCACTGACCCTGACCGACCGTGAGTTCCAGAAGTTGCGCGACATCGCGATTAACGTGATTCGTGAGGTTGGCGTGGACACCGGTGGTTGTAACATCCAGTTCGCGATTGACCCGAAGACCGGCCGCATCATCGTCATTGAGATGAACCCGCGTGTGTCTCGTTCTTCGGCGCTCGCGTCGAAGGCTACCGGCTTCCCGATTGCGAAGATTGCGACCAAGCTGTCCCTGGGTTACACCCTGGATGAGATTCCGAACGACATCACCCAGAAGACCCCGGCGTCCTTCGAGCCGACCCTGGACTACGTGGTCGTGAAGGTTCCGCGCTTCGCGTTTGAGAAGTTCCCGGCTGCTGACCCGACCCTGACCACCACCATGAAGAGTGTTGGCGAGGCTATGGCTCTGGGCCGTAACTTCACTGAGGCTCTGCAGAAGGCGATGCGTTCGCTGGAGCAGAAGGGTGCGTCCTTCTCGTTCAAGCCGCTGTCCCTGTCTGAGGCTGAGCTGGCTGAGCTGATTGAGAAGACTAAGGTTCCGACCACTCAGCGTATCTACCAGGTTCAGCAGGCTCTGCTGGCTGGCGCTACCGTGGAGCAGCTGCACGAGGCGACCAAGATTGACCCGTGGTTCCTGGATCAGCTGGTGCTGCTGAATGAGGTTGCTGGCGTGGTGTATGAGAAGCGTGACCACCTTGACCCGGAGACCCTGAAGCTGGCTAAGCGTCACGGTTTCTCGGACGCTCAGATCGCTGAGATTATCGGCTCTTCTGAGGATGTTGTGCGCGGTGTTCGCCACGCTCTGGGTATTCGCCCGGTCTTCAAGACTGTTGACACCTGTGCTGCTGAGTTTGAGGCGTTCACCCCGTACCACTACTCCTCCTACGACCTGGAGGACGAGGTTGCGCACCACGAGAAGCCCTCGATTATGATTCTGGGTTCGGGCCCGAACCGTATCGGTCAGGGTATCGAGTTCGACTACTCGTGTGTGCACGCTTCGCTGGTGCTGCGTTCGCTGGGTTACGAGACCGTCATGGTCAACTGCAACCCTGAGACCGTTTCGACTGACTACGATATTTCGACTCGCCTGTACTTCGAGCCGCTGACCCTTGAGGATGTGCTGGAGATTGTTGAGTCGGAGCGTCGTACCGGCGGTCTGATGGGCGTGTTCGTGCAGCTGGGCGGTCAGACTCCGCTGAAGCTGGCTCGTGCCCTGAAGGATGCGGGCGTGCCGATTCTGGGCACCACCCCCGAGGCTATTGACCTGGCTGAGGACCGCGGCGAGTTCTCCCGCGTGCTGGAGGAGGGCGGCCTGATTTCGCCCAAGAACGGTACCGCGTTCACCTTCGAGGGTGCTAAGCGCATCGCTGACGAGATTGGTTACCCGGTTCTGGTTCGCCCCTCGTACGTGCTGGGCGGCCGCGGCATGGAGATCGTCTACGACGAGGCGAACCTGGCTCGCTACCTGGAGAACGCTACCGAGGTTTCGCCCTCGCAGCCGGCTCTGATTGATAAGTTCCTTGAGGACGCTATCGAGATTGACGTTGACGCCCTGTTCGACGGCGAGGAGCTGTACCTGGGCGGCGTCATGGAGCACATTGAGGAAGCCGGTATTCACTCGGGTGACTCTTCTTGTACTCTGCCTCCGATTACTCTTGGCCCGGACATCATCGCGAAGGTGAAGGACGCTACCGAGAAGATTGCTCGCGGCACCGGCGTGCGCGGCCTGATTAACATTCAGTTCGCGTACGTGTCTGAGAACCTGTACGTGATTGAGGCGAACCCGCGTGCGTCCCGTACTGTTCCGTTCGTGTCGAAGGCTACCGGCGTGCAGATGGCTAAGGCTGCTGTGCTGATTGGTCTGGGTAAGAGCATTGCTGAGCTGAAGGCTGAGGGCTACCTGCCGTCGAAGATGGATGGTGCGTCCCTGCCGCAGGAGACCGCGATTGCTGTGAAGGCTGCGGTTCTGCCGTTCGCTCGTTTCCGCACTCCCGAGGGTGTTGTGGTGGATTCGCTGCTGAGCCCGGAGATGCGTTCGACCGGTGAGGTCATGGGTCTGGATAAGCACTATGACACCGCGTTCGCGAAGGCTCAGGCTGGTGCTGGTTCGCCGCTGCCGACCTCCGGTAAGGTGTTCATTTCGGTGGCTAACCACGATAAGCGTAACGTCATTATTTACGCGAAGATGCTGGAGTCGCTGGGCTTCGAGATTGTTTCGACTGGTGGTACCGCTGAGATTCTGCGCCGTAACGGCCTGAACTCGGTGATTGTGGCGTCGAAGTTCGCTGAGGCGAATGGCGACCACTCGATTGTGGACATGGTCCGCAACGGTGACATTGACCTGATTCTGAACACCCCTGCCGGTGGTGCTGCTCGTAGCGATGGTTACGAGATTCGTGCCGCTGCGGTTTCGGTGGGCTGCCCGGTCATGACTACCATTTCTGAGTTCGCTGCGGCTGTTCAGGCGATTAATGCTCTGCGTGAGCACAGCTGGGACATTATGAGCCTGCAGGAGCATGACGTTCAGCTGGCTGCCGCTGTGGATGCTCGTTCCGAGGGTGGCGAGGCGTAATGTCCGCTGCTTTTGGTGATCGTCTGGCGAAGGCGATGGCGGAGCGCGGCCCGCTGTGTGTGGGTATTGATCCGCATCCGAACCTGCTGGAGCAGTGGGGTCTTGAGGATTCCGCTGCCGGTCTGGCCGCCTTCACCGAGGCCGTGTACGAGGGTTGCGCCCCGTTTGCGGCGGCGTTGAAGCCTCAGGTGGCGCTGTTTGAGCGTCACGGCTCTGCCGGTCTTGCCGTGCTGGAGGCGCTGTTCGCCCGCGCTGCCGCTGATGGTGTGCTGATTGTTGCTGACGCTAAGCGCGGCGATATCGGCTCGACCATGAAGGCGTACGCGGATGCGTGGCTCGGCTCCTCGTCGCCGCTGGGTACCGATTCGGTGACGTTGAGCCCGTACCTGGGTTTTGAGTCGCTGCGTCCGGCGCTGGATTTGGCTGATCAGAATGACCGCGGCACTTTCGTGCTGGCGCTGACCTCGAACCCCGAGGGTAAGAGCGTTCAGCACGTGGGCGCATCGGAATCTGAGGGCGCCGTAGCCAAGCGCATTATTGCCGCGGCTACCGCCGAGAATGCTTCCCGCCAGTGGGAGCAGATGGGCCCGTGCGGCCTGGTGGTTGGCGCGACCGTCGGTCAGGCGCTGGTTGATTTGGGTATTGACCTGAGCGTGTTCAACGGCCCGATTCTGTCGCCCGGTTACGGCGCGCAGGGTGCTTCGGCGGCTGACCTGTACCGCGTGTTTGCGGGCGTTGAGTCGCAGGTGCTGGTGAATTCCAGCCGTGGCGTGCTGGCTGCTGGCCCCTCGGTTGAGGGCCTGGCGAAGGCTGCGCAGGCGGCTCGTGATGACCTGTTGGCGGCTCGCGGCGCATAGTTCGCGTGTTGTGTGAGGGGCGTGTGCTCCGGTGGATTCTGTTGAGAGTCTGCTCGGGGTGCGCGCCCCTTTTGCGTACCCCCTGTGCGAGCCTGTTTTATCGCAATTTTTCGGTACACTCGCATGCATAATTTTACCGCCGCCCGCTCGCGCCGATGCGAGTTTGCTCACCTCTGTAGTGGGGGAGTGTGCCTGCTCTTTGAGGTGCGTGCGTGGCTCCACTTTTGATAGGGCGAATACTCCGCTATGCTATAGGGGTACTCCCTGATATTTACGTGCTGACGTGCGTAGACGCATTGTTGGTGCGAGGGTGAGTGCCGCGGGTGGAACGAGGGTTCTCGTGCTATCCGTGTTACATTAGTTGATAAGTAAAATTCTATAACTCGCAGAAATGGGGGACCCAACCATGCCGCTGACTCCGCTAACTGAGGATGCGCGCGCCTCCGCCCGCGAGAAGGCAGTACTTGCCCGAGCACACCGCCAGGAAATTAAGCGTGCACTGAGTGAACGCGAACTTTCTGTGCGTCAGGTGCTCGATATGGTCGATTCCGACCCTGCACTGGCTAAAATGCCGGTGGGGCAGATGCTGCGCGCACTTCCGGGCATTGGTGCCGTTCGAGCTGAACGCATCATTGAAGAACTTCATATTGCACCGACTCGCCGCCTCGGCGGCCTTGGTGTACACCAGCGTCGCAAGATGGTGGAGTACTTCAACCGTAATTCGCGGTATTTGAACCGTGCACGTCGTAAGACTGCTGGTCAGTCTTCCGAGTCTTCTCAGTCCTAATACCTCGCGCCTTCAGCCGATGAAGGCGCAGTAAGGAAGCTATGTCTCAGCCGACTCTCACCGTACTGGCTGGCCCCACTGCTGTTGGCAAGGGTACGGTGTGCCAGTACATTCGTGAGAACTACCCGAACGTGTGGTTCTCTGTTTCCGCTACTACTCGTGATCCTCGCCCCGGTGAGGTTGACGGTACTCACTACTATTTCGTTTCGATGGAAGAGTTTGACCAGATGATTGCTGACGGTCAGATGCTTGAGTACGCTGTGGTGCACGGTAAGAACAAGTACGGTACTCCGCGCGCTAAGGTCCAGGAGGCTCTGGATGCTGGCCGCCCGGTGATCCTTGAGATTGACCTCCAGGGTGCTCGCCAGATTCGCGAGACCATGCCTGATGCTCGCCTGATTTTCTTGGCTCCTCCGAGCTGGGATGAGCTGGTGTCGCGTCTGGTGGGTCGAGGTACCGAGAGTGAGCAGGAGCAAGCTCGTCGCCTTGAAACCGCGAAGGTTGAGTTGGCTGCTGAGAAGGAATTTGACGTCACGGTCGTCAACGACTCTGTTGAGCGTGCAGCGAAGGAGATTGCTGAGCTGATTGGCGCCGCCTAATCTGCATGCTTTGCGTTTGCGGTGGGGCTAGAGTTTCTTCCGACCTGTAGTTCTGCCGTGAGGCGTTGTGAAGGGTGGGGGTTCGAAGAGTTTTCTTCGAACCCCCACCTTTTTGTATGGGCTGACATTTTTTGTCTAGGCTGGTACGTGCGTTTTAGCCGTTGAGAGGGTAGAATAGTTCTTTAGTTTTGACCGTGCCCTCAGCGTGCCCGGTTTGCGCCATAGCGCGAACGGTGTGCGGGGGTGTTCGGTACGTACATTCCATCAAGCTATTTGGAGTTTTTAGTGGCAAACGAAATCAAGGAACACGAGGACTACAACTTCGTTGACGGTGTCGCTCCCGAGGGCATCGTGAGCCCCAGCGCTGACGCGCTGATTGAGAAGGCGGAGTCCAAGTACGGCCTGGTGATTTTCGGTGCCCGCCGTGCACGCCAGATTAACGCGTACTACGCTAACCTGCAGGACAATACTGCTGCGCACGTTGGCCCGCTGGTTGACGCTGAGTCGAACGAGAAGTCCCTGTCGGTGGCAATGCGTGAAATCATTGCTGACCGTGTTGTGGCGGAGCACCGCCCGGACGCTAAGTTCGACGAGGACGGCTACCCGATTCCCGAGGATCTGTCCGCTGTGATTGATTTCAGCGCGGCTGAGTTCTCTGGCGCTATCGAGGAGGAGTACATCCCCGCAGGTAGCGAAGAGGTTATTGCTATCGAAGAGGTTATCCTCGACGAGTCCGCTGAGTAATCTGCTTCTACAAGGATTCTTTGACGTACCATGCGCATTATCGTTGGTATTGGAGGGGGCATTGCTGCGTATAAGGCGGCGATGCTCCTTCGTCTTTTTGCGAAGAATGGCGACGAGGTGATCGCCATGCCCACCCCGAACGCGACGAAGTTCGTGGGTGTTCCCACCCTGGAGGCGCTGAGCGGTAACCCCGTCTCAACGGACGTGTTTGACCGCGTGCCGGAGGTGAACCACGTGCGTCAGGCTGAACAGGCTGACGCTGTGGTGATTGCCCCGGCGACCGCTGATTTGCTGGCTCGTTTGGCGGCTGGTCGTGCTGATGATTTGCTGTCCTCTACGGTGTTGACGACGCACGCCCCGGTGATTTTGGCGCCGGCGATGCATACCCAGATGTGGGAGCATCCGGCGACTCAGGCGAATGTGCAGACTCTGCGTTCGTGGGGTTATCACGTGATTGAGCCTGCGATTGGGCGTTTGACGGGCCCGGATTCTGGTCCGGGTCGCATGCCTGAGCCGGAGGATATTTTCGCGGTGGCGCTGGATGTGATTGCGCGCTTCCCGAAGGGTCAGGTGCACCCGGTGTACACGCCCGGTTACGCGCCGACTGAGCCCCTGTACACGGGTACGGAGCAGGAGCGTATGGCGGCGGCGCGTGCGGCGACGCTGACTTCGGCGCTGCTGGGGCAGGTTGATGCAGGCCAGGGTGAACCCAGCCAGGCAACTGGCGCATCCGAATCGCTGCGTGGTCCTCTGGCCGGCCGCCTCGTGGTCATTACCGCTGGCGGCACCCGTGAGGCACTGGACCCGGTACGCTTCCTCGGCAACCGTTCGACCGGCAAGCAGGGCGTGGCGCTCGCGGAGGCGGCACGCGACCTGGGCGCGACCGTGCACCTGATCGGTGCGAACCTTGAGGTTCCCGCGCCGGAGGGTGTGCAGGTGACCCGCGTGGTGAGCGCCCTGGAGCTGCGTGAGGCGACCCTTGAGGCGAGCACGGCGGCAGATGTGCTGATCATGTCTGCGGCGGTGGCTGATTTTAGGCCCGCCGAGTTCGCCGAGTTCAAGATTAAGAAGAGCGCCGATTCTGAGGATGCGCCGGTGATTCAGCTGGTACGCAACCCGGATATTCTGCGTGAGGTCGTGGTGCGCCGCCAGCAGGCTCGTGAGGCAGGGGAGAGCACCCTCGGCCCGAAGCTCATTGTTGGTTTTGCGGCGGAGACCGGTTCGGCGGAGAAGACTCCGTTGGAGCTGGGTCGTGAGAAGCTACAGCGTAAGGGCACGGACTTCCTGGCGGTCAATACGGTGGGTGTGAATCGTGGTTTCGGCACGGACGATAACACGATTACGCTGCTGTCGACTCTGAATGATGAGGCGCCGGTGTTCTCCGGTTCGAAGAAGGAACTGTCGGTGCGTCTGCTGGAGCATGTGGCGGCGTTCCTGCCTGAGCTTTCTGCCTGAGAATCCTCATGCGTCCGCGTAGCTACTCAGCTGGTGCGCGCTTGCTTACATATCTTCAAAGCCCGTGCGGTACTTCCTGTGGGAGGTATCGTGCGGGCTTTGCTGTACCCTGCAGACTCTGCCGTCCGCCTCCTTCTGTAGACCCCTCGGAGAGCATTATGTGCAAGCACTTGTGATGCGGGTTTCTTTCTTCTGGGGTTCCTTCCGGGGTTCGCCGGGGGAGCGTCTCATATTTCTGTCATACTGGTGAAATTTCTGACCGTACCCCCGAACCGTCAGATAAAGGTCTTGTATCATGGCATAGAGAGTATTTCGCGTTGAAGGGGAAGAAGCACCATGCCCGAGAATCAGAGCAAGCCCGCCACGGTACAGTCCGCCCAGAGTGAGGAGCGTCCTCAGATTCTGGTGATCACCGGTATTTCTGGTGCAGGCCGCAGCACTGTCGCAAACGTACTGGAGGATGAGGGCTGGTACGTTATCGATAACATCCCGCCGCAGATGCTCGGTTCCCTGGCTGAGCTGGTGACCCGTGACGGTGCGCGAGTGCCGAAGGTGGCGCTCGGCATTGACGTTCGCGCCCGCGCACTGTTCTCCGATCTTCCCGCTGCGATTGAGACTCTGCGCAAGTCCGATATTGACTTCTCCATGCTCTTTCTTGACGCCAAGGACGAGACCATTATTGCCCGCTACGAGGCTCAGCGCCGCCCGCACCCGCTGCAGGGTGAGGGCCGCGTCCTCGATGGTATCCGCGCTGAACGCACTCTCTTCGAAGGTCTGCGCCTCGCTTCTGACCGCACCATTGACACCACCGGCATGAACGTTCACGAGCTGGCTCGTACCGTGCGTGAAATGTTTGCTGAGGGTGCGGATAAGAAGCTGAACCTGACCGTGATGAGCTTCGGCTTCAAGTACGGTGCGCCGTCGGACGCTAACTACATGGCTGATATGCGTTTCATCCCGAACCCGCACTGGGTTCCGGAGCTGCGCCCCCTGACCGGTCAGGACGCCCCGGTGCGCGACTACGTGCTGGAGCACCCCGGTACCGAGGAGTTCATCAGCAACTACCTTGCGGCTCTTCGCCCCGTGCTTGAGGGCTACCGCCGTGAGGGCAAGTACTACGCCACCATCGCAATTGGCTGCACCGGTGGTAAGCACCGTTCCGTGGCTGTGACGGAAGAACTGGCTCGTCGTCTCTCTGCTTTCGGTGAGCTGAACGTGAATGTTCAGCACCGTGACAAAGGCCGCGAGTAAGTTCCGCCCGGCGCGTCCCAACCACCGCGTCGTGTTTCATTAGCCGCCGTCCGGCCCCGCACACCGTGGGGCCGGCATACCATTCCTTCCGGGTATGTGAGGTATTACTATGTCCACCCATTCGACCAGTTATGACACTCAGGGTATTCCGCGCCTGCCGGCTCTGCCGACTCAGGCGTTGCGCCTGTTGAAGACCACGCACCGTTCGCCGAAGGTCACGGCGATGGGCGGCGGCCACGGGCTGTACGGTTCCCTGTCTGCGCTTCGCCACGTCACGCCTGATTTGACGGCTGTTGTGACGGTTGCTGACGATGGCGGCTCGTCGGGTCGTTTGCGTGAGGAGATGGGTATTCTCCCTCCGGGAGATTTGCGTATGGCGCTTTCTGCGCTGTGTGATGACACCGATTGGGGTCGCACGTGGCGTGATGTGATGCAGCATCGTTTTAGCGCGCCCGAGGGGTACGAGGGTGAGTTCCCGCTGGATTACCATGCTCTCGGTAACCTGCTGATTGCGACTCTCTGGCAGCTGCTGGATGACCCGGTTGCCGGTCTGGACTGGGCGGGTGCCCTGCTGAATGCGCGCGGCCGCGTGCTGCCGATGGCGCTGGATCCGATGGTCATTTACGGCACCGTGCTGCGTGAACATAATGGCGGCGGTATTGAGCGTGTGAAGGTGGTCGGCCAGGTGAACCTCTCGAAGGAGGAACGCGTTCACGATATTGGTCTGACCCCTGAGAATGCTCGCCCCTGCCCGGAGGCGCTCTCCGCTATTGAAGAATCGGACTGGATTGTTTTGGGTCCGGGTTCTTGGCGTACGTCGGTTCTGCCGCATCTGCTGTTGGATGCTCAGCGTGAGGCGATTATTCGCACGGAGGCGCGCCGCTGCGTGGTCATGAACCTCTCCGACGATAAGGAGACGGTCGGCTTCACCCCGGCGACTCACCTGGACCTGTTGCGCCAGTACGCCCCGAAGCTGCACCTGGACGCCGTAATTGCTGACGCTGACATGCAGGCTGATCACCGTTCCGAGCTGGAGCGTGAGGCTTCCGCGATGGGTGCGAAGGTTGTGTGGGCGCATCTGCGTTCGAGCTCCCAGCCGAATGTGCACGACCCGCTGAAGCTTGCGGCTGCGTATAACGAAGCGTTTGAGCTGAGCTCTTAGAATCACCGCTGAGGCTGCTATTTTGGCGCGCCCATTTCCCGAAGTTATAGACTCTTAGACACTACGCCCAGAAGGACCTGTTCATGGCATTAACCACGCTCGTTAAGGACGAACTCGCCAACTACGAGGCAACGAAAGTCTCTGCTCGTAAGGCAGAAATCTCTACGATTCTGCGTTTTACCGGAGGCCTGCACATTGTCTCGGGGCGAATCGTGGTGGAGTCTGAGGTCGACCACGAGGCAACCGCCCACCGTATGCGCCGCACCATCGCGGAGATTTACGGCCACGACTCTGAGCTGACCAGCGTCAGCGGTGGTGGTCTGCGTCGAGGCGGCCGCTACATTGTGCGTGTGGATCACGGCGGTGAGGCGCTGGCTCGCCAGACCGGTCTGCTGGATCTGCGTGGACGCCCGGTGCGTGGCCTGCCGCCGGCCGTGGTGAACGGCTCTCTGCAGGACGCCGAGGCGGTCATGCGCGGTGCGTTCTTGGCGCACGGTTCGCTGACTGAGCCGGGTCGTTCCTCCTCCCTGGAGATTACCTGCCCCGGTCCGGAGGCGGCGCTTGCGCTGGTGGGTGCGGCTCGTCGCCTGGACATTATTGCGAAGGCACGCGAGGTGCGCGGCACGGACCGTGTGGTGGTGCGTGACGGCGAGACGATTTCGCAGCTGCTGGAGCGTATGGGCGCGACCGGCACTCTGACCACGTGGCGTGAGGCTCGCACCCGCAAGGAGGTTCGTGCGACTGCGAACCGTCTGGCGAATTTTGATGATGCGAACCTGCGCCGTAGCGCTCAGGCGGCTGTTGCGGCGAGCGCCCGCGTGGAGCGTGCCCTGCAGATTCTGGGTCATGAGGCGCCGGATCATCTGCGCTATGCCGGTGAGCTGCGTGTGCTGCATAAGCATGCGTCGTTGGATGAGCTGGGTCGTCTGGCTGATCCGCCGATGACGAAGGACGCGATTGCGGGCCGTATTCGTCGCCTGCTGGTGATGGCTGATAAGCGTGCTTCGGAGCTGGGTGTTCCGGGTACTGAGCTGCCGCGCGAGGACTAAGCGAAGGCTAGATTCTGCTCTTAAACGGTGCGGGTAGCTCGTGTGGCTGGGGTGTTTGTGACGGTTTTATGACAAACCAAACCCCTCCGTTTTTGAACAAAAACCGCATATTTTTCAAAAATGAGCCTGTGGATGGCCCCTTTCGCGTTGTGCGAGGGGAGTTATCCACAGGTTCTTTGCGTGCCCTCGTGCGTTCGCGCGCGTGAGCCTAGGGTAGGGGTATGACGAGCATGACCCCCAACCCCGACCAGAACGCTGTACAGAGCCCTGTGCAGGATAGTGCAGCCCAGCAGGGCGGCACACCTCAGCAGGGCGGCGCGCAGCGTAGCGCCCGCTCCCTGATGAACAGCCTCTACCGCAGCCCCCGCGCCCGCAAGAACGGTGCGCCGGATGCCGAGGACACGGTGCCGCTGGCAATCTCAACTGAGGTAACGCCAGCGGAGGTGCCTGCCGAAGAAACACCTGCCGAGCCCGCGGCATCCCAGCCGGAGTCGAATGGTTGGGCTGACTGGGATCAGCAACCCGATTGGAACGAGGTGGACGATTGGGCGGAGTGGGAGCAAGCCGATCAGCCCGGCACCACCCGCAGTACCCGTTGGGGCTTGTCGCCGCGCGTGCTGCTTCTGGTGGCGGTGTTGGCGTTGGTTGCCGTGGTGTGGGGTGTGACCCAGTTTTCGGCGGCGCCGCGTGCAGAGCAGGTCGCCTCCCCGAGTGCTTCCGCCGAGTCAGTGCAGGCGGTGGGTGCCCAGCAGAGCCCCGCCACTCAGTCCGCTGCTCAGGCCACTGCTCAGCCGAGTGAATCCGCGCAGGGTGGCGCCTCCGGTGAGGCTACAGTGCGGGTGCACGTGGCGGGTGCCGTGAACAATCCCGGCGTGTACACGCTGCCCGCGCAGGGTCGTGCCGTGGATGCGATTGCCGCCGCCTCCGGTGCCGCCGCGGATGCTGACCTGGACCGCGTGAATCTTGCCGGTGCGCTCAGTGACGGGGTGCAGATTTATGTGCCGCATCGTGGTGAGACGGCTGCTCCGGCGCAGATTCTGCCCAATGGCGGCACGGCGAATGCGGGTCAGGGTACCGCGGCGAATGGCGCCTCCCAGAACGGCGCAGCTCAGAATAATGCCCCTCAGCCTGCGCGCACGTTGACTTCTTCGGGGAACGCGCAGAAGGGCTCAACCCCGGTGAACATTAACACCGCCACCGCTGAGGAGCTACAGAGCCTGCCGCGTATTGGTCCTGCGATGGCTCAGCGCATTATTGCTTGGCGTGAGGCGCACGGCGGCTTCCGCAGCGTGGATGAGCTGGATGCGGTGCCCGGCATCGGCCCGTCGATGCTGGAGAATCTGCGTCCGCTGGTGACGGTCTAATGCTTGCGTGGAACCGCCGGGAGTCTGCGCCGCAGGGGCGCCCCTCGCGGGGCAAGCGGGTATCTTCGCGAAAACCCGCCGCACTGCAAAAACTTCGTACACCTCAAAAACTCAGCGCACTGCAAAAACTCAGCACACCGCGCAAACGCACGGGGCAGACAGGGGAGCGGGAGCTCTTTCCCAGCTCCTCGCGCCTCACCCGGTCCGCGGCTACGGCGTATGACCGTGCCCGCTACCGCTGGAGCATCGGCGCTGAACGGTGGCGTACCCGCCGTGACGAGCAGGAGCTACGCGCCCAGGGAAGCCTCATTCACCTGGACCTTCGCCTGAGTTTCACGGTGCTGGCGCTGTGGGCGTTTACCGCGGCGGCGCTGACCGTGGGCACGTGGCGGGTGGTGCATCCGCTGGCGTGTGTGCTCATTGCTCTGCTGGGGTGCCTGGCGATTCTGCTGTTCTTTCCGCCGCGTGTGGTGATGCCCTACAGTCTGCTCTTTCGCACGACCGGTCAGCTGGTTTTTCTGGCGTGTATTGTCACGGTTCAGGCGGTGCTTTTGTGCGCTACGGGGGTGGATGCATCCCGCGCCACACTGCAGCAGGCGCAGGGTGCTTCGCTTCGTCTGAATGGCACGGTGGAGCAGGTTCGCCGCGTGGATCCGCGTACTACTCTGGTGGTTATTAAGCTGGAGGAAATTCAGGGGCGGAGCGTGCGTGCGCTGGTGAATGAGCGGGTGCGCGTGTATCGGCGTGACGGTTCGGCAAAGAGTACCGCGCAGCGGCTGGAGGCACGTTCGGAGGCGAACTCGGCGGCTAAGCACCAGGGGAGCGGTACCGCGCGCTCGCAGGCGATTTATCCGGGCATGAGGGTGACCGCCCTCGGCACGGTGGAGTTCAATGGTTCCACGGCGAAGCTGAGCGGCGCAACTATTTTTCCCGCGCCCGCCTACGGTACCGGGTCGAACACTGCCACCCGACCTGCGGAGGAGCCGTACCTGTCCACGCTCAAGGAGCAGTTGCGCATCCGCGCCCTGGACACCCTCGGCACGGAGTCGGCGGCACTGGTTTTGGGCACCGCCTACGGGGATGATTCGCTGATGAGTTCCACCGCGCGGGAGGAGTATAAGCTCAGCGGGCTCAGCCATATTACAGCGGTGTCCGGGGCGAATATTGCCATTGTGTTTTTGGGTGCGTACCGGCTGGTGCTGGCGATTCGTCCGTACCGTTTCGCTAGCGCATACCTGCTGTTCCGTTCCTGGATGCAGCGGTTGCGGGGGAGAGGCACGGGTCGTTCTCGCCGCCCCGCCCGACCCCATCAACTTGCCCAGCGTCAGCAATCTACCCCGCCAAATGCCCACGCTCTGCCGCCTCTCGTGCACCGGCTGAGCACCCTCGCCATTCCGCACCGCGTCATGGTGCTGTGCGGGGTCGCGGCGGTGCTCGCCTACGCCATGCTGCTGGACTCTGAGGGTTCCGTAATTCGTTCCCTCGCCATGGGTCTGCTCGGTGCTTACGCGATGCTACGCGGTTCGGGTCGCCAGTCTTTGGCGGCGCTGCAAACAACGGTGCTGATATGTCTGCTTGCCGCCCCGCACCTCGCCGTGGATATGGGGTTCGCCCTGTCGGTAACGGCAACCTCCGCGCTGATTCTGCTGGGCCCGCCGCTGATTCGTCTGCTCATGCGCGTCATGCCGGTGTTCTGCGCGGAAATGCTCGCCGCACCCATCGTGGCGTCCCTGTGGTGCACTCCGCTGATTTTGGCGATGAGCGGTAAGGTGCCGCTCTACTCGGTTCCGGCGAACCTGGTTGCCGCTCCTTTGGCGCCGCTGAGTATGCTCGCCGGGCTGGCGGCGCTCGGATTCATGCTCCTGGGTCTGCCCACTGCGGCGGATTTGTGTCTGCGTGCCGGTGGCCTTGCCGGGCAGGGCATCGAGTGGGCGGCACACACTGCCGCGCACGCGCCGGGTAACCCGTGGGAGCCCGGTTCGAGCGTCCCGGCGGTGGTGTGTAGCGCCCTCTGCGTGCTGGCGTTGAGCGTTGCCCTCTGGTGGGTGGATGCGCGCCGCTACCGTGCGGTCACGCACCGGCAGTATTTGCGGGTGGTACCGCGCACCGCGCCCTCCCATCAGCCCGCCCGTTCCTAACCGACTAACTGCGGGCATCTAACCGTGGGCATCAACCTCTGACCGACTACCCCTAACCACCGCTAGGAGGCATCTGAGAAGAAAACGCTATGATGGATACTCGAGACTCTACCCGCGCAGCACCCCCGTGTGCAGCGGGGCCGAGTTCAGCCCGTACCCTGCAGATAAAGGCGAGTGATAAGCGTGTCCGAGCGTAAGCGTTCAACCCAGCGTGGTGGTTCCCGAGGCTACGCCCGCCGAGGCGGCCCCGCCCTCGACACCGCGTGGCGTACCGTCACCCCGGCACCCGCCGTCATGCTCTACGGCCCGGAGGAGTACTTCGCCTCCCGCGCTGCGGCACGCCTGCGTGAGCTGTTCCGCAGCATCCACCCGGAGGTGGACCGCGTTCAGATTAACGCCGCCACCTACACGGCGGGGGAGCTGATCCTGCACGCTTCGCCCTCCCTGTTCGGTTCGGCGAAGATCATTGAGGTTGAGAACGTCGCCTCCATGAGCGACGAGTTTTTGACCGATACGCTCGCATACCTGAACGCCCCCGAGCCGGACATCATGCTCATTCTGAACCACTCGGGCGGTAACCGCGGCAAGAAGCTCATCGACCTGGTCCGCTCCCAGTTCGTGCTCATCAACTGCAAGGCGCTCAAAACCGACCGGGAGAAGAGCGAGTTCTTGGCGGGGGAGTTTGCCGCAGCTCAGCGCCCGATTACCGGCGGGGCCCTGGCCCTGCTGACTGCCGCCGCCTCTGACACTGCGGAGCTTGCCGCCGCATGCCAGCAGCTGCTCTCAGACGTACCCGGCGACATCACCGAAGAGGCGGTGAACCGCTACTACGGCGGCCGCACCGAGGTCACCGCGTTCCGTGTGAGTGACGCCGCGATTTCCGGTAACGCCCCGGAGGCTCTGCGTCTGCTCCGCCACTCCCTTGCCACCGGTACGGAGCCGATTCCGATGCTGGGTGCGCTCGCCATGCGCATCCGCAATATTGCGCGCGTGCACCACGTGCGTATGAGCGCTAACGAGCTGGCGCGTGAGGTGGGTATGTCACCGTGGCAGGTTGAGCAGGCTCAGCGTGACGGCCGCCGTTTTACCGGCGCCCAGTTGGCGCATATTGTGCAGCTTCTGGCTGATGCGGACGCGCAGCTGAAGGGCGAGTCGCAGGACGCGGTGTATGCGGTGGAGCAGGCTGTTTTGGCGATTGCTCTACCTCCGCGCCTGTAGTGCATAATAGAGCCCATGCTCGAAATTCTGAAGAAAATTTTCTTTGCCCTGCTGCCCTTCCTGCAGAAGGCGGCAGAGGATGCCCTCAACGACGCTACTGCGTCTAAGGGCGGCTCCGAGTCCTCCCAGAAGAGTGAGTCCCGCAAGGATGAATCTCGTCAGCGTGAATCTCGTCAGGGTGAGGCTCGTACCTCCGGCTCTTCGGCGCCTAAGCCGAGCGCCCCGAAGTCTTCCTCGGTAAAGTCCTCGGCACCTAAGCCTTCCGCACCGGCTTCGACCGGCGCATCCGACGGTTCGGATTACCCGGGCGATTACCGCGACATGATCAACTTTGAGTACTCGCCCTCCCTGGACGGCGACGCTGACCCGGGTGAAATCGTGTGGACGTGGGTTCCCTTCGAGGAGGACCACTCGCAGGGTAAGGACCGCCCGGTGATTCTGGTGGGTCGTGACGGTGAGTACCTGCTGGCGCTGATGATGACCAGCAAGGATCACAATAACCGTGAGCACGCTGATTCGAACTACCTTGATATTGGTTCGGGTCCGTGGGATCCGCAGGGCCGCGCTTCTGAGGTGAAACTGAACCGTGTGATTCGTGTTCGCCCGGATTCGATGCGCCGTGAGGGTGCGATTATGCCGGAGGATACGTTCCGCCTGATTGAGCGTGCGTGGACTCGCCATAACGGCTAACGTCCTGTGCCGGTAGTTTCACCGGCGACCGGTGCCGATTATCTGCGCCGGATGTGGAGGCTGCGTGTAGCGGTTTTCACAGTATTTTTCTCTCCGCGAGGGTCTGTCGTGGAGGCTGTTCATCTGGTATTATGTGTGGTTGAGTGTCCGATGGTCATCGGGCACTGCTGGCCGGTTGCCATAGGCATCCCCACGCCGCTCAGTCGATGATCGGCCAGCGTCGCCCTCACCGACCAATAAGACAAAACAGAAAGTTTAATTGTGGCTAACATTAAGTCTCAGAAGAAGCGTATCCTCACCAACGAGAAGGCTCGCCTGCGCAACAACATTGTAAAGTCCGAGCTGAAGACCGCGACCCGCAAGGTCAAGGCTGCTGTTGAGGCACAGAACAAGGAAGCTGCTGTTGAGGCTCTGCGTTTTGTGAACCGTAAGCTGGACAAGGCTGTTTCCAAGGGTGTTCTGCACAAGAAGACCGCTGCAAACAAGAAGTCCGGTCTTGCTGCGCTGGTAAACAAGGCTTTCTAATGTGAGAGCGCACACCTAACAGGTGTGCAAACTATATGAACCCCCGCATTTCCTCTAGCTGACTAGGGGAAATGCGGGGGTTCTTCTTTTTTATGCCAGGTTAAATACTGGTTCATTTTTGGGGTTTACTGGTTTCAAAGTGGGGAGTAAATGGGGACCAAATCTAGCCCGCCAGCCCCTCCAACGCTTCTGCAAACGCCGCCTGCCGGTCACGCGCCACATACGCCGATAGTGTTTGCGTCTCCGAGGCGTGACCGAGCGTGCCGCCGCCGGCTCGCCCGTGCTGATCTAGAATAAGCGGGACGAAGCCGCCGCCTTCACCGTGACAGATGGTGCGGATGAACAGCATCTGGAAGCTGTGACTGATGAGCTGGAGTCATCCCAGCGGTGTGGCTTCGAGGCGCAGGCGTTCAAGGAACATAACGGGTTTATGGCAGAAAGGGGGTTCGCTTCTGTGGATGGTCAGTATCCGAAGAAGATGGGCTCTTCGCGGCGTTCCCGGCGTAAGGGGCTGCCCGAGGTGCAGGAGTGGCAATGGCCGCCACCCGGTGTTGAGACTGTTCCGCGTGCTTCTGTGAAGGTGCCCGAGTATCGGCTGACTGATGAGGATATGCGGCATATCTGGAAGGCGAGCCGAACGGGCTAGATGGTGGGCATCGTCCTGAGAGTACTCATCGGAATAATGTGAAGTTCCCTCCGGGGTGGACGAAGCAACGGGCACGAGAAGCTGTGCAAAAGCTGCTAGATTCTCCTGACATGGTCTCTGTTAAGTCCTACGGGAGTGGGACGGCTGGGGTTAAGCTGTTAGGGGTTATAGACGATCTTCTTTTACATGCCCGTCTTGAGATTATCGGTAGTCGCACTATACTTCATGCTGCTTTTCCGATGAAGGGGGTTGATTGTCGAGCTAATTTGGGTGATGCTGGGGTAGAAGTACTTGCGCCTTTAAATATCTCCTCGGATATTAGAAGGCTCCTACAGGAAAATGAGTGGAAGCATGTGGGTTAAAGATATCGACGTTAGTCCCCGGCAGGCGTATTATGCTGAAGACTCTGCTACTACTTTTAACTGGGCTTTGACCGATACGGAAGAAGGCGGGCATTACGGTGTCGGCTTCTCCGGTTATGAGCGGATGCAAGCGGAAGAGAACCTTATGGTGTCTTCGGATAATGGTTACCCTATGGATCCTGAGCTGTACGTAGATTTCTTGCTAAGCTACCCGTACATTAATTGGTTGAGTAATGACGGTCATGAGAAGCGGCTGGTAGCGGCGGTGCGGAAGCTGAATAAGCGTCCTGAAATCGCTGCCGAGTACGCCCGCCGCGGCATCAAGCCCGTAGAAGGCCCTATTCCCTTCCCCCCGAACTCACCCCAGCAACGACAACTAGCCAACCCTCACAGGGGGGCACCCCCCTTTTGCTATGCCACAAAAAACATACGCTACTGAAGAGTTCGACTATGAGGCTCATCCAGACCTCCTAGAGCGTTAGATTTATATAATTAGAAGCCCTGTGCACGGTGCGCGTGCACGGGGCTTTTGTGTACCCATTTTTGAGTTTTCCACTGTACGCAGCGGCACCACCCGCCCGGTGACGAAACCGCTTGCGGGTCGCGGGGGAGCCCGTATAGTGGGAACTATCGGTGGTACCGCACACCGCCCGCGCCTATCTTTAGCGTTCTAAGCGGCGTCTCACATAGCGCCGGTGTGGGTACACATTTTTGCATATTATCAGGAGGTTCCCCATGAGTAGCGAGATCGCAGAAGAAGCTTACGATTATCGTGAAGACCCTGAGTATTGGCGTGCTCCGTTCGATTTTACGAAGCCCACGTTTGACGTAAATACTCCGGAGGGGTGGATGCGTGCTGAGTTGATGGGGCGTTCTTTTAATGCTCCGGCTGCGCGCCCCGGTGCCGAATATGAGTGGGGTTTAGCAGAGATTAAGCGTAGGTATGAAGCTAAGGAATTCCCATTCGACGATAGCGAAGTAACCCTTTTGTATCGTGAGAAGGTAGCTAATGGTGAGTTGCCGGATGTTTATGCTGGCACTCCATACGATTTGGCGCTTCTGCCTTTCTAAAACTTGCGGGGTACGTGAGTACCTCTCTGGTTGAGAGACCCCCTGCATTCCCCCTCCTCTAAGGGGAATGCAGGGGGTCTCTTTTTCGTGTATACTTGGGCTCAAGGAGCTAAACGACCCCTCTGAAACCCTGAGCCTCACCTCTTGGTGTGGCAATAATGCTTGGGCGGCCGCGGCTTTATGCTTCGGTCTAGAGGACCGTTCGGGGGCGTCACTGGCTAACTCCTCATAACTTTTGTGAAAGGCATCCTGCTAAGCGCGGGGTGCCTTTTGCTATGCCCAGAAGGAACCTAAAGCTGAGTGAAGCGCCGTTCTTGTCGTAAAGAGAAGAGGCAACATCTAGCAAAACCTTTTTCAAAATAGTGAGTAAATTGTGACTATTTGCTGCTCATGCTGATGATTGGGAGGTGGAGCCCGCAGCCTGCGACCCATTGGAGTAGTAGCAAGTCAGTAATACAAAGACAACTGACGAAATAGGAAGATAGATTTTCATGTACACTTGGGGTTAAGGAGTTAAACGACCCCTCTGAAACCCTGAGCCTCACCTATTGGTGTGGCAATAACGCTTGGGCGGCCGCGGCTTTGTGCTTCGGTCTAGAAGACACCGGAGGCACCACCGGTTAGCTCCTCATAACTTTTGCGAAAGGCATCCTGCTAAGCGGCAGGGTGCCTTTTGCTATACCCGAAAGGAACAAAAATGAGCGAAGCACCTGTCACCGAAGCAAAGGTTGAAGAGACTACTGAAACTACGCCCCCGTGGGAGCGTGACGGTGAGACCTTTGATCCTGAGCGTGCGTGGAAGCTGGTTCAGAATTTGAAGGCTGAGCTGGCGGCTGTGAAGGCGAAGCAGGCAGAGGTTCCTGAGCCTACTGTTGCTGAAGAGCCCACGCAGGAACCTGAAGCTGAGGCTGAAACCTCTGAGCCGCAGGATGATGCTACCGCACAGATTGCGTCCCTGCAGGCTGAGCTGGCGCGCGTCAAGGCACTCGCCACTGTTGGCCTATCCCAGGACTTCGCACCCTTTGTACCGGGTGCGACCAGCGAGGAAATCGAGGCGAACCTCGCGACCTTGCAGGAGCTCATCAGTGATGCCGCAAATGAGAAGACTGAGGCGGTCCTCGCAGCGGCACCGAAGAGCCGAGGCATGGCGCCGAACCACCCATACCTTTGTTGAAGCGCTACGGTGAGAATGGGTCGGGACGTACATGGTTTAGGGGTCTTTCTCCTGATGAGATTGCAGATGTCCTTTTATATACTGTGAAAAATACTGAGTTTATGAAGAGCCCGGATAACCGACACCAATATATTGCAGTTGTAGACGTTCCAAAGATAGGCCTTGTAAGAGTTGCCGCAAAGCTTGCAAAGGATCCAGAATATCTAGGTAAAATAGATGTGTTGTCAATTTTCCCTATAAAAACCTGGTAAAAGGGGTAAAGCATGGAAGAAGAAATCATCGCAAAGTATCTTCTAACTATGCCGATGCCTGATATTAGTCGTAAATGGGTGGGAGAATATGCCCGGACTGAGGAATGGGACCAAGCTATTATTGCTGCGGTCAGTTGCTTTTTAAAGCAGGGGGCACATTTCCCGAAGGTTGTTTTGAAGTACTTAGATTTTGAGTATTTCGATGATAAGGATTACGCGAGGATTCGGGAACTTGCTACTGAGGATTTTGATTACGAGGCCCACCTTGATTTGTTAGAGCGTTAGGATACTGCGAAAGCCCTGTGCGCGGTGTTCTTGTGAGGGGCTTTTGTGTACCCATTTTTGAGCTTCCACTGTACGGAGCTTTTACCCAATTGAGGAAGGAAAATAACATGCAGGATTGGCAAAAAGCTAAGATTCTGTCTGCTGTTATGCTTTCTCGGCACTTGGAAGAGAAGACGCGAGCATTTGCAGAAAATTTTGACCGAGGCGGTGAATGGGAGTTGTCTCTATCCTGCGTTATTGGTGATTTTGTAAAGAATCAGGTTACTTTTCCGTATGATGTTGCACGAATAGCTAATCATGGCTGGATGCCCGATGATTTAGTGAAGAGCATGTGGACTTACGCTACTGAAGAGTTCGACTATGAGGCTCATCTAGACCTCCTAGAGCGTTAGATTTATATAATTAGAAGCCCTGTGCATGGTGTGCGTGCACGGGGTTTCTTTATACCCAGATTTCCGGAGGCGCCCGCCCGACTCTTTGACGCTTTCGCCAAGCCCGCCTCCACAGAACAGCCCGCGAAGAAGGGCCGGTAGAGACTGGTACCGAGAAAAGAGTTCAGATTAGGATATTGCTTTCTGCTGGAGTCCAATATGCTCCACTATGGCTTCATTCTGATTACCCCGAGGAAAAAGAGGTTTTGCGGGATTATTCTTTTGGGTGGCCTGAGTATTTGAAATTGTTGGGACCTGGGCAGTAGCAACATATTTTGGCTCGTCATGGTGAAGGTGGGAATGCTCCTACTACATTTGGCACGTTAGATCCGGGGGATATAGCTATTCTTCTGTTAGGTATAGTTCAAACTCCTAGATCTGAATGGGAACCCGGGAGATTTCCCGAGACGTATGTAATCACGAAAGAAATACCCAGAATAGGAAAAATCTTAGTTGCTGTAAGTAAAGAAGATGATAAACTGAAGGTCGAATCGATTTATCCGTTTAGGTAGTCTGGGCGTGAATGTATATGCTAGATTGGGAAGAAGCTAAGGTCATTTCTGGGTACATGGTTTCTCTTCCTATCGCGCGCAAAGATAAGTGGGCTACTCACTTTGATGCCGTGGGGGAGTGGGAAATGTCTTTGTCGTGCTCCGCTGCTGATTGTGTAGAAGCTGGGTTGTCGATGCCGAAAGATGTTTTAGAGAAGGCAAACTTAGGGATTATCCCGGAAGACATTTTATCTTCCATTCAGAAACTGGCTACTGAAGACTTCGACTACGAGGAACATATAGACTTTCTCGACCGCTAGATTTTAGGTGTGGCAAGGCCCTGTGCACGGTGTGCGTGTGCGGGGCTTTTGTGTACCCATTTTTGAGTTTTCCACTGTACGCAGCGGCACCGCCCGCCCGGTGACGAAACCGCTTGCGGGTCGCGTGGAAGCCCGTATAGTGGGAACTATCGGCGGTACCGCACACCGCCCGCACCCTAGCAATAGTGCCGTATAGACGGCACCGGGGGAGTGAGCACCGCCGATACACACCACACAACCACCGACCACGAGCTAAGGACAATGATGAGCCAGCCGAACTTCCCTCCCGCCCGACTCTTTGACGCTTTCGCCAAGCCCGCCTCCACAGAACAGCCCGCGAAGAAGGGCCTGCTCGGCAAGCTGCGCCTGGGCGAATCCTCCGAGGAGGACAACTACACGACCGTCATGCTGGTCGGTTTCAACTCCGCGAAGGAAC
Organism: uncultured Rothia sp.; assembly: GCF_916715725.1. Classification (GTDB taxonomy): domain Bacteria; phylum Actinomycetota; class Actinomycetes; order Actinomycetales; family Micrococcaceae; genus Rothia. The sequence continues at coordinate 146,770 of NZ_CAKAPD010000001.1, read as the reverse complement.
CCCCGGGCAACGGTGAGGACGCCCTCGACGTGATTCACCGCGCGTTCGACCCGTGCGATGAGAGCCCCGGCTTCGACATGGACGACTTCTACGACTATGCTTCCGTCGCCCCGCAGCTGCAGAACAGCGACGACTCCGAATCCACGGTCCTGGTGTGGCCCAAGATGTTCTACAACATGGTCACCATCCCGGAGCGCCGACTGCGCCTGCTCGTGGTGACCGGCCCCGCCCCCAGCCTGTGCCTGCAGCGGTTCATGACCCGCTTCTTCAAGTACGTAAAGAAACTCCACGTGGACCACGCAATCTTCGTTGAGACCTTCGAGGATCAGGTGGCGCACACCCGCCCGTACCCGTACACGCTGACCACTTACGACGAGAAGCTGGCGGCAATCCCCGGTATTCTGCACGAGTATTTCACCGGTTCTACCTCGGTGACGATGGCAATGTCTGCGCTCGCCGCTGAGCACGGCCTGTCCTCCTCGGTCATGCTGCGTATGAGCATCCCGGGGTATCTGAGCTTTGACCAGCAGAACCCGCGTGCGGTCGTGAGCCTGATCGAGGCGCTGGAAGTCATCCTCGGCATCAAGGTCGATTCGGAGGAGTACGACCGCCTGCGCACCCACGCTGATGAGTGGGAGGCGGAACTCGCCGAAGAAATGGCGAAGGACTACGAGAAGGTTGAGCTGGTGCGTGAGATTGAGCAGAAGATGGATTCGACTCTGCGCACTGTCTCCGGTGAGGTGATTGCCGAGGATATTGAGGGCTACCTGGATTCCCTCAGCGGCGCCTCCGAGGGTGAAAACCCTGCAGATGGTGGTGTGGATTCCGGGGAGGATTCTTCGGAACGCTAGGTCCGTTCGCACATATGGCGCGGGTATGGGAAAATGATAGGTAACTATGCCCATACCCGCAGCCAGCATCTCGAAAGGATGATGTGATTGGCACCCATGTCGAAGAACCCGCCCGTTCCGGCGGCGACCGACCCCGCGATTATTCGCAACTTCTGCATTATCGCCCACATTGACCACGGTAAGTCCACCCTCGCAGACCGTATGCTGCAGGCCACCGGCGTGGTTGCCCCGCGCGATATGAAGGCGCAGTACCTGGACCGCATGGACATTGAGCGTGAACGCGGCATCACCATTAAGTCTCAGGCTGTGCGCATGCCCTGGGATGTTGACGGCACCTCCTACGCGCTGAACATGATTGACACCCCCGGCCACGTGGACTTCACCTATGAGGTGTCCCGTTCCCTGGCTGCGTGTGAGGGTGCGCTTCTGCTCGTGGACGCCGCCCAGGGCATTGAGGCTCAGACTCTGGCGAACCTGTACCTGGCGATGGAGAATGACCTGACCATCATCCCGGTGCTGAACAAGATTGACCTGCCCGCGGCTCAGCCCGATAAGTACGCTGAGGAGCTGGCGAACCTGATTGGTTGCGAGCCTGACGAGGTTCTGCGCGTATCGGGTAAGACCGGCGAGGGTGTTGAGGCTCTGCTGGACCGCATTGTGGAGGCGATTCCCGCCCCGCAGGGTGACGCATCCGCCCCGGCGCGTGCCATGATTTTTGACTCGGTGTACGACTCCTACCGCGGTGTGGTCACCTACGTGCGTGTTGTGGACGGTAGCCTGCAGCCGCGCCAGAAGATTAAGATGATGTCCACCGGCGCTGAGCATGACCTGCTCGAAATCGGCGTGATTTCCCCTGAGCCTGTGCCTTCTAAGGGCCTGGGCGTGGGCGAGGTGGGTTACCTCATTACCGGTGTGAAGGACGTCCGTCAGTCCCGTGTGGGTGATACCGTCACCTCCGCCGCCAAGCCCGCCGAGGAGTCCCTGGGCGGTTACGAGGACCCCAAGCCGATGGTGTTCTCCGGCCTGTTCCCGATTGACGGTTCGGACTACCCGGCGCTGCGTGACGCGCTGGATAAGCTGAAGCTCAACGATGCCGCACTGATTTACGAGCCGGAAACTTCTGCCGCTCTGGGCTTCGGTTTCCGCTGTGGCTTCCTGGGTCTGCTGCACCTGGAGATTGTGCGTGAGCGTCTGGAACGCGAGTTCAACCTGGACCTGATTTCGACCGCGCCGAACGTTATTTACGACGTGGTGGACGAGGCTGGCAACGCTAAGCGCGTGACCAACCCGAGCGAATTCCCCGAGGGTAAGGTCGCGACGATTCGCGAGCCCATGGTGGCGTGTACGATTATTGCCCCGAGCGAGTACATTGGCGCGATTATGGAGCTGTGCCAGGCTCGCCGCGGCCAGATTGGCGGCATGGATTACCTCTCCGAGGATCGTGTGGAGATGCGTTACCGCCTGCCCCTGGCAGAGATCGTGTTCGACTTCTTCGATCAGTTGAAGTCCCGTACCCGCGGTTACGCGTCGCTGGACTGGAAGTTCGACGGTGAGGAAGAGGCCGACCTGGTGAAGGTCGACATCCTGCTGCAGGGTGAGAAGGTGGATGCGTTCAGCGCCATTACTCACCGCGATAAGGCGTACTCGTACGGCCTGATGATGACTTCTAAGCTGCGTGAGCTGATTCCTCGCCAGCAGTTTGAGGTGCCGATTCAGGCGGCTATCGGTTCGCGTATTATTGCCCGCGAGAATATCCGCGCGATGCGTAAGGACGTTCTGTCCAAGTGTTACGGTGGCGATATTTCGCGTAAGCGTAAGCTGCTGGAGAAGCAGAAGGAAGGCAAGAAGCGCATGAAGATGGTCGGTCGTGTGGAGGTTCCTCAGGAAGCCTTCATTGCGGCACTGTCTTCGGGCGAGGAGAAGGAAAAGAAGAAGTAGCCTTCTCAGCTTCGTAGCTTTTCCGGCTGTGTGCCGACCTGTTTGTGTGGAGAACCCGGCTGGTGCCTCGTGTACCGCCGGGTTCTCTGCACGCTGTCTGTTGATGCCGCCCGCCATATTATTGATTCACGACCCGTACACCTAGTTCCAGGAGGCAGAATGCCCGCCCAGCCCACCGGCGCCCCCGCACCCCGCGACGGGCGCATCCCCGCCACCAGCGCGGCAGGATGCGAAACCCGCGACTTCAGCCTCTACGTACACATCCCCTTCTGCTCCGTACGCTGCGGCTACTGCGACTTCAACACCTACGCCACCGAAGACTTCGGCAACGGTATCGGCCTGGGCACCTACGCCGACGACGCCATCGCAGAAATCCTCTTCGCCGCCCGCACCCTCGAGGCATCCGGCGTCGCAAAACGCCCCATGCACACCGTCTTCTTCGGAGGCGGCACCCCCACCAAACTGCCCGCCCGCGACCTCGTACGCATCCTGCAGGCAGCCATCGACGTATTCGGCCTCGTCGAAGGCGCAGAAGTCACCACCGAAGCGAACCCCGACTCCGTCACCCGCGAAGACCTGCAGACCCTCAAGGACGGTGGCTTCACCCGCGTCTCCTTCGGCATGCAGTCCGTCGTGCCCGAGGTGCTACAGGTACTCGACCGCACCCACACGCCGTCGAACGTACCGAAGGTCGTCGCCTGGGCCAAGGAGGTCGGCCTGCAGGTGTCCGTGGACCTCATCTACGGTTCGCCGGGGGAGAGCCTACACCAGTGGGAGCGCAGCGTTCGCGCCGCAATCTCCTACGAGCCCGACCATATTTCCGCGTACTCGCTGATCGTGGAGGACGGCACCAAGCTTGCCGCGCAGATCCGCCGCGGCGAATACACCATGCCAGACGAAGACCTCATGGCGGACATGTACCTGCTCGCCGAGGAGCTGCTCACCGAAGCCGGCTACAACTGGTACGAGGTGTCCAACTACTCGCGCAGCGAGGACACCCGCAGCGACCACAACCTCGCCTATTGGCGCAACCAGGACTGGTGGGGCATCGGCCCCGGCGCGCACTCGCACGTGAACGGTACCCGCTGGTGGAACGTGAAGCACCCGGTGCCCTATGCGCAGAAGGTGCGTGCGGGGGAGTCCCCGGCGGCGGCACGTGAGGTGCTGGACACTGCCACTCGTGCTTTTGAGACGATTATGCTCATGATCCGCGTGCGTGAGGGTTTGGCGATGCGCGAGCTACTCGCCGTGCACGATGAGGCGCAGCTGGGCGCCTCCCTGCGCTGGCTGGTTTCTCAAGCTCTGATTGAGCCTGATGCTTTGAATTCTCAAGCTGAACCTGACCCTGAAGCCCACGTGCGACTAACCCTCAAGGGTCGCCTGCTGGGCGATGCGGTCACCCGTGAGCTTCTCCCGGAGGTCTCGGAAGAGCACGAGGAGCACTAAGAAGCATTGGTCTGACAAGGGGCTTTTCAATCGGGGCGGCGTTCCGGTTCTGGTCTGTCGCAGCTCCACTTGATGCTTTTCTCTGACGCAGCCTGCGAATGGCGTGCGCCCCGGTATTGCCGTAATATTTCGGTGATTTCGGGGCGTTTTTGCGGGTCTCAAAAAACTTTTAAAAAAATTTTTCGGGGCTATTTGGAGGGGATTTAGGGGAGCATCACACCTTACACCGGCGTGCTAATTGTTCGCATTTGTGCTGGACTAGCCGAAAGAATTTTCCACTCCTTCATACCGCTTTTAGAGTGCGTATTTTTCGATTACTTTCCTTAGAAAAAATTCTCCAAAACACCCAATTTCAAGTTGTGGTTGAAGGTTACGCTGTGCCATAATAGGTCATGGCAGGACGGTATATGTCTAACAGCGTGTTCTCGTCTTTGCTGAAGTTGAGTGAATACGGTTGTGGGCTCCTGGTAACAGGGGCCCACGATCGTTTAACAACGATTATCTACAGCACCATTCGGTAGAGTTTGCGGTAATTCACGCGCACTAGGCAAAGAAGCCCCGGAAGAAAATCCCCAGCAGGGCAGCTGCAGCCCCAACCGGCAACATAAACCTACGAATACAGCAGCAGGCACAACCCAACGTGCCAGCGCCTCCGCCAGTAGGCTTTAGAACAGCAGTACTTAAACGTAGAACGCCCCGCACACAACGTGCGGGGCGTTCAAACGTAAAAGCTATCAGCGCGGTTCTGAGACAGCGCGGTTTAGAACCGGCAGTTCTTAGGACTCTGCGGATTCTGCGTTCTCGGTGGAGTAGAAGCGGTCCAGCAGGCGCGGGTTAATGCGGTAGCTGTACGGCTCACCGCGGTTCACCTCAATACCGGCACGCAGCGACGCAATAGCCATGAACAGCCACACGAGCGCACCCAGAACCATGGCAATGTTGCCCATGCCGGGCAGGAACGACACAACCCACAGCACCACCAGAGCGATGGAGGGCAGCAGGGTGAAGTTCATTGCCTCGCGAGCCTCCTGCTCAGCGAAGGGCGCGTTATTGCGGCTGACGTAGAAAACCGCAGCGGAGGGGATGATACCGAGAATACCGCCGAAATGCGCGAAAGTCGCGCGGTTGCGGTCCTGAATCACGCTAATCTTACGGGTTTTCTGAGGCCCGGTTGCCGGGCGAACATCGTTAGTCACGAAAATCCTAGTTCGATAGAAGTTTCTTGTGGCGGTCACCGAAGCCGGTGGATTCACCCCTGACGAGGTGCTTCGTTTGAGCGGTGGTGACCTAGAGTGTAGTGATGTCGCGGCACAGCCCGCGGGGGCAATGCCACATGCTCAACCATTGTACCGCTTTAGGGGACAAAACCCACAGGATAATGCCCTCGAGGGAAGGGTTCTGAGCAAATTCACACCTGCGCCCGCAGACGGGGGCGCAATAGCGGGTTTCGGGTGCGGTTAGGCGCCCGGCTCGGTGAGAAAATCGATGAGCGATTCGACCGGACCGAGCAGCGTCGGATCCAGGTCAGCGTAGGAGTCAACGCGGGAGAGGATGTGCTTCCACGCCTGCGCCACATCCGCCTGCGTTTCGTGCGGCTGACCCAGACGACGCAGCGTGCCCTTCTTGAAATCCTCACCGCGCGGAACCTGCGGCCACGCCTTCAAACCCAGCACCGAGGGCTTGACCGCCTGCCAAATATCGATGAACGGGTGACCCACGATCTTCACGTGCCCGGCGGCACCCGGCACAGCCAACGCCTCCGCAACAATGCGCTGCTCCTTCGTGCCCTCAATCAGGTGGTCGACCAGAATACCCAGGCGGCGGCCCGGGCCCGGCGCGAACTCACGAATAGCACCGGCGAGATCATCCACGCCGTGCAGCGGCTCCACAACAATGCCCTCAACGCGCAGATCGTGGCCCCAGACCTTCTCCACGAGCTCGGCGTCGTGCAGACCCTCAACCCAGATGCGGGAGGCGCGCGCCACCCGAGCCGGGGCGTTCTTCACCGCAATAGAACCGGAACGAGAAATCGTGCGCTTCGGCTCCTTCGCCGCTACCGGGGCGACAATCTCAACGGGCTCACCCTCAATCATGTAGCCCGGACCCAGCGGAAAATTCTTCACGCGACCCTTCGCGTCCTCGAGTCCGAAGAACAGGGCACCGCCGATGCGTTCAGCCTTCACGACCTCACCCACCCAGCCGTTAATATCCTCAATCAGCAGGCCGCGGCGCAGCGGCACCTTACGCGGAGGCGGCGCCTGGCGGCTCATGCGGGCGGCGTTTAGATCCTGGGCACCCCAGCCGTAGGGGGAGTGGTGGGTACTCAACGTATTCTCCTTTGGGGCGGTAGGGGCAGCAGAGCCAGTAGGGGCGGTGACAGCGCCGGAACCGTGAGACAGAACAATCAGACGGAACCGTGAGACAGAACCGGCGGGGGAACTAAAACGGGGTTCGGGGCGCACCGCAGATTAAGCGGATAGCGGGAGCGACCCCCTTTCAGCCTAGCCATTGTATCGGGTCGGGGGTGGTATCCCCTAGAATTGATACGACCATTGTTGGCGGTGCACTCATCGAGCACCGCCATCGTCTCGAGAGGAAGGAAACGCATGAGCCACTACGATACTCTCGGCGTATCGAACGACGCCAGCCCCGAAGAGATCAAGAAGGCGTACCGAAAGAAGGCACGCCAGCTGCACCCGGACGTGAATCCCTCCGAGGACGCAGCCGAAGAGTTCAAGCGCGTCACCCTCGCCTACGAGGTGCTCTCCGACCCCGAAAAGCGCCGCAACTATGACACCACCGGCGACGAACAGGGCCGCGCAGGCTACCCCGGAGGCGGCGGCTACCCGGGCGGCGGATTCAGCGGCTTCGGCGGTTTTGAGGACCTGCTGAACATGTTCACCGGCGGCGCGGCAGGTGCCCGCGGCCCCGCATCCCGCATGCGTCAGGGCCAGGACGACCTGATTACCGTCTCCATCAGCCTGCAGGATGCCGTGTTTGGTGTTGAGAAGACTATTGAGCGTCGCTCCGCCGTGACCTGTAAGTCCTGTAACGGCGAAGGCACCGCAGAGGGCACCCAGCCCGAAACCTGCACCACCTGCTCCGGTCACGGTTTCATGCAGCGTCGCGTGCAGTCCATCCTCGGTACCGTCATGCAGCAGGTTGAATGCCCCGACTGCCACGGCTACGGCACCGTCATCAAGACCCCCTGCCCTGAATGTCACGGTCAGGGCCGCGTACGTGAAGACGTTCCGCTGACCTTCAACGTTCCCGCCGGTGTGCACGACCAGGCGCGTATCCGCCTGCGCGGCAAGGGCGAAGCAGGCCTGTACGGTGGCCCCAACGGCGACCTGTACATTGACCTGAACGTCAAGCGCGACAAGTACTTCAGCCGCGAGGGTGACAACCTGGTCACCACCGTGAACATCCCCATGGTCGCGGCGGCGCTGGGCACCACCATCCCGCTGAAGACCTTCGACGGCGACCAAGAAGTTGCGATCCCCGCAGGCACTCAGAGCGGTGACGTGATCACCCTCAACGGCCTGGGCGCAACCGTGCTCGGCACCGAGCGTCGCGGCGACCTGCTGGTGCGTATCCAGGTGGTCACCCCCACCGATATGACCGAAGAACAGCGTGAACTGCTGCGCCAGTTCGCCGCCCTGCGCGGTGAATCCCTCACCGAAGGTTCGCAGGTCAAGCACCGCGGCGGTCTCTTCTCCCGCCTGAAGGACCAGTTCAAGTAGGATCCCTACACCAAGCTGAGGATGCGGCGGGTGCGGTACTCAACCCGCACCCGCCGCATTCCTGTCAGCACAGCACTGTACGCGCCCGCGCTAAGCTGCGCACCCATTTCACACGCCACCCGCACACTACCCACGCTTTCAAACCGCACCTCAAGGAGAACCATGAGCGCCCCCATCTTCTACATCAGCACGGAAGAATACGACGCACTCACCCCCGGCGCCACCTGCGCGCTCGGCGGCTCCGAAGGCAAGCACGCCCTCGTCAAGCGCCTCGAGCTCGGCGAACGCATCGACCTGGGTGACGGCACCGGCCGCCGCGCACTCGGTACGGTCGCCTCCATCAACGCGGACGGCGTGAGCGTGCAGGTGCAGGAGCTACGCGAGGAACGCAGCGTGCCCTCCATCTACCTGGTGCAGGCGCTCGCGAAGGACGGCCGCGACCTGCTCGCCATCGAAACCGCCACCGAGCTGGGCGTGTACGGTGTGCTTCCGTGGAGTGCGGACCGCTCCATCGTGCGCTGGAAGGGGGAGCGCGCCTCCAAGGCACACACCAAGTGGCAGAACACCGTCACCGCCGCGGCGAAGCAGTCGCGCCGCGCGCTCATTCCCGAAGTGTACGATCTGTACAGCACCGCCGACCTGGTGGAACTCATTGAAGAAGTTGCTGGGGAGGGTTCTGAGCAGTCCGCCGCCGTGTTCATCCTGCATGAGCAGGCGACCGAACGCCTCAGCGCCCTGGCACGCAAGCTTGTCGAGGCGGAGAACCTGCCCGAAGAAATCTACCTGCTCGTTGGACCCGAAGGCGGCATTAGCGACCGCGAAGTGCAGCTCTTCACCGACGCCGGCGCGCAGCTGGCACTGCTCGGTGACGAGGTGCTACGTTCCTCCACCGCCGGATCTGCCGCCATGTGCACCCTGAATGTGGTGCTGGGCCGCTGGTAGAGCGCTGCCGCTCAAGTCTAGCCCCGGCACAGTCCAGCCGGTAAAAGCGCCTGCTAGAACCTAGCTGATAGAGCCCACCCTGAGCGTGGCGCATCACGCACATCTATACTTGTAAATACATCACTAGCCAAGGAGCCCATATGACTACCTCCCGACCTCTATCAACCGCGCGTACCGTATCCTTCAAGAGCGCCGCAGAAATGATTGCCGTGCTCGGCCCGCAGGACGCACACCTGGCGATTATCGAGGACTACTTCGAGCAGATTAGCCTGCGCCCCAAGGACCTGGACGTGCTCATCACCGGCCCCTCCGAGGCCGTGAACACCGCCGCTAAGCTGCTGAACGAACTGCGCGTGCTCTCCAGCCACGACACGCAGATTACCGTGCAGGTCATTCACCGCCTCATGGGCATGCTCGGCGACGAACTGAGCAACCCGGCGCACTCGCTGTCCACCAGCATCCTCTCCACCCGCGGCACCACGATTCGCCCCAAGACCATTAACCAGAAGAAGTATGTGGACGCTATCGACGCGAACACCGTCATCTTCGGTATCGGCCCGGCGGGTACCGGTAAGACCTACCTCGCCATGGCGAAGGCTGTGCAGGCGCTGCAGACCCACGAAGTGAACCGCATTATCCTCACCCGCCCCGCCGTGGAAGCCGGTGAGCGTCTGGGCTTCCTGCCCGGCACCCTCAACGAGAAGATCGACCCGTACCTGCGCCCGCTCTACGACGCACTGCACGACATGCTCGAACCCGAAACCATCCCCAAGCTCATGGAGGCGGGCACCATCGAGGTCGCACCGCTGGCGTACATGCGCGGCCGCACCCTCAACGACGCGTTCATCATCCTCGACGAGGCGCAGAACACCACCGCCGAGCAGATGAAGATGTTCCTGACCCGCCTGGGCTTCGGCTCGAAGATGGTCATTACCGGTGACATCACCCAGATTGACCTGCCCGGTGGCGCCGCATCCGGTCTGAAGCAGGTGCGCAACATTCTGCAGGGCGTGGAGGATATTCACTTCAGCATCCTAGAATCCTCTGACGTGGTGCGCCACACCCTGGTGTCGAACATTGTGTCCGCCTACGACCAGTGGGGCGAAGACCAGAAGGCAATGGAACGCAAGCGCAACCGCAAGGTCAAGCGCGCCACCATCGAGGCCGCAGCCGAAAAGCTGCTCGACCGCGCCGGCATTAACGGCGGCTCCGAAAAGAACGCCGAGCAGAACCCTGCGCAGAACCCCGACAACGCACAGACCACCCCGGAAGGACGCTAAACGGTGGCAGAGATCGAATTCGACTGTGAAGAACCCGCAACCGGTGCCGACCCGGCAACCGACGCCTTCATCCGCGAATCTTTCGAAGCGGTAGACACCGAGGTGCTCACCCGCCTCGTCGAGCACGCCTTCAAGCGCATGCACCTTGCCGATGACACCTACCTGTCCATCGCCATCGTGAACGAAGACGAAATGGAACGCGTGCACATCGAGTGGATGGACCTGCCCGGCGCAACCGACGTGATGAGCTTCCCCATGGACGAGCTGGAACCGGGAACCCCCGAAAACCCCTCCAGCGGCATGCTCGGCGACATCATCCTCTGCCCGCCCGTCGCCGCACGTCAGGGCGCGGACGCGGGCCACAGCACCCTCGATGAGCTGTGCCTGCTCACCACCCACGGTATTCTGCACTGCCTCGGCTACGACCACGGCACCGCCGAAGAGGAAGCTGAAATGTTCGGCATTCAGCGCTCCATCCTCGAAGAGTTCCTGGGCCGCCCGGCACCGGTCGAAACCCGACACTAGGGGAGCGGCGTGGATATTCTACTCACAGCCCTCCTCGCCGTTATCGCGCTCTGCCTGACCGTGGTTGCGGCAATCGCCGAAACCGCGTTCACCTACCTGCCGCACAACGAGGCAGAAGAAGCCGTGGAGGCGCACCCGGACACCCTTGGCGCCCGCGTCCTGCAACGCACCCTCGACGGTGACTCCGAGGCGTACACGCATCCGCTGCGCCTGACCCGCCTCATTGCGGCAGCCGCCGCGGTGCTCGCCACCATGACCTGCCTGCTGAACCTGGTAGAGGTACACGCGCTCGCCGCCGTGCTGACCCTCGTGATCGTTGCGCTGGTGGGTTACCCGATTCTGCACGTGCTGGCGCGTGCTCTGGGTCGTAACCGCCCGGTCGCGTCGATTCGTGTGCTGGCTCGCCCGGTGCACTACCTGTCGGTTTTGCTGACTCCGGTGACCGGCCTGCTTGATAAGCTCAGCGTGCGCCTGGCGCCGGAGCGTTCGGCTGAGGCTCCCGTCGGCGTGTTCGATGAGGAGGAACTGCGCGAGTTCCTGGACCGCGCTTCCGACGCTGAAACCATTGAGGATGACGAGGCGCAGATGGTGCAGTCCGTCTTTGAGATGGACGATACCCGCATCCGTTCGCTCATGGTTCCGCGTACCGATATGCTCACCGCGAGCCGCGACACCCCGCTGCGCGAGGCGCTGAGCCTGTTCCTGCGTTCGGGTTATTCGCGTATGCCGGTGATTGGTGATTCGAGCGATGAGATTCTGGGCGTGCTCTACCTGAAGGATGCGATGCGCGCCTTCATCCTGCACGGTGAGGCCCCCGCGGGTACCGCCCTGCCGACCGTGGTTGAGCTGATGCGCCCGGCTCGTTTTGAGCCTGAGTCGAAGCGTGCCATGGACTTGCTGCGTGAGATGCAGCGCGAGTCCACGCACGTGGCGATTGTGGTTGATGAGTACGGCGGAACCGCCGGTCTGATTACCCTGGAGGACCTCATTGAGGAGCTGGTCGGTGACATCTCCGACGAGTACGACCATGAGCGCCCCGAGTACACGCTGAACGATGACGGCACGTTCCGTCTGTCGGCTCGTCTGGGCATTGATGAGCTGGGCGAGATTTTCGGCCGTGAACTCGAGGACGAAGATGTTGATACGGTGGGCGGTCTGCTCGCTAAGCATCTGGGTATGGTGCCGATTGTTGGTTCTGAGATTGAGATTGACGGCATTCATATTCGTGCGATTGGTTCGTCGGGCCGCCGCCACCAGGTGGATATGTTGCAGGCGTGGTACGAGCCGCCTCGTGATGAGCAGGAGAACGCTGAGGGTTCCTCGGAGGCTCATTCTGCGGAGGTTGCCGACATTCTCACCGTGGATACGGAGCCGCCCGCGGTGTCTGAGCCGCATGCGCATCCGGACCTTCCGGGAGATACTGCTGAGGCTGAACCTGCCCCCGATAAGCACGGCAACCGCTAGACATCGAACATAGACGCCGCACAAATACTTTGAGCCAGCCCGCCGCCGCCCCGAAGGCGCAGATAGATGAGGCTGACACCCCACACACCCCGCACGGGGTTTGACAAGGAGAAACACAATGGACCAGGAGTACACCCCGCTCGATTTGAGCACTCTGGACTTGAGCACCCCGCTGCCGACCTACCCGGCGGATTTCCGTTCGGGTTTCGCGTCGCTGGTGGGCCGCCCGAATGCGGGTAAGTCTACTCTGACGAACGCTATGGTCGGTCAGAAGGTGGCTATCACCTCGAACCGTCCGCAAACGACCCGCCACACGATTCGCGGTATTGTGCACAAGGACGAGTACCAGCTGATTCTGGTGGACACCCCGGGTATTCACCGCCCCCGCACTCTGCTGGGTGAGCGTCTGAACGACCTGGTGGCGAGCACTCTTTCGCAGGTGGATGTGCTGGGCTTCTGCATTCCGGCGAATGAGAAGATCGGTCCGGGTGACCGTTACATTGCGTCGCAGCTGGTGGCGTCGAGCAATAAGCCGGTGGTTGCTATTGTGACGAAGGCTGACACTGTGAGCTCTGAGGAGCTGCGTGAGCAGCTGCTGGCTGTTGAGGCGCTCGGCGAGGAGGTCATGAGCGCTGAGCGTGCGGCTCGTGCTAAGCGTGCCGCGCATCGTGCGAAGCAGAAGGGTAAGGGCCCCAAGGGTAAGGGCGGCAAGAATGATGCTGTGCCTTTCGCGAAGGGTTCGGGTCCTGCGGCTAAGCGCCGTGCCGGTGAGGTTGCTGAGCCGATGCCGGTTGACGGTAAGGGCGGCTGGGCTGCGATTATCCCGGTGTCTGCTGTGAAGCATTTCCAGGTGGATGCGGTTGCTGACCTGCTGGCGCAGTACACTCCGCTGTCGCCGCCGCTGTACCCGGAGGGTGAGCTGACCGATGAGCCGGAGGCAACCCTCATCGCGGAGCTGGTGCGTGAGGCTGCCCTGGAAGGTGCGCGCGAGGAGCTGCCCCACTCGATTGCTGTGACGGTTGAGGAGATGGAGTTCCGTGAGGGCCGCCCGGCGGATAACCCGCTGCTGGATGTGCACGTGAACCTGTTTGTGGAGCGTGAGTCGCAGAAGTACATCATTATCGGTAAGGGCGGCTCGAATCTGCGCAAGATTGGTACGAAGGCTCGTGAGCAGATTGAGGCGATGCTTGGTACCCGCATTTATTTGAATATTCATGTGAAGGTTGCGAAGGAATGGCAGTCTGACGCGCGTGCGTTGAACCGCCTGGGATTCTAGTAGCTTTCCTGAGCGCATCGCCTTGAGGGACTACTCCGAGAGGCGGTCGCGCATCCATAGTTTTCACCCGGTGGCTTGCGGAAATATGTACATGCCTCCGGGTGAAACTTTTCACTCTCATTCGGCGCTCATAGGGAAGAGTGTTACTCTGAGAAAGCACTTGCTCACCGGCAGAAAGAGAAAAGGTATGCCCCAGGCACCTCGTTTACGAAGCACCGGTCGTCATATGCGCACGACGGTCATGACTTCAAACCGCAATAAGTGGATTGCTCTGCTCGTTGCTTGCATGCTCGTCGTTGTTGTCGGCTACGGTGGTGTGGTGGCTCTGCGTATGCGCAATAATCTGCATACTCAGGAGCTGAACATCAGCAATTACAAGGACGGCCTGGAGAACGGCGCCTTGGACATTCTCGTGATTGGTTCCGATACCCGTAAGGGTAATAACGGGGCGTACGGTGATGAGGATGACCGCAATTCTGAGGCTCGCGCGGACGTGATGATGCTGCTGCAGATCAGCAAGGACCGTAAGAACGTGAGCGTGCTGTCGTTCCCGCGTGACTTGATGGTTGACGTTCCGCAGTGTACTGATCCTGAGACCGGCACCGTGTACCCGGCTGAGGAGAACGTTCAGATTAACGAGTCTCTGTCTCGCGGTGGTGCCGGTTGTACTGTGGCGACCATTAGTAAGCTGACCGGTGTGAATATTGACCACTTCATGTTGGTGGACTTTAACGCTGTGAAGGAGCTGTCGAAGGTCGTTGGCGGCGTTCAGGTGTGTGTGGACGCTCCGATTGATGACGAGTACAGTGGCCTGAAGCTTCCTGCGGGTACTTCTACTGTTGAGGGTGAGCAGGCTCTTGCGTTCTTGCGTAGCCGCCACGGCTTCTCGGATGGTTCCGATATTGGTCGTATTCAGGCTCAGCAGGGCTTCTTGTCTTCGCTGCTGCGTAAGGTGAAGAGCGAGGGTACTCTGTCGAATCCGGGCCGTCTGATTAACATTTCTGAGGCGATTACTCAGAACGTGACGGTGGATAAGAACCTGGCTAATATCAGCACTCTGGTGGGTGTTGGTGCGACTCTTGGTGGCGTGGACCTGTCGAATGTTGTGTTTGCGACGGTGCCGACTGAGCCGTGGAGCCAGGACGCGAACCGCCTGCAGCTTTCTGCGGATGCTGCGAACGTGTTCCAGCGTCTGCGTGATGATAAGTCGCTGAAGGAGGAGAAGGCTCCGGCAGCTGAGGCTACTTCTGCCGCTCCGGTTCAGCTCGATCGTACGGTTCCGGTGAGCGTGTACAACGCGACCGGTCTGGATGGCCGCTCGGCTACGATTTCTTCGGTGATTGAGGGTCTGGGCTATTCGAATGTTACTCCGGGTACCTCCGCTAACCCGACGAACTTCACCACGGTGTTCTACTCGACCGGTTACGAGGCGGAGGCGAAGGAAATCGCCGCGAAGCTGAACGTGACCCGCCTGGTGGCGACCGAAGAGGTTCTGGGCGTATCGGTAACGATTGGTACTGACTTCCCGTCCGGTGAGGCGATGGAGAAGCAGGAGGCTGCGATTGCGGGTAACGCGACCGGTCAGACTGCTGATCAGAACAAGTGCCAGACTGCTTTCGCCTACTAGGTTGTAGCTAGTAGAACCTAGTAGGGCACAGCGCAGATGCGTGACTATTGAGTGAAGGGGCGTAGCGCCAGAAATGGTGGCTACGCCCCTTTGCCGTTAATTCTTTCCAGATGATGGACGGCGTCCCGTGTGCCCTGCCACCGCCTCCGGCGCCTGTGATAGCGTGGAGGCATGACTATTGACGGTGAGAGCATGCGCGGGGTTACCCGCCAGGCAGTGAACCTGCTGCTTATTCGCCGGAACGGGGCACGCTAGAATCTGCCGCAACCGTTCCGGCTTTTTGACGCGGCATCTCACCTTCGCATCCTTTCTGATGCACCGCCTTGACCACGGCTGCCGGGGACCGATACCCGGTACGGTACGAGCCCCACATTTGGGGTAGAGCGAGACGGACCAACCAACAGGAATTCATCATGAAAAACCACCAGAAGCCCAGCCCCATGCCGGTACATAAGTACCGCCCTTTCCACGAGCAGATTGTTGTTGACCTGCCGGACCGCACCTGGCCGGATAAGGTCATTGAGAAGGCTCCGCGCTGGTGCGCAGTGGATCTGCGTGACGGCAACCAGGCGCTGATTGACCCCATGGACACCGACCGTAAGCTTGCGATGTTCAAGCTGCTGGTGAAGATGGGTTACAAGGAAATTGAGGTTGGTTTCCCTTCGGCGTCGCAGACTGACTTTGATTTTGTGCGCACTCTCGTTGAGGATGGCCACATTCCTTCGGACGTGACCATTCAGGTTCTGGTGCAGGCGCGTGAGCACCTGATTGCCCGCACTTTTGAGGCGATTGAGGGCGCACCGCAGGCGATTGTGCACTTCTACAACTCGACCTCCGTGCTGCAGCGTCGCGTGGTGTTCAACCAGGATCAGGAGGGCGTGCTGGATATCGCCCTGCAGGGTGCGCGTCTGTGCCGCAAGTACGAAGAGCAGATGGTCTCTGATACTAAGGTCATCTACGAGTACTCGCCCGAGTCCTTCACCGGCACCGAGCTGGAGTACGCGGCTCGCGTGGTGAACGCTGTGGCTGAGGAGCTGGAGATTGGTCAGAACGGTCGCGAGCTGATTGTGAACCTGCCCGCTACCGTTGAGATGGCTACCCCGAACGTGTACGCCGACTCGGTCGAGTGGATGCACCGCAACCTGAACCACCGCGAGCACATTGTGCTGTCGCTGCACCCGCATAATGACCGCGGTACCGGCGTGGCTGCTGCTGAGCTGGGTTACCTGGCGGGCGCTGACCGTATTGAGGGTTGTCTCTTCGGTAATGGCGAGCGCACCGGTAACGTTGACCTGGTAACTTTGGGTCTGAACATGTACACCCAGGGTATTGATCCGCAGATTGATTTCTCTGATATTGACGGTATCCGTAAGACTGTTGAGTACTGCAACCAGTTGAAGGTGCACGAGCGTTCGCCGTACGGTGGCGACCTGGTGTTCACCGCGTTCTCTGGTTCTCATCAGGACGCTATTAAGAAGGGCTTTGAGGCTCTGGAGCGTACCGCTGCTGAGGCGGGTAAGACCGTGGATGAGGTGTACTGGGAGGTTCCGTACCTGCCGATTGATCCTCGCGATTTGGGTCGTACCTATGAGGCGATTATTCGTGTGAACTCGCAGTCCGGTAAGGGCGGTATGGCGTACCTGCTGAAGCAGGATCACGGTCTGGATTTGCCGCGTCGTGCTCAGGTTGAGTTCTCGAAGATTGTTCAGGCTCGTACCGACGCTGAGGGTGGCGAGATGACCAGTGAGAAGCTGTGGAACATTTTCGCGGATGAGTATCTGCCTGCTGCTGATCCTGAGAAGCGTTGGGGTAAGTACCGTATTGAGTCGATTAATATTGATTCGGCTGATACTGGTGCGACTACTCTGCGTGTTGGTCTGAACATTGATGGTCACACGTACACTCGTTCCGCTTCGGGTACCGGCCCGGTGGATGCTCTGCAGAACATCCTTTCGGGTGAGGGCGTGGATATTCGTGTGATGGATTATTCGGAGCACACGATGTCGTCTTCGTCGACTGCTAACGCTGCTTGCTATGTTGAGGCTGCTGTTGGTTCTCGCGTGCTGTGGGGTATCGGTGTGGACAGCTCGACTACTCGTGCGGCGTTGAAGGCGATGATTTCGGCTGTGAACCGTGCGCTGCGTGATGAGCGCCAGGCGTAGGCGATGACCGTATATGCTTTGTGCGGGGGTTGCGGGTGACCGTTAACCGTGCATGATGCGGGGGCGGGATGCATACTGGGAGTATGTATCCCGCCCCTTAGTCGTTTAATGTGCACAGGTGTTGTGTGCATTGGCGGTTTGTGGGGCGAAATAATCTGCAGAGAGGAACTCTCATGAAAAGCTACGCGATGGTGTTTAGCCCCGTTGATGCGGCGGGCACCGATTCTTCTGCTCGTGCCTGGAATTATGAGCTGCGCGGTGGTGATGATACTGCTCTGCCTGCCGGTTCCCCCGAGGTGTGGGAGGCTGGCTGGGTGGGTTCGACTGGTCCCGGTATTGAGCAGGATCAGTGGCCGCGCAGTACGTTTACCGGTTTGCCGATGCAGCATATTTTTACGGTGAGGTTGCCGGAGGAGTACCTGCCGGATGCGCAGAAGTATCCGGGCGTGGTGGCGTTCTCGTTCTTCGCCGGTGATGGCCAGTTCGCTGAGGATGAGGCGACTGAGGGTGTTGCTAATGCTGCAAGTGACGACCCGTTTGAGGTGCAGTATGCGCAGGCTCGGGTGCATCCGTATCAGCTTCTGTTGCGCGATATTTTGGATGCCGAGTTTGCGGTGTTGTACCTGACTGAGGCTGAGTTCGCCTCCCGCACGGAGCCGCCTGAGGATGTGCGCCGCCCCGGTGAGCATCGTGGTGAGGAGGAGAGCTTCAGCGCCTGGGCTTTGGCGGATCAGCAGCAGCCGTTGGCTCGTAAGCCTGCTCTGGTGGGGTGGGTTCCGACGGATGACCCGAACGCCGGTAAGGTCCCCAGTGATGTGTTTGAGAATGTTGACCCGGATACCGGTTATCTGAGCCCGTTCGATTGGGACTCGGAGGATTCGGCGTGGTTTGAGTGGGCTAAGCCGCTGATTGCGGTGGGCACTCACCTGGGCGGCACGCATTTTTATGCACAGAGCCTGCCGGATGGTCTGACGGCTCGTTATATTGAGTTCGACGAGTTTGATGTGCTGAATTTTGGGTGCGGTAGCGCTGTTTTTGATTTTGAGACCGGTGTTTTTGACTGGTCGTGCGGCTAGTCCGCTTGCGCCGAAAAGCGCGCCTGTGACCCACATGTGACACGCATGTGAGGCATTTGCGCGGCTTCCTCAAGTCGTGGATGCACCGCGGTGTACCGCCCGAACCGGCACCCTGAGCGTTTCACAGTGTGGACGGGGCGGTTTGCGGAGGTTTCATATCACCTTCCGCGAACCGCCCCGGGCGGGTACACCTGCGGTATTCTTGAAACCGTGGAATGGATTCAAGCAATTATTTTGGGCTTCGTTCAGGGCCTGACCGAATTTCTGCCGATTTCATCATCGGCGCATCTGAACATTGTTGGCCAGATCCTGCCGGAGAAGGCTGACCCGGGCGCCGCGTTTACCGCAATCACCCAGCTGGGTACTGAGACTGCGGTTCTGATTTTCTTCTGGCGCGATATTGTTCGCATCCTGAAGGCGTGGTTCGGTGCTCTTGCCGGCCGCGTACCGCGTAACGACCCGGATGCCCGCATGGGTTGGCTGATTATTATTGGCTCCCTGCCCATCGGCGTTCTGGGTCTGTTGCTGGAAGACTACATTGACACGCAGTTCCGTAGCCTGTGGATTGTGGCGACCATGCTGATTGTCTTTGCCGTGTTCCTGGGTCTTGCGGACCGTTTTGGCCGCGAGCAGCGTGAGCTGAAGGACCTGACGTTCCGTCACGGCCTGCTGTACGGTTGCGCGCAGGCGCTGGCACTGATTCCGGGCGTTTCCCGTTCGGGCGGCACCATTACTGCGGGTCTGTTCATGGGTTACACCCGTGAGGCAGCTGCGCGTTACTCGTTCCTTCTGGCTATGCCCGCCGTGTTCATGTCTGGTCTGTACAAGACCTTTAAGGTGGTTACCGGTGAGGAGGCGACCGGCTACTACGGTATCCCGTCGACTATCGTTGCGACTCTGGTCGCGTTCGTGGTGGGTTACCTGATGATCGGCTGGTTCCTGAAGTACGTGTCTTCGAAGTCCTACGGCATTTTCATTTGGTACCGCATTGCGCTCGGTATCCTGATTTTCGTTGGTCTGGGCACTGGCGTTCTGAACGCTACTTCTTCGGCGTTCTAAGGCTTTAGCCCTCAGCGTGATATGACATACCCGTCCGTGAGTTTCTCACGGGCGGGTATTCTTATTGGAGTAGATTTTTTGGCACCCGCATGCCTTGAGGTTGGGCGGCGGGTGTGGCGCGTCCACCGGTTGTGGGCGTTTTTACGGAAAGGAAACCCATGCGAGCTTGGGATGCCCCCGCCTCTGTGACTCTGCCCGGTCAGGCTGCGCTGCCGCGCATTTTTGATACTTCTGCCGGTGAGATTGTTCAGGTTCAGGAGGATAAGGCGGCGAGCCTGTACGTTTGCGGTATCACCCCGTACGACGCGACGCATATGGGTCACGCCTCCACCTATGTTGCTTTTGACTTGCTACACCGCGCCTGGCTGGATGCGGGCGTTCCGGTGACGTACGTGCAGAATGTGACCGATGTGGATGACCCGCTGCTTGAGCGTGCGACCGCCACGAATGTGGATTGGCGTGAGCTGGCTGAGGATCAGACGGAGCTGTTCCGCACCGACATGAAGGCGCTGAACGTGATTCCGCCGGCGCACTATGTGGGTGTGGTGGAGTCCATTGAGTGGCTGTTCCCGCTGATTGAGGATTTGCTGCGCCGCGGCCTGGCGTACCGCGTGCCCGGTTTCACGGATGAGCAGGGTGTGGTGCATCCTGACGGTGACGTGTACCTGGACTTGAAGGCTGTGCGTGAACTGCCCGCGAACGCTGAGGGCTACTCGTGGGCACCGGGCGAGGTCTGCCACCTGACCCGTGATGAGATGCTGGAGATTTTTGCTGAGCGCGGCGGCGACCCGAACCGTGCCGGTAAGCGTGACGCACTGGATCCGCTGCTGTGGCGTGTTGAGCGTGAGGGCGAGCCGAGCTGGGATGCCGGCGAGCTGGGTGCGGGCCGCCCGGGCTGGCACATCGAGTGCACGATGATTGCCCGCCGTTTTGTGGATGGTTCGCTGACCGTTCAGGCGGGCGGTAACGACCTGACGTTCCCGCACCACGACCTGGGTGCGGGCCATTCGTGGGCTGTGTCTGCACGCCCGCACGCTAAGCATTACGCGCACACCGGCATGGTCGGTTTGGACGGCCACAAGATGAGCAAGTCCCGTGGCAACCTGGTGCTGGTTTCGCGTCTGCGTGCGGCCGGTGAGGATGCGAACGCGGTGCGTCTGGCGATTATGGGTCAGCATTACCGTTCGGATTGGTTCTGGACTGATGAGCTGCTGGAGCACGCGAAGGCTCGCCTAGACACTTACCGTCATGCGGTGTCGGTGGCTGAGGGCCGTGAGGGTTCCGAAGGTGTCACCGATGAGGCGGCGGTTGAGCTGCTCACCGCTGTGCGTGAGGCACTCGGTGAGGACCTGAACGCTCCGGCGGCGTTGGCGGCTGTGGATGCGTGGGCTGTGAAGGCTCTGGCGGATACCACTGTCGGCGGTGGCGCGCTGGTGCGTGACATCCTGGCGGCACGCCTGGGCGTGGTCCTCTAGGGATAACGCCCTACAAAACGTTGAAACGCAGGAGCGGCGCTACGGTGTAAGCCGTGGCTGCCGCCCTGCGCTTTTCTGCGCCTCCATGTGATGCGGCAGCTTTCTACCGCTACCGGCTGACCACGCAAAAAACCAGCTGCCTGGTTATCACGCTGGTTATCACGCCCGCGGGGGAACACGCCACAGCCGATTTGCAGACTCCGCTAAAATAGAAAAGGACTTTTTCCGTCCCGCGGTTCGCCGCACAGTGCGAACAGCACAGACTGACCCAAACCCGAGGAGAATCACCCCGTGAGCAGCGGCACCCACACCCCCACCGGCGCAATCAACCGCCGCGGCCCCTTCCGCCCCGGCGAGCGCGTCCAAATCACTGACGAACGCGGCCGCATCACCACCATCACCCTCGCCGAAGGCGGCGAATACCACTCCCACAAGGGCTTCCTCAAGCACGACGACCTCATCGGCGCACCCGAAGGCACCGTCATCGCCAACACTCACGGCATCCTCTACCAGGCGCTGCGCCCCCTCTACAAGGACTTCGTGCTCTCCATGCCGCGCGGCGCAGCCGTCGTCTACCCCAAGGACGCCGCCCAGATCATCGTCAAGGCAGACATCTTCCCCGGCGCACGCGTCGTCGAGGCCGGCGTCGGCTCCGGTGCACTGTCCATCGCGCTGCTGCGTGCAGTCGGCGACTACGGTTGCGTGCACTCCTTCGAACGTCGTGAAGAGTTCGCAGACGTCGCCCGCGGCAACATTGAGACCATGTTTGGTGGCCCCCACCCAGCGTGGAAGCTGAGCATCGGCGACCTGCAGGACACCCTGCCGCAGGTTGAAGAGCCCGGCAGCGTCGACCGCGTCGTGCTCGACATGCTCGCACCCTGGGAGTGCCTGGACGCTGTGGCGGAGGCGCTCGCACCCGGCGGCGTGCTCATCTGCTACGTTGCGACCGTGACCCAGATGTCCCGCCTGGTTGAGGGCATGCGCCTGGACGGCCGCTTCACCGAACCCGAATGTGACGAAACCATTGTTCGCGGCTGGCACGTGGAGGGCCTGGCGGTCCGCCCCGACCACCGCATGGTGGCACACACCGCGTTCCTGGTGGTGGCTCGTCGCCTGGCTGACGGTGCGGTACGCCTGGCACCGAAGCGTCGCGCGTCCAAGACTGACTTCTCTGAAGAGGATATGAACGCGTGGATTCCCATGAACGTGGGTGAGCGTGAGGTGACCGATAAGAAGATTCGCCGCGCCGCACGCGATGCGAAGAACCTTGCCGCTCACGCCGCACGCGCGAACGAGATTGCGTTGGAACAAAACGGCATCGAGTCTGCTGAATAATTGATGAACCACCTTTGACCTGCGGGGGCACGGGCGTTGCCTGGAGCCCCCGCAGTGCACTCACCGGGCTACTCGTTGCGCCCAACCACCCGCACCGAGTAGCCTCCCACACAGGACGAACAGCTAAAGGAGCTACCGTGTCCACCCACGAATCTGCAGATCAGGCAGGAACCCCCCAGTACGGCACCGCCCATAGTGCAGCCAGCGCGGCACCGCACTACTCGGCTGCTTTCGGGTCGACCTCCCTGCCCGGCAGTCAGCCTGTCAGCGCGCAGGAGTATGACGCCGTGCTGCGTCGACTCTCCGCGGCGGAGGCAACCCGCGACAATATGAGCCGACAGATTCGTGGTGCGGGGGAGAAGAACCGCAAGCTCGTTGAGGCAATTACCAGCATGCGCTACCAGGTAGAGCGTCTGCGCGCCTCCCTGTCGCAGAACGTCATGCCGCCGCTGAATTCGGCAATTGTGCTGGCGGTGCATGAGGGTCAGACCATGACCTACGAGCAGGTCGCGGACGATAAGACCCCCGCCGAGATTGACACCTACCTGGACGTGCAGGTGAGCGGCCGTATGATGCGTATTCCCGTATCCCCGCTCATTGACCTGTCCACGCTGACCCCCGGCATGACCGTGCTGCTCAACGACAAGACGGAGGCGGTGCTCGCCCTGGACACCGAACCTTTCGGTGACGTGGTGACCGTGCGCGAGGTGCTGGATGAGCAGCGCGTGCTGGTTGATACGTCCTCGGGTGCTCAGCAGGTGGCGCGCGTGGCTGGTTCCCTCGACATTGAGCAGCTGCGCACCGGCGATGCGGTCACCCTCGACACACGCACCCGCATGCTGACCTCGCAGGTTCCCGCCTCCCGCTCGCAGGAGCTGGTTCTGGAAGAGATTCCGGACGTCACCTACGAGCAGATTGGTGGCCTGGGCGCGCAGATTGAGCAGATTCGTGACGCGGTGGAGCTGCCGTACCTGCACCCCGAGATTTTTGAGCGCTACCACCTGGCACCGCCCAAGGGCATTCTGCTGTACGGTCCTCCCGGTAACGGCAAGACCATGATTGCTAAGGCTGTGGCGAACTCCCTGGCGGCTCGTGCGGCTGCGCTGAACCCGGGTTCGGCTACTCGCGGCTACTTCTTGAACATTAAGGGCCCTGAGCTGCTCGATAAGTTCGTCGGTGAGACCGAGCGTCAGATCCGCGATATTTTCGTTGCCGCCCGTGAGAAGGCGGAGGCGGGTCACCCGGTCGTCGTGTTCTTTGACGAGATGGAGTCGCTGTTCCGTATGCGCGGTTCGGGTCGTTCCTCCGATATTGAGACGACCATCGTGCCGCAGTTGCTTGCCGAAATTGATGGTGTGGAGTCGCTGCAGAACGTCATTGTTATTGGTGCGACCAACCGTGAAGACCTGATTGATGCCGCGGTGATGCGCCCGGGCCGACTCGACCTGAAGATCCGCATTAACCGCCCGGATGCCGCCGGTGCGGCAGAGATTTTCGGTCTGTACCTGACCGAGGACCTACCCCTGGACGCTGCGGAGGTGGCAGCCGCCGGTTCGACCCGCGCCGCCCTGACCGCGATGATTGCGGCGGCGACAGGTCAGCTGTATGCGCGCACCCCCTCCACGGCGTACGCTGTGGCGACCGTGGATTCTTCCATGGTCGTTGGTTCTGGCGCGAGCGCGAACCTGTCCACTCACACGCTGTACCGCGGCGATTTCGCTTCGGGCGCGGTGATTCGCAATATTGTGGACCGCGCGAAGAAGGCGGCGATTAAGGAGCAGCTGCAGGCGCTGACCGCCGGCGCGGACGCAGCGGGCGTGGGTATTGGTACCCGCCACCTGCTGGAGGCGGTACGCGCCGAGTTTGAGGATCAGGTGGACTTGCCGCCGCTGCCCGATATTGAGGATGCGCTCACCGTTGCCGGTGTGCGTGGCCGTTTGGTGTCGGTGGAGCCGCCGCGCTAAACCGCGCACGCATCATGAGCCGTGTGCCCGCACCATAAACCGCGCTACAAGCATGAGCCGGGCGCTTATCCCGCATTAACCTCAGTATTACCGCAGGTCCAAAGCCTTTAGATGGTATAGATTTTTTCAGGAGAACCCCATGAACTCCACCCCCAGCTACGGCGTGCACCGCATTATGGGTGCAGAAACCGAGTACGGCGTCATCGCCCCCACCGCGCCGGGCACCAACCCGACCGTGCTGTCCGCACTGGTGGTCAACACCTACGCCAAGTTGGCGTTCCGCCGCGGCGCCGCTTTCCGCGAACAGCTGCAGCGCCGCGCCCTGGCGGATGAGCTGACCGCCGAGCAGGCACGCCAGGCAGAGAACTACTCGACCACCACCCCGGAAGGTCAGTGGCTGGGTGAGTCCGAGTCGCCGCTGCGTGATGCCTTCGGTCAGGTTCAGGACGCCTCCACCGCCCATTCGAGCCAGATGACGCACACCCGCACCGAGCTAACCAGCGAAGATATCGCCCTGGAGATTATGCGTGAGGCGGGCGTTCAGGCACCGGGTGAGCCCGCCGAGCCGCGTAGCGCCCTGGATGCGCTCGCCGGTGTGCACGGTCGCGGTGGTTTCCCGGAGCGTCTGGATTGGGATCGCGTGACCATGAACGCGATTCTGCCCAATGGTGCGCGCCTGTATGTGGATCATGCGCATCCGGAGTATTCGTCGCCGGAGGTTCTGACCCCCGTCGATGCGGTGCTCTATGATGCTGCCGGTGACGCGCTGGCGTACGAGTCGCTGGTGGAGTTGGGCAACCACGCGCAGGATTTGCCGCAGGTGAAGCTGTACAAGAACAACACCGACTCGAAGGGCCAGTCGTACGGCGCCCACGAAAACTATCTGATCAGCCGTGATGTTCCGTTTGAGCAGGTTGCGGATGCGCTCCTGCCGTTCTTTGCGACCCGCGCGATTTTTACGGGTGCGGGCCGTGTGGGTATTGGTACGCACGGTGAGGTTCCGGGTTTTCAGATTAGTTCGCGTGCTGATTTCTTTGAGCGCACGATTGGTCTGGAGACCACGATTCGCCGCCCGATTGTGAATACGCGCGATGAGCCGCATGCGGATGAGTCGAAGTACCGCCGCCTGCACGTGATTCCGGCGGATGCGAACCTCTCGCACTATTCGAACCTGTTGAAGTTTGGTACGGCGGCGCTGGTGATGAATCTGATTGAGTCGCACAGCGAGCAGCACCCGGTGCTGCCGGGTGTGCGCCTGTCCGATCCGGTGGCGGCGATGCACGCGGTCAGCCACGATTTGTCGCTGTCGGTTCAGCTGCCGTTGGCGCCTTCTTCGGTGACCCTGCCGAACCCGGTGTCCACGAGCGGTTCTGCGAGTGCGCTGCAGATTCAGCGCGCCTACTATGAGGCCTCCCGCGCGCACGAGGAGTCGAACCCGGCGGGTGTGGATGCTGCGACCGCGCAGATTCTTGATCTGTGGGGCGAGGTTCTGGACGCTCTGGAAACCAACCCGCTCTCGCTGGCGGATCGTCTGGATTGGGTGGCGAAGTATGCGCTGGTGCGCGGCTATGTCGCTCAGGGCGTAGATTATGCGAATCCGAAGTTGAAGGCTCTGGATTTGCAGTACGCTGATATTGACCCGTCGAAGAGCCTGTATCACCGTCTGGTGGCGCGTGGCCGTATGCGTACGCTGTTCTCTGCGGAGCAGGTGGAGCGTGCGACGACTGAGCCGC
Organism: uncultured Rothia sp.; assembly: GCF_916715725.1. Taxonomy (GTDB): domain Bacteria; phylum Actinomycetota; class Actinomycetes; order Actinomycetales; family Micrococcaceae; genus Rothia. Next base: position 120,874 of record NZ_CAKAPD010000001.1, on the reverse strand, counting down.
CGCGTGAGACGCGCGCGTTTTTGCGTGGCACGTTGATGGCGCGTTGGCCGGAGGAGATTCTCGGTATTAACTGGGATACGGTGTCTTGCCGTGGCAGGTATTCGAAGGATCTGACTCGTTTTACGATGATGGAGCCGACCCGGTACGGTGCCGCCGAGGTAGAGCCGCTGCTGGATGAGGTGAACCATTCGGATGAGCTGCTGAACCGCCTGCGCTAGTAGCACCTCACCACCCCTAAACCCACATCAACTCACATTCTTCCCCGGGGTGAATACCCCCATTCAGAAGAGTAAAAACCACATAACCCACAGGTAGGGTGCAGTGCACAGCTCACGGCAGTCGGTGCGTACCACCCCGGTATCGCCTCGGCATTGCATTTGGCACCGCCTCCAGCAGTACCTCTAAGCACCCCACCTGTGACCCCATAACTTAACGTTAAGACCGGTACCGGTCTGAACAACCCCATTTGAAGGAGAGAACCATGAGCCGCGAACGCATCAGCGCACAGCAGACCGAAACCACCGCAGCCGAGCAGGAGCAGGAACTGACTCTCGCCGCCTCGCACGTGGTGTCTGACGTGAGCGAGGTCGACGACCTGCTCGACGAAATTGACGGCCTGCTCGCTGAGAACGCTGAAGACTTCGTCACCGGCTTCGTCCAGAAGGGCGGCGAGTAACCGGCACGCCCCGCGCCGGGTCAGCATCATGGAACACCGTATTTTCGGCATTGAAAGCGAATTCGGGCTCAGCTACGTCCCGCACGGGCTCGGTCGGCTGAGCATCGAAGAATCCGCCGCCGCCCTTTTCAAGCCCGTCCTGGATCAGTGGCGATCAACGAACGTCTTCCTGCCCAACGGCGGTAGGCTCTACCTTGATGTGGGTTCGCACCCCGAGTACGCCTCCGCCGAATGCGGCAGCATTGACGAACTGCTCGCGCAGGAACGTGCTGGTGAGCTACTTTTCGCGGACCTGGCGCGTACCGCCCGCAAGCGCCTGCTCGCAGGCTCGGAGGGTCGCCCCCTCGACGGTGAACTGTACCTGTTCAAGAACAACGTGGATTCGGCGGGCAACTCCTACGGTAGCCACGAGAACTACCTGATCAGCCGCAAATTGCAGTTCAACGACCTGATTAAGCAGCTCGTGCCGTTTTTGGTGACCCGCCAGATTCTGGTCGGTGCCGGTAAGACCCACCCGAACGGCGGCCCGGTGCCCGGTTCGACCGACCCGGCATCCAGCACGGGTGTGCCCTCGTACTCGTTCTCGCAGCGTGCCGACCATATTTGGGAGGCGGCGTCCACCTCGACCTCGCGCGCTCGCCCGCTCATTAACACCCGCGATGAGCCGCACGCGGACGCTTCGAAGTTCCGCCGCATGCACGTCATTAATGGCGATTCGAACATGGCGGAGCCGACGACCCTGCTGAAGATTGCCAGCACCGACCTGGTGTTGCGCATGCTGGAGGACCGCTTCCCGGTCACAAGCCTGGATATTGTGTCTGTTCCGGCGGCTCTGCGCGCTATCAGCCACGATCTGACCGGCACCGCGACCTTCGAAACCACCGATGGTAAGCACTACACGGCGTTGAGCGTTCAGCGTCACTACCTGGATGCGGCACGCCAGTACGTGCAGCAGTACGGCGCGCACCACCACCACGTGGAATACGCCCTGGACCTGTGGCAGCGCACCCTGGACGCTATCGAGTCCGGCGACTACAGCAGCATTGATACTGAGATTGACTGGGCTATTAAGAAGAAGCTTCTGGATGCGTATATTGCCCGCGCCCGCGCGGCTGGTCAGCCTGCCGATTATGCGAGCGCCCGCATCCGTCAGCTGAATTTGGCGTACCACGACATCGACCCGGAGCGTAGTGTCTTCCACGCGCTGGTTCGTCGCGGTGCGGTCAAGCGCATCCTGCCCGAGGGTGCTGCGGAGGCGGCGAAGACTCAGCCGCCGAACACTCGCGCTCTGCAGCGTTCGCGTTTCATTAATGCGGCGGTTGCGGCGGGGGAGCAGTTCACCGTGGATTGGGTGCATTTGAAGCTCAATGCCTACCCGCAGCACACGCTGGTGTGTAAGGACCCGTTTGCTACCGGTAGCGAGGAGCTTGAGGAGGTGCTGAGCCTGTTGGCATCTAAGGCGCGTCAGCACCAGGAGGCGGCATTCCCGCCGCCCTGCTAAACAGCGCCGCTAAACAGCATTGCTAGAAACACTCTGATGAGGGGAAACCCACCGGCGGTCGGGGTTGTGGGCCTTCGGGAACACCCCGGCCGCGACACAGCCTGAACACAGCTACGTGCCGTAGCATAAAACAGCTAAACCTATACCTGTAAACTGTTCTGTGGCACACGGGCACTCACACGCCCCACTCTCACAGAAAACCCCAGAGGATAACACTATGACCAAACGCTCTAAGCTCACTATTTTCGGTGCCAGCGCGGCAGCTCTTGCGCTCGCACTGTCCGCATGCGGCGCGCAGTCCAGCAATGGCGATTTGTCCAAGGTGCAGTACACCTTGAAGAACGCGACCGCTGCGCCTGAGGCGTCCTTCGCGACTCCCTTCGCCGCTTCTAGCCCCTCCGCGTACGTGATTGAGGAAGGCAACGGTGACTCCATCAATGATGGTGACTACGTGCTCGTTGAGGCTGCCGTGTTCAACGGCACCGACGGCAAGCTTAACGGTTCCACTTACTCCAGCGAGCCGATTCTGCTGCCGATTAACGATCAGCTGAAGCAGGCTGCACCGCAGGTGTACGAAACCCTGAAGAAGATTAAGGTTGGCGGCTCCTTCTCGTACACCACCAACGTTCTGCAGCAGCGCAGCACTGCGGGCGTGACCACCACGACCGCTTCGCCCGGCGCCGCAACCAACGTTGAGGTGTACACCGTGAAGACGAAACTGCCCAAGTACGCAACCGGTAAGGCTGTTGAGGCTGACCCGTCGCTGCCGTCCTTCACTCTGGATGAGTCCACCGGCAAGGCTGAAATCAAGCTGCCCGATAACAAGCCGGAGGTCACCGAGCTGACCGCTAAGACCCTCATTGAGGGCGAGGGCGCCGAGGTCAAGGAAACCGATACCGTGTACGTGCGTTACATTGGCGTGCAGTACTCCGACGGTAAGGTCGTCGACGGCAACTATGACGCCGCCACCCCGATGGGCATCTCCCTGCAGGGCGTTATCAAGGGCTGGACTCAGGGTCTGAAGGGCAAGAAGGTCGGCTCCCGTGTTGAGCTGGTCATCCCGGCGGATTTGGCGTACGGTAACGACACCGGCGGTTCCAAGCCTTCGGGAACCCTGGTGTTCGTGGTTGATATTCTGGGTGCGGAGGAGAACCCGCAGACCCTGCAGCGTGCTCAGGCGGCTTCTAGCGCGGCTGCTGCGGAGGCGAGCGCCTCGGCAACCGCTGATGCTTCTGCGACCCCGGCAGCGTCCGCTTCGGCTACCGCACAGTAGCCTGGGACCTATATTTTCGGGACCCACGTTTTTACGTCACATTTTTATACCGCGCTCGCCGCCTATACGGCTTAGGCGGCGAGCGCACCCACTATTTCGATGTATGTCGAACCAATCAAAGGAGACACCCATGTCTTTCGGTCAGCGTAACCTCGACCGCGAAAAGCCTGAAATCGATTTCCCCGAGGGCGACGCCCCCACCGAGCTGGTCATTACCGACCTGATCGAGGGTGCTGGCGCTGAGGTTGTTCCCGGCTCCCGCGTGCTCACCCACTACGTTGGTGTGGCATTCTCCACCGGTGAAGAGTTTGACGCTTCTTGGAACCGCGGCGAGCCGCTGCCGTTCCAGGTGGGCGTTGGCCAGGTTATCCGCGGTTGGGATGAGGGTCTGCTCGGCATGAAGGTCGGCGGCCGTCGTCGCCTGGAGATTCCCGCCGACATGGCGTATGGTGACCGCGGCGCTGGTTCGGTCATTAAGCCCGGTGAGTCCCTGATTTTCGTGGTGGACCTGCTGGACGTCCGCTAAGGACTAGCCGGTAAGGTTTTCGCGTTTTTCGCGCTTCTCACGTAAGACGCGCAGCCCGGTGCTTCCTCCCGTTTGTGGGAGGGGTACCGGGCTTTTGCGTACCCACACGCTGAGTAAGTGCCGCGGAACACACACGGTATGATGGAATCATGTCCACCGCAGCTCAGCTTTTCATGACCCTGAACCGCCTCGCCACCGCCGCCGAGGCACCCGATGCCGCAACCCGAACCCAGGGCATCAGCCGCAACGAGCTACTGACCCTGCTCGGTATTAGCACGCGCGCTAACGGCTCCCTCAGCGAGTCCCAGGAACGCGCCTTTGAACGAGCCAAGCAGACCCTGCGTGATGCCGGCGCGCGCATTACCCACGTGACCACGGATCTGGGGGAGCGCTACCGACTCGAACCCAGCGACGCAGCTAAGCTACCCGCATGGAACCCCACCGCTGAGGAGTTCCGCCTCATCAACACCATCCTGCGCGGCTGGGAAGGCACCGAACTGCAGGATGACGCCTACCGCATTCTGCGTAAGATTGCGCTGACCAGCGAGAACCTCACCGATGAGGCGCTCGCCGCCGCGAAGATTCTGGAGCCGAAGACCGGCAAGCGTCAGCGCGCGAAGAACCTGTACACCTACCGCGAGCCTCTTCAGCGTATTTACTTTAGCGATAACCCGCACCTGAATGAGCTGTTCACCGCCTATGCGGAGCGTAAGACGGTCACGTTCACCTATCAGACGGCTGCCGGTGCGACCCGCGTGCAGGAGAAGGTCAGTGTTGCCGGTATTGGGTACCGTTACGGCACCTGGTATTTTGTCGGCTACTACACTGAGAGCTCGGAGCGTAAGGAGTACACGTTCCGTGCCAGCCGTATTCAGAAGCTCACGATGCTTTCGCGTATTGATTCGACCCCCATCAATGCGACGTTCAACGCCAAGAACTGGCTTGAAGACATTAAGGGCTACGAAGAGAGCCTGATCGTTGCCGAGGTCAGCGCCGATTCCACGCTGTCGGAGCCCTTCACCGTGCCCTCGTACGGCACGATTGATAGCGCTGTGGCGGCGACCAGCTACAGCTGCGTTATCGAGCCGCCCGAGGAATCGGAGGCTGCCTCTACCCGCCAGCGTGACAGCTACGCCGCCCAGCAGCAGCTGCTGCGTACCCTCACCGACCTGCACAGTGGCGCAGTCGAGGACCCCGGTACGTGGAGTAAGATTGACCAGCGTAACCGTAATAACGTCCTCGACGCCCTCGTCGACCTGGTTCTGGGTCTGCATCGTGCCGACCGCTGGGCGAGTGCCCATGGTGAAGAGCCCATGCCTTTGAATCAGCTCAACGCCCTCTACAGCGTGGACACCGAGAAAAACCGCGACCTCGGCAAAACTATCATCCCCGAGATTTTCGCGCAGGTAGATACCGTTCCCTTCGATTCTGACCCCAAGGACCCGGACGCCCTCAAGCCCAGCTACATTAACCTGCTGCCGGACTTTGGCGGTGCCACCCCGAACACGCTGCTGAACTACGCGCGCCTTACTGACACTGAACTCGCCATTCTCGTCTTTACCCTCTCTGCTGCAGATATTCTGCACCCAGCGGATGCGCGTCTGGGCAGTATCCGTGCGGCGCTCGCCGCCGCGTACCCGAACGCGCCTGTCTATGCGCAGCACCTGTGCTTCGCCCCGGAGGAGCCTCTGCTGCAGGAGGCGACTGCCGCCCTGAGCAGCGGCAACGCCGTGACCATTGGTTACGGTACCTCTGAGCGTGCCGCGGATCGTCTGGTGGATCCGTATGCGCTGGTGTTGCACCGCGACCACATGTACCTGCATGCGTGGTGCCGTACCGCTGAGGAACGCTACTATGCGGCGCGCGGTGAAGAGGTACCCGCGCAGGTACCTGAGGCTTTTGCTCACGCAGCCACCGGCGAGGCAGCGAACAGTGCCGACAGTGAGGCGGGGGAGAAGGAACCCACCTTCTGGCGTAACTTCCGCCTCACCCGCATCAACCACATTCAGGAGGCGGGCGCGGGTCGTACCCACCCGGTCACCGGTGACACCGTGCCAAACTGGCACGCTCAGCAGCACAGCACTCAGACCAACCCGTTCGCTGAGTTGCGGATTCACCCGACCGAGCACATTCCCAGCGGTGAGCCGCTCGATACTCTCACTGCAACGTACATGCGTCGAAGCACCCACCACGTGAAGAAGGCTTCACGCACCCAGTACGTGCGCATCCACTACTACAACAACGCCCACGGCGCTGGCGATAAGAACATCCTCGACACCGTCATCGCACACCGAGGTGCCCTCGAACTGGTCGGCCCTGCGCACCTGCGCGCGGCGCTGCTTGACCAGTTGCAAACCCTCAACGCGAGTAGCCGCAGGGGTGCGCCCGCAGGTGTGCCCGCAGAAAAATAGAACTTCACCCACAAGCAAAAACGCCCTAAAAACCCATCTAAGGCGCCAAAACATTAACCTAAAACTTGTATAATGGTGCTCATGTCTTGGTGGTTCTGGATTTTGCTATGGGGCGCGCTCATCATCTGCTCGCTCCTCTATTTGGCATGGTTCACCTACAAAGCACTCACTCGCGGTTTCACACTCCTTGACGAAACCGTAACCTGGGTCGAGTCAATCGAGGGACAATTCGACGCAGCGCAAGCGAACGCAAGCCGAAAACTCCCGCGAGACACCACCCTCGGGGTATTCACACCCATCACTGAGGCATACAATAACTACGAACAAGGTAAGCAGACACGCAGGTCTGAGCGGATCAAGCGACGGGTCTCCCGACGAGATCGACTCGGCCAACCTCAAAACATCGGAGACCTGCTCTAACAGAAAGGCACACCACCATGGGCCAGATTTTCAGCCACCCCGCGACCATCATCGTCGTTATCCTCCTCATCGTCCTCCTCTTCGGCGCACCCAAGCTGCCCGGAATGGCACGCAGCCTCGGCCAGTCCATGCGCATCTTCAAGACCGAAGTTGAGGGCCTGAAGAACGATTCCAAGAAGGACCCCCGCGAGAAGGACGGCGAAGAGGTCGTCACCGCTGAGGTCGTAGACAACGGCAAGGACGGCAAGACCGAAACCAAGTAACGGTCCCGCCACCGACGCACCAAACCCGTGCCAGCCCACCGGCCGGCACGGGTTTTGCGGCACCACCCCATAAACACCCCACCAGACCCCCTCAGCCGAATCACACACGGCACCGACACCCAGAGGACACCACGTGGCAACACCCGACCAGGACGTGCGCAACCGCAAAATCAATCCTGAAGCACGCATGGAACTCAAGGAACACCTGCGCGAATTCCGCGACCGCTTCATCAAAGCGGCTATCGCAACCGTCATCGCAGCCATCATCGGTACGGTCTTCCTCTACCAGCCTTTCATTGAAATGATCTCTGCGCCCCTGCAACAGATCAACGCAGAAACCGGCCGCAACGCAAACCTGAACTACGGTAGCGTCGCATCTCCTTTCGACCAGCTGCTTAAGGTCGGTATGTACATCGGCTTGGTGATTGCTTCTCCCGTCTGGCTCTACCAGGCGCTGCGATTCCTGTTGCCGGCACTGCACACCAAGGAGAAGAAGTATCTCTTCGGCTTCCTCACCGCATCTATTTTCGCGTTTGCCTGCGGTGTCGCCATTTCGTACTTCACCCTCCCCGGCGTGGTCTACGCACTGCTGAAGTTCACCCCCGTCAACGAAAGTAACTACATTGACGCGGGCGTGTACATCTCCTTCATCCTGAAGTTCGTTGTGACGTTCTCCTGCGCCTTCATCATCCCCGTGATTCTGGTCGGCATTAACATGCTGGGCCTGATTCGCGGTAAGACCATCCTGAAGTCTTGGCGCTGGGTTGTTGTGCTCGTTGCGGTTATCGCAGCGCTGACTGCACCCGGTAGCGACATCATGATGATGTTCGTGCTCATGGCGCCGCTGCTGATTTTCTTCTTCGCAGCAATCCTCATCTGCATGATTAACGACAAGCGCCGCGACCGCAAGCTCGCAAAGCTGGCGCAGGGTGCAGACGAAGCAAGCCTGAACACCGCAACCAGCGCCGAAGACCTGGCGAAGATGGGTTACTTCGAGGACGAGAAGACTTCCTAATTCAATAGCTCGCTTTGAGCAACATCGCCGAAAGGGGCGGGGCACAGAATCTCTGTGCCCCGCCCCTTTCGCATATTCCACAAAAGGGTCTCGAGGCGCCCCGACGAAATTTTTGCAACGCCCGCCGGTACGTCCCCGCAGAAACGCAGCGTATATTGCGCCGAAACCGCGCAGCCGATGCGCTCGCTGTTCGCCCATACCGGATTAGTGCCCGTGCAGGATGCTTTCGGAAGGTGGGCGGTGGGCGAGCGGTTACACTGGACATACTATGAGCAAGCACCACGCACAGCACACTTCTACCGCTTCTAACGAGCAGACCGGCACCGACTACGCTGCCGCCTACGCCGCATCCCGAGAGCGCGCCGCCTACGCGAAGACCGCCCTCGGGGCTTTTGAGGCGTCCCTTGATTTTCCGCTGGATGATTTTCAGCGTCAGGCGTGTGCCGCGGTGGAGGCGGACCGCTCCGTCCTCGTTGCCGCACCCACCGGCGCCGGTAAGACCATCGTGGGCGAGTTCGGTATCTACCTGGCGCTGCGCCGCGGCATGAAGGCGTTCTACACGACCCCCATTAAGGCGCTGAGCAACCAGAAGTACCACGACTTTGTGCGCGCGTACGGTGAGGATTACGTGGGTCTGCTGACCGGCGATACGAGCATTAACACGGAAGCACCCGTGGTCGTGATGACCACCGAGGTGCTGCGCAACATGCTCTACGCCAATTCGACCACGCTGACCGGTCTGGGCTATGTGGTGATGGATGAGGTGCACTACCTGGCGGACCGTTTCCGTGGCGCGGTGTGGGAAGAGGCGATTATTCACCTTCCCGAGCATGTGAACGTTATTTCTCTGTCGGCGACGGTGTCGAACGTTGAGGAGTTCGGCGCGTGGCTGGATACGGTGCGCGGCGGCACGGACATCATTGTGTCTGAGCACCGCCCGGTGCCTCTGTGGCAGCACATGATGGTCGGTCACCGCGTGGTGGACCTGTTCGTACCCGAAGACAACTCCGCGCAGGGCAAGAACCACAACCAGGAGCCGGAGGAGAAGCTCTCCCGCAAGCAGGCGAAGAAGGCACAGAAGGCTAAGCAGCGCGGCGCAACCGTGGAGGCGGGCGCTAACCCGCTGCTTGCCGGTCTGCGTCTGAACCCGCAGCTGAAGGCGCTACGCCCCGGCTTCCGTTCCGCACCTGGCCGTGGCCGTTACGGTGGTAAGCGTGAACGTTTCCGTCACCGCCGTGAAGGCTGGCTGAATGAGACGTTCAGCAGCGGCTCGAACCGCCGCGATCGCTTCAGCAATAATCATTTCAGTAATGACCGGGACTTTGACGCGCGCGGCGAGCAGAAGCCTCTGCGCCCGCAGCGTATTACCCGCCCGGAAATGGTGCGCGCCCTCGACAAGCAGGGCCTGCTACCCGCCATCTGCTTTATCTTCTCCCGCGCCGGTTGCGACGGCGCCGTCAGCCAGTGCGTATCCGCCGACATTACGCTGACCACCCCTGAACAGCAGCAGACCATCCGCGCCTACATTGCCGAAGCGACAGCTCACCTGGACACCCGCGACCTGAACACCCTCGGCTACTACGAGTGGCGTGACGGCCTGATTCGCGGTATCGCCGCGCACCACGCGGGCCTACTGCCCCTGTTCAAGGAGGTTGTAGAAACCCTCTTCGCCCAGGGCCTGATCAAGCTGGTCTTCGCCACCGAAACCCTCGCACTGGGCATCAACATGCCCGCCCGCACCGTCATCCTGGAGAAACTCACCAAGTACAACGGCGAATCCCACGTGGACATCACCCCCGGCGAGTACACCCAGCTGACCGGACGCGCAGGCCGCCGCGGTATCGACATCGAAGGTCACGCCGTCGTCATGTGGCGCCCCGGCATGTCCCCGGAACACGTGGCAACCCTCGCCTCAACCCGCACCTACCCGCTGAACTCCTCATTCCGCCCCACCTACAACATGGCGGCAAACCTCATCGCCTCCTACGGCGCCGAACGCACCCGCAAAATCCTGGAATCCTCCTTCGCACAGTTCCAGGCAGACAAGTCGGTCGTGGGCGTCGCCTCCCGCGTACGCAAAAACGAAAGCGCCCTAGAAGGCTACCGTGAAGCCATGGCATGCCACCTGGGCGACTTCACCGAATACGTCCAGCTCAGCCGCCAGATCGCCGAACTGGAAAAGAAGGCATCCAAGAGCAACGAACGCCACGCACGCGCGCAGGCACACCACAGCATCCAACAGCTCCTACCCGGCGACATCATCTACATTCCGCACGGCCGCTCCCGCGGCTACGCAGTCGTCATCACCCGCTCCGACTCGCACGCCGACCCGCGCATCGGCATCATCACCGAGGACGCGCACCAGCGCACCGCCTCAACCCGCGACTTCGAAGGCGCCGTCGAACCGGTCTCACGCATCAAAATCCCCAAGCGCCTGAGCCTCAAAACCGCCAAGGAACGCCGCGACACCGCAAGCCGCATGCGCCAGGCACTCTACGACGGCCGCGCCCCGCGTGCGCTCGCACAGCAGAACATCCCGGCCCGTCAGAACAGCATTGACGCGCAGCTGGAGGCTCTGCAGGCTCAGCTGCGTAACCACCCGTGCCACGGCTGCTCCGACCGCGCAAACCACATGCGTTGGGCTGAACGCTGGCAGAAGCTCAACTCTGAAACGGAAGGGTTGCGCCGTCAGATTGCCCGCCGCACCAACACGATCGCGCAGGTCTTCAACCGCATTGCGCGTCTGCTGGAGAGCTACGGCTACGTCGAACGCACAGAGGATAACGAACTGTCGCTAACCACCGGCGGACAGGCTCTGCGCCGTATCTACGGCGAGCGCGACCTACTGACCGCCCTGTGCCTGGACGCGCACTTCCTCGACGGACTGGAGCCCGCCGCCATCGCGGCAACCGTCGCCGCACTAACCTACCAGGGTAAGCGCGACGCGGTGGAGTACCTGGCTCACTACCCGCACCCGTCCCTGCGCGCACCCATCGCGACGATTACGCAGCGCCTCGCCGACCTGAACGCAGCCGAGGAACAGTTCAAGGTCAACCCGACCCCGGCATGCGACTTTGGCCTGGTCGAACCCATGTACGCCTGGGCGAACGGCGCGCACCTCGCAAAGGCAATCGAGGACACCGGTCTTGCCGCCGGCGACTTCGTGCGCTGGGCAAAGCAGGTACTGGACGCCCTGGACCAGATCGCGCACATCCGTTCACTGGACCCGGTCATCCGCGCCCGCTGTGAAGAGGCAATCGAGGCGGTCCGCCGCGGCGTAGTCGCACTCGACGTCTAACCCGCACCTTCACAGAGTGCTACACCGCGCCCGATCGGTTCGGGCCACCACCCCCGCTACTGTGCATTGTTCTGCATCATCTAAGTTCCGCCTCATCTAAGGACGAACGAACTACCACAGGCAGCGGGGGTGCTTCTATACTCAAATGAGACGCTCAGCTAAGCTACGCGAGCACAATTGAAGTGCCCGCCCCGTGTGCGCTTTCGGCGCGCCTCAAAGGTGAAAGGAATCTAATGTCTACCCGTATTTTTGTAGATGGTAGCGTGTACAGCCCGGTCGACCCGTACGCAACCGCAATGCTCGTCGAAGACGGCTTCGTCCGCTGGGTTGGTTCCGATTCCGGGGCACGTTCAATTGCCGACGAATCAGCCACCATCACCGAACTCGACGGCGCCCTGCTGACCCCCACCTTTGCGCGCGCCCTAGCACCGGTAGCAGGCAAAGAAGCACCCGAAATCCTCGACTACCTGCAGGCATACCGCGCAGCCGGCTACCACACCCACACCCTACTCGCCGGCATGGAAGACGTACCCGACCTCGTCTCCGCACTCAGCTACTACAGCGCCGAACACAGCGTACCCGACATCCGCCTCATCCTCAACGCCACCGGCGTAGAAACCGACGAACTCATCAGCGCCATCAAGGCACTACGCCCCCTCACCGAAGGCGAACGCGCCATCAAGGGCCTGCAGCTAGTCGGCATCTTTGTCGCACCCACCGAGGCACCCGCAGCAGCACAGGTCGCCGAAGACGCCGCACTCCTGCTCTCCATCGACGCCTCCGCCGGATTCACCACCGCAGCCGAAGCCGCGCTCGCCGCACGCAAAACCCGCCCCTGGCTGCCCATCCGCCTCGACGCAGCAATCAGCACCCCGCAAGACCCCATCACCGACGAACACCTCACCCAGCTGGCAGAAGCACGCATCAACCTGGGCCTGAGCGTCTGCGAACCCGAAGAAGACGAAGCCACCAACGACACCGTCCAAGCACTCCTCGCACACGCCGGGGGAGAAGCACGCGAGTCAGTAGCCTCCGTAGCCCGCCGCGCAAACGCAGCCGGCACCTCCATCGCCCTCGGCTCCGACACCCAACTCTATGCACCCGGCGCCTGGTCCCTCATCCGCGAACTCGTCAACGACGAACACGGCATCTCCGCACGCAGCGCCTTCGCCGCCCTCACACGCGGCGTATACCGCCTAGCCCACGAAGAAAACCCCTTCACCGGCCAGTTCGCACCCGACACCCCCGCATACGTAGCACAATGGCGCGTCGAAGCCCTCATGGTCCAAGCACCCGACTCCCGCGTCGCATCGTGGAGCACCGACCCCCGCGCTCGCATTCCGTTGCTTCCGGTGCTGGATGAGGATTCGCCTCTGCCCATTCTGGAATCTATTTACACTGAAAGTAACTAGTTTTTTAGCTTGTCAACACCTTTTTAGGCGGTTTAGGGGCAGTGGAAGCCCCCGAGGATTCAGGTGCCCGCATGTTTACCCGGTATACTGGATACCTACACTGCCTGTTTTATATGCACCTGTGAGGGAGTAATATGCGCGTTCTAACTGTCATCCCGACGTATAACGAGAAGGAGAACCTGCCCATCGTGGTAGAGCGTCTTCGCAAGGCAGCTCCCGAGGTGGACATTCTCGTGGTGGATGATAACAGCCCCGACGGCACCGGCCAGATTGCTGATGAGCTGTCTGCTAAGGATTCCCAGATTCACGTTCTGCACCGCACCGTTAAGGACGGTCTGGGTGGCGCATACCTCGCTGGCTTCGATTGGGGCCTTGAGGCAGGCTACGACATTCTGATTGAAATGGACGCTGACTGCTCGCACCAGCCTGAGCAGCTTCCTTCCCTGGTTCGTGCAGTGGAGGCGGGCGCTGACCTGGCTATTGGTTCGCGTTACGTTCCCGGCGGCAAGACCAAGAACTGGCCGGCTCACCGCCAGATTCTCTCTCGCGGCGCTAACCTGTACACCCGCCTGATTCTGGGCACTTCCATCAAGGACATTACCGCTGGTTTCCGTGCGTACCGCCGTGACGCTCTGCAGCGCCTGAACCTGGACGGTATTGACTCGAAGGGTTACGTGTTCCAGGTGGATTTGGCGTGGCGTTCTGAGCAGGCTGGTCTGAATATTGTTGAGGTTCCGATTACTTTCGTTGAGCGTGAGATTGGCGCTTCGAAGATGGACGGCAACATCATCTTTGACTCGATGTCTAAGGTGACTCGCTGGGGTCTGACCAACCGTGTTCAGAAGCTGAAGAAGGCTCTGGGCAAGTAAAACATCCCTCGTTCTGAGACTTATACGAAAGGCCGGGGCGGATACATAACGTATCCGCCCCGGCCTTTTTCTGTTTTCTCTGGCGCTCTTTCCTGGCTCACGTACCGACGAAGCCACCACCAAAACAAAGAAAGCCCGCTCAGAGCGCAAGTGGCTCTTAGCGGGCTTCTACAGCCTTTCTACGGCGTGTCTACGGTGCTTTTAGAGCGCGTAGTGCTTGCGGTAGTATTCCAGGCGGTCTTCCAGAGTCTTTTCCAGCTCTTCGATGCTGCGGCGTTCCATGAGCATGTCCCAGTGGGTACGTGCGGGCTTCTCTTCTTCGGCGTCTGCGGTGGAGTCGCCGTTGACGAGGTATGCTTCCTTGCCGGACTTTGCGGTCCATACCGAGGGGATTTCTGCTTCTGCCGCGAAGGTCACGAAAACGCGGTCACCGTCGGCGGTACGGTATTCGACGCGCTGGCGGGGCGCGGGCTGTACGTTCGATTCGGTTTCCATCGACTGGGAACCCAGGCGCATACCGCGCAGGCTACGATCGCTCATTTTTCCTCCAGTGTCGTCGGGTGCGCTCTTTGGCGCTTTAGGCATAACGTTGGGCGGGGGAGAGCTATTCCCTCGAACGTTTACAAAACATCCATTATATCGGTAATAGTCTCCACCCGCCCAGCGTGGTGGTGTTTATTCGGCGTGATTTTTGGTGATTCACGCCTTTTTATGCGTTAGTTTTCGCGTTTAGCCGTTGATGCCGTAGCTTCCGGGTGCCTGCGGTGCGCTCTTGGGAGCCGCTGCTGCGGGCTTCTTCGGCGCGTCCGCAAGGTCGGATGCGGGCAGGGTGCCGAATGCGTTGCCCAGGCCGCGCAGTGCATCGCCCAGTTCGGTCGGGATGAACCAGAGCTTGTTGGCGTCGCCTTCGGCGAGCTTGGGCAGGGTCTGCAGGTACTGGTAGGTGAGCAGCTGCTGGCTGGGGTTAGATTCGTGGATTGCCGCGAAGACCTTCTGCACGGCTTCTGCTTCACCGTTTGCGCGCAGGATTGCGGACTGTGCGTCACCTTCTGCACGAAGGATCTGTGCCTGCTTTTCACCCTCTGCACGCAGGATGGCTGCGCGGGATTCACCTTCTGCGGTCAGGATGTCGGACTGCTTCTGGCCTTCTGCGGTGAGGATTGCGGCGCGGCGGTCACGCTCTGCACGCATCTGCTTCTCCATGGAGTCCTGGATGGATACCGGGGGCTGGATTTCCTTGATGTCCACGCGGGAGACGCGCAGGCCCCAGCGGCCGGTGGTTGAGTCGAGTACGCCTCGCAGCTCCGCGTTAATCTGGTCGCGAGAGGTGAGGGTCTGCTCCAGGTTCAGGCCACCAACGACGTTACGCAGGGTTGCGCTGGTCAGCTCGTCCACGGCGCGAATGTAGTTGGTGATTTCGTAGGTTGCCGAGCGAGGGTCGGTGACCTGGAAGTACACGACGGTGTCGATGCCGACCACGAGGTTGTCTTCGGTAATCACGGACTGCGAGGGGAAGGAAACCACCTGTTCGCGCAGGTCGATGAGGGGCAGCACGCGGTCAACTACGGGGATGACGATGTGCAGGCCGGGGTTGAGAACGGCGTGGAACTTGCCCAGTCGTTCGACGATGCCGGCTCGTCCCTGCGGGATGACGCGCACGGTCTTTGCGAGCATCGTCAGCACGAAGAGGATGAGTAGGACCGTCAGAATAAGGCTGATAGGCATTGTTTCTCCTTATCGGTGAGTTATATGGTGTGTTTTTAGGGTATCTGAATTGGTATTTGGAGCCGGTATTCAGATGGGTCTTAGGCGTGGGGGAGAGGCTCTACGATTGCGGTAGCGCCTTCAATGGCTCGTACCCTCGCGTGTGATCCTGCAGGGAGCGTTCCGGAGGCGGTGCGTGCCGTCCAGGTGTCGCCAGCTAGTACCACCAAACCGGTCTCACTAGTCACATCTTGAGTGATGCGCACCTCAGCACCAATGAGTGCTTCAGCATTAGTAACAGCGCCGGTGGCTGATTTATTGAGCTTCCTGAGCAGCGGCGGGCGCAAGCCAAGAACCAGAATCAGGCAGATCACCACGAAAATAACGGTTCGAATCAGCATGTTATCCACGAAGGGCGATATTGCTGCGGTGATGCCTGCGCTGATCGCCAGCATGAGAAAGAACAGGTCGAGGCTGAGCATTTCTATGACGGCGAAAACGAGGGCGAGTGCAACCCAGAGTGTCCAGGGTGTCTCAAAGAGCCAATCCACGAGTTTTCTCCTTTGATGTACATCAACCGGCGTGGTTGACGTTGAATCTGCATACGAGGCGACGACACCTTCGTGATGCGGGGTATATCCATTATTTCAGGTGGATTGAGTACAAGCGATAGTTCTGGTGACCGAATGAGGTTAATACATGAACTGTTAAGACTTTATTTGGATACGGGGAATCTCGGGTTCACTCTAGACCTCCCTAAAAAGCCGATAATATACATTATGTAAAGTAGACCTATTTTTCACTACCCCACCGGATACTCACCGATGCTTTTAGCGCTCTGGGTGGCGCGGGTCGAACCTGCGCTCCTCGTGATGCAATTACGCTGTTCTCGTCCATTGCTCAGGCTCCGCGCGCCTCACGCCTTTCTTGGCACCCAGCTGCGCGCTCCAATGCTCCGAACCTTTGGGCTCCTCAGTATGCCCCTCAGTGGCTCACATTAAACGACAAACACCCGAGACCCCAGCTCCACACCTTTCGGTGCGCTCTGTTCGTCTCGGGTGTCTACTATCGATTTTCTGGAGCTTTACGCTTCTGCGTGCTTTTCGCTGAACTCTACCCATGCGTTGAGCACACGCTCCGCTGCACCGGATGCAATAGATTCACGTGCATCAGCCAAAGCCTGAGTGAAGCGGGTCTCAAAGCTCTCACCGTTGACCGGGCGGTACGCCACTAGGCCTGCGGCCGCGTTGATGAGCACAGCGTCGTGAATAGCGCGCAGCGGGCTCTTCTGGGCCTCGCCCTCCCCCGCCAAAATGGCACGGAAAACGCCCGCGTTGTACTCAGCGTCGCCGCCACGCAGCTGCTCCAGCGGTGCGTTCTGCAGACCATACTCGGTCGGGTCAAAACGGTACTCGGTCAGTTCGCCGTCTACAGCCTCCCACAGGCGGCTGGTGGTGGCGATGGTCAGCTCATCCAGGCCGTCATCACCGCGGAAAATCAGGGCGTGATCACCGCGCTCCGCGAAGACGTGAGCCATTTTCTCAGCCATGACCGGGTTAGCAACACCGATAGCCGAGGACTTCACGCGAGCCGGGTTCGTCATGGGACCCAGGTAGTTAAACGCGGTCGGAATGCCCAGCAGGCGGCGGGTCGGGCCCACGTGGCGCATTGCCGGGTGGAAGGTCATCGCAAACAGGAACGTGATGCCGGTCTCGCGAGCGCATTCGGCGACTGCGGGAATGGGCATGTCGAGGCGGATTCCGAGGGCTTCGAGGACGTCTGCGGAGCCGGATTTGGAGGTGGAGGCGCGGTTGCCGTGCTTGACGACGGTGGCGCCGGTGCCTGCGATGACGAGGGCAGCCATGGTGGAGATGTTGACGGTGTTTTGCTGGTCGCCGCCGGTGCCGACGATGTCTACGGCGTGGGGGTCGATGTCGACGGTTTCGGCTTTGGCGATCATGCCGGCTGCGAGTGCGCCGAGTTCTTCGGGGGTTTCGCCTTTGGAGTGGAGGGCGGTGAGGAAGGATGCGAGGATGGGCTGTTCGGTTTGGCCGGTCATGATGTGGTCCATTGCCCAGGCGACTTCGGTGTCGGTGAGGTTTTGGTGTTTGACGAGCTGGTTGAGGATGTATTTCCAGGTGATTTCGTGCGTAGTCATGTGTTAAGTGTAAAACCCCCGCCGCGTATCTGCATGGTTGGGTGCAGTATGCGAGACGGGGGTTTGTTAGGTGTGTTGCGCTTTAGTGGCGCGTGGTGGGTGCCTTCGGTTTAGTGGAAGGAGTCACCGCATGCGCAGGAGCCTGCTGCGTTGGGGTTGTCGATGGAGAAGCCCTGCTTTTCGATGGTGTCTTCGAAGTCGATGGTGGAGCCTTCGAGGTAGGGTGCGCTCATCTTGTCAACGATGACTTCTACGCCGTCGAAGTTGCGGACTGCGTCGCCGTCGAGGACGCGCTCGTCGAAGTAGAGCTGGTAGATGAGGCCGGAGCAGCCGCCGGGCTGGACGGCGATGCGCAGGCGCAGGTCGGTGCGGCCTTCCTGTTCGAGGAGGGTGCGGACCTTGGTCTGTGCTACTTCGGTGAGGTTGACGCCGTGGGTCGGCAGTTCGGTGGTGGTTTCGCTCATTGGTGTTGTCCTTTTGTTTGGTTGGTTGCCCGTGTGCGCCGCGTGTGGGTGCGTGTGGGCGTTTTAGCCTTCACGATACGCGCCGGGTGGAGCTGAGCACAACCTAGGGTGTGCATAGTTCGCCGGGGGCGTGAGTGTTTGCGTGGGGGCTTGACATGTAATTCTGCTTCTAGGATACCGAAAAAGTGGGGGTTGGGGTTTGTGACCCTTCTCCCCCACTTTTTGTGGATGTTTTTAGCGAGCGCCGAGTGCGCTGAGCAGTAGCGCCTCCGCGAGGATTGCGTTCTTGAAGTCCGGGATGTAGAGGGACTCGTTGGCGCTGTGTGCGCGGGTGTCGGGGTCTTCTACGCCGGTGACGAGGATTTGTGCCTGCGGGAAGACGTCCTTGAGGTCGGAGATGAACGGGATGGAGCCGCCCATGCCGGTCTGCACGGGTTCGACGTCCCATGCGGCGCGCATTGCGTCGAGGGCGGTTTGTGCGCCGTCTGCGTCGACTTCGGTGGCGAAGGGCATGCCGGAGTCAACGGCGGTGTAGTTCGCCTGCGCGCCGTGGGGTGCGTGTGCTTTGATGTGTTCGGCGAGTGCGCGGTGTGCGTTTTCGGGGTTGTCGCCGGGTGCTAGGCGGGTGCTGATGCGTGCGCGGGATACGACGGCAAGGGTGTTGGAGGAGGTTGCGATGGAGGGGATGTCCATGCCGATGACGGAGATTGCCGGCTGGGTCCACAGGCGGGAGGCAACGCTACCGGTGCCTGCTAGGGGTACGGTGTCGAGGATGCCGGAATCGTTGCGGAAGTCTGCTTCGGCGTATTCGAGTTCGGGTTCGGGCGCGCGGTGCAGGCCTTCGACGGCTACGGCGCCGGTGGCGTCGTGCAGGGTGGCGAGTAGCTGCGCCATGAGGGTGTGGGCGTCGAGCATGGGGCCGCCGAACATGCCGGAGTGGATGGCGTGGCTGCCGACGCGTACTTCGATGTCGCCGGATGCGACGCCGCGCAGGCTGGTGGTCAGGGCGGGTACGCCGGCGCGCCAGTTGGCGGAGTCTGCGACGACAATGTAGTCGGCGGACAGTTCTTCACGGTAGGTGTTGAGGAAGGAGACGAAGGAGGGCGAGCCTGCCTCTTCTTCACCCTCGATGAAGAGCTTTACGCCGAGCTTGAAGTCTTCGCCGAGAGTTTCGTTGAGGGCTGCGAGCGCGGCGAGGTGCACGAGGATGCCTGCCTTGTCGTCTGCTGCGCCGCGTCCGTAGAGGCGGTCACCCTTACGGGTTGCGACGAAGGGGTCGGTGTCCCACAGGTCGAGGTCGCCGGCGGGCTGCACGTCGTGGTGGGCGTAGAGCAGGATGGTCGGGTAGCCTTCTGCGGCGGGGCGGGAGGCGATGACGGCGGGCATGCCCTGCTTTTCGGTGCCGTCTGCGGTGGTGTAGGTGGCGCGTTCGATGCGTACGTTGTTGAAGCCTGCCTTGGTTGCGAGCGCGGCGACTGCCTCGGCGCTGCGGTCTACCTGGGTGAGGTCGTGCGATTCCCAGGCGATGGAGGGAATGGCGACGAGCTCGGTGAGGGTCTGCAGGGTTGCTTCGAAGTTTTTAGTGACGGCGGCGCTGAGGGCGCTGTGGTGGGTGAATTCAGTAGTCATGTTTCTACCTTACCCCCACCTTGTCCCCGCCTTGGCCCCAACCGCCGGGTGGTTGGGGTTGTTTCAGTTGCTGGTGTGGGCTTGTGGGGGCGGGTTTGATGTGTACCGTTCGGGTATGATGGGAGGGTGTTTGGTCGTAAGAAAGAGAAGGCTGAAGCGGAAGCTGTTCAGCCGCAGGTTGTAGAGGAGCCTCAGGCTCCGGTTAATCCGAAGTTCACCCCGAAGAAGGGCCGTCCTACTCCTTCGCGTAAGGAGCAGCAGGCGGCTCGTCGTCAGCCTCTGGTTGTTAATGACCGTAAGGAGGCGAAGGCTCGTGAACGTGAGGCGATGGCGAAGGCTCGTGAGCGTCAGAATGATGCGTTGATGGGTGGCGATCAGCGTTACCTGCCCGCCGTGGACCGTGGTGCGCAGCGCCGTTATATCCGTGATTATGTGGATGCGCGCCGTAACCTTGGCGATTTCATGCTGGCTGTGCTGCTGGTTCTGCTCATTGGTGGCTGGATTGCTCAGGGTGTGTCTGGTACGTCTTCTGCGGCGGCGCCGATTTATTACGGTTCCGTGTACGCAATGTATGCGCTGATGATTCTGTGGGTTGTTGACTACTTCATTTTGTGGCGCAGCCTGAAGAAGAAGCTGATTGCGAAGTTCGGCGAGGTTCAGCGCGGTTCTGGCATGTATGCGTTTAACCGTATGATGATGATTCGTCGTATGCGCCGCCCGGTTCCGATGGTGAAGTACGGCGAGTACCCGCGCTAAGTCGTTAGTGCCTTGTAGGTGCTTGGGGAGAGGTCCTGATGGTTCAGGCCTCTCCCCTATTTTTATGTTCTTACGCGAAAAGCCACATGTGTTTCGAAAAGCTACTTCTTTAGTGGCTTTTCGAAACACATGTGGCTTCTGGGTGAATGTATCGAGGTTAGACGCCGGTACGGTTAGGCTTCGATTCGGGAGTAGAGGATCTGCCACCTGCCGTCGCGGTGTTCGAGGGCGAATGTGTAGATCTCTTCTTCCTTGTCGCTGCTCCAGGTTTCTTGGCGGCCGTCGGGTTCTACCTCGGTGTGTTTGTCCCATTCGTGGCTGGTTTTCAGGTAGTAGGTTTGATGGTCGTCGGTCCTGGGTATGCCTTCGGGTTCGAAGTGTTCGATGCCGTCGATGACCCAGCCGCCGCGCTGGTAGAGTGCTTCTATTTCGCGGTAGATTTTGAGTTCTCCGTCGTTTGAGGTGGAGAGGAATTCGCGTGCTTTGCTGTAGTCGCCGGTTTGCACGCCGTAGTTAATCCATTGGTTCCAGGCGTCCATGGTTTTGAGGATGCCGTCGGGGGTCTTTGCGCGGTATCCGTTTTCGGGGGCGTTGGGTTTGGGGACGTTCTGGGCGGGGCCCTTTGCATCGGCCTTGCGGTATTCGCCGCTACCGGCATTGTTGCTGGTGCTGTTGCTTGAGCTGCTGCTGGTGGCAGGCGTGCCGGAGGCTGTGGATCCGTCTCCTGCAGTTGTGATGTCGTGCGGCACGCAGGCGGCGAGTAGGGCGCTGAGGCTGAGGAGAGTGCCTCCGGTCAGCATTGAGCGGCGGTTCGGCATGTTGGGGTTCATGGTTGGTCCTCCACATCGTTGTAGTGCATGGTCTCCCGCTTATCTCCATTATGCGCGAGCGCGCGCTGGGAAACTGTCATTGCTCCCAGCGCGCGTGGCGGCCTATCTTCTGGAAAGATGAGACTGTTCAAATTAAATAAATAGTGGAGTCCGAAAATATTTAAAATTTCGGACTCCACTATTTACAATTTAAATTATACTGCGGAAATAAAATCAACTAATTTACGATTTTTACTAATCTCACCTTTTTCGACATCTGGATACTTACTCTCAAATTTCTCTAAAGCTTTATTTAACCTGTTATATGCTTTGACATAGAAGCTGTCAAAATCAGAAGACAGATATTTCTCCACGTTCCTATTTACAACATTTTCATTCTTGCCACTCGTGTATACACGCATACTTTCGACCGAACTTGCATCACAACTTGAACTATTAAGAGAGGATATAAATTCGATAAACAACGCATATAAAATGTGCCACTTATATCGCTTATTTTTATTACGCTCATCCTTATCCTTCATATTTTTTGCATTTGTTCGATTCAATAAATCCGCATACATTTTCGCGACCAAATAGTAGGAGGCTCTATTGTGGTAAGCAGAAAATACTTTACGCTTATCCTCCACCGTATCCGGACACTCGAGATACCCCTTAATGGTCTGCGGGCTACGAGCAGCCAAGTTAGGTTCTCGCAGATAAACGCTACAAAAAGCTCTCATAAGGGAATCAAGATTCACATACTCATAATCTGTCTTGGAGGAGCCTTCAAGCCTTTCATATAATAGCTTCTGGTCAGACCTTCCATTGAAATAGGCCTCCAGATTCTTATGGAATTGAGTTCTCGACTCAAGATTTAGATTCTTAATAGCATTTTGCTTATTTGTTGACTCAGTAATACTTGAAACCACATCTTCATCTGAGCTACTAACAATTCTGACCGGGACGCATATAGAAGATACCATCTTATCAATTTGCTCATTAAGATCCTTGAATTTTACAATATTTTCATCAATGCTAAAATACTCATCCTGAGTAATCTTACCCTCTTTGAAAGCATCTTTCAGTGCTTTGTCTATATCGTCAAGGTGACCTCCCCTGTAACATGAAGGGATTTTTGATTCAAACTTTCTCAATTCACTCATTCTCTCATTATAATATTCACTCAGAATATGACTCGTCTGACAGCCATTAACAATGCTGTAGTTGGTGATTTTCATCTTGTTATTGGGGAGACGAACAGCCTCATCCGTAATTATAGTAACTCCATTATTACGAGCAAAAAACAGGTGACCTCCTGAATTACTATTTAGTGAATCTTTAATCGACTTATTAATTTTTGTTCCACCTATATAACTACGAACATTATCATAAAAAACACTGGGCTTAATTCTGTTATCTTCATCATGGATTATCTTCAGATACTCTTCCAGTGGCAGATATCCAAAATCAATGCTCTCAACAGATTGATCGTCCTTTACAGGCGTAAACGATTGCAAAGTCGACCCATCAAATACAGCTTCTGACCTATTATGAAGCTTCCTGTACATATCAAGCAGTTTTTCAGGGCCTACTATTTCGTACGTGTGTACTTTATAGAATCCTGAAATATTGTTTAGCGAATTTAGTGCTGCATCACGTTTTGCCAGCATTCCTGCCGGAACAGACTGCTCAGCGTGTGAATCAGCGGCCGTAACAAAATATAGATATACTTCTGGTAACTTTTTTAGATTGTCTAAATCTTCAATTTCTGCTTTTAAATCTATGAAATCTTTGAATTTTTGAGAAGCACTACCCGTAACTTCTTTGGATATTCCGTTTTGATTAAGTGCAAACTGAACTCCTGCGGCAAAGTTGCTGATATGTGCGGTTAGACCTTTATAATCTCGCTGATTCTTTGCCTGAATAAATATATATTTTACATCTAATTCATTTCCTGAATTTTGAAAATTATCGATATCTGATGTTTTTGTTACCAGTTTTCCATTAATAATAATGGCTATTGAATCTATCCCCTGATCATTTGCTCCACCATTATGGATAGATTTAGGGTCGCGTATTTCATAGTCGCTATGTTTTGACGAAATGACATAACCAGTAAAGTATTCAAACAAATCATCTTCACTGCCGGTAGATATATTGAATTTTCTTGCAAAACTATTAATGCTAGATTTCAATAATGCATTCTTTTGATAGCCACTGCTAGAACTCATGTTTAATCTCCTTTGAATGTGTAGTGTGATGGTGCAATCGTCGGTGCTACACCACTCTGATAGTACTATCGCTCCATGTCAGAGTGCAATCCACAACACACCAAACGCTAACAGAATCTCAAGTAAAGCTTCAGCCACCTCCCTCAGATACCAGCACAACCACACCCCTTACATGTTGAATAGGCATACAAAAGGGGCACCGCCTCCACCCCTACGGGTAGAGAACGGTGCCCCTATTCAGCACGCAGAGTCAACACGCCATGTCAGCGCGCCGGGGAGCATAACGCTCCCGCCTGCAAACCTTCTAGCGGCGAGCGCGGCGCAGCTTCACCAGGCCACGGTTAATGTGTGCCGCCCAGAGCGGACCCTCATACAGGAACGCGGTGTAGCCCTGCACCAGGTCGGCGCCAGCGTCCAGGCGCTCCTGCACATCCTCGGCGGTGGTCACGCCGCCAACAGAGATGATGGCGAGGTCGTCGCCGATTTCACGCTTGAGCAGGCGCAACACCTCCAGGGAGCGGGGCTTCAGCGGCGCACCGGAAAGACCGCCGGCACCGATTTCCTTAACCTTGGTCATGTCGCTGGTCAGGCCCAGGCCGTCGCGGGCGATGGTGGTGTTGGTGGCGATGATGCCGTCCAGCTTCAGTTCCTTCGCAAGGGCTGCCACCTCGATAACGTCCTCATCGACCAGGTCCGGCGCGATCTTCACGGTCAGCGGTACGTGGCGGTTGGGGCATACGCGGTCTGCCTCTTCACGCACGGCGGCAAGCAGCGGGCGCAGCGACTCGATAGCCTGCAGGGTGCGCAGACCCGGAGTGTTCGGGGAGGAGACGTTGACGACCAGGTAGTCTGCCTGCGGTGCCAGGGTGCGGGTAGAGATCAGGTAGTCCTCGATAGCGTTCTCAAGCTCAACAACCTTGGTCTTGCCGATGTTCACGCCAATGACGGGGCGTACGGCGCCGCGGTATTCGGTTTCGAGGTCTGCGCGGGCAGCGGCTACGCGCGGGCCTGCCGCTGCGGCACCGTCGTTGTTGAAGCCCATGCGGTTGATGACCGCCTTATCTTCCACGAGGCGGAAGAGGCGCGGCTGCGGGTTGCCGGGCTGCGCCTGACCGGTGATGGTACCGATCTCGACGTGGCCGAAGCCAATACCAGCCAGCGCGGCAATGCCCTTACCTCCCTTATCGAAGCCTGCAGCCAGGCCGAACGGCGAGGGGAAAGTAATGCCCATGACGGTGGTTGCCAGTTCCGGTGCGGGCTGGAAGTACTTGCGCAGCGCGCGGGTGATTCCGACGTTGCGCAGGGTCTGAACGCCCCAGAAGCCGACGTGGTGTGCCTTCTCGGGGTCCATGCCCTTGAAGAAGATGTTGAAGAAGGTCGGGTAGATGCGCATTTGTTCTCCCTAGTGTTGGAGGGTGTGGGTGGTTTATGGGGCTATGAGCCGGGACTGTCTGCCGGGCCGCTACTTGTCGTTGGCGACGGCGTCGACAGCGCCACCGTAGCGGCGGTCGCGGCGCGCATACTCTTCGACAGCTTCCCAGAGGGTGCGGCGGTCAACGTCGGGCCAGAGCACGTTCATGAAAATCATCTCGGCGTAGGCGCTCTGCCAGAGCAAGAAGTTCGAGATGCGCTGCTCACCGGAGGAACGCAGGAACAGGTCAACGTCGGGCAGATCGGGCTCGTCCAGGTACTTCTGGATGGTCTTTTCGGTAATGTTGCCGGGCTTAATCTTGCCCGCCACAGCGTCCGCTGCGATAGCTGCCGCCGCGTCAGCGATTTCTGCGCGGCCGCCGTAGTTCACGCACATGGTGAGGGTGCAGACGGTGTTGTCGATGGTTTCGCGCTCGCAGTGTTCGAGCTCTTCGATGACGTTCTTCCACAGCTTGGGTCGGCGGCCAGCCCAGCGGATGCGCACACCCCAGGTCTTGAGGGTTGCCAGCTGACGCTGCAGCACCTCGGTGGAGAAACGCATGATGAACGCGACTTCGCTGGGTGAGCGCTTCCAGTTTTCGGTGGAGAACGCGTAGGCGGTCACATACGGGATACCCATTTCGATAGCGCCCGCAACAACGTCCAGCAGTGCCGCCTCGCCGGCGCGGTGGCCCTCGGTGCGGGGCAGGCCGCGTTCGTTCGCCCAGCGGCCGTTACCGTCCATGACGACGGCGACGTGCTGCGGAATGAACTTCTTCGGGATTGGCGGCGGGGTTGCCCCGGTGGGGTGGGCGGGCGGGGGTACGGGCTGGGTGCGTGCCATGTGTGCCTTTCTTCCCTGGCGGGTTCTCCCCCGGGGTCGTTTGCCTAGATATGCGCCAGATATAAACCTGGCGTGCTGTTAGCTATTTTACCGTGACATAGCGCGCATGGGCGGGTGCTTCGGGGTTATTTTGCGTCCTGGTTGACGCGCGATTGAAGCACCGGCGTGCATCTACACTGTGCGGGCGGTTCTTTACAGCGAAGGACTTTCGTTCTCGAGGGCGCTCGCCGTTTTCAGGGGGTGTTCGAGCAGGTTCTGGGTGGTTTTCAGGTAGAGCCCCAGAATTTTGGAGGCAACCGGCACGGGTGCTGCATCAATAGTCGCCCAGGCGCGCGGATCCGCCGATGCGGTGGCGAGCGCATAGCCGAGCTCTTCGGCACGCAGACCGGTTAGGGGTGTGTCGGTGGCGGGTGCGCATTGGGGGCAGAGGACCGTGTGGTGCCCGTAGGTGTGAGCGGTGTGGAAGGCAATGTACCTGCCGCTTCCGCCTGTAGCGCCGGGGATTGTAGTGCCGGGGGTGCTAGTGTCTGCTCCGTTATCGCCAGGGTAATTTGTGTTCACGAGCGGGTTGCCGCATCGGGTGCAGTTCTCACCGATGAGGGGCCAGCCGGCGGCGTTCATGCTGCGCGCCAGGTAGCGGGTCAGAATCCTCTGCGGCACATGCTGGCCGTGCGCGAGCGCGGCAAGCGCCCCGTGGGTCAGGGTGTAAATATCGGAGGTGCTGTCGGTGTCTTTGGTGAGTGCTTCCGCCAGTTCGGCGATGGTGGAGGCGCACGTGTACGCATCGTAGTTCGCCATGATCGGTGCGGTATAGGCGTGCAGGGTCGCCGCCTGGGTGATGGTGTGCAGGTTGGTTCTGCCGCGGCTGAAGGACAGGTCGGTGTGCATGAACGGTTCGAGTCGCCCGCCGAACTTGGAGGTGGGTTTGCGTACGGCTTTGGCGACGGCGTGGGTGATTCCGTTATCGCGGGTGAGCATGATGATGATGCGGTCGGTTTCGCCGAGTTTTTGGGTGCGGAGGATGAGGGCGGCATCGCGCCAGGTGCGGGGTTCGCTCACGGGTGTCTCCGTTCTCGGTACATGCTCGGTGGGTATCTGGTGGGTAGGTTTTCTGCGGCCGCCCGGAGACGCTGAGGGCAAGAGCTGCGCGGGTGTTGCGGGTACGGTTCGACCCCTGCCGTATTACCCCGCATAGGGGGTACCGGTCAGGGGTCGGTCCGTAACGTATGGGCGAGGCGCTAGTTAGTCCTCGTACTCGATATCGTCGTCGATGTCGTCTTCATCGTCGAGGATCTCTTCGAGGTCGTCCTCGTCTTCATCGCCGTAGACGCTCAAGGGGGTGACCTCGTTGTATGCCTCGAAGAGGGCATCTTCGTAGGCTTCAAAGGCGTTGGCGATTTCTACGTATGCCTCATCGACGGCAGGGTCGTGCTCGCCGCTTCGGTTAACAACGGCGGTCAGGTGCGCCTCCAGCGCGTCAAGGAGGCGGGTGAGTTCGGTGCGAGGATCAATGCTCATGCCATTATTCTACTACCTACGCGCCTATGGTGTGCGCCGGGCGGTCATGCGGCGGCTTAAACGCGGAACTATGAACGGGCGTGGCAGGTAAAGCAGCAGATAAAATCGCGGCAATAATAGAGAACGCCAAAGCCAGAGCGGTAAAGCCAGGCTGGGTAAGCCAAGCATGCACGCGGCACATAAAGTACCGCATAAAAACGCTTCACAGGCACAGCGAACCCGCCGTCCCCAGTTCCCTGCTCCTCAAAGGGGCGAGTGCCGGGTGCGGCGGGTTCTTCTATCGGTTAGCTCAGCTTGACGCTGCGCCTACTGAATGGTTGCTTCATACGGGTTATGAACCCGAGAGAATTAGAAGCCCAGGGAAGCTGCGGATGCGCGGATTGCCTCAGCGGATGCCTTCAGCTGTGCCAGCTCAGCCTCGTTCATGGGGACCTCGAGCACGCGCTGGATGCCCTCGCGGTTCACGATGGTGGGCAGGGACAGTGCAACGTCCTTGAAGCCGTACAGCTCGCCTGCAATGGTGGTGGAGACGGGCAGCACTGCGTTCTGGCCGCCGAGGAATGCCTCAGCGATACGTGCACCGGAGATACCGATTGCGTAGTTGGTGGAACCCTTGCCCTCGATGACCTTGTATGCTGCGCGCATAGCTTCGGTTGCCAGTTCTGCACGGACCTCTTCGGTGAACAGGGGCTTGCCGTCCTGCTCCCACTCGGTCAGGGGAACCATACCGATGTTTGCTGCGGACCAGACGGGGAACTCGGAGTCGCCGTGCTCACCAACAACGTTTGCGTGAACGCTCTTGATGGAGACGCCAGCCTTGTTAGCGATCAGCCAACGCAGGCGGGAGGAGTCCAGAACGGTACCGGAGGACAGCACGCGGTTTGCGGGCAGGCCGGTAATCTTCTGAGCCACGATGGTGAGAACGTCACAGGGGTTGGTGACGAGCATGATGATCGCGTTGGGTGCTACGGACAGGATGTTCGGCAGCAGCTTCTCGAGGATTGCGACGTTTGCGCCTGCCAGTTCGAGGCGGGGCTGGCCGGGCTTCTGGCGAGCACCAGCGGTGATGATGACCATGTCGCAGTCGCGCAGCAGTTCGATGTCGTCGCCACCGGTTACGGTTGCTTCGTGTGCGAACATTGCGCCGTGTGCGATGTCCAGTGCTTCAGCGTGTGCGCGCTTGCCGTCGATGTCGTACAGGACGATTTCGTCTGCGGAGCCGCGGACCATAGCTGCGTATGCGGTTGCGCTACCGACGCCGCCTGCACCGATGACGCCGAGCTTGGTGGGGTTGTTGACACCGTTCATTGCTGTATGCCCTCTTTTCGTGAGAGTTATCCGTGTGGTGCGAGAGGATTCTCGCGGGGTCTATAAGGAAGCGGGTGTGTGCCTCGGGGGTGAATTTCCTTAGGGTGGTCGTTCTTCCCCGGTGGGCTCGCTTCGTTACTTTCTATTATGCCGCAGATTTTGCGTTTTGTGTTGGGTTATTTTGCTTTTTTCGATGGGTGCTGGTGACTTTATGGGTTCTAGGGGGTGTTTTTCACTCACAAAACCAAATAATGACGTTCTGACCTTTTGAGCAAGGTCACATGTCGCTAAAGTAGCCCTCCACATCTACCGC
This sequence comes from uncultured Rothia sp., assembly GCF_916715725.1. Classification (GTDB taxonomy): domain Bacteria; phylum Actinomycetota; class Actinomycetes; order Actinomycetales; family Micrococcaceae; genus Rothia. Next base: position 92,063 of record NZ_CAKAPD010000001.1, on the reverse strand, counting down.
GCCTCCAGAAGCCTCAAAATCGGCACGGACCGCCTGAGCTAACTCGTCATCAACCAGGAAGTCCAAAGCCACAGAAGCCAACCCGAACGCCGCATCCAGGGCAGCATCCACCGCCGCCGGAGTATCCGCACAGTGCGCGAACTCCACGGTGTGCATACCGGTGCCCTCGGGCGCAATCTGAATGAGCGGATGAATACCGGGCACGCGCAGGCTCACGTTACCGAAATCGGTCGAAGCCGCCAGCGTGTCGCTCACCGTACCGGGCGGGTACGGGTGACGGCCCACCGAACGCTGAGCCGAAACCCAACGCTTGAGCAGCGGACGGTTCGTGCGCACCGGCATGGTCATCGGCGAAGAATCCCAAGTCACCTCCGCACTCACGCCAGCCATGAGTGCCGCACCGCGCAGCACCTCCTCAACCCGTCGCGACAGCGCGCGCAGAGTCGGCGCGTGCTTAGAACGGATATTAATGTGCAAGCTCGCGGAGGCAGGAATCAGGTTCGGGGCGTCCCCGCCGTGGTCGATAATCGCGTGAATACGGTCAGAACCGGGAATCTGCTGACGCAACAAACCCAAACCCTGATACGCCAGGTTCGCCGCATCCAGGGCGTTACGACCCATAAACGGGTGCGAGGAAGCATGCGCGCTCACGCCCGTGTAGGTCACGCGGCATTCACGGCGACCCAACCACGCCTGATCAGCCACATCAATAAAGTAGGGGTGCACCATAATGGCGGCGTCCACCTGCTCAAACGCGCCGGCACGCGCCATCAGCTCCTTACCGGCATCGGACTCTTCGGCGGGTGTGCCGTAGTAGAGGACCCTGCCACTGAACGCCTCGGGGCTGGTAGCGAGCGCATCCGCCAGGGCAAGGAAAGCGCCCAGCCCGGATACCGCGATGACGTTGTGGCCGCAGCCGTGACCGATGCCCGGCAGTGCGTCATATTCGGAGAGAATCGCGATGGTGCGGTGCTTGGCGGGGTCGTAGTCGGCGCTGGTGAGCTCCACCTTGAACGCGGTATCCAGACCGAAGGCGGGGTACTCGATCCTGAGGTTCGGGTAGGCTTCGCGGACCGCATCAACGAGCGTGCGGGAGGCAAAATACTCCTCGTAGGCAGTCTCAGGATGCGCATGAATCGCCTTGAGAATTGCGGTCAAAGAATCCGCGCGGGTGGCGACGGATTCGGCGAGGTCGCGGCGAATATGCGCCAGCCCACTGTCTTCGTCGAGGCGGTGACCGTGCCCCTTTCCATGACCGTGGCGGTTGCCGTGGCTACGTTCCTGCTCGGGCTGACCGTGGTCAGCATGTTCCTGCTCGGGATGCGCGTGCCCGCGCTTGCGGCGGTGCTCAGCGGCACGCTTACGCCGCTCGGTTTCGAGGGCAAGAATCTCGGAGTACTCGCTACCGCGCACGCAATCAGCATCGGGCGCGTCATAGTGGCGGGTTATTGCGGCGGGTCGGTTCGGTGCCGTTCGACCGGAGCTGTCAGAAGTGGGCTGGGTGTGGGCGGCGGTGCCCTGTGCGTTCGCGTCAGTCATACTTCTACGCTACCGTCTGCGCTCGCCGGGCGCTAGATGCTCGGGCGTGATGGAGTCGAAAACACCCAAAAAGAAATTTGTGTCACATAAAAGAAAATTTGTATATATCCTAGGAATCTTTGATTCATAGGAGTAGCGTTAAGCACATGGGAGCGACAATCCAGCCGCACCCATCACCATCCGGCGCTAGCGATGCGAATGCCGGCAGGACAGTTCACAACCGGTCCAGACCATGTCGTTTGGGCCTCTGTCAATACTGTGACAGACCCATGGATGCGAACCGTACCGGCAAGCACACACCGCAGTGAGCGCCACAACCACGCTAAGGAGCTCCATCCCATGAAGGCAGCACGCTTCTACGACCGCCACGACATCCGCATTGAAGACATCCCCGCACCCGAAGCCGCTGCGGGCGAGGTTCTGGTCAAGGTCGCATGGTGCGGCATTTGCGGTACCGACCTGCACGAATACCTGGACGGCCCCATCTTCTGCCCCCAGCACGGTCATCCCCACCCCATTTCTGGTGAAGACTCCCCCGTCACCCTCGGTCACGAATTCTCCGGTGTTGTTGAGGCACTGGGCGAAGGCGTAGACGACCTTGAGGTTGGCGACCACGTTGTCGTCGAGCCCTACATCATTCGTGATGACGTTTACACCGGCCCCGACTCCAAGGACTACCACCTGTCCAAGGACATGAACTTCATCGGCCTGGCAGGTCGCGGTGGCGGTCTGTCCGAGAAGGTTGCTGTCAAGCGCCGCTGGGTTCACAAGATCCCCAACACCATTCCCCTGGACGAAGCTGCACTGATTGAGCCCCTGAGCGTTGGCTACCACGCTGTTGAGCGTGCAGGCGAGTTCGAAGAGGGCGCATTCGCACTGGTGACCGGTGCCGGCCCCATCGGCCTGCTGACCTCCGCAGTTCTGAAGGCTAAGGGCGCTAAGGTCATCATCTCTGAGCTGTCCCCGCTGCGCCGCCAGAAGGCTCTGGACTCCGGCGTTGCTGACTACGCTTTCTCCCCCGCAGAGGTTGACGTCCTGGCTGAGATTCACAAGCTGACCGACGGCCGTGGCGCTGACATCGCGTTCGAGTGCACCTCCGTTCAGCCCGCACTGGACCTGATCCTGGATGCTCTCAAGCCCACCGGTAAGGTCGTCATCGTCTCCATTTGGGGTAAGCCCGCTTCCCTGGATGTTCAGAAGGTTGTGCTCAAGGAGCTCGATATCCGCGGCACCATCGCATACGTGAACTCCCACCCGGAGACCATCAAGCTCGTTGAGTCCGGCAAGATTGACCTCAAGCCCTTCATCACCGGCAAGATCGCTGTGGAAGACCTGATTGACAAGGGCTTCGACACCCTGATTCACCACAACGAGACCGCTGTGAAGATTCTGGTCACCACCGACCCGGAGCGTCTGGCTGAGTAATTCAGTTTCAGCTGATGTAGCTGCTCTTCTAGCTTCCTTAGCGTAGCTAGTGTGGGGTGAGGTTCCTTGAAGGAGCCTCACCCCACTACTTTTTTGTGTGCTTTTTACTGGGCATACAAAAATCCCCGGTTCCGAAGAACCGGGGATTATCTGTGCGCGAGGGGGGACTTGAACCCCCACCCTCTAATACGAGGACTAGCACCTCAAGCTAGCGCGTCTGCCTATTCCGCCACCCGCGCAGGTGACTTTCGAACGTTTTCCTTTCGGTGCCGTTCGAAGCAACACGTAATACTATACGGGCTTTCTGGATACTCCGCAAATCGAAAGAGTATGTTCTGTGTCACATATTGAGTATCGTTTATTTCAAACCGCGTCGCAGCCCCTCCCACCTCAACTAATATGACGGGCACGCCCGTTCAACTGCCATATTTCCGGTCATACCGACTAGAATAAAGAGCATGAATAATGAGAACCTCTCCCGCGAAGAAGCCGCAGAACGTTCGGCTCTCATCAGTGTCGACACCTACGACGTGCATGTCGACCTGACCAACGCCAAGGACCCCGAATTCGAGTCCTACCCCACCGTCACCACTGTCCGATTCTCCTGCAACACCCCCGGCGCAGAAACCTTCATCGACTACATCCACCACAGCGTCGACTCCGTTAAGCTCAACGGCACCGAACTGAACCTGGCAGATGTCGTCAACGGCGCACGTATCACCCTGCCCAACCTGCAGGCAGAAAACGTGCTCACCATCCACGGTCGCTCCTACTACTCCCGCTCCGGCGAAGGTATGCACCGCTACTTCGACCCCTCCGACGGTCGCGTCTACCTGTACACCCAGTACGAACCCTCCGACTGCCGCCGAGTCTTCCCGAACTTCGAGCAGCCCGACCTGAAGGCAGTCTTCAACTTCCGCATCACCGCACCCAAGGACTGGGTCGTCAGCTCCAACGGCGTACTCGAATCCCAGGTCGTAGACCCCACCGACGACTCCATCACCAAGCGAGTCTTCTCCCCCACCGCAAAGATCTCCACCTACATCACCGCAATCGTCGCTGGCGAATACTTCACCGCAACCACCACCTACAAGCCCAAGAGCAAGGTCAACAGCGGTGATATTCCCCTGGTCGTCTACTGCCGCCAGTCCCTCAAGCCGCACTTCGACTACGACCACATCTTCAAGGTCACCGAAAACGGCCTGGACTTCTTCCAGGACCTCTTCGACTACCCCTACCCGTACCCCAAGTACGAGCAGGCATTCGTGCCCGAATACAACATCGGCGCAATGGAGAACCCCGGCCTGGTCACCTTCACCGAAGACTACATCTTCGTCTCCGGCGCAACCGAGGACGACCTCGAAGGCCGCACCAACACCATCTGCCACGAAATGGCACACATGTGGTTCGGCGACCTCGTCACCATGAAGTGGTGGGACGACCTGTGGCTCAAGGAATCCTTCGCAGACTTCATGGGCACCCTCGGCGCTAAGGAAGCCAACAACTTCAACGACGCATGGGTCACCTTCGCGAACAACCGCAAGGCATGGGCATACATGCAGGACCAGCTGCCCACCACCCACCCCATCGTCGCTGACATCCCCCACCTGGAAGCAGCATCGCAGAACTTCGACGGCATCACCTACGCAAAGGGCGCATCCGTGCTCAAGCAGCTGGTCGCCTACGTCGGCTTCGATACCTTCATCGAGGCAGCACGCGTGTACTTCAAGCGTTTCGAGTGGGGCAACACCTCCCTGAACGACTTCCTGCAGGTACTCAACGAGGTCTCCGGCCGCGACATGCAGGCATGGGCTAACGCATGGCTGCAGACCTCCGGCGTGTCCGCACTGGGCACCAAGCGCGTCTACGGCGAAGACGGTCAGCTCACCGACCTGATCCTCACCCAGGAACTGCCCGCACAGCAGCCCGCAGGTCTGGGCCGCCCCCACGTGGCAAAGCTGGAAACCTTCGCACTGACCGACGGCAAGCTCGTCTCCACCGGCCTGCTCTCCCTCGAGTACCCGGCAGAACCCGTCTCCGAGTACCGCGTAGAGCTCACCGACGAGCAGAAGAAGCTCGTTGGCGAAGCAGACCTGCTCATGCTCAACGCAGAAGACCACACCTACGCCAAGGTTGCCCTGACCGACGAAGACGGCCTGCAGGCAGCTATCGAAGGTGTCTCCACCCTCGAGTCCGCGCTCTCCCGCGGCCTCATCTGGGGCTCCCTCTGGGAGAACGTCCGCGATGCACGCCTGCCCGTCACCACCTACGTCGACGCAGTGGTCCGCAACGTCTCCAAGGAGCCGAGCGCATCCCTGCTGGGCACCATGGTCAACAACGCACAGGTCGCTATCGCAACCTTCTCCGCACCCACCGGCCGCGAGCGCCTCTACGACGCTCTCTACGACGCATTCGCAGCCGCACTGGCACAGGCTAAGCCCGGCTCCGATGAGCAGCTGATTCTGCTGCGCGGCCTGATTTCGGTCTCCACCAACGCGACCAAGGGCGAGGAGCTCTGCCGCGATATTGCCCGCGGTGCTTTCGAAGACACCACCGGCGACATCGCTGATGCAACCGGCATTCCTTACGACCAGAACCTGGGTTGGAGTGCACTGGGTGCGCTCGCAAGCCGTAACCTGGTGACCGTTGAGGATCTGGACCGTGCGGCTAAGTACAGCCCCTCCTCGATTTCTTCGAACGGTTACGCGTACGCGATTGTTGCCCTGCCTTCTGCTGAGCGTAAGGCTGCGGCGTACAAGACCATCATGGAAGACGAGTCGCTGTCGAACGACGCTCTGGCTTCGACCATTAACGGTTTTGCTCGCGGTCCGGTTGAGCTGCGTGAGTCCTACTACGACTCCTACTTCGAGGCTCTGCTGCCCCTTTGGGCGTCTCGTTCGATTGGTATGGCGACCCGCATTGTGCGTGGCCTGTACCCGAAGGCTCCGTACAACACCGGCTCCACCGAGGGTCTGGGCGTTGAGGGCAACCCCTCCGTGGCGCTGGCTCAGCGTTGGCTGGAGGCGAACCCCGAGGCTCCGTCGGCTCTGCGTCGTCTGGTTCTGGAGGCTCAGGACCACGGTCGTCGTTCGATTGTGGCTCAGAAGTTCAACGCTTCCCTGCAGGACTAAGCTGCATGGTTTGAGTAGCTGAGGCGGGGTGTGGACCGGTGCCTAGACTAGGTTCCGTTCTCCCCCGCCAGGTTCTCAATCCGCTGTGAGAGACTGCCGTTCGGCACGCTCCCGGTAACGCACCGGGAGGTGCCGGGCGGTGGTCTTTTTCTGACTCATCTATAGAATTCACAGCGGCGGTGTGCCGTCTAAATATTTCCCTCATGCGGTGGTTCACGTACTGACGTGGGCACTCATTACCGGGGCAGTTTCACTGGGACACAAAACTATATGCACCCGGTGCTAAAAGACAGATAAATGTCACCCCTTTTTTGTGAGCTGTCCGCTCTGAAAGCATGAGAGAATAGACTAGGTATCCGCTCGCTTAGACATATCAGAAGGAGTTTTCAGTGGTCGATTACGCACTCGGTGACCGCGGTAGCGTTGACATTGTCACCGATGATTACTACGAAGCAGAAACCCTCCAAATTTTCGAGGAACTGCACATCGACCGTGAACGTATCTGGTACGGTGAAGCGCGTCTCGTGCCCGAACCGGATAACCCCTACGAGCCCAATAGCATTGCCGTCTACATTGACGAATTCAAGGTGGGCCGCATGAGCGCGGCAGACTCCGCCGCGTACTGGGATTCCATTACCCGCGTGGTCGCCTCCGGCTACGAACCCATCGCGCACCTGCAGCTCTCCGCTGTTGCCGTACGCGCTGAAGGCGGCGGCATGCACGTGAAGAGCACCGGCGTGCTCTCCCTGTCCGCACCCGGGTCCCTCTTCCCCCTCAACGACGCACCGACCCGCGCGACCCTGCTGCCCCAGGGCCCCTCTATGAAGGTGCTGGACGAGAAGGAACACTCCGAATACCTGCACAGCATCCTGCCGCCCAGCGGTGAGGGTCGCGTCATTCTGACCCTGGAAGCGAACCAGCTGAAGACCTCCGACGGCCGCGTTGTTGACAGCGTGGAGGTGCGCCACGACCGCAAGCTCGTCGGTCGCCTGAGCACCCAGATGTCTGAGCAGCTCGCACCCGTGATTCGCTACGCGTTCGAGAACGACCGCCTCACCAGCGCATGGGGCACTATTCGCGGTAACACCCTTGAGCTGTCGCTGACCGTTCAGGCGGCACGCCCCGCAGATATTCCGCAGGAATGGTACGAGACTCTGCCCAACAACGTTCCGGCTCTACTGCCCGTTGGTGAAGACTACGATGTGCCCCCGGCATTCGTGCCCACCGAAGGTGAACGCCACTACCTGGAGTCTTCCGCACAGCAGGCTCCGAAGAAGCGTCGCGGTTTCATGAGCTCCCTGACCGGTGGTTCCTCCACCCCCGAGCCGACCCGCAGCGAACCCGCCGCAGAGAAGCCTGCCATCGAGTACAGCATTGAGGAAGAGGAATACTACGAGCCCTCCGAACGTGAGCGTCTTCTGAATCTGGTTAAGGGTGCAGGCCTCGCAGTTCTGGTCGCCGGCCTGATTTCGATGCTGTGGACCCCGATGCTCGGCATGCTCATCGCGATTCTGGGTGGCGCTGTCGCGGCTGTAGCGTTCTACTTTGGTCGCCAGCCCCACTACGACGACTACGAGGAATACGACGAGTACGAGGAAGAATACGAAGAGACTGACGAGGCTGAAGAAGCAGACTCGAAGGCATAAACTCCTTCCCAACAGGACGTAAAAATACGAAAGGGGCGACTACCCCACCATCACGGTGAGGTAGCCGCCCCTTTCGTGCGCCCAGCAGCTCTCATGAACGTTTCTCTACACGCTAACGAAAGCCCCTGCGGGTGCCCGCGTTCCAGGACTTTCCGGAATCGGTTAAAAACCAGCGGGGGTAAAAGCCTCATCAGCTTTCACCCCCCGCAAGGAGTCAGACCTTAGTCCTGACCGTAAGTCGCCATGAACTGATCCATCGTGTCATTCTGCAGAGCATGTGCCAGCTGCGCATTTGCAGCCTGGTCTACAAAAATGATTGACTGACCATCGTAAGACCAGCCCGGACCCGCGTTCGGCAGGGTGGTCATACGCATCGTGGTGTCACCACTAGTCAGCACCGGAGCCGCAATCTGAGCAATCTGCGCTGCGTTTAGACCCTGGTCCACGCGCATATAGTCAGTCAGAGACTCGATAGAAGACTGGAAAGATGCCACGTTGCTCAACGCGCCCTTCGCCTTCATCGTGTTGTACAGACCGCGCAGGAACGCACGCTGGTTACGGACACGCTGGTAGTCGCCATCAGCGAAAGAGTAACGTTCACGAACAAAGCTCAGAGCGCCACTACCGTTGAGGTGCATCAGACCCGGAGTAAAAGTCCAGACATTACTGGTGAATGCGAAGGGAACCTGAACGTCCACGCCGCCAATAGCGTTCACGAGAGACTTGAAGCCTTCAAACTCAATCTCAGCCACGTGGTCGATCTTGACGCCCACCAAGTTCTCGATGGTAGCAACCTGCAGGGAAACACCGCCATAGTTCAGTGCTGCGTTCACCTTAGCCGTACCATATCCGGGAATATCAACCCAGGTATCTCGCATAATCGAGATGATGTACACGCCCTTGCCGTCAGCCGGGATGTGCATGAGCATAATGGTGTCTGCACGGGAACCGCTCACCAGAGCTGCATCAGCGCCGGTACGAGTATCGCTACCGAGCAGCAGGATATTCTTGCCGGGGCCCTTGATAACGCCGTAATTATAGCCGTTATCCAGGATACCGTCGCCGTCCTTATCGTGCTCGCTAGCGTTCGCTGCAAGAGCCGCGGCAGCATCGGAGCCGTTAGCGTTAGTGCCGTTCTTGCCAGTATCCGAGTTAGTCACGGTCGGAGCCTTCAGCTCCGTCACGTTGAGCTTCTTAGCCTCGCCAAGCTGCTCCTTAATTTTGCTGAGGTCTTCATCCACCTTAGTGATGGAGTCGAACTTCTCGGTCTTGCTATCCCAGGTGTGGCCAGCACGCCAGATAAAGAAACCAATACCGAGGGTAATAACCAGCAGAAGAATCAGCAGGATCAGCAGAATACGCTTGACCCATTTCTTCTTCTGCGACGGTTCAGAGTGAGCGTCGCTCATTAAGTTGTCCTTTGTTTGAGGTGGTGATACGCGAGGTGCGCGGCGCATCCAGCGAAGTCTCTAGAGTGCAGAGAGCCGGAAAATAACCCGCCGATGTGGGGCGGTGCTGGAGGGCACAGAAAATGCACAGCTCGCAAAATACTTTCCCATTGTAACGCCGTCAGCGGGTCTACGCACCAGTGAACGAAAGGTTTTACATTACAACTTTCCTCACGTTCGCGCGAGCTATTCTGCGATGGTTCGCAGAACGCACAATGCCCCGCCTCCCTGAAAACCAAGGAGAACGGGGCATTGATTTCGCTAAAAAGCAAAACTGGGAAAGAAGATTTACTTCTTACCGAAGTTGCCGAAGCGTGCGTTGAAGCGCTCGACGCGACCTGCGGAGTCCATGATGCGCTGCTTACCGGTGTAGAACGGGTGCGACTCGGACGAGATTTCAACCTCGACGATCGGGTACTCGTTGCCGTCTTCCCACTTCTCGGTCTTGTCCGAGGTCATGGTGGAACGGGTCAGGAAGACCTTGCCGGATGCGAGGTCGCGGAACAGAACCAGGTTGTAGTCCGGGTGGATTTCTGCCTTCATTGATTACCTTCTTCTGCTACTGGATTTTGCCAGTAGCCCTTATATAGATGGAGTAGGTTTTTCGATGTGCAGCTATCGAGAAAATCTCAGAGCGCATCACCATTGTGCACGCATAGGGCGCGCACAACCCATTAAGGGTACCACCTTCACGGATTAAATCCCAGTACGTTCCCTCACAGGCACCAACCTAGCTGCCGCAAGAGCACCCGAAGAAGGCGCTCACGGGGGTTAAGAATCAAGCTAGGAACTCAGGTTATGAACGCGGGCGGGTCTCCCAGAACGCCACGGCACTCGCCGCCGCAACATTCAAAGAATCCACGCCGTGCGACATCGGAATCATCACCGTATCGTCACACGCCGCGAGGGTACGGGGCGACAGACCGTGCCCCTCTGTGCCCAGAATCAGAGCCAGCTTCTCATCCCGGCGGGCAGACAGCTCCTCCAGGGTCAGCGAGTCCTCCTCCAAAGCCAACGCCGCGCTCTTAAAGCCCAGCTCGTGCAGAGTCTGCAGGTCAGCAGGCCACGACTCCAGTCGAGCCCACGGCACCTGAAAAACAGTACCCATCGACACGCGAATCGAGCGGCGATACAGCGGATCAGCGCACCGCGGAGTCACCAGCACAGCATCCACGTTCAGGGCGGCAGCCGAACGGAAAATAGCTCCCACATTCGTGTGGTCCACAATATCTTCCAGGATTGCCACGCGAGAGGCACCCTGTAGCAACCGTTCCAGAGGCTGCGGCTCCGGACGAGCCATCGCCGCCAACGCGCCACGATGCAGATGAAAACCGGTCACCTGCTCCAGCTGCTCCTCACTACCCACATACGCGGGAGTGTCAGGATGGGCGCGCAGAACATCCGCCAAATCATCAGCCCACTTCTCACTCATCAGGAAAGAAACGGGCTGATGACCGGCAGCGAGCGCACGACGAATCACCTTCGAGGACTCCGCAATGTAAATACCCCACTGCGGCTCCATGGCGCTACGGAGCTTCACGTCGGTCAGCTGCGTGTAGTAGCGCAAAGCCTGCTCGGGTGCCTGCGCCAGAGCCGTGACCGACTCAATGGCGAAGACACGCTCGGCACGCTCAGCAATCTGTTCGGCGCTCAGCTGCTTCGGGGCACGGCTCATGCGCGCTTGAACGCGGAGTAACGACCCGCGGAGGTGACGGTCAGAGCCAGATCCATGTCGTAGGTTGCGGCGAGGTTCGCCTCGGTGATGGTGGACAGGATCGGGCCGGCAGCGACCACGCCGCCGTCACGGATCAGCAGGGCGTGGGTGAAGCCCGCCGGGATTTCCTCGAGGTGGTGGGTGATGAGCACGGTAGCCGGTGCGTAGGGATCAGCGGCAAGTGCGGTCAGACGCTCAACCAGGTCCTCACGGCCAGAGATGTCCATGCCTGCGCCGGGCTCGTCCAGCAGCAGCAGCTCCGGGTCGGTCATGAGGGCGCGGGCAATCAGTGCACGCTTGCGCTCACCGTCGGAGAGGGAGCCGAAGGTGCGGTCCGCGAGGGTATCGACACCCCACTCAGCCAGCAGCTCGGTGGCACGCTCGTCGTCCATGACGTCGTATTCTTCCTTCCAGCGGCCGGACACAGCGTACGCTGCGGTCACGACAACGTCGGAAACCTTCTCGTTGGCGGGAATCTGGGTAGCCGAAGCACCGGAGGACAGACCAATGCGCGGGCGCAGGTCGAATACGTCAACAGCGCCGAGGGTCTCGTCAAGGATTTCAACCTCGCCGCTGGTCGGGTGCAGGCGGGCTGCCGCAATCGAAAGCAGAGTGGACTTACCGGCGCCGTTGGGGCCCAGAACGACCCAGCGTTCACCTTCGTTCACAGTCCACGAAACGTTGTTAAGGATGGGGCGGCCGCCGCGAATCACGGAGACATTCTGAAGGTTGAGTACGGTGCTCATGGTTCTTCTTCCAGTGAGTTAGATGGATGGGATGCGCCCCCACCCCGCAACCCGTACCGGGTTATCGGAGTGGTTGGCGCATAGTGCGCGGCACCCCACATTGGGTTCCTCGCGCAAAATCTTAGAAGCTATAGGAGCCTTAGGGGCTATAGGTGCCGCCGCGTAAGGGGCGGCGCGCCTCATCAAATGTACCTTGTCAGAGGGGCGGGCGCATCCGCAACGGCACCTATAGCAGCTGAAGTTATTAGTCGATGAAGCCGCGTGCGCCGCCGACCAGCTCAACGTGGCCGGTCTCAACGTCTGCGGTGACCATCTTCGCGATTTCCTGCGCGAACTCGTTGACGGTGTAGAGCTTGCCAGCGGTCTCGCGGCGCTGCTCAATAGCGCCGGGGTGCAGGCGGTTCAGCAGGGTTGCGGTGACGGTGCCTTCAATCATGTCAGCGGACACGACGACCAGGGAGATACCCTTCTCGGAAAGTGCGGGGATCTCGGCGATCAGTGCGTCTTCGCCTGCGCGCTTGGACTCTGCGACGGGCTTGTACTCGTCCATGGTCTCAACCTCGCGGATGAAGTGCGCCTGGTGGCTGGTCACGAACACGATGCGTGCGCCTTCGGGCATTTTCTCTGCAGCCAGGCGTGCCAGGTTCAGCTGTGCGTCACGGTTCAGGCGCATTGCGTAGTCTTCGCCCATGCCGGTTTCCATACCGCCCGAAGCGTTCAGGATCAGGTAGTCCAGGGAACCGAAGGTCTCCACGGCGGTGTTGACGAGGTTCTGCAGGTCCTCGCTGTTGGTCACGTCAGCCTGCACTGCGATTGCCTTGCCGCCAGCCTCTTCAATAGCCTTGACGATCTTGTTCGCGCGCGGTGCCTTGGAGCGGTAGTTCACCACAATGTTCGCGCCCTCAGCGGCGAGAATCTGTGCGGTATCTGCGCCAACGCCGCGGGAGGAGCCGGTAATGATGATGGTCTTGCCGGTCAGCTGTGCCATAGTTTTATGTCCTTAGGTTTAGAAAGGGGTGCGCCCACGTTCAGGCGCTTCGTGCAGTCCGTACGGGGTGGGGTTAGTGGCCCATGCCCAGGCCGCCATCAACGGGGATGACAGCACCAGAAATGTAGCTAGCCTCATCGGATGCGAGCCAGCGAATCACGCGAGCGACCTCTTCCGCCTCCGCGAAACGACCAGCCGGGATGGACGCCAGGTAGTTCTTCTTGGTCTCTTCGGGCAGAACCTCGGTCATTGCGGTGTTAATGAAGCCCGGTGCCACCACGTTAGCGGTGATGTTACGGCCGCCCAGCTCACGGGTGATGGAGCGTGCCATACCGACCAGTGCGGCCTTGGACGCGGAGTAGTTGACCTGGCCGGGAGAACCATACAGACCCACCACGGAGGAAACCAGAATGATGCGGCCGCGCTTGAGCTTCAGCATGCCCTTGATGGCGCGCTGAACCACGCGGAAAGAACCGGTGAGGTTGGTGTCGACCACGTCGGTGAAGTCGGATTCCTTCATGCGCATCAGCAGCATGTCGCGGGTGATACCTGCGTTGGCGACCAGCACCTCCACGGGGCCGAATTCTGCTTCAATTTCCTTGAAAGCTTCGTTAATGCTGTCGGCATCGCGTACATCTGCCTTGACGGCGAAAAATTCTTCGGGGGCTTCACCGCTACGGTAGGTGATGCAGACATTGTGGCCTGCTGCCTGGAATTCCTTGGCAATTTCGTAGCCGATGCCTCGGTTGCCGCCGGTGACCAGCACGGTCTTGGGAGTGTTCTCGCTCATGAGCTTCCTTGATGAGTCGACCCCTCGCAATCGGAGCCGATGCAGCGGCTCCGCGGTCGGGGTGTGGACGGATGGACAGTCGAACCTTATTTTACCGCGTTTTAGGGTGATGGTGCCGCAGGCTACACTCCGCTTTTGAACACTGAACGCCTACTCCCCTTCTTTTACATGCCTCATCGGGCGCGTACACTAGCTGAAGCGGAACTGCCCGCACCCCTTTTCTGCGGGGTTGCACAGGCACGGAGTAATACCGCACGTAGAGGCGCAATAGTAAGGATAAGAAGACATGGATCTGCTCGGCTCACTCTCACAGGACGCACAGCCCGAGTACGCCAAGTGCTCCCGCAAGGGCTGCCAGCAGGCGGCAGAATTTCAGCTGCTCTGGAACAACCCGAAGGTGCACACCCCCGAGCGCCGCAAGATTTGGCTGGCATGCTCGGAGCACGTGGGCTGGCTGGAGAACTACCTGCGCGAGCGCGATTTCTGGAAGCAGACTCTGCCGTTTGAGGGGTAGCGCCGGCTGAGGTCTCTGGCTGAGGCGGCGACCCAAGCGCTATCGAAAGTAATTTCGATATATGCTATATTTGTTCTAATACATTCGGGTATAGCATCCCGGGACACAGAGTCATCACACTCAAGGAGGCACCTCCCCCATGATGGGCTATTCGCACACCGTCAGCGCCGCAGCTGGCTGGCTCGTGCTCGTCGAGACGGGAGTAGTGCAGGTTCCCGACACACCCACCCTCATTGTGACCACCCTGGCGTGTGCCGGTGCCGGAATGCTGCCGGATATTGACCACCACAACGGCAGTATCGCCAACTCCATTCCGCCCATTTCACGCTGGGTAGCGCACTTTGTCGGGGCAGTCAGCGGCGGGCATCGTAAGGGAACGCACTCCATCCTGGGTTTGGTAGCCTTCTGGGCGATTGCCTATTTCAGTGCCAACCTGAGCTATAACGGAATCCCCTGGGCTTCACTGCTCCTTGCGGCGTTCTCGGGCGGTCTAGCATTGCGTGTGCTCGGTGCACCGGGTGGATGGATCGGTGCCGTTGCCCTCGGATACGCCGCCTACACGACCGATTCGCTGGCGCTACTCCCCTGGGCTATTTCAGTCGGCGCGACTATTCACCTGATTGGCGACCTGCTCACCACCCGCGGACTACTACCCCTCTACCCCATTGTTATCAAGCCTCTGGTGGCGTCTCCCTTATGGAAAAAGAGCGGGTACATGGCACTGCCTATTCTGGGTGATGCCGGTAGCGTGCGCGAGAAGGCACTCGTTCTAGCGCTGACCGGCTACGTTGCCTGGTACGCGGCAGCCATGATGGGCTTTATCGAATACCCCCTGCAAATGTTTGGGTTGGGTATTCACGCCGCATAACGTACAGAGCTCAGGCAACATGACTCAGACAGTAGCGTTCAGATAACAGAATTTAGACAGCAAAGCGCCCCGTCACTTCCCTATGGAAGCGGCGGGGCGCTTTTCTAATCCTTATCCCGACCTATCGGGGTGAGAGATTAAGCGTCCTGGATGGGCCAGAAGACGTCAACCTCAACGTTCTCTTCACCGGAGGTGGGGTACTTCTCGAACTCAGTGTTGTGCATTGGTAGTTCTCCTTCGTGAGCGGGCGGGAATCTCTTCTCCCCCGCGTTAGCTCACCATCGGTAGTGAGCCCTAATGTTTCGCATTTGCGTCCTCGCAATGGCGGGAACAGTTATAAGTCTACGCCTCGTACATGTTGTGTTTCTACCATTTTTCCCACAATGTATGTAGAGACACACGAAAAATTCAAAAAGCCCACACAGACCCCCTGAAATATCGACTGAGAGCTTTTCTTTTACTCAGAAAAACCCACAAGGCAACATGATTTCCCGTCAAATACGCCGCGAGTTTCGTGTGTCAGAACCCACAAGTCACATGCACGGGAAAGCAATTACACCACATATGATCAGAAAACAATACAACCCCACGGGTCAGGTCACATTTTTCTGCGATATGCACCAGAAAAATGACTGCAATATATCCGCAACACATGTTTAGACCACAGAAAATACGCGGAGAACAATAAAACAGCGCGCAATACACCGCAATACACAGAACCGCAATACACAGGGGAGGCCCCGGCACCACACGGTACCGGGGCCTCCCCGTACTCTTATGTCAGCGGATCACGCTTTACGCCAGCGAAATTAGATCCTGGTAATCCTTCGACCACAGGTCCTCCACCGCATCCGGCAGAAGCAGCACACGCTCCGGGTCGAGTGCCTCCACAGCGCCCTCATCGTGAGAAACCATCACAATAGCGCCCTGGTACGCCTTCAGCGCGTTCAGAATCTCCTCACGCGAGGCGGGGTCCAGGTTGTTGGTCGGCTCATCCAGCAGCAGCACATTCGCACTCGACGCCACCAGAGTAGCCAACGACAGACGGGTCTTCTCACCACCGGAAAGAACGCCGGCGGGCTTATCCACGTCATCACCGGAGAACAGGAACGAACCCAGGATCGTGCGCACGCGAGTGTCGTCCAGATCCGGCGCGGCAGACTTCATGTTCTCAAAGACGGTGCGGTCACCATCCAGGATTTCGTGCTCCTGCGCAAAATAGCCCAGCTTCGCGCCGTGACCGTACACAACCTCACCCGTATCGGGCTGAGTCGAACCCGCCAGCATACGCAGCAGAGTGGTCTTACCGGCACCGTTCAGACCCAGCACCACCACGCGCGAACCGCGGTCAATGGCAAGGTCAACATCCGTGAAAATCTCCAGCGAACCATAGGACTTGGACAGCCCCTGCGCAGACAGCGGGGTCTTACCGCACGGTGCCGGATCCGGGAAGCGAATCGCCGCAACCTTATCGCTCTGACGCTCCTCCTCCAGGCCACGCAGAAGCTTCTCAGCACGCTTAATCATCTGCTGAGCAGCAACAGCCTTCGTCGCCTTCGCGCGCATCTTATTCGCCTGCTCCATCAGAGCATTCGCCTTCTTCTGCGCATTCGCACGCTCACGCTTGCGGCGGTGCTCATCCTGCTCACGCTGAGTCAGGTAGTTCTTCCAGCCCATGTTGTACTGGTCAATCACGCAGCGGTTCGCGTCCAGGTAGAAGACGCGGTTGACGACCAGCTCCATCAGGTCAACATCGTGGCTAATGACCATCAGGCCGCCCGAGAAGTTCTTCAAGAAATCGCGCAACCACAGAATCGAGTCGGCATCCAGGTGGTTGGTCGGCTCATCCAGCAGCATGGTGTCTGCATTAGAGAAGAGGATGCGCGCCAGCTCCACACGGCGACGCTGACCACCCGAAAGGGTTGAGAGTGGCTGAGAGAGTACACGCTCCGGCAGGTCCAAATTGGAGGTGATGACCGCCGCCTCCGACTCAGCCGCGTAGCCGCCACCGGCAATAAACTCAGCCTCAAGACGGTCGTAGCGGCGCATACCCTTAGCGCGCACCGCCGGGTCCTCACTCGCCATATCGTCCTGCGCCTGACGCATCTTGCGCGCCACACCGTCCAGGCCACGCGCCGAAAGGATACGGTCACGCGCCAGCTGGCTCATGTCATCTACCTTCGGGTCCTGCGGAAGATAGCCAATAGTGCCGCTGCGGGTGACCGTACCGTCAGCGGGCAGGGTCAGACCGGCAAGCACCTTAGTCATAGTGGTCTTGCCGGCACCGTTACGGCCCACCAGACCGATCTTGTCGCCCTTATCGATGCGGAAGGTGACCTCTTCCATGAGCAGGCGCGCGCCTGCACGCAATTCGAGGTTCTGTACAGCAATCATGGGTGCCTTTCCGGATGGCGGTCTGGTGTGTGGGCTGGTAATGCTCGGTAGGCGGGATTCGCCGGGTTAGAAGCGGCGAGCGCGCGGAGCACCTCATCAATTTTAGTGCAGGTGTGCCGAGTGCGCATGTGGGGCACCTTTTGTTTTCATGGTGTGCGGTGTACTATACATACCGGACACCATTCATAGAACATTGTTCAAAAACTGGGTTGTGACAAGCAAGTCAACCACCGCTACCCTCAACTCCGCAGAAAAATCTGCGGAGAAATACGTACCAAAGGAGCACCACCCCAATGACCGATTCCGTGCGCGAATCATCCCAAGCAACCCAGGCACCGCGCCGTAACGTAGCGGCAAAGACCTCGCTCGCCACCGACCTCTCCCTCATCGCAGTGTTTGCAGGCTTCATCGCCGCGCTCGCCATCATGCCCGCCGTCAGCTTGGGTGGCGTTGCGGTTCCCTTCACCTTCCAGACCCTCGGCATTTACATCACCGCTCAGGTGCTCGGCGGCAAGCGCGCCACCGCCTCCGTGGCACTGTACCTGCTGGTTGGTTTCGCGGGCCTGCCTATCTTCGCTAAGGGCGGCGCTGGTCTGGGTACGCTCGCCTCCCCGAGTGCCGGCTACCTGCTCGGCTTCCTGCCCTTCGCCGCTATTGCCGGTACCCTCGCCTACCTGTTCACCCGCAACACCCGTTCGGTGGGTGCAACCTTCCTCATGGCTCTGCTCGCGAACTTCTGCGGTTTTGTGGTTCTGACCGCCTGCGGTATCGCCGGTATGATGGTGAACGCCCACATGACTTTTGACGCCGCATTCAGCGCGGCAATGGTGTTCGTTCCCTGGGATCTGGTGAAGTCCACGATCGCGGTTCTGGTTGGTTTGTCGGTACGCCGCGCCTTCCCGTCTCTGGCTTCTACCCAGCGTTAAAGGCACACAATGTGCCGCACGAGAGGATAGCTATGTTTTTTCGCCGCTCCACGCGCCAGCCTGCACCGCAGCAGGTACAGGGCGAACAGGCGGTGAGCGCCTCTACCAGCATGCCCGCCCTTGAGCTTGAATCGGTGAGTGTTTTCACCGAGCTGCCCGAAGGCGGGCATCGCCGTATCCTCAAGGATGTGAGCCTGCGGTTCACGGCGAAGCGCACCGCGGTTCTGGGTCTGAACGGTAGCGGCAAGTCTACCCTGCTGGGGCTTTTCAATGGGCTCACCCACCCGGATGAGGGTGTCGTGCGCGTGAACGGTGTCGACACCCTGGAGGCGCCGAGCCGCAGCTCGAAGGGTGCGGGTGCTCGCGGTAATTCACAGGTCGCTTTTGAGGGTGTGGGCATGCTCTTTGCCCAGCCGGAGGCGCAGCTGATTATGCCCACCGTTGCCGAGGATATTGACCTGAGTCTGCGCCGTGCCGCAGCCGTTGAAGGTAGTTCCCTCAGAGGTGAGCAGCGCCGCGAACGGATTCGTGAACTGCTCCGTGAGCGTGGCCTCGAACGTCTGGAGGACCAGAGCGTTTTCACTCTCTCAGGAGGCGAAAAGCAGCTGGTCGCTCTCACCAGTGTGCTGGCGGCGCGCCCGCAGATTCTTCTGCTCGATGAGCCGACCACCCTGCTGGATTTGCGCAATCGCGCGCGGTTGCTGAAGCATTTGGAGTCGCTGGATCAGATGCTGGTGCTCAGCACGCACGACCTGGATTTGGCGGCATCCTGCGATGAAGCCGTGATTATTCATGACGGCCGTTTGCTCGCTCAGGGGGATGCGGCGCAGCTGGTGCAGCAGTACCGCACGTGGTGTGCCGAGGGGTTCCCCAACGAGGGCGCTACCGAAGGTCTGGACTCGTCAGGAGGCGCGCATGGGCGCTAACACGCCGCGCGTGAACCCTCGTCCCGCCTCCCAGGGCTCGGATTTCAACCCCGGTACCCTGCTGGTGGGTTTCTACCAGCCGTTGAACACGCCGGTGCATCGGGCGCCGCTGTGGCTCAAGGGCACGCTCTTCTTTGGGCTGTTCCTGCTGTTGGCGGTGACCGGCTGGCAGGTGGCGCTGGTGGCTTTGGTCGCGTCCACGCTGTGCGCGTTGTGGGCTGGTGTGCCCGCCTCCCAGCTGTGGCTGGTGGTCCGCACGCTGTCTCTGCTGCTGCTGATCATGGTTGCCTACTACGTGTTCACGGGACAGTACGCCTCTGGTGCGGATGCTATTGCGACCATGCTGACGGCTTTCTACGCGTCCCGCGCGCTGCTGGTGAGCACTCCCCTGCCGGTTCTGATTGACGGCTTTGTGCGGCTCTGTTCGCCTCTGCGTTTTGTGGGTCTGTCTCCCGAGCGCCTGGGTCTGCTGATTGCGTTGATGGTCCGCTCAATTCCGGCGCTCATGGACCGCTGGGGTGCGCTGCGTCGTGCGGCGGTGGCGCGTAACCTGCCTAAGCGCACGTATTGGCGACTGCTGATTCCGTGGGTTGTGCAGGCGGTGGATTACGCGGCGGCGACCGCTAAGGCGTTGCGGGCGCGGCACGTGGACGAGCTGAAATAGCGCAGAGCATGTAGCCCGGAGCGGACCTGCACAAATACGTGAAAAGGGGCGGGGTGAACCGTAAAGTTCACCCCGCCCCTTACTTTATTTCAAGTAACTCAGGCGCTTTAGGGCGTCTCAACAACTAGTGCCGCGGGGAGCTGCTCCCACCACAGATACCAGTCGTGCTGACCGTAGAGCGCCTCCACGAGCTTGTCGAAGCCGCGGTAGACGCGCACCGGCATCGCCGAGGAAACCATCGTGTGTTCGGCCGCCAGGATCTCTGCGTCGCGGCGGGTCGTGACCGGCACCGGCGTGTAGAACTCGATAAAGTCCGAGGCAATAACAGCCGGGTAGGCGTCATCGCGTTCAAACCAGTAGCGGGCGATAGACAGCATCGCCTCGGGACTGGGGCTGGAGTCCCACCCGCCAAAGGGCAGGTAGGCAAACACCCCGGATACGTCCCGCAGCGGCAGGTCCATGATTAGCAGTTCCGCGGCACGATCAATGTCGGTGGCTTTGACCTTCTCGTTGATGATTCCGGCGGTCAGTTCGAAGGGGTACTCCGCTTTCAGGGGCGTGCCGATGTCATCTTCACCGAGTTCGCCGTTCTCCATGAGGAGGCGGTAGGTCTGCAGGTAGGCGCTCTCGTTCAGGTGCCGGAAGGCTTCGTGCGCGGCGACTTCTACACCGACCTGGTCCAGGTAATGGTGCTGGTCGGTGATGAGGTCGTGTGCGTACCGCTCGATGGTGTCGGCAGTGATGTTCTGCACGGGCGTTGAGGTGCGCAGGGAGACGTTATTCTCAATAGTCCCGAGCAGGGTCGGGTCGAGGGCAACCACGATGGGGGTTGTTCCCCGGTTCTTGCCCTCGTAAAGGTGTTCGAGGTATCGCCGGTTAAGTTCGGCTCGTGGGGCGCCGTGGCGGATTCGCTCGTGTGGGTAGGGATACAAAGCGACGAAGCGCTCGTAGAGCTCTGCCATGGTGTTCTCCGATGTTTGGTTGCCCCCAGTTTAGCGCGTATTTTCGCGGAAAAATACGGGTTTCTGGAGGTTTTAGGAGGGCACGCAGGGCGAGTGTTTTTTTCGTTTGATGAGTGTGTATCGGTGTGTGCTAAACACGCTTAAACTGCCATAGTGTTGGGCGGTTTGTGCGCCTGTTTTCGTCAGAAAAAGTTAGAAATTTTTCGCCACCATGTGAGATTTTGGGTCGGTTATGCCGGGCGGCATGAAAGGGTTCGGCGGACACTTTCGCGGAGGTGACGGGCGCCTCCTGCGGCGCTATCTTCAACCGCAGATACGAGGCAGAACGGGTACCAAACCCACCATTTTTTGAGGATAAACACCCTATTTTCTTCTTCGGCGCGTCATATTTGACGTATTACGGGTATTTTGGGCGAGTTACGCCACAGCCTCCCCACAGCTGGCGTAGAGTGTTGGTACCAGCTACCGTTCCGTATCGGCTTAGCGCAACGTACCGGCACGGTGGCGGGTGCCGTGAACTCGTAAGAGTTTTAACCAATGGAGGTTCTCATGTCGAATAGCTACTACAAAGAGATGATTCGCCTGGCTGACAGCATCGCTGATAAGGCGCATGAGGGGCAGACTGACCGTAACGGCTGGCCCTACATCTCCCACCCCCGCCGTGTGGCTCTTGGGGCGCGTAAGCTTGCCTCTGAAATGGCTGCCGCCGTTCATCCCGATGTGTCTTTGGAAGAGCTGAAGACCGAGGCTCAGATTGTGGCGCTGCTGCATGACACGGTTGAGGATACGGGGGTGACTCTCCCCTATCTGGGACGTTATTTCTCGGCGCGTATTGTGGATGCGATTGAGGCGTTGACTCGCCGCCCGGGTGAGTCTCGTGAGTCGTATCTGAGCCGGGTGCGTGTGAATGATTTGGCTCGTCTGGTGAAGCTTGCCGATATTGCGGATAATACTGACCCGCAGCGTTTGGCGCTTCTGGAGGAACCGACTCGTACCTGCCTCATGATCAAGTATGAGCACTCGCTGAAGCTGCTGCACCTGAACGATTAGGTTCAGCGCTAACCGAAAATAGAAGCCGCCCGGTATGGAATGTGTTCCATGCCGGGCGGCTTCTATGAATCATCTATTGAATTAGTCCAGGTGAGAGACTGCGTAATCAGCTTCTTCCTCGGTGAATCCTTCAGCAGATGAAGTCAGCTGGGAACGGATTGCCTCGGGAGACATGTTCATCGTCTTCTGGTAGCTCTTTGCCGATTCCAAAGCATTTGCATTCCAGTCAGCCTTCACGTTATCCACGGCGTACTGAGCCGCCTCGGGGCTAAACTTTTCGGCAGAACTTGTCAGCTGGTTATAGATACCCTGCTTCGACATATGCATAAGGCGGGAGTACGACTGTGCCGAATTCAACGCTGATTTGTACTCGGTCGGTACTTTATCGCCCTGCTTTGCCTTGGATTCCGCAGCAGTGGTAGCAGGAGCCGCAGAGGTACCGGCATCTGCCGCAGAAGAGGTATCCGTACCTACCGTAGCGGAAGAAGCGCTAGGTGCCGACGAATCAGTAGCTGCCGAAGATGAGGGGGCACTTACCTTAGTGGAGCTCTTAGAGCCGCCGCCCATCATCGAAGCGCAACCACCAAGAAGAAAAATAATTACGAGAGTGATAAACCACCAACGGAGGTAGAAGGGCTTCTTCTTAACGTAGACAGAACCGTCAGCGGCAATAATCTTTTGTGCCATGATTTCCTTTCGGCTTTCCTCAAGCAACCGTTGCATGAAGAAAACCAATATGAAGTGAGTGGATAATTCACAAGGAAATATACTTGACCCCCCCCATTGTCAAAGTGGCAAAAATTGGCGTTGCTCAGAACAAGCATCCACTGCTGACATATCTGATATCGCATAAAAATACCCGCCCGGTGCCGAAGGCATACACCTTCCGCACCGGGCGGGCACCTATCTGCGAGTCAGGAGCTTAGATGTTGAAGCCCAGCGCGCGCATCATATCGCGGCCGTCCTCAGTAATACGCTCCGGGCCCCACGGCGGCATCCAAACCCAGTTCACACGCCAAGAATCAACCAGGTTATCCAGGTTGCTCTGAACCTGCTCCTCAATAACCTCCTGCAGCGGGCACGCCGCAGTGGTCAGAGTCAGGTCCAGAATGAGGGTTCCATCCTCATCCCAGCGCAGACCGTAGAGCAGACCGAGGTCAACAATATTGACGCCAAGCTCCGGGTCAATGACCTCCTTGAGGGCTTCCTCAATCTCTTCCTGAGGAACACGACCCTGCACAGTCTCAGTCATAGTTCTATCTTTCTGTCAGAATCCGGTCAGGGAAGAAGCTTACTTCTTACCTACGTAAGCTACGTAGCCCTCTTCTTCCAGGCGGTCAGCCAGCTCGGGGCCGCCCTGGTCAACCATCTTGCCGTCCACGAACACGTGCACGAACTGCGGCTTGATGTAGCGCAGGATGCGGGTGTAGTGGGTAATCAGCATGACGCCCATGTCGTTTGCCTCGTGCGCACGGTTAACGCCCTCAGACACGATCTTCAGTGCGTCAACGTCCAGACCGGAGTCGGTCTCATCCAGGATGCCGAACTTGGGCTTGAGCAGCTCCAGCTGAAGGATCTCGTGGCGCTTCTTCTCACCACCGGAGAAGCCCTCGTTCACGTTACGTGCGATGAACGCAGGGTCAATCTCCAGGTTCTTCATGGCTTCCTTAACGTCCTTAGTCCAGGTACGCAGGGAGGGAGCCTGACCGTCCACAGCGGTCTTAGCGGAACGCAGGAAGTTGGACATGGTCACGCCGGGAATCTCAACCGGGTACTGCATAGCCAGGAACAGGCCTGCGCGTGCACGCTCGTCCACGCTCATCTCGGTGATGTCCTCACCGTCGAGCAGGATCTGACCGGAGTCAACCTGGTACTTGGGGTGGCCAGCAATGGTGGAAGCCAGAGTGGACTTACCGGAACCGTTCGGGCCCATGATTGCGTGGATTTCGCCCGAGTTGATGGTCAGGTTAACGCCCTTCAGGATGGGCTTGGTGGTTTCGTCGTCGAGGATAACCGAGACGTGAAGGTCCTTGATTTCAAGGGTAGACATTGATTTCTCCTGGTAAAGCTTAGTTGTTGCTGAGGGCGAGCTCTGCCTCAAGGGCCTCGGTGAGCTGCTCTTCAAGTTCGGGAACACGAATCTGCTGAATGATCTCGTTCAGGAAGCCGCGCACGACCAGACGGCGTGCCTCAGCCTCCGGAATACCGCGAGCCTGCAGGTACCACAGGTGCTGCTCATCGAGCTGACCGGTGGTGGATGCGTGGCCGGCGCCCTCAATCAGGCCGGTTTCAATCTCCAGGTTCGGCACGGAGTCGGCGCGGGGGCCAACTTCCAGCAGCAGGTTACGGTTCAGCTCGTAGGTGTCGGTGCCTTCTGCATCCTTACCAATCAGAACGTCACCAACCCATACGGAGTGCGCACCCTTACCCTGCAGCGCGCCCTTGTAGGTCACGCGGGACTTGCAGTTGGGTACGGAGTGGTCCACAAACAGGCGGGACTCAATGTGCTGGCCAGCGTCTACGAAGTACAGGCCGTACATTTCAGTCTCAGCGCCGGGAGCGGTGAACTTGGTGGAGGGGGTCACGCGCACCAGGTCGCCGCCGAGAGACACCACAACGTGCTTGAAGCGTGCGTTGCGGCCCAGCTTAGCGTACTGTGCGGAGGCGTGGATTGCGTCATCAGCCCACTGCTGCACGGAAACAACGTTCAGCTCAGCCTCGTCGTTCACCACGAACTCAATGTTCTGGCCCAGGACGGTGGAGCCGGTGTGGCGGATAACCACGACAGCCTTCGAGAAGGGCTTAGCCTCAATCACGATGTGCTGTGCGGCTGCCTCGTTACCGGTGCCGGTGATGTCGATTTCCACGTGCTCGGACAGCTCAGCCTCGGCGGGGATGGTCACCACGGTTGCTTCGGTGAAGCTGGACCATGCGTTTGCTGCCACGCGGTCCTCAGGGATACCTGCGGAGCCGATGCGTGCATCCTCGCGGGAGACGGTCTCAACCTGAACCTGCTCGGGTGCGGTCACCTTCGGTGCCGGTGCGGTGCCGGTCAGCTTCTCCAGGTGCAGACCGCCCAGACGCTTCAGCGGGGTGAAGCGCCAGTCCTCTTCACGACCGGTCAGGGGCGCGAAGTCCTCCACATTGAAGGAGGTCTTACGCTCTGCACGGGATGCTTCGAGTACCTTCTGGACGTTGTTCGGGTTGGAGCCCTGGTGGTGTGCCTCGGTGGCACGGTACAGGGTGTCATCGTGGGCGAACTCGGTGGCGAGCTTCTCGCCCTCCTGGTCCATGCCGGGGATGATCGGGGAGTGGTAACCCAGGGTTTCTTCGTTGGTCGGCATTAGCCCACAGATCCTTCCATCTGAAGTTCGATCAGGCGGTTCAGTTCGAGTGCGTACTCCATCGGCAGCTCGCGGGCAATAGGCTCAACGAAGCCGCGGACGATCATCGCCATTGCTTCTTCTTCGCTCAGGCCGCGCTGCATCAGGTAGAACAGCTGGTCCTCGGAGACGCGGGAAACGGTCGCCTCGTGACCCATGGTCACATCGTCCTCGCGGACATCCACGTAGGGGTAGGTGTCGGAGCGGGAGATGGTGTCCACCAGCAGTGCGTCACAGACCACGGAGGACTTGGAGTGCTTAGCGCCCTCACGAACCTGAACCAGGCCGCGGTATGCGCTACGGCCGCCGTTACGTGCCACGGACTTGGACACAATGGTCGAGGAGGTGTTCGGTGCAATGTGAACCATCTTCGAGCCGGTGTCCTGGTGCTGACCCTCACCCGCGAATGCGATGGACAGGGTCTCACCCTTAGCGTGCTCGCCGACCATGTAAACAGCCGGGTACTTCTGGGTGACCTTCGAACCGATGTTGCCGTCCACCCATTCCATGGTGGCGCCCTCGTGCGCAACCGCACGCTTGGTCACCAGGTTGTAGACGTTGTTCGACCAGTTCTGGATGGTGGTGTAGCGAACGCGTGCGTTCTTCTTCAGCACAATCTCAACCACTGCGGAGTGCAGGGAGTCGGACTTGTAGATGGGGGCGGTGCAACCCTCAATGTAGTGAACGTAGGAGCCCTCGTCAGCGATGATTAGGGTACGCTCGAACTGACCCATGTTCTCGGTGTTAATACGGAAGTACGCCTGCAGCGGGATTTCCACGTGAACTCCCGGGGGAACGTACACGAAGGAGCCACCGGACCACACGGCGGTGTTCAGTGCGGAGAACTTGTTGTCACCAATCGGGATGATGGAGCCGAAGTATTCCTTGAACAGTTCGGGGTATTCGCGCAGACCGGTGTCGGTGTCGACGAAGATCACGCCCTGCTTCTCCAGGTCCTCACGGATCTGGTGGTACACGACCTCAGACTCGTACTGTGCAGCCACACCCGCGACGAGGGAGTTACGCTCCGCCTCGGGAATGCCCAGACGCTCGTAGGTGGTGCGGATGTCCTCGGGCAGTTCCTCCCAAGAAGCCGCCTGACCCTCGGTCGAGCGCACGAAGTACTTGATGTTGTCGAAGTCGATTTCGGAAAGATCCGCACCCCAGGTGGGCATAGGCTTACGCTCGAAGAACTTCAGCGCCTTCAGACGCATATCCAGCATCCACTGGGGTTCGTTCTTCTTTGCAGAGATGTCGCGCACGACGTTCTCGTCCAGGCCGCGCTTTGCTACCTGGCCTGCTTCGTCGGAGTCTGCCCAACCGTACTCGTAGTTGCCAATGCCCTCGAGTTCGGGGTTCATCTCCAGGATCTCTGAAATGACGGTGTCGTTGGCGTTCTGCCCAACTTTCTCAGTCATTACGGCCTTTCTTCGATGGTTATTACATTTCTCGCCGCCACCTGCCGGTTGCAGGCGCGGTAGTTTAGGGGGCTGATGCCGCGCTCAACCACGACGCGTAGCGGTGCGTGGTGTAGGCGGGTTCAAGCGTGCGGGTCGCACCCTTATAAGGGGTTCATCGGGGTGCGCCGCGGGGTACTGCGGTAAGTGTTACGCGGAAGGTTTCTCTAGGAATAGGTTTCTCTAGGATTCTTCTGCGTTCTTCTCACCCTCGGCGGTGACGCGGTTCAGGGGCACGTGCGTGGTACACACGTGAGCACCCGAAGCCATGGTTGAAAGCCTACGGACATCAACGCCGAGCAGGTCAGAAATAATCCCGGTTTCCTGCTCGCAGAATACTTGGAAGTCTCCAGCGAGGTCGCGTACCGGGCAGTGACCCTGACAGAGCTGAATACTTGCCAGAAAATGCTCGGGAACGGTCCGCCCTGCAGGAGGCGCGGTGACCTGAGCGGTCGCCACGAAACCGTCCTTACTCATTGCCTCTGCGAGCGCCTGCGCTCTGGCTGCCACATCATCACCGGCGGCTTCTACGACGGGTCGGTAGCGGGCTTCCATTTCTGCGGCGCGGGCGGAGGCGAAAGCTTCGAGGGCTTCCTGCCCAACCGTGTCGCGGAGCATTTGCAGGGCGTCGCGGGCGATGATGAGGTAGTCGTTGCCGAGGCGTTCGTGGCCCTGGGGGGCGATCACGTAGCGGCGGGCGGGTCGTCCAGCTCCGGCGCCGTGCTTTTTGATGGGCGCGACCTCGATCATGTTGTTGGATTCGAGGGCGTCGAGGTGGCGGCGTACCGCTGCGGGGGTGAGGCTGAGGAGCTCACCGAGGGTTGCTGCGGATACGGGGCCGTTGTTGAGAACTTCGCGGAGAACGCGATCCCTGGTGCGTTCTTCTGCCTCGGCTTTGCGCTTGGATGTGCGTGCCGCGGAGGACTTTGTACTGGAAGCACCAGTAGAGCCCGAGGCGGCGGTTCGGGTGCCGTTTCGGGTCTGCGCCTCGTTCATTGAGGCGCGCTGAGAGGTCTTATTCACGGAATACACAAATAAAGTATGTCCTAATTACTTTTTATTTGGCTAGTTAGGTACCCCTACTTGATAACTTTTCAACCTGAAGGTGAACATTTGAGTCGTAACGGGTGTGCCTTAAACGTGAGTTAGGGCATAAGATGAAAGGTGCACACACGCTCATTCATCGAAAAACTCGAAAGTGACTGTCTATGGAGACCACCACCGCGGGCCAGCAGGACCACCCGGGGCGTGCATCCGCCGCACCAACGGCGCGCACTGAGCACCACACGGAGCCCAGCGCCTCCCCCACCGCACGACGACGCACCATCGCAGAAGAACCAGCGCTCAGCATTAAAGACCTCATCAAAGAGTTCAAGCCCTCACGCGCCTTCCGCACCAAATACCCCGAACGGCTCACCGCCAGCGGGCTCTACCGCGCCGTCAACAAGGTCAACCTGCGCGTCTTCCCCGGTGAAGTGGTCGTCCTGCTCGGCGCTAACGGCGCCGGCAAAACCACAACCCTCGCCTGCGCTCAGGGCCTGCTCAAGCCAACCCGCGGTACCGTGCGCCTCCTCGGCGAAAACCCGCTGCAGGCGGACCCGGAGCTACGCGCCAAGGTCGGCATTATGCTCCAGGACGGCGGCCTGCCCAACGCCATGCACCCCATCCCGCTGCTCGAGCACATTTCGACCATGTACACCGACCCGTACCCGGTCGAAGAGCTCGCAGAACGCCTGGGCATTGATACTTTTAACGGCACCACGATTCGCCGCCTCTCGGGCGGTCAGAAGCAGCGTGTCTCTCTCGCCGCAGCCCTCATTGGCCGCCCGGACGTGCTCTTCCTCGATGAGCCCTCCGCAGGCTTGGATCCGCAATCCCGCAACGTGGTCTTCGACATTATTCGTGAACAGCGTGAACTCGGCACCGCGATCGTGCTCACCACGCACCTGATTGACGACGCGCAGAAACTCGCCGACTACGTCTACATCATTGAAAACGGCACCACCGTTCAGGAAGGCACCGTCTCCGAGCTTATCGCCAGCGACGGCACGAACCGCCTGCAGTACACACTGGATGCACCCACCCCCACCCGTGAGCAACTGCTGCCCGCGCATCTGCGTGCCGGTGTGGAGCTCATCGAAAAGGTGCCCTACACCCCGGCTCGTGACGGCGCACCCTCCGTACCCGGCGAGTATGAGCTGGTCGGCACACTGCGTCCCGAGCACCTGGCGGCGTTCACCTCGGCGCTCGCCGAACGTTACCTCATGCCGATTTCTCTGACCATGGAACCGAAGACTCTTGAGGATGTCTTCCTCGACATTTCAGGACGTGATATCCGATGAGTAACACCGCACGCACTAACAACAACCGGGCGGCCAACAACCAGGCGGCAGAAAACCAAGTAAAAGAAAAGTCCGCAGAAGAGAACCGAGCAAAAGAGAACCAAGCGGAAGGGAACCGAATGGAAGAACGCGCCGCGAACACCCACCCCGTAGACACCCACCCCAAGGTCTCTTCTATTGACGAAGATGAGGAGTACATTCCCCCGCGCGCGAACTACCCGCTCGTGCGCGTGATTGAGCAGGGCCGCTACGAGACGATGGCGATGCTCCGCAACGGCGAACAGCTGATGCTCAACATTATTTTTCCCGTCATGGCGCTTATCGCCCTGCGGTTCACCGGTCTGATTGATGAGTACGCGAACTCGGTGGGGGTATCCCGCATGGATGCGGCGGTCCCCGGCGTTCTGGCGCTCTGCGTGATTTCTACGGCACTGTCAGGCCAGGGCATTGCCACCGGTTTTGATCGCCGCTACGGCGTGTTGCGGTTCCTTGCGACCACTCCCCTGGGCCGTAACGGCCTGATCATGGGCAAGTGCATTGCGGTGCTGGTGGTCGTGGCGATTCAGTTCACACTGGTGGCGGCGCTCGGGTACGGTCTGGGCTGGCGCCCGGACGCTATCGCCGTCTCACGCTCCATCATCACGATGCTCATGGGCGCCGGCGCGTTTACAGCGCTGGGTCTGCTCATTGCCGGTACGGTACGTGCGGAGGCGACCCTCGCCATCGTGAATATTGCCTGGGTGATTCTTGCCGGTGCCGGCGGCGTGGTGTTCCCGCTCAAGTCCTTCCCCGACTGGTACGCCGGAATCGTGGCGTGGTCGCCCTCGGCGGCTCTGGGCGATGCGTTGCGCGGCAACTTCATTCAGCATCAGTGGCTTGCCGACCCGCACTGGGTAATCATCGTGTGGACCGTGGTCATTGGGTTTGTTGCCTCACGCAAGTTCAAGTGGTCCGACTAGCAGCAGCGCAAATACAGACAACGCAAGCGTAGACAGTGCAAGAGCAGACAGAGCTTCTTCTAATTGCAAATTAAAAGGCGGGCGCCGGATATGTTCCGATACATATCCGGCGCCCATTCATATAACACAAACCTTTAGCCTCAACCTTGCACCATGTACACGGTCCGAGACTAAAAGAAAGCACCCTCCTCCAGAACCTTTTATCTCACCACCACAGTAAGATAATCAATGGTTCTTACGCGGAGGAGGGGCTTCAATCACCGAGATGCAGACCGACCCAACCACTGTTTCGGTCTGCAACCTTCCTGCTCAACCTTAACATGAGCTTCACCACTTACACAAAAATTGTTACGTTACTGAACAATATTCAGCGCATAGCTCAGAAACACAGCTCAAACGTGCACCGTGAAATCCACAGCGCTCGCGTTGTAGCGTCGCTTTTTCTCCATCTCAGCCCCGTATCACCCTGTGAATGTCTGCATTCACACACCGGATACTTCCGCCCAGTGAACTATCCTGTTAAAACGAAAGGGTCGAAACAAACCTCCCGGCGCCCCGCACCTACCCTGGTACCTACCCGGTCACCTACCGGCGCGGGAATAAGCGCCCCCGAAGGCACGTTACACCCGACTGACAGCGCGCTAGCACAAGCCTGCTGGCGCATCCACTCACGTTGTGAAAGGACACCCACGTGGCAGAGAACTTCCAGTGGACAGAAACCGACCAGCGCGCCGTAGATACCGCACGTATCCTCGCCGCAGACGCCGTAGAAAAGGTCGGATCCGGCCACCCCGGCACCGCAATGAGCCTGGCGCCGGTCGCCTACCTGCTCTTCCAGAAGGTCATGAACCAGGATCCCTCCGACGACCGCTGGGAAGGCCGTGACCGCTTCATCCTCTCCCCCGGCCACACCTCCCTCACCCTGTACACTCAGCTGTTCCTCGGCGGCTACGGCCTGGAAATGAAGGACCTGGAAGCCCTGCGCACCTGGGGTGCCCTCACCCCCGGCCACCCCGAATACAAGCACACCAAGGGTGTAGAAATCACTACCGGCCCGCTCGGCCAGGGCCTGGCATCCGCCGTTGGTTTCGCCTACGCACAGCGCCGTATGCGCGGCATGTTCGACCCCGAAGCAGCACCGGGCACCTCCCCCTTCGACCACCACGTCTACGTCATCGCCTCCGAAGGTGACGTGCAGGAAGGCGTCACCGCCGAGGCGTGCGCGCTCGCAGGTCACCAGGAGCTCGGCAACCTGATTGTCGTGTGGGACCGCAACCACATCTCCATTGAAGAAGACACCGACGTTGCCTTCACCGAGGACGTGGCAAAGCGCTACGAGTCCTACGGTTGGGACGTTCAGCGCGTGGACTGGACCCGCACCGGTGACTACGTTGAGGACGTCGCAGAGCTCTACGCCGCTATTGAGCGTGCGAAGGCTGTCACCGACAAGCCCTCCTTCATTGAGCTACGCACCATCATCGGCTACCCCGCCCCCACCAAGCAGAACACCGGCGCAGTGCACGGCTCCAAGCTCGGTGCTGAAGAGGTTGCCGCAACCAAGGAACTGCTCGGTTTCGACCCCGCCAAGAGCTTCTTCATCGAGGAGAACGTCCTGGCGCACACCCGCCAGCTCGTCGAGCGCGGTGCTGCGGCACACAAGGCATGGGACGAGAAGTTCGAGGCGTGGGCAAAGGCAAACCCCGAGCGCGCCGAACTGTACAAGCGCCTCGTCGCAGGCGAACTGCCCGCAGACTACAAGGCTGCCTTCCCCGTGTTCGAGGCTGGCACCTCCGTGGCAACCCGCGCGGCATCCGGCACCGTCATCAACGCTATTGCTGACACCTTCCCCGAACTGTGGGGCGGCTCCGCTGACCTCGCCGGCTCGAACCTGACCACCATCAAGGGTGCAGAGTCCTTCAACCCGGCTTCGCGCAGCACCGAAGACTGGACCGCGAACCCCTACGGTCGCGTTCTGCACTTCGGTATCCGTGAGCAGGCTGCCGCAGCCATCGTGAACGGTATTGTGCTCTCCTCCCCGACCCGCGCGTTCTCGGGTACCTTCTTCGTGTTCTCCGACTACCAGCGCCCGGCTGTTCGCCTCTCCGCGCTGATGGGCGTTCCCGCATTGTACGTGTGGACCCACGACTCCATTGGTGTGGGCGAGGACGGCCCCACCCACCAGCCGATTGAGCACCTCTCCTCCCTGCGCGCTATCCCCGGCTTCGACGTGGTTCGCCCCGCGGACGCTAACGAAACCGCCGTCGCATGGCGCACCATCTTGGAGAAGTCCGACCGCCCCGCAGGCCTCGTACTCTCCCGCCAGAACCTGCCCGTCTGGGCTCGTGAAGACGTACACGCGGACGCTGAGGGCGAGAAGTTCGCATCCGCTGAGGGCACCGCACGCGGCGGCTACATCATGGCTGACACCGAGGGCACCCCGGACGTCATTCTGATCGCTACCGGCTCCGAGGTTGAGCTTGCTATCCAGGCTCGCGCAACCCTGGCTGAGCAGGGCATCGCGGCTCGCGTTGTCTCCATGCCTTCGCGCGAGTGGTTCGCTGAGCAGGACGCAGAGTACCGCGAGTCGGTCCTGCCTTCCTCGGTTGCAGCGCGTGTCTCCGTCGAGGCTGGCCTGGCAATGAGCTGGTACGACCTGCTCGGCACCGCCGGCCGCGCCGTGTCCATCGAGCACTTCGGTGCATCCGCCGATGCGAAGACCCTGTACCGCGAATTTGGTATCACCGCGGAGGCTGTCGTGGCCGCCGCTAAGGAATCCATCGACGCTGCCAAGTAAGCAATAACAACGCCGCGGTAACTGCCGCGCACACTGCGCCCCCCCTCCTGTGCGGGCTCCTCTGTACGGGTGGGGTGCAGACGCAACGGGTAGGCTCCGGCTGACCACTCAGCCGGAGCCTCCCGCCGCCCAGAAGATTTCACTGATATCTCAATTTTCAATTTCGATATTTCAATCTCGACAAAGAATCGAAGGTTTTCACATGTCTGAGTCCACTCAGAAGCTTTCCGACGCCGGTGTCTCCATCTGGCTTGACGACCTCTCCCGTGAGCGTCTGACCAGCGGCAACCTCGCCGAACTCATCAAGACCCACAACGTCGTCGGTGTGACCACCAACCCCACCATCTTCGCTGGTGCGCTCTCCAAGGGCGCCGCATACGCCGAGCAGATGCGTGAACTTGCCGCTGCTGGCGCGAGCGTTGAAGAAGCAGTCTTCGCTGCAACCTGCGACGACGTACGCAACGCCTGCGACGTGTTCGAACCCGTCTACAAGGCATCCAACGGTTTTGACGGCCGCGTCTCCATCGAGGTTGACCCC
This sequence comes from uncultured Rothia sp., assembly GCF_916715725.1. Taxonomy (GTDB): domain Bacteria; phylum Actinomycetota; class Actinomycetes; order Actinomycetales; family Micrococcaceae; genus Rothia. The sequence continues at coordinate 58,859 of NZ_CAKAPD010000001.1, read as the reverse complement.
CGCCTGGCACGCGACGCTGAGGGCACCGCCAAGATGGCACGCGAACTCTACGAGCGCGTGGGCCGCGAAAACGTCATGATCAAGATCCCCGCAACCCAGGAAGGTCTGCGCCCCATCGCGGAGACCCTGGCAGCTGGCATCAGCGTGAACGTGACCCTGATTTTCTCCCTGACCCGCTACCGCGAGGTTATCAACGCCTACATGCTCGGCCTGGAGCAGGCGCTGGAGAACGGCAAGGACCTGTCCACCATCCACTCGGTCGCATCCTTCTTCGTCTCCCGCGTAGACACCGAAATCGATGCGCGCCTCGAAGCTGCAGGCGGCGACGCTGTGCAGCTCAAGGGCAAGGCAGGCCTGGCAAACGCACGCCTCGCCTACGAGGTGTTCGAGGAAATGTTCTCCTCCGAGCGTTGGGCACGCCTGCAGGCACACGGCGCGAACGTACAGCGCCCGCTGTGGGCATCCACCGGCGTGAAGGACCCCTCCCTGCCGGACACCCTGTACGTCACCGGTCTGGTCGCACCCAACACCGTGAACACCATGCCCGAGGCAACCCTGAACGCTGTTGCCGACCACGGCGAAATCACCGACAACACCATCGTGCCGAACTACTCCGAAGCGAATAAGGTTCTGGACGCTATCTCCGCTTACGTCTCCTACGCGGAGGTCGTGGAGAAGCTCGAGGTTGAGGGCCTGTCCAAGTTCGATGTCTCCTGGGAAGAGCTGCTGCAGACCGTCCGCGAAGCACTCGAGCAGGCTAAGTAGAACTAGGCGACACAGCCGAATCTATAGCTGCTGAAATTCGGAAGCCACTGAAGTTCAGCAGCCGCTGAAATATAGCGCATGACCAATGCGTTCCCGGTATGCGCCACCCGACGCACACCAACCGATATGCACGCCCAACATATTGTGGGCACAGCACCAATCCGCCGGGATTCTCGTAGAGATTCTGACCGGGATTTTCGCCAGGGTTCCCGCAGGGCTTCACCGCCCGCGGCGTCCCAGAGAATCTCGGCGGGTTAGGTGCCCCTCATATCATTCCGTCAAAAACCGGTACAATACAGGGACACACCTTCCAGAATGCGGCATCGCCTCCGCGCGAATAAGGTACGAACCGCGCGCCGCACGAACCAACCAAGGCAATCAAAGGAATATATTGTGACTAACGGTCATGAAGCGAACCCCCTGCGGGACACTCGCGACCGCCGCATTACCCGCATTGCGGGGCCGTCCGCGCTCGTCTTCTTTGGCGTAACCGGTGACCTGGCCCGCAAGAAGCTGCTTCCGGCAGTGTATGACCTCATGAACCGCGGTTTGCTCCCCCCGAGCTTCGGCCTCGTCGGCTTCGGCCGCCGCCCCTGGAGCGATGATGACTTCCGCGCCTACGTGCGTGAATCTGTTGAGGCAAACGCCCGCACCCCCTTCCGCGAGGACGTGTGGAACCAGTTCCAGCAGGGCATGCGATTCGTTGAAGGTGCCTTCAACGACGACGCAGCCTTCGAAAAGCTCAAGAGCACCCTCGCCGAACTCGACGAGCGCGGTGCACACGGCAACCACGCCTTCTACCTCTCCATCCCCCCGAAGGCATTCGAGCAGGTCCTCACCAAGCTCGCCGAACACGACCTTGCATCGCGCGATAACGACACCGTCAACCCTGTCGACGGTTGGCGCCGCGTGGTCATTGAGAAGCCCTTCGGCCACAACCTTGAGAGCGCACGCGAGCTGAACTCCATCGTGGAGGCGGTCTTCCCGCCCGACGCCGTGTTCCGCATCGACCACTACCTGGGCAAGGAAACCGTTCAGAACATCCTGGCGATGCGTTTCTCCAACCAGATGTTCGAGCCCCTCTGGAACTCCCACTACGTGGATCACGTGCAGATCACCATGGCTGAAGACATCGGCATCGGCTCCCGCGCAGGCTACTACGACGGCGTGGGTGCGGCCCGCGACGTCATCCAGAACCACCTGTTGCAGTTGCTCGCCCTCACCGCCATGGAAGAGCCCCTCAGCCTCGACGCGAAGCACCTGCGCGCCGAGAAGGCGAAGGTCCTCGAAGCAGTCCGCATCGACGACCTGCCGAACTCCTTCGCACTCGGCCAGTACGCCGCAGGCTACCAGGGCGGCGAGCACGTCAACGGCTTCTTCGACGAGAACGACATCCCCGCAGACTCCCGCACCGAAACCTTCGCAGCGCTGAAGGTGTCCATCGCAAACCGCCGCTGGGAAGGCACCCCCTTCTACCTGCGCGCCGGCAAGCGCCTGGGCCGCCGCGTCACCGAAATCGCCGTGGTCTTCAAGAAATCCTCCGACCGTCTCTTCGGCGAACGTGAAAACCCGCAGGTCGGCCAGAACGCCATCGTCATCCGCGTGCAGCCCGACGAAGGCATGACCATCCGATTCTCCGCGAAGGTGCCCGGCACCCAGATGGAAATCCGCGACGTCAACATGGACTTCGGCTACGGCCACTCCTTCACCGAAGAGTCCCCCGAAGCCTACGAACGCCTCATCCTGGACGTTCTGCTCGGCGAGCCGCCGCTGTTCCCCCGCCACGAAGAAGTTGAGCTCTCCTGGAAGATTCTTGACCCCTTCGAAGAGTACTGGGAAGAAAACCGCATTAAGCCTGAACCCTACGAGTCCGGTTCGTGGGGTCCGCGTTCAGCACACGAGATGCTTGAGCGTGACAACCGCGCTTGGAGGCGCCCGTGATCTCGCACCTGCATAACACCACCGTTTCCGCTATCAACAAGGAACTGAGCCACCTGACTGCCGCCAACGGTAGCCTCAGCAGTGGACGAGTTCTCACCCTCGTTGTTCTCGCGGAAAAGGGCCACTCCCGCGAAGCAATGCGCGCCGCGATTCGTGCCTCCCACGAACACCCGAGCCGCATTATTGTGCACATCTCCCACGACCCGCTCGACCCCGACCAGCTGGATGCAGAAATCCACCTCGGCGGCGACACCGGCGCATCCGAGATGATTGTTCTGCGCGGCTGGGGTAGCGCATCCCGCCCGACCGAAGCACTGATCTCCGGTCTGCTGCTGCCGGACTCCCCGATTGTGGTCTGGTGGCCGCACTCGGTGCCCGAGAACCCGGCACAGCACTCCATCGGTCGTATCGCGCAGCGTCGCATCACCGACTCTGCACGCGCCGACGACCCGAAGGAAGCGCTGCGTAAGCTCACCGACGTATTCCGTGCAGGCGACACCGACCTGGCGTGGACCCGTCTCACCCTGTGGCGCACCCAGCTGGCAGCGCTCATGGAACAGATGCCTTCCTCCCCCGTACGCCGCGTGGTCGTGTGGGGTTCGGGCAAGTCCCCGTCCGTGGTACTGCTCGGTACGTGGCTCGGCTGGAAGCTTGAAGCACCCGTACACCTCGCCACCATTGGCGCGGCAAACCGCGGCCTGTACCGCGTCAGCATTGAGCGTGAAGACGGTTCCGTGACGATGTTCCGCCCCGGCATTTCCGTGGCGACCATCTCCACCCCGTACGCACCCGACCAGCAGATTGCGCTGCCGGTGCGTACCCTCGCCGAGTGCATCTCTGAGGAGCTGCGCCGCCTCGACCCGGACGACACCTACGGTGACGTGCTGAAGCAGGCGCTGCGCACCGTCACCCTCGTCGATGACACCTGCCAGCCTGAAGACATGCTGGACCTCGAAGAATACCCGGAGGTTTTCGATGCCTAAGATTCAGAACATGGGCGCATCCACCCCCACCCTGGTGGCGCACCCGACCCGCGACGCTCTCGCAGCGGACGCGGTGACCCGCATCCTCGACATCATTGAGCACGTGCTCTCTGAGCGCACGATCGCCCACATTTCGCTGACCGGCGGCACCATGGGTATCGCCACCTTGAAGGCGTGGGCTGAGAACGAGCGCGTGAAGGATATCGACTGGTCCCGCGTGCACTTCTGGTTCTCCGATGAGCGTTTCGTGCCCGAGCGTAGCCCCGAACGTAATGACGGTCAGGCTATTGAGGTGCTGCTCGCTCCCCTGCTATCGCACGGCCTGGTCGTGGGCAATGTGCACCGCATGGGTCCGTCCGATATTTTCACCGGCCTGGAAGCTGCAGCTGAGCACTACGCCTTTGAGATGCGCGACTACGCCGGTTCCGCACCGGCTGTGAGCGTGCAGATGCCCGAGGGCGCAACCGAACTGCCGCTGGCTGGCGGTCACGGTGGCGGCGCAGGTCACGAACACGGCGGCTCCGGCGGCTGTGGTTGTGGTGGCGGCGGTTGCGGTTCTTCCGCACCCGAGCAGTCCATCGAAGAGACCACCCTGGAGGAATTTGACGCTGAGGCTGCTGAGCCCGCCGGTGGTTGCGGATGCGGCGGCGGAGGCTGCGGTGGTGGTGGTGGCGGCCAGTGGCCCGCACCGGTCTTTGACATCACCCTGCTGGGCATGGGCCCGGATGGTCATATTGCTTCCTTGTTCCCGGGCCGTAAGCAGGTTCTGCTGGGTACCGGTTTGCCGGAGGACCCGGTTGAGGGCGGTAAGGCTGTGACCGTGATGGTTTCTGATTCGCCGAAGCCGCCGGCTGAGCGTGTGTCGGTGACCCTGCCGATTATCAATAATTCGCGTCACGTGTTCTTCCTCATCACCGGTGAGGATAAGCAGGATGCGACCAGCCGCCTTCTGACTGGCGCGAAGCTGGATGCTGAGGATCTGAACGCGGAGTTGCTGCTGGAGACCCCGGCGGTGGGTGCGCGCGGTAAGAAGCAGACCCTGATTTTTGCAACCGAGGAGTCGCTGGCTCCTGAGAACCGCCCGTAAGGTTCGGTTCTGGTTCGGCTCTGAACTGCATCAACAAAAGAGTGGAGCCCCGGATAGTTTCGACTATCCGGGGCTCCACTCTTGCTATGCCCGCTTACTGCTCAGAGGCGGCATGATTCTGCGGCTCTTGCTCCTCCGAAGATTCATCCGACTCGAAGCCCACGTACAGTGCCGCCAACGACGGAACCGTCGCCTCCAGCACCTCCTGCGCCTTCTCAGCGGTCGAGGTGAGCTTCGCGCCGGTCAGCTGCAGGTACTCGCGCACCGTCATGGGCTGCGCCCAGTCAAAATGCTCACGCACGGCGGTGATGTTCGCGCCAGACTGCAGCACGTTAATACCGTGGGCAAGACCGATATCCGTCACCTTCACGATGGCGTCGGTCTCCTCCGGGATGTCGTACGGGTCGCGGTTCTGCAGGTCCACGATGAACGGAAGCACGCCGCGGCTCTCAGCGCGCAAGGTGAACTTGGTGTGCACCTGGCTCACCTCGTGCACCTCACCCACACCCACGGCGGGAACCACCATGAAGCCCGTCTGCAGGTCGTTCACCGCGGCCAGGGTGTGTGCCTCCCCGAAACCGGAGTACAGCTGCACCACCGGCACGAGGTAGCACACCTCCGCCTTGAGCGCCTTGCGAGCCTCAATGTCGATGTACTCCCAGGCGCCGCCGGTACCGTCCGTAATGTCGCCGGAGTGGTGCGCGTAAATGGCGCCCTGGCTGTTCTTCACGGTCTGCGACCAGTAGCTGATCTTGTCCATGTAGTTGCCTTCAGCGTCGAACATCATCAGCGACAGGTCAATGTCCACGCCCTCATCCCAGAAGCAGAAGAGGCGGATCACGCCGGTGGGCGGCAGGTGCACCGTTGAGGTGTTGTAGCGGCCCATGCCGTCCAGGGAGGGGCGGGCACTGCGGGTGTTCAGCGGCATGATCGTATCGCCCACCTGCTCGGGCAGGTAGATGCTGGTCTCGGCAAGACGACCAGACAGGCCAATCTCAACCAGGCGCTCCAGCAGGTCCAGCACCGCCGGGCTGTACTCGCGCGCCGGAATCATGGTGGCGATACCGGTCTTGGACAGGTTCATGCGCTGCGGGGCGGCAGGCTGAGCCTTCTGAGCGGAAACCGCGCGGCGCTCCTCACGCTGGCTCGTAGAGGGGTCGGAACCGACCGGAATGGAAGGTAGCGGGTTCTCTGGGCCGGAATTATCCCCAAAGAACGAACCCAGCGGATTCGGAATGCCCGCGTTCTGCATGAGGTTCTGAACTCTCGCGACACCTTCCGGGTTGCGGCGCGCATAGTCGGCGAGCTCCCGGTCCTCCTGCGCCGCCACCGGGTTGGCGGGGCGCTCCTTCGGCGGGTTCGCGAGCGCGTTGCGCTGCAGGGCCACCAGGTTGCGGATCTGCACCAGGATGGGCGCGGAAACGCGCGGCGCCACGGCGGCAAATGCGTCAAAGATGACCTGCTGGCCGGGGCTCGGGGCGGTATCAATGCCGTAGCGGGGCACCTCGAAAGCATCCAGGGCGCGCACCAGCTGGCGTGCAAACACGCCGGGGCGTGTGGAGAGCAGACGAGCCACGTTCTGCGCATCCTTAGTTGCGTAGGCACGGTCTACCAGCGACTCGAAGCTGTACACCTCACCGCGGTACAGGTCGTCAGCCCAGCGGCTCAGCGCGGTCAGCGACGGGTAGTCGCCGGGATGAACCGCCTTGACGAGGCGCTTGTACATTTCGGCGCCGGGTGCGCTGTCGTAGCGGGCACCGACAGGGTCGGCATCAATAATGCGGTTGAGCAGGTGCGCGATGCGGGTGCGTTCGCTACGGCGTAGCTTCAGGCGCGGCGCGATGCTCAGACTCAGATCACCCACCGTGCCGTTGAAACGCAGACGCGAGTAGGCGGCGGCGAGGGCGAGGGCCTCTTTCATGGTGCGCAGACGCTCAGTGTCTTCGGGGTGCAGGCAGGCGGCGATGAACACGCGGTTCTCGCGGCTGGTGTTCTCCGGGCGGGCACCCGGCAGAGCATCATGCTGGGCGAGGAAACGGCGCAACGCCACAAGGTCGCGCTGGTCGGTCTGGTTGTACACCTGCTGCTGACCGAGCAGCTGCTGGTAGAGGGCGCCCGCCATGATTAGGGCGTTCTGCACGCCGCTGACCATCTGTAAGGGTCGGCGGTTGCGTTCCATGGCCGCGAAGTTGGAGCGGCTCATCGGCTGCTGCCACTCGTAGGGTACGTAGTTCTCGGGCAGACCACCAAGGATGCGCTCGGTGCCGTCCGGGTTGTAGTACGGGTTGGAGAGGTAGTGCATGATCTGCTCGGTGTAACGCTGCTCGTCGGTGAGCGTCAGGGCGCGCAGATCAAAGTCGCGGCGGAACACGCGGCCGGGGCGGTACCCGTATTCGTAGGACCAGATGGTCGCGAACAGGGCAAACTCGTTGGCGCTGGCACGTAGCGCCTGGGCGAGGGACTCGTCGCTGAGGGTCAGACCGCAATCGCTCAGGAAGGACACTCGCCCCAGGTCGGTGTCGAATACGCCGGAGTGGTGCAGATCGTTAATGCGCGAGAAGTCCGAGCGGTAGTAGGGGCCGTACAGGTCGGTGAAGACGTACACGCCGTAGCGGCGCATCAGGATGAGGCGCACGAGGGGGCTGAGGCCCTCGGGCGCTTCGCCGTGAAGGTACGCGGATTCGTTGAGGTAGGGTGATTCTTGCAGGTAGGGGGATGCGTCGTAGGGAGTGGTCACGGGTCGTCCTTTCCGTTGGTCTCACCCGACTGTCACCGTCGGTGGTGGTCTATTTTCTTATCGTAGCGGTGTGGGCGCGAGTTGTCGCTGGGTTTGGTCATCGGTGACCTGCGGGGTAAATGTTCGCGGGGAGCAACCGACCGTTACGTATCGCGGAGCCGGGGCGGCGCTTATCCGCCGCGTGCTTGTCCATCAGCCGCTTATCTGTCGGTCACTTATCCTGCCGGCCGCGCGGGAACGGGGGTTAAAAGAAAAATGGCGGGAAGCGAAGAATCCGACAAATATAAGAAAAAGATATTTCAGAAAGTAGGACTCTTCATGATCCGCCATTACTTATAGATTACTCCCGCCCCGCGAGGGGGGTCAAGCCGTTTCGTCACCGAAGCATGCTCGACCGAAGCATACTAGGGGGGTTCTACTAGGGGGTTTCTACCCGCCGGTGAGGCTCTAGCTAAGGGGCAAGTAGCCTCACCGGCAGGTAGGTTTTCGGGCTAGGACTCTCGGGTTAGGATTCGCCCAGCAGGGCGAGCGCAGCTTCGCGGGCGGCAAGCGCCTCTTCGGTCTCGCGGGCAGGCACGGCAGCCAGGGCGCGTAGTGCCTTCGCCATGACCGTGGAGCTCTTCATTTTCGGTTCCAGGACGGCGGGAATCTCAACCGGCGTGCCGTATAGTTCGGCAAGCTCCACGGCAAGCTTCACGATGGGAGCACTCTGCTTCACCTGCGGGAGCACCGGAAGAATCTGGCGCACCGTCTGGAAGACGGACCACCCCGCCAAGGGGCTCAGCGAAGCGGCATCGTTCAACGTCTGCACCAGGCGATTCACCCCGAACCAGCCGTGCTCCAGGAGGTACCCGAGCTCACTGGCGAAAAGGTGCGCATCCCAGTTGCCGCGATCAATGAGGGAGGCAATCGTCTCCGCCGTCAACGCGCGACGCTCCGGGGCGTACACTACAGAAGCCCAAGCCAGGAAGTTATACGACGGCACACCCAGAGCACGCTCAGCCGCACCGAGCGCCTGCAGAACCTCCTCAAAACCGTGAAGACGAGAGAACTGATACACGCTCAGCAGCGGCTTATACTGCGCCGCTAGAAGGTCCGGGTTGTGGCGCATCGCCCAGGCGTACCAGCCACATATCAGGGCAACAGACGGTACCTCGGTATGTTCCAGGGAACGTCCCGGATACTCCGCACGGGCACCAGCCACCGTGTATGCCGCCGCCGTGAACGTGCTCCGCTCCGTGGCAGGTTCCTCCCCCGGCACCTGCCACAGCTCATAGGTGGAATCGTTCACCTCATACTCGCCGTGCAGAACCTTCGGAAGCGCCTCACGGTACGACTTGAAACGAATCACCGTGCGCTCAAAAACACGCTCCACCGCAGGTAACGGCTCCGCCAGCAGAGGCGCAAAGCCCTGCCCAGCCGCGCCCTCGCTACTATAGGGCTGATCCCCGAACGCAACACGCAACTGCTCGTGGAATAGTGCCGTCGGCGACCGGTACGCCCAATATTCGCTACCCTTGCGCGGGTACCCCTTGAAATGAAAATCAGCACCCTGAAAACGGCCCGTGTGCTCGGCGAGTGCCGCCTGCGGGTCAGGGTCTGCGGCGTGCGTATGCTGGACCAGCAACCGGTAGGCGAGGTACCGCAATTGGTCGCGACCGTCGTGCCAGGCACGGCTCAGGTAGCGACGCAGATACTTCTGAAAAGCGGGGCTGAACTCAATGATTCGCCCCTCCTGATGCGCCCGGTGCAGGTAGGCCAGCAGCGCAGGGATGCGGCGGACAGACTGCTCCCTCTCGTTGAGGTGGTAGAGGGCGAACAGCAGCTCTTCGCAGTCCCGGTCGTCGCGAATAGCATCCCGGGTAGCCTCGGATGCGCGCCCAGCCTGCGGCGCCGCGTTGAGGGCGGCATTCAGCTCAGAGGCCGAGAACCCAAGGGCAGGGACATCCGGGATTTGCACGCTACGGGGTTGCTGATCTGATGCGGCCTGATCTGAGGCGGGCCGGGTGGAGGCGGGCTGAGTCGAGCTCGACTGAATCGAACTAGGCTGTGCCAGCGCAGTGCCGAGGCACAGCTTCCGGGCGCGATCCTTGAGCTCCAGAGGAAGAACCTCCACAGCATCCTGCACATAGCCAGAGACCTCAACGGCACGTTCCGGCACCGCCCGAACACTCAACTCAAGCACCTTCAAACCGGCAGTCATCAGCTTCTTCTCGCGCCGGAACAGCAACTGCGCGGCGGCTGGCAGCGCCTCCGCCACCAGGGTTTGAAGCCCACCAGCAGTCAACGGCACCTGACCGGCAGAGGCAGAACCGCCAGAGGGCGCGCAAACCTGCAGAACACTCTGCAGCATCTGCGCACCCACAGCAGCCGTGGTCGCCACCGGCGAAGCCAACAACGCCGGAATCAGCGCCCCGAGCCGAGCATAGGATTGCGCCTGAGCCGCCAAAGCCTGCTGACGTTCAGCACCGCGCAGCCCCTTCGGAACCGCCGTCAGAGCCTCAAAGGCACGCGAGAAAACGCGGGCGTTCTGCGGCGCATAATCACGCAGCAACGCCTGAACGCACTCCTCCTCAATCCGGGCACGATACTGCGGAAAATGCTCCGCCAAATACACGAGGAAATCATGACCGCAGATGGTCAGCTGCGCATCATAAATAAACCAGATCGCGAGACCATTCGAGGGCAAGGCACCCTCCACGGTAAACAGCGCCCAGACTTTTTCCCAGTGTTCCGGATGCTCCCTGAAAAACTCGGCAATCACCTCATCATCCATAGAGCGCATGGAACGACCCGGCACAATACGCCACAGGAACTCCTGCAGGTATTCGGCGCTCCACGCAGGCACCGCGGGATGCACACCTTCAGGCACAGTATTAGGCATCGCTCTCCCCCAGCAGGGCGAGCGCAGCCTCGCGGGCGGCAAGCGCCTCCTCCGTCTTGCGGGCAGGTACGGCGGCTAGGGCGCGCAGTGCTTTCGCCATGACCGTGGAGCCCTTCATTTTCGGCTCCAGCTCGGCGGGGATTTCGACAGCCACACCGTACAGTTCGGCAAGCTCAACCGCCAGGCGCACATAGTCGCCGCCCTTCGTCAGCTCACCGACCATCGGCAACAGCAGGCGCAGAACCTGCAGCACACGCCAACCCGCCAGCGGACTAATAGCCGACACCTCACGCAGGGTCGCCACCAGACGATTCGGAAGAACCATCCCGTCCTCCAGAGCCCATTTCAGGGTCTCCGCGAAGGTTCCTGTATCCAGCAGGCCCGCCTCAAAGAGTGCCGCAATGGCCTCTGCCGCCGCCAGACGGTACTCAGGATTCTTCGCGCTCGCCACGTAGCCGAGCAGGGTGCAGGTCGGGGCGCCCACCTGCACGGTGGATTCCCTCAGCGCGCGCATGAGTACGGGAACGGGGGTGACGGTCTTCTCCTCAACACACTCCGAAGCGGCAAACAGGAAGTATGCCGAGAGTAGGTCCGGGTTGTTCTGAAGCAGCCAGGACGCCCATTCGGTAAGCGCCGTCATGAAGTCGCCCTGCCAGCCGTACGATTCAGAAGCATTCGGCAAAAAGGTGAAGGGAATGAACGCGGTGTTCAGTACCTCGTAGGCGATGGTCTCCTCGGGGCTCATGCTAGCGGTTGCGTGGCTCAGCGCCTCGCGCGCCTCATCCACGGTATCCGTGATATCGCTCTCGACCTGCCACATCGGTTCATGACGAACAAAGTCGGCGGCAACAAATTCTCCGGTGGGTTCTCCCGCTTGGCTAGCTTTACGGTATTCCTCAACCTTGCTGTCATTAAGGCCGGAATAGTAGAGGCTCCAGGGGATATCCAGGGCAGAAACAGTGCGATAAGTCCAGTCGCTGTAGGTAAGCTGACGGGCGGGTAGTGGTGCGCTCAGCAAGCGCACCGTGCGTCCTTCCGTGTGGTACTCTCCCCCGGCGGCGACGGCACGCATCTGCTCGCGGAAGATCTTGTAGAGGTCACGGTAGCCTTCTAGCGACGTGTAGCCAGGGTCCCAGAGGTGGTGCTTATTCTGGACGACCAGGCGCACCATCTCTTCTGTAGAAATGAGCTTGCTATGGTCGCTGGAGCGCCGCCATATCAGCTGGCTACGTTCAAAACGCTGCATGATCGAAGCCATTTCGGAAATTTCCTCAGACTTGTATCCCGCGGCCTCGGCGTTAGCTTCCAACACGGCGCAGAGCGCAGGCATGTACGCGACGTTGTTGTAGCTGTAATGGTCAGCAATTTTGCGCAGGGTACGAAGCTGCTGCTGTTCCGCCGGTGCCAGCTTGTCGGTCGCGGCAAAGTGGTAGAGACGTGCCAGGTTCTCTCCTCGGGTGCTGGGAGATTCGTCCCCGGTAATTCGACCCGAGGTGGTGTTCGACTCTTCCGTAATGAGGGTGCAGAACTCTTCCAAATTTGCGATGGATGCGACGGGTTCTCGGTGCTCAACGCCGGGCAACAGCACCGGCGGCACCTCTACGGAGGCGCCCGCCGCCTCCGCCTCTTCCGCCTGAGGCAGACGGTCTTCGGGCAGGCAGGCTTCCGCAGCGCCGCGCAGTTCCAGGGGCAGCACCTCGTAGGCTTCGAGGACGCGGTCGGCAACGTAGTTGGCGAGCGCCAGCTGCTCGGCGGTTTGCGCCTTCTTACGCTTGGCTTTGCTCACACCGGCGTACTGGGTGGCAATGAGCTTGAGCAGACGCAGGGCGCCGCGCTGAATCTTCTTTTCGGTGCGGTAGAGGTTCGCGCCGAGTGCGTCGATGAGCTGTTCCAGCTCGACCTGTTCGAGCGGTGCCAGCTCTGCGTTTTCGTTCTTCTGCAGGGCGGCGGGCGCGCAGGCTTTGAGCACGCTCTGCAGCATGGTCTGGGCGAATCCGACGGAGGCACTGGGCTCTGCGGTGAGGACAGCCATGAGCTGCCCGAAGCGTGCCCGGTTTTCTGCGTCGGTGGGTTGCAGATCGGTGTAGACGGAGTGGAACGCAGCCGAGTTGAAGGCACTGAAATCGCTGGTCAGGCCGCGCAGCAGAGCGTCCAGAATCTCGTCGCGAATGTCGAAGTATTCGCCCATCAAGCGGCACAGTTCGGCGCTTTCTCCCATGTAGTTGCCGTAGCCCTTGAAGAGCACCCCCTCGGTGCGGAAGACCGCCCAGAACTCCTGGTCGAGCAGGGTCATGTCACGGGTGAAGAAGGTTTTGAGCTGGGCGTGGTTGCTCGCGCTGTCCTTCTTCACGCAGGGCAGGGCTTCGTGCAGGAAAAGGACCAGGTATTCGGGGGCATCGCAGCTCAGCTTGCGGGCGCGAAGCAGCGTGTAGCAGGTTTCCCAGATCTTCTTCGAGCGCGCCCAAGAGTTCGGGAGGCCCTCAATAAAACGCAGAATCCACTCGTCGGGGCGTTCGGTAGCGCCGAGCAGGAACGCGTCAATCAGCTGCTGGTCCGGTTTACCGTCCCAGAGCAGGGTGCGCATGGCGCGGCCGGCGGAACGGTGGTATTCCCACGGGTCACCGTCTGGGGTGCGCACGAGCGCCCCGGCAACGTAGGCGGCGAGCGGGGTGCGGTTAATGTGGTCGCTACCGATGACGCTCTTGGGGGTGAGGGTTCGGGCGAGGGAGGCGCGTTCCTCCTCGGTGGCGCCGGTGATGACGGCGTGGTATTCCTGCACGTCAGTTGATTCTGCCGCCATGAGGGCTTTGAGGGCGGCGCGGCGCTCTTCAAGGGTGCGCTCCCCTGCGTTATGCGGCTGGTCGGTATCAGTCATCGGTACCTGCTTTCGGAGTTGATGGTGAATGGTTGTGAAGAGTTGAACGGAAACGTTGAACGGGTGCGGGCGGGGCGGTTAGCCTTGCACCTGCTTGAGGATATTCCGGGCGTACCGCGCCTTCTGCGAAGAACCGGTCAGCGTACCCAACCAGGCACGCAGCGGCTCATCCACGAGCTCCACACGGGTGGCAGGGTCGAGAGTCGCCAATGCCTGGCTGAAGGCGCCCAGCAGCTTACCGAGCGAGTTCGCCCCGGTATCCAGGTGCGGGATGAGGCGCGCGAAGAAGCGCACCGCCCGGCGTGCATCCAACTGGGCGAAGTCGGTCAGGGCGAGCGCCCAACGGTTCAGCATCGCCAGCGGCACAAAGTTCACGAAACCTGCGGTGGCGTCCTCAAGGCTGAGCTGGTCGTCCAGCACGCGGTGCATGATTTCCACGGCAAGGGAACGAATCTCGACGCGCTGCTCCGAGAATCCCGCGGCAAACACAAAGGCGCATGCGGGACCCCACGCGCCGGGGTGCGCCGCCAAAGCCAGGTAGAGTTCGCGGTCGAAGGCGGAGTGGTCCAAGATGTACCAGTTGCTACCGGCGCAGTAGTACGCCAACGGTTCTGCCCGCGAGGGGTAGAGCAGGGCGTACTGTCCTTCTTCGTCGTGGTGGGCGGTGGCGAGGCCCCGGAAAGCGTTCAGCTCGGGGGTGGAGGCGCCGTCCTGCACCCCGTTCAGCTGAAGGCCCCAGCTGGTTTCCCTCTGGGATACCGTGACGGATTCCAGGTAGGGGTTGATACGCCCGGTGGCGAGGGTGCCGTCGAGGGCGGAGCGGAGCACGCGAATCTGGGTAGGAGCAGAGCGCGGAGCGTCCTCCTGAGCGTTCTTCACGTATTGCTCTTCGAGGCTTTCAAGCAGAGTCAGCGCCTCAGCGCGGCGGTGCTCAGCATCCTGGCGCTGCTCGTCGGTAGCGTACGGAGGCAGTACCTCCGGCATGCGCACACGCAGTAGCGCCGCCGTGAAATCCTGGCGCAGGATGGTGGCTCCATCAGCCAGGTTCTTGGCGTACCGGCGCACCAGGGTATCCGGATGCACCCACCCGCCGAACAGCTCAGGGGCGGCGAGCGGCGTGTAGCTCTGCCTGCTCTGCAGCACGCCGAGGGCGTCCTTGAATCCGGTGCTGAAGAACGCGGCGTGGCGGGAGTACATGTAGTGCAGGTTCGGCACCGTACCGGGGTCTTCCTTCGGGGTCATCTCCGACGCCTTCGGGCGCTCACGCAGCTTCCCGGCGGCGGCAAGAACCGTCATGTGCGCGCGCATGTCGAACCATGTCAAACCCCAGTGGTTCAGCTTTTTCAGGCAGAGGGGAACAAGCTGTTCGAGCAGGTTTGGGCTCTGCGCGGTGCCGTCGGCGCTGAGCAGGTAGGCGGTGAGCAGTTCCAGTTCCAGCTCGCATCCGGCGTGTGTTTCGGGCTGGTCTGCTTCATTGAGCGTATCGGGGGTGGCGCAGGGCGCAACCTGATGGTGCAGGAGTGCACGGACGCGTTCTTGCACGTCGGATGCGGTAACGGGGCGCACGGGGGTGTCCCAGTACCGGTGAATTACGGCGCGGGAGGCGGCAAGCGCCTCCGCGGCGGCGGCCTCAATGTCAGCAGCTTCAGTGAGGGCGGCGTCTTCCGTGCCGCTCCCCTGGCTATTCTCCGGGCTGTACCCATCTTCGAGGAGCGGCGAGCCCTCTTCCTGAATCTGCGCCAGCACTAGCGGATCGAGCTGGGGTCGGTAGTCGCGGTAGAGTTCGCGGGCACGCTCGGCGAACACGACAGCGTCGGCGCTCGCGTCCTCAGCGGCACCAGCCTGCACCCATTCTTCAAGGTGTTTGAGGGCGGCGGCCTGCACCTGCGCGTGGGTGTGGCTGAGCGCCATGACCACGGCGTCTTCGCAGGCGGCAGCGTCGAGGGTTCCCGCCCGGTAAAGAGCCTGGAGCATGGTCAGGATTTTAAGTGCGTTTGCTTTGGTTCCGGCGCATACGGCGGGTGCCGCGTAGGCGAAGGCGGTAGCATCCAGCGCCTGCGGGTTTTTGCTCCAGAGGCGGTGAATATGCTGCACACCAAGGGTTACGCTCGGGCCGATGGGCGAGGAGAAAAGCGTCAGAAATTCGCTCTGACGTGCCGCAATTTCTTCGGCGGTGAGTTTGAGCCCGGTGACCAGGCGTGAGAACCAGCCGACCCGGTACGCCGGGAAGTCGCTCATGAGGGAGCTCAGGAGCGCATCAATGAGGCGGTCACGGCTGATCAGCCCGGTTTTGGTGGCTTCGATGAGGGCGCAGGACCAGCCGGGGTTGTTGACCTTCTGCCCGGGCTTGTAGGAGTCGCGCTGGGTGAGGGATACATCCCGGTTACCTTCGACGGCGAGCATGCCCCAGATGAGTTCTTCGCGGAGCTGTTCGTCCTCGCGCAGTAGCGGGAGGATCAGTTCGCGGTCGCAGTTAATGAGGGCGGTGTAGTATTCCTCGTTGTGTTCGAGGACCGCCCCGCCGTAGAGCTCAGCTAGGCGCATAGCAACACCTCCGGTGAACCAGCCGAACTCTGCGTAGGCTTTAACGCGGTCCTGCGTGACGGTTCCGGGCGTGTTTTTACCGAGCTGGGAGCCGTATGGGGTGGTGACAATGTCGAAGTACTGCCAGCGGCGGTAAATCTGTTCGAAGGTACCGCCGACCGCCAGGATGTTGGCGAGGTTGCGGTTGAAGTGCATGATGTCGCTCCAGGTTTTCTGCTGCCTGGTGAGCGGGTAAATGACTTCGCCGGGGAGCGGCTCGGTGATAACACCTTCGGGGAAGGTATGCGTTTCGGGGCGTTTGCTCATGGTGGTCTTTCGGGAGGAAGCTGAGGGGAACTCTCGCGGCAGAAATTGTGTGGCTCAGATTTTCGCCGCAAGAGTTCCGTACGGTGCGTGTTTTGTTCGGTGCTGTTCGTTCACTAGTACGCCGGGGCGTTAACCCTAGCCGGCGGCGTGTTCGCGGTAAAGAATACTGACCGCCAGGGCGTGCTTGCAGGGGCCGCGCGTACCGCGGTACTTCAACCACCAGGGGCAGGAGCAGAGGTACCCCTCCACGGCGTACGGGTCGGCGGGCAGCATCACGGTGTACGTATTTGCGCCGCTGCGCACACTGTACTCGCCGGTGCCGTGCTCCCCCGCCCCGACCCGCTCAATAGCGCCGGAGTCGGCGAGCTTTTTCGCGCCGACCAGGCGCGGGTGCATGGCGGTCAGCGCCTCCGGATGCACGGGCAACGGGCGGTGGAAATACTCGCCAGCGTGCGCGTCAAAACCAACCTGACCGGAGGAAGCCAGCAGGGCGAGGGCGTCGCGGGTTGCCGCCTCATCCAGGCCGGCACGGGCAGACATGACGGGCACGTCAATGCGCGGCTCGAAGGAAAGCAGCACGCTAAGCATGTCAGCGTTCTGGGCGGTGTTCGGGTTAGACAGCGCCTGCAGCACGGATCCCTCACCGGAGAACCCGCGTGACTTTTCGGGGCTCAAACCAATGCTCAGGCGTGCGCCGGGCAGGTGCGCCACCCACACGCTGGGCACGGGCGCGTTACCGGCGCTCACGGGCTCACTGTACGCGTCCAGGCGCTGAATGTGGCGGATGAGCGGTTCAAGCACGCGCAGACGCTCGGGGCCCGCCACGCATACGGATCCGGCGGTGGCGCGGGTGGCGAGGCGCAGGGAACGCACCGCGCGGGTCGCCCACAGGACCGCCTTGGTGCTGGAGTTACGCGGCAGGGAGTGGATGAAGGTTCGGGCGGCGGCGGCGTCCAGGCTGTGCACGGGGCTCATGCGGGATGAGAGCATCTGCGTTTCTGCAAAGCCCTTGAGCCAGCGGATGGGCAGCGGCACTTTTTCTTCCATGACGGAGCCGTCAAGGGTGGTGGTAAGCAGCCCATCGTCGCCAACGTTCAGGTGGATGGGCTCCCCCGCCCTGAGGGAGGCGAGCGCGGCACGCAGGGGCGGGTTGACGTCTACGTTGGTGACGCCTACGGCGCTGTGGCTGGCGTCGAGTGCGCTGGAGTCAACGTCGAGGCGCGCGTACACTCCGCAGCAGGCGCTGAAGGATTCGAAGCGTAGGCCTTCGGCGGTGCTGGTGACGACGGGGTCTGCGGCGCGTAGGGCTCCGGCGAGGGAGCTGGGCGGCACGTAGAAGCGGGTGCGGGCGACCCTGGCGACGACCAGTAGTGCGGTGGCGTAGACGTCTGCTCGTTCAAGGAACCCGGAGAAGAAGTACGGGTGGGAGGCGGCACCTTCGGGGGTGCTGCCGCCGCTGGTGGCGAGGCTGAGCGCGCGGGAGTCGGCGCCGTCGATGAGGGCTGACGGGGCGGTGTACGTGTAGTCGAGGGTGTAGGCGCTCATGGCTTCTTTGCCTTTCGTATGTGGTGTATACGTCCTATCATGCCGTAAAGATTCGCGCCCCGCTACCGCTTTCGTCATTACCGTTTGGTGCATAAAAAAATCCCCGGCATTCTCGGTTGAGAAGTGCCGGGGAGAAGCTCTATTGGCTCACCTTCGGTGGGGTGGGCGTGGGCTCTGATGAGAGGCTCTGACTAGACGACGATTTGGCCGTTGAAGCGCATTGCCAGGCCGTACAGGACCACTGCGATAACCCAGATGACGATCACGGTGACGGTTAGGCGGATCAGGTTCTTAGACGCCATACCGGAGGAGTTCAGGGAGTTGGTCATACCGCCGCCGAACATGTCGGAGAGGCCGCCGCCCTGACCGCGGTTGAGCAGCACAAGCATCACTGCGATCACGCTGGTGATGGCGATGATGACCATGAGTACGTTCATGATGACGTCCATGGGGACCTTCCTTCGTTGTCTTCTGGTGGGGTGCCTGGGCTGCGGGGCGCAGACAGACGGGTTTAACTATACGCTACAGCCGCCATTCGGTCACGTTGAGGCGGCTTTTTACGCGGCGCGGTTGCTGCGGCGCTGGTATTCGCTGGGGGTCAGCTGCAGTGCGGCGGGTCGGTCGGTGAGCACACGCTGGGCGGTGAGTTCGTCGCCTTCGGTGTCGTAGGCACGCACGTATCCGCCGTCGATGAGGTAGTAGGTGAACTGCTGCGCGGCTGCCCAGTAGGCGCCTCCTTCAGCGTAGAAGCCCTGGTCTACCCAGTCGCACAGGGTGAGGGTGACGGGGATTTCCGGTGAGGAGGTGCGGCTGTAGAGCTGGTCGAGGAATGCTTCTCGGCGGCTCTCGAAGTACTGGTATTCGGGCGAGGGCTCCTGGTATTCTGCGCCGCCTGCGTAGCCGATGTTGCCGCCTTCGTTGCCGGGTAGGCGCGGGGCACTCACTTTGCGGTTGCGCAGGTAGCTGTAGAGGATCATGCCGACGAGGGCTGCGATGACCAGGGAAAAACCAAAGCTGAACATGCCGTTAAGTGTACGGGGCGAACCGTGGGGTCGGCGTATTCTGGGCGGGTTTTGCGGTTAGGGGCGAACGCGCCCGGCTCTTCTCCCCCGCCTCATACACCCTCCTCTTACGCCTGACTCATGCACCCGGCTCTTACGCCCGCCTCGTACATCCACCGCTATCTCGGTGGCGGTTAAATGGTCCAGCGCCCGGTCGGGTGGGTACCCGCCGGGCGCTGTAACGCTATGAGACGCTGTGGTGCGTCGGGGTTTTATGCGTCGAAGCGTGCGATTGCTGCGAACTCGTCAGCCTGCAGGGATGCGCCGCCGACGAGCACGCCGTCCACATCTTCCTTGCCCATGATGGAGGGTGCGGAGGAGGACTTGACGGAGCCGCCGTAGAGAACGCGGACCTTCTCTGCAACGTCTGCGGAGTAGAGCTTAGCGATTTCTGCGCGGATTGCTGCGGACATTTCCTGTGCGTCGTCTGCGGTTGCGACCTTGCCGGTGCCGATTGCCCAGACGGGCTCGTATGCGATGACGAGGGTTTCTGCCTGCTCTGCGGTCAGACCTGCGATGGAGCCGCGCAGCTGCTCGAGGGTGTACTCGACGTGGGTGCCTGCTTCGCGGATTTCGAGGGGCTCACCGACGCAGAGGACGGGGGTCAGGCCGTGCTTGTATGCTGCCTGGACCTTTGCTGCGCACAGCTCGTCGCTTTCGTGGTGGTAGGTGCGGCGCTCGGAGTGGCCGACGAGCACGAAGGTTGCGCCGAGCTTGGAGAGGAATGCGCCGGAGATTTCGCCGGTGTATGCGCCGGAGTCGTGGACGGAGAGGTCCTGGCCGCCGTAGAGGATGTCCAGCTTGTCGCCTTCGACGAGGGTCTGCACGGAGCGGATGTCGGTGAAGGGCGGGAAGACGGCTACTTCGGTTGCGGAGAAGTTGAAGTTTGCGTCGTCGAGGGTCCATGCGAGCTTCTGGACGAGGGTGACTGCCTCTGCGTGGTTGAGGTTCATCTTCCAGTTGCCTGCGATGAGGGGCTTACGCGACATAGTTCGCTCCTTAGCTTTCCCGCGCGGTATGCTGGGCGGGGTTGTTGTTCGGAATTTTCCTTTTCTATTTTAGAGGGTTGGCGGCATATTTTCACTGGTTCGGCGCGGTTTTATGCTGTGCCTTGACTATTCTCACCCCGCGTTCATCAGTTTCTTTCGACCCTTGCCGTTTTGCGGGTTCTGTAGCCATTTAAACGGGTGCAGGGGAAGCCTCATGGTGGCTTCCCCTGCGGATGCACTTCCTCGGTTTCTAGAGAAACTACAGCTGCCCGAATCCTTGCGGGTAGATCGGCTCGTAGGTGTTGCGGATGCTGTAGCCGTCGCGGTCAGCCACAATCACCCACTGCCCGCGCAGATGCTCCACAGCCAGCGAGAAACGCCCCAGGTACCTCAAATATTTGTGAATATCCTGCTTCTCGCCCGTCTCCTTAACATAAAACGCGAGGTTCGTAGCCTTATTCGTGTACAGGGTGCTCACCAGGATATTTCGGCTCGTATTTTTAGGTTTCTCACCCGCAATAAGATCATCAACAACGTTGGCGCTCAGCACGTTCTTGTCAGCCGAAATAACCCATCCGCGCTTCTCCCTGTACAGGCGAAGAATTTCGGGGTGCAGCACCTTTTCCGGGTCCGTGACCTTAGAAAGAGGCTCCGTATCGCCCGTGTGGTAGAAGTAATTCATCGACGCGAAGTAGTACGCCAAGAACGCGTACAGGCCAGCGCGGTCGTAGTTATCCATTCCGGGCTGTTGAATAGGGTACGGCACGTTCTGCGCCGCCTGCGCCTCGGTAGCAGGAATGAAGCGCCCCTTACGTTCGAATGCCGTATAAACCAGCGGCCCGGAGGAAGGCCCCAAGCTGTGGAGTTCATCGTACTTCTCCGTGGGTTCCAGTCGCACAAATTCCTGGTCACGCTTCTTATCGGCCTGGGACTCCGAGCCTGTCCCGTTGAGCAGTTTAGTGCCCCAGCCAAAAGCTATCGCGACGAGGGCGGCACCAGCGAACACGCCAGCCCGTATAAACTTGGCGCGAGTGATCACAGACCTCATGAGCGCTCGTTGCTCGTTGTATCCGGGCCCGCCGTATCCAGGTCCGCCAAAGTTATTCGTCATGCTTCTCTCCCCTCCCCTAGCTCAGGCTATTTTCTGAAATGAATTGGACGGGCCTCCACTCATTCGTGAATTGTGTGCGTAGAGTCCCGTGTATTGCGCCGTCACGGATCAGGCCGCGCGTATCAAAATCAGTGATGGGGTACACCTGGTTTGTGTCTTTGCGGTACACCTGAACTTCGGGAAGAATATCGAACCGCACGTTCCATTCCACAATTTTTAGCGTCTCGTAGATGAGGCGCGGCTGCCCTTCCAGAAGGTTCATGGTCAGAATCTGGGGGTTAGGGGTAATGACCCAGCCTTTACCTTCTTCGTAGAGGTCCTGGATGGTGGGGAAGAACATTTCTTCACTGATATTGTCGATCCTCAGAACGGCAGGTTCCGATGCGAGAATCATGTAATTTTGGCAGGCGTAGTAGTAGCCCAGGTAGGGGCGCAGGTTTGACACCTTGTAAGCATTCGGCGTGTACCTCACGCCCGGGGCGGGTGCCGAGTAGGCGGGGTGGTCCCGGTTTGCGGGTGTGTAGGGCCCAATCACGCCATCGGCAACGTACGGGTATGTTCCGGTGTAGTCTTTTTCGTCAAAGAGCGCTTGAGCGTTGACGGTCATTCTTTCCCTCCTTGGATTCGATGTTCACTAGTTGCCGTTTTCACGAGCTGCCGAGGCGGTTCTGGGCTGCTCGGGGCGGTTGGGTTCAGCACCTGGGCGTCTTCGCCCGCCTGTATTCGCTTGTCTGTATTTGTTTGCCTGTGGAGGTGCGTGCGCCCCCTGCTTCGCTCCCCCGCAGTAACCGTATGGGTACCGCCCGGTGAGCGCCGGGAACCTCTACATTTCTAGTCTAGTAAAGCCGCCTCTAAGCCTGCCGGATACAAGCCGCACATCTAGGGAATCCACAGCATATAGCCAGGAAACAGCCCCGCCCATCTGCCCGCGCAGGATTATCCGAGCATGAGCGGGCATGCAGAAACCCCCGCCGGAACGGTACCGAAATACCGCTCCAGCGGGGGTTCCCTACACTAAAACCGTGTACTAAATCTGTGCACCCAGATTAGGCGCCCAGTGCCTCCAGGCCGGGCAGGGTCTTACCCTCAATGTACTCGAGGGAAGCGCCACCACCGGTGGAGATGTGGCCGAACTGCTCATCCTTGAAGCCCAGGTTACGGACTGCAGAAGCAGAGTCGCCACCACCAATGATGGAGAATGCGTCAGAGTCGACGATAGCCTGTGCCACCGCGCGGGTACCCTCAGCGAAGGGAGCAATCTCGAACACGCCAACGGGGCCGTTCCAGAAGATGGTCTTCGCAGCCTTAATCTTCTCAGCGAAGATTTCGCGGGTCTTGGGGCCAATGTCCAGACCCTCAGCCTCTGCGCCGAGCTTGCCACCGGTCAGATCCTCAATGGGGCGGATCTCGGTGTTAGCGTCAGCGGAGAATGCGTCAGACCAAACAACGTCAACTGCGGTGATGATTTCGGTACCCTTCTCGGGAGCTTCCTTCAGGTAACGCAGAACGTTCTCGACCTGGTCCTTCTCCAGCAGAGACTGGCCAACCTCGTAGCCCTGTGCGTATGCGAAGGTGTAGCCCATACCGCCACCAATGAGGATGGTGTCAGCCTTACCGATCAGGTTGTCAATCACGGCGAGCTTATCGGAAACCTTAGCGCCACCCATGACCACAACGAAGGGACGCTCGGGGTCGTTCAGGGTCTTAGCCAGAACGTCAACTTCCTTCTTCACCAGGTCACCCAGGTATGCGGGCAGACGCTTAGCAACGTCGTAGACGGAAGCGTGCTTGCGGTGAACCGCACCGAATGCGTCATTCACGTATGCGCCGTTCTCGCCGGTCAGTGCGACCAGCTCGTCGGCGAATTCGCCGCGCTCTGCGTCATCCTTGGAGGTCTCGCGTGCATCGTAGCGAACGTTCTCAACGACCAGAACTTCGCCGTCAGCCAGGGCTGCTGCCTTAGCCTTTGCGTCCTCGCCTACCAGGTCGGTTGCAACCTTCACGGGCACGGATGCCAGCTCAGCCAGGCGTGCAGCTGCCGGTGCGATGGAGTACTGGGGGTCAACCTTGCCCTTGGGGCGGCCCAGGTGCGCGGTCACGATAACGCGTGCGCCAGCCTTGGCAAGCTTCTCAATGACGGGCAGGGATGCGCGGACGCGGCCGTCGTCGGTGACAACGCCGTCCTTCAGGGGTACGTTCAGGTCGGAACGGACGAGAACGTGGCGGCCTGCGACGCCTTCTTCGAGCAGTTCGGACAGTGCCTTAGCCATAGGAATTCCTCCTGGATAGGTGGGTTTATATACCGTTTCCATCATACCGAACATTAGGGTGATTGACAGCCTAGTAAATAGCTTTTATATGGTGTTTTTCCGCAGAATATCGCGGATATTCGCACTCTCTATCAGCTATTTTCTTACGGTATTTTTGACCCAAAAGGGCGACGGAAAATAGTATGTTTATACGTTTTTTGGGTTTTATTCAAAGCCCTCATAAAGGGTCTTGGTACAGCAAACCCCGACTCCCCCGCTTGATGCGGTGGTGCCGGGGTTCACTATGCGTTAGTTACGCGGGGTGACGCTTACACTTGGTGAGCGTCGTAAGCCTATTGGGGCTTAGAGGGATGCCACAACCTTGTTGGTGAACATCACGAGGCGTGCAACGTAGCCGTACTCGTTGTCGTACCAAGCGATAACCTTCACCTGGTCGCCGATGACCTTGGTCAGCGGTGCGTCGAAGACGGTGGAGATGGGCTCACCCTCGATGTCCTTGGACACGATGGGATCCTCGTTGTACTTGATGATGCCCTTCAGGGGGCCCTCAGCTGCTGCCTTGACTGCTGCGTTGACTTCCTCAACGGTGACCTCGCGCTCAGCGGTGAAGGTCAGGTCGGTGATGGAGCCGGTGATGGTGGGAACGCGGACTGCGAAGCCGTCCAGCTTACCCTTCAGCTCGGGCAGAACCAGGCCAACAGCTGCTGCTGCACCGGTGGAGGTGGGGACCATGTTCACAGCTGCTGCGCGTGCACGGCGCAGGTCGCGGTGGGGAGCATCCTGCAGACGCTGGTCAGCGGTGTATGCGTGGATGGTGGTCATCAGACCCTGCTTGATGCCGAATGCGTCGTTCAGAACCTTAGCCATCGGAGCGAGGCAGTTGGTGGTGCAGGATGCGTTGGAGACGATGTGGTGGTTAGCTGCATCGTACTGGTCGTCGTTCACGCCCATGACGAAGGTGCCGTCGATGTTCTTACCGGGAGCGGAGAGGATAACCTTCTTAGCGCCAGCCTCGATGTGGGCCTTTGCCTTGGTACCGTCGGTGAAGAAACCGGTGGACTCGAGGACTACGTCAACGCCCAGGTCCTTCCAGGGGAGGTTCTGGGGGTCGCGCTCAGCGAGGATCTTGATTTCCTTGCCGTCAACAACCAGCGCGCCTTCCTTGACCTCAACCTCTGCGCCGAAGCGACCCATGATGGAGTCGTACTTGAGCAGGTGTGCCAGGGTCTCAACATCGGTGAGGTCGTTGATTGCGACGATCTCGAAGCCGACGCCCTCGGTCTGAGCTGCGCGGAAGAAGGTGCGGCCGATGCGGCCGAAGCCGTTGATTGCTACGCGTACAGTCACTGGAGTATCTCCTTGTCAGTGCGTTGGTGGCGGTGTACAAATCCGATGCCTTGCAGGCTCTGGTTTAGTCGGATTCGTCCGTGCTCTATGTTGCCCGGTGCGTTCCGCCGTTGTTGGTAATAATCCTACCCTAGTTTGTGTGTGTTTTGGTGTGTTATATCGAGAAATTTTTGTGAGTTGCGCCATAAAAACCGGCAAAAACCCGTTGTTTTCTGTTGGTTTGCGTTGTGTTCATGCTTAGAAAATGTTGCGATACGGTCACGGCAACATAAACACACATGAAACGCACATTTACTAAAAACCGCGCCATATCAAGGCAAAATCTGAGGGTAAAAAATACCCTTTCACCTGCGAATGGGTTTCAATGACGCCCCATGAGCTCGCACGCAGTGCAATTTCTCACCCGAAAACAGACGAGCCCAACGTAAGACACACCACAGCCTCAAAACGGGTTAAATACGCTCCCGGCACACAGTTTTCGTGTCGTGTTTCGTGTCGCCCGCGGCGCATCATACGGGACACCGCATGAGCACACCCGCGGACGACACACAGCACAAGTACACCGCACGAGCACACAGCACAGGGTCAACACGGGCACATCGGAAAGGCAGCTAGTACACGATCCTAATAAACGACCAGCGCCACAGCACCCAGCCCCGAATGAGCCGACAACACCGGCGGCAACGCACTCACCAAAAACTCCGGCGCCGAAGAAGCGGCAGCATCATGGACTAGGGAGCTCTCCCCCAGCATCTGCTGAACCTGCTCATACAGCTGCAGCGCCTGCGCCGCATTGCCCACATGATGCACCGCAACCACCTCACCGCGCGGGGATGCGGCAAGTGAAGAACTGGCGGGGTCGGCGGTGGTAGAGCCCACTGAAGCCGAGCTGAGCGCCGCCGCATGCTGATGCTCACGGCAGGTCTGCACGGTCACCTCCACCAGGCGCTCCAGAGCGCGCGCCGCAGTGCGGGGACGCTCCACATACGCCAGCTTGCCCTCGGTAATCGTGCCAATCGGCTTAATCTGGAACATCTGCCCCACCATCGCCAACGCCGGGGAAACACGGCCACCGCGGCGCAACGCATCCAGGGTCGGGATATAGAAGTAGAGCGTGGACTGCTCGCAGACGGACTGAATGTAGTCCACCAGCTGCGCGGGGGTCGGATAGTCAGGGCTCGGGTAGTCAGGGCTCGGAACAAAATCAGAGGAAGCAGAGTTCAGCATCTCCAGGGCGCGCACCACCGCATGACCGTAGGCACCGGCGACCGTGCGGCTATCCACCACGCTCACGCCCTTAGAACCCAGGCGGCTCAGGCGGGCACCTGTGCGTGCCGCCTCCACCGTGCCCGAGAGCTCACCGGACAGATGCACAGACACCACATGCGTAAAACCTCGCGACGCCAGCTCGTCATACACATCAGCAAACACGCCCGGTGCGGGCCCGGAAGTGCTCACCGTCTGACCCATCACGTGCGCAAGCATAATCGCCTCATCCACCTCGGCGGCGGTCAAATCCTGCAGCTGACGATCCGGCTCACCGGGCGTGCGAATGGTCACCGGCATCGGAACCAGCATAAAATTACCGCGAGCGCTCAGGCGCTGCACGAGCTCCGGGTCGAGGGCGGCGGCGCTATCGGTTACCACGGCAATGCGGCTATCCTGCTCGTGTGCAGGATGCGCCTGCTCAGCATGTTCCTGCTGAGTATCCTTCTGGCTCATTGGTCCCTCTCCCCTGCTGGTTATATTCACGACACAACTATTGTGTCTGGCGTCTCATTGCGGGCTTCTACCACCATAGCCCCGACAGGGCGGAACGTCCAGGTTCAACGCGCTAAAGACCGCGTTAACGACGCAAGCCCCGCCGCACCTCCGGGTTCGTTCCACAAAACGAACCGAAGCCACAGCGGGGCTTGTACTTTATCTAAGAAACTTCTTTATCTAAAAAGCTTAGATCACGATGTTCACGAGCTTAGGCGCACGCACAATCACCTTGCGGATCTCGGCGTCACCAATCGAACGCTGAACAGCGGCATCCGCCAGAGCCAGCTCCTGAAGCTCCTGCTCGGAAATGTCCTTCGCAACCTCCAGACGAGCCTTGACCTTGCCCTTAATCTGCACGATAGCGGTGACGGTGTCATCCACCAGCAGAGCCGGGTCAACCTCGGGGAAGCCCGCGGTCAGAACCGGGGTGTCGTGACCGAGAGCGTGCCACATGTCCTCAGCGGTGTAAGGTGCGTACAGAGACAGCAGAATAGCGACAGTCTCAGCAGCCTTACGGACAGCCGGGTCAGCCGCACCAGCACCGGAGTCAATAGCCTTACGGGTAGCGTTCACAAGCTCCATGGTCTTAGCAACAACCACGTTGAACTTGCCGTTATCCAGCAGGCCCTGAACCTCGTGCACGGTGCGAGCAATCAGCTTCTGCAGCTCCAGGTCACCGGTGGTTGCGTCAACGCCGGGTTCGCTGGTGACGTCCTGAGCCACACGCCATGCGCGGGCCAGGAACTTCTGCGAACCGGACGGGGAAACATCCGCCCAGTCCACGTCATCCTCGGGCGGGGACGCGAAAATCATGGTGGTGCGGATAGCGTCCACACCGAACTTGTCGAGCTGCTCACCCAGGTTCACGCCGTTACCCAGCGACTTGGACATAGCCTTACCGCCGTTGAGCACCTGACCCTGGTTCATGAGCGCCTTGAACGGCTCATCGTGCTTAATCAGGCCCAGGTCGCGAACAACCTTGGTGAAGAAGCGTGCGTACAGCAGGTGCAGAATAGCGTGCTCCACACCGCCAACGTACATGTCGACGGCACCCCACTCGCTCATAGCCTGCGGGTCGAAAGGAGCCTTGTCGTAGTTCGGGGAAACGTAACGCAGGAAGTACCAGGAGGAATCCACGAAGGTGTCCATGGTGTCCGAGTCACGGCGAGCCTGCTTGCCACACTCGGGGCAAGGCACAGTCGCCCAGTCATCGGCAGCGGCAAGAGGCGACTGGCCCTTAGGAGCCAGCTGCTCACCGCGCAGGTTATCGGGCAGCAGCACCGGCAGCTGATCCTCAGGAACCAGAACCTCGCCACAATCCTCACAGTGAATCACGGGGATGGGGGTACCCCAGAAACGCTGGCGGGACAGCAGCCAGTCACGCAGACGGTAAATGACCTTACCCTCACCGGTGCCGGCAGCCTCAACCAGCTCAATAGCCTTAGCGAGCGCCTCAGCCTTCGGCAGGCCGGTCAGCTCACCGGAGTTGATGAGCACGCCGTCACCAGCTGCGGCAATACCGCTGGTAGCCGGGTCCTCAGCACCCTCAACGTCCAGGACCTTCACGATGGGCAGGTCGAACTTCAGGGCGAACTCAAGGTCACGCTGGTCGTGCGCGGGCACAGCCATAATCGCGCCGGTACCGTAGTCAGCGAGCACGTAGTCAGAAGCCCAGACGGGCAGCTTCGCGCCGGTCAGCGGGTTAATCGCGTAGCGGCCGGTGAACACGCCGGTCTTCTCGCGGTCGGAGGACTGGCGGTCAATATCGCTCAGCGCCTTAATGTCTTCACGGTACTGCTCCAGGGCAGCCTTGTGCTCGGGTGCCACAATCTGCTCGGCGAACGCCGCATCCGCAGCAACCACGATGAAGGTTGCACCATACAGGGTGTCCGGGCGGGTGGTGAACACGGTGAAGGACTCAGCAGCCTGGTCCTCGGTCGCCTCAATCTCGAAGCGCACCTCAGCGCCCTCAGAACGACCAATCCAGTTGCGCTGCATGAGCAGAACACGGTCGGGCCACTTGCCCTCCAGCTGCTCCATGTCGTCCAGCAGCTGCTGTGCGTAATCAGTAATCTTGAAGTACCACTGGTTCAGCGACTTCTTAGTCACGGTAGTACCGCAACGCTCACACGCACCGTTCACAACCTGCTCGTTCGCGAGCACGGTCTGGTCCTTGGGGCACCAGTTGACCATGGAGTCCTTGCGGTACGCCAGGCCCTTCTTGTAGAACTGCTCGAACAGCCACTGAGTCCACTTGTAGTACTCGGGGTCCGAGGTGTGCAGGCGGCGGCTCCAGTCAACAGCAATAGCGTAACGCTTGAAGGACTCAGCCTGAGTCTCAATGTTCTTGTACGTCCACTCCTTGGGGTGAGTGTCGTTCTTAATGGCTGCGTTCTCAGCGGGCAGGCCGAAGGAGTCCCAGCCAATCGGGTGCAGAACATCGTAGCCGCACTGCTTGAAGTAGCGGGCGTTCATGTCACCAATAGCGAATGCCTCCGCGTGACCCATGTGAAGGTCACCGGAGGGGTACGGGAACATATCCAGCACATACTTGCGGCCCTTGGGGGCGTCACCGGTGGGCTGGAAAACCTTCGTTTCGTCCCAGTAGGGGCGCCACTTGGCTTCCATAGCGCGGAAGTCGTACGCATTTTCGTTGCGTTCGGTCTCTACCTGAGCAGACACAGCGATTCCTTAAATAAAGACAGGTTGATAAAAACTTAACCCTCCAAGTGTAACGCGAAACCCGCACCGCGCCAGAGTTGAGGCCGAGCCGACTACCAAATGGACGACACCACCCGCCCGACCACCTGCACAATCACACGCCCAACCACCGATGCGGCAGGCGGGTTTCAGAGCCCTTTCAGGCTTCTCCCCTAGAATTAAGAACGGGACTTTGCCGTCCCAGTACCCAACCCGCGAAAGGTACCCATGACCTCCACCGTTACCCCGGACTCCCCCAACACCTCAGTTCTTGAGGGTGTGCCCGGCCCGCTCATTCCCGGTACCCGCCACGACGCCCTCATTGGTGACGGCGCGCAGGCGGTCATGACCCGCTACTGGCAGTACGGCAAAGGCATGAACGACGGAACCTTCCCCGAAGGCTCCTACCCCGTGCTGCTCGTGCACGGCTTCCGCGGCGACCACCACGGCCTCGAAATCATCGCGAACTACCTGCTGAAGCTCATCCCGAACGTCAGCATCATCAGCCCCGACCTGCCTGGCTTTGGCCGCTCCGCAGACCTGCCCGAAGGCGCTCAGAGCAAAAACACTCGGGACGAAAACAGTCAGGGCGAAGACAACATCAACGCGTACGTGGCGTGGCTGAACGACTTCGTGGAACACACTAACCCCGCCCGCGAGAATGCACAGCCCCTACCGCTGCACCTGGTCGGCCACTCCTTCGGCTCCATCGTCACCAGCGCCTTCGCCGCCGCACACCCGAACTCGCTCGCGCTCCTCTCGCTCATCAACCCGATTAGCGAGCCCGCCCTCGAAGGTAGCCAGCGCGTCGCCTCCCGCCTCGCATCTCTCTACTACCGCGCCGGCGCGGCACTCCCCGAAAAAATCGGCTACCCGCTGCTGCGTTCGCAGCTGATTACCCGCGCCTCCAGCGAAGTCATGATGCGCACCAAAGACAAGGCAATGCGCCGCTTCATCAACGGCCAGCACGCCGCCTACTTCGGCTCCTTCGGCTCCCGCCGCGGAGTGCTCAGCGCCTACGAAGCGTCCATTACGCACACCGCCGCCGAATACGCCGCCGCAATCCGGGTGCCGGTGCAGATGCTCGTCGCCGAAGACGACGACCTGGGCACCCCCGAAACGGCTCGCGCCATGTACGCGACGCTGACCTCCCGCAACCTGCCCGCTACTTCGACCGGTGCCCGCGAGCGCCTGGACATGATCCCCGAAGTCGGGCACCTCATCCACTACGAAACCCCTCGCCGCGCCGCGGAACTCATCGCCGATTTCGCCGCCGGACACTCAGGGAACGAGAAGTAAGGAACCAACATGAAACTCATGGTTGACGCCCGATACACCCGTATCGGCTTCCACGACGGCATCAGCCGCTACACCGCGTCCCTGCTGGGCGCGCTCAAAACCCTCATTGACACCGGTGACGAAGCCGCCGCTGACCTTGACCTGACCATGATTATCAGCGATGAGCGTCAGCTGGACATGCTGCCGGATTTGCCGCACGTGAAGATCTGCTCGCCCACCGGCCCGCTCGAACCGACCGCAGCCCTGCAGCTGAATAAGTACGCGCCGGACGTGGTGTTCTCCCCCATGCAGACCATCGGCTCCACCGGACGCAAATTCAAGCTGATTCTCACCCTGCACGACCTGATCTACTACTCGCACCCGACCCCGCCCGGGTTCCTGCCCGCACCGGTGCGCGTGGGCTGGAGGCTCTTCCACAAGACCTACACCCCGCAGCGCTTCCTGCTCAACCACGGCGACGCGGTCGTGACTGTTTCTGAGTCGACCGCCTCGCTAATTCGTGAGCACGAGCTGACCACCAAGCCGCTGTTCGTGGTGCCCAACGCCCCGCAGCCCGGCAGCGTCGTCTCCCGCCAGACCGCGCTGGAACGCGCCACCACCCGCGAAGAGCAGCCCGTCAAGCACCTGGTGTACATGGGTTCGTTCATGCCGTACAAGAACGTAGAAACCCTGCTGCTGGCGATGCGTTCCCTGCCGGATTACCGCCTGCACCTGCTGTCGAAGATGCCGCCGCAGCGCC
Organism: uncultured Rothia sp.; assembly: GCF_916715725.1. Taxonomy (GTDB): domain Bacteria; phylum Actinomycetota; class Actinomycetes; order Actinomycetales; family Micrococcaceae; genus Rothia. The sequence continues at coordinate 27,912 of NZ_CAKAPD010000001.1, read as the reverse complement.
TGGTGCAGCTCACCGACGAACGCCTCATCGGTGAGAACGTGGAGGTGCACAACGGCGTGAGCGATGAGGAGTACCAGCAGTTGCTCCGCCAGGCGCACGCCCTGGTGACTGCCTCCCGCGAGGAGGGTTACGGCCTGCCCGTGGTCGAGGCTCAGGCTGCCGGTTGCCCCGCGGTGATTAGTGACATCCCGATTTTCCGTGAGATCGCGCCGCACGCCGTGTTCGCGCCGGTTGACGGTGCCCCGGAGGCGCACGCCGCCGATTGGGTGAAGGCAATCCGTTCTCTGGAGGACACCGCCGTTCGCGAGCGCGTCATCATTGACGGCCTGTCGGATGTGCGCCGCTACTCCTGGCGCGACTCGGCGCTCAAGCTGCTGGAGGTTGTGCGCGGGCTCTAGAGCCTGCATTGGGCAAAGAAATGCCGCCGCACTCCCCCGGTTCTTGGGAGGGTGCGGCGGCATTCTCGTATTTGGTTTGTGGTTGCCGGTAGGCGTATGCGGCTTGCGGCAAAGGTTCACAGCGGCGGTTCGCTACACACTTCCTCCGCGCCGACGCAGGGAACCCGCCCTCGCAGAGCTCGGGCACCCTGAGGGCGCATCCGGAAGGTGCAATCTCACCGCATCACACCGGAGCAGAAATCCTTAGACCGTAGCAAAGCTACCGGTACGAGCCGCTTCCTTCGCGGCCAGCTCATCCGCGTGACCGTACGCGTAGAAAATCTTCGCGTCATCCAGCTCAGCAAAACGAGCCAGGTAGCGACACACCGCGCCACGCTGAGCCTTCGTCATCGAGGACAGCAGTACAGGGTCCGGGTGAGTAATGCCGTTGTCGCGGCTCGGTGCCGAATTGCCGAACTCGGGCTCGTAATTAGAGGTGATATTGGTGAAACTCATCGGTGAGTACCTTTCCTTAGGGCGTTTCTTAGGGTAGCGCCGCAACAATGCAGACGCTACCGGAGGCAACACCGCGAAAAGAACCTACGGAGATCATCGGAAGTCTCTTCGCAGTAGTGGTTGTGATACCTCTAAACTACCCAAGAGCTAATCAATGTTCAAGAACCATCAGGGAACGCCCCCATAGTGGACACGTTCCCGGTTGTCAGGAAGAAATCAGGGGCATCATAGCGGCATGGGACCGCCGAGTTCCCAACCGAACTAAAGCCCACCCGAAAGCCAATGTGAAAGCCAGCCCGAAAAGCAGAAATGCTGCCGCACCCACAAAGAGTGCAGCAGCATTTCTAAAAACTAATTGTGCAGGCTACGCCATAGTTGCGTAGAGACCGCGTTCAGCATCCTTACGAGCCAGCTCGTAAGCGTGACCGTACGCGTAGAAAATCTTTGCGTCATCCAGCTCAGCGAAGCGCGCCAAGTAGCGGTAAACAGCTCCTCGTTCTGCGCTGGTCATGTCGGAAAGCAACACGGGGTCCGGGTGCATGACGCCGTAATTATGTACAGAAGCAGACCCGCCGCATGCAGGTTCGTATGCGGGGGCGATCATAGTCTGAGTCACCAGTATTCATCTTTCGTTGGTGCGCACGGTTGTGAAGCGTACGCGAAGTTGAGTGATAGATACTGCCAATACCACCTCGACAAGCGCCGAAATAGTATCCGCAGTGCTGAATATATTACCGTGGATACGGAGACTACGCTAATTAGGAGCACCTAGAGCTATTATCAACCACTAAATGCACAAAGGTGCATAAAATGGCGGATGTGTGCCCACGCCGAGCGAGACTAATCTACATCCCGTTCGCCTGTGCTGTACTGGTCTGGACTGCATAAGTTTGAGACGCGCCCTTCTCCCCTGCGCTCGCCAAGGCTTCATCTTCGTCATCATCCTCGTCACCATCAAGACCCAGAAGGGCCGTCACCATCGGTAGAGGATTGAACTCGCTCAGCTGACCCGTACGGTCCACCTTGCGCATCATGAACGCACGCTGCAAACGCCGCTGAGTCCACGGCGAAAGCACCATCATCAGCAGCGCCTCCACCACAAAAATGCTGACCAGAATCCACAGCAGCAGATCCGAAGAACCCGCCTGCTCGCGCAGCTGCTGAGCATCCGCCGCCAAACGGTCGAATCCCTCCGAATGCAGACGCGACGTATCAAGCCCCGTCAACGCGGACAGGCTCACCGGCGACGCCACATTCAGCAGCACCGACAGCATCAGCAGAAGCACCGCATACAGCCCGTAATGCATGGTGCGCATCCACTTCTTCACGCGCGCAAAACCGTGGTTCAGTTCCGTACCAATATCGGTGAAAGCCGCCGCTTTCTGCGCCTGCTCCCCAGCCGGCATCATGTGCGGAATCAGGCGGTGCGAAAGCATCAACGGCACCGGCGAGCACGCATCAAAATACTGCATGTGACTATTCACCGACGGGCCCGGCAGGGTCACAAAAGTGACATCCACACCGGCGGGCTGGGTAATATTCGACCTGCCGATACTGTCACCACGAGCGGAAATCTCGCACCGGTCAGCCACGTCAAGGCCCTGCAGCATCGGCGCGTAGGCGCGCACATACAGGTGGCAGGCGCTACGCACAGACATCATGAGCACCAGAATCAGCGCACACCACACCACCGCCGAGACGGGCGTCAGCTCAGGCACAGCACCGGCGAAACGCAGCTTCGCCAACGCCAGCATGAACAGCGCAAAAATCATGAAAACGCCGTGCACGAAGAGTAGCGGAATCAGCCACTTCACGTAGGCGCGCGTGCCGTACGGGTTCACCAAGCGCACATCCGCCGGGGTGTTTTCTGAGGTATTTGTGGAGGCGACTTTCTTGCGGACAATACGCACCCGGCCCTTCAAGGCGCCCGGTACGCTCGCTACCAGCGGCACCACGCTCAACGTCAGCGGAACCAGCATCGCATGATGCAGTAGCGAACGGTACGGGCCAAACAGCAGGAACGCCTCCACCAGCCAGGAGAACGCCGCGACCGCGCTCACCCACAGCAGCATGGCACGGTTACGGTAACTACCGGTTGCGTCCAGGTGCCCCAGAATGTCGTTGCGGTCACTAGCGATAATGCTAATCGGGACCACACCGCTACCCAGGCCGTAGAAGAAACGAATCGGCTTCTTACCCGCCGCCGCACGGCGACGCAGAAGCTCATAGCTCAAATATCCGCCCTGCGAATGGGCAATAATACCCACCGCATCGCTACGGGAACTCAAATCGTCCAGCTGACGATCCAGACGTGCATAAATACGCTCCAAATCGCGCGACTCCGGGCTGGTCGCCGTCTGAATCAGCTGCGTCGGAATAGCCTTCACCAGCACCCACAGCTCACGGGCACGACGGGCCAAAACCCAGCCCACAATACCCAGGCCGAGCACCGCCGCAAGACCCGTAAACGCACCCTGCGGAGTGCCCAGGGACGCCACAAAAGCATCACGGAAGGTCATCACAGTCATCGCCGCCAGCACCAGCCACAGCGCCACGTTCATGAACCGCGCCGTAGAACGCAATAGGTGCCCGGCGCGTTCACGCCAGGTCACGCCGGGGCGCTCATAGTAGAAGCAGAACATCAAAAACAGCGGTAAAACCGATGCCAACCAGGGCAAATGCTCCTTCAACGGGCGGTAATGCCTGGGTCGCCAGAAGCCCTCCTGAAAGAGGAGGCTACGGCGAGTGACCGTGCGCACCGGGTGCGGCTTCGGCTGAGGCAGGCGCGGAAATTCAATATTGGGCAGCTCGATGTTCGGTAGTTCGATGTTCGGGATCTCTACCTTGGGAAGCTCAATTTTCGGCAGCTCAATCTTAGAGAGCTCCACTTTAGACAGGTCAACCTTTGGCAGTTCTACCTTTGGCAGTTCCACCTTGGGCAACTCAAAACTAGAGAGATTAAAACCGGCACCTTCCGGCGCGGGCAGCTCCTCGACCGGGTCGGCGGGGTACTCCGTGCGCTCAATCGTCAACGAATATATCAGCTCGCTGTGGTGGCTCAGCGGGTTCACCTCAGCGGCAGGCGGGAGGGTATCGCCGTCAGGAATCACCTCAACACGAACCCGCGCAGAAGCCTCCGCCTCGGGGTTCTCTTCGGAGAGGGCGGCAGAGGAGAGAGCCACAGAATCCGCACCCGTGTTCAGCGCCAACAGAGTCTGCACACTATTCGCCACCGGCTTGCCAAAATACGCGAGCGTCACGCCGTGATTCTGGTAGCCGATACCGTGAACCAGCAGCACCGCCGCATCATGGTGCTTACCCTTGCGGTGCAGGGCACTCTTCGGATGCACAGAAGCATACTCAGCCAGCCGCCGCTGCTCACCGTCAGGCAGCGCACTACCCTTCAGCAGATGAGGCACCTTCGACATGCCTCTCACCTCCTCGCCTCTGCGCTGACCTCACAGGCACAACCCACGCCGTCAACGCCATGTTCAGGGGGGGTACCCCCCTCACCAGAACACTACAGCACGACTAGAAAATTACAGCACGTCCAGGCCGTCACAACGAATCTGCACCGGCCGCTCCCCCACGTTCTTCTTCAACGCCGCAATCGTTGCACGCGTCGCACGCAACTCGCGGGTCACCTGCTGGGCAATGCCATACGAGAAGAACATCAGGGTACGCCAATCGCCCTGAACCGGCGCCTCCTCAGAATCCTCCACAAGAGACTCCGACCAGGCAAAATACCCCTGATCCAAAGGAACCGGACCCACAATACGCAACTGCTCACGCACCCGCTCCGGTAGCGCAGAAGAACCCAAGAACTCCTCCATGAAGGCGCGAACATCCGCCTCCGCACCGGTCACCGCAGCCGTACGAACCGCCGGAGGCAGACCCGTCTGAGCGCGCTCCTCCAGCTCCTCACGTGCAAACCACGCCGGATCCCAACGCACCAGCGCCTGCTCCACCGGCGACGGCGAAGCAGTCGTCACCACCGTACCCTCAAGAGCCGCCGGACGCACCAACGCCGCCGCGTTCAGCCAGCGACGCAACGCCGCCTCCGGAGCACGCAACGAATCAAAACGAAGCATCTTATCAGCATCCAGAAGAAGCGCCGCCGCATAGCCACCAAAAGCCACCGGCTCAGCACCCGGAGTCGCCACCACCAACGCAGGCTCAGGACCAACCGACGCGCGCACATGGTCACCCGCCGAAGAAATCACCGGAACATTCGGGAACGCACGACCCAGCTCCTCAGCCGTACGAGTCACACCCGCCGCCGAATAACGCCAATGCGTAAAACCACACTCAGAACAACGCCACTGCTGCGCCAGGTGACCGCACCACGAACACGACGGAACCGACGAGCCCGAAGCCACCGACAGGGGCCCGCTACACTCGCCACAACGCGCCGGCATGCGGCAACGCTCACACGAAAACGACGGAATATAACCGCTACGCGCCACCTGCACCAACACCGGACCACGCGCCAACGCCCGACGAGCATGCTCAAACGCCAGATGCGGAATACGCGCCATCGCCGCCAACGGGTCACGCGCCAGCTCAAACTCCGAACCCGTCGAAAAAATACGCGGCGAATAATCACGCACCAGCGCACGCGGCGCACGCACATGAGACGCCCAGCGGGTACGCACCAGACGCGCCGCCTCACTACTCATGCTGAACCCGGCAAACAGCGCCGCAGTATTTTCAGCAGAAGCACGCAAAAGCAACACATCACGGGCATGACAATACGGGGCGCGCTGCTCCACAAGCGAAGAATCGCCGTCATCCCAGCACACCACCAGGCCCAGGTTCGCCACCGGCGCGTATGCCGCCGCGCGGGTACCAATCACCACCGGCACCCGACCCAAACGCGCCTTCACAAAACCGTGATAGCGAGTATGCGGAGTCGAATCAGAACTCAAACGCACAAACGAGTCAGCGGGCAGACGCTCGGCGAGCGCCGCCTCCAGAAGATCCAGGTTCTTAGCGGTCGGAACCACCGCAATAGCGCCGCGGCCACTTGTTGCGGCGGCGGCGAGTGCGGTCGCCAGAACATCCGCCCAGGTGTGCTCCAGGTGGCCGGGAAGAACCGTCATCACGGCGCGGGTTGCGGCACCAGCGGCAACATCCTCAATGAACTCCGCACCGTTCTCGTAATCGGAGAAGACGGAGGCGGCATCAGAGGCGTCCAGGTTCAGCGCCGGCGGGTCCAGCACAAAGGGCGCGGGCGCGCCGGGGGTGGCAAGCCAAGCGTACGGGTCGGCATGAGTGGAGGCAGCGGAGGCGGCAGAAGGCTCGGGGTCCGCATGCCCGAGAGCCGCGTGCTCAGATTCCACATGTTCAGATTCCGGGGCAGAATCACCCAAATACGCCGACTCGTAACCCGGCAGAAGAGGCGCGTACTTCTTATCCAGGGCGGCAATGCGCGGCGGCACCGCCAGACGCAGCACGTTCGCTACTGTGGAGGCGTAACGGTCAGCAAGCGCCTCGGCAAGCGCAAAAATTTCGGGCGCAACAGCCGGTACACGCGACAGCACCGACTTAAGCGGCAGTAGCGAGGTACGCGTCCAATCGGTCGTGGCGGCGCGCTCCTCAATGTAACCGGTCAGCTCGTGACCGTTGAACAGCACGCGCACGCGGGCGCCGGGCACCGCATCCTCACTCAGCTCGGCGGGCACGCGGTAATCAAACGTGCGGTCCACCTGCGGCAGGGTGCTATCCACGCGCACACGCGCCACAGGGTTCGGCACGCCGCTCGCCTCCAGCTCAGCGGCAACATTCACCGGCTCCGGGGCAACCGGAATCAGGGCATCACGAAGAGCAGGAAATCCCTGCAACAGGTCAAGCTGTTGCAGGGATTCCTGCTGGGCACCCAACGGTGCCGAAGAGTTCGATTCAGAACTGCTCTGAGTCACCCGAATCAGCGTGCTTCTCTACCCTGACAGATATTAGGAAGAGGACACTGCCGAACGCAGTGCATCCACGCGGTTCAGGCGCTCCCAAGTGAATTCCGGCTCGGTACGACCGAAGTGGCCGTGAGCTGCGGTCTTCTTGTAGATCGGGCGGCGCAGATCCAGTTCGTTAATGATTGCCAGCGGGCGCAGGTCGAAGACCTCACGCACAGCCTTCTCAATCTTAATCGGGTCGACCTTCTCGGTGCCGAAGGTTTCAACGTACAGACCGACCGGCGCTGCCTGGCCGATAGCGTACGCAACCTGAACCTCGGCGCGGTCAGCAAGACCGGCACCCACAATGTTCTTCGCAACCCAACGCATTGCGTACGCTGCGGAACGGTCCACCTTCGACGGGTCCTTACCGGAGAACGCGCCACCACCGTGACGAGCCGAACCGCCGTAGGTGTCCACAATAATCTTGCGGCCGGTCAGGCCTGCGTCACCCACGGGGCCACCCTGAACGAAGCGGCCAGCGGGGTTCACAATGAACTTAGCGTTGGAAGAATCCAGATCGACGCTACCCAGAACCGGTGCAATCACGTGCTTCTCAATGTCTGCACGCAGGTCAGCCAGGTCGTAGCTTGCGGTGTGCTGGCTCGAAACAACCACGGTGTCCACGGAGACGGGGACGTTGTTCGAATCGTAGCCGAGGGTCACCTGAGTCTTGCCGTCGGGGCGCAGCTCGGTCAGCAGGCCGTCCTTACGGACCTTGGTCAGACGCTCAGAGAGGCGGTGCGCCAGCCAAATCGGGGCGGGCATCAGCACGTTTGTCTCGTTGGATGCGTAACCGAACATGATGCCCTGGTCGCCCGCACCCTGGCGGTCGTACTCGTCAGCAGCGATGCCCTGACGAACCTCAAGGGACTCGTACACGCCGGCGTTAATGTCCGGGGACTGCTCGCCAATGGAGACAGACACGCCGCAGAACTCGCCGTCGAAGCCGCGGGTAGAGGAATCGTAGCCGATACCCAGAATGGTCTCGCGCACGATGGAGGGGATTTCGACGTAGCTGGAGGTGGTCACCTCACCGGCAACGTGCACCTGCCCGGTGGTTACCATGGTCTCCACAGCAACGTTCGCTGCGGGATCCTGGGCAATGATGCCGTCAAGGATGGCGTCAGAAATCTGGTCACAAATCTTATCGGGGTGGCCTTCAGTCACCGACTCGCTGGTGAATAGGCGCAGATGGTTAGTACTCACGGTTTCCACTCTACTGGTTGAGGGCGCGCGAAGATAGCGCGCTCGTAATGATGACGGTTTCCTTCAATTATGACACGTTTGTTAAGCGCTATTACGAGGCGGGGCGCTGCGTTCATACCCCGGGCGGGCTTTCACGCGGCGCCACCAGATGCTTAGGTCAGCGCCGCCAGAATCTTCTGAGCCAACGCCGGACCAATACCCGGCACTGCCGTCAGGTCCTCGGCGCTCGCCTGCCTTATCTGAGCCACCGACCCGAAGTGCTTAATCAGCGCGGCACGCTTCACCTCACCCAGACCGGGCACCTCATCCAGGGCGGAGGCGACCATCGCCTTACCGCGCTTAGAACGGTGGAAGGTGATAGCGAAACGGTGCGCCTCGTCACGGATGCGCTGCACCAGGTACAGCGCCTGCGAGGTGCGCGGCAGCACGACCGGGTAGTCGTCGTCCGGCAGCCACAGCTCCTCCAGGCGTTTAGCGATGCCGGCAACGTACACATCCGTAACGCCCAGGTCGCTCAGCGCGGCGGAGGCGGCAGCCACCTGAGGCGGGCCGCCGTCCACGAGCACGAGGTTCGGCGGGTAGGCGAACTTCGCCGGCTCGGGCGTGGAGGCGTCAATCTCTCCGGAGTGCACGGGCGCGGCTTCGCGTTCTGCCTGCTGCGCCAGGTGCCTCTTGAAGCGGCGCGTAATGACGTCGTACATGCTGGCGGTATCGTCACGCGCGGCGTCGCCGGTAATGCTGTAGGTGCGGTAGGCGTTCTTCGCGGGCATGCCGTCCTCAAAGACCACCATGGACGCGACCACGTTCGTGCCCTGCACATGCGAAATGTCGTAGCACTCGATGCGCAGCAGCGGGTCCGGCAGTTCCAGCGCCTCCTGCAGCTCCACGAGGGAGGCGCTGCGGGTGGTCAAATCGCCCGCACGGCGGCTCTTGTGCAGGGTCAGCGACTGGCGCGCATTCTCGGCAACCGTCTTCATGAGTTCTGCCTTGTCGCCGCGCTGCGGGACGCTAATCTCCACGGGGCCGCCGCGCACCTCCGCCAGCCAGGACGCCAGCTGCTCCTTATTCTCGGGCTCCACCGGCACGAGCACGGAACGCGGAATATCGTAGCTGTTCAGACTCTTCTCGGCATCCTTCTGGGAGGCGAGGCTCGCCGCAATATCGCTGTACACCTGCGCGATGAGCTGCTCAATGAGCTGCGCGTCGGTGCTGTCGTTGACCTTCTCCACGATCCAGCCGCGCTGGCCGCGGATCCTGCCGCCGCGCACAAAGAACACCTGCACGGATGCCTCCAGGTCATCCTCGGCGTAGGCGAACAGGTCGGCATCCACGGTCGCGCCGAGCACCACGGCGTTACGCTCAAACGCCTTAGTCAGCGCGGCAATATCGTCACGAAGAATCGCGGCGCGCTCAAAGTCCATATCAGCTGCGGCGGCCTTCATTTCCGCGGTCAACTGGGCGATATGCTTCTCAGCACCACCCGCCATGAACCGGGTCAGCCCGCGCGCCAACTCCCGGTGCTCCTCGGCGCTAATCTTGCCCACGCACGGCGCCGCACACTTATCGATATAGCCGAGCAGGCACGGTCGGCCACTATTCTTCGCGCGGTTAAACACGCCGTTCGTGCAGGTGCGCACCGGGAACACGCGCAGCAACGCATCCAGGGTTTCACGAATCGCCCACGCCTGCGAATAGGGGCCAAAATAGCGCACACCCTTACGGCGCTCACCGCGAGTCACCATCGCGCGCGGGTACACGTCATTGACCGTAATCGCCAGGTACGGGTACGACTTATCGTCACGGAACGCAATGTTGAACCGCGGCGAAAACTCCTTAATCCAGGTGTATTCAAGTTGCAGCGATTCCATCTCGCTCGCCACCACGGTCCACTCCACACTCGCCGCCGTATGCACCATCGCATAGGTCTTCGGGCTCAGCGTCTGCGGGGACGCAAAATAGCTGTTGAGACGGTTGCGCAGGTTCTTCGCCTTGCCCACGTAGATGACGCGACCATCGGCATCACGAAAACGGTAAACGCCCGGGTTGGTGGGGATTTCGCCGGGGGCGGGGCGGTAGCTGGAAGGCTCTGCCATGGGTACTTTCTCCTCGCTCTACTGGGCTTTACGGTGGTTCTTTGCCGCGATTCTCTGCAGGACTGCCGGAGGCCTCTCGGGCTCGCGCGCATACGACAAACCGCGCATCCTGCACCAATCTCCCCGAAGCGCGGGGTGGGTGCGTGAATGCGCGGTTTAAGTCTACGCGGTATAGGCGGCGCGCGCCCTAGCCTGCGTCACGTGCGGCTGAGGGCGAAACGTTGTATTCGTGCTTTCGTGCCTGACCGGACAGCTGAGCAATCTCGTCCATGATCGCGTCGGTGGTGACGCGGCGCTGCTTGCCGGTCATCTTCTCGCCGGTCTTCTCAAAGTAGAGCGGCTTACCCACACGGATCGTGAAGCGGCGCGGGTAAATCATATTCGAACCGGGCTTCTGCAGGCGGTCGGTACCGATCAGACCGACCGGAACCACGGGCGCGCCGGTCATGTGCGCCAGCCACGCCACACCAATCTTGCCGCGGTACAGGTAGCCGTCGCGGGAGCGGGTGCCCTCGGGGTAAATGCCGAAGACCTTACCCTCCTGCAGCTTCTCCAGGGCAATGTCGAGTGCCTTGAGCGATTCGGAACGGTCGGAGCGGTTCACGGGAATGATGTCCACGGCTTCGAAGAATGCCTTCATCATCTTGCCGCGCGGGCCGGGGGTGTTCACGTACTCAGCCTTGGCGAGGAACGCCACGCGGCGCGGCATCATGGCGGAAATAATGATGGAGTCCAGGAAGGACAGGTGGTTGGAGGCGACAATCACCGGACCGGTGGCGGGAAAGTTTTCGAGTCCTGTCACGCGGGCGCGGAAGACGGTGCGTAGGATTCCGGTGACTGCTTTCTGGGTGGTTTTGTAGAGAAGCACGTGAACTCTCCTGAGGTGCCGATAGATTGCGGGCTGTGGCGGCGGTCCGCCGTGGATGCGGGGTGAGCGACCCCTTCAGATGGTGCGCCGTGCGGGTGCACAGAATCTGTACTGAAAAAATTTGTACTGTGTTTAGTAGTACCGGGTTTTATTATTCCACACCCGGGTGTAGGAACGTGAGGGATGCCGCGCTCCCCTTCCACATGCTGGGATGCGCCTGCCTGCATCCCTTCCGCGCCGGAACACCCTGGAATACCCTGGAACACCGAAACCTTCGCCTCCCCCTCCGTTACAGGCGGTGAGGAAGCGCAGGGAGTCAGTGCGGAAGCTAAGGATTCAACCTCAACGTAATATTTCAGGTTTCTCGCCTTGTGATTGCAAATATTCCGGCAAAATAGCCGCGTCACATTGTGACGCTACGTCAGCAAAGTTTCGTAAATGCGTATTTAATATGCAAGAATAAAAGGCAGGGTGGGCTGTCGCACCTCCCTCAAGGACGATTCACCCCGAACATAGTGAGCCGCCCCTCCAGCGGATGTGCGTCGGAGCCACTCCACATACAAATTCCACGCACACTGGAGACATACACTATGGCTACAAAACCCGTCTCGCGTGCGCAGGCAGCAAAGATTGCCCGCCGCTCAGACACGGTCGGTGCCTATGCCGGAAAAGGCTGGGTACAGGCTGTTGCGTTTGTGATGCTCCTGGGCTTCACCATCATGGCAGTCCTTGCAATGCGCACCTACGCACTCTCCATGCCGCTCCCCGACAAAATTGTCGGCAATGACGGCAAAGTCATCGCGACCCAAGAACAAATTCTGCACGGTCAGGAACTGTTCCAGGGACGCGGCCTGCAGCAGTACGGATCCGTGCTCGGCCACGGCGCCTACCTCGGCCCCGACTACACTGCAGAATACCTGCGCCTGACCACCGATGCCGCCGTCAAGGAGTACCGTGAGCAGGGCAAGCAGGACCCCCGCGAACTCGTCAAGAACGAGTGGCGCAAGGAGAACAAGTACGACGAGCACACCAAGACCATCACCTGGTCCGCTGGTGAAACCAAGGGCTACCAGCTCATGCTCAAGCACTACCGCGACACCCTGATGAAGGGTGACACCTCGCAGGGCCTGTTCCCCGACGCCATTAAGAACGACGAAGAACTGCACGACCTCGTCGCATTCTTCGGCTGGACCGCATGGGCATCGGCGGCTGACCGCCCCGACCAGCCCTACTCCTACACCAACAACTGGCCCTCCGAACCCAACGTGGACAACAAGCCCACCGCAGACCTCATGGTCTGGTCGGCACTCTCCCTGATTGCCCTCATCGGTGGTACCGGTCTGATGTTCGCCATCTACGGCCGCTGGTCCCGCGCTATCGGCTGGCACGCGGAAGAGGCACCCGTCCTCGACTTCCGTCAGCCCGACGAAGTTCGCCTGACCCCCTCGCAGAAGGCAGCCTGCCTGCTCTTCGCAACGATCCTGGTGCTGTTCCTGCTGCAGGCTCTGGTGGGTGCACTCACCGAGCACTACCGTGAAGAACTCACCGGCTTCTTCGGAATCGATATGGGCCAGCTGTTGCCCTACACGGTATCCCGAACCTGGCACCTTCAGCTCTCCCTCTTCTGGACCGCAGGCGCGTTCCTGGCGGGCGGTATCTTCATCGCCCCGCTGATTACCCGCCGCGAACCCAAGAAGCAGGGTCTGCTCACCTACGTTCTCATCGGCGCTGTGGTCTTCGTGGTCCTCGGCTCGCTGCTGAACGAATGGTTCTCTCAGAAGGGCCTCATCCCCAAGGAACTCACCGGCTTCTTCTCGCAGCAGTGGGAGTTCCTGGACCTGCCGCGATTCTTCCAGATCCTGCTCACCGCGGGTATGTTCATCTGGATCGTCATCGTCTGGCGTACCCTCTCCGCTCGCCTGAAGGGCTCGAAGAAGACCTCCCTGCCGTGGCTGTTCCTCTTCTCCGGTCTCGCCATCCCCATGTTCTACGCGGTCGGCCTGCTCGCAGGTCAGCGTACTCACGTGACCGTCGCCGAGTTCTGGCGATTCTGGGTGGTTCACCTCTGGGTGGAGGACTTCCTCGAACTGTTCACCACCGTCATGGTTGCGTACATCTTCGTGCTGCTCGGCGTGGTTCGCGAGCGCATCGCAATCTCCATCATCATGATGGACGCCGTGCTCTACTCCGTCGGTGGTGTGATCGGTACTCTGCACCACACCTACTTCGTCGGTACCCCCTCCGAGCAGATGGCATTCGGTGCGTTCTTCTCGGCTGCTGAGGTTATTCCGCTGACCTTCCTGACCGTTGAGGCGTGGGGCTTCATGCAGCTGGGTGCTCGCCAGTACTCCAACCGCACCAAGCCTTTCCCGCACCGTTGGGCTGTCATGTTCCTGATTGCCGTGGGCTTCTGGAACTTCCTCGGCGCTGGCGTGTTCGGCTTCCTGATTAACCTGCCGATCGTGTCCTACTTCGAAATTGGTACCGCGCTGACCGCAAACCACGCACACGCCTCCATGATGGGTGTGTACGGTATGCTCGCAATCGCGTTCGCGGTGTTTGGTCTGCGCTACCTGATTCCCGAGGACAAGTGGCCTGAGAAGGGTCTGAAGTTCTCCTTCTGGACTCTGAACATTGGTCTGCTGTGGATGTCCTTCATCTCGCTGCTGCCGCTGGGTATTGCTCAGCTGTACAAGTCCGTGGGTGAAGGCTACTACGAGGCTCGTTCCTTCGCGTTCATTCACGACGGTGCTTCCGCCGTAATGGGTTGGATGCGTATGCCCGGTGACGTGATCTTCCTGGTCGGCATCATCCCGCTGATTAAGCTGGCTCTGCTGGCTCTCCAGGCCATCTTCTCGAAGAAGGGCAAGGAGACCGTCCTTGAGCTGCCCGAGCCGCCGCTGTACGAGGTGGTTGAGGACGCTCGCATCGCAGAGTTCGCCGGCGCGAAGGCTGCCGAGGAGCTGCCCGAGCAGACCAGCCCCTACCGTAGCGATCGTCGAGGCTAATCATGCCTGAGCAGATTGCTGGAGTTTCTTTCCTCGTGTGGCTGGCCTGCGCGTACGCGCTCGGCCTGGTCGCCGTGGGTTGGGGCTTCGATATTCTCGCTAAGCGCACCAGTCAGCGCATGGTGGCGGCGCGAACCTTCGGGTTCACCTACCACGAAGAGAGCGACGCGTGGCTCTGTCCCGAAGACCAGTGGCTGTGGGCTACTGCCTTCGACTCGGATAACCGAGTGATGCGTTACCGCGCCAAGCCGAGCGTGTGCAACACCTGCCCTATTAAGGACAGCTGCACCGTCTCGGCGAACGGCCGCGAGCTTACCCGTGAAGTGGACGAATGGCCCTACTCCGAGTCGGGTCGTTTCCACCGCGGGCTAGCTGTGGCAGTGTCACTGCTGGGTGTGGTCACCCTGATTGGTGCCGCCATCGTCTGGCACTCCCCGCTGGAGCTTCTGGTGGAGGGTGCCACCGCGGTGGTCTGCCTGTCGCTGACCTACCCGCTGGCTGTGAAGCTCATGCGTTCCCCCGCGAACTTCGAGAACGATCCGAAGCATATTCACGCATCCACCGCTGACGAATCGGTGAACGTGAAGATGGACCGTTTCGCGGCGAAGTGGGGTGGCGTGTCGAATGAGCGTAAGCGCCGTACCGAGCAGACCCGCAAGCAGATGATTGCGGATGCAACCCTGCCGGTTCGTACCTCCGTCCTCGACCCGGACCGCCCCGCCTGGAGCGGTACCGGCACCTCGGTTAAGCGACTGCACAAGACCACGAACGAGGTCTTGCAGGAGCAGAACCTGGCTGAGGTTGAGGCCGCGGAGGAAATGGCGAAGAAATAGCGCTGCATAGGTTTTTCCGTTCCGGCGGCTGACCGGCTGGCTGGTCCCGTCTGTTAGCTTCGGCGGCTACCCCGTGTGGATTTCTCTTTTGAGTTTTCCATGCGGGGTACCGCCGGGGCACCGACCACCGCATGCCACCGGAACGGAAAATTCCCCTCCCTAAACTCCCACACACAGCCCGGTACCGGGCACCCCCTACTACACACCCCTAACTACCTGCACCGTACGAGGCGCGGGCAGGTGGGCACACATACCGTCCTCCCCCAATACTTGTGAAGGAAAACCATGGATCCCGTCACTTTGGCAACTATCCTCATCCCAGTTGCCGTCATTGTTCTTTTTATTCTGATTCGTATGTTCCGCGTCATCCCCGAATACGAGCGTGGCATCTCCTTCCGCTTCGGTCACCTGCGTTCGGAGCTGAAGCCCGGCCTGAACGTCGTCTTCCCTCTCGTTGATTCCCTGCAGCGCGTTGATATGCGTGTTATCACCCTGACCATTCCCCCGCAGGAAGTCATCACCAAGGACAACGTTCCCGCCCGCGTGAACGCAGTGGTCCTCTTCCGCGTGACCAACGCCAAGAACGCCGTGCTTGAGGTTGAAAACTACCCGATCGCCACCAGCCAGATTGCGCAGACCACCCTGCGTTCCCTGCTCGGTCGCGTTGACCTGGACACCCTGCTTGCACACCGCGAGGACCTGAACGAGGACCTGCGTTCCATCATCGGTTCGCGCACCGAGCCGTGGGGTATTCAGGTGGAGCTCGTCGAAATTAAGGACGTTGAGATTCCCGAGGCTATGCAGCGCGCCATGGCTCGCGAGGCTGAGGCTGAGCGTGAGCGCCGCGCAAAGATCATTTCGGCACGCGGTGAGCTGGAGGCCTCCAGCGAGCTGAAGGAAGCGTCCGACATTCTGAGCCAGTCCCCCGCCTCCCTGCAGCTGCGTTACCTGCAGACCCTGCTGGAGCTGGGTGCCGACCAGAACTCGACCGTGGTCTTCCCGCTGCCCATGGACGTGATTGGTCCGCTCGTGGGTGCGCTCAAGGGTGAGAGCAAGTAGACTGTAGACCTTGCATCTTCTGAGGCACCTACGTGCCTATCGCAAAAACCTCGAGTACCATAGGTGCTCGAGGTTTTTGCATACCCGGATCTTTTTTCACCACCAAGGACCACGATGACTGCCCGCTTTGCACTTTTTCTTTCCAGGATTCCAACTCCGCGCCGCTACGGGCGGATTATGGCGCTTCTCTTAGCATCCCTGGGTGGAGCGGTAGATGTTTTCTCTCATATTCATTACAAAGCTTTGGTTGCCACGCAGACCGGTAATTTTATCCTTCTCATTGCTGATATGAGTCACAGTTCGCAGCACGCTATTCACCTGCGTTGGCTCTCAGTGATTTTCTTTAGCCT
Organism: uncultured Rothia sp.; assembly: GCF_916715725.1. Taxonomy (GTDB): domain Bacteria; phylum Actinomycetota; class Actinomycetes; order Actinomycetales; family Micrococcaceae; genus Rothia. Next base: position 11,648 of record NZ_CAKAPD010000001.1, on the reverse strand, counting down.
GGGGTACCTGGGCGGTCATCTTCTGCATGATCTTTTGGGGCAGAGGGCACATCTGAAACACTGGCGTATTTTTACTCTAGTGCCCTTCCTCCTCGTCTGTTTTGTGACTCCTCTGATTCACCGGGTGAGCGAGCACGGGGTTCAGGTGGGGGCGTTAGCGTTCACTATTGGCCTGCTCATTCATGCACTTGCAGATACGCGTATTGGTGAGAACCCGTTTTCCCTGTTTATGACCAGCGGAAATTGGCGCAAAATGCTAAGCGCATGGTACGAGGCCGGTGCCCTCTATACCCGTGCTGCAGCTAATACATGCAGCGCCCGGAGGGAGCGTGCTGCTGGGAAGCGTGTTAAGGTTCGTCACCCGTCAGCGGATACCGACCCCTCCCCCGTCCTAGCTGAGGACGAGGGACGCCGCAGACGTGCTCTGATGAAGGCTTTAGATTACTCCCTGGTGGTCTGGGGATTTGTCGCCGGTGTGCTTGTGATGGCTCTCCTAGATCAGCTGGTAGGTAGTATCTCTCTGTGGTTTGTCGGGTGTTTGGCAGCTGGAGCGTTCTGGGTGGGGTTCCGGGCCGAGAAAAATGAAGATGCGGATAACGAAGCGGCGGCTCAGGGCTCAGCTCAATAAATCAGAACTAGGTTCTGCAGGTCAGAACTAAACCCGGCAACTCAAAGCTAGACCAGCTCCCCTTCCCTGATGCACTAGCCGCGGTGGCTGATTCGCAATGGTTAGACATATAGAAATATCCCGTGCAGATGAGAGTATCTGCACGGGATATTTCTATGCCGAACATTCTTCGCGAAAGCGAGAAGGAAGGCGTTTGGCCCGCCGCGGGGGTTGGATGAGGTGGTTGCGACGGGCCAAACTGGTCGGTTACACGCCGTAGAGGTGCGGGCGCGGCAGGTACATCAGCCAGTTGGGTGAGGGCCGGAATCCTGCCGCTAACGGTTTTCACCGACGCCTTAAGCATAACCGGCAAGGCTCCCGAACCTGCGGTAGCTTGAGTGAAGCATCAATCACCCATCTCACGCCATGCCGGGGCGGTATTCAGCCCAAAAATCGGCGCCTATCATCTAGCGCAGCGCCCGGCAAACTAACGCAATGCTCGGTGCGCCTGATCAAAGAACTCACGCTCATACACGCACGCTGACAGGTACGCCCGCGCCGCATGCACACGCTGAGCCGGTGAAGCCGCCTCAAACGCACGCTCCACCTCCGCGAGGCTACGCGCCACATCCGCGGCGAACTCCTCGCCACCGTACAGGCTCAACCACTCCGCGTACGGGTGGTCCGCGTGATTCTGCGAGGAGAGCACGGCACCGACTTCTTCATACAGCCAATAGCAGGGCAGGATTGCCGCGGCACCGACCACGTAATCATCACCGGCGGCGGAGGCACGCAGGAAATTCGTGTATCCCATCGTAATCGGCGAGGGTCCACCCAGACGCGCACGGTTCGCCAGCCAGCCCTCGTGCAGCTGCGATTCGGCGGCAATCGCCTCATGCGCACCGGCGGCCCAGTGCACCTGCGCCTCAGCGGTATCAGCACGCGCCGAGAGAGTCGCGAGCGCACGCGAATAATCACGCAGGTAGAGGGCGTCCTGGTCCAGGTAGAAGGCGAACAGGTCCTCGTCGAGGGTGCCGTCACCGAGGGCACGCACGAAGGGCAGGTCCAGAATCTGGTGCCAGGTTTCGCCACTGGCCGCCCAGAGGGCGGCGGTCCAGGGACCGGCGGGCTTTACGACGGCTTCACCGGCGGGCACGGGGCTGACCGGCAGCAGACGCTCCGGGCTGGTGCCGTCCAGAGTATTGCCCTCAGAGTCGGTGGTGGTGAGCAGGTGATGCCACGGGTACGCGGAGGCGGCAGCCTCCAGGCGGCGGGCACGGGCGGCGTGGTCCACCGGACCGTGGCCTTCACCGGAGCCGACCTGCAGACCGGCACCTGCGGCAATGGATTCGTGGAGCCAGCGGGTGCTCCACTGCAGGGCGCGGTGGGTGTCTTCGCTGGTCAGAACGCTCTGCTCTGCGGTGTGTTCTGCAGCTTCGGTGTGCTGCAGCAGCTCCACGCCCAGGCGGGTTGCCAGCGAGGAGGACAGGGAGCATCCGGTGCCGTGCGTATTACGGCTGTCCAGGCGCGGGGTGCGCACGTGCGCGCAGGTGCCGTCCGGGAAGACCGCGGTGTTACCGGCGTCCTGACCGCACAGGTGGCCGCCCTTCACAATCACGGTAGTTCCGGTCGCCGCCGCAAGGTTCGCCGCCTGCTCGTGCGCCTCATCGAAAGTCTGGGCGGGCTCCTTCTGGCAGAGCACGGCGAGCTCCGGAATGTTCGGGGTGATCACATTCACGAGCGGCACGAGGTCGCGCAGCGCCTGCTCCGCTTCCGCCTGCAACAGGCGGTCACCGCTAGAAGCAATCATGACCGGGTCGAGCACAACCACGGGCACGGGGTGCTCGCTCAGCCAGGTGCGGACGGTACGGATCGTGTCTGCGTCGCCGAGCATGCCGATTTTCACGGCGTCAACCGTGACATCATCAAAAACGGCGGCAAGCTGCGCGGTCAAAAATTCCAGGGGCGGGGTGAATACTTCACGAACCCCGCACGTGTTTTGGGCGACCAATGAGGTGGTCACGCACATGCCGTAACCGCCGGATGCGGCAATGGACTTGAGGTCCGCCTGAATACCTGCACCGCCGGAGGGGTCAGTTCCCGCAATGGAGAGAACCCTCGGCACCCGAGCTGCCTGAGGTACCTGAGCTGTCTGGGGTGCCCGGGAGGTTCCGGAGGCGCTCGCGCCGGGTACAGGGTTGGTGGGGGTGGTGGGTGCGCACGCGGGCGCGGTAGGCTGCTCTGCCATCATCGATAATCCCTTCGCTAGTTCGAACTAGAGCAGGTTCAATGGGTGATTCTCTCAGCCTTGAGTGTTCTTACGCCGTTTCGTGCGTCCGCTGTGCTGTAGCTCTTCGCTGTGCCGTAGCCCTTCGTTGGGCGGTCAGTTGGGCGGGTTAGCGGGTCGCGGGCGTCTCAAGGCACCCCATATCGCTCTGCCAGGTTATCACAACGATTCTCAGTAGCTGAAAGTTTTGCGGGTGACAAGTGAATCTCTCCGAAATTTTCGTTTGAGTCTTGCACTCTTGCGAGAGCTCCCGCCGCCGATTTCAGCGCACCCTTGTTCGGAAACCACCCGTTAAACGAGTAGTGCCCGGCACCGCTTCACGCAGTGCCGGGCACTATCAGCCGGGCTTATCAGCCAGGTTTAGGTCAGTGCGAAAATCTCTGCCGGTGAACCCTCCGCAATGATCCTGCCCTCGTGCAGCAGGACCGCGCGGTCAGCCAGGGAGGCGATACGCGCATCGTGCGAAATGATCAGCACCGCACGGTTCGCCAGCACGGCGCTCAGGGACTCGGTTGCGTCCGCGAGTTCCAGCTGGGTGGTGGATTCGTCCAGAATCACGGCGTGCGGGTCGGCAAGCACAATACGTGCCAGTGCCAGCTGCTGAATCTGGTCGCGGGTCAGCGGCGAATCCGTGCCGCTGACGACAGTATCCATGCCCTGCGGCAGGTCGCGCCACCAGCGGGCACCGATAGCGTCCAGCGCCTCGCCCATCTGCTCGACGGTTGCATCCGGCACGACCACCGTAAAGTTATCGGCGAGAGTGCCGAAGAAGACGTGCGCTTCCTGGGTGCAGACCAGCAGGCGCGGGCGGCCATCGGCGGCGGCATCGGTCGGGAAGTCGCCGTGACCGACCGGGCGACCCATCACGGTGATGGTGCCTTCCAGGGCGGTCAGCGAACCACCAATCAGACGCGCCATAGTTGTTTTACCCGAACCGGAACGGCCCACCAGGGCGAGCGCCTCACCGCGGCGAATCTTCAGGTTGATGCCTTCAAGCACCAGGGCGTCCGGCGAGTAGCCGTAGGAGACGTCGGTGCAGTCAATGGCGTACTCCGGGTTCTTCACGGCTTCATCAGACACGGCGGCGAACGCTTCGGCACGGTGCTGTGCACGCACCTCACGCTGCTTCTTTGCCAGGGAGACCACACCGAACACGCGGCCCATGTTCACGAGCATGATACGCAGGCTGCTGACGTGATGGTTCAGCATGTCGGCGAGGATTCGCAGGCTGAAAACCATGACCGAGGCGGTCGCTACGGCGCCCCAGCTTGCCCAGCCGAGAGCCACGCAGGCGGCGCCCCAGAGCATACACAGAATCGTGGGGATCCAAGCGTTAATAGCGTCCACGGTGAAGTACAGCTGGCGGATACGCACCATGCCCAGCTGCGCGGCGAACTGGCGCTTGTTCTCACCGGCGAAGGCTTCTTCGCGGGCGGTGTGAACGCCCAGCTCACGAATCGTGGAGGTGCCGCGAATGTTCTCGGTCAGCACGCTGTTGAGGTCGCTCACGCGCTCCTGGGCGGTCTGGTTGCGTGCCGCCATGAGCGGCAGCATCTTCGACATGATGAGGGCAAGACCGGCAATCATGGGTAGCATGATCAGGCCCATTGCCGGGCTCACAAACGCCAGGGAGATCGTGGAAACCAGGAAGTACAGGACCACGTAGATTGCACCGAGAAGGTCTGTGCTGACAGCGTTTGCTGCCGAGGACAGGTCGTCGGTCACGCGGGTGAGCAGGTCGCCGCTGCCGGCTTCTTCCACGGTGCGGGCGTCCAGGTCGAGGGTGCCGTCGAGGGTGTCCTGGTTGGCGTCACGGGTGACGAGCGCACCCAGTCGGGCTGCACTGTACGAGGAGACCATGAGGGTTATCGCCTGCACGATGAACGCCGCCAGGATAATCAGAATCGGCTGCCACGGGTAGCTGGAGAACTTGCCCGCCACCACGTCGTCCACGGTGGCACCAATCTGCAGGGGCACCACCGCACCCATGAGGGTGCTGACCATGTAGATGACGAAGGTGTAGAGGGCTCGCCCCTTATGCGCCGCGAGGTAGTTCCACATGCGGCGTGCCACGTAGGCGGGGCTTTCGATGGGGAGCTGCTTTGCCATGCTAGTTCACCTCCTGATTCTGAGTGGTTGCGGGGGTTTCTGCCTGAGCGACGGGGTAGCCGTCGCGTTCCATGCGGCGGGTCGCCTCCGCGGTCGTGGAGACAACGTAGACCTGCTCCAAATCCTGCAGCAGGCCGGGGTAGCCGACGGGCAGTCGGTCGCTACCGATCTGGGTTTCCATCGCATCATAGATGTAGCGCTGGCTGGGTTCGTCCACGGAGTTCAGCGGCTCGGTCAGGATGAGCACCTGCGCGTCCTGTGCGAGTGCGCGGGCGAGTGCCAGACGCTGACGCTGACCGCCGGAGAGGTTCGCACCTTCACTGGTGATGCGGGCGGCGAAGTAGTCTTCGGGGTTGCGTCCGCCCAGTCGGTAGGCGATTTCGCGGGAGTCGGTAATCTTCAGCAGCTCCTCATCCTTTGCCTGTGCCAGCTCCTCGTCGGGGTTCGGCACGGTGCCCAGGCGCAGGTGCTCCTGCAGGGTTCCGGCGAAAATCATGGGGTTGGGTTCGCTCAGCAGCACGCGGCGGCCGGTTGCATCCTTGAGGTCCTCTCCCCCGCGGCGTAGGGTGCGGGCGAGCGCCTCGGCATAGTCTTGCGCGGTGAGGTTGTAGTCGCGCGGGTTGACGTACACGATGCGCGGGTTGCTAGCACCGGCGGGGGCGACGGGTACGGGCACCTCGAGGGTGCTCGCCTCGACTGCCTGTTCGGCGCGTGCCAGCTGCGCCATTTCTTCGTCGGTGCGCGGGCTCTTCAGCACGCCCTGGCGTACGCCCGCGTGACCTTCGAGGCGGGCGACCTTGGCGAGCGCAATCTTGGCGTATCGCCATGCGGTGAGGAAGTTCTGGGTAATCCAGATGGGGCCGCCCATCATCGCGATAATGGAGGCGACGGTCACCAGGGATGCGGCGGGGGTGTCGGAGACCCAGCGGCCGTTTTCGACGTGGCCGGTGAGGGCGAAGCCGATGCCGAGCAGGGTCACGGCGCCGCCGAGCAGCGCGCGGATGAGGAACATCCAGCGGTGCGTCTTTTCGTAGCGCATGTAGCTGTCGAAAACTTCGTCGGTACCGCGGTGGTAGCGTTCACGCATCTGTTCTTCGGCGCCGAGGCCGGCGATGGTGCGCAGGCCGGTGGCGATATCGGAGGCGCGTGAGGAGGCTTCACCGTCCTTTTCGCGGTATTCGCCAATCTTCGATTCGAGGAAGGTCGAGTACCAGGCGATCACGCCGACCACGATGAGCGTGCCGATGAGGGTGACGACCGCGGTGACGGGGTTAATGAGCCAGAGCTGCACGGCACCGAGGGTCGCGATGATCATGGCGTTGACGAATAGCGGCAGTGAGAAGTAGACGTCCGTAATGCGGCGTACGTCTTTGTTCATGACGGTGACCGCTTCGCCGGAGTCTACGCCAGCGCGGGTGCGCCCCATGAGCCGGTTGATGTAGATGCGCCAGTCGCGGCCAAGTTCCGCGCTGAGGGTCATGGAGGTGCCCCAGCCGAAGAACTCGTTGATCACGATGAAGGTGATGGCTGCGACGACCACCCAGAACATGGGCCAGGCGTCGGGGGCTTTGCCGGCGATGTGCTGGTTGATGAATTGACCCACCATGACGGGGATAAGAATCGCACCGGTACCCGCGGTGGTTTCACCCAGGACGGGGATTGCCCAGCGGTGCCAGGGGTATTTGTATCCGGGCGCGGTGACTCGCAGGGCGAGGCGCTTTTTGAGGGCTTCCTCTTCCGCCTTGCGCTGTTCGCTGCCGGTTACTTCCTGTGTAGCTTTTTTCTGCACAGTTTTCTTCTGAGCGGCTTTTTCCTGCGTGGTTTTGTTATGCATGGATTCTTCATGCGTAGCTTCTTCACGCGCGGCGTTTTCTTGTGCCTTGTCAGCGTTGTATTCAGTCATTCAACGTCTCTCCTTTCTCTTACCCTATTCCTTTATCAATGTGGCACGCAACACTATTTACATCATAGGTAGGCGTGTCGTTATTTATGCAACGTATTTTGGGGCGTGCATCAGCCGCTCAATATGCACCGACATCAATCGGCGGATTCTGCATCTACGCGGTAATCTATGCGGCATGGAGGCCTACGTTTTCGACCTTCTGAGCACCAGGTTTTTGCACCACTGCACTTTTAGTGCTTTGTTCTACACTACACGAATTTGGGGAATTCCCGCGTTAGCGCGGCACCGCGCCTCCCGAACGCCCTATAAACGCCCCGTGAAGGAACCGCGAACCACCCTGCAAAGATGCAGCGAACACCCCCGCAAACACTCCGCGAGTACCCGTTTGTTCCCTCGTAACGATAACGCCCCCGCGCCCGCGCTATTCCCGATAGACTGGAATTCTCATGAGTATTTTGAATTTTCTTTCTCCCTCGCTGGGTGAGAACCCCGGCGACTACAATCGACGCGATTTTAAGGGCAACCCCCTCACCGCCGAAGAAATCTATGAGGCGTTCACCGAGTGGATTTCGACCCGCGGCATGACCCTGTACCCCGCTCAGGACGAAGCTGTTCTGAGCATTGCCGCCGGACATAACGTGGTGCTGGCTACCCCGACCGGTTCGGGTAAGTCCACCGTGGCTGTTGCCGCGCATTTTACGGGCCTGGCGACCGGTCAGCGTTCCTACTACACCGCCCCCATTAAGGCGCTGGTGTCTGAGAAGTTCTTTGACCTGATCAATATTTTTGGTGCCGAGAACGTGGGCATGATTACGGGCGACTCCGCCATCAACACGGAGGCGCCGATTATCTGCTGCACCGCGGAAATTCTCGCCAACATTGCCCTGCGCGAGGGTAAGGATGCGGACCTCTGCCAGGTCATCATGGACGAGTTCCACTTCTACTCCGATCCGCAGCGCGGCTGGGCATGGCAGCTTCCCTTGCTGGAGCTTCCGCAGGCGCAGTTCCTGCTGATGAGCGCGACCCTGGGCGATACGACTCGCTTCCAGGAGGAGATGACGGCGCTGACCGGTCGCGAGAGTGACCTGGTGGCTCATTCTGAGCGCCCCATTCCGCTGCACTTCTACTACTCCACCACCCCGGTTCAGGAGACGGTGCAGGAGCTCGTGCAGACCAAGCAGACCCCGGTCTACATTGTGCACTTCTCGCAGAAGGCGGCGCTGGAGCAGGCAAACGCCCTGCTCTCGGTGGCGATTGCCTCGAAGGAAGAGAAGGAACGCATTGCCGAGCTGATTGCTAAGTTCCGTTTCGGTCCGGGCTTCGGTAAGGCGCTGAATAAGCTGGTGCGCGCCGGCATCGGTATTCACCACGCGGGTATGCTGCCCAAGTACCGCCGCCTCGTGGAGCAGCTGGCCCAGGAGGGTCTGCTCAAGGTGATTTGCGGTACCGACACCCTGGGCGTGGGTATTAACGTGCCCATCCGTACCGTGCTGATTACGGCGCTGTCGAAGTTCGATGGTGCCCGTAGCCGCCGTCTGCGTGCCCGCGAGTTCCACCAGATCGCTGGACGCGCGGGCCGTGCCGGTTTTGATACCGCCGGCACCGTGGTGGTTCAGGCACCCGAGCACGATATTGAGAATGCTCGCCTGCTGGCTAAAGCTCAGGCGAAGTTCGGTGACGACACCAAGCGCATTAACCAGTCGCTGTCCTCCAAGCGCAAGAAGGCCCCGGAAGGCTTCGTTGGCTGGTCCGAGAAGACCTTCGACCAGCTGGTAGAGGCAGCCCCGGAGCCGCTGACCTCCTCCTTCGACATCACCCATTCGATGTTGCTGAACCTGATGCACCGCCCGGAGAACCCGGTCATTGCCGCGTACCGCATCATTCAGGAGAACCACGAGAGCCCGGCACGCCGCCGCGAGCTGCTGCGCAAGGCAATCGGCATCTACAAGGAGCTACTGACCGGCGGCGTGATTGAGCGAACCAACACCCCGGACGAGCACGGCTCCTACCTGCGCCTGACCGAGGATTTGCAGGATAACTTTGCCCTGAACCAGCCGCTGTCCGCTTTTGCGGTCGCCGCGCTGGAACTGCTCGACCCCGAGTCCCCCAGCTACGCGCTGGACGCGCTCTCCCTCATTGAGGCGACCCTGGATTCGCCGAACCAGGTGCTGTACGCACAGGAACGCAAGGCGAAGAACGAACTGTCGGCACAGCTGAAGGCGGACGGTGTGGACTACACCGAACGCATGAACGAGCTGGACAAGGTCACCTACCCGCAGCCCCTGGCGGAGCTCATCGATCAGGCGTACACGACCTACAAGCAGTCCGCGCCGTGGGTGGCACGTTTTGAGCCGCGCCCCAAGTCAATCGTGCGTGACATGTACGAACGCGCGATGGGCTTCAACGACTTCGTGCAGTACTACTCGCTCGAACGTGCCGAGGGCGTGCTCCTGCGTTACCTCTCTGACGCATACAAGGCGCTGCGCCACACCATCCCCGATTCTGCCGTGACCGACGAGCTCGACGACATCATCGAGTGGCTCGGCGAGCTGGTACGCCAGACCGACTCCTCCCTGGTGGACGAATGGGAGAAGCTGGCTGCCGGCGAAGACACCGCGACCATTGCGGCCGAGCACGCCTCCATCGAGGAGGAAGAGCCTCCCGCCGTGACGCAGAACCTGCGTGCCTTCCGCGTGATGGTGCGCAACGCCCTCTTCCGCCGCGTGGAGCTCTTCGCCGACGAACGCGACCGCGCCCTGGGCGCCCTGGACGAGTGGTGCGGCTGGGACGCCGACCGCTGGGCGGACGCCATGGACGACTACTTCGACACCTACGACGACATCTACACGGACGCCGATGCGCGCTCGCCTCGCCTGGTCAGCATGGACGAGGACACCGCCGCGCATCCGGGCGTGTGGAAGGTTCAGCAGAGCTTCGCCGACCCTGAAGATAACTTTGACTTCGGTATTCGTGCCGAGGTTGATCTGGCGGCATCCGATGAGGCGGGTTACCCGGTGCTGAAGATTCTGAGCGTGGGCGAGTTCTAAGACTCCGATTGAGACTCCGCCTAAGACTCCGCTCGGGCTCTGCCACGATGTTGCCCATAGTGGGCTAGAATACAGAGTATCTATCTATTTGAATGAAAGAAGGTTCACCGTTGACCGTTTCTTCGCTTCCCAAGGTTGAGTACCGCAAGGGTTCGGTCGTCAAGCACGACGGCTACGAGATTACCGACCACTGGTTCCAGGTTCCCCTGACCCACGGTCTGATTTTCTCCAAGGGCAAGGATGCCGCTCTCTCCTCCCGTTTTGCGGACCAGACCATCACCGTGTTCGCCCGCGAGGTTGTGAACACCAACGAGACTCTGACCGTTTCGGCTGATAAGCGTCCTTACATTGTGTACCTGCAGGGCGGCCCCGGTTTCGGTTCGCCGAAGACCGGCTCCATTGGCGGCTGGATTGCTGAGCTGGCGAAGACTCACCGCGTGGTTCTTCTGGATCAGCGCGGTACCGGCATGTCTTCCCCGCTGTCTGCCCGCAACATCACCGCTGTGGGTGACGCGCAGGTTCAGGCTGAGTACACTGAGCTGTTCCGTGCGGACTCCATCATCGCTGACGCGGAGGCTATCCGCGAGGTGCTGCTGGCTGACCGTGCCGACAAGCGTTGGTCCACCATTGGTCAGTCCTTCGGTGGCTTCCTGACTCTGTCCTACCTGTCGTTCGCGCCTCAGTCGTTGCGTGACTGCCGCATCACCGCGGGCCTGGCTCCGATTCGTACCTCCGTGGACAACGTCTACCAGCACACCTTCGACCGCATGAAGGAACGTGTTGAGGAGTACTACAGCTGGTTCCCCGAGGACGCCGAGCTCGCTACCCGCATCGCTGAGCACCTGCGCACCCACAAGGAGTACCTGCCCACCGGTGAGCGTCTGACCGATCACCGCTTCCAGATGGCTGGCCACTTCCTGGGTGGCCGCTGGCGCGAGCGCGGTCTGCACTACTTCCTGGAGAACGCATTCGCTGAGGGTAACGACCACCTGTCCGATCAGTTCCTGACCGCTATGGGTGCCGAGGTGACCTTCCAGGCAAACCCGCTGTACGCCCTGATGCACGAGACCATTTACGCTGACGGCCCCTCCGACGGCGTTCTGCCCGGCATCCCCGGCTACGAGCTGTCCCCCTCCCCCGCACCGACCAACTGGTCTGCTGCTCGCGTGGCGGCTTCCCGCCCCGAGTTCGCACCGGATGCGGACCGTCTGCTCTTCACCGGCGAGCACATCTTCCCCTGGTACTACGAGGAGGACCCCTCGCTGCGTCCGCTGGCTGAGGTTGCTCACCTGCTGGCTGAGAAGAAGGACTGGGGTCGCCTGTACGACCACGCACAGCTGCACAAGAACGAGGTTCCCGTTGTGGCCGCCGCCTACAACCCGGACGTGTACGTGGACTTCGAGCACTCCATGGAGACCGCCCGCTGGGTCGGCAACACCCACGTGTGGACTTCGAAGACCCACCACCACGACGGTTTCGGTTCTGACTCGCTGACCATTCTGGGTCACCTGAAGAACATGCTGGCTGAGGTTCACAACCAGTAATTCTTCGCTGAATATATCTTTGATATAGCTAAAGCCCCTCACCCCGGTTGAACTGCCTCCCGTTTCTTGGACAACAAAACTAAAGTCCAAGAAACGGGAGGCTTTTCATGCCTATAAATCAGGGATTAAGACATAATCGTTTGCTCCGGGA